>NZ_CM200227.1:4800000-6677164 GCF_040017195.2 Pseudomonas sp. LABIM340 | reverse complement strand
GGATATCCCCCAAAAGAAGTCGCAAAGCGAAACAGGCAGCTATTGTATCCCCGCCGAACCAACTTATCCACAGTTAAGCGCGCCGGGATGCAAGCAAAATCAAGGTGTTAATGATTTTACCGGCGGTCGGGTAATAGCGCCTTGAACCTTGTGGATAACCGCTTGATGGGGCAGGGGAAGACCCTGGTGATCATTCTGTGGAAAAAATCCCTGTGGAAAAATCCGCATTCCATACCCAGCTTTCCAACCGGCTCCCCACAAGCGGCCCACGACTTCCCGACAGGGTTATCATTTCCCCAGGGCCGCTTTTTCAAAGGCGCCTGTCGACTTATGCACAGGCATCGGCCTGCATAAACATAATCATCGCTTCAATCTTTAAAAAAAGAGATTTCCTTCCTTTCTATAGATTTTGTATCCGGGTCTGGTTGGAAATTGACCTGACCGCCTGATTTCACTAGAATCGCCGGTCTCTTTAAACGGGGTCACTGCGACCTCATGTCGTCAAACCCAGGTACCGAATCATGAAACGTACTTTCCAACCCAGCACCCTCAAGCGCGCTCGCGTGCACGGCTTCCGCGCTCGCATGGCCACCAAGAACGGTCGTCAGGTTCTGTCGCGTCGTCGCGCCAAGGGCCGTAAGCGTCTGACCGTCTGATTTGTCTGACACAGGTGGTGAGTCGAGATTTCAGCCGGGATAAACGTCTTCTGACAGCCCGGCAATTCACAGCAGTCTTCGACTCCCCCACCTCCAAGGTTCCCGGCAAGCACATCCTGCTGCTGGCACGCGAAAACGGTCTCGATCACCCCCGTCTGGGCCTGGTGATCGGCAAGAAGAACGTCAAGCTCGCCGTCGAGCGCAACCGCCTCAAACGCCTTCTCCGTGAATCCTTCCGCCATCACCAGCAGAAGCTGGCCGGCCTGGATATCGTGGTGATCGCGCGCAAAGGCCTCGGCGATCTGGAGAATGAAGAGCTGCACCAGCAGTTCGGCAAGCTCTGGAAGCGCCTGTTGCGCAACCGGCCCAGCCCGGAACCTTCGACAGATTCTCCGGGAGTGGCCGACAGTTCCCATGCGTAGACTGGCCCTGTTACTGATCCAGTTTTACCGCTACGCCATCAGTCCCATGATGGGCAGGCACTGTCGTTTCTACCCCAGCTGTTCCTGCTACGCGCAAGAAGCCATTGAAACCCATGGCTTCCTGCGTGGTGGCTGGCTGGCCGCTCGTCGCCTAGGCCGCTGCCACCCCTGGCATCCCGGTGGCTACGATCCGGTACCGCCAGATCCTTCCAAGCCCGCCCCTTCCTCGACGGCCGAGTAACCATGGACATCAAACGTTCAATCCTATTCGTCGCCCTGGCAATCGTGTCCTACGCGCTGGTTCTCCAGTGGAACAAGGACTACGGCCAGCCCGAACTGCCGGCGCAGACCGCGACCTTCAATCAGACTGAAGGCCTGCCGGACACTTCCGTGCCTGCCGGCAATGCGGCCAATGCCGACGTACCCACCACGCAGAACGCCCAGGCCAGCCTGCCCAATGAGCAGAAGCCAGCGGCAGCCAGCGAACAGCTGATCCGCGTGAAGACCGATGTCCTGGACGTGACCATCGACCCGCGCGGCGGCGACGTGATCAGGCTTGGCCTGACCCAGTACCCGCTGCGCCAGGACCGCCCGGACGTGCCGTTCCCGCTGTTCGAGCGTGACAACCAGCGCACCTACCTGGCCCAGAGCGGCCTGACCGGCGCCAACGGCCCGGATGCCGCTGCCAGCGGTCGCCCGCTGTATGCCTCGGCCAAGCCGGTGTACGAACTGGCCGACGGCCAGGACCAGATGGTGGTCGACCTGACTTATGCACAGGACGGCGTCAGCTACGTCAAGCGCTTCACCTTCCACCGTGGTCTGAAAAACGACTGCACCGAGAAGGAAAAGGCGCAGAAGAAGCTCGAGTGCATCAACCCCGATGCCTATCAGGTCGGCGTGAGCTACCTGATCGACAACCAGAGCGACAAACCGTGGAACGCTTCGCTGTTCGCTCAGCTCAAGCGTGACGCCAGCGTCGACCCGTCCTCCACCACCGCTACCGGCGTATCGACCTACCTCGGCGCCGCGGTCTGGACCCCTGAAAAGCCCTACGTGAAAGTGTCCATGAAGGACATGGACAAGGAGCAGTTCAAGGAAACCGTCCAGGGTGGCTGGGTAGCCTGGCTGCAGCACTACTTCGTCACCGCCTGGGTTCCCGCCAAGGGCGATACCCACAGCGTGATGACCCGCAAGGACGCCCAGGGCAACTACATCGTCGGCTACACCGGTCCCAACCTGACCGTTGCGCCGGGTGCCAAGGGCGAAACCAGCATGACCCTGTATGCCGGCCCGAAACTGCAGGCGTACCTGAAGGAACTGTCCCCGGGTCTGGAACTGACCGTCGACTACGGCCCGCTTTGGTTCATCGCCCAGCCGATCTTCTGGCTGCTGCAACATATCCACAACCTCGTGGGTAACTGGGGCTGGTCGATCATCTTCCTGACCATCGTCATCAAACTGGCCTTCTTCCCGCTGTCCGCCGCCAGCTACCGCTCCATGGCCCGCATGCGCGCCGTGTCGCCGAAACTGGCAGCCCTGAAGGAACAGCATGGCGATGATCGCCAGAAGATGTCCCAGGCGATGATGGAGCTGTACAAGAAAGAGAAGATCAATCCGCTGGGCGGCTGCCTGCCGATCCTGGTGCAGATGCCGGTCTTCCTCTCGCTGTACTGGGTACTGCTGGAAAGCGTCGAGATGCGCCAGGCCCCGTGGCTGGGCTGGATCGTCGACCTGTCGGTGAAGGATCCATTCTTCATCCTGCCGATCATCATGGGCGCCACCATGTTGGTTCAGCAGATGCTCAACCCGACTCCGCCGGACCCCATGCAGGCCAAGGTGATGAAGCTGATGCCGATCATCTTCACCTTCTTCTTCCTGTGGTTCCCGGCCGGTCTGGTGCTGTACTGGGTTGTGAACAACTGCCTGTCCATCGCACAGCAGTGGTACATTACCCGTCGGATCGAAGCGGCGGCGAAGAAGGCTTCTGCCTGATATCGCAGCCCGACACCGATCGACAAGACGCCCCCTCGTGGGGCGTTTTGCTATGTGGATAACCTTGCGTAGCCGCGAGCCACGATAACAAACGCGAGACCGCCGACATGAATGCAGCCCGTGAAACCATTGCCGCCGTCGCCACTGCCCAAGGCCGTGGTGGGGTGGGCATCGTGCGCGTCTCTGGTCCTCGTGCGCGCGCCATGGCCATCACCTTGAGCGGCCGCGAGCCCCAACCTCGCTATGCCCACTACGGGCCCTTCCACGCCGATGATGGCGACGTCATCGACGAAGGTCTGCTGCTGTACTTTCCCGGCCCGAATTCCTTCACCGGCGAGGACGTGCTCGAGCTGCAGGGCCATGGCGGCCCCGTAGTGATGGACATGCTGCTGCAGCGCTGCCTCGAACTGGGCGCCCGTCAGGCCCGCCCTGGCGAGTTCAGCGAGCGCGCGTTCCTCAACGACAAGCTCGACCTGGCCCAGGCCGAAGCTATCGCCGACCTCATTGAGGCCAGCTCCGCGCAGGCCGCACGCAACGCCGTGCGCTCGCTGCAGGGCGAATTCTCCCGCCGCGTACACAGCCTCACCGACCAGTTGATCGGATTGCGCATGTACGTCGAGGCCGCCATCGACTTCCCGGAAGAGGAAATCGACTTCCTCGCCGACGGCCACGTTCTCTCCCAGTTGGACGCAGTGCGCGCCGAGCTTGCGTCGGTGCTGCGCGAGGCAGGCCAGGGCGCGCTGCTGCGCGACGGCATGACGGTGGTGATCGCCGGGCGTCCCAACGCCGGCAAATCCAGCCTGCTGAACGCCCTGGCGGGGCGCGAGGCGGCCATCGTCACCGATATCGCCGGCACCACCCGCGATGTGTTGCGCGAACATATCCACATCGACGGCATGCCGCTCCACATCATCGACACTGCCGGGCTGCGCAGCACCGATGACCATGTGGAAAAGATCGGCGTGGAACGCGCCCTGAAGGCCATCAGCGAGGCGGATCGAGTTCTCCTGGTGGTGGACTCCACTGCTCCCGAAGCCAGCGATCCCTTTGCGCTGTGGCCGGAATTCCTCGACAGTCGTCCCGACCCGGCGCATGTGACCCTGATTCGCAACAAGGCGGATTTATCCACAGAGAGCATTGGGCTCGAACAGAGCGCTGACGGCCACGTTACCATCACCCTGTCTGCCCGTTCCGGCAATGGCCTGGACCTGCTGCGCGAGCACCTCAAGGCCTGCATGGGCTTCGAACAGACCGCCGAGAGCAGCTTCAGCGCGCGCCGGCGCCATCTGGAGGCCTTGCGCCTGGCTGGAGACAGCCTCGAGCACGGCCGCGCACAGCTCACCCTGAGCGGCGCAGGCGAACTTCTGGCCGAAGACCTGCGCCAAGCCCAGCAAGCCCTGGGCGAGATTACCGGTGCCTTCACGCCGGACGACCTGCTGGGGCGCATCTTCTCCAGCTTCTGCATCGGCAAGTAATCCACAACACTGCTTTCACCTACCGCTGACGGGGCCGTCCCGTCAGCGCGCCTCCTGCTGCCCAGAATTCTTCGTCACAGAAATCTATCCACAGCCATAAATTCACCAAACCTCCCTATTTACGGGGCTTACAGGGCAATAACAGTGGATTCCACAGGCCTCCGTGAACTCTGTGGAAAAGTCGCGTACAGATAGGTTAACAAGCCCGGTCTCAACCAGTGGATAAATCCACCTGTTGATAACATTGCACTTAATCCACAAGCTAGCCACTGGAGATCCCCTGCAACCGTACAGAATCGACACAGGGTTGTTAGGCGCTGAAAGCATCGCCGTATCTGGTCTGCAAATGGTTATCCACAGAAAACGGCTTCACCATACATAAACACAAGCTCTAAAAAGATTTAAAAAGATTCCTCTCTTTTATTTTCTATTAGAGGCCGACAGTACCCATTGGCTATTTTTTGTTCAGGTGCCTTCAATCGAAGGCCCTTAGCCCCTATACTGTCCGGCTCTCTTCTTTCTCCTTGATCAACAGGCACGAGGTGCGTGGTGGATTTCCCTTCCCGTTTTGACGTGATCGTGATCGGCGGCGGCCATGCCGGCACAGAGGCCGCACTAGCGGCCGCACGCATGGGCGTGAAGACGCTGCTGCTCACTCACAATGTGGAAACCCTTGGCCAGATGAGCTGCAACCCCGCCATTGGTGGGATCGGCAAAAGCCATCTGGTAAAGGAAATCGATGCGCTGGGCGGTGCCATGGCACTGGCCACCGATAAAGGCGGCATCCAGTTCCGCGTGTTGAACAGCCGTAAAGGCCCAGCCGTCCGTGCGACACGAGCCCAGGCTGACCGTGTTCTCTACAAGGCCGCCGTGCGCGAGATCCTGGAGAACCAGCCGAACCTGTGGATATTCCAGCAGGCCTGTGATGACCTGATCGTCGAACAGGACCAGGTGCGCGGCGTAGTGACCCAGATGGGTCTGAAATTCCATGCGGACAACGTCGTCCTCACCGCGGGTACTTTCCTCGGCGGACTTATCCACATCGGCCTGGAGAACTACTCCGGTGGCCGTGCCGGTGATCCGCCCTCGATCGCCCTGGCGCGCCGCCTGCGTGAGCTGCCGCTGCGTGTCGGCCGCCTGAAGACCGGCACGCCGCCGCGCATCGATGGCCGCAGTGTCGATTTCAGCGTCATGACCGAGCAGCCCGGCGATACGCCGATCCCGGTGATGTCGTTCCTGGGCTCGAAGGAAATGCATCCACGCCAGGTCAGCTGCTGGATCACCCACACCAACTCGCGTACCCACGAGATCATCGCCTCGAACCTCGATCGCTCGCCCATGTACTCCGGCGTGATCGAAGGGGTCGGCCCGCGCTATTGCCCGTCGATCGAAGACAAGATCCATCGCTTCGCCGACAAGGACAGCCATCAGGTCTTCCTTGAACCCGAAGGCCTGACCACCCACGAGCTGTACCCGAACGGCATCTCCACTTCGCTGCCCTTCGATGTGCAGCTGGAAATCGTCCGCTCGATCCGCGGCATGGAAAACGCGCACATCGTTCGTCCGGGCTATGCCATCGAATACGACTACTTCGATCCCCGCGATCTGAAGTACAGCCTGGAGACCAAGGTCATCGGCGGTCTGTTCTTCGCTGGCCAGATCAACGGCACCACCGGCTACGAAGAAGCAGGCGCTCAGGGCCTGCTCGCCGGCGCTAACGCCGCGCTGCGTTCGCAGGGCCGTGAAAGCTGGTGCCCGCGTCGCGACGAGGCCTACATCGGAGTACTGGTCGACGACCTGATTACCCTTGGCACCCAGGAGCCCTACCGCATGTTCACCTCGCGCGCCGAATACCGGCTGATCCTGCGTGAGGACAACGCGGACCTGCGCCTGACCGAGAAAGGTCGCGAGCTGGGCCTGATCGACGACGAACGCTGGGCGGTCTTCGAAGCCAAGCGAGAAGGCATCGAGCGTGAAGAACAACGCCTGAAGAGCACCTGGGTTCGTCCCAACACGCCGCAGGGCGATGCCATCGCCGAGCGCTTCGGCACTCCGCTGGCTCACGAATACAACCTGCTGAACCTGCTGGCCCGCCCGGAAATCGATTACGTCAGCCTGGCCGAAGTGACCGGCGTCAGCGCCGATGACCCGCAGGTCGCCGAACAGGTGGAGATCCGCACCAAGTACGCCGGCTACATCGATCGTCAGCAGGAAGAGATCGCTCGCCTGCGGGCCAGCGAAGACACCCGTCTGCCTGTGGATATCGACTACCCGTCCATCTCCGGGCTGTCCAAGGAGATCCAGCTGAAACTGGGCAACGCCCGACCGGAAACCCTCGGTCAGGCCGGCCGCATCCCGGGCGTGACCCCGGCGGCGATTTCCCTGTTGCTGATCCATCTGAAGAAACGTTCGTCCGGCCGTCAGCTGGAGCAGAGCGCCTGATGTCTCTGGTCACTTCCCGCCACGCCGAAGAACTCGCGCGTGGCATCCAGACGCTCGGCCTGGATATCGACGAAGCCACCCAGCAGCGCCTGCTGGATTACCTGGCCCTTCTGGCCAAGTGGAACAAGGCCTACAACCTCACCGCCGTGCGCGATGTGGATGAAATGGTCTCCCGCCATCTGCTCGACAGCCTGAGCATCGTCCCGCAGTTCGAAGCTGCGGGCGGCGAGCGCTGGCTGGACGTCGGCAGCGGCGGCGGCATGCCCGGCATCCCGCTGGCCATCCTGTTCCCCGGCAAGTCCCTGACGCTGCTGGACAGCAACGGCAAGAAGACCCGCTTCCTCACCCAGGTGAAGCTGGAACTCAAGCTCGACAACCTGCAGGTTATCCACAGCCGGGTAGAGGCCTTCCAGCCCGAGCAGCCGTTCAACGGCATCGTCTCGCGGGCTTTCAGCAGTCTCGAAGACTTTGCCAACTGGACACGACACCTGGGCGACACCCAGACCAACTGGCTGGCCATGAAAGGCGTCCACCCCAGCGACGAGCTCGCGGCACTCCCGGAAGATTTCCGGGTCGAAGCCGAACACGCTCTGGCGGTGCCGGGTTGCCAAGGCCAGCGCCATCTGCTGATACTGCGCCGCACTGCATGACGGGGAGTGGGGAAAACCATGGCTAAGGTATTCGCGATCGCCAACCAGAAGGGCGGCGTCGGCAAGACCACGACCTGTATCAACCTCGCGGCATCGCTGGTCGCCACCAAGCGACGCGTGCTGCTGATCGACCTTGATCCACAGGGCAACGCCACCACCGGCAGCGGTGTGGATAAGTTGTCCCTGGACCATTCCATCTACGACGTACTCACCGGCGAATGCGACCTGGCCCAGGCCATGCAGTTCTCCGAGCACGGCGGCTACCAGCTGCTGCCCGCCAACCGCGACCTCACCGCGGCGGAAGTGGTGCTGCTGGAAATGGACATGAAGGAACACCGCCTGCGCCACGCGCTGGCGCCGATCCGCGAGAACTACGACTTCATCCTCATCGACTGCCCGCCGTCGCTGTCGATGCTGACGGTCAACGCCTTGTCCGCCTCGGACGGCGTGATCATCCCGATGCAGTGCGAGTACTACGCACTGGAGGGCCTGACCGACCTGATGAACAGCATCCAGCGGATCGCCGAGCGGCTGAACCCGGCGCTGAAGATCGAAGGCCTGCTGCGTACCATGTACGACCCGCGCATCAGCCTGACCAACGACGTCAGCGCGCAGCTGCAGGAACACTTCGGCGACAAGCTCTACACCACCGTGATCCCGCGCAACGTACGACTGGCCGAGGCACCCAGCTTCGGCATGCCGGCGCTGGTCTACGACAAGCAATCCCGCGGTGCCCTCGCCTACCTGGCGCTGGCCGGCGAGCTGGTGCGCCGTCAGCGCGCCGCCCGCACCACCGCCCCCGCCTAAGAGATTAAGGAACCCGCATGGCCGCCAAGAAACGAGGTCTCGGACGCGGGCTGGACGCCCTGCTCAGTGGCTCCAGCGCCGCTACGCTGCAGGAAGAAGCCGTTCAGGTGGACAGCAAGGAGCTGCAACACCTGCCGCTGGACCTGATCCAGCGCGGCAAGTACCAGCCCCGCCGCGACATGGACCCGCAGGCCCTCGAAGAACTCGCCCAGTCGATCAAGGTCCAGGGCGTGATGCAGCCGATCGTAGTGCGCCCGATCGAGAAGGGCCGCTACGAGATCATCGCCGGCGAGCGCCGCTGGCGCGCGAGCCAGCAGGCCGGCCTGGACAAGATCCCGGCCATGGTCCGCGAAGTGCCGGACGAAGCGGCCATCGCCATGGCACTGATCGAGAACATCCAGCGCGAGGACCTCAACCCCATTGAGGAAGCCGCCGCGCTGCAGCGCCTTCAACAGGAATTCCAGCTGACCCAGCAACAGGTCGCCGACGCGGTGGGCAAATCCCGCGTGACCGTGGCCAACCTGCTGCGCCTGATCGCCCTGCCGGAAGAGATCAAGACCCTGCTGTCCCACGGCGACCTGGAAATGGGTCACGCCCGTGCCCTGCTCGGATTGCCCGAAAACAGGCAGGTTGAGGGTGCGCGACATGTTGTCGCACGCGGCTTCACCGTGCGTCAGACTGAAGCACTGGTGCGCCAGTGGCTCAACGCCCCTGGGGAACCTGTCAAAGCGGTCAGGACTGACCCGGACATCAGCCGCCTAGAACAGCGCCTGGCCGAGCGCCTGGGCGCTCCGGTGCAGATTCGCCATGGGCAGAAGGGCAAAGGCCAGTTGGTGATCCGCTACAACTCCCTCGACGAGCTTCAAGGCGTACTCGCCCACATACGTTGATACGAACGTAGCATGTAGGGGTCGTCGGAAATCACTACCTGACGGTTGAACGGGGGGCCTGCAGCCCCCTATACTCTGCGCGCAATTTTGTCGGCACAAAGTATGCCAAGTTATTGATTTGTGACGCCGACGCCAGAGGACTGTGAGCTGAAGATGGAACCCCGCAAGCCCGATCGTTTGCCCTTCCATCATCAACCGGCTTTTCGCCTGTTGCTCGTCCAACTGGTGGTGCTGCTTCTTGGTGCAGCTGCCCTGTGGATTTTTCTGGGTTCGGTCGCAGGCTATTCCGGATTGCTCGGGGGCCTGATTGCGTGGTTGCCGAATCTGTACTTTGCTCGCAAGGCGTTCCGTTACAGCGGAGCGCGTTCTGCCCAGCTGATAGTCCGGTCCTTTTATGCCGGTGAGGCGGGAAAACTGATTTTGACGGCAGTGCTCTTCGCACTGACGTTTGCAGGTGTGAAGCCCCTGGCGCCCCTGGCGCTGTTCGGCCTCTACCTGCTGACCCTCGCGGTCAGCTGGTTTTCACCCCTGCTGATGCGAAACACATTTACAAGACCTTAGAGCGATTGAGGCAAACATGGCAGCAGAAAGCGCTTCGGGTTACATCCAGCACCACTTGCAGAACCTGACCCTGGGTCGTCTGCCGGATGGTTCCTGGGGGTTCGCCCACACCGCCGAACAAGCCAAGGAAATGGGCTTCTGGGCATTCCACGTTGATACCCTGGGCTGGTCCGTATTCCTCGGCCTGGTGTTCATCCTTATCTTCCGCATGGCAGCCAAGAAGGCCACCAGCGGTCAACCTGGCGGCCTGCAGAACTTCGTCGAAGTTCTCGTGGAGTTCGTCGACGGCAGCGTGAAGGACACCTTCCACGGCCGTAACCCGCTCATCGCACCGCTGGCGCTGACCGTGTTCGTCTGGATCTTCCTGATGAACCTGATCGACCTGGTGCCTGTGGACTTCCTGCCGCTCGCGGCTCAGGCGGTCACCGGTAACGAGCACCTGTTCTTCCGCGCCGTAGCCACCACCGATCCGAACGCCACCTTCGGCATGTCGATCGCGGTCTTCGCGCTGATCATCTTCTACAGCATCAAGGTCAAGGGCATCGGCGGCTTCCTCGGCGAACTGACCCTGCACCCGTTCAACAGCAAGAACGTCGTGGTTCAGATCATCCTGATCCCGGTGAACTTCCTGCTGGAGTTCGTGACCCTGATCGCCAAGCCGGTATCCCTGGCACTGCGTCTGTTCGGCAACATGTACGCCGGCGAGCTGATCTTCATCCTGATCGCCGTGATGTTCGGTTCCGGCATCCTCTGGCTGGGCGGCATGGGCGTCGTGCTGAACTGGGCGTGGGCTGTGTTCCACATCCTGATCATCACCCTGCAGGCCTTCATCTTCATGATGCTGACCATCGTCTACCTGTCGATGGCCCACGAAGACAGCCACTGATCCAAAGATTCTGTACGCCCCTTCCCTGATGGGAGGGGGTGAAAGAAGAGCTTCACCACCTTAACTTGCTTCACCTTTAACCAACACGACAAAAAAGTCGGGAGGAAAAATGGAAACTGTAGTTGGACTCACTGCTATCGCCGTTGCTCTGCTGATCGGTCTGGGCGCTCTGGGTACCGCCATTGGCTTCGGCCTGCTGGGCGGCAAGTTCCTGGAAGGCGCTGCCCGCCAGCCGGAAATGGTTCCGATGCTGCAGGTCAAAATGTTCATCGTCGCCGGCCTGCTCGACGCCGTGACCATGATCGGCGTTGGTATCGCTCTGTTCTTCACCTTCGCTAACCCGTTCATTGCTCAGGTTGCCCAGTAATTTCCGCAACGCGGAAATCTGTGACTGAACAACGAACGAGCGAGGTATTGGCGTGAACATTAATGCAACTCTGATCGGCCAGGCCATCGCGTTCGCCATCTTCGTCCTGTTCTGCATGAAGTTCGTATGGCCTCCGGTCATCGCGGCTCTGCACGAGCGTCAGAAGAAGATCGCCGACGGCCTGGACGCTGCCAACCGCGCGGCTCGTGACCTGGAACTGGCTCACGAGAAAGCGGGTCAGCAACTGCGCGAAGCCAAGGCTCAGGCAGCCGAAATCATCGAGCAGGCGAAGAAGAGCGCTAACCAGATCGTTGACGAAGCCCGTGATCAGGCCCGTGCCGAAGGTGATCGCATGATCGCTCAGGCCAAGGCCCAGATCGAACAGGAACTCAACAGCGTCAAAGACGCCCTGCGTGCCCAAGTGGGTGCCCTGGCTGTCTCCGGCGCCGAGAAGATCCTGGGTGCTTCGATCGATGCCAACGCGCAAAAGCAGCTGGTTGATCAACTGGCCGCCGAGATCTAAGCAGAGGGCGATATGGCAGAACTGACCACATTGGCTCGTCCATACGCGAAGGCGGCTTTCGAGTACGCCCAGGCTCATCAGCAACTGGCCGACTGGTCCGCTGCTCTGGGTGTGCTGGCTGCAGTGTCGCGGGACGACACCGTGCGCCAGCTGCTCAAGGAGCCCCAGCTGACCGCGGCAGCCAAGGCTGACGCGCTGATCGACGTGTGTGGCGACAAGCTCAATGCTCCGGCCCAGAACTTCGTCCGGACTGTGGCTGAAAACAAGCGGCTCGACCTCCTGCCGACCATCTTCGTGATGTTCGAGCAGCTCAAGGCCGAGCAGGAAAAGCTGGTCGAGGTCGAGGTCACCAGTGCCTTCGCCCTGGACCAGGAACAGCAGGACAAACTCGCCAAGGCTCTCAGCGCCCGGCTCAGTCGCGAAGTGCGACTTCATGCGTCGGAAGACGCGAGCTTGATCGGCGGCGTGGTAATTCGCGCCGGTGACTTGGTAATCGATGGCTCGGTGCGCGGCAAAATCGCGAAACTGGCCGAAGCGTTGAAATCTTGAGTTTGAAGGGGCAGCGGCATGCAGCAACTCAATCCTTCCGAAATTAGTGAAATCATCAAGGGGCGCATCGAGAAACTCGACGTCGCCTCGCAAGCGCGCAACGAAGGCACCATCGTCAGTGTTTCCGATGGCATCGTGCGCATCTTCGGTCTGGCCGACGTCATGTACGGCGAGATGATCGAATTCCCGGGCGGCGTCTACGGTATGGCGCTGAACCTGGAGCAAGACTCCGTCGGTGCTGTGGTACTGGGTGAATACCAGGACCTCAAAGAAGGCATGAACGCCAAGTGCACCGGCCGCATCCTGGAAGTACCGGTTGGTCCGGAACTGCTGGGTCGCGTTGTCGACGCTCTGGGTAACCCGATCGATGGCAAAGGCCCGATCGATGCCAAGCTGACCGACGCAGTCGAGAAAGTGGCACCGGGCGTGATCTGGCGTAAGTCGGTAGACCAGCCGGTTCAGACCGGTTACAAGTCGGTCGACGCCATGATCCCGGTTGGCCGTGGCCAGCGCGAGCTGATCATCGGTGACCGTCAGATCGGTAAAACCGCTCTGGCCATCGACGCCATCATCAACCAGAAGAACAGCGGCATCCGCTGCGTCTACGTTGCCATTGGTCAGAAGCAATCGACCATCGCCAACGTCGTACGCAAGCTGGAAGAAAACGGCGCCCTGGCCAACACCATCGTGGTCGTTGCCAGTGCTTCGGAATCCGCCGCTCTGCAATACCTGGCTCCGTACTCCGGTTGCACCATGGGCGAATTCTTCCGCGACCGCGGTGAAGATGCCCTGATCGTGTACGACGACCTGTCCAAGCAGGCCGTAGCCTACCGCCAGATCTCCCTGCTGCTGCGCCGTCCGCCGGGCCGCGAAGCTTATCCGGGCGACGTGTTCTATCTCCACAGCCGTCTGCTGGAGCGCGCTTCCCGCGTTTCCGAAGAGTACGTAGAGAAGTTCACCAACGGCGAAGTGAAAGGCAAGACCGGTTCCCTGACCGCCCTGCCGATCATCGAAACCCAGGCTGGCGACGTTTCTGCGTTCGTTCCGACCAACGTGATTTCCATCACCGACGGTCAGATCTTCCTGGAATCGGCCATGTTCAACTCGGGTATCCGTCCGGCCGTCAACGCCGGTATCTCGGTATCCCGTGTTGGTGGCGCGGCCCAGACCAAGATCATCAAGAAGCTGTCCGGCGGCATTCGTACCGCGCTGGCCCAGTACCGTGAACTGGCGGCCTTCGCCCAGTTCGCCTCGGACCTGGACGACGCGACCCGCAAGCAGCTGGAACATGGTCAGCGCGTTACCGAGCTGATGAAGCAGAAGCAATACGCGCCGATGTCCATCGCCGAGATGTCGCTGTCCCTGTATGCCGCCGAGCGTGGCTTCCTGCAGGACGTCGAGATCGCCAAGGTGGGCGCCTTCGAACAAGCGCTGATCGCCTACTTCCAACGTGAGAACGCCGCTCTGCTGGCGAAGATCAACGAGAAGGGTGACTTCAACGACGAAATCGACGCAGGCATCAAGGCCGGCATCGAGAAGTTCAAGGCCACCCAAACCTGGTAAGCCGCAGCGGGGGTCGTTAACGGCCCCCGCCTGCTAAACCGATAGGTGTGAAATGGCAGGCGCAAAAGAGATTCGCAGCAAGATTGCGAGCATCAAAAGCACGCAAAAAATCACCAATGCCATGGAAAAGGTGGCGGTGAGCAAGATGCGCAAGGCACAAATGCGCATGGCGGCCGGCCGTCCCTACGCGGAGCGCATTCGCCAGGTGATCGGCCATCTGGCCAACGCCAACCCGGAATACCGTCACCCGTTCATGGTCGAGCGTGAAGTAAAACGCGTCGGCTACATCGTGGTGAGCTCCGACCGTGGCCTGGCTGGCGGCCTGAACATCAACCTGTTCAAGGCTCTCGTCAAGGACATGAGCGGGCAGCGCGATCGTGGCGCGGAGATCGACCTCTGCGTGATCGGCTCCAAGGGTGCATCCTTCTTCAAGAGCTATGGCGGCAACGTAGTTGCAGCTATCAGCCACCTGGGCGAAGAGCCGTCGATCAATGATCTGATCGGCAGCGTCAAGGTCATGCTGGATGCCTACCTGGAAGGTCGTATCGATCGCCTGTACGTGGTTTCCAACAAGTTCGTCAACACCATGACCCAGAAGCCGACCGTGGAACAGCTGATTCCGCTGGTGGCCGAGGACAATGCCGAGCTGAAGCACCACTGGGACTACCTCTACGAACCCGACGCCAAGGCCCTCCTCGACGGCCTGCTGGTGCGCTACGTGGAATCCCAGGTGTACCAGGCCGTGGTTGAGAACAACGCCTGTGAGCAGGCGGCCCGGATGATTGCAATGAAGAACGCTACCGACAACGCCGGTGATCTGATCAGTGGTTTGCAACTGATCTACAACAAGGCACGTCAGGCGGCGATCACCCAGGAAATCTCGGAAATCGTCGGCGGCGCTGCCGCGGTGTAAGAACAGGTTCAAAATTCAGAGGAACCAGACATGAGTAGCGGACGTATCGTTCAAATCATCGGCGCCGTGATCGACGTGGAATTCCCGCGCGATGCCGTGCCGAGCATCTACGAGGCCCTGAAAGTTCAGGGCGTCGAAACCACTCTGGAAGTTCAGCAGCAGCTGGGCGACGGCGTGGTTCGTTCCATTGCGATGGGTTCCACCGAAGGCCTCAAGCGTGGCCTGAACGTGGAAAGCACCGGCGCAGCCATCTCCGTCCCGGTCGGCACCAAGACCCTGGGCCGTATCATGGACGTGCTGGGCAACCCGATCGACGAAGCCGGTCCCATCGGCGAAGAAGAGCGCTGGGGTATTCACCGCGACGCTCCGTCCTACGCTGACCAGGCTGGCGGCAACGACCTGCTCGAAACCGGCATCAAGGTTATCGACCTGGTCTGCCCGTTCGCCAAGGGCGGTAAAGTCGGTCTGTTCGGTGGTGCCGGTGTAGGCAAGACCGTAAACATGATGGAACTGATCCGTAACATCGCCATGGAGCACAGCGGTTACTCTGTGTTCGCTGGTGTGGGTGAGCGTACTCGTGAGGGTAACGACTTCTACCACGAGATGAAGGATTCCGGCGTACTGGACAAGGTAGCCCTGGTTTACGGCCAGATGAACGAGCCGCCGGGCAACCGTCTGCGCGTTGCACTGACCGGTCTGACCATGGCCGAGAAGTTCCGTGACGAAGGCCGTGACGTACTGCTGTTCATCGACAACATCTACCGTTACACCCTCGCCGGTACCGAAGTATCCGCACTGCTGGGCCGTATGCCTTCCGCAGTAGGTTACCAGCCGACCCTGGCCGAAGAGATGGGCGTTCTGCAAGAGCGCATCACCTCCACCAAGAAAGGCTCGATCACCTCGATCCAGGCCGTCTACGTTCCCGCGGACGACCTGACCGACCCGAGCCCGGCGACCACCTTCGCCCACCTGGACGCCACCGTCGTACTGTCCCGTGACATCGCCTCGCTGGGTATCTACCCGGCAGTTGATCCGCTGGACTCGACTTCCCGTCAGCTGGACCCGCTGGTCATCGGCCAGGATCACTACGACACCGCTCGTGGCGTGCAGTACGTTCTGCAGCGCTACAAGGAGCTGAAGGACATCATCGCGATCCTCGGCATGGACGAACTGTCCGAGTCCGACAAGCTGCTGGTGGCCCGTGCTCGTAAGATCCAGCGCTTCCTGTCCCAGCCGTTCTTCGTGGCTGAAGTATTCACCGGCTCGCCGGGCAAATACGTCTCCCTGAAGGACACCATCGCTGGCTTCAAAGGCATCCTCAACGGCGACTACGATCACCTGCCCGAGCAGGCGTTCTACATGGTCGGCGGCATCGAAGAAGCCATCGAGAAAGCGAAGAAGCTGTAATCCGTGCGCCCGGCAACGGGCGCTTACGTGAGGCAAGGGTATGGCTATTACTGTCCACTGCGACATCGTCAGCGCCGAAGCGGAGATCTTCTCCGGTCTGGTCGAGCTGGTCGTAGCGCACGGCTCCCTGGGCGATCTGGGTATCGCTCCGGGCCACGCGCCGCTGATCACCGAGCTCAAGCCGGGTCCGATCCGCCTGGTGAAGCAGGGTGGCGAGCAGGAGGTGTACTACATCTCCGGTGGCTTCCTCGAAGTACAGCCGAGCATGGTCAAGGTTCTCGCCGACACCGTGATTCGCGCAGGTGACCTCGACGAAGCGGCTGCCCAGACCGCACTGAAGGAAGCTGAGAAGGCTCTGCAAGGTAAAGGTGCAGAGTTCGACTACAGCTCCGCCGCAGCCCGCCTGGCCGAAGCCGCAGCGCAACTGCGCACGGTCCAGCAGGTTCGCAAGAAGTACGGCGGCTAAGCCGCGAAGTCCCCAGGGACTTCAGCGTCAAATAGGAAAAGGGTAGCCTTGGCTACCCTTTTTCTTTTTCTACACCCGGGGTTTCCCCGCTCACCAGGACGGTCCCTCACTCATGTCCCTCGAAATCGTCATTCTTGCCGCTGGCCAGGGCACCCGCATGCGCTCGGCCTTGCCGAAAGTCCTGCATCCGGTCGCTGGCAAACCGATGCTTGCCCACGTGATCGATATCGCCCGCGGCCTCAGCCCGACGCGTATCCATGTGGTGATTGGCCATGGCGCCGACCTGGTACGCGAGCGCCTGCAGGCGGATGACCTGAATTTCGTGATCCAGGAGCAGCAGTTGGGCACCGGCCACGCCGTGGCGCAGGCCGCCCCGTTCCTGAGCGCGGACAATGTGCTGATCCTCTACGGCGATGTGCCGCTGATCGAGCAGCCGACCCTCGAGCGCCTGATGGCCCAGTCCACGCCGGAGCAGTTGGCGCTGCTGACCGTCGAGCTGGACGACCCCACCGGCTACGGCCGCATCATTCGCGACGGTGCTGGCGAAGTTCAGGCCATCGTCGAGCAGAAGGACGCCACTGCCGAGCAGCGCGCCATCCGCGAAGGCAATACCGGCATCCTCGCTGCGCCCCGCGGGCGCTTGCTGGGCTGGCTGTCGCGTCTTTCCAACTCCAATGCCCAGGGCGAGTACTACCTCACTGACGTAATCGCCATGGCAGTCGGCGACGGCCTGCGTGTGGCCACCGCCCAACCCCAGGTGGCGATGGAGACCCAGGGCGCCAACGATCGCCTGCAGCTCTCCGAGCTGGAACGTTTCTTCCAGCAACGCGTGGCGCGACGCCTGATGGCTCAGGGCGTGACCTTGATCGATCCTGCGCGCTTCGACGTGCGTGGCGAAGTCAGCGTCGGCCGTGACGTGAGCATCGACGTCAACGTGATCCTCGAAGGCCAGGTGGAGATCGAGGACGATGTTCAGATCGGCCCGAACTGCTACATCAAGGACAGCACCCTGCGCCGCGGCGCCATCATCAAGGCCAACTCGCACCTGGAAGGCGCCCATGTCGGTCCCGACAGCGACGTCGGCCCGTTCGCTCGCCTGCGTCCGGGTAGCGTGCTGGAGCGCAAGGTGCATGTGGGTAACTTCGTCGAACTGAAGAACGCCCACCTGCAGGACGGCGTGAAGGTCGGTCACCTGACCTACCTGGGCGACAGCGAAGTCGGTGCGCGCACCAACATCGGCGCCGGCACCATCACCTGCAACTACGATGGCGCGAACAAGTGGCGCACCACCATTGGCGAGGACGTCTTCATCGGCTCCAACAATTCTCTGGTGGCGCCTGTGGATATCGGTTCCGGCGCCACGACTGGCGCGGGTTCCACCATCACTGCCGAGATTCCGGCCGGCACCCTCGGCGTCGGTCGCGCCAAGCAGCGGGTGATCGAAGGCTGGAAGCGCCCGGAAAAGATCAAGAAATCCTGATACACCGGCCATCGGCCTGTGGGTAAGTTGTTATCCACAGGACGATTCGCTCATTCCGTTATTCACAGGCCATACCACAAACCGCGGAGTGGCCCGTTCTCGCTGGAGTTTTCCCGGTCATGCTTGGCGTCGCCATCCTGATCTTTCTGATCACCGACCCGTTCGGCAACATCGCGGTATTCCTTGCCGCCCTCAAGTCCGTCCCCGCCGAACGCCGTCTGAAAGTGGCACTGCGCGAGCTGCTGTTCGCCCTGGGCCTGCTGCTGCTGTTCCTCACCCTGGGCGAACACATCCTCACCGGGCTGGGTCTGTCCAAGGAAGCGACCGGCATCGCCGGGGGCATCATCCTCTTCGTGGTCGCCATGCGCCTGATCTTCCCCACGCCACAGGGCGTGCTGGGCGACATGCCGGACAACGAGCCGCTGTTCGTGCCGCTGGCCACTCCGGCGGTGGCCGGGCCCTCTGCGCTGGCGATGCTGATCACATTGCGCAGCACCTACACTGGACCGTTGTGGGAGCTGTATCTCGCGGTGATCCTCGCCTGGGCGGCGACCGCCTTCATCCTGATGCAGGCGGCGTTCCTCCAGCGCTTCCTCGGCCCGCGCGGGCTGATGGCCGTGGAACGCCTGGCCGGCATGCTGCTGATCATGCTCAGCGTGAACATGCTCCTGCAGAACGTGCGCAGCTTCCTGCACATCGCTGCCTGATGCTCTCCTCCTGAGAACCGCCATGATCCTGCGTGTCCTGACCTTCGCCTTGCTCACCACACTGCTCGCCGGCTGCGCCGACAAGGGCCTGCAGATCGATCGCGAGCATGTATCGAAGAACCAGGACAGCCGCATCCAGTACGTCATCGTCCACTACACCTCGGCTGACCTGCCGCGTTCGCTGGCGCTGCTGACCCACGGTGAGGTGAGCGCGCACTACCTGATCGGCGACAACCCGGCGACCATCTACCAACTGGTGGACGAGAACCGCCGCGCCTGGCACGCCGGCGCCAGCGAATGGCAGGGGCGTACCTGGCTCAATTCCACCTCCATCGGCATCGAGCTGGTGAACCCCGGCTACCGCGATACCCCGAGCGGGAAGATCTGGTATCCCTACCCGGATGCGCAGATCGACGCGCTCATCGCCTTGCTCAAAGACATCACCACGCGCCAGGGCATCACCCCGGAACACATCCTCGGCCACAGCGACATCGCCCCGCAGCGCAAGGTCGACCCCGGTCCGCTGTTCCCCTGGAAGAAGCTCGCCGAAGCCGGTCTGATCCCCTGGCCGAAGCCGGGCGAGCTGGCACGCCGCCTGACCGAGCTGAACGGCCAGCTGCCGGCTCCGGGCTGGTTCCAGCAGCAGCTGGCGCGCCACGGTTACGCGGTGCCGCTCGGTGGGGTGATGGATGAGGAAACCCGCAACGTGATCGCGGCGTTCCAGATGCGCTTCCGCCCGGAGCGCTTCGACGGTGAACCGGACCTGGAAACCGCCGCGTTGTTGCTGGCGGTGCCGACTTCTTAAACCGGCAGCAGCAGGTAGAAACGCGAGCCCTTGCCCTGTTGCGAGCGCAGGGCGATGCGTCCGCCGTGCAGTTGCACGATTTCCCGGCATAGCGCCAGGCCGAGTCCGACGCCGCCTTTCTTGCGGCCGACCTGCACGAAGGGTTCGAAGATGCGCCCTTGCTGGCTGAGCGGGATGCCGTCGCCGCTGTCCTCCACGGCGATGGCCACGCGCTCTTCCTGGCAGCGCGCCTGCAGGCGGATGGTGCCGCCATCGGGCGTATGGCGCAGCGCGTTGCCGATGAGGTTATCCAGCACCCGCTCGATCTGCGTACGGTCGACATTGATGGCCGGCAGATCCTCGGCGACCTCCAGGTCCAGCGCGATGCGCCTGTCTTCGGCCGGCCCGCTGAAGCGCTGGTGTGCCTGGCGCAACATATCGCCGACATCGCAGAGCTGCAGCTCAAGCTTCTGGGTGCCACTCTGGTAGCGGGAGAAATTCAGCAGGTCGTTGATCAGCCGCACCAGACGGTGCATCTCCTCGTCCACGGTGCGCACCAGGTCGCGCTCGCGGGATTCCTCGGGAAACTTCAGCCGCTCGGCGAGCAGGCCGAACGCCATGTGCATACCGGTCATGGGCGTGCGCAGCTCATGGGAGGCACGCAGCACGAAGTCGTTGCGCACGCGCTCGAACGCACGCTGCTCGGTGACGTCGCGCACCACCATCACCGCGCCGATGTTGCGTCCGTCGTCGTGGCTGACCGGCGACATGCCCCAGGTCAGCAGGCGGCTTTCACCGCCGACTTCTACCACCAGGTCCTGCGGGGTTTCCTCCAGCAGGTTGCCGGTCAGGACGCGCTGTACGGCCTGGCTTAGCGCCGGGTTGTTGAGCATCGTGCCCAGTTCCTGACCCTGGGGATCGCTGTGGGAGAACAGCTGGCGCGTGGCGACCGGATTGGCGTGCTCGATGCGGCCATGGCGGTCGAGGATCACCAAGCCATCGTCGATGCTGTCGAGCACCGCCAGCAGGCGCTTGCGCCCCGAACCCAGGGCCTCGGTATTACTGGCGCGGTAAAGCCGCAGCGCTTCGGCCATCAGGCCGAAGCGACGGCTCAGCGAGGACATCTCGGAGACGCCGGAAACCGGCAGGGTGACGTCGAATTCGCCCTGGCCGATCTTGTCCGCGGCCTTGGCCAGCGTCTCGATAGGTGCGCCGAAGCGGCGGGCGATGCTGTGGGCGGTGATGAAGCCGACCACCAGGATGGCGATGCCGATGAGGCCCAGCAGGCTGCTGACCAGCAGGGTTCGGTCGCGGGCCGAGCGCTCGTCGGCGCTGATGTTCTCCATCGCCCCCTGGTGCAGGGCCAGAAGGCGGTTGCGCAGGACGTCGAGGGTGCGGCTGAGGTCGCTGTCTTCCAGCAGTTCCGGGCGACCGGGGCCGGGCGTATCGGTTGCCTCGACGAACAGGCGGTGAGCATCGGCGATTTCCGTCATGGCCTGGCGCTCTCTGCTGGTACGCGCCAGCGTGCGCCCCTGCTCGAGCGCCTGGGCGAAGTGCGTGCGGGCCTGCTCCAGGCGTTCCGGGCTGGGCCGCGCGCTGAGTACCTGCACCAGTTCGTCGCCAAGCGCCTGGCGCAGGCGCTGGCTGACCTCGATGGCGTCGAAGTTGCGCTGGATCAGCTGGGCCTGCTCGCGGCCGGTCAGCACCACGCTGAACAGCCCGAGCAGCAGGCCCAGCAGCGCTACCGTGATCAGCGCCGAGATGCTCAGGAAGAGCCTCGTGCGCAGCGTCATCGGGATCGGCAGGTTCACAGGCTGTACTGCTTGCGCTTGCGATAGAGGGTGGAAGCGTCGATCCCCAGGGTCTTGGCGGCCTGGTCGAGGGTTGCGCTGGAGGCCATGACGGCAGCGATGTGGGCTTTCTCCAGTTCTTCCAGGCTCATGGCCTCGCCGATGCGCGGCGCAGAACTGGTGATTTGCTCTCCGATAGCAAGCTGTTCGACACCGATAAGATCAAGATTGCAGATGATGCTCGCTCTTTCGATCACGTTGCGCAGCTCCCGAACGTTCCCCGGCCAGTTGTAGCGGCGTAGCAGCGCGCGGGCCTCGTCGGTGAAGCCGCGAGCGGGGCGGCCGTAGTCCTTCACGAAGCGGGCGAGGAAGCGCTCGGCCAGTCCGATGATGTCCTCGGCACGTTCGCGCAGTGGCGGCAGATTCAGCACGATGACATTCAGACGGTAGAGCAGGTCTTCGCGGAAGGTGCCCTGGGCAACCATGCCGGCGAGATCGCGGTTGGTGGCCGCGAGGATGCGTACATCGGCGTTGCGAGTGACCGGGTCGCCGATCCGTTCGTATTCCTTGTCCTGGATGAAACGCAGCAGTTTCGGCTGCAGGATGAGGGGAAAATCGCCGATCTCGTCGAGGAACAGCGTGCCGCCATCCGCCTGGCTGATGCGTCCGAGGGTGTTTTCGGTAGCGCCGGTGAATGCGCCGCGGCTGTGGCCGAACAGTTCGCTCTCCATCAGTTCGGCGGAGAGGGAAGGGCAGTTGATGGTCACGCAGGACTTCTTCGCCCGCTTGCTCCAGCCGTGAATGGCGCGCGCCAGCTCACCCTTGCCGGAGCCGGATTCGCCGAGGATGAGGATGTTGGCGTCGGTGGCGGCCACCTGGCGGGCTGTCTCCAGCACGGCGGCCATGGCGGGGCTGTGGGATTCGAGCACATCGCCCTGCTTGCGCATCTCGCCTTCCAGCGCCTCGATGCGCGCGGTGAGTTGGCGCACTTCCAGCTGCTTGGCGGCGGCCAGGCGCAGCTGGTCGGGGCTGCAGGGCTTCACCAGGTAATCGGCGGCACCGGCCTGCATGGCATCCACGGCGGTGTCCACGGCCGAATGCGCGGTGACTATCACCACGCGCATCCAGGGCGCTTGCACGCGCATCTGCGCCAGCACATCCAGGCCGTTGTCGTCGCCCAGCCGCAGGTCGAGGAAGCACAGGTCGAACACCTGGCGCTGCAACAGGTTCTCGGCCTGCTGCGCGCTGCTGGCGGTGGCCACGCTGTAGCCCTCGTCCTCCAGGCAGTAGCGGAACGAGCGCAGGATGGCGGACTCGTCATCGACCAGCAGGATCCGGCCTTGCTGTTCAGGCGTTGCGTCCATTCAGCGATTTCCTCGTTGTGTGATTCGTTGTTGTAAGGGGTGTGATTTTTCTTAGTCCAGGGATTTTCGTGCAAGTTGCAAGAATCTTTCGGGTCCCTCGGGCAGGGTGCACAGTCCGGGTTATGCACAGACCATTCAACACATTGAATTACAAGAATTTTATCCACAAATCGCACTGGCACGGCGCTTGCGAATCCAATGCTGCACCATCGTTTGTCGGAGACCCGCCATGCCTAACCCGAAGATCCTTGTCCTTGTCCTGGGTTCCGCGCTGCTTGCCCTGCAGCCGCTGGCCAGCCACGCCGCCGAGGCTGGGCTGACCGCACAACTGGCCGAAGCGCGCCAGGAAGGTTCGATCTGGACGGCCATCAACCTCAACCGCGAACTCAAGCCCTACGCGATCAAGGTGGATGTGGAGAACGGCCGCGCACAGCTGACCGGCGCCGTGGCCAGCGAAGAACAGAAGGCGCTGGCCGGGCAGATCGCCGGCAGCGTCGAAGGCATCACGGCTGTGGATAACCAGCTGGGCGTCGACGTATCCCTGGCCGACGCACAGAAGGCCGACGCCACCAAGGACGAAGGCGTGGTGCAGAAGTGGGACGACGCCACGCTGGCGGCGAAGGTGAAATCCAAGCTGCTGCTGGAGAAACGCAGCGCGGGCCTGGATATAAAGGTCACCAGCAAGTCCGGCGCGGTCACCCTCGAAGGCACGGTGATCAGCGAGGAGGCGAGCCAGCAGGCTGCCCACCTGGCGGCGCAGACCGAAGGTGTCAGCGCTGTGGATAACCGTCTGAAGGTCGACCCGGACGTGGCCTCCACGCAGACATTCGAGAAGTCCGTCGGCGATGCCCAGGCGGCCGTGAGCGATGCCTGGATCACCAGCCAGATCAAGGCCGGCATCCTCTCCGCCCATGCGCTGCAGGGGTTGTCCATCGGCGTTTCCACCCGTGACGGCGTGGTCACCCTCAGTGGCCAGGTGCCCAACGCCGACGAGCGCCAGCAATTGATCGATTCCGCCCGCAAGACCCGTGGTGTGCGTGAGGTGGACGCCACTGCGCTGAAGGTGGCCGGCCAGGCTGCCTGACTCTTCCACCCTTCCTTTGCAGGAGTACCTGTCATGACTCGCACGACCAGTCAGCTCAACGAACTCATCGAGATAACCCGTGACGGCCAGCGCTTTTACCAGCATGCCATCCAGGAAGTGAAGGACGCCCGGCTGCAGCGGCTGTTCCAGTCCATGGCGCAGGCCAAGACCGACGTGATCAACGCCCTGGCCGGCAAGGTCGCCGCCAACCACGAGGACCCCGCTACCGGGGGCACGCTGATGGGCAAGCTGCGCCAGGTCTATGCAGACACCCGTGCGACCCTGGCGAGCGACGAAGGCGCCACCTATGTCGCCCAGCTGGAGGAAGCCGAGGACCGCATCCTCCATGCCTTCGAGGACGCCCTGGAGAAAGGCACGCCGGAAACCCAGGCGCTGCTGCGCGCCGAACTGCCCAAGGTACGGGCCTGCCACGACCAGATGAGCGAGCTGAAGCACTCGCTGAAGTGATGCGGTTCACAAGAGCGCAGGGAGGCGCTCTGCCGTCGGGATTGCAAATCGCACGACTCATCCCGACCCATCGTGCAGGATGCGGCAGAAAGGTACCTTGGTACCATATTTAACTAATTGATTTAAAAGGAAAAGTAAAGATTCATCAGACTGGCATGCGGCGTGCAATTCCTACTGCAAGACAGTCAACAGAACCACCCGCGACGACGAGAACCGGAAAGGTCAAGGAAACCACCTCAAGGTTCGACAGACAGATCGGCGACGGGCAGGAGAAACGGGATGAACAGCGAAACCAACAGCCAAGTGCAAGTCGCGCGTATCGATGTGTGGAGCCGGATCTTCTTCGCCGGTGCCCTCCTGCTGTTGCTGGTCAACCAGGTGCAGTTGCAGATGCAGGTTTCCCAGGCCCAGGCCGCCAGCGCACCGGTCGCCTACGTTCCGGCCGCCTCCAGCACCCCCGATTTGTACCGCGAAGCGTCGCGTTATCCACAGGCCGCCCCCGCCCGCAACCAGCCCCAGGTGCTGCAAGCGCCGCAGGCGCAAACCCAGGCTCAGGTCCAGCCGATGGTTCGCCCGCAGGGTGGCTGGGTGTTCTGACCCCCTGTTTCCGAATCAACGGCTTTCTGAATCGGTGGCAGGCCACTGGCTTGCCCGACAGGTCCGCAGTGCCCGGAAGCGCCCGGGCGGACACCCCTTCCGGAGACTGCCTTGTGCTGACTCCGGAGCAGGTACCCGAAGCGGTGCCGTACCGACAACGAGAAGAGGAGAGACCCCATGCTTAGCTGGGCACTGACATTCCTGATCATCGCCATCATCGCCGCGGTCCTGGGCTTCGGTGGTATCGCCGGCGCCGCGACCAGCATCGCCAAGATCCTGTTCGTGATCTTCCTGGTGCTGTTCATCGTGTCCTTCTTCATGGGCCGTCGCCGGGGCTGACGCTCCGGACCGGTGGACGTTGAACAAGGAGCGTAGCGATGAGCTTTACCCGCAATCTGCTGCTGTCGGCTGTTCTGCTCGGCGCCGGGGCCCAGGCCCTGGCTGCTGAGGCGGACAAGGACGCGCAGTACCGCCTGAATGAACTGGTGGCCAGTGACCCGCAGTACCGCGACACCTGGCAATCGGTGGTCAAGGACGAGAGCCGACTGCCCGACTGGGTGATGAACCTCAGCGGCACCGCGACGCCGATGCAGGCGGTGGACGAGCAGGGCGACAAGTACCTGGTCGGCGAGCTGTGCGAGGCGCACAACTGTGCCGCCCACCGGCTGTACGTGGCCTTTACCTGGGACAAGGACAAGGCCTACGCGCTTTACGTGAAGGTTCCCGAGAACCTTCCGGCGGACAAGTCTCCGAGCAAACACGCCAGTTTCCGCTGGCTGGGTGAGCCGGACGATTCGGTGAAACGGATCCTCGACGACCAGCTCAAGAGTGATCCGAACTGGTACTGACCCTACCAGCAGGCAGTTTCTGAGAGATACGCGTACCCAGAAGGCGTACGCACGGCCAAGGGGCCGGGATGTTCGGGATGCGTCAGGTCCTGAATGACCCAGGGGTACAGGGGGTACCTCCGCATCAGCGGGCCGGGCCAGGCAAAGCCTCCGGAACCGACGCGGGATTCTCGCGTCGGCTCCCGAGCGCTTCATTTATTGCGCCTGCATCAGGCAGCAGCGGATCAGGGCTTGAAGTTGGCCGCGTCGCGCGCCCAGCCATCGAGCACCGGTTTCAGGTCCGTCAGATTCAGGTGAGTGCTGGTGTTCTCCAGCGTCTTGCCCGCGCCCTTGCGCACCACCTTGGCGACCGGTTTGCTGGTCGCGCCATCCAGAGCCTCGAATTCCACGTAGACCTCGGTGTCCTGGTCGCGGGTGCCAATCGCCGTGGTCGTCGCGGCAACCACCAGGGCGATCGGGATCACCTCATAGGCTTTCAGGCCTTCGGTGGAGATGTTCACCCCGGTGATCGCGGTGCGCAGCACCAGGGTGTCGCGATCAGCCTGCTGGACGATGCGGTAGCGGCTGCCCAGCTGCAGCTCGACCTGCTTCTTCAGGTAATCGGGGATTTCATTGAGGGTCTTCTGGTCGATGTTCTCGTTCGGCTTGGGCGGCGGGTAGTATACCGGCCGCTCGACCAGTACCGAGCTGTAGTTCTGCAGCTTCAGGTCCGGGTCGACCCAGCGCAGCACCGGCTGGCCACTGGGGGAGGTGGCGGGCTTGAGTTGCGAGTAGTCGCCGAGGAAGCCCGAGTATTGCGAGGCGTCCGGTTTCTGGCTGGAGCAGCCGGTCAGCGCCAGGGCGCCAGCGAAAAGCAGGGTGGGTACTACGTAGCGTCGCGTCATAGAGCGTCCTTATCCAGAGTGTCACCGCGTTGTGCTTTCACCACACATTCAACAACCCGTTGCTACCCGGCTGTCGCGGTCGTGGCGGCAGGGTATCCGCACGCACGCTCGAAGCCGGTTGAACTTCACTGATGTCAGTCAATTCGGAGTGCTGTGGAAACGTCCTACAATCACTCGCCGATTCCCGTCGGTCGATTTACCCGACTTCCCGGGAACCAGCCACCGCAACAATGAAGAGCGGAATCCGGCGACTTATCCACAGGAGCGCCCGCATTCCCGCCAGCCTTGCAGTCGAAGGGCCCTTTGCTCGCCCTCGACCATCCCTGACGGTCCCCGGACGGCGACCGTACATCCGGTAACAAGAAGCCGCGACCCGAACGTCCCGACCTTCCTGACCGATCAATCCGGGCCATTGATGGCCGTTTTGCACCAAGCCTAGACGGCTTTGAAGAGCGCTGCGTGACAGGCGTTGAGGAACCTGTGTCATGCAGAAAATCAAGGGTCTCATGACCTGGAACCAAGGTTTCAGATGCCTTTTCCTATGCCGATTGTGCATGGGGTAGGCGTTTCCGGCATTAGACGGGGAAAGGGTGGGTCGGAATCATGCGCCCCTTTTTTCGCTGGCCGTCGGCATCCCGATGGTTCGGCGACCCCGACTTCCACAAGAATCAAGGGTGACTCACTATGGGCAAAGCCAAGCTCAGCCTCGCCTGGCAGATCCTCATCGGCCTGGTACTCGGAATCGCACTGGGCGCCGCGCTCAATCACTTCAGCGCGGAAAAGGCCTGGTGGATCAGCAATATCCTCCAGCCGGCGGGTGACATCTTCATCCGCCTGATCAAGATGATCGTCGTACCGATCGTGATTTCCTCGCTCATCGTCGGCATCGCCGGCATGGGTGATGCGAAGAAACTCGGCCGCATCGGCCTGAAGACCATCATCTATTTCGAAATCATCACCACGGTCGCCATCGTGGTCGGCCTGCTGCTCGCGAATATCTTCCAGCCCGGCGCCGGCATCGACATGAGCACCCTGGGCACTGTGGATATCTCCCAGTACGCGCAGACTGCCAAGGAAGTCGAACACCACCACGCGTTCATCGAGACCATCCTCAACCTGATCCCGTCGAACATCTTCGCGGCGATGGCCCGTGGCGAGATGCTGCCGATCATCTTCTTCTCGGTGATGTTCGGCCTGGGTCTGTCCTCGCTGCCGGCGCCGACCCGCGAGCCGCTGGTGAAGATGTTCCAGGGCGTGGCCGAGGCCATGTTCCGCGTCACCCACATGATCATGCGCTACGCCCCCATCGGCGTGTTCGCGCTGATCGCGGTGACGGTCGCCAACTTCGGCTTCGCCTCGCTGCTGCCGCTGGCCAAGCTGGTGCTGCTGGTGTACTTCGCCATCGCCTTCTTCGCCTTCATGGTGCTGGGCCTGGCCGCACGCCTGTTCGGCTTCTCGATCATCAAGCTGATGCGCATCTTCAAGGACGAGCTGGTCCTGGCCTATTCCACCGCCAGCTCCGAGACCGTGCTGCCGCGCATCATCGAGAAGATGGAAGCCTACGGCGCACCCAAGGCAGTGAGCAGCTTCGTGGTGCCCACCGGCTACTCGTTCAACCTCGATGGCTCGACCCTGTACCAGAGCATCGCGGCGATCTTCATCGCCCAGCTCTACGGCATCGACCTGTCCATCGGCCAGCAGCTGATGTTGGTGCTGACCCTGATGGTCACCTCGAAAGGCATTGCCGGCGTGCCGGGTGTTTCCTTCGTGGTGCTGCTGGCGACCCTGGGCAGCGTGGGCATTCCGCTGGAAGGCCTGGCCTTCATCGCCGGCGTCGACCGCATCATGGACATGGCGCGCACCGCGCTGAACGTGATCGGCAACGCCCTCGCGGTCCTGGTCATCTCCAAGTGGGAAGGCGTGTACGACGCGCAGAAAGGCGCCCGTTACTGGGAAGCCATGCGTAACGGCCGCGTAGAACAATTCCTCGAAGGGGAAGGTTCCGACAGCAAAGAAAGCCCGGCCATGCATTGACCTGAAAGGGTTAGCCACAAGGCCCCGGTTTCGTCCGGGGCCTTGTCGTTTCTGGCGTAGGACGGGCTCGTGCCGCTATCATCGCGGCCATTCCAAGGGGGACATCGCATGCTCAACGGCCTGTGGCTGGGCTTTTTCATCGTCGCGGCGGTCACCGCGCTTTCCCGCTGGCTGCTGGGTGGCGAGGCCACCGTGTTCGCCGCCATGGTGGAGAGCCTGTTCGCCATGGCCAAGCTGTCAGTCGAAGTCATGGTGCTGCTGTTCGGCACCCTGACCTTGTGGCTGGGCTTCCTGCGCATCGCCGAGAAGGCCGGCCTGGTGGAAAAGCTCGCAGTGCTGCTCGGCCCGCTGTTCCGCCGCCTGATGCCGGAAGTGCCCGCCGGCCACCCGGCCATCGGCCTGATCACCCTGAACTTCGCCGCCAACGGCCTGGGCCTGGACAACGCCGCCACGCCTATCGGCCTGAAGGCGATGAAGGCGCTGCAGGAACTCAACCCCAGCAGCACCACCGCAAGCAACGCTCAGATTCTCTTCCTGGTGCTCAACGCCTCGTCGCTGACCCTGCTGCCGGTGACCATCTTCATGTACCGCGCCCAGCAGGGTGCGGTGGACCCGACCCTGGTATTCCTGCCGATCCTGCTGGCCACCAGCGCCTCCACGCTGGTGGGCCTGCTCAGCGTGGCGGTGATGCAGCGCCTGCGTCTGTGGGACCCGGTGGTGCTGGCGTACCTGATTCCCGGCGCGCTGGCGCTGGGCGCCTTCATGGCGCTGCTGGCGGGGCTGTCCGCCACCGCGCTGGCGCAGCTGTCGTCGTTGCTGGGCAACCTGACGCTGTTTGGCATCATCATGCTGTTCCTCGTTGTCGGCTGGCTGAAGAAGGTGCCGGTGTACGAAACCTTCGTTGAAGGTGCGAAGGAAGGCTTCGACGTTGCCAAGAGCCTGCTGCCGTACCTGGTGGCGATGCTCTGTGCGGTGGGTGTGCTGCGCGCCTCCGGTGCCCTGGAGATGGCGCTGGACGGCATCCGCTGGGTAGTCGAAGGCGCGGGCTGGGACACCCGCTTCGTCGATGCGCTGCCCACCGCCCTGGTCAAGCCGTTCTCCGGCAGCGCCGCACGGGCAATGTTGCTGGAGACCATGCAGTCCCATGGCGTGGACAGTTTTCCGGCCCTGGTAGCCGCCACTGTGCAGGGCAGCACCGAAACCACCTTCTACGTGCTCGCCGTGTACTTCGGCGCCGTCGGCATCCAGCGCGCCCGCCACGCCGTGGGCTGCGCGCTGCTGGCGGACCTGTCCGGCGTACTGGCGTCCATCGGCGTTTGCTACTGGTTCTTCGCCTGAAGAGCGTGAGTGGCCTTGCGCGCCGACTGGGCCTGGAACAGCAGCCACTCGCGCTGGATCACGCTGTAGGGCACGAAGACGCTCAGGCGTGACATGCCGGCCAGCTCCGGGCGGTTCGCCGGCGGCCGGAAGCCTGCCTGAAAGCCGATGTTGATCCCCAGCACGCTACCGTCGCTGCCGATCAGCGGCCCGCCGGACATGCCCTTGGCGATGGCCGCGTCGTGCACGCCGTAGCGTTCGCCGCTGGCCGAGCCGTCATCGACGAAGGGCACCGGCCAGACCTTGCCCACGCTGCTCATCGGTATCAGCAACGAACTGCTGCCCAGCGCCGTGACCGCCTCGCCTGCGCGGAACTGTCGCCATTGCGGCACGGCGCCATCGGACTTGTGCTCGATGAACAGCAGGTCGCAGCCGGTGCTGCAGCGATAGGCCTGGTTGCGCAGGAAAGGTGTATGAGCGGCGGTCACGGCGTAATCGGCATTCCATTGCACCGCGGAGGCAACGATGAAACCCGGAATCGGCGGGCCGGAGAGGACGGTGAAGTAGCGCTCCGTCAGACGGCCATCGGTTTCCGGTGAGACCCAGCCGTTGCAGCCGGCCAGGGAACACAGCAACAAAACTCCCCACAGATTCTTCATGTGAAAGCTCTCCCTTTTTGTGGGAAAAGCTAACTTCTAATCAGGGAAATTTCTTATATAAAAATAAGATTCTTACTTGCGATATTTCATTGGGAATTATCTTGAATAATGAAAGTTTCCTACAGTTAACTGCGTAGGAAGTTGAATATATAAGTAGTCAAGTAACTTATCTATTGATTTTAATGTATTTAGAAAAGTGAGAGCTTGATCGCTAAACACGGTATGCCGACGAACGGTCATGAAGCTTTCGCCAAGCTTTCAAATCCAGTAAATATGGGCCTTTCAGCCATTTTTAGATTGTCGAGCAGAGGCTTTTACACATAGGGTTACAAATCAATCACCCATCCAGTGCCTGCCTGCCGCGGATGGGGATCATCGATTTCCCTTCCGGGAAGTCCCCCGTGTAACAGCCCTGAGTGATGTTCTTATGGCCTCGAACAACTCCAAAGCCAAAGCCGTCTTCCGTGTGGTGAGTGGCAACTTCCTCGAGATGTATGACTTCATGGTGTATGGCTTCTATGCCACCGCCATTGCCAAGACCTTCTTCCCCGGCGATGACCCCTTCGCCTCCCTGATGCTGTCGCTGGCGACCTTCGGCGCCGGCTTCCTGATGCGCCCGCTCGGCGCCATCTTCCTCGGCGCCTATATCGACCGCCACGGCCGCCGCCAGGGGCTGATTATCACCCTCGGCCTGATGGCCATGGGCACCCTGCTGATCGCTTTCGTCCCAGGCTACGCCACGCTCGGTGTGGCGGCGCCGCTGCTGGTGCTGTTCGGCCGGCTGCTGCAGGGCTTCTCCGCTGGCGTGGAGCTGGGCGGCGTCTCGGTGTACCTGGCGGAAATCGCCACCCCTGGCAAGCGCGGCTTCTTCGTCAGCTGGCAGTCGGCGAGCCAACAGGTCGCGGTGGTCTTCGCCGGTCTTCTGGGCGTGATCCTCAACCACTGGCTGAGCCCGCAGGACATGGGCGAGTGGGGCTGGCGCGTGCCCTTCTTCGTCGGCTGCCTGATCGTCCCGGCGCTGTTCATCATCCGCCGCTCGCTGGAGGAAACCCCCGAGTTCCAGCAGCGCAAGCATCGCCCGACCCTGAGCCAGGTGCTGCGTTCCATCGGCCAGAACTTCGGCCTGGTGCTGGCCGGCACCGCCATGGTGGTGATGACCACCGTGTCCTTCTACCTGATCACCGCCTACACTCCGACCTTCGGCAAGAACGAGTTGCACCTGTCGGACTTCGACAGCCTGCTGGTGACCATGTGCGTGGGCCTGTCCAACTTCATCTGGCTGCCGCTGATGGGCGCGGTGTCCGATCGCATCGGGCGCAAGCCGCTGCTGCTGGCCGCTACCGTGCTGGCGCTGGTCACCGCCTACCCGATGCTGTCCTGGCTGGTGGCCGAGCCGAGCTTCGCGCGCCTGCTGGAAGTGGAGCTGTGGCTGTCCTTCCTCTATGGCAGCTACAACGGCGCGATGGTCGTTGCGCTCACCGAGATCATGCCGGCGGACGTGCGCACCACCGGCTTCTCCCTGGCCTACAGCCTGGCGACCGCAACGTTCGGCGGCTTCACCCCGGCGGTCTGCACCTGGCTTATCCACACCCTGGACAACAAGGCCGCGCCGGGCATCTGGCTCAGCGGTGCAGCAGCCCTCGGCCTGCTCGCCACCCTGGTGCTGTTCCGCAAGGGCGCCCGTGTGCGCCCCGGGGCCCTGGCCGCCAGCGCCTGAGGCCGGCTGCGACGTTCTGCCCCAGCACGGTTCCGGGCGGCATTGACCCAGGTCAGGCTCGCCCGGCACCGGCGGGAGAAGGATAGGGTCATCCCAATCCCTCCTCGCCAGCGGAGAACGCGTCATGATGACCCACACCACCGCCGAGCTCGCAGCCCTCGGGGCTGTTGGCGCCGATCACTGGATAGAAACCCTCGACGACGGCAGCCATGTGCTGATCCGCCCGTTGCGCGCGGAAGACCGCGAGCGCGAACGTCTGTTCCTCGAGCGCCTGTCCCCCATGACCCGCAAGTTCCGCTTCCATGGCGAAGTGAAGATCGATGACCGGCTGCTCGATCGCCTCATGGACGTCGACTACCAGACCACCATGGCCTTCATCGCCCTGACCCATGTGGATGGCGAACTGCGCGAAGTCGGCATCAGCCGTTACGCGGCTGTGGATAACCAGCAGTGCGAATGCGCGGTGACCGTCGCCGACGAGTTCAAGCAACTGGGCCTCGGTCTTGCGCTGATGCGCCACCTGATCGACGTGGCCAAGCGCAATGGTTTCCACCAGATGTACTCGATCGACTCGTCCATGGACCGCGACATGCGTGACATGGCCCGCGAACTGGGCTTCCGCGCCCAGGTCGACCCGGACGATTCCTGCCAGGTCATTCGCCGCCTCGCACTCTGAAGCCTGAAGGCGTTCCGACGGGGTTTCAGCCCCGTCGGCGCCACAGCGCCAGCCCCAGCAGTACTGCCAGCAACACCGCGCCCAGCGCTGCCAGCGGATAGACCATGTCGTCATCCAGCAGCGGCTTCTCGATGCGCAGATAACCCTCGTCCTTGAACAACTGCTTCGCCACGTCGCTGGCGTGGGCCAGGCTGACCTTCGCCAGGCGCTTGTCCTCGTCCGGGAACTTGCCGTCGTCGAAGTCCGCCAGCGCGCCCCAGTAGTAATCCGCCAGCGTCGAATTACCCGGTGTGCTCCACGCCAGTTGCGCCCGCGCTACGCGCTGGATGCGGGCGAAGCGCTGTGGGTCGAGGCCTTCCTGGCGGATCTTCTCCACCAGCTCCCTCAGGGCCTTTTGCGCCACTTCCTGCTCATCCCGCTCGACGTTCGCGTTGAGGCTCATGAAGCCCTGATTGGCCCAGGCGGTGCGTTCGCTCCAGGGGCCGTAGGACAGCTCGCGGCGCACGCGCAGCTCGGTGTAGAGCGCGTCGTTCAGGTAGGCCTGCAGCAGGTCCAGCGTGGCGCCATCGGCATCTTCGGGCTCGGGGAATATCCATTGCAGGACCGCACTTTCACCGAACAACCCGGTGGTCAGGTTGCGTTGGCGCTCGGCGGTTTTCTTCATTTGTGGCAGGTCACGGCGCTCCGGCGTGTCGTGGTCGACCAGCGCGCCATAGGTGCGGCCCAGGTAGACCGGCAGGCGCGGGTCGAGGTCGCCGACGATGATCAGGGTCATGTTGCCGGGGACGTACCAGTCCTTGCGCAGTTGCTCCAGCTGGGGCTGGGTGAGGTTATCCACAGGTGCGCGCTCATCGCAGGACAGTCCCAGCTCCACGGCCAGTTGTTCCTGCCCGGCGCGGCTGACGTTCTGGTGATCCAGCCAGCGCTGCAGGTGCGAATAGTGGCCGCCGTCCTCGCGCACCAGCACCTGCTTGGCGGAGTCGATCTTGCGCTGGTCGAGCTGGGTGCGGGTGATGATTTCCAGCAGCAGGTCCAGCACCTGGCGCTGGGTGGCAGCGGGGGATTCGACGACGAAGGCGGTGTCGCCCTCGCTGGTATAGGCGTTCCACTGACCGCCCAGGGCCTGCATGCGCGCTTCCAGGTCGGCCTCGTCGCCGCCGTCCAGGCCGCTGAAGAACAGGTGTTCCATCAGATGCGGAAGCTGCCGGTCACGGCAACTGAAGTCGCTGAAGCCGACGCCGACGATCAGGCGGATCGACACGTGGCCCTTCTCGCGGGTGGGCTTGAACAGCACGCCCATGCCGTTCGCCAGCTGGTAGGCCTCGACCGTCTGTCGCTGGTCCGCATGGGACCAGGCGCTGAGCAGCAGGGACAACAGGGGGACGAACAACCAACGCATGAGCGGTGTGCCTGAACGCAAAGCCGTGAGGATAGCGGATTGACCGGCGCGAACCCACCGCGTTCAACCTTTGTCGGGTGGCATCTTCGGTCATGGGCGCTGGCTTGCAAGGTCACTGTGGCTGCCGGACCACGCCACTACGCTCAGATCATCTAACCTCAGTGATGGACCCGTTGTTCGTTCCGCGCGGAGCGATCTGGAGGCTACATGCGTGTCCTGGTTACCGGCGCCGCGGGAATTCTCGGGCAGAGCCTGCTCAATGAGCTTGCCGTCCAGCATCTGGACTGGACGCTCATTGCCGCCGATATGCAGCGGATCAAGTCCCAGGGCCTGCGGCCGAACATCGAGCCGGTAACGCTGGACCTGAGCGTGGCCGCCAATACGCGGGCCTGCGTGGAGCACTGGAAGCCTGACGCGATCGTCCATTTGGCTGCGGTCGTGAATCCGCCGCGGGAGATGACGCCGCAGAAGCGCCATGCCATCGAAGTCGGCGGCACCCGTGCGCTGATCGAAGCGGCACGGGACACCGGCGTCCAGCAACTGATAGTCACCAGTTCCGGCGCTGCCTATGGTTTTCACCGCGACAACGCCGAATGGATCGACGAATCGCATCCTCTGCGCGGTCATCCCCATCTGCTCCATGCCCGCTGCAAGCAGGAGATCGAGCAACTGCTGGCCAACGCGCGGGAGCGTTATCCACAGCTCAAGCAGCTGATCCTGCGCCCCGGCACCATCCTCGGTAGGCGTGTGCATAACCCGTTGGCCGAGCTGTTCGCGCGCCCCACCCTGGTGGGAGTGCTCGGGCATCGCAGCCGCTTCGTGTTCATCTGGGACCAGGACGTGGTGAACGTGATTCGCCAGGGGCTGGAACGCGGCAGCGAGGGCATCTACAACCTCGCCGGCGACGGCGCATTGTCCATGCGCGAAATCGCCGGCCTGCTCAACAAACCCTACCGGCCCATGCCGGCAAGCCTGATGCGCGTAGGGCTGGGGCTGCTCAAGCCGCTGGGGCTGTCGCGCTTCGGGCCCGAACAGGTGGACTACCTGCGCTACCGGCCGGTGCTGGACAACCGCCGGCTGAAGGAAGAGTTCGGTTACGAGCCGCGCTACTCCAGCCGCGAGGCGTTCCTGGCCTATCTGGCCGCGCGGGGCCCGAACGGCTGATTTCCGATCTGTGGAAAACCTGTAGACAAGTCTGTTGAAAAACCTGTGAGCCGATCTCTGGGATCGGCTCCTGGCAGCCCTCGTCAGTTCTCCGACTGGCGCCGCCGCTGGCGGTACTCGCCCGGCGTCAGCCCCGTCCAGTGGCGAAAAGCGCGGAAGAACACGCTGGGCTCGGAATAACCGAGCAGGGCGGCGATGTCCGTGGCCGGCAGATTGCCTTCCCCCAAGTAGCGCTCCGCCAATTGCCGCCGGGTATCGGCCAGCAGCTGTTGATAACTGCTGCCTTCCTCCGCCAGCCGGCGCTGCAGTGTGCGCTCGCTCAGGCCCAGTTCGCTGGCGACGGCGGCTCGGCCGGGTTCGCCGCGGGTCAGCTGCTCGCCGAGCAGGGCGACCACCCGGCCGCTGACGCTGGCGCTGGGCAAGCGGGCGAGCAGGCCTTCCGCGTGCTGGCGCAGCAGGTCGCGCAGCGGCGGGTTGGCTTGCGGCAGCGGGGCGTCGATGAGCGCCCGGGGTAGGCCCAAGGCGTAGTCCATCGCGTCGAATTGCAGAGGACAGTCGAAGGCCTTTTCGTAGTCCGCGAGGCTTTCCGGCTGGCTGTGCATGAATCGGCAGCCGGCCAGTTGCAGGCCGCTGAGGAGGGCGCGCAACTGCCGCGACCAGAACCCCAGCAGCGCCAGCGCGCGGGCGCGGGTGGCCGGAGGTTCAGGATTCAGCGGGCGGTAGCTCACCCAGATGATCTCGGCCTGGGCCTCGATGGATACCTGGCCGCCTTCGCCCACCAGGCGCTGGTAGCGCATGGCCGACTCGAGGGCGTCACCCATCGTGGTGCTCGACTGCAGCAGGTAGCCCAGCGCGCTGAAGGACGCCGGCGACAGCGCACGGCCCATGGCCAGGCCGGGTTCGTCATGCTTCAGGTCGGACTGGATCACCTGCCACATGCGCTCCTGCAGCGCGAAGTCGATGCGCGCGTCCGGGTCGCTGAGCTGGGATTCGTGAATGCCGCTGGCAGCGAGCAGCGCGTCGCGGTTCAGACCGAGACGCACAGCCGCCAGCAGGATGGCCTGGGTCAGGCTGGCGCTGACCGAGGGAGGGCGTTGGGATTGAGTGCATGCTTCCATGGCGGCGGATTCTGCCCGAACCCTGGGCGTCGTGATATCAGGACTTTGTAGGGGCTGGCGAAGGTTCCGACGGAACGTTCGTACAAGCCCCCTGGCCATCAACCCGTCGCGCTGGAGCCGGGGGGAACCGGCCGCTGGTGATCCTGTACCGCTTCGACTTCGCGTTCGACGAAGTCCTCGTCTTCCACAGGTTCGCCGATTGCCGAACTGCTGGCATCGGGGTTGTCCAGAACAGCATAGGCGATGGCGCAGAACAGCGAGTTCAAGCGTTTCATGTCGCTGATCAGATCAAGGTGCAGCGAGCTGGTCTCGATGCTCTGCACCACCTGCTGGCGAAGTCGGTCGACATGGGAGTGGGCGAAGCGCCGCTCCTGCAGGCGGAAGCGCTGCTTGGCGCGGCGCAGGCGCTTGGCGCCTTCCTGGTCGCCGTTGAGGAACACTGAGAGCGACAGGCGCAGGTTGGCCACCAGTTGGCCGTGCAGCACGGTGATCTCCTCCAGGCCGTTGTCGGAGAAGGAGCGGCTGCGAGAAGTCTTCTTGTCCTGCACGGCGCCGAGCATGTGCTCGATGATGTCGCCGGCCTGTTCCAGGTTGATCGCCAGCTCGATGATCTCCGCCCAGCGGCGGCTGTCGGCTTCGCTCAGGTCCTCGCGGGGCATGCGCGCCAGGTACAGCTTGATCGCGGTGTAGAGCGCGTCGACATCATCGTCCTGCTTGCGGATCTCCTTGCCCAGCAGCGGGTCGCCGCTGTGGATAACCTGCATCAGGTTGTTCAGCATCTGCTCGACGATATCGCCCATGCGCAGGGTTTCGCGCACTGCGTTGACCAGCGCCAGGCTCGGCGTATCCAGCGCCGCCGGGTCGAGGTGGCGGGGGCGCACGGTGTCTTCCGGGGAGTGGCGGTCGGGCATGATGCGCGTGCAGAAGGCCGCCATCTGCCCGGTCAGCGGCAGGCAGGCGAGGCAGCGGGTGGCGTTGTAGAGCACGTGGAAGGCGATCACCAATTCGGCGGCACTGAACTGCCAGTGGTCGATCCACTCGGCCAGCGGGCCCACCAGCGGCAGCACCAGGGCGCAACCGGCGACCTTGAACAGCAGGCTGCCCAGCGCCACGCGGCGACCGGCGGCGTTCTGCGAGGAGGCGCTGATCATCGCCAGGATGCCGCTGCCCAGGTTGGCGCCGACCACCAGGCACAGCGCCACCTTCAGCGAGATCACCTTGGAGGCTGCCAATGTCGCAGTGAGCAGCACGGCGGCCAGGCTGGAGTAGGAAATCATCGCGAACAGCGCGCCAGTCAGGGCGTCCAGCATCACGTCGCCGGTAAGGCTGGAGAACAGCACCTTCACGCCCTTGGCCTGGGTCATGGGCTCGGCGGCGGCAACGATCAGCTGCAGCGCGAGGATGATCAGCCCCAGGCCGATGAACACCCGGCCGATCTGGCCGAGGCGCGTCTGCTTTCGGCCGAGGAAGAAGATCACCCCGAAGAAGATCAGCAGCGGCGACAGCCAGGACAGGTCCAGGGTCAGCACCCGCGCCATCAGCGCCGTGCCGACGTCGGCGCCGAGCATGATCGCCAGCGCTGGCGCCAGGGCCATCAGCCCGGTGGCGACGAAGGAGGTGGCCAGCAGCGCCGTGGCGTTGCTGCTCTGCACCAGAGCGGTGACGCCGATGCCGGCGGCGAAGGCCAGCGGGCGCTTCTCCACGCTGCGGCTGAGGATTTTTCGCAGGTTACTGCCGTAGACCCTGAGAATACCGGTGCGGACGATATGTGTGCCCCACACCAACAGGGCGACGGCAGAGAGCAGATCGAGCAGTTTGAGCATGTCGGGCCCCCTCGCACTCAAGCGGGCCCGTGGGCGGTGCGTCCGTCAACGGACCCTGTAACGACCTCGCCCGCGGCTCCGTACAGACAGCGCGGAGGGCCGAGAAGGACACGGCAACGCTCAGGCGATTGTCACAAGACTGTCATGGTAGACCCTCGTTCTTCCTTGAGGGTTCGCCAAATCTCTGATTTGCCGGCAATCCTGTCTGTCAGTAAAGCCGATCAAAAGCGGATGCGAGCGCCTTTGCATCGGTTATTTCGCACGGAATGGCGAGCGGTAATGTCTAGACTGCCTGTCCATTTGCTGAAAGAAACACACCAAGGGTCGAGGAGAAGTCCCATGCGTTGGTCGTTCCCCCTCCTGATTGCGCTGGCGGTTACCGGCTGTGGCGACAAGTCCGCGCTGCCGTTCACCGCCGGTACCGGGCCGCAACCGCAGCTGCCGGAACCGCAGAGCAGCCTGCTGCCTACCGTCAACATCGCCAATGCCACCGGCTGGCCCGCCGAGCAGAAGCCGCGCGCGGCCGAAGGCCTGGAAGTGCAGCGCTTTGCCGACAAGCTCGAGCACCCGCGCTGGCTCTACGTGCTGCCCAACGGCGACGTGCTGGTGGCGGAAAGCTCGGCGCCACCCAGGGAAGAGTCCGGCGGACTGAAGGACTGGGTCGCCGGCAAGGTGATGGAGAAGGCCGGCGCCAACGTACCTAGCGCCAACCGCATTACTCTGCTGCGCGATGCCGACGGCGACGGCGTGCCGGAGCAGCGCAGCGTGCTGCTCGAAGGCCTGTTCTCGCCCTTCGGCATGGCACTTGTGGATAACTGGCTGTACGTCGCCAATGCCGACGCGGTGGTGCGTTTTCCCTACAAGACCGGTGAGACGACGATCAGCGCCAAGGCCGAGAAGGTCGTCGACCTGCCGGGCGGGCCGATCAACCACCATTGGACCAAGAACATCCTCGCCAGCCCCGATGGCCGCTACCTCTACGCCACCGTCGGCTCCAACAGCAACGTCGGCGAGAACGGCCTGGATGCGGAGAAGAACCGCGCGGCGATCCTGCAGATCGACCTGTCCAATCGCAACGTGCGGGTGTTCGCCTCCGGCCTGCGCAACCCCAACGGGCTGGGTTGGGAACCCAACAGCGGCGCCCTGTGGACAGCCGTCAACGAACGCGACGAACTGGGCAACGACCTGGTGCCCGACTACATGACCTCGGTGAAGGACGGCGGCTTCTACGGCTGGCCCTGGAGCTACTACGGCCAGCATGTGGATAAGCGCGTGGAGCCACCGCGCCCGGACAGGGTAGCGGAGGCGCTGGTGCCGGATTACGCCCTCGGCGCGCATACCGCCTCCCTCGGCCTTGCCTTCTATCAGGGCAGCCTTTTGCCGGAGCGCTATCGTGGCGGTGTGTTCATCGGCCAGCACGGCTCGTGGAACCGCAAGCCGCGCAGCGGCTACCAGGTGGTGTTCATCCCCTTCGGCGGCGGCAAACCCAATGGCCAGCCGGTGACGGTGCTGGACGGCTTCATCAACGACAACGACGAAGCCATGGGCCGGCCAGTCGGCGTCGCTGTGGATAAGTCTGGCGGCCTGTTGGTGGCCGATGATGTGGGTAACACCGTCTGGCGCCTGCGCCCGGCGACCCTGAAGTGAATGGACAAGGAGGGAGCATGGCGATTGCCCGGCGTATTGCCCTGATGACCTTGCTGCTGGCGCTGGGCGCCTGCAGCAGCCTGTTCGGCACGCGCGACCCGCTGAACATCGATCTGGTCGGCCTGGAGCCTGCAACCGGGCAGGGCATGGAGGCGCGCTTCACGGTCAAGCTGCGGGTGCAGAACCCCAATGACCAGGCTATCGACTACAACGGCATCGCCCTGGACCTGTCAGTGAACGGCCAGCCGCTGGCCAGCGGGGTGAGCGATGCCAGCGGGCAGGTGCCGCGCTTTGGTGAAACGGTGATCAGCGTGCCGGTGAGCATCTCGGCCTTCTCCGCCCTCCGCCAGGCCTGGGGCCTGTCCGGCGGGCCGCCGCGCCAGGGCATGCCCTACGAGATCAACGGCAAGCTGGCGGGTGGTCTGTTCGGCACGGTGCGCTTCAACGACAAGGGCGTACTGAACTGGCCGGAGCCGGTCGCACGCCCTTGATGTCGAACTGCTGTGGATAAACCGGGCTGTGGATAGCCCGGTTTTTTATGGCCCGGCTGTTATGCACTGCCGGTGGATAACGCTTGTGAATTACTGCCCCGGAATGTCCTTGCGCAGTTTCACCGGGTCTTCCTTCTTGCCGCGCGCGGTGCGCATGCGGATGTTCAGCGCTTCCACCGCCAGCGAGAAGGCCATGGCGAAGTAGACATAGCCCTTGGGCACGTGGACTTCGAAGGCTTCGGCGATCAGCACGGTGCCGACCACGATGAGGAACGACAGCGCGAGCATCTTCAGCGACGGGTGCTTGTCGATGAAGTCACTGATGGCGCCGGCCGCCAGCATCATCACCAGCACCGCGACGATGATCGCCGCGACCATCACCGGCACGTTGGAGACCATGCCCACGGCGGTGATCACCGAGTCCAGCGAGAACACGATGTCGATGATGGCGATCTGGATGATGGTGCCGATGAAGCCGCCCATCACGCTCTTGGGTTCGCCCTCGGTTTCGTCCTCGCCTTCCAGGCCGTGGAATATCTCGCTGCTGCTTTTCCACAGGAGGAACAGGCCGCCGAAGAACAGGATCAGGTCACGCCCGGAGATGCCCTGGCCGAACACCTGGAACAGGTCCGCGGTGAGACGCATGACCCAGGTGATCGAGAGCAGCAGCAGGATGCGCGTGACCATCGCCAGCGCCAGCCCGAAGAAGCGCGTGCGCGGCTGCATGTGCTTGGGCATGCGGCCGACCAGGATGGAAATCATGATGATGTTGTCGATGCCCAGGACGATCTCCAGGGCAGTCAGGGTGAAGAACGCAATCCAGATTTCAGGGCTGGTGAGCCATTCCATTTAATCGGTACTCGAAGTCAGTCGTTAAGCTGTTCATTTACTGAACAGGGGGAACAGGCCCAGCAGCAGGGCCGCGGCGAGGATCGCCAGGCACACCAGCACGGCCCACTTGAGGGTGAAGCGCTGGTGGTCGCCGAAGTCCACCTTGGCCAGCCCCACCAGCAGGTAGGTGGAGGGCACCAGCGGGCTGAGCAGGTGTACCGGCTGGCCGACGATGGAGGCGCGGGCCATTTCCACCGGGGTGATGCCGTACTGCGCGGCGGCCTGGGAGAGTACCGGGAGCACGCCGTAGTAGAAAGCGTCATTCGACATGAAGAAGGTGAACGGCATGCTCACCAGCGCCGTGATGGTCGCCAGGTACGGTCCCAGCGCCGGCGGGATCACCGCCAGCAGGCTTTTCGACATGGCTTCGACCATGCCCGTTCCGGAAAGAATCCCGGTGAAGACCCCGGCGGCGAAGATCAACGAGACCACCGCGAGGACGTTCTCGGCGTGGGCGCCGATGCGCTTCTTCTGCTCCATGATGCAGGGATAATTCACGATCATCGCGATTCCGAAGGCGATCATGAAGAGAACCGGCATCGGCAGCAGGCCGGCGATCAGGGTGCCCATCAGGACCACCGTGAGCACCGCGTTGAACCACAGCAGCTTCGGCCGGCGCGCTTCGGGGAACTGCGAAACGCTGACCTCGGCCATGGCCTCGTGGTCGGTGGGCAGGTGCAGTTCGCCCAGGCGGGCGCGCTCGCGTTTGCCGTAGACCCAGGCCAGGCCGAAGATCGCCGCGATCCCGGCGAGCATGGCCGGGATCATCGGCACGAAGATGTCCGCCGGGTCCACGTGCAACGCGCTGGCCGCGCGGGCGGTCGGGCCGCCCCAGGGAGTCATGTTCAGCACGCCGCTGGAGAGCATGATCAGGCAGGCCATCAGCAGCGGGCTCATGCCCAGCCGGCTGTACAGCGGCAGCACGGCCGCCACGCAGATCATGTAGGTGGTCGAGCCGTCGCCATCCAGCGAGACGATCATCGCCAGCGCGGCGGTGCCCATCGACACCTTCAGCGGGTCGCCCTTGACCAGCCTGAGAATGCGCCGCACCGCCGGGTCGAACAGTCCGGAGTCGATCATGATGGCGAAGTAGAGGATGGCGAACATCAGCATCACGCCGGTCGGCGCCAGGGTGCGGATGCCGTCCAGCATCATCGGCCCCAGGCCCTTGGCGAAGCCGCCGAGCAGGGCGAAGGCGATCGGGACCAGGATCAGCGCGATCAGCGCCGACAGACGCTTGGTCATGATCAGGAACATGAAGGTCGCCACCATGGCGAAGGCGAGGAAAGTCAGCATGGGGATAACTCCGGGTCGGCGCGGGGGATTCAGCAGCGGCTGTGGGTAAGCACGCGCGGTGCGGACGGAGTCGGGGCGGGTAGGGACAGGAAACGGGGCATGGGCGATCACCGATTGTTGTTTTTGTACGCTGCGCGAACGCAGGTCCGGCCGGGAGGACCGAGGCGGCGATGCTAGGGGGTCAAGCTTTCAGCAGGCTTTCGCGGACGATGACCGCTGATCGGAGCGATTTCTCTAGGAGCGGGCGATGCCCGCGACAGCCTGGCAGCGAGTCTTCCCCGCGCTGATTCAGCGGCGCTGGAAAGCTTTGACTGGCGGCTGCCAGTCCATCAGCTCGTTTTCCCGCGCGTCGGCGTTGGCCTTGAGCCAGGCGCTCATGCTTTCGCCAATTGTCTTGCCGTAGAGCCTGTGGGAGTAGATCACCCCAGTGCCCGCGCCGTTCTCCAGCTTGAGGCGGGTGAACACCGCTTCGATGAAGCTCGGTTGCGGGAACACGGCGGCAATGAAATAGACCGCGGGCTGGCTGCCCCGGGCAGGGCTGGCGTCGACCTTGAGGATCATCGCGCCCTGCTGCTTGTAGTTATCCAGCACAGCGTTGGCCACGGCTGCCATCTGCTCGGCGTTCCGGGCCGCCGTGTAGCGGTGCAGGGTGAGCATGTCCTGCCATTTCGCCAGGTCCTCCTGGCCTTGTGGCGTGAACTCGTGCTGATCCTCCCGGGACCAGCGATGGAAGTAGTCGGTACCGGCGAAGGTGAATTCCTTCGTCACGCTCGCGGCCCACGACAGAGGAGCAATCAGAGCCAGCAGGATCAGCCAGAGACGCACGGTGTTGCCTCGTCGTGAGAGAAAAACGGTGGCGTCAGCTCAGCTGCCCGACCACGCCAGGATCGCCTGCTTCCATTGTGGATCACGGTGCCGGCGATAGGCGTCCGCCGGGCGAAATTGCCCGCGGCGCGACCGTCGTTGCGATGGAGGGAATTCGATGGGACCAGCAGACAATGCCCGAGAATGATCAGGCGAGCGTCTGGATCAATCCCATCACCACCAGCAGGCTGGCGCCGGCCAGCAACGTCTGCAGGGTAATGATCCCGGCCATCAGTCCGCTCTCGCCGCCCAGCTGGCGGGTCAGCACATAGGCGGTCGGGGCGGTGGGCAAGGCGAAGAACAGCACCAGCAGCGCGCTTTCCAGGGGCGGCAAGGCGAGCAGGCGGGCGATGGCGAAGGCCAGCAGCGGCATGGCCAGCAGGCGGATCGCGCAGTTCCAGCCCAGCGCCGAGGCTTCTGCGCGCAGTTCCTGCGGCTGCAGCGCGGCGCCTACGCAGAGCAAGCCCAGCGGCAGGCTGGCCACGGCGAGCAGATTGAACAGCCGGTCGGTGCCGCCGGGCAGGCCGATGCCCGTCACGTTGAGCACGGCGCCGGCCACGCAGGCGAGGATCAGCGGGTTCTTCACGATCGGCAGCAGCAGCGAGCGCAGGCTGATGCCGCGCTCGGCGGTCAGCGCCCACACCGACATCACGTTCACCGTCGGCACCATCAGCGCCAGCATCAGCGCGGCCAGGGTCAGCCCCGGCTTGCCGTACAGGCTGCCGACAGCGGCAAGTCCCAGGTAGGTGTTGAAGCGCAAAACGCCCTGGGCGATGGCGCCGAAACGTGCGGCGTTCCAGCCGCGCAGGCGTTTGACGACCAGCAGGACAACCCAGGCAATGCCCAGGCCCAGCATCACCGCCAGCGCCTGGCGGGCGAGGCCGGGGTCGTTCAGCGGCGCGCTGGCCAGGCTGCTGGCGAGCAGCGCGGGGAACAGGATGAAGTAGTTGAGCCGCTCGGCGGCCGGCCAGAAGGCATCGCCGGGGAAACCTTTGCGGCGCAGCACGAAGCCGCCGACGATCAGCGCGAACAACGGCCAGAGGGCCTGGAACAGAGCGGTCACGGCAACCCCGCGATGGTGGTGGGAGCGGGCATCTTGCCGAGGGCGTGCGGGGAAGGGCAAGGCGTGTGGATAAGTTTTTCGCCTCGCCCGGAGTGGTTTTCCACAGTCACCAGTGCTGTGGAAAACCTTGTCCACAGGCTCAGCGGCGCAAGCCCCCTCCACCGAAATGGCCCCCGCCGAAATGCCCGCCACCGAAGCCGCCGCCGCCCCACTGCCTCTGGGTCTGGTTGAAGCGCTGCTGGCCGATCTGCCGCGACTGGTACTGCTGGTCCAGCTGGCTGCGGACGTTGGCCTGGTTCTGCTGTACCGGTTGCCAGCCGTTGCTGGTGTGCTGCTGCCAGCCGCTGTCGGTGTGCTGGTAGACGTTGCCGTCGTGGCCGGCGTAGACGTCGCCGTTCTTCCAGGCCACGGCGTTGCCGGTGCGCCGGTTGTAGCTGATGCCCTGGTTCTGCTTGTCGTAGCTGCCGCGCCCGTCGTCCACGTCGCCGGAGACGCCACGCTCGGCGATGGTGGTGCGGCCGGTCTGGGCGTTGTGCTGGATGCCCTGCTGGCCGGCCTTGAAGTCACCGCTGTCGGCGTCGTAGGCCACGCCGCTGCGGCCCGCGCCGGACATGCCGGTGGAGGCGTTGGAGTAAGCCCCGCGCCGCCCGGCCGCGCCCTCGTCGGTGTAGGGATTGAAGGCCGAACCCTGGGCGCCCTGGAAGTGCGTACCGGTGCGCGGGTTGTAGCCCACCGCCGAGCTGCCCTGCCACTGGGTGCCGGTCCAGCCGTTGTAGCCGTAGGCGTGGGTCACCGTGCCCTGGCCCCAGCGGCCGTAGAAGTTCGCCTGGTTCACGTTGGCGTAGCTCCAGCCGCCGTGCGGATAGGGGCCCCAGTACGGGCCCCAGTAGGGTTCCGGGGAACCCCAGTAGGCGCCCGCCGCGTAACCGAAGGCGAAGCCGGTCAGCGCGCCCACGGCAAAGCCCGCGCCGTAGCCGTAGGTCGGCGGATAGCCGTAGTAGACGGTCTGACTGACGTACGCCGGGTAGGTGTAGCCGGTGCCGTAGACCACCGTGCCGTCGCTGTTCACCACCACGCCCAGGTAGCCGGGCGTGTAGCCCACCACTACGGTCTGCGGGGTGACCGAGTAGATGTGCACGTAGGTCACGTAGTACACCGGCGAGCTGGGCGGGATGCCGTAGATCGCTGCCGGCACTTCGGTCGCCACCTGCCATGGGCCGGTGGGGCTGGGGGCAACGAACCAGACGCCGTTGGTGGCGGCGAAGAACTGGTTGGGCGCAACCTCGATCACCGGCGTCGGTGTGTTCACCGCGTACTGCAGGCTGGTGCCGCTGATGGGCTGGAAGCTGGGCGCACCGTCGTAGCTGACCTTCATGGTCGCCTTGCTGCGCGAGACCGAGGCCGTCTGCGGGATGCTTGCGGCGATGGCCGCTTCCTTGGCCTGCGGAGTACCGGGCACCGATACCAGTACGTTGGCCTTCGGGTCCTTGGGCGAGATTTTCGCGAAGTCGGCGGGCAGGTCCTTGCCCTCGACGAACTGCCACGGGCCCTGCTCGCCGGGGCCACTGAACCAGCGGCCGGAGAGCAGCACGTACCAGGTGTTGTGGGTCGGATCGACGAACACCGCGTGGTCGGCATTCTTCATCGTCAGCAGGCTGACGCCGTCGACCGGCTGCATCTGTGCGGTGCCGTCGCTGACGATCAGTTCCGTGGGGCGGGTCGCCACCAGGATCGCCGGCGCCTTGCCCGGCACCTTGCCGTCCTTGGGCAGCAGGGCGTCCACCGGGCCGGCTTTCTCCGCCACTTGCTGCGCGTTGAGCAGCGCCTTGGGCGGCTGGCTCAGCACCAGCCAGCTGCCATCCAGCGCCTGGGCCGTGTACCAGTTGCCGGCGGCATTGAGGTAGTGGTTGCCCTGGGCGTCGCGCAGGACCAGCACGCGGCTGTTGAGCACGCGCTGGAAGTCGCTGCTCGGCAGGGCCTGCCAGTTCGGCTGGCCATCGATCATCACCAGCACCGTCGGGATCGCGGCGAAGACGATCTGCGGCGCGTCGTTCTTCACCTCCACATGGCGCAGCTGGTCGAGTTGCTGGTTCACCGCGTAGCTGGCCTGCAGCTCATCGAGGGAGACGGTCAGGCCGTCCTTGGGCAGGCGCGCCACCAGCGCGTCACGCACCTTGCCGGCGCTGTCCGGGGCGGTGGGCACTTCCACCTTGTCGATGCGCAGGTCGGTGAGCTGTACCAGCCCCGTGGCCTTGTCGATGGCGGCGGCGGCGGAGAACTGCGCCACGCCGTAGGTCGGTGCGCCGTTGGCGGGACCGATGGCGATGGCCGCGCGGCCGCTCATGCGGGTGCCGTCCCAGCCCTCGATCTGCGGCTGGAAGATCTGTACGTGCTGCTCGCCCAGGGCGAAGTCCCGCGGCCATTTCAGCTCGGTGACGGCGGGGGCCTGGGGGGCGGCGGCGAAGGAAAGAGCGGGGTGCAGCGAGAGCCCGATGGCGAGCGCCAGGGCTGACAGAACGGGACGTAAAGCCATGTTGGAAACCTTCCTTGAGGAGAGCTGCGTTCAACCTTAGTGCAGCGCGAAAGTACCCGCGCGTGTCCGAGTTCTCCCCTGCGCCATGCTGGTGCAATTTCGCCGGCAAGGCAGCTTTTTCTTATGGCGCAACGACATATTTAATAATTTTCCGAGCCTCCCGCTTCGGCGACCATCGGTCTGTCAGACATGTCGCGAGACAAAGCCTTCAGACGCTGAGCCATAGAGCTCGATGCCGCGCATGTCCCGGTTCTACCGGCCTTCTGGCCACTGCCGCAGTAAATCAACAAAAAAGCCAACCGGCTGTGGGAGTGCTTCATGATCAAGTCCTTGCTCGTGCGTTCCATCGCGTGTTCCGCCCTGGCTCTAGCCGCCGTTTCTGGCGCGCAGGCCGGCACCCTGTCCATCGGCCACACCACCTGGGTCGGCTACGGCACCCTGTACCTCGCCCGCGACCTGGGCTACTTCAAGGAGCAGGGCCTGGACCTGCAGCTGACCACCATCGAGGAAGCCTCGATGTACATGGCGGCCCAGGCCTCCGGCCAGCTGTCCGGCTCCGCCTCCACCATCGACGAAATCCTCAAGTACCGTCCCAAGTTCTGCTTCAAGGCCGTGGCCGCGCTGGACGACAGCCATGGCGGCGACGGCGTGCTGGTGGGCAAGGACGTCACCTCGCTGGCCCAGCTCAAGGGCCAGGAAGTGGCGGTCAACGAAGGCTCCGTCTCGCAGTTCTGGCTGGCCTACCTGCTCAAGCACGCCGGCATGAACATGAGCGACATCAAGGTGCAGAACATGACCGCCGATGACGCCGCCAGCGCCTTCATCGCCGGCCGCGTGCCCGCCGCCGTGACCTGGGAGCCGCATCTCTCGCTGGTGCGCGAGAAGCAGCAGGGCAAGGTGCTGGTGGACAGCTCCACCACCCCCGGCGTGATCGTCGACGTGGTCGCCCTCAACTGCGACGTCATCGAGAAGCAGCCCGAAGACGTGAAGGCCCTGGTGAAGGGCCTGTACAAGGCCGTGCAATACACCAAGGAGCACCCGGACGAGGCCTACGCGATCATGGCCAAGGGTGTCGGCGGCTACCTCTCCGATCCCAAGGCCCTGGCCGATGCCGCCAAGGGCGTGCGCTTCTACGACAAGGCGATGAGCGAGCAGCTCATTGGCACCCCCGGCAAGCCCGGCGACATCAAGGGTTTGATCCGTCTCGCCAACGAGACCTGGAGCGGCCTGCAGGGCAAGCGCCTGGAAGTCAGCTACGACGACCTGGTCGACCCGCGTTTCGTCTCCGAGTAACCGTCTCACTCTCTGTCCCCGCGGGCGGCCTGGCGCCGCTCGCCTGGAGGAATCCGCGATGCCTCGTCGTTCGCAATCCTGGCTCAGCCGTTGCCTGACGCCCAAGGTCGACCTGCCGTTGAAGCTGGTCTGGTCCGCCGGCACCCTGTGCTGGCTCCTCGTGTTCGGCCTGTGGGCCGGGCTTTCCTACGGCGGCGTGGTACCGGCGATGTTCCTGCCGACCCCGGACGCGGTGCTCGCGGCCGGCGTGCGCCTGGCCAGCGACGGTACCCTCGCCACCCACGTGATGGCCAGCGTCAAGGTGGTGATGATCGGCTTCATCGTCTCCTCGCTGGTGGCGGTGCCGCTGGGGCTGCTGATGGGTAGCTTCCGCATCGTCCAGGCCTTCCTCGAACCGCTGGTGAACTTCATCCGCTACCTGCCGGTGACCTCCTTCGTACCGCTGTTCATCCTGTGGATCGGCATCGGCCTGGAACAGCGCGTCACCGTGATCATCTTCGGCGTGTTCTTCCAGCAGCTGGTGATGATCGCCGACGTCTCCCGCGGCGTCGCCAAGGACCTGGTGAACGCCTCCTACACCCTGGGCTGCAACCGTCGCGACGTGGTCCTCCACGTGCTCGGCCCGGCCTCGCTGCCCGGCGTGCTCGACACCCTGCGCGTGACCATGGGCTGGGCCTGGACCTACCTGGTGGTCGCCGAACTGGTCGCCGCCTCCAGTGGCCTGGGCTACATCAGCCTCAAGGCCATGCGTGGCTTCCAGGTCGACGTGATCTTCCTGGCCATCGCCATCATCGGCCTGCTGGGCCTGATCACCGACCAACTCTTCCGATTCATCCGACTGAAGGTGGCGTCATGGGCGCAGTAGCGATCAAGCAGGAAGAACCCGCCGTGACCGGTCAGCAAGCTGCCAACCCGGCCCGCCTGCGGGTGGAGAACGTCAGCCTGCGCTACCGCACGCCGGACGGCGGCACCTTCAGCGCGCTGGAGAACGTCTCCTTCGAGGTGCCGGACCAACAGTTCGCGGTCATCGTCGGCCCGTCGGGCTGCGGCAAATCGAGCCTGCTCTACCTCACCGCAGGCCTGGCCGAGCCCACCGAGGGCGACATCTACGTCGGCGGCCTGCTGGTCGACGGCCCCGGCGCCGACCGCGGCATGGTGTTCCAGAGCTACACCCTGTTTCCCTGGCTCACCGTGCGCCAGAACGTCGAGTTCGGCCTCAAGCGCCGCGGCATGCCGGCGGCCGAGCGCCGCGAGATCGTCGACTACTACCTCGACGAAGTCGGCCTGCGCCGCTTCGAGAACAACTATCCCAAGCAGCTTTCCGGCGGAATGATGCAGCGCGTGGCGATTGCCCGCGCGCTGGCCAACGACCCGCAGATCCTGCTGATGGACGAGCCCTTCGGCGCGCTCGACAGCCAGACCCGCATGCAGATGCAGCAACTGCTGCTGCGCGTGTGGGACCACAGCAAGAAGACCGTGGTGTTCGTCACCCACGACATCGACGAGGCCATCCTGCTGGGCGACCGCGTCTACGTCATGGGCGCTCGCCCCGGCCGCATCAAGCGCATCCTCGACGTGCCCATCGAGCGCCCGCGCTCGCTGGACATGGTCATGGACCGCCAGTTCATCGAGATGAAGCGCGAGATCCTCGGGCTGCTGCACGACGACCTGGAAGAAGCGCACTGACCTGCCGCTGGCTGGCGCCTCCTGCAGGGCGCCGGCCGATGCGGTGATTCGCTGCAGCACCGTTCGGCCCCCTCTCCCCTCGGGAGAGGGTTGGGGTGAGGGGTTCTGCGATTCACGCAAGACTCAATGGGAGCCCCGCCTTGTCTTCAAACCACGATTCCACCTACGACTACCTCATCGTCGGCGCCGGCTCCGCCGGCTGCGTGCTGGCCAACCGCCTGAGCGCCGACCCGTCGGTGCGCGTCTGCCTGCTGGAGGCTGGCGGCAGCGACGCCAGCCCGCGAGTGCAGACCCCGGCCGGCACCATCACCCTGTACAAGAGCAAGGTGTTCAGCTGGAACTTCTACTCCGCGCCGCAGAAGCGCCTGAACAATCGCTCGCTGCACTGCCCGCGTGGCAAGGCGCTGGGCGGCTCCAGTTCGATGAACAGCATGATCTACATCCGCGGCCACGCTTCCGACTACGACCGCTGGGAAGCCGAAGGCTGCCCCGGCTGGGGCTGGAAGGAAGTGCTGCCGTTCTTCAAGAAATCCGAGCGCAACCTGCTCGGCCAGGACCCGGCGCTGCACGGCACCCTGGGTGAGCTGGTGGTGGACAAGCCGCGCGACCCCAACCCGCTGTCCAGCCTGTTCATCAGGGCCGGCGAACGGATTGGCCTGCGCCGCAACGATGACTTCAACGGCCGCGAGTTCGAAGGCGTCGGCATCTACAACCTGACCCAGAAGGACGCCAAGCGCCTGAGCAGCTACCGCGCCTTCGTCGCGCCGCTGCAGCGCCCCAACCTCACTGTGCTGACCGACCGCCAGGTGGGCCGCCTGCTGCTCGACGGCGAGCGCGTCACCGGCATCGAACTGCGCAGCGGCGAACGCCTGCAGGCAAGCCGCGAGGTGATCCTCACCGCCGGTGCCCTCGGCTCGCCGCAGATCCTGCTGGCTTCCGGCATCGGCCCGGCGGCCGAACTGAAAGCCGCCGGCATCCCGGTGAAACACGACCTGCCGGGTGTGGGCAAGAACCTCCAGGACCACCTCGACGGCCTGGTCACCGTGCGTTCGCCGAGCCCGCTGAGCCTGGGCTTCTCCCTCGGCTCGCTGCCGCAGATCCTGCTCTCGCCGTTCAAGTATCTGCTGGCGAAGAAGGGCTGGCTGACCACCAACTACGTCGAGGCCGGCGGGTTCGCCCGCACACCTCTGGCGGATGGTCTGGCTGACGTGCAGTTCCACTTCGTGCCCGGCTACCGCAGCCACCGTGGCCGCCTGTTCGAATGGGGCCATGGCTACGCCGTGCACACCTGCGTGCTGCGGCCGAAAAGCATCGGCGAGCTGCGGGTGAAGCCCGGTGGCGACATCGAGATCGACTACAACTTCCTCGCCAACGAGGAAGACGGCCGCGTGCTGGTGGAAGGCGTGAAGCTGGCGCGCAAGATCCTTGCCCAGCCGGAGTTCGACAGCATCCGTGGCGCCGAGATGCTCCCCGGCCCGCAGGTGCAGACCGACGAGCAACTGCTGGAGCACCTGCGCGAATACGCCGCCACCGTGTTCCACCCGGTGGGCACCTGCAAGATGGGCGAAGACCCGCAGGCGGTGGTCGACCTGCGCCTGCGCGTTCACGGCCTGAAGGGACTGCGCGTGGTGGACGCGTCGATCATGCCGACGCTCATCAGCGGCAACACCAACGCACCCTGCATCATGCTCGGCGAGCGCGCGGCGGCGATGATCCTGGAAGAGAGCCGCGCGACGTCGGCCGCTCCCGCCCAGGCAGTCCCGGCCTGATAGCCGAATGGTAGGGCGGATAACCTGGAACAGGTTATCCGCCGGCCCTTTGCGGCGGATAACGCTGGCGCGTTATGCGCCCTACAGGGTTTTCCACAGGGCGTATCGGCTGACGATGGGTATCGCTTCGCTCCACGCCATCCTGCGGGTGCCTCCGGCGTCCCTGTGGATAACTGTCCTTACAGCCCCAGCTCACTCAACGACGGATGATCGTCTGGCCGGCGGCCCTGCGGCCAGCGGAACAGGCGCTCGTCCTCGCTGATCGGCAGGTCGTTGATGCTGGCGTGGCGCTCGAACATCAGGCCGTTCTCGTCGAACACCCAGTTCTCGTTGCCGTAGGAACGGAACCAGTTGCCCGAGTCGTCGTGCCACTCGTAGGCGAAGCGCACGGCGATGCGGTTGTCGGTGAAGGCCCAGAGTTCCTTGATCAGCCGATACTGCTGCTCGCGCACCCACTTGGCGGTGAGGAACTGGACGATCTGCTCGCGGCCCTGGACGAAGGTCGCGCGGTTGCGCCAGCGGCTGTCCGGCGTGTAGGCCAGCGACACGCGGTGCGGATCGCGGCTGTTCCAGCCGTCCTCGGCGAGGCGGACTTTCTGGATGGCGGTTTCGCGGGTGAACGGCGGCAGAGGGGGACGGGTTTCGCTCATGGTGGTCTCCGAAGGCAGTGAGGGTTTGAACCTGATCTCCATACTCCGCCCGACCCTGGATGGGGTAAATGACGGTAATCCCACAGATATTGCCAATCGCTTTTGCTTTTCGTAGCAGCGGTCCTGCACCGAGCTGTTCATTGTAGGAGCGGGCCATGCCCGCGATCGCGCGCATGGCGCGCTCCTACAGGTCCAGCCGCCATACATCCTGGGGGTGACGGAACCGCCCAGGCACCAGACTTATGCCTGTGGCAGAACAGCTTTCGCGGCCACCTTGCGCAACCCCACCCGATCCTGGCTCGGGCACACGCCGAACTTCGCCCGGTAACTTCGCGACAGGTACGAGGGCGTCTCGAAGCCGCAGGCCACGCCGATCTCCAGCACGCTCATGTCGGTCTGGCGCAGCAGCTGGCGTGCCTTGTCCAGGCGCAGGCCGAGGTAGAAGTTCGACGGCGTGTCGTTCAGGTGCAGGCGGAACAGGCGCTCGAGCTGGCGCCGGGTCACCTGGATGCGTTCGGCCAGCTCCAGCGTCGACAGCGGCGGCTCGGTGTGGCGCTCCATCTCGCCGATCACCTGCACCAGCTTGCGGTTGCTCACCCCGTAGCGGCTGGCGACCTGCAGGCGCTGGTGGTCCTGGCGAGTGCGGATGCGCCCGACCACGAACTGCTCCGACACCTGCACCGCCAGCTCCGGCCCGTGGGCCTGGGCGATCAGGTCGAGCATCAGGTCGATGGACGCGGTGCCGCCGGCGGAGGTGATGCGCGGCCCGTCGATCTCGAACAGCTCCTGGGTTGCTTGCACCTGTGGATAAGTCTCCCGGAAGGCATCCAGCGCCTCCCAGTGCACCGTGCAGCGCTGGCGCTGCAGCAGCCCGGCCTCGGCCAGCACGAAGCTGCCGGTGTCGATGCCGCCCAGGATCACGCCGTCGCGGTCCAGGCGCTTGAGCCAGTGCAGCAGCGCCGGGGTGCAGGCGCGCAGCGGTTCGAAGCCGGCCACCACCAGCAGGGTGTCGCCCTCGCGCAGCGCTTCCAGGCCACTGTCGGCGTTCATCGACATGCCGTTGCTGGCCAGCACCGGCCCACCGTCCAGGCTCATCAGGTGCCAGCGATACAGCTCGCCGCGAAAACGGTTGGCCACCCGCAGCGGCTCCACGGCGGAGACGAAACCCATCACCGAAAAACCGGGCAACAGCAGGAACCAGAAGTCTTGGGACATGGCGGGTACCGTGCAATTGGGGGCAGCTGGGTGGCAGCTGAGCCCATGCTTATGAACCAAGGACGTCGCCCTGGCAATCGGGGAGGTCGCTGCTGTGCAAGAGCTGGTCGCCGCAGTGCGATCCACCTCCCCCGCAGCTGCGTAATTTGATCACCACAGCCCCCCGTGAGGGGCCGCATGACACACAACAACGATAACCAATGCCGCAAAGGCCTTGAGGGAGAAGTCATGAAGCTATCGATCCAAGCGCTCGGCTGTGCCGCGCTCATGCTCGCCGCCAGCACCAGCTGGGCCGCCGAGCCCGCCCAGTGCCAGAACGTGCGCATGGGCACGGTGAACTGGACCGACGTGGTGGCCAGCAGCGCCGTGGCCGAGGCCGTGCTCGACGGCCTGGGCTACAAGGTCAAGCAGACCAGCGCCTCGCAGCAGATCATCCTGGCCGGCATGGCCGACAAGCAGCTCGACGTCTTCCTCGGCTACTGGCAACCGACCATGCAGCCGGTGGCCAAACCCTACCTCGACAAGCAGCAGATCGACGTGATCACCCCGCCGACCCTGCCCGACGCGCAGTCCACCTACGCCGTCCCCAGTTATGTCTATGACGGCGGTCTGAAGACCTTCGCCGACATCGCCAAGTTCAAGGACAAGCTGAGCAACAAGATCTACCTGATCGAGCCCGGCAGCGGCTCCAACCGCATCACCGCGAAGATGATCGCCGACGACAAGTTCGGCCTGAAGGGCTTCCAGATCGTCGAGTCCAGCGAGGCCGGCATGCTCACCGCTGTCAAGCGCGCCATCAAGCGCAAGCAGTGGGTGGTGTTCTTCGGCTGGAAGCCGCACCCGATGAACCTGCAGATCGACATGAAATACCTCACCGGCAGCGACGACGTATTCGGCCCCGACGAAGGCTCCGCCACCGTCTCGATCATGACCGCCGGCGGTTACCAGGCGCAGTGCGGCAACGTCGCCAAGCTGCTGCACAACCTCAAGTTCAGCAGCGAGCAGGTGAGCCAGGTGATGGTGCCGATCCTCGACCGCAGCCAGCCGGTGGACGCCGCCAAGGCCTGGCTGAAACAGAACCCCGAGCCGCTCAAGGCCTGGCTCGACGGCGTGACCACCTATGACGGCAAGGATGGCCTCGCCGCCGTCCAGGCCTCGCTGAAATAGCGCCCGGACAAACACCTCCCACCAGCAACTCCCTGCGCGTCCTCCGGCGCGCAGTGGGTTCGTTCGACCCGAAGAAGGACAGCCACCGTGAACCATGAAGTGATAGTCACCTGCGCGGTGACCGGCGCCGGCGATACCGTCGGCAAGCACCCGGCCATTCCCGTCACCCCCAAGGAAATCGCCGCCGCCGCCATCGAGGCCGCCAAGGCCGGCGCCACCGTCGCCCACTGCCACGTCCGCGACCCGCAGACCGGCAAGCCCAGCCGCGACGTGAACCTCTACCGCGAAGTGGTCGAACGCATCCGCGAGAGCGACACCGACATCATCATCAACCTCACCGCCGGCATGGGCGGCGACCTGCAGATCGGCCAGGGCGAACAGCCGCTGGAGTTCGGCGCCGGCACCGACCTGGTCGGCCCGCTGGAGCGCCTCAAGCACGTCGAGGAGCTGCTGCCGGAAATCTGCACCCTGGACTGCGGCACCCTGAACTTCGGCGACGGCGACTTCATCTACGTCTCCACCCCGGCCCAGCTGCGCGCCGGCGCCAGGCGCATCACCGAGCTGGGAGTGAAGGCCGAGCTGGAAATCTTCGATACCGGCCACCTCTGGTTCGCCAGGCAGATGCTCAAGGAAGGCCTGCTGGAAGACCCGCTGATCCAGATCTGCCTCGGTATCCCATGGGGCGCCCCGGCCGACACCACCACCATGAAGGCCATGGCCGACAACATCCCCGACGGCCTGACCTGGGCCGGCTTCGGCATCGGCCGCTCGCAGATGCCGATGGTCGCCCAGGCGATGCTGCTGGGCGGCAACGTGCGGGTCGGCCTGGAGGACAACATCTGGCTGGACCGTGGCGTGCACGCCACGAATGGCCAACTGGTCGAGCGCGCCATCGAGATCATCGAGCGCCTGGGCGGCCGCGCCCTGACCCCGGCCGAGGGGCGCAGGAAGATGAACCTCAAGGCCCGCTGATTGCGAACCGTAGGGCGAGTAACCCGGAACGGGTTATCCGCCGCCGAACAGGATCGGCGGATAACGCTGCGCGTTATGCGCCCTACGAAGAACCCGACGCCCCGCCACCTTTCCGGAGCCACCCATGTCCTTCATCACCCAAATCAAGACCTTCGCCGCTCTCGGCAGCGGCGTCATCGGCAGCGGCTGGGTCGCCCGCGCCCTGGCCCATGGCCTCGACGTCATCGCCTGGGACCCAGCGCCCGGCGCGGAAGCCGCGCTGCGTGCGCGCATCGCCAACGCCTGGCCGGCGCTGGAACAGGCCGGCCTTGCCCCCGGCGCCTCGCCCGATCGCCTGCGCTTCGTCGCCACCATCGAAGAGTGCGTGCGCGATGCCGACTTCATCCAGGAAAGCGCCCCCGAACGCCTCGACCTGAAATGCGAGCTGCACGCGAAGATCAGCGCCGCCGCCAAGCCCGACGCCCTGATCGGCTCCAGCACCTCGGGCCTGCTGCCCAGCGAGTTCTACGCCGACGCCACGCACCCCGAGCGCTGCGTGGTCGGCCACCCGTTCAACCCGGTGTACCTGCTGCCGCTGGTGGAAGTGGTGGGCGGCGCGAAGACCGCGCCGGAAGCGGTGCAGGCCGCCATCCAGGTCTACCAGTTCCTCGGCATGCGGCCGCTGCACGTGCGCAAGGAAGTCCCCGGCTTCATCGCCGACCGCCTGCTCGAAGCCCTCTGGCGCGAAGCGTTGCACCTGGTCAACGACGGCGTCGCCAGCACCGGCGAGATCGACGACGCGATCCGCTTCGGCGCCGGCCTGCGCTGGTCCTTCATGGGCACCTTCCTCACCTACACCCTGGCCGGCGGCAATGCCGGGATGCGCCACTTCATGGCCCAGTTCGGCCCGGCGCTGCAACTGCCCTGGACCTACCTGCCAGCCCCGGAACTGACCGACACCCTGATCGACCGCGTGGTGGAAGGTACCTCCGAGCAGCAGGGCAGCCGCAGCATCGCCGAGCTGGAGCGCTACCGCGACGACTGCCTGCTGGCGGTGCTCGGGGCGATCAAGGAGACCAAGTCCAGGCACGGCTTCGCCTTCGCCGACTAACCTCACGGTTCATCATTCGCTCCAAACCACCCCCTCTCCCTTCAGGGAGAGGGCCGGGGAGAGGGGCTCTTCGGACGCGAACATGACCCACGCCCTGAAAACCTACGAAACCCCCATCCTCGCCGAGTGGACCGACTACAACGGCCACCTGCGCGATGCCTTCTACCTGCTGCTGTTCAGCTACGCCACCGACGCCCTGATGGACCACCTCGGGCTCGACGCCGAGCACCGCGCGGCGACCAACGATTCACTGTTCACCCTCGAGGTGCACCTCAACTACCTGCACGAGGTGAAGGAGGGCGAGAAGGTCGAAGTGCGCACCCAACTGATCGCCCACGACCGCAAGCGCCTGCAGGTTTTCCACAGCTTGCACCGCGCCAACGAAGACCTCGCCCTGGCCGCCAGCGAACAGATGCTGCTGCACGTGAACCTCGAAGGCGGCGCGCGCTCGGCACCCTTCGAAGGCGTGGTACTCGAGCGCGTGCTGGCGCTGGCCGAGGCCCATCGCCCGCTGCCGCGCCCGGATTACGTCGGCCGCGTCATCGGCCTGCCGGGCCGAGCGGGCATGAGCCGGCGCTATCCGCTGTCCGATGCCATGCAGGCCTTCGTCACCGAGACGGAAGCTCACCCACTGGAAGGCCCCACGCTCGCCGCCCAGCGGGAAAACTACGAGCGCATGGCCGCCGCCTTTGCGCCACCGATTCCGCCGGGCCTGCTGGTGCGCGACGTGCAGCCTGACGGCCTGGTCGAGCTGCGCCTCTACCGGCCCGAAGGCGCACCGCCGGCGAATGGCTGGCCCACGGTGTTCTACATCCACGGCGGCGGCTGGGTGCTGGGCAACGCCCGCACCCACGACATGATCTGCATTCCCCTGGCCGCCGAACTGGGCGCACTGGTGATCGCCATCAGCTACCGGCTGGCGCCCGAACACCCTTATCCCGCGGCCCTCAACGACTGCCTCGACACCTGGCGGCGGATTCACCAGGACGGCCTCGGCGAGCCTGTGGATAAAACCCGCATCGCGGTCGCCGGCGACAGCGGCGGCGCCAACCTCGCCGCGGCGCTGTGCCTGGCCCTGCGCGGTAGCGGCGAAGCGCAGCCATTGTCCCAGGCGCTGATCTACCCCGCGCTGGGCAACCGCGACACACCCTCGCGCACCACCTGCGCCGACGCGCCGCTGATGACCAGTGCGGCGGTGGACGAATACCTCGCCGCCTACCTCTCGCGCCCCGCCGACCGGCGCGACCCGCTGGCGCTGCCGCTGCTCGCCGAAGACCTCGGCGGCCTGCCGCCGGCCTTCATCGCCGTCGCCCAGTTCGACCCGTTGCGCGACGACGGAGCGCTGTACCGCGACCGCCTGCGCGAAGCCGGCGTGGCGGTGGATTACTTCCCCGGTGCCGGGCTCGTCCACGGCTGCCTTCGCGCCCGGCGCGTGGCGGAGGTGGATGCCCTGCGCGGCGCCCTGATCGCGGCCCTGCGCCGCAGCCTGAGCTGACAAGGAGAAGAGCATGGAAACGACGCTGGAACGTCCCACCATCGCCGACTGGCGCACTTATCCACAGACCGCCGCGCTGACCTCGCTGCGCCCGCAGGCCAACCGCCTCGACCTGGTATGGGACGACGGCCGCGTCAGTCCCTTCCATCACCAGTGGCTGCGCGACAACTGCCCGTGCGGCGAATGCGTCTACGCGGTCACCCGCGAGCAGGTGCTGGAGGTCATCGACGTGCCCGCCGATCTTGCGCCCGAGCGGGCCGCCATCGAACTGGGCTATCTGTGTTTGCACTGGAGCGATGGCCACCGCAGTCAGTACGACCCGGGCTGGCTGCGCGCCCACGCCTATGACGACGAGTCCCGCGCCGAACGCCTAGCCGCGCACCAGACCACCCGCGTCTGGCGCCGCGACTTCGAGGTGCCGGTGTTCCAGCACGACCAGTTGATGGACGACGACTCGGCGCTGCTGGAATGGATGCTCGCCCTGCGCGACCTCGGCCTCAGCCGCGTGGACGGCGTGCCCACCGCGCCCGGCTCCCTGCATCGCATCGCCCAGCGCATCGCCTTTATCCGCGAGACCAATTTCGGCGTGCTGTTCGATGTGAAGTCCAAGGCCGAGGCCGCCGACAGCAACGCCTACACCGCCTTCAACCTGCCGCTGCACACCGACCTGCCGACCCGCGAACTGCAACCGGGGCTGCAATTCCTGCATTGCCTGGTGAACAACGCCGACGGCGGCGACAGCGTGTTCGTCGACGGTTTCGCCATTGCCCGGGCGCTGCGCGACGAAGCGCCGGAAGACTTCCGCACGCTGTGCGAGATGCCCATTGAATTCCGCAACAAGGACCGCCGCAGCGACTACCGCTGCCTGGCGCCGGTGATTGCCCTGGACGCGCGGGGCGAGATCAGCGAAATCCGCATCGCCAACTTCCTCCGCGGCCCCTTCGACGCCCCGGCCGAGCGCATGGATGCGCTGTACCACGCCTGGCGCGCCTTCCTCACGCTCACCCGTGACTCGCGCTTCCGCCTGCAACAGAAGCTGCGCGCCGGGCAGATGTGGTGCTTCGACAACCGCCGCACCCTGCACGCCCGCACCGCCTTCGACCCGGCCAGCGGCGAACGGCACCTGCAGGGCTGCTACATCGACCGCGACGAACTGCTGTCGCGCATCCTGGTGTTGCAGCGCGAGCAGTGAAGCGGCGCAAGCCGGACAAAAAAATCCCCTGCGGCGCCCGACGCGCGGCAGGGGACAAATCGAGCCGGTGCAGGCTCTCAGTGTGCGAGGCCCCGCAGCTGGCGCCGGTGCCAGCTGCAGGGTATGGAAGCCAGTCTGCGCGTCGCGCCGCCGCCTCGGTTAGCCGAAAACGACCTGCGCTTGCCCGCCGCGGACATTCCGTCGGACAGATGCTTGCCGCGCCCCGCCGGGCTTACCAGAATCGATGCAGACCCCTGCCGCTCCCAAGGAGACCCGCGATGATGCACGCCGACCTGATCGACCAGGACGATTTCCGCGAACGCCTGCAAGCGCTGGGTTTCGCCGTGCCGCCGGGCATCACCGCCGAGCAGGCCTGCGAATACGCCGTGCGCGGCCTGACCCCGGAGCGCTCGCTGGCGCTGCGCCGCCTGGTGGAGGAAATGCTCGCCGGGAATGCGACCCTGCTGCCCGCCGTGCGCGAGGCGATCTCCCGGCAATTGCTGCCGGCGCTGGTACCCAAAGTGTGACAATCAGGCGCACAGGCAAGCGTCGTTTGTGCGCCGCATCTCCCAGAAATTGGGAAATGGCTTACAGTTCGTCGGGGTAATGGCCTAAGGGCATCATGTATCAAATATGATCCAATTCGTCTTTTTAGATGAACTGGCCGCACGGCCAGACGACAGGGATCGTAAGGATGCATGCTCTCTACCGTGGCTGGATGCCCGTCCTGGCATTCTGCTGTGCCTCGGCAAGCTTTGCCGCGCCACTCCCCTCGCCGGGTGACAACGACCTTCAGCGCCAGCGCCAGGAACAATTGCTGCGCGAACAGCGCCAGCGCCTGGAAGAGCTCCAGCAGCTCCCCGGCAAGGCGCCGACCGAAGCGCCGCCGACCACCGCGCCGGACACCCGTTGCTTCGCCATCCGCAGCATCAGCCTCGAAGGCGCCGAGCACCTCGACGCGCGCTCGCGCGAAGCGCTGCTGGCGCCGTATCAGGGCCAATGCCTGGGCGTGAACCAGCTCAACGAGCTGCTCAAGGGCATCACCGACCATTACCTCTCGCGCGGCTTCGTCACCACCCGCGCCTACCTGCCGCAACAGGACCTCTCCAGCGGCGAGCTGAAGATCATCGTCGTCGAGGGCCGCCTCGAGGGCTTCGACCAGTCCGGGCTGGCCAGCGAACGCGAGCTGGCGATGACTTTCCCCGGCACCACCGGCGAAGTCCTCAACCTGCGTGACCTGGAACAGCTGGTCGACCAGATCAACCGTCTGCCCTCGCGTCAGGCGCAGATGGAGCTGGTGCCGGGCAAGGAAGTCGGCGGCAGCCGCGTGCAGCTCAAGGGCGAGCGCAGCAAGCCCTGGCGCGTCTCCGCCAGTCGCGACAACAACGGCGACGCGACCTCCGGCGAACAGCAGGCCGGCGTCGGCCTCGACTGGGACAGCCCGTTGGGCCTGGCCGACCAGTTCGGCCTGCGCTACGGCGAGGACGTGGTCAGCGACCACTGGAAGCACTCCGACAACCAGAGCCTGTGGTACAGCGTTCCCTACGGCTGGTGGACCTTCAACTACAGCTACAGCCGCAACTACTACCGCACCCGCAACGAAGATGCCGGCTTCGCCTTCAAGTACGACGGCGACAACGAGACCCATCAGCTGGGCGCCGAGCGTGTTTTGTACCGCGACGACGTGAGCAAGACCGGGGTGAACTTCGGCCTCAGCCACCAGCGCACGCGCAACTACATCGACGACACCCTGCTCGACGTCTCCAGCACCCACCTCAGCGAATTCAACCTGGGCTTCAACCATGGCCGGCGCATCGGCAGTGCCTTCGTCAACGCCGACATCGGCTGGCAGCGCGGCATCGGCGCCTTCGGCGCGCAGGATGACGAGCATGGCGCCCCGCACGGCAGCCCCACCGCCCGCTACAACAAGTACAGCCTGACCCTGAGCTACCTGCAGCCGTTCACGCTGTGGGAGCAAGCCTTCAGCTTCGAAAGCCTCGCCACCGGCCAGCACAGCGAAGACGTGCTCTACAGCCCGCAGCGCATCAGCCTGGGCGGCCTCAGCTCGATCCGCGGCTTCAAGGACCAGACGCTCTCCGGCGACTCCGGCTACTACTGGCGCAACCAGCTGCGCTGGCGCCGCGCCGTGACCTGGGAGCCGCTGCTGCCCTGGGTGCAGGAGTACGGCGTGGCCTACGCCTACGACTTCGGTGCCATCGAGCACGGCCAATACAACCCGGGCCTCTCCGGACGCATGAGCGGCCACGGCCTGGAGTTCAGCGCGCGCGGGCAGTACGCCGCCGCCTCCGTGACCCTGGCGCGCTCCCTGGAGCGCCCCGACATCATCGAGCGACGCGAGCACCCGGTGTATTTCCGCGTCGACCTCTTCTTCTGAACCGATTCGCTCTTTAGCTAATGGCTGGCACCTGCCAGCACTTGGGAGATTCCCACATGGACGTACGCCACCCGTTGTACCAGGCCATTGCCAGCGTGCTTGCCGGCATCCTGATCCTCAACCCCATCGTCGCGGCAGCGGCCGAGCTGGCGGTAGACGCGGCAGCCGGTGGCAATACGCACCTGGGTGCGGCGGGCAACGGCGTGCCCGTGGTGAACATCGCCACGCCCAACGGCGCGGGCCTCTCCCACAACAAGTTCAGCGACTACAACGTCGAGCAGAACGGCCTGATTCTCAACAACGCCACCGGCAAGACCCAGTCCACCCAACTGGGCGGGATCATCGTCGGCAACCCGAACCTCAAGGGCGGCGCGGCCAACAAGATCCTCAACGAAGTCACCGGGGCCAACCCCTCGCAACTGCGCGGCTACACCGAAGTGGCCGGGCAGGCCGCCCACGTCATCGTCGCCAACCCCCACGGCATCACCTGCAACGGTTGCGGCTTCATCAATACCCCGCGCGCCACCCTGACCACCGGCAAGCCGCTGATGGATGGCGAGCGCCTGCGTGGCTACGACGTCGACGGCGGCGAGATCAGCGTCGAAGGCGCCGGCCTGAATGCCAGCAACCTCGACCAGTTCGAGCTGATCACCCGCAGCGCCAAGCTCAACGCCGACCTCTACGCACAGCAACTCGCCGTGGTGACCGGCCGCAACCAGGTGGACGCCGAGACCCTCGCCGCCACCGCCAAGGCCGACGACGGCAGCGCCAAGCCGCAACTGGCGATCGACAGCTCCGCGCTGGGCGGCATGTACGCCGGCGCCATCCGCCTGGTGGGCACCGAGCAGGGCGTGGGCGTAAAGCTCGCCGGCAACATGGCCGCCAGCGGCGGGGATATCCAGATCGACGCCAACGGCCAGTTGACCCTGGCCCGCACCAGCGCCGCCGGCAACCTGCGCGCCAAGGCCAGCGACATTGCCGTCACCGGCCCGGCCTATGCCGGCGGCGTCGCCGAGCTGAACGCCAGCGGCCAGTTGAGCAACAGCCAGAGCCTCGCGGCCGGCCAGCGTGTCGCACTCACTGCCGCTCAGGTCAGCAACAGCGGCGTTGTCGAAGCCGGCGTCAACCCGGACAACAGCCGCAACGCCCAGGGCGACGTGGCGATCACCGCGCAGACCCTGCGCAACAGCGGCAGCGTGGTCGCCAGCCGCAACCTGGACGCCAACGCCAGCGGCACCCTGGACAACCAGGGCGGCGCGCTCAAGGGCGCCACCACCCGCGTCAGCGCTGCCAGCCTGGACAACCGCCAGGGCCGCCTGCTCGCCAGCGATCAACTGACGCTCAACGCCGCGCGCCTGGACAACCGCAACGGCCAGGCCGTCGCCAACCGCCTGCAAGTCAGCGGCGGCGCGCTGGACAACCGCCTCGGCCTGTTCTCCGCCGAGCAGTCGCTGGACTTCACCCTCGACAGCCTGGACAACAGCGGCAAGGGCACTCTGGTCAGCAACGGCACCCTGCAGGCCCGCGTCCAGCACAAGCTCGACAACCAGGCCGATGGCCTGCTCTCGGCCAAGGGCGCGCTCGGCGTGCAGGCCGGCAACCTCGACAACCGTGGCGGGCTGGTGGTCGGCGATGCCGGCGTGACCCTTTCCGGGGCCAGCCTGAACAACAGCGCGCTGGGCGTGATCAGCAGCCTGGGCGACCTGAAGCTCGACGTCGGCCAGCTGGACAACAGCCAGGGCGGCGCCCTCGACAGCGGCGCGGCACTGCGCCTGACGGCCAGCCAGGTGAACAACGCCCAGGGCAGCGTGAATGCCAAGGGCGACCTGCAGGCCAAGGCCGACAGCTTCAGCCAGCAGGGCGGCGAACTGCTCGCCCAGGGCGCGCTGAACCTCGACGCCGGGCTGCTCGACAACCGCAACGGCGGCCTCATCGCCGCCAACAACGGCGTCAGCGTCAAAGGCACCGACCTGCTCAACCAGGGCGGCGAAATCTCCAGCCGCGCCAAGGTCGCTGTGCAGGCTGCCAGCCTGGACAACGGCGCCGGCAAGGTCATCGGCGACGCCGGCCTCGACCTGCAGGTGCAGCGCATCGCCAACCGCGCCGGCACCCTGGCCGGCCGCGACGGCCTGAGCATCACCGGGCAGAGCCTGGACAACAGCCAGGGCGGCCGGGTGAACAGCCAGAACAGCCTCTGGCTGCAACTGGCCGGCGCGCTCGACAACAGTGGTAACGGCGCCCTGCTCAGCCAGGGCAGCCTGACCCTCAACGCCGGCAGCCTCGACAACCGTGGGGGCGCGGTCTCCAGTGCCGGCCTGCTGTTCTCCCGTCTCGCCGGTGCCCTCGACAACCGCGGCGGCAAGCTGCTCAGCGACGGCAGCATCGACCTCGCCGGCGCCGACCTGAACAACGCCGGCGGCATCCTCAGCGCCGCTGGCGACATCCGCCTGCAAGGCGCGAAGCTCGACAACAGCCAGCAGGGTCGCATCGTCACCGACGCCGCCATCCACCTCGCCACCGCCCAGCTGGACAACAGCCAGGGCGGCAGTCTCTCCGCGCGCGGTCTCATCGACGGTCGCATCGCTGGCCTCGACCAGCACGGCGGTGGCCAGTTGATAGGTCAGGGCGGTGTCGACCTCGACCTCCAGGGCGGCGCCCTGAACAACGCCGGCGGCCTGCTCGGCAGCCCCGGCCAACTGGTGCTGCGCAACGTCGCCAGCCTCGACAACCGGGGCGGCGAAATCTCCAGCGACCGCGCCTTTGCCCTCACTACCGGGGCGTTGCTCAACCAGGGCGGCAAGATTCTCTCCGGCGACCGCCTGACCCTCACCAGCGGCGCACTGAACAACAGCAACGCCGGGGTCCTCTCCGGCAGCAACGGCCTCAGCGTCAACGCCGCCAGCCTCGACAACAGCCAGGGCGGCACCCTAGCCAGCCGCGGCGACCTGCTGCTGCGCAGCCAGGGCGCGCTGGACAACCACGGCGACGGCGCACTGGTCGCCAGCGGCAAGCTCGATGTCGGCAGCGCCAGCCTGAACAACCAGGGCGGCCTGCTGTCCGCCACCGGCGACCTGCTGCTGGCCACCGGCAGCACCGACAACCGCGACGGCCGCCTGCTCGCCCAGGGCCGTCTCGACGCCAGCACCGCCGACCTCGACAACCGCGATGGCGTGATCAGCGGTGCGCAGGGCCTCGACCTCGGCGCCGGCAACGTCCTCAACGGCGCCAGCGCCACCGGCAAACCCGGTGGCCTGATCACCAGCCAGGGCGCGCTGACCCTGCGCGGCGGCAAGCTCGAATCCACCGGCGGCGGGGAAATCTCCGCCAAGGGCGACCTGCACCTGATCGTCGCCCAGCTGATCCAGCGCCAGGCCGCGCTGATCGGCGAAGGCAAGATCACCCTCGACCTGGGCAACGGCGCCCTGCGCGGCGACTTCGACAACCGTGGCGGCCTGCTCAGCGCCACTGGCGCCCTGCAGATCAACGGCCTGGGCAACCTCGACAACCGTGGCGGGGAAATCTCCGCCAGCCAGGGCTTCGCGCTCACTGCCAGCGGCCAGCTCGACAACGGCGACAGCGGCCGGATCATCAGCGCCGGCCAGCTCGAACTGAACGCCGGCGCCCTGCGCAACGTAAGCCAGGGCCTGCTCTCCGGCTGGCAAGGCCTGGTGGTCAACGCCGCCAGCCTGGACAACAGCAGCAGCGGCACGCTCTCCAGCCGCGATGGCACGCTGACCCTGACGGTCAGCGGCGCGCTCGACAACCACGGCGCCGGCGCGCTGGTCAGCAAGGGCAACCTCGGCCTTGGCGCCGGCAACCTGAACAACGCCGGCGGCATCGTTTCCACCCAGGGCGGGCTCGGCCTGACCGTGGGCGGCGATGTGGACAACAGCAACGGCGGCCTGCTCAGTGCCCAAGGCGACCTGACTGGCAGCGCCAAGGCTGTGGATAACCGCGCCGGGCAGATCAGCGCCGCCAGCATCGACTACGACGCCAGCAGCCTGAACAACAGCGGCGGCAGCCTGGTCAGCCAGGGCGCGCTGCGCCTGGGCCTGCTCGGCGCCCTGCTGAACAACGGTGCCGGCTCGAAAATCGCCAGCGGCGGCCCGCTCAACCTGAGCGTCGGCAGCCTGGAAAACCGTGGCGGCCAGCTCGCCAGCCAGGGGCTGCTCAAGGTCCTCGCCGGGCGCTTCGACAACAGCGTCAGTGGCACCGTGGCCGCGCAAGACGACCTGATCCTGCAACTCACCGCCGAGCTGCTCAACGGCCAGGACGGCCTGGTCTTCAGCAAGGCCGGCCAGCTCAATGTCAGCGCCGCCAGCATCGCCAACGGCGGCGGCACCCTGCAGGGCCAGGGCGACACCACCCTCAAGACCACCGGCGCCCTCGGCAACCAGAACGGCCGCATCATCAGCCAGACCGGCCAGCTCGATCTGGGCAGCGCCAGCCTCGACAACAGCAACGGCGGCGTCATCAATGCCGCCAACGGCAACCTCAAGCTGGTCACCGGCCAGTTCAGCAACAACGCCGGCACCACCCAGGCCAAGGGCCTCGACATCACCGCCACGGGCGGCATCGACAACCGCGCCGGCCACCTCTCGGCGGTCAGCGGCGACAACCGCATCAGCACCACCGACCTGAACAACCAGGGCGGTGGGCTCTACGCCGGCAGCCTGCTCTACCTGCGCGGCAACCAGTTGCTCAACGACGGCGCAGCACTTGACCAAGGCGGCAAGATCGGCGCCGGCCACATCGACGCCAGCCTGAACGGCGCGCTGAACAACCAGTTCGGCCTGATCGAAAGTAGCGGCAACCTGACCCTCGGCGCGGCCAGCATCAACAACGTGGTCGGCGCAATCCGCGCACTCGGCCAGACGCCCGTCAGCCTGCTGCGCGCAGCCAGCCCCAGCCAGATGAAGATCGTCAGCGGCGGCCTGCTCAACAACAACCTCGGCCGCATCGAAGGTGCCACCCAGGACCTGATCCTGCAGACCGGCGCCCTGCAGAACGGCGGCGGCAACGTGCTGCACGTCGGCACCGGCACCTTCGGCGTCGACCTCGGCCAGGCCGGCCTTGCCGGCGGCAACTTCACCTCCAACGGCAGCCTCACCTACCAGGCCGCCAGCTGGACCAACAACGCCATCATCCAGGCGCGCAACCTGGACCTGGACATCGGTCAGCTCGACCAGGGGTCGTACGGCCAGTTGCTGGCCGCGCAGAGCCTCGTCGGCCGCGGCGGCAACTGGGCCAACGCCGGCCTGATCGCCAGCGATGGCACGCTCGATCTCGATCTGAGCGGCAACTACACCGCCGATGGCCGCCTGAGCAGCCTGGGCAGCCTGTCCCTCGGCGCTGGCTACATCGGTATCGGCCAGAGCGGCAGCATTGGAGGTGGTGGCGCGACGACCCTCATCAACAGCAGCGGCACCCTCGACAACGGCGGTCGCCTGACCGCCACCCAGGACCTGCGCGTCAGCGCCGCCAGCCTCAACAACCGCGGCACCCTCGGCGCCGCCGGCAACCTCTACCTCGGCACGCCCAACCTGCTCAACGAGAACGGCCTGATCTTCAGCGGCGGCAACATGCAGTTGCGCACGCAGAATTTCATCAACCGCAACGCCGACCTCTACAGCCTGGGCACATTGCATATCGCCGCCAACGACCAGGACGGCTGGGCGAGCAGCGTGCAAAACATCTCCGGCAGCTTCGAGAGCGGCGGGGCCATGACCCTGCTGGTGCAGGATTTCGACAACCGCCGTGCCGACGACTTCCAGATCGGCGAGCGCATTGTTGCCGGCAATTTCCGCATGTATGCCGACGACGTCTGCGATGGCAAGGGCTGCGAATTCAAGTTCCAGTCCTGGGAGCGCTATGAGGACATCATCCTCAAGGACGCGCCTCAAGCTTCGATCACCGCTGGCGGCGACTTCCGCTTCCGTGGCGACTCCTTCGACAACCTCTACAGCAGCATCGCCTCGGGCGGCAATATCGACATCCAGACGGCCACCTTCCGCAACCAGGGCGCCGCGGGTGGGGAAGAGCGTCACCTTGATGGCAGCTTCTATTCGCGTGATGACAACCTGTATTGGGCCGTTCGGAACAACAAAGACCTCTACAACCGTTACAACGATCCCAACTCGTCAGACTACAGTCCCGGCGCACTGACTCGACTGCAGATTCTTGAGTCTGGTGGCTATCCGGAGGGAAAAGCCTTTCGGAGCATGACCGAGTCCGTCATCCCTGTCTCCGGCACGCCCGCCGCCTCCGCGGTGATCCAGGCCACCGGCAATGTGACGATCAATGCCAGCGACAGCTTCGACAACAGCGTGGTGAAGCGCGACGCCGGCGCCCAGACCATCAGTCCGCGCGACGTCGGCGTTGCCAACGGCGCCACCACCGTCCAGCTGGCGATCACCTCGCAGCTGCCGCCGGACCTCGCGCAGAAACAGGTCAACCCCGTCACCCTGCCGGGCTTCAGCCTGCCGCAGGGCGAAAACGGCCTCTTCCGCCTGAGCGGGCAGGGCGGCACCGGCGGCAGCACCGGCACTGTGCAGGGTGCGGGCGATCTCAGTTTCAGCGGCCAGAGCATCAGCGCCGCGCAGCGCGAACGGAGCCTCGACGGCGCTGCGGCTGGCGCGGGCAGCGTTGCTCCGGGTGGCAATGCCGCCGCCGCTGATGCTCAGTCGGGTGCGGCCATCAACGTCCCGCGCGTGCAGGGCCTGCCCAGCAGCGCTACGCCGGACAACAGCCACAAATACCTGATCGAGACCAACCCCGAGCTGACCAACCTGAAGAGCTTCCTCGGCTCCGACTACCTGCTCGGCCAGCTCGGCTACGACCCGGACAAGGCACAGAAGCGCCTCGGCGACGGCCTCTACGAACAGCGCCTGATCCAGCAGGCGGTGGTCGCCCGCACCGGCCAACGCTACATCGACGGCATGGCCAGCGACGAAGCCCTGTTCAAGTACCTGATGGACAACGCCATCGCCTACAAGGACAGCCTCCAACTGCAATTGGGCGTCGGCCTCTCCGCCGAGCAGGTCGCCGCGCTGACCCACGACATCGTCTGGCTCGAAGAAGCCACCATCAACGGTGAAAAAGTCCTGGTGCCGGTACTCTACCTCGCCCAGGCCGATGGCCGCCTGGCGGCGAATGGCGCCCTGATCATGGGCAACGACCTGTCGCTGATCAGCGGCGGCAACCTGACCAACCAGGGCACCCTGCGCGCCAGCGGCGACCTCGCCGCCAGCGCCGCCAACATCACCAACAGCGGCATGATCGAAGCCGGTAACCGTCTCGATCTGCTGGCCATCGACAGCATCCGCAACGCGGCTGGCGGCATCATCAGCGGCCGCGACGTCAGCCTCACCGCGCTGACCGGTGACGTCATCAACGAGCGCAGCATCACCTCGGTCGACGCCAGCAACGACGCCCACCGCATCCACAAGGAAATCGCCAACAACGCCGCCCGCATCGAAGCCCGAGGCGACCTGGAGATCACCTCCGGCCGCGACCTGATCAGCGCCGGCAGTGTCATCCAGGCCGGCGGCAATGCCGACCTCACCGCCGGGCGCGACCTGCGCCTGGAGGCCGCGCAGGAAGTCGACAGCATCGACTTCCAGAGCCGCCGCATCACCGGCAACGTCACCAGCGTCACCCAGCACGGCAGCGAGGTGCAGGTTGGCGGCAACCTCGAACTCAACGCCGGCCGCGACCTCAGCGCCGTCGCCAGCCGCATCGACGCCGCCCGCGACATCGCCATGAGCGCCGGGCGCGACGTAGTCCTCGCCTCCGCCGCCAACGAAGAGCACAGCGACGCCAAGTACAAGGGCGGCGGCAAGAAGGTCACCACCCAGGAAGACCACGTCGGCCAGCAGGCCACCGAGGTCAACGCCGGTGGCGATGTCCTGATCAGCGCGGGCGAAAACCTCACCCTCGTCAGCAGCAAGATCGGCGCCGGCAACGAGGCCTACCTGGTCGCCGGCGACAAGATCGAACTGCTCGCCGCCAACGACAGCGACTACTCGCTATATGACATGGAGGAGAAGGGCGGCTGGGGCAAGAAGAAAACCCAGCGTGACGAAGTCACCGACGTCCGCGCCGTGGGCAGCGAAATCAGCGCCGGCTCCGACATCACCCTGCTCAGCGGCGGCGACCAGAAGTACCAGGGCGCCAAGCTGGAGGCGGGCAACGACATTGCCATCGTCAGTGGTGGTGAAGTGACCTTTGAGGCAGTGAAAGACCTGCATCAGGAGAGCCACGAGAAAAGCAAGGGTGACCTGGCTTGGACCAGCTCCAAAGGCGAAGGGCAGACCGACGAAACTTTGCGGCAAAGCGAATTGCTCGCTCGAGGCAATTTGACCATCCGCGCTGTGGAAGGGCTGAAGATCGATATCAAGCATATCGATCAGAAAACCGTGAGCCAGACCATCGATGCGATGGTGCAGGCTGATCCGAAGCTGGCCTGGCTGAAAGAGGCCGAGCAACGCGGCGATGTTGACTGGAGGCGCGTCAAAGAGATCCATGACAGCTGGGACTACAGCCACTCGGGCATGGGGCCGGCGACACAGCTTATCGTGGCCATTGTGGCGGCAGCTGCTGGTGGCATTGCTGCCGCTGGAGCGTTGAGTGCTGCAGGTGCGGGTACCGTCGCCACTGGCATCGGCGTCGGCGCCGCGGGAAGTCTGGCGGGAACTGCTGGCGTTAGCTTTATCAACAACAAGGGCAACCTTGGCCAAACCCTCAGCGACACTCTTGGCAGTGACAGCCTGAAACAGGCCGCGATTGCCGGGGCCGTCGGCGGTGCCACAGCAGGTTGGTTCAATGACTGGAGTGGCTCCAATACCAACGTCAGAGTTGTTAATGGCAAGACGGTCGCTGACCTGAGCACATGGTCAGGTGTTGGTAGTTTCGCCGCCAACCAGGCGATGCAGAACACTACCTCCGCTCTGCTTAGCCAAGCATTAGGGCAAGGTGGCAGCCTGGGAGATGCACTACAAAACAGCCTTTACAACACGTTTGCCGCTGCTGGTTTCAATGCTGTAGGTGACTTCGGTAAGGCTAACAGCCTACAGCCGGGTAGCCCTTCAATGGTTGCCTTGCACGCCTTGATGGGGGGCATGGTTGCCGAGGCCAGTGGCGGCAGCTTTGCCACAGGCGCTGCAGCTGCTGGCGCCAACGAAGCTCTCGTGGCAAGCCTGGATGGAGTCTTTAAGAACCTGAGCCCAGATAATCGCGAAGCACTGGTGACCATGAGTGCACAGGTCGTCGGTGTCCTCGCTGCTGCTGCGCAGAATCCAGATGCCGATACGGGTGACCTTTCCAGTGGAGCCTGGGTCGCTAAGAACTCGGCACAGTACAACTACTTGAGCCACGAGCAGGAAGCGCAAAAAGACGCGGAGCTTGAGGGCTGTAAGCAGAAAGTGTTCTGCAGAACGGGCGTGGAAGCCAAGTGGGCAATGACCGATGCCATGCAGGATGTCGGTATAGTCGTGGGCGTCGGCGGTGGTATTGGCCTTTCGGCGGCAGAGACAGCGGAAGGGTTGTACCAGCTCGCGACTCATCTGCCTGAGACCATGGACGCGTTGCGTCTACTGGCTAACTCCCCGGAATTCAGGCAGCAATTTGGCGATAACTACTTCCAAGGCCTGGAAGAGCGCGCAAACAATCTCACCAATGCCTACAACGATGCAGGCTGGCAAGGCTCAGTCACCGCCGGCGTTGAAGGTGGTCGCTTTGCTGCTGAGATTGTAGGTGTACTGACTGCAGTGCGTGGCGGCGCGAAGATTGCCGCAGAGCTGCCGACCGCTACGAAGAATGTGCTCAACGCAATTGCTGAGATGCCCGTAGCGGGTGGCAAGGCTGGTCAGATTGGGGCAGTCGGTGATATAGGTAAACTTGGGGGTGATGCTGCAAAAGGAACTGGGGCTGCCAAAGGATTTGTTCCTGCAGAGAGGACAGGCCTCAACTTTGAAACAAAAGTTGCGAATAAATCAGATGGGTATGTCGATGTCGAGCTGTCTGCTAGACAGAAATTCGATAAGTCCGGTGCGATTGTAGATAGCAAATTCGCTCAAAGTGATTTAGTTGCTCGTTACTCACCTGATGGGAATCTGCACATTGACTGGTACGGTACAACTGTCTCTGGAAAGGGTGTTGGCAGCGAGATGGTCTCTAGGGCTATTGAAACAGTCGGTCCGGATAAGGTTAAAACGGTTTCAGCACAGTTAGGAAAGGACAACCTTGATGCTTTCAGAGCTGGAACCGCAGCAGGGTTTTCTAAGGAGCAAGCTGTATGGAGCACTCCATTAGGTAAGACAATGAACGCTCTGGGTTTCAGGAGTGTTGATGTTTCTGGGACTAGCGTAAAGTTTCTTCAGTGAGGCTAAGTCATGGACAAGGTTGAGATAATCAGAAGTCTAATTCGCTCTGGCAGAGTGAAAGACGTCCTTGACTTTGTTGAGGGGGATTCTGTCTATATATCGGATGCTTCGGAAGGAGCCCCTCAGAGTCCGGAGCTTAGAAGGGTTTGGATTCTAGTGGTTCATCATTTAAGGTTTGTGTCAGAGTTTGGCAATATATCCGCCACGCAGAGCAAGGGCGGCAAGTATTTAAGTCCGCACCCTGAAGAATTTGAAGCATGGTTGAGTGCAGGGGCTCCTGGAGTTGCAGACCGAGACCTACGGTCTTACCTAAAAGAGAATCCCTTGTAATGTTCTCTTGAAATAAAAACCCCAGCCACCGCGCTGGGGTTTTTATTGCCTGCGATTTACCGCCGTCTGCCTCGCTGCTCGTGATCGGCCTGATACAACGACTGCGCATCGGAGATCAGCAACAGCAGCGCGCGGCTGATCTGGAAAACGTTCCTGATGGGTATGTCGTCCACATCGACCCTTTCCAGCACGGCGAGCAGGTCAAGTACGGCGCCGAGCCGATCTACCGCCGCGTCATACAACGCCTCGGCGGGCGCATCGGTGTTCAGGAACAGCGTGGCGTCCCGTGGAAAGTGACTGTGCTGTGAAGCCGTCGCCAGTGGGATAAACCCGTGGACGGCGGGACGTGTGGACGGGTGTGACGTATGATTGGCGTCAGCCATGGTCAGCTCCTTTCTAGCTGCTTGTGGTTAGCGGGTCGGCGGTGTTGACGCACCGTCGGCTCGCGTCTTTTTCGTTCTGTTGAAACTCCTTTACGTGATCCGCGCCGTTCGGCAGTTCAGGATCATGTTCTGTTTATACGCCGCTGGCCGAAGAGTCGATCTTGCGATAAACGGTCGCCAACCTGCTGCGTACTGTCGAAAATATGTGGTGATTTTATCGTTTTCAGATGGCGGCTTTCTACGCCTCTGCGCGCAATCCACTACGTCCCGCAAGGTCTTGGGAAACGGCTGACGGGTTTCCCGATCGAGTTCGCTAAGGTCGGAAATTCGTCTTTTCGATCTTTAACAACCTGATCTGAATTTAGTGCGGGAAGCACGGTGCAGACATCCCTGTCGCAACCCCGTCGCTCTCCTGCACCCCCGGCCCCGCCATCCCTGGCGGGTCGCTCGCCGGGGCAACGCACGCGTTGCCAAACCCCGGCTCGCCCTACAAGGACAGCCTGCAGCTCTCCGTCGGCGTAGGCCTCTCCGCCGAACAGGTCGCGGCCCTGACCCACGACATCGTCTGGCTCGAAGAAGCCGAAGTGAACGGCGAGAAGGTCCTCGTCCCGGTGCTCTACCTCGCCCAGGCAGAAAACCGCCTAGCCCCCACCGGCGCGCTGATCCAGGGCCAGGACGTCACCCTCATCAGCGGCGGCGCACTCAACAACGCCGGCACCCTGCGCGCCAGCAACAACCTCAGCGCCAGTGCCAGCAACCTGAGCAACAGCGGGCTGATCCAGGCCGGCAACCGTCTCGACCTGCTCGCCGACGACAGCATCCGCAACGCCGCTGGCGGCATCATCGCCGGGCGCGATGTCAGCCTCACCGCACTGACCGGCGATGTGATCAACGAACGCAGCGTCACCCGCATCGACAGCGCGCAGAGCGCCAACCGCACCTGGACCACCAGCTTCGCCGACAGCGCCGCCCGCATCGAGGCCGCCAACAGCCTCGACATCAGCGCCGGCCGTGACGTCAGCAACCTTGGTGGCGTGCTGCAAAGCCGTGGCGACCTGTTCATCGGCGCCGACCGCGACGTCAACATCGCCTCGGTAGAAGTCACCAACGGCCAGCTCAACGGCCGCCGCTACTACAGCGAAACCACCACCCAGCTGGGCGCCGAAGCCAGCGCTGGCCGCGACCTCGACATCAGCGCCGGGCGCGACCTCAACGCCGTCGCCAGCCGCCTCGACGCCGCCCGCGACGCCGCCCTGAGCGCCGGCCGCGACGTCACCCTCGCCTCGGCGGCGGATGAGAGCCACAGCTATAGCAACACGCGCAAGACCAAGAGCAAGAACGATTTGGTCGAGCAGCAATCCACCGTCCTCACCGCTGGCGGCGATGTGTCGCTGTATGCGGGGCAGGATCTGGGTGTCATCGGCAGCCAGGTCAAGGGCGGCGCAAACGTGGCCCTGGATGCCGAGCGCGACGTCGCCATCGTCGCCACACAGAACGAGCAGTACGCCTACCTGTACAAGAAGAAGGAAGGCTCGTTCGGCAAGAGCAAGACCAAAACCTCCGAGAGCTATGCCGAGGCCAACGTCGACTCGGTGATCCAGGCCGGCAAGGACCTCACCGTCAACATCAGCAAGGCCGAAGACGGCGGCATTCGCCTGAACGGCGGCCGCGATCTGGTGGTTGCCGGCAGCCAGCTGCAGGCGGGCAATGACCTGATGCTCGGTGCCACGAGGGATATTGCCATCCTGGCTACCGAGCAGGATCAGGCCAGCGCCAGTGGCAAGAGCAAGTCCAGCGCCTTCGGCGTCTCCAAGATGAAAGAGGTGCGTAACAGCGCCTCCACCGAACAGGTCGGCTCGATCCTCCAGGGCGGCAACGACACCGTCCTCGTGGCGGGGCGCAACGTCGACGTCAATGCCAGTCGCATCGGCGCCGGGCGAGATGTGGAACTGCACGCCGGCAAGCTCGACGCCACGGGCGACATCAACATCGTCGCCGGCAGTGACAGCAGTTCCTCCTATGCCGAGAAGCAGCGCAGCAAGTGGGGCATCAGCAACTCCGGCAACTTCGTCTCCATCAACACCGCGAGCAAGGCTGGCAACACCAGCGAGCAAACCGTCAACGCTCCGAGCGAGATCGCCGCAGGGCGCGATGTGCGCATGACCTCCGCGCGCGATATCAACGTCGTCGGCAGCAACATCGCCGCTGAGCGCACGGTGGGCATGCAGGCCGACCGCGACGTCAACATTCTGCCCGGTGAAAGCACCTCCAGCGCCAAGGACTGGGACAAGAAGCGTCAGACCGGCCTGGGCTGGAAAGCCGAGGAAACCACCGGCGTCGCCTACCTGGGTATCGACTGGAATGCCGAGCACGGCAAGCAGGTCGACACGGCAGCGGCGGGCAGCCAGGTTCGCGCCGGGGAAGACCTCGACATCCGCGCCGGCAGGGATATCCGCCAGCAGGGTAGCGACCTCGATGCCGGCCGTGACATTCGCCTGGTCGCCGGCCGTGACATCGTCGCCGATGCCGGGCAGGACACCAGCGAGCAGGAGCGGGTCAAGCGGCACCAGCGCGCCAGCATCGGCGTACAGGGCAGCCAGAGCATCAGCACCGGTATCCAGAACTTCGGCCACCTGGGCGACGGCGAGACCGTCTTCGGCAAGGTTTCCAGCGTGCTGAAAACCATCGACGGCACTAGCGATGCCGGCGCCTCCGCGAGCATCTACGTCGGTGCCAACCAGGAGCAAAGCAACAGGGAAGCCCAGCAGTACGACGCGCGCAATTCCACCCTCAACGCTGGGCGCGACATCATTGCCCAGGCCGGCCGCGACATCACCCTGCAAGGCACCCAGGCGGACGCCGGGCGCAACATCGTGCTCGATGCCGGGCGCGACCTGAGCATCCAGAGCAGCCAGAGCAACTACCGCAGCAAGGACCACAGCGACAGCGTCAGCGGCTCGGTCGGCATCGGCGTCGGCAACTACAACGTTGCCAGCCAGCAAGGCTCCAGCAGCATCGGCTCGAACGGCTCCGGCACCAACACCTCCAACAGCGGCATCTACGGCGCCGGCTCGGTGGCCTGGAGCGACCAGGAGCAGAACGGCTCACGGCAGAACAACGCCCACCTCAACGCCGGTGGCGACATCGACCTGCGCAGCGGCCGCGACACCCTGATCGCCGGCGCTACGGTGGAAGGTGGCGGCGTGAAGATCGACGTCGGTCGCGACCTCACCGTCGCCTCCGTGCGTGACCAGGATCGCATCGAAGGCAACGGCCAGAGCCATAGCGGCTCGGGCGGCTTCGGTGGTGGCAGCGGCGCGATCTCCGTCAGCAAGACCGACGGCAAGCGCAATTGGGTCGGCGAGCAAACCCGCATCCAGGGCCGCGACAGCGTCGACATCTACACCGAAGGCCACACCCAGCTCGATGGCGCCGTCATCGCCAGCAACACCGGCGACCTGCTGCTCAACACCGGCACCTTCGGCCACAGCGACCTGTACGACAAGGATCGCTACAAGAGCGTCGATATCACCTCGGGCATGGCCTACAACAGCAAGGAAAACCAGGACAACGGCAAGACCACCAACGACCAGGCCCAGGTCCCCAACAAGTTCATTGCTGGCAGCTACGACATCCGTAACGCCGAACAGGTCAACCGCGCCACCGTGGGCGCCGGCGAGATCGTCGTGCGCGATAACCCAGGGCAAGACCTTGCAGGCCTCAACCGCGATACAGACAAGGCGCAGGAGCTGCTGAAGGATGAGCACAAGGGCGAGGAGCTGTACGCCAGCACCAACTCGGTGACCAAGGTCGGTGAAGCGCTGGGCATCCCGCAGGCCATGGCCCGCCGGGACCTGGCCAATGGCTCGGCGGAGGAGCGCAGCGCCGCAGCGCGCAAGCTCTTCCAGTACCAACTCAAAGGTGACGCCAACTCCGAAGCGGGCCAGGTGGTCGCCGATGCCCTGGCTGAAGTCGCTAAGCGTGACCCCAAGGGCGCCCAGAAAATACTGCAGATCCTGGACTCCCAGCAGAAGCTGGATTTGCTGGTCCAGAACGCTTCCTCTAGTGGTGGTGTCAACGGCAGGCCCAGCGTCACTGGCGTACTTCTGACCGTCGCCGGCATCCTCGCCAGCCAGGGGAAACAACAATCTGGAGACGCCTCCGGCGGCGACGGCCTCGATCCCACCACCGGTGTGCCGACCTGGACCTCGGGCTCTGCTTCCTCGACGACGAACCTTACGACCCTGGCAGCGGCGCTGGCGATCTACAAGATCATGAACGGGGGAGCGGTTTCGGGCCTGTATGACAACCCGATAGTCCAGCAGGACAACCTGCCGTTGACCACGCCGGCTGAGGATCCAACGCTCTGGAAGCCGGGGAGTGGGGGGTATGGGGCAGATGGTGGAGTAGACCTCCCAGTTTCAAATGGTGGGAGTGAGGCGCAGCAAAACGGCGGTTGGAGCACCACATCGCCTGTGGGGGAAATTCCCTCTCCTGGGAATATGTATAGTGAGTCGGAGATTAAAAATGTCTACGATTCGATTCGTGTGGCACCAAAGTATCCAGACGGATTTAAAGAACTTCGCGGAGGAACGACGAAAAATACGGTTAAAGAAACCAGTCTGCTTTCTGAGTTGAGAAAGGTCGAGTCAGGCGACTGGAAAAAGATTTATAAAGATGGGTTTGATTCTTCCGGAAATAGGGTTTCAGTGCACTATTTTCAGAGCCAGAGCGGGAAGGTGTTTGATGTTAAGGTTAAGCCGGGGTGGAGCAATGCAAGTAGATGAAAGATTTGTTGTGGACTCAGCTGAATCCAGTGCTTTGGATAAGTTCTTCTCTGTTGTTGTTGTTGGCTTGGCATTTGCTCTTAAGGAGAAGTCAATTAGTGTAGTTGAGGCGGAGCGCATATTGTTTTCTCCATATATGGCGACCCAGCTTGCTCGCTCTAGATGCTCTAGTGGATTGGTTGATTTGATTGAGAGAGGATGTGAGCTGGAGGATGTAGAGAGTTTAATTCCAAATCAGTTTCCGGACGTTATAGATGGAATTATAAAAGACTCTCTAAGTGAAATTAAGAAGATCGAGGAAATACTTCAGGATGGACAGCGTTTGTTTGCCAAAAAATTGTGTAATTAGCCCTTTGGTGAACGCAGGACAAGGGGCGAATTTATTTTTCTACTCAAAAGCCAGCTGACGAGCCCGGATTAGAGTACATAAAATAAATCTGCCCGCTTTTTCGCTATGTCCCCTTTTTCTCTAATGCGGCCGTCGTCGATGCGTAGCGATGAGCCGCACTAGCAGGATCCCCAGAATCGGCACGCTATAGCGCCTTTTAATCCCCGCCTCCGGAGATTCTTTGCCAGTGGGCAGACCCGCTGACGGGAGAGATCAGCCCATCATATAGCAGCAAGCCATCTATCCAAAGATCAATTAGCAGCGGGAAAAGTGTTCACACTGGTTGGAGGTGATGGAGTTGAGCGAGTTCTGCTACAAACAGTGGGAGATCTGAATGGAAAACTTGGCGTCTATGAGGATATTATCGACCCCGCCGAGAATGTGACGTATCAGAGATTTATCGAAAATGGCACTATAAATGGCCGCCCTAATCAGCGTCCACTGAAGGTTAAATGACTATGTATTTTCCAGAAGTTCCGTTTTCGTATTTGTATAGTTTGAAGTTCATCCTTTGGAGGGACGTGCTTTGGGCGCTTGAGTTTAATTTGATCAGTGATGAGTTTGTAGTTGGTCTCGCAAATCATCACTTGGAGCTTGGTGTTTATCATGATTTAGAGCTTGATCTAGCTCTGATGAATGATTCTTTTGACATTAGGGTCTGCTTAAATAATCTTGTCAATGTCACAGATCGTGGCTCTCCAGTTTTTGATAGTAAAAGTAAATGGCTTTTTATCGCGCTGAAGTGGTTGTTTGAAAAAAAATGCGAAATTGAGGACCCGCTAGGTTAGGTGGAGTTGATTTACGAAGATTTCGATTTTCCTGTGGAAATAGAGAGTTTTGTCCGCTATATGCCGACTTCTGAAAGTTATCAGCCACAGCAACATACGTTAAAGGAAAATCAAAATAGGTTGTATGAAAACTGGGCTGCGTATATTAAAAAAACTGAGGTGTCGTTAGGCGAAGGATAGAAGTAAAGCTGACTTGCCTACCGATGATATCTTGGGGGCCTAAAAAGGGGGCAGATTTATCCCTGCGCTCTAAATCCGAATTGTGAGCCAGGGTTAGAGTACGGAAAGTAGATCTGTCCCTTTTTCGCTAGAAGTGGAGAAAATGAACATAGAGCTTAAAAGCAGTGCAGGAGCCTTATCCTTTTGCGAAGAGGCTTCTTATCCCTCGGAAGGGTTAGTTGATTTTTCAATAAAATGTGAGTTTGACGGCAAGTATTCTGGACTACTGAATAGAGAATTCAACTGTCGACTATATAAAGCTGATGTTTCAAGATTGCTGGATTGCTATGACTCTCGCGTGGCCGCAATAGTTGAGGGGGAGTCTTTTGTCCCATATTTCTATATGCCCTTGGAGAGTGATTTTCAAATTGGCTTTTTGGCGGGGGAGGCTCAGAGCACCGATGACGGATACTTCTTTATAAGCTTTATGTTTAATCTTGGAGGAAAAGATGATGAATCATCAAATGTATATTTTGGCTTTGAGGCGGAAATTGATCTCCTTGACATGAAGAAATTCTGCAATGATTTAGCTTCTATTTTTTGTTTTCCAAAGGAATAAGCGAGAGCAAGCAAAAAGAGGAGCGGACTGAAAAGGGGACAGATTTATTTTTATAATCTAAAAGTGGCTGGCGAGTCAGGATTAGAGTGCAGAAAATAAATCTGTCCCCTTTTTCTAACACTTTTCTAAAGAAACGGGTCTCCTCTCAGAGTTAAGAAAGGTGGAGCCGGGCGACTGGAAGAAGATTTACAAAGATTGGTTTGATGCGATTGGAAATAGAGTTTCGGTGCATTATTTCCAAAGCCAAAGCGGGAAGGTGTTCGATGTCAAAGTCAAATCTGGGTGGAGCAATGCAGGCAGATGAAAAATTTCTTTTGGATACAGCGGATGTCAGTGACTTAAATAAGTTTTTCTCTATAGTTGCGGCTGGTGTTGCGTTAGCGCTCAAGGAAAAGGTTCTAACTGTGCCTGAGGCAGAGAGGATACTATTTTCACCATACATGGTTTCTTTGCTAGAACAGTCAGGGTGCGCAGGAGGCTTAATTGATCTTGTTGAGAGGGGGTGTGAGATTGAAGATTTAGAAAGCTTAATCCCTGAGCAGTTGGTAGGTGTTTTGGAGAGAATTTTTAACGGTTCTCTTCGAGAGATTGGAAATGGTGGTGAAGTACTTAATGACCTTCTTTCTAGGAGTTGTTTTTGCAGTAAATTACTTTAAGTCTGGAAGGGGTTGAGAAAAAAGAAAAGTAACAAAAGGGGGCGGAGTGGGGTGTTCGCTGGTTAAATTTCGCGTGGCAGGAGTTTCAAATGAAGCCTGATGGATTGCTTAATGAATACATGTCGTCGTTGGTTTCTGGTATTCGATTTGTTCTTCTTATGATCGTTTCCGGCCTGATTGCCGGTAAGCTGGAAAGATTCTTTGATTTCAAGAATCCCATTGCATTTATTTTGATATTATTTCCTGTTTATTTTGCTCTTGAAGGGCTTCTGAGTCTATTTAAACGCCGTAGCAAGAAAAAGGCAAAAGAGATACAGCGCGGCGGATATGATTAAGTGCTGATTGAGGGTTAAGAGGCGAAAGGTTTTTTCTAATAAAAACGAAACCTAAGTCAGCGCTAGAGAAAAGGGAGAGCCTTTCCTATTTTTCTCTTCTCATTTTGATTGGAGGTTTACTGAGTGATGCTTACAAAGAATCTGTGCTTGCTAGCTATTGGTTCAGCGCTACTGACAGGCTGTATGACGCTGTCCGGTTATTATCAGTTGACGGCCTACGATACAAATGGCGAAGTAGTGATGGGAGATAGGAAGAATATTGCTGAAGGTTCAGGGATATATACTGTCCGAAATGCCTTGTGTGGAATTCCTTCTGTGGCGACCGTTGTTATTCGAGATAACAAAACGGGCGATGAATTGAAAGGCGAAAGTCCTTATCGGTGCCGTTGAAGGGCAAGCGGTGACAGTTTTTATTCCCATGATATGTGACGCACAGCGGCGGTGTTGGAACAACCTGATAACCAGGAAGAAGGAAATTTATTCATGTTGTTGTCGATCAAGGTCTTGAACGGGAAAGCATTGGCAATCCTTGCTGTTGCTCTGCTGGTAACACTGGTTCAGGGCTGCAGCTATGAAAAGATGAATGTAAGAAATGACGCGGAGGCTGCAAAATATGACCCTGCCTCCACAGCACGCGTCCGCTTCTTCTCTTCGCCAGAATACTACTCATCCTATCAGCCTGGAGCGGCTTGTGAGGATTTCCATCCCGGCAAGGCCACCGACAAGAAAACCTACCTGCGAGTGTATGAAAACAAGGAGTCCTACATATTGTGGCGGGACACCGATCTGCGTGGCATGAAGGCGGAAGACTATAGAAATAAGGTCATTGGAATGCCGACTTCCAAGACCACAGAAGCACTCAAAAGCGATCGACTGGGGTACGACGAAGTCGTGATCCCGGTGGGAAAGCCCTCGGTCTTGTCGATCAACTATTCGATGCATAGCCAGGAAGGTAGTGCGTCATGCTATCCATCGCCGGTATCCCTCAACCCCGAGGCCGGGAAGGACTATGAGGTGAAATTTGTGTTCGAGAAACCACAGTTTCTGGTGACGACCTGCAAATTGACCGTCAGTGAGTTAAGTGGTGTTGGTTCGCCGCAAGATGTTCGGGAAGTCAAAACTGACCTTTGTGTAAAAAATGAACATTACGACTACGAAACGGTGCGCAAGTAATCCGGGAGAAAGCGGAGCTCGTGCAGTTCAAGCCGCGTCTGCTGGTCTGCTGAGGTTAGCTCCAGCGCGGTGAGTGCTTCATCGCTCTGCGCCTGGTCTAGTGCCTCGTGACCTAGACTGGCCCTTTTCTCCACAGGAGAGCCGTCATGACCACAGCCACTCCCTTCCTCATGTTCCAGGGAGGCGTCGCGCAGGCGGCGCTGGATTTGTACCGCGCTACTTTTCCCAACTCCCGCGTGGTGCACGTGGAGCGCTACGGCGCCGGTGAGCCGGGGCCGGAGGGGACGATCAAGGTGGCGCGGTTCGAGGTGTGCGGGCAGGCATTCCTGTGTTCGGACAGCCCGGTGAAGCATGACTTCGATTTCACGCCGTCCAGTTCGATCTTCGTGGAGGTCGAGTCGGGGGATGTGCTGGAGCGGATTTTCGCGGTGCTGGCGGAGGGTGGGCGCGTGTATATGCCGTTGGGCGACTACGGCTTCAGCCCGCGCTTTGGCTGGGTGAGCGACAGGTTCGGGGTGTCGTGGCAGCTCAGTCTGGTGCGCTGAGAGGCAACCTGCAGGAGCGCCCCATGGGCGCGGTCGCGGGCATGGCCCGCTCCTACAAAGGCTCCGTGGCTCGATAGCCTGGGTAGGGCGAATAACGCCTGAGGCGTTATCCGCCGTCCTGGCGGATAACCCGTTCCGGGTTATGCGCCCTACGCGTCTGTCGGTGGGTTCCTGAGACGGCTTTCACCGGGTGAGGCAAATCCCTGGCGGGGGCGGGTTTCTGCTCCGGTCAACGCGGGAGTTTCCCTACACTGCGCCGGCGTTGCGGTCCTACAAGCCCTCTGCGTAGCGTTCCTGGCACCACGTTTCGGCGTGGTCAGGTGTGGAAACCTGTACTCAACACACATCGCCATAGCAGAGGAAATCTGGCCCAACCGGGCCGGATTGACGCTGGTTGTCTATGGCGGACCGTGTGAGGCGGACTTCGGTCCGGCCGGTTTTGTGTGTTGAGCTGGTTTTCCACCCTTGCACGGTCCGCCTCCCTTATTTCGGATGTTTCGGGCGGCGGCTTCCTGTCTTGAGCAAGGAGCTTCTGCATGATGACGTCGATGTCCTTCCCGGCCGAACACGGCCTGAATACCCAATCTTTCGTGCGCTACAACCGCCAGTTGCGCGGCGTGCTGCTGGATCAGCAGCCGTGGTTCGTGCTGCGCGATCTGACGAAGCTGACCGCGAGCACGCGCGGAGCGGAGTTGGTGCGCAGGCTGGAGCCGGACCAGTCGCGCCGGGAGCGCCTGGCCGGCGCGGCGGAGGATGAGTGGCTGGTGAGCGAGAGCGGGGTGTATGCGCTGCTGTTGTTGCACCTGTACCACCCGGAGAACCGCAGCCTGCGGCAGTGGTTGAGCAACGAGGTGGTGCCGGCGCTGCGCGCGGCGCAGCAGGACAACGCGCTGTTGCCGCGCCACAAGTTCCGGGAGGTGCAGGGGCAGCACATTGCCTTGCTGGATTGGCAGGGGCGGTTGTGGGTGCGGTTTACCGATGCGGCGCGGTTGATGGAGCTGGACGGGCGGGAATAGGGCTGGTCGCTCCAGTAGCAACACCCTCTCCGGCGGGCGAGGGTGTGTCTCGGGCTCAGGTATCAGGGCGGGTCGGCGGCCACTTCCAGTGGTGTAAGCGCGAAGGTGTTGCCGGCCGGTTCTCCCAGCAAGGCCATAAAGTGTCGGCCCTGATCTTCCACCGTGACCTTTCGGCCCGCCTCCAGCGGGAGTGTCGGGCAGAGCACGCGGAGTGGGGTCGCATCGGGGAGCAGCAGGGCGTGGTGGGGAGCGCTTTCCTGGAATTTGCTGCGCAGGCTGAGGCGGCACGGGCGTGGTTGTGCGGACAGCCACGCGCCGCGCAGTTCATAGCGGTCGCCGCCGAGCAGGCGGAGGCTTTCCACCTGGGCCAGTTGCCAGGCGCCGCCGGGAGTCAGGAGGAGGCCCAGCAGTTCGCCAACGGCCGGTGGCGGCGAGTCTTCCCAGTGCCCACTGAAGTGTTGCCCGCTCGTGTGGGGCTGGTCCAGCGGTAGGGTGGGCGGAAGGCTGGGGACGGGCGTGGGTGGGCTGAACTCGATGTCGTCCTGGTGCGCGACCGTCTCGTCCAGTCCGCCGCGGCCGCTGGCGTGGTGGGACCAGACGTCGCTCTCGTGCTGCTGGCGCTGGAAGTGGCGGGCATCGAGGCCGGTGTCCTCGGCGACGCCGAGCTGGGCGAGCAGGGCCGCGATGCCTCGGCACACCTGCCAGGGACCAGGGGCTGCCTCTGTCGTGCTCCAGCAGGCGAGCAGATGGGCGTTGAGATCGAAACCCGCGTCGCCGTTGCTGGCCGCAACGAAGCGCCTGAGCATGTCCAGCAGTTCGTCGAGCTTCAGGGCGAGACCGCCGCTGCTGCTCGCGGCGCCCGGATCGCGGAAGGGACGGTCGCTCTCGCGGTCGAGCCGCCAGGCGTTGCCCGGCTGTTCCGGCTGGATGTGGACGATGGAGGCGAAGACCTGGGTGGATTCGATCAGCGCCGGCAGGCTCTCTGCGGGTATCTCCAGCGGCCGGGAGCCGGCGATGAGCAGGCAATGCAGGTAGCCCCCCGCGATGGTCTGGCTGCGCGGTTCGAAGGCTTCGCCGTCGCTGATGGGCAGGTGCTGGACTTCCAGCCGCAGGGCGCGCCCGTACAGCTGGTGCAGCAGGTGCCACAGGCCGGGCGGTGCCGGGTGCTGGTTCTGCAGGCAGTTGCAGTGGACTTCCTGGAGGCTGCGCACCATGCGTTGCATCAGCAGGGCGGCGGTCTTGCGCTCGGCGCGGCGGGTCCGCAGCAGGTGCCAGTAGCCGCTGAGCAGCCGGCGGTGGAGGGCGAGGATGAGCATTTGCGCCTTGTCGGCCCGGGCCTGGGCGAGCGCGTTGGCCTGTTCGCCGAGGAGGTCGGCGAGCTGGCGGCTGACGTCGAAGATTTCCGGGCGCAGGCGTTCGAGTTGGCGCAGCAGCTGGATGCCGGTCAGCGTCGAGCGGTTCAGTTCGATGGCCGTGCGATACAGCTCCCGCGTGCGCCGCGCCAGGTATTCGAGGGCGGTATCCATGTGTCTCGTGGCTCCAAAGCTTGCCGGCTGGGGCCGACCGTTCGGAGACTGCGAGATTCTCGGCGCTTTGCGATTCAGACGAATCTGAATGATGGGGAGCAATGCGTCACAGGAATGAAAAAGGGGAGGCCGGTGGCCTCCCCTTCGTGTTGCTCCAGGGTGTCGTCAGAGCACGCGCACGCTGGCGAAGGTGGATTCGCCCTGAGCCTGGCTGAGCGCGGAGATGGCCGAGGAGTTGGGCATGAGGGCGAGGTCCTGCGGGATGGGCATGACCATGACCGGCTGGCCGATCGGCTGGCCCTGGCGCTCGTCGCGCGGCGGGATGCCGAAGTATTCGCGGTAACACTTGGAGAAGTGCGGGGTGGAGACGAAGCCGCAGACCGAGGCGACTTCGATGATCGACATCGAGGTCTGCTTGAGCAGCTGGCGCGCGCGGATCAGGCGCAGCTTGAGGTAGTAGCGCGACGGCGAGCAGTGCAGGTACTTCTGGAACAGGCGCTCGAGCTGGCGGCGTGAGACGTTGACGTAGACGGCCAGTTCGTCGAGGTCGATGGGCTCCTCGAGGTTGGCTTCCATCAGCGCGACGATTTCCTGCAGCTTGGGCTGGTTGGTGCCGAGCATGTGCTTGAGCGGCACGCGCTGGTGGTCCTGTTCGTTGCGGATGCGCTCGTAGATGAACATTTCGGAGATCGCCGCCGAGAGTTCGCGGCCGTGCTCGCGGCCGATCAGGTGCAGCATCATGTCCATCGGCGCGGTGCCGCCGGAGGAGGTGAAGCGGTTGCGGTCGATGGAGAACAGCCGGGTGCTCATGGCCACGCGGGGGAAGGCTTCCTGCATGGCGGCCAGGCATTCCCAGTGCACCGAGCAGTCGTAGCCGTCGAGCAGGCCGGCGCGGGCCAGGGCCCAGCTGCCGGTGCACACGGCGCCGAGCTTGCGACCCAGGCGCGCCTGGGCCTGGAGGAAGGTGGTGTGTTCGCGTGTGACGCTGCGCTGGATGCCGACGCCGCCGACCACGATCAGCACGTCCATCTGCGGGGCGCCGTCGCAGGCCGCGTCGGGGGTGATCTGCAGGCCGTCGCTGGCCCAGACCTGGCGGCCGTCGAGGCTCAGGGTGTGCCAGCGGTAGAGTTCGCGTCCGGAGAGCTGGTTGGCCATGCGCAGCGGTTCCACCGCCGAGGCCAGGGAGATCAGGGTGAAGTTGTCCAGCAGCAGGAAGCCGATGGACTGCGGAGCTCGGTTTTGCGGGGGAACTCCGGGGTTGAACGCGTTCATTCAGTCACCTCACGCTAGTCACAGTCGCCTCACGGGAGGCGTTTCTTATGCTTGTTGTTCTGTTCGGGAGTCGGCCTCGGGGTTGGCCCGGGCGGTTCCTCTTTTCTCGCTGCCTATGACAAGGCAAATGCCGTGCCTAGGTTGAATGGGCGTTCAACTAAAAAAGAAAACGGCATGGGAATGCCGTTTTTGCAGGTCCGGAATGCGACGCCTCGATGGTCGCAAATACGCATGGATCGTGGCCTGGGGTTTTTGGTAGCACTCACCGGTCACGGCGCCGGTGGTGCTGTGCCCGGAACGGTAACGCCCGTTGTCTGGTCGGGACGGGCGTACCGCTTGCGCCATCGGGGGGCGCGCCGGGGCTGGCGTGGTCGATTGAGGGTCAGCACTCGATGATGCTGACGGCCAATCCGCCGCGCGAGGTTTCCTTGTACTTGTCGTGCATGTCGGCGCCGGTGTTGCGCATGGTGCGGATCACCTGGTCGAGGCTGATGAAGTGCTGGCCGTCGCCGCGCAGGGCCATCTGCGCGGCGTTGATGGCCTTCACCGCGGCGATGGCGTTGCGTTCGATGCAGGGCACCTGGACGAGGCCACCGACCGGGTCGCAGGTCAGGCCCAGGTTGTGTTCCAGGCCGATCTCGGCGGCGTTCTCCACCTGTTCGGGGGAGGCGCCGAGCACTTCGGCGAGGCCCGCCGCGGCCATGGCGCAGGCGGAGCCGACTTCGCCCTGGCAGCCGACTTCGGCGCCGGAGATGGAGGCGTTCTTCTTGCACAGGATGCCGACGGCGGCGGCGGCCAGGAGGTAGTTGGTGACGTCGTCGTCGCTGGCGTCGGGGTTGAAGCGCATGTAGTAGTGCAGCACCGCCGGGATGATGCCGGCCGCGCCGTTGGTAGGCGCGGTGACCATGCGCCCGCCGGCGGCGTTTTCCTCGTTCACCGCGAGGGCGAAGAGGTTGACCCATTCCATGGCCGAGAGGGTCGAGCCGATGACGTTGGGCTTGCCGATTTCCTGCAGGTTGCGGTGCAGGCGCGCGGCGCGGCGCTGCACGTTGAGGCCGCCGGGAAGAATGCCTTCGTGGCGCAGGCCGTTTTCCACGCAGTCGCGCATGGCCTGCCAGATGCTCCTGAGGCCTTCGCGGATGTCGGTTTCGCTGCGCCACATGCGCTCGTTGGCCATCATCAGCTCGGACACGCGCAGGTTGTGGCGGCGGCAGAGCATGAGCAGTTCGGCGGCGCTGGCGAAGTCGTAGGGCAGCACGGTGTTGTCGGTGTCGAGACTGCCGGAGGCGGCCTGTTCCTCGTCGACCACGAAGCCGCCGCCGATGGAGTAGTAGGTGTCGCTGTGCAGCACGTGGTCGCCTTCGATGGCGGTCAGACGCATGGCGTTGGGGTGATAGGGCAGGTTCTCTTCGAGCAGGCGCATGTCGCGGACCCAGTCGAAGGGGACCGCCCGGCTGCCGGCCAGCAGCAGTTCGCCGCTGCTGCGCAGCTGCGCCATGCGCGGTTCGATCTGGCTGGGGTCGATGCGGTCCGGCCATTCGCCCATCAGGCCCATGATGACGGCGCGGTCGGTGCCGTGGCCGACGCCGGTGGCGGACAGCGAGCCGTACAGGCGCACTTCCACGCGGCTGGTGCGTTCGAGCATCTGCCGTTCGCGCACGGCGCCGACGAACAGTGCGGCGGCGCGCATGGGGCCGACCGTGTGCGAACTGGAAGGGCCGATACCGATCTTGAACAGGTCGAACACACTGATTGCCATGCCGGACTCCGGGCGAGCTGCACGTCCATGAGAGTGGGGGATAGGCACGTCCCTGTGCCCGCGATGCCCGGCCATCATCGACCCAAGTCCGGCGCCGGCTGCGTCCATCGGCGACGCGGCCGTATCCAATAACGCCGCCTGTGCACCCCGTCGGTGCGGGGCGCGAAGCCACCTGTTCCGGGGCCGACGAAAGCTTGCCTCTTTACGACGCGAGCGCCGCGAACCACGACCGGTCGATAGGCGTGGGCGGCTTCGCTGTTCCATGATCCGCCACCGACGAACGGCCGCGTTCGCCCGTATCCACCCCCATTCTCCGCAGTCAGAGGCTGGTCTCATGAAGAGTCTTGTGTCGTCGCTGTTGGCGTTATCCGTGGTACTACCGGGCGCTGCGCGCGCCGCCGAACCCGAATCCTGCGCCGTGGTGCGCTTCGCCGATGTCGGCTGGACCGACATCACCGTAACCACTGCGGTGACCCGCCTGGTGCTCAGCCACCAGGGCTACCGCACGCAGGTGGTGCGGCTGTCGGTGCCGGACACCTACAAGGCGATGACGGAGAAGAAGATCGACGTGTTCCTCGGCAACTGGATGCCGAGCATGGCGAACGACATCAAGCCTTTCGCCGACAAGGGCCAGGTGGAAACCGTGGGCGCCAACCTCGAAGGCGCCAAGTACACCCTGGCGGTGCCGCGCTATGCCTATGAGGCGGGCCTGAAGACTTTTGCCGATATCGCAAAATTCAAGGAGCAGCTGGGCGGGCGACTCTACGGCATCGAGCCGGGCAACGACGGCAACCAGCTGATCCAGAAGATGATCAAGGAGAAAGCCTTCGGCCTGGGCGACTTCAAGCTGGTGGAATCCAGCGAGGCCGACATGCTGGCCTACGTCAAGCGAGCCGGGGCCTTGAAGCAGCCCATCGTGTTCCTGGGCTGGGAGCCGCACCCGATGAATACCCGAATCCAAATGAACTATCTGGAGGGAGGGGATTCCTACTTCGGTCCCAACTATGGCGGTGCGACGGTCTTCACCAACGTCAGAGCAGGCTATCTTCAGGAGTGCCCCAATGTCGCGCGGCTGCTGAAGAACCTGAAATTCGACCTGGCGATGGAGAACCAGCTGATGGATGCGGTGCTCAACGAGCGACGCAATCCCCGCCAGGCCGCCAAGAGTTGGCTGAAGGCCAACCCGCAGGTGCTCGACGGCTGGTTGCAGGGTGTCGCTCCGAGCACATCCGGCGCGGTGCCAGGGGGCCAGAAAACCGCCGCCATGGAATGATCCGGGCCTCTGGAAGTCGCTCGAACCGGGCCTTTCCACTGGATGCGACATGCCTGGTGCTGAATACGACTTCGCCTGCACTGGATGCGACCCACCCGGTAGGCGACGAAATTTTCCTGTTCCATGATCGTTTACGAAATGACAACAAAAGGACCTGTGCCTGAGGTCCCACCCATAATTTTCAGACCGCCGCGCCCCATGCGCGTAGCGCCGTCGCCCCACCCCGCAGAGGAGTACGCTCATGAAAGGTTGCAAGTCTTTGCTGCTGGCTGCTGTGTCCGTTTGTGCACCGCTGGCGGTTCAGGCCGCTGAACCTGAGTCGTGCGGCACGGTTCGCTTCTCCGACGTCGGCTGGACCGACATCACCGTGACCACCGCTACTACCCGTCAGGTGCTCGAGTCGCTTGGCTACACCACCAAGGTGACCATGTTGTCCGTGCCGGTGACCTACAAGTCGCTGGCGAACAAGGATCTCGACGTCTTCCTCGGCAACTGGATGCCGAGCATGGCCAACGACATCAAGCCCTACGCCGACAATGGCTCGGTGGAGACGGTGAAAGCCAACCTCGAGGGCGCCAAGTACACCCTGGCCGTGACCCAGGCCGCTTACGACGGCGGGCTGAAGTCCTTCGCGGATATCAGCAAGTACGCCGACAAGCTGGGCAACAAGATCTACGGCATCGAGCCGGGCAACGACGGCAACCGCCTGGTCCAGGGCATGCTGGACAAGAACCAGTTCGACCTGGGCAAGTTCAAGCTGGTGGAGTCCAGCGAGGCGGGCATGCTCTCGCAGGTCGGGCGCGCCGACCGCCGCAACCAGTGGATCGTGTTCCTGGGCTGGGAACCGCACCCGATGAACACCCGCTTCAAGATGAAGTACCTCGAAGGCGGCGATGACGTGTTCGGCCCCAACTACGGCGGCGCGACCATCTACACCAACGTGCGCAAGGGTTACGTCCAGGAATGCTCCAACGTCGGCAAGCTGCTGACCAACCTGACCTTCACCCTGGACATGGAAAACAAACTCATGGACGCCGTGCTCAACGGGGGCAAGAAGCCCGAAGAGGCGGCAAAAGCCTGGTTGAAGGACCATCCGGAACTGCTCGACGCCTGGCTCGCCGGCGTGACCACCCGTGACGGCAAACCGGCCTTGGCGGCAGCCAAGGTGGCATTCGCTAAGTAAGTGCCGAAAGCATTGCCGTTGGCCGATTCCTCAAGCTTCTGATGGGCCCGCATTATGTTTCTGACTGACCACAAGTTACCGCTGGGCGAGCATATCGCCGCCTTCGTCGACTGGCTCACGCAACATGGCGCGTCGGTGTTCGACAAGATTTCCGACACCCTCGAGTTCCTCATCCACGGCGTCACCAACAGCCTGCTCTGGTTCAACCCGCTGGCGCTGATCGCGCTGCTGGTCTTCCTGGTGTTCTACATCCAGCGCAGCTGGGGCCTTGCCGTATTCGCCCTGGCCTCGCTGCTGCTGATCCTCAACCTGGGGTACTGGCAGGAAACCATGGAGACCCTGGCGCAGGTGATCTTCGCCACGGTGGTGTGCATTGCCGTCGGGGTGCCGCTGGGCATCCTGGCGGCGCACAAGCCCTGGTTCTACACCGGGCTGAGGCCGCTGCTGGATTTGATGCAGACGGTGCCCACCTTCGTCTACCTGATCCCCACCCTGACCCTGTTCGGCCTGGGTGTGGTTCCGGGTCTGATCTCCACGGTGATCTTCGCCATCGCCGCGCCCATCCGCCTCACCTGCCTGGGTATCCAGGACGTGCCGGCGGAGCTGTTGGACGCCGGCAAGGCCTTCGGCTGTTCGCGCTGGCAACTGCTGACGCGCATCGAGTTGCCGCACGCCATGCCGAGCATCGGTGCGGGGATCACCCAATGCATCATGTTGTCGCTGTCGATGGTGGTTATCGCCGCGCTGGTGGGTGCTGATGGCCTCGGCAAGCCGGTGGTCAACGCGCTCAACACGGCGGACATTTCCCTCGGCTTCGAGGCCGGTCTGGCCATCGTCCTGCTCGCCATCCTGCTCGACCGGGTGTGCAAGCAACGTTCGCTGCGGGGGAGGTAAGTACTATGTCGGCGATTCGATTCGAACATGTGGATGTGATTTTCGGCACCCACACCAAGGAAGCGCTCAAGCTGCTGGATCAGGGCCTGGGCCGCGAGGAAATCCTCAAGCGCACCGGCCAGGTGCTGGGTGTCGAGGATGCCTGCCTGGATGTCGAACGCGGCGAAATCTGCGTGATGATGGGCCTGTCGGGCTCGGGCAAGTCCAGCCTGCTGCGCTGCATCAACGGCCTCAACCGGGTCAGCCGCGGCAAGCTGCTGATCGAGCACGAAGGCCAGCAGGTGGATATCGCCAACTGCTCGCCGGCGGCGCTCAAGACCATGCGTACCAAGCGCATCGCCATGGTGTTCCAGAAGTTCGCGCTGATGCCCTGGCTGACCGTGGCCGAGAACATCGGCTTCGGCCTGGAGATGCAGGGCCGCCCGGCCAACGAGCGGAAGAAGGTGATCGACGAGAAGCTCGAGCTGGTCGGCCTGTCGCAATGGCGTGACAAGCGCCCGGATTCGCTGTCCGGCGGCATGCAGCAGCGCGTCGGCCTGGCCCGCGCGCTGGCCATGGACGGCGACATCCTGCTGATGGACGAACCCTTCTCCGCACTGGACCCGCTGATCCGCCAGCAGCTGCAGGATGAACTGCTGGTGCTGCAGCGTCAGCTGCACAAGACCATCGTCTTCGTCAGCCACGACCTGGACGAGGCGCTGAAGATCGGTACGCGCATTGCGATCATGAAGGACGGCCGCATCATCCAGCACGGCAAGCCCGAGGAAATCGTGCTCAGCCCGGCGGACGACTATGTGCGCACCTTCGTCGCCCACACCAACCCGCTCAACGTGCTGTGCGGTTCCAGCCTGATGCGTGGCCTGGACCAGTGCCGCCGCCAGGCCGACGAGGTGTGCTTCGACCAGGGCCGCGACTGCTGGCTGGGCCTGACCGAGTCGAACCAGATCAAGACCGCTCGCCAGGGCAGCAACATCATCGACCTGCAGCAATGGCGCCCGGGCGACCCGGTGGAGAAGCTCAAGCACGAGCCGACCCTGGTGGACGTCAACATCCGCATGCGCGACGCGCTGCAGATCCGCTACCAGACCGGCCACAAGCTGGTGCTGCAGGAGCAGAGCCGCGTGGTCGGCGTGCTCGGCGACAGCGAGCTGTACCACGCGCTGCTGGGCAAGAACCTGGGCTGATTGCCCGCCTGAACAAAAACGCCGGCTCCCTGGGAAGGGAGCCGGCGTTTTTGTTGGGGCTGCGTCCGCGCTGGAGCGCACTTGTAGGATGGGTGGAGCGCAGCGATACCCATGCTGATGGTGGGGCGAATCGATGGGTATCGCTTCGCTCCACGCCATCCTACGTTCAACTAACCCGGCACATCGATCAGTGCTTCAGGTCCGCCAGCCCCTTGAGCAGCGCCTCGTGGAAGCGCTTCGGGTCCTGGATCTGCGGCGCGTGGCCCATGTCGTCGAACTCCACGAGGGTCGCGTTGGGGATGGCCTTGGCGGTGGCCTTGCCCAGTTCGGCGTAGTTGCCCAGCTTGGCTTTCAGCTCGGCGGGGGCCAGGTCCTTGCCGATGGCGGTGTTGTCCCTGGTGCCGATCAGCAGCAGGGTCGGCATCTTCAGCTGGCCGAACTCGTAAACCACCGGCTGGGTGAAGATCATGTCGTAGAGCAGTGCCGAGTTCCACGCCACGCGCTCGTGGCCGGCGCCGTTGAACAGGCCGGCGAGCATGTTCACCCACTTGTCGTACTCGGGCTTCCACTGGCCGGCGTAGTAGGTCGCCTGCTCATACTGGCGGATGCCTTCGGCGCTGGTCTTCAGCTCGCGCTCGTACCACTGGTCCGGGGTGCGGTAGGGCACGCCCAGGGCTTTCCAGTCTTCCAGGCCGATGGGGTTGACCATGGCCAGCTGCTCGACCTGCTGCGGGTACATCAGCGCGTAGCGCGTGGCAAGCATGCCGCCGGTGGAGTGGCCCAGCAGGGTGATCTTGCCGACCTTCAGGTGCTCGAGCAGGGCGTGGGTGTTGGTCGCCAGTTGCTGGAAGCTGTACTGGTAGCGCTCGGGCTTGGTGGATTTGCAGAAGCCGATCTGGTCCGGCGCCACCACGCGGTAGCCGGCATCGCTCAGGGCGGCGATGGTGGTTTCCCAGGTGCCGGCGCAGAAGTTCTTGCCGTGCAGCAGCACCACGGTGCGGCCGTTGGGCTGCTTCTTGGGCTTCACGTCGATGTAGGCCATGTGCATGTGGTGACCCTGGGACGCGAAGCTGTAGTGACCGACCGGGTAGGAGTAGTTGAAGCGCTCCAGTTCCGGACCGTAGGTGGGTTTGGATTCGGCGGCGTGCAGCGGCAGGGCGGCGGCCAACAGCAAGGCGGGTAGCCAGCGGCGGGGCATCGGGAAGCTCTCCTGGTGGTGGGGCACGGGTCAGACAGCGGGAAAGGCCATAGGTTGGCAGATTTCCGGGCGCGCCGCCGCATCGGTTGGTATCGAAATCCGTACGGTCGTGAGCTTGGCGGTAGCAGTGGGTGTCAGGCCGCGCTCACGCCGCCGGTGAGCCAGTCGATGAACAGCGAGAACAGCTCGGCCTGGGAGTTGATCGCCAGCTTGGTGTAGAGGTGCTTGCGGTGCATGCGCACGGTTTCCGGCGAGATATCCAGCACCCGCGCGCTGGATTTCACCGAGTGGCCGCGCAGCAGCAGGTGGGCGATTTCCCGTTCGCGCTCGGTGAGAAGGTCGGCGCCGAAGTTCATGAAGGCCGTGCGGATGTGCCGGTTCAGCGGCGCCTGGTCATCCGGCGCGCTGACTTTCACGCCGCGCCCGGCCAGCAGCAGGTCCAGCCCGCCATTGCGCTCGAACTGGCGGAACAGCTCGCGCACCAGCGGCAGGGCGGTGGCCAGCAGGTCCAGCTGGGTTTCGCTGAAGCGCGCGCCGCTCTCGCCCTGGTACAGACACAGCGAGACCTTGCGCGTCTCGCCCAGGTCGATGATGAAGTGGCAGTCCTCGGTGCAGCCGAACTTGAGGTAGTAGGTCTTGTAGTACTCGCTGGCGAAGAAATCATCCGGGGCGATGTCGGCCAGCGGGTAGAAGCCTTCGGTGAGGCCGTCTTCCATGGCCAGGCAGAAGGGGTCGAGCAGGTAGCCGCGGGCGTAGTAGCGGTCGACCAGGGCTTCGTGATGCTCCGGGTGGACGCCGCGGTGGTACAGCGGTTGCGGCGGCTGGCCGCGCTGTTCCAGGCCGAGCATCACCGACTCCACCGGCACCAGGCAGCCCAGGGCGTCGGCCAGGCGTTCGACGAAGACGACTTCGCCGACGCTGGCCAGGGCGCGCGCCAGCCCCGCATGCCAGGCATGCAGGGCCGGTGCGTCGGAGGTTTCGCTCAGCGCCTGGGATTCGCTCATATCCGGCAGTCTAAAGGGCTGCCGGGGTGTAGGCAAAATCCTCGGATCGATCATCAGTGCCCCGCGTAATCACCGCTGCGCTTGAGGTCTTCGGCGGCCTCGAGGATCGACTCGCGCAGGGTGTCGACGATCTCGTCGACCTGCTCGCGGGTGATGGTCAGCGGCGGCGACATCACGTTCAGGTGCACGATCGGCCGCACCAGCAGGCCCTTGGCCTGGGCGCGCAGGTGGATCTTCTCGCCGATGTTCAGCTCCTCGGGGAAGAGCACCTTGCTGCGCTTGTCGGCAACGAACTCGACGCAGGCCATCAGCTTCTGGCAACGCACGCTGCCCACCAGCGGCAGGTCGGCCAGTTCCTGCAGACGCTGCTCCAGGTAGCCACCGACGTCCTTCACGTGCTCCAGCAGATTCTCGCGCTCGATGATCTCGATATTCTTCAGTGCCGAGACGCAGCTCACCGGGTGCCCGCTGTAGGTGAAGCCGTGGGCGAAGCAGCGGCCCTTGTCGGCCTCGCCGATCACCTTCCAGATACGGTCGGAGAAGATGCACGCGCCCAGCGGCAGGTAGCCGGAGGTCAGGCCCTTGGCGGTGGTGATGATGTCCGGCTGCATGCCGAACACGTCCTCGGAGGCGAAGAAGGCGCCGAGGCGGCCGAAGGAGGTCACCACCTCGTCGGCGACGTAGAGCACGTCGTACTTCTGGCAGACCTGCCACATGCGCTGGTGGTAGCCCTTGGGCGGGATGATCACGCCGCCCGAGCCCATGATCGGCTCGGCGAAGAAGGCGGCGACCTTGTCCTGGCCCAGCTCGAGGATCTTGTCTTCGAATTCCTTGACCAGGAATTCGAGGAAGTCGCCCTCGGTCATCCCTTCCGGCGCGCGGTAGGGGTTGGGGCAGGAGATGTGATGGATGACGTCCTTGAGGAAGTCGAACTCGGCCGGGTGGTCGGCGACCTTGCCGCCGAGGGACATGGTGAGGAAGGTCGAGCCGTGGTAGGCGTTGACGCGGCTGATGATGTGCTTCTTCTCATGCTTGCCGCGGCAGTTCTGGTAGTACTGGATCAGGCGGTAGGCGGTGTCCACGGCGGTGGAGCCGCCAGTGGTGAGGAACACGTGGTCCAGGTCGCCCGGCGCCAGTTCGGCGAGTTTCTCGCAGAGCTGGATGGCGGTGACGTTGGCCATGTCGCAGAAGGGGTTGGAGTAGGCCAGCTTGCGTACCTGCTCGGCGATGGCATCGGCCATTTCCGCGCGGCCCAGGCCGATGTTCGTGCACCACATGCCGCCCACGGCGTCCAGGTAGCGATTGCCCTTGGTGTCGTAGATGTAGGCGCCCTCGCCGGCGGCGATGTTCAGCGCACCGTTGACCCGGTGATCGTCGAACACGTGGTAGCCGTGCATGTAGTGGGCTTTGTCGGCGGCGACCAGCTGCTCGTCGTTGAACTGGGCGAAGAAGGCTGGAGTTGGGGTGGTCATCTGCTTTACCTCGGTATTCCGGTTATTCGTCCTGGGGAGAGCCTTCTCCCCGTGCCCCGGCGCTCAGGCCGGGGCGTGTGGTTGGCGATCCATCAGGTCCCGGTCTTCACCGCGTTCCAGGTACGGGTGATCAGGCGGGTCGCCTTGGGGTTCTGCACTTTCTGGGTGAACAGGCGGGCGCGGGTCTCGGCGTCGGGGTAGATCGCCGGGTCATTGCGCACTTCGGCGGCCAGCAGCGGGGTGGCGGCGGCGTTGCTGGAGGCGTAGCGGATGTAGTCGGCGACGCCAGCGGCCACCTTGGGCTGCAGCATGTATTCAATGAACTTGTGGGCGTTTGCCACGTGTGGCGCGTCGGCCGGGATGTAGAAGTCGTCGAACCAGATCAGCGAGCCTTCCTTGGGCACGAAGTAGCCCAGCTTGACCTTGGCGCCGGCCTCGTCGGCGCGGGCCTGGGCGGTGGCGTAGTCGCCGGACCAGGTCATCGCCATGCACTGGTCGCCGTTGGCCAGGCCGTTCAGGTAGCTGGTGGAGTCGAACTTGCGGATGTACGGGCGGATCGATTGCAGCAGGTCCTGGGCGGCCTTGAGGTCCTCGGGCAGCGCGCTGTTGGGGTCGCGCTTGAGGTAGGCCAGGGCCAGTGGGATCACGTCGGTGGGGGAGTCGATGATGGTCACCCCGCAATCGGCGAATTTCGACACGATCTTCGGATCGAACAGCATCGCCAGCGAGCCGATCGGCGCGTCCGGCATGCGCTGCTTGATCTTGTCGATGTTGTAGGTGATGCCGTTGCTGCCCCAGGTGTAGGGCGCCGAGTACTTCACGCCCGGATCGTAGTGGTCCAGGTGCTTGAGCACGTCCGCGTCGAGGTTGTTCCAGCTGGGCAGCTTGGACTTGTCCAGCGGCTGGAAGACGCCCGCTTTCAGCAGCGGCGGCACCAGGGCGGCGTTGAGCACCACCAGGTCGTAGCCCGAGCGGCCGGGCAGCAGTTTGCCCTGCACTGTCTCGTAGGAATCGAAGGTGTCGTAGACCACCTTGATCCCGGTTTCCTTCTCGAAGTCGGCGATGGTGTGTTCGCCGATGTAGTCGGTCCAGTTGTACAGCCGCAGCGTCTTCGCGCCTTCGGCATCCTCCCCGTGACCCAGTGCCGGCAAGGTCGCCAGCGCCGCGCTGAGTACTGCTGCGAGCGTTTTCTGCATGTCAGTCCCACCTTTGATTTTGTTATGGATTGGAGATATCGCGGATGAAGCCACTCTCGACCAGGGCCGGTTTCCCGGCCATTCCCCGAACGGGTAGGTAAGGCTGGCGTCCTGTCGAACAATCGTTCAGATTGGCCACCTGAAACCTTAGGAGCCAGGCATGAACGAGGAAGTCCGCTTTACCCGACTGGAGCCGGAGCAGCGCAAGGCGCTGCTGATCGAGGCCACCCTCGCGTGCCTGAAACGCCATGGCTTCCAGGGAGCATCCATACGCAAGATCTGCGCCGAGGCCGGGGTTTCGGTGGGGCTGATCAACCACCACTATTCGGGCAAGGACGAGCTGGTGGCCGAGGCCTACCTGACCGTCACCGGGCGGGTCATGCAGCTGCTGCGCGAGGCCATCGCCGAGGCGGCGCCGGATGCCCGCGCGCGGCTGTCGGCGTTCTTCCGCGCGTCGTTCTGCGCCGAACTGCTCGACCCGCAGCTGCTGGATGCCTGGCTGGCGTTCTGGGGCGCGGTGAAGACGGCCGAGGCAATCAACAAGGCCCACGATCATTCCTACGGCGAGTACCGTTCGCTACTGACCCAGGCACTCAATGAGCTGGCGAAGGAGCAGGACTGGGCCGATTTCGATGCGGAACTGGCCGCGATTGCCCTCAGCGCCTTGCTCGACGGGTTGTGGCTGGAGTCCGGCCTGAACCCCAATACCTTCACCCCGGAGCAGGGCGTGCAGATCTGCGAAGCCTGGGTGGATGGCCTCCAGTACGGCGGCCGGCAGCGCTTCTGTCGGGCGTCGGGAGTCTGTTGATCGATTGTTCAGCGGGCGGTAACCTGCCGCCATCTGCAGGACAGTTCCTACAGCTCTACCTCCACGCATAACAAGAACGGCCCCGTCACGAGCGGCGGCCTCAGCAGGGTATTGCGATGACTTCCCGTGTACTGATCGTCGACGACGATCCGGTGATTCGCGAGCTCCTCCAGGCCTATCTCGGCGAGGAAGGCTATGACGTGCTTTGCGCCGGCGCCGCCGAACAGGCCGAGGCGTGTCTGGCCGAAGCCGAGCAGGCCGGCCAGCCCATCGACCTGGTGATGCTCGACATCCGCCTGCCCGGCAAGGACGGCCTGACGCTGACCCGCGAGCTGCGTGTGCGGTCGGAGGTCGGCATCATCCTGATCACCGGTCGCAACGACGACATCGACCGCATCGTCGGCCTGGAATGCGGCGCCGATGACTATGTGATAAAGCCGCTGAACCCCCGCGAGCTGGTGTCCCGCGCGAAGAACCTGATCCGCCGCGTGCGCCATGCCCGGCAACCCGCCGCCGCGCCCGTCCACGGTGGCAGCCGGCAGAACCACAAGCGCTTTTCCCACTGGACGCTGGACCCGGACCGCCGCCGCCTGATCGACGCCGGTGGCAGCGAAACCCCGCTGACCCACGGCGAGTTCCAGCTGCTGGGCGTGTTCCTGCGTAACACCGGCCACACCCTGAGCCGCGATCAGCTGATGGACCAGATCCGCAACCGCGAATGGCTGCCCAACGACCGCTCCATCGACGTGCTGGTCGGCCGCCTGCGCCGCAAGCTGCGCGACGACCCGGCCGAGCCCGAGCTGATCATCACCATCCATGGCGCCGGCTACCTGTTCACTGCCACGCCTGCCGATGCCTGAGCCAGCACAATGATCTGGAGGGGCGCAGGACAGTCCCCTCTCCCTTCAGGGAGAGGGTTAGGGAGAGGGAAATCCCCGCTCCAATTCCTCCTGTATTTCCTGGTTTTGCTCTTCTGCACGGCAACCCAGGCCGCCCAACCCATCCGCTACTGCGACTACCCCGTCTACCCACCCATCTCCTGGAGCGATGGCCACGAAGTACGCGGGCTGGCGCCGCAGACAGTGCGCAGCCTGCTCGGCGAACTGGGCTACGAGGTGCAGACCGTGGTACTGGGCAACTGGAAGCGCTGCCTGCTGGACGCCGCCGAAGGCCGCGTCGACGTGGTGCTCGCCTACCAGACCCCGCAGCGCGACGATGGCCTGCTGTTCTCCCGCGTGCCGGTGCTGCGCGAGGAAGTCGCGATCTTCTACAACCGCCGCAAGCCGGTGCGTTTCGACCAGCTCGGCGACCTCGTCAATTACCGTGGCGGGCTGCTGTTCGGCGAAAGCTACGGGCCGGAGTTCGACCGCTTCGTCGCCGAACATGGCAACGTCGAATGGGTCTCCGACAGCCGCCAGAACTTCGGCAAGCTGATCCGCCAGCGCATCGACTTCATCGCCCACGAGCGGCGCACCGGCACCCTGTTCGTCGAGCAACTGGCCGGCGGCCAGGACATCGCCGCGCTGCCCCGGCCGCTGACCGTGGATTACCTGCGCATCGCCGTCTCCCGCCATTCGCCGCTGGCCGCGCGGATGGACGAGATCGACGCGCTGCTGAAGAAGCGCGTGGACGACGGCAGCGTCGCCCGCTGGCTGCAGCAGAGCGAGCGCGACTACCGTGCCATGCTCGCCGGCGACGGGGTGCCGCGTTGAGGCTGCCCGGCGGTCTGGCGCGGCGCCTGCTGCTGCGGGTGCTGCTGTTCAGCCTGTGCTTCACCGTGCTGGCCAGCGCGGTGCAGCTGTACTTCGAATACCGCCGCGAGATGCGCGACATCGACACGCGGCTGGAACTGATCCGCGTCGGCTATCTGGCCAGCTTCGAGCGCAGCCTGTGGGACCTCAACCAGGAGCAGCTCAACGTGCAACTGCACGGCCTGGCCGACTTCCCCGACATCGCCCAGGTGCGCCTGCGCAGCGCCGACTTCAACCTGGTGCAGGACGCCGACGACAAGCGCGGGCCATTCCGCGTCGAGCACTATGCGCTGGCCTTCCAGCCACCGGATGGCGAGCGCCGCGACCTGGGCGAGCTGGAAATCAGCATCGACCTCGGCGCCGTCTACCTGCGCCTGCTCCACGGCGGGCTGACCAGCCTGCTGTGGATGGGCGTGTTCCTCTGCGGCCTGGCGGTGGCGCTGAGCTGGCTGTTCCACAGCCTGGTCACTCGCCACCTGCGCGCCATGGCCGACTTCGTCCGTGGACTCACCGGCGGCGATCTGGGCACCGAGTTGGCGCTGGCTAAAAAACGCTCAGGCGAAGAAGACGAGATCGACACCGTCGCCGACGCCCTCGACGGTTTGCGTCGTGCCCTGCGCGCCGAACTGCGCCGGCGCGAGGCCGACCGTGAAGCCCTGCAGAGCAAGCGCGATGAGCTGCAACGACGGGTCGAACGACGCACCGCCAGCCTGCGCCGCGCCAAGGAGGAAGCCGAGGCCGCCAACCGCGCCAAGAGCCGCTTCCTCGCCACCATGAGCCACGAGATCCGCACGCCGCTCAACGGCATCCTCGGCATGGCCGAGCTGCTGCGCGCCGCGCCTTTGGGGGAGCAGGACCGCCGCCGCTTGCAGGCGCTGTCCACCGCTGGCGAAGGGCTGCTGGCGATCCTCAACGAGGTGCTGCACTTCGCCAAGCTGGAAGATGGCGCCAGCCAGCCCGAGCCGGTGGATTTCTCCCTGCGCCGCCTGCTCGATGACGTGGTGACCCTGCTGGAGCCGCGCGCCGAGGACAACGGCACCTGCCTGCGCCTGCGCGTCGAGCCCCAGGTGCAGGACGGTTGTCGCGGCGCCGAGCAGTTCCTCCGTCAGGTGTTGAGCAACCTGCTGGCCAATGCGGTGAAATTCACCGAGGAGGGCGAGGTGCTGCTGGAGGTCGCCGTGTTGCAGAGCAGCGAGGCTGGGCAGCGCCTGCGCTTCAGCGTGACCGACGACGGCATCGGCATCTCCGCCGAGCAGCAGGAGAAGATTTTCCAGCGCTTCACCCAGGCCAGCGACGAGGTGGCACGGCGCTACGGCGGCACCGGGCTGGGGCTGGCGATCAGCAAGCGGCTGGTGGAAGCCATGGGCGGCGAGATCGGCGTGGAGAGCCTGGAAGGCGAGGGCAGCACCTTCTGGTTCGAGATCATGCTGGCGCCGGGCGTGGTGCCGCGCTCCGACGTGACCATCGAGCAGGCGCCGGCGCTGGACGTGCTGGTGGTGGAAGACGTCGCCCTCAACCGCGAAGTCGCCCAGGCTTTGCTGGAGCGTGATGGCCACCGCGTGCAGCTCGCCGAAGATGCGCAGCCCGCGCTGGCGCTCACCGCCGCGCGGCGCTTCGACCTGATCCTGCTGGACATGCACCTGCCGGGGATGACCGGCCTCGACCTGTGCCGGGCGATCCGCGCGCAGTCCGGTGGGCTCAACGCGACTACGCCGATCCATGCCTTCACCGCCAGCGTGCAGCCGGGCATGGTCCGTCGCTATTTCGAGGCCGGCATGCAGGGCGTGCTGGGCAAGCCGCTGCGCCTGGACGACCTGCGCCGCGCGCTGTCCGGCGTGGCCTGGGAGCTGCTGCCCGAGGCTGTGGATAACGGCCCGCTGGACCGGCAGGTTCTGGATACCCACCGTCGCCTGCTGGGCGAGCACAAGCTGAACGAACTGCTCGCCAGCCTGTGGAAGCTGCTCGATGAACAATGGCCGCTGCTGCTGGATGCCTTGCGCCAGGACGATGCGGTGGAAGCAGCCAGCCTTGCGCACCGGCTGGCGGGCAGTTGCCGCTCCATGGGCTTGCGCGGGTTGGGGGATTGCCTGGGTGAGCTGGAAGCGGCAGCGCTGGCGGGCTCGTTATCCGGCGATTGGGTTGAGCGATTGGGGCGGGAACGGGCTCTGGCCGGCGAGCTGATGTGCACCCTGTAGGAGCGGGCCATGCCCGCGATCGCGCGCATGGCGCGCTCCTACAAGTCGACTCCTCTGCCTGGGGTTGTTCGCGAGCAAGCTCGCTCCTACGAAGAGCAACGGCCTGAAAGGCCCGGCCCATGAGCCCTGCACAAAATCCTTACATCTTTCTACAACTTCGATCCTGGCGAACAACCCCGTCTTACATCGCCTTCCAATAATCCGGTGGCATCCGTGCCCGAGCCACGGCCTCTGATTGATTGGAGATAACAATAATGATCCAACGTCGAGTTCCGCTCAGCCGCGCCCGCCGTTCCCTGGAGGTGCGCCATGTCTGAGACCCATCACGCCGGTAGCGGCGAGAAGATCCAGCTCACCCGCGCGCTGAAGAGCCGCCACATCTTCATGCTGTCCCTGGGCGGCGTCATCGGCACCGGCCTGTTCATGGGCTCGGGCGTCACCATCAGCTCCGGCGGCCCGATGGGCGCCATCCTCGCGTACCTGGTCGCGGGCCTGCTGATGTACCTGGTGATGGTCTGCCTGGGCGAGCTGTCGGTGCAGATGCCCGTCTCCGGCTCCTTCCAGGCCCACGCCACGCGCTTCATCGGCCCGGCCACCGGGTTCATGATCGGCTGGGTCTACTGGATGAGCTGGGCCTCCACCGTCGGCCTGGAATTCACCGCCGCCGGCATGCTGATGACCCGCTGGTTCCCCGAGGTACCGATCTGGCTCTGGTCGGGCTTCTTCGTGGTCGTGCTGTTCTCCCTCAACGCCCTGGCCACCCGCGCCTTCGGCGAGGCCGAATACTGGTTCTCCGGGATCAAGGTCGCGGCCATCCTCGGCTTCATCGTGGTCGGGCTGCTGGTGATCTTCGGCGCCATCCCGCTGAATGACGGCGCGGCTGCGCCGGGGCTGTCCAACCTGATGAGCGACGGCCTGTTCCCCAACGGCCTGTCCGCGGTGTTCGCGGTGATGATGACGGTGGTCTACGCCTTCCAGGGCTGCGAGATCATGGGCGTCGCCGCCGGCGAGACCGACCAGCCGGAGAAGAGCATCCCGCGCGCCGTGCGCAACGTGGTGTTCCGCGTGCTGATTTTCTATGTGCTGGCGATTGCCGTGCTCTCTTGCATCGTGCCCTGGAAGCAGGCCGGGCTGATGGAAAGCCCCTTCGTGCAGGTGTTCGACATGGTCGGCATCCCCTACGCCGCCGACATCATGAACTTCGTGATCCTCACCGCGATCCTGTCGGTGGGTAACTCCGGCCTATACGCCTCCACGCGCATCCTCTGGGCCATGTCCAAGACCGGCATGGCGCCACGCAAGCTGTCCAAACTCAGCGCCCGTGGCGTGCCGCTCTATGCGCTGCTGATCAGCCTGGCGTTCGCACTGCTCTCGCTGCTCACCAGCGTGGTCGCCGCCGATACCCTGTTCATGGTGCTGATGGCGGTGAGCGGGATGGCCGGCACCGTCACCTGGATCGTCATCGCCTACGCCCAGTACCGCTTCCGCCGCGAGCACATGGCCAAGGGCGGCACCGTGGCCGACCTGAAGTACGCCGCTCCGCTGTTCCCGCTGATCCCGCTGGCGTGCATCGCGATCTGCTGCTCGCTGTTCGTGTTCCTCGCCATGGACCCGACCCAGCGACCGTCGCTGTACTGGGGCTTCGGCTTCATGGCGGCCTGCTACCTCGCCTACTTCCTGCTCAAGCGCAAGCGTGGGCAGGTGCTGACCGACGAGGCGGTACCGAGCCTCGGCTGAGGCTTTACGCTCCGGCAAAGCCCTGCATCGCGGGGCTTCATGCTTTTTGTAGGCCGGCGGATAACCTGTTCCAGGTTATGCGCCCTACAAGCCTGGAAGCCTTGCATTGCGGCGCTTTTTTGTAGGAGCGAGGCCCCGTCTCTTGTTGAACGATTGTTCGAAGTTGTAACAAACCCGCCGCGACTTCCCCGCAAAACCCCTCAGCCCCCGCGCCGCGCGGCCTTCCCGTCGATGGGCAGGGCGTTACAAGCCACCCATTCGGGTGGATTGCCGGCTTGCTGAACAAGTGTTTAGTATTGGCTCCAACGCTTCATCCGCCTCAGCAAACGACTACAAGAACGAGGGCAGCATGACTCAGCCATCCCCACTCAGCCGGGTCCAGGACGGTATCGCCTGGATCACCCTGAACCGCCCCGAGCAGCGCAACGCGCTCGACGTCCCCACGCTCAGGAACCTGCTGGCCCTGCTCGACGCCTATGAAGTCGACGAGGCCGTGCGCGTCATCGTGCTCAGTGGCGAAGGCCGCAGCTTCTGCGCCGGCGCCGATCTCGCCGAATGGGCCGAGGCCGAAGCCCGTGGCGAACTGGAAACCTACGGCTGGACCGAAACCGCCCACGCCCTGATGCGCCGCCTGCACGGCCTGGACAAGCCGACCATCGCCGCCGTCAACGGCACCGCCGTCGGCGCCGGGATGGACCTGACCCTGTGCTGCGACTTCCGCATCGCCGGCGCCTCCGCGCGCTTCAAGGCCGGCTACACCGGCATGGCTTACTGCCCGGACGCCGGCGCCAGCTGGCACCTGCCACGCCTGATCGGCAGCGAAGCGGCCAAGCGCCTGCTGTTCCTCGACGAACTGTGGAATGCCGAGCGCGCGCTGCAGGCCGGGCTGGTCGGCGAAGTGGTCGCCGACGATCAGCTGCAGGCCCAGGTCGGCGAGTTCGCCGCACGCCTGGCTGCCGGCCCGACCTTCGCCTTCGCCCAGACCAAGCGCCTGATGCGCGACGGCGCCGCCCGCACCCTGGCCCAGCAACTGGAGGCCGAACAGGCTGCCGGGCTGCTCTGCGGCCGCAGTGAAGATGCCGCCGAGGCGCTGCGCGCCGTGGCCGAAAAACGCTCCCCCCAATTCAAAGGCCGCTGACGGCTGCAGGTGATGTGATGGATTTCCAACTGACCCAGGAACAGGAAATGCTCGTCGAGGCGGTCAAGGCTTTCGTCGAGAAAGAGCTGCTGCCCTACGAGGAAGAAGTGGACCGCGCTGACGCGGTGTCCCCGGAGCTGGCCGCGAAGATTCGCGGCAAGGCCCTGGCAGCCGGCTTCTACGCCTTCAACATGCCCGAGGAAGTCGGCGGCGGCGGCCTGGACTACCTGTCCCAGGCGCTGGTCGAGCGCGAGCTGTCCAAGGTGTCCTGGGCGCTGCACGTGTTCGTCGCGCGGCCCTCGAAGATCCTCATGGCGTGCAAGGGCGAGCAGATCCAGGACTACCTGCTGCCGGTGGTACAAGGCGAGAAGATCGATTGCTTCGCCCTCACCGAACCGGGCGCCGGCTCCGACGCCAACTCGATCAAGACCCGCGCCGTGCGTGATGGCGAGGACTTCGTGATCAACGGCTCCAAGCACTTCATCAGCCACGCCGGCCACGCCGACTTCGCCATCGTCTTCGCGGTCACCGACACCTTCGAGCGCAACGGCAAGAAGCGCAACGCCGTGACCGCCTTCCTGGTGGACAAGGGCACCGCCGGCATGACCGTGCGCCGTGGCCCGAAATGCGTGAGCAACAAGGGTTACCACACCTACGAAATCTTCTTCGACGACTGCCGCGTGCCGGCTTCCAAGGTCCTCGGCGAAGTCGACAAGGGCTGGGAAGTGGCCAACGCCTGGCTCACCGCCGGCCGCGTGATGGTCGCCGCCAACTGCGTCGGCCAGGCCCAGCGCGCGCTGGACCTGGCGCTGCAGTGGTCGGCCGACCGCAAGCAGTTCGGCGCCGCCATCGGCAGCTACCAGGGCATCTCCTTCAAGCTCGCCGACATGGCCACGCAGATTCGCGCCGCCGAGCTGATGACCCTGCACACAGCCTGGAAGATGGACCGCGGCAGCATGACCGACGGCGAGGCCGGCATGGCCAAGCTGTTCGCCAGCGAAGTGCTGGGCAAGGTCGCCGACGAGACCGTGCAGATCTTCGGCGGCATGGGCCTGATGGACGAAGGTCCGGTGGAACGCATCTGGCGCAATGCGCGCATCGAGCGCATCTGGGAAGGCACCTCGGAAATCCAGCGCCATATCATTTCCCGCGAACTGCTGCGTCCGCTGCTGCGTTGAGGCCCGTGTGATGAAACGCGAAAACCTCCAGCGCCTGCTGGCGCCCCGGCACCTGGCCTTCATCGGCGGCCGCAGCATGGCGCGCGCGCTCAAGCGCTGCGCCGACGGCGGCTTCGCCGGCCCGATGTGGCTGGTCAACCCACAATACGACGAACTCGAAGGCGTGCCCTGCGTGCGCAGCATCGCCGAGCTGCCAGAAGGGCCCGACGCGGTGTTTGTCGCCACCAACCGCGACCTGACCCTGCAGGCCGTCGCCGAACTGGCTGCCAGGGACGCCGGCGGCGCCATCTGCTACGCCTCCGGCTTCGCCGAGACCGGCGCCGAGGGCGAAGCCCTGCAGCGCCGCCTGCTCGCCAGCGCCGGTGACATGGCCCTGCTCGGCCCCAACTGCTACGGCCTGCTCGACTACCTGCACGGCTCCGCGCTGTGGCCGGTGGCCCACGGCGGGCACCTGGTGGAGAAGGGCGTGGCGGTGCTGACCCAGAGCGGCAACTTCGCCTACAACCTGTCCATGAGCGACCGCTCGCTGCCCATCGCCTACATGGCCTCGGTGGGCAATCAGGCGCAACTGGGCGTGGCCGAACTGATGGACGTCCTGCTCGACGAGCCGCGCGTCACCGCCATCGGCCTGCACCTGGAAGGTTTGAAGAACGTCCCCGGCTTCGCCCGCGCGGCCTTCAAGGCGCTGCAGAAAGGCATCCCGGTGATCGCCCTGAAGACCGGCGTGTCGCAGATCGGCGCCGAACTCGCCCTCAGCCACACCAGCTCCCTGGCCGGCTCCGACGCGCTGTACGACGCGCTGTTCGACCGTCTCGGGGTGATCCGCGTCAGCGGCCCGGTGAGCTTCATCGAAACCCTCAAGGCCGCCGCCTGCGGCAACCTGCCGGCCGGCCCCAGCCTCGCCGCGCTGGCCTGCTCCGGCGGCGACGCCGGGCTGATCGCCGACTACGCCGAACGCAACGGCCTGAACCTGCCCAAGCTGGTCGACGCGCAGCGCGCCGAACTGGCCCAGGTGCTGCCGGACTACGCCAACATCGCCAACCCGCTGGACTTCACCACCGCCATCTGGGGCGACGGCCCGGCGCTCGACCGCATGCTCGACAGCGCCCTGCAGACCCCGGCCGATGCCGCCCTGCTGGTGCTGGACTACCCCGGCGAGGAAACCGGCGAGCGCCCCCAGTGCGACCTGTTGCTGGAGCTGTACTGCGCGGCATTGAAGCGCCACGACAAGGTCGGCTTCATCGCCTCCGCGCTGCCGGAACTGCTGCCCAAGCACGCCCGCGAACTGCTGCACTCCCATGGCGTCGCCGCGCTGCAAGGCGTGGAAGACGGCCTCGCCGCCTGGGGTCGCATCGCCCACTACCGCCAGCGCCGCGAAGCGCTGCTGGCCCGTGGCGAAGCCGCGCTGGTGCCGCTCTGCCCGCAGGCGCTGGAAAGCGAAGGGCGGTTGCTGGACGAGTGGCAATCCAAGCAGGCGCTGAAACCTTTCGGCCTGCCGCTGCCGCGCGCTGCCCTGAGTACGCCGACCCAGGCTCGCGAAGCCGCCGCCGATGTCGGCTTCCCGCTGGCGCTCAAAGTGGTCAGCGCGCAGCTGCCGCACAAGACCGAAGCCGGCGGCGTGGCGCTCAACCTGCGCAACGAGGCGGCGCTGGAAGCCGCGCTGTTCGACATGCGCGAGAACATCGCCCGCCACGCCCCCGGCGTGCCCTTCGACCAGGTGCTGCTGGAGCGCATGGCCAATCCGCCACTGGCCGAGCTGATCGTCGGCATCAAGCGCGAGAACGGCTTCGGCCTGGCGCTGGTGCTGGGTGCCGGCGGCATCCTCGTCGAGCTGCTCAAGGACAGCCGCAGCCTGCTGCTGCCGACCACCGACGCGGCGATCCGCGACGCCCTGCTGGGCCTGCGCAGCGCGCCGCTGCTCACCGGCTTCCGCGGTCGCCCGGCGGTGAACCTGGAGGCGCTGGTGGAGGCCATCCGCGCCGTCGCCGACTACGCCTGCGAGCACGTGGACACCCTGCTGGAACTGGACGTGAACCCGCTGCTGGCGGACGCCGATGGCGCCGTGGCGGTGGATGCGCTGATCCGCACCGCTGAGTGATCGGCAGCAGGACCTGAAGGAAGAACACGAACGCTCCCCTCTCCCGCTTGCGGGAGAGGGGCTGGGGGAGAGGGTGGTGGGCCCGGAACTCGGTGCCACCGACAAGAGCCCCTCTCCCCAGCCCTCTCCCTGAAGGGAGAGGGAGCAAAAGCGGCGCACGCCGGACACTCGGCGTTGGCCCCAACGAGTAGGGCGAATAACCGCTTGCGGTTATCCGCCGAAGATCAGTTCGGGAGATCGTTCATGCAAAACGACAAGACCCTCACCGGCGGCCAGGCCCTGGTACGCCTACTGGCCAACTACGGCGTCGACACCGTGTTCGGCATTCCCGGTGTGCACACCCTGGAGCTGTACCGCGGCCTGCCCGGCAGCGGCATCCGCCACGTGCTGACCCGCCACGAACAGGGCGCCGGTTTCATGGCCGACGGCTACGCGCGCGTCAGCGGCAAGCCGGGCGTGGCCTTCATCATCACCGGGCCGGGGGTGACCAACGCCGCCACCGCCATCGGCCAGGCCTACGCCGACTCGATCCCGATGCTGGTGATCTCCAGCGTCAACCACACCGCCAGCCTGGGCAAGGGCTGGGGCTGCCTGCACGAGACCCAGGACCAGCGCGCCATGACCGCGCCGATCACCGCGTTTTCCGCCGTCGCCCTGAGCGCCGAAGACCTGCCCGAGCTGATCGCCCGCGCCTACGCCGTGTTCGACAGCGAGCGCCCGCGCCCGGTGCATATCTCCGTGCCGCTGGACGTGCTGGCCAACCCGGTCGCCCGCGACTGGACCCACGAAGTGGTGCGCCGCGCCGGCCGTGGCCAGCCCAGCAGCGAAGCGCTCAAGCAGGCTGTGGATAAGCTCCAGGCTGCAAAGCGGCCGATGATCATCGCCGGCGGCGGCGCGCTGCATGCCGCCGATGCCCTGGCCGCGCTGAGCGAGCGCCTGGCCGCGCCGCTGTTCACCAGCGTCGCCGGCAAGGGCCTGCTGGCACCGGAAGCGCCGCTCGCCGCGGGCGCCACCCTGTGCACCCAGGCCGGTTGGGACATGATCGCCGAGGCCGACGTGGTCCTGGCCATCGGCACCGAAATGGCCGACACCGACTTCTGGCGCGACCGCCTGCCGGTCAGTGGCGAGGTGATCCGCGTCGACGTCGATTCGCGCAAGTTCAACGACTTCTATCCGAGCGCGGTGGCGCTGCTGGGTGACTCGAAGGCCACTGCCGAGGCGCTGCTCGCCGCGCTGCCGAGTGCGAGCCGCGATGCGGCGAAAGCGCAGTCGCGTATCGCCGAATTGCGTGCGCAGATCGATGGCGGCCACGCGCCGCTGCAGCTTATCCACAAGGCAATCCTCGAACGCATTGCCAAGGTCCTGCCGGACAACGCCTTCATCGCCAGCGACATGACCCAGCTGGCCTACACCGCCAACTACCTGTACCCGAGCAAGGCGCCGCGCGGCTGGCTGCACCCCACCGGTTACGGCACCCTCGGCTACGGCGTGCCCGCCGGCATCGGCGCCAAGTTCGGCGCGCCGGAACGCCCCGGCCTGGTGCTGGTCGGTGATGGCGGTTTCCTCTACACCGCGCAGGAACTGGCCACCGCCAGCGAGGAGCTGGACAGCCCGCTGGTGGTGCTGCTGTGGAACAACGATGCGCTGGGGCAGATCCGCGACGACATGATCGGCCTGGACATCGAGCCCATCGGCGTCCTGCCGCGCAACCCGGACTTCGCCCTGCTCGGCCGCGCCTACGGTTGCGAGATGCGCCAGCCGCAGAGCCTGGACGAACTGGAGCGCGACCTGCGCGCCGGCTTCGCCCATCCGGGCGTCACCCTGATCGAGCTGAAACACGCCTGCGCCCAGTAGGACCCGTTGCACCCGCCGGAGCCCACGGGCTCCGGCACCTTGAAGGAAGCACAGCATGCGCTACTCGAACTTCACCCAACGCATCGCCGGCGACGGCGCCGCCGCCTGGGACATCCACTACCGCGCCCTGGCGCGCATGGAGCAGGGCGACGACATCCTGCTGCTGTCGGTGGGCGACCCGGACTTCGATACCCCGGTGCCTATCGTGCAGTCGGCCATCGACAGCCTGCTGGCCGGCAACACCCACTACGCCGACGTGCGCGGCAAGCGCTCGCTGCGCGAAGCCATCGCCCGTCGTCACACCCAGCGCAGCGGCCAGGCCGTCACCAGTGATGACGTGGTCGTGCTGGCCGGCGCCCAGTGCGCGCTGTATGCCGTGGCGCAGTGCGTGCTCAATCCGGGTGACGAGGTGATCGTTGCCGAGCCGATGTACGTCACCTACGAAGCGGTGTTCGGCGCCTGCGGCGCCAAGGTCATCCCGGTGTCGGTGCGCTCCGAGCACGGCTTCCGCGTGCAGGCCGAGGACGTCGCCGCGCTGATCACCCCGCGCACCCGTGCGCTGGCCATCAACAGCCCGCACAACCCGTCCGGTGCCAGCCTGCCGCGCGCCACCTGGGAAAAGCTGGCCGAACTGTGCATCAGCAATGACCTGTGGATGATTTCCGACGAGGTCTACAGCGAGCTGCTGTTCGACGGCGAGCACATCAGCCCCGCCAGCCTGCCGGGCATGGCCGAGCGCACCGCGACCCTCAACAGTCTGTCGAAATCCCACGCCATGACTGGCTGGCGCGTGGGCTGGGTGGTCGGCCCGCAGCAGCTCTGCGCGCACCTGGAAAACCTCGCCCTGTGCATGCTCTACGGCTCGCCGGACTTCATCCAGGACGCCGCCTGCACTGCGCTGGAAGCCAAACTGCCGGAACTGGAAGCCATGCGTGAGGCCTACCGCCAGCGTCGCGACCTGGTGCTCGACTGCCTCGCCGATTGCCCTGGCGTGCGCGCCCTGCGCCCGGACGGCGGCATGTTCGTGATGGTCGATATCCGCGCCACCGGGCTCTCCGCCCAGGACTTCTCCGACCTGCTGCTGGACCGCCACGGCGTCTCCGTGCTGGCCGGCGAAGCCTTCGGCCCCAGCGCCGCCGGGCACATCCGCCTCGGCCTGGTGCTCGGCGCCGAACCGCTGCGCGAAGCCTGCCGCCGCATCGCCCTGTGCGCCGCCGAACTGCTCAAGGAAAAACGCTATGCGTGAGCGTACACAGCTCTACATCGACGGCGCCTGGGTGGCGCCGCAGGGGCAGGGCATGGCCGAGGTGCAGAACCCGGCCACCGAGGAACGCGTCGGTCGCGTGCCGCTGGGTGGCGAAGGCGACGTGAACCGCGCGGTGGACGCGGCGCGTCGTGCCTTCCCAGCGTGGTCGCAGACCCCGTCCCATGTACGCGCCGGCTACATCCGCGCCCTCGCCGAGCAACTGAAGAACCGCGCCGACGAGATGGCCGCGCTGATCACCGCCGAACTGGGCATGCCCATCCAGTGGTGCCGCATGGTGCAGGTCGACGGGCCGATCGAGGGCCTGGAAAGCTATGCCGCCATGGCCGCGCACATGGACGAAGTGCGCGAGGTCGGCAACTCGCTGATCGTGAAAGAGGCGGTAGGTGTCTGCGCCTTCATCAACCCCTGGAACTACCCGCTGCACCAGCTGATCGGCAAGCTCGCCCCGGCGCTCGCCGCCGGCTGCACCGTGGTGGTCAAGCCGAGTCAGGACACTTCGCTGCACGCCTTCCTGCTGGCCGACATGATCCACGCCATCGGCCTGCCGGCCGGCGTGTTCAACCTGGTCAGCGGCCCCGGTTCCAAGGTCGGCGAAGCCCTGGCGCGGCACCCGGACGTGGACATGGTGTCCTTCACCGGCTCCACCGGTGCGGGTGTGAAGGTCTCCGAAGCCGCCGCGCCGACGGTCAAACGCGTGTGCCTGGAGCTGGGCGGCAAGTCGCCCTTCCTTATCACCGCCGATGCGGACCTGGCCACCGCCGTGCGCCACGGCGTGCAGGACGTGATGATCAACTCCGGGCAGACCTGCACCGCGTTGACGCGCATGCTGCTGCCGGCCCATCGCTACGCCGAGGCGGTGGAAATCGCACGCACTGAGGCCCTCGCGCTGAAGATGGGCGACCCGCTGGACGCCGACAGCTTCCTCGGCCCGATGTGCTCCGGCGGCCAGCGTCGCACCGTGCTCGATTACGTTCGTGTCGGCCAGGAAGAGGGCGCGCAGCTGGTCTGCGGCGGCGCCGAGCGCCCGGCCCATCTGGAGCGCGGGCACTACGTGCAGCCGACGATCTTCGCAGGGGTGAACAACCAGATGCGTATCGCCCGCGAAGAAATCTTCGGCCCGGTGCTGTGCCTGATTCCCTACGCCGATGAGGCCGAGGCCATCGCCATCGCCAACGATTCGCCCTTCGGCCTGTCCAGCGGCGTGTGGGCGGGTGACCGCGAAGATGGCCTGCGACTCGCCCGGCAGATGCGCGCCGGCCAATGCTTCGTCAACGGCGGTGCCTTCAACTACCGGGCGCCGTTCGGTGGCTACAAGCAGTCCGGCAACGGCCGCGAATGGGGTGAGCAGGGACTGCACGAGTTCATCGAGCTCAAGGCCATCCAGCTTTAAACAGACCCCCTCTCCCTCCGGGAGAGGGCTGGGGTGAGGGCTGTGCCACTCACCGACTTGTCAGGAATCCACATGAACGTACTGATCGTCCACGCCCACAACGAACCGCAATCCTTCAGCACCGCGCTGTACCAGCTCGCCGAGGAAACCCTGCGTGGCCAGGGCCATGAAGTGCAGGTCTCCGACCTCTACGCGATGAACTGGAACCCGGTGGCCAGCGCCGCCGACTTCGGCGCCCGCGCCAACCCCGAATATCTGGTCTATGCGCTGGAACAGCGCGAAGGCGCCAAGGCGAAAACCATCGCCGCCGACATCCAGGCCGAGCTGGACAAGCTGCTCTGGGCCGATCTGGTGATCTTCAACTTCCCGATCTACTGGTTCTCCGCGCCGGCCATCCTCAAGGGCTGGTTCGACCGCGTGCTGGTCTCGGGCATCTGCTACGGCGGCAAGCGCTTCTACGACCAGGGCGGCCTGGCCGGCAAGAAGGCGCTGGTGAGCGTGACCCTCGGCGGGCGTGACCACATGTTCGGCGACGACGCCATCCACGGCCCGCTGGAAGACATGCTGCGGCCAATCCTGCGCGGCACCCTGGCCTACACCGGCATGAGCGTGCTGCCGCCCTTCGTGGCCTGGCACGTGCCTTACATCAGCAACGAGGCCCGCCAGGACTTCCTGCGTCAGTACCAGGATCGCCTGCAGAACCTGGAGAACGACCAGCCGCTGGAGTTCGTGCGCCTGGAGCAGTTCGACGAGCGTCTGTACCCGCTGCCGCGCTGAGATTTTCTCGGTTGGGCTGCGGATTCACCTTGTAGGAGCGCGCCATGCGCGCGATCGCGGGCATGGCCCGCTCCTGCAGGAATAACTCGGCGCTCAAACTGCGAACATGAAAAAGGGCGGTCATCCGAAGATGACCGCCCCTGGAGAAAGAGTCAGTCGCTGCAGCCAGGTATGCGCGGGGGAGAGGGCCGTCGATTGGTGTATCGGCGGCCGTACGATGAGCCTGGTATGCCCAACGTTGCTGCAGCGACTTGTCCGGCACTATACGTGGTAACAATCGGCAAAAAACGACCCTATACTGCGATTCAGTTTTGCGGCGCGGACAACAATGGTTGTCGCCTCCTACGGGCGCCTACGACAAGATCAACAGGCAGGGGGAAGCATGGACGTACTTCACGCGATGCGGGCATTCGTCCGGGTGGTGGATGCCGGCAGTTTCACCGCCGCCGCCAATGCCCTGGGGTTATCCACAGCCCAGGTCTCGCGAGTGGTCTCCGACCTCGAAGCCCAGCTTGAAGCGCGCCTGCTGCACCGCACGACAAGGCGCCTGGCGCTGACCGAAACCGGCGAGCGCTACCTGCTGCGCTGCCGGGAAATCCTCGCCGATGTCGACGAAGCCCAGGCCGAAGCCAGTGGCGCGCACCTCAATCCGCGCGGTCGCCTGCGCGTGCATTCGCTCACCGGGCTGGGCCAGCAGCACCTGATCCCGCTGATCTCGCGCTACTGCGAGTCCTTCCCCGAGGTCTACATCGAACTGACCCTGGCTCAGCGCCAGCCGGACATTCTCGAAGAAGGCCAGGACGTGGTGATCACCCGCGACCGCGAACTGCCCGACTCCGAGTTCGTCGCCCAGACCCTGGGCACCATCTACAGTGTGCTCTGCGCCAGCCCCGAGTACCTCAAGCGGCGCGGTACCCCGACCAGCGTCGCCGACCTGCACCAGCACCAGTGCCTGCGCCTGCAGGACCCGACCTTTCCCGAAGGCTGGGCCTTCGAGGAGGGCAACGAGGAAAGCGTGATCCGCCCGCGCGACACCTTCATGGTCAACGTCGCCGAGGCGCTGACCGGCGCCGCCGCCGCCGGCATGGGCATCTGCCTGCTGCCCAGCTACGTCGCCGCACCCGCGCTGCGCCGTCGTTCGCTGGTGCGCGTGCTGCCCCGGCACAGCCTGCATGTGCGGCAGATCTATGCGTTGTACCCGTCGCGGCGCTTCCTCGACGCGAAGATTCGCACCTGGGTCGAGTTCCTCAAGGCGGAGCTGCCGAGGGTTTTCGAAGAAGACGAAGCAGCGCTCAACGATCCCGTCAACTGGGCATAAGGCAAAGGGCTAGCGTGGCGGATCGCCGCAGCCGCTCTATACCGGTATTCTCGGACGATCGGCGCGGATTGTTGCTTTTTAGGCAATGCTTTGTTGGTTAGCTAGCTATTTTTCGAGGGACTGTTGCGCCGTAACCTTTCATCAACCCCGACCAATCGGGTGTTCAGAAAGGATCACCGTCATGTCCCGTTCGCTTTATGTTGCTGCCCTGCTGTCCGTCTGCTCGCTGTCCTTCACTCAGCTGAGCTTCGCCGAAGAGTCGCGCCTGATGACCGACAAGATGGTCAAGGCCAACGAAGCAGTGATTGCCCAGCAGCAGGCCCAGTCCGCCGAGCAGACCGCCAAGGCCGCCGCTGGCAGCAACGCCGATTCCTGATCGGCCGCTTCCCCCGGGAAGTCCGGAGCGTGAGCCGGGCTTCTCAACACCTTGCGCCGCATAAGACATGCGGCGTTTTTTTGCCTGCGTTTTCACAGCGGCCAGCTGACTGTTACAGATTCTGAAACAGTCTTTCGCGGCCAGTGACCTGTATTCCTGCCTATTTGGTCAATATACTTGACCCAACAGCGCGGCTTTCCAGCCTCGCCGTTACCGGCCTCACCGCCGGCAAGCTTCCCGACGTCGATTCTTGATTGCTCCAGATCGATGTCCGTCTCAAGGCCGCTGCTTTCAGCGGCCTTTTTTTATGCCTGTGGATAAACCGCTGGCGGGCCAGGCGTGGGCTGATAGGCTGTAGGCTGCGTCAACACAGCCCCGGACTCGACAAGGATGCCGACCCATGACTGCTGAAAATCCCTTTGCGCCCCCCCTGGCCACGCTCACCGCGCCGCTGTCATCACAGGCCATGCCGGTTCCGGCCTTCCGCCAGCCCTATCCCTTCCTCGCCACGCAGATTTTCGCGACCCTGCTGATGTTCGCCGCCAGCATGGTATCGCTGTGGTTCATCGATACGCCGTCGTTCCAGCGGCAGCTGCGATTCCTGCCGATGGTGATCTCCACCACGGTGGGCAGCCTGCTGTTCTACTGCAGCGCGGTGCTGCTGCTGGTGTACGACCAGCGCGAGCGCCATGGGGTACTGCGCTTCCGCCCGTTGTGGGCGCTGCTGGTGGGCTATGGGGTGCTGTACCTGGTCATCAGCGTGGTGCTCAACCTTGCCCTGACCCACTTCAGTTCGTCCCTGTTCGATTGGATAAGGCTGCAGCCGGGTCGCCAGCTCTGGATGTTCCTCTACACCCAAACCAGCGGCGTGCTGAATCTGCTGCTGACCTGCCTGCTGCCGCTGTGGCTGTTGCTCACGCTGGCGCGCTCGCGCTCGGAGCCGGTGCTGGGAAAGGTGCAACTGAGCGTGGCGGGCTGGCAGGTGGCACTGGGCATCGCGCTGTGCTTCAGCGCTGTCCTGTACAAGGTGGCATCGACCCTCGCGTCGTCCCTGATGATGCTCTACCGCGAAGGGGACTACTGGCAGCCGCTGTTCCAGTTCCTCAGCAGCGCGGTGCCCTTCGTGGTGGTCTTGATGGCGGCCAGGGGCAAGCTGGGCGCGCGGCGCGAACGCTTCGCCGCCGGCCGGGTTCTGGCGGCGGCGCTGGTGCTCTGGCTGATCTGGAGCGTCTGCGTGGTGCTCTGCTCGCTGCTGCTCACCTTCACGGCGTTGAACTACAACGACCCTGCCGAGTTGCAGCGCTATGCCCTGTTGCCGGCGGTTGTCTGCCTGATTCTGCTCTGGCCGCTGACCCGCCTGAGCACTGGCTGGTTCTTCGCCCGCCCGGCGGCTCAATCCTCGCCCAGGTAATCCCCGCGGCTCAGCCCGTGGCGCTGCATCTTCTCATTGAGGGTGCGGCGCGGCAGGCCGAGCAGCTCCATCACTGCCTTGATGTCGCCCTTGCACTGGCCCAGCGCCTGGCGGATGCACTCTGCCTCGTAGGCCTCCATGCGTTCGAACAGGCCGTTGCCGGCGGGCTCGATCGGCAGCTCGGCGCGGTCCAGGCCGAGCACGTGGCGCTCGGCGGCGTTGGCCAGTTCGCGCACGTTGCCCGGCCAGTCGTGGGCGAGCAGGCGCGCCAGTTCGCTGGCGGAGAGCGGCGCGGCTTCGCGGCCGAATTTCTCGCTGGCCAGCAGCGCGTAGTGCTCGAATAGCAGCGGGATGTCCTCGCGGCGTTCGCGCAGTGGCGGCAGGCGCAGCTCGGCGACGTTCAGGCGGTACACCAGGTCCTCGCGGAAGCGCCCGGCGCGGGCTTCCTCGAGCAGGTCCGGCTTGGTCGCGGCGATCACCCGCAGGTCCACCTTGATGCTCTGGTTCGAGCCCAGGCGCTCCAGCTGCTGTTCCTGCAGCACGCGCAGCAGCTTCACCTGCTGGGCCAGCGGCATGCTCTCGATCTCGTCGAGGAACAGGCTGCCGCCGTTGGAATGCTCCAGCTTGCCGATGCGTTTCCCCTGGGCGCCAGTGAAGGCACCGCTTTCGTGGCCGAACAGTTCGGTCTCGAACAGCTGTTCGGGGATCGCCGCGCAGTTCAGCGCGACGAAGGGCTTGCCGGCGCGCGGGCCGAAGTCGTGCAGGCAGCGCGCGACCAGCTCCTTGCCGCTGCCGGTGTCGCCGCGGATCAGCACGTTCACCGGCGTGCCGGCCAGCGCCATGATCTGCCGGCGCAGGGTTTCCATGGGCCGCGAGACGCCGAGCAGGCGCGATTCGATCTGGTCCTTGAGCGCCGCCTGTTCACGCAGCTGGCGGTTCTCCTGCACCAGCCGGCGTTTCTCCAGGGCGCGGCGCAGGCTGTCGAGCAGGCGCTCGGGGGTGAAGGGTTTTTCGATGAAGTCGTAGGCGCCCTGGCGCATCGCCTGCACCGCCATGGGCACGTCGCCGTGGCCGGTGACCATGATCACCGGCAGGTCGCGGTCGATCTGCTGCAGGCGTTCGAGCAGGGCCAGGCCGTCGGTACCGGGCATGCGCACATCGCTGATGACCACGCCGGGCAGCTCGCGGGAGACGCTTTTCAGGCACTCGTCGGCGCTGCTGCACAGGCGCACTTCGAAGCCGGAGAGTTGCAGCCACTGCTGCACGGCGTCACGGATGGCGGCTTCGTCGTCGACGAAGAGGATGGTCTCGCTCATGGTCTTCTTTCTTCGCTGGCGGCCGGCAGGCTGAGGTGGAACACTGCGCCGCCGGTGGGCTGGTTGGCGGCGTCGAGGCGCCCGCCGAGTTCGTGGACGATGCCATAGGATACCGCCAGCCCCAGGCCCAGTCCTTCGCCCACCGGCTTGGTGGTGAAGAAGGGGTCGAAGACGCTGGCCAGATGGGCTTCGTCAATGCCGGGGCCGTTGTCGGCGACGTCCAGACACCAGTGCTCGCCGTCGCGGCGCAGGGTCAGGCGGATCTGCGGCGGGGCGGTGCTGGCCACCGCATCGAGGGCGTTGCGGATCAGGTTGACCAGCACCTGCTCCAGGCGGATCGCATCGCCCAGCACCCAGGCCGGCAGGTCGAGGTCCTGGCTGATCTCCACGCCTTCGGTGCGGATGCGCACGGCCAGTAGCTGCAGCGCCTGTTCGATCACGTGGCCCAGTTCGATGCGCTCGCGCAGGCCGCCGGGGGTCTTGCGGGCGAAGGTCTTCAGGTGACCGGTAAGTGCGGCCATGCGCTCGAGCAGCTCATCGACCCGCACCAGCGCGGCGCGGGCGTCGTCCTGGCGGCCGGCGTCGAGCAGCAGGCGCACGCTGGCCAGCTGCATGCGCTGGGCGGTGAGCGGCTGGTTGATCTCGTGGGCCAGCGCGGCGGACATCTGTCCCAGTGCGGCCAGCTTGGCGGCCTGCACCAGGCCGTCCTGGGCGGTGCGCAGGGCGGCGGTGCGTTGCTCGACCAGGCGCTCCAGCTCTTCCTGGTTGCGTTGGCGCAGCCGTGCCAGGCGGCGGCGCTGCTGTAGCCAGAGCACGAGGAACACCAGCGCCAGCCAGACGCCGGCAGCGGCCAGCCGCGCACTGGTGACGTCGGACTGTACGCCATGCGGGTTGCGCAGCAGGTGCAGGGTCCACTCGTCTTCCGGCAGCCTGACCGATTGCCAGAGGTAGTCGCCGCTGATGTCCTGGCCGTCGACGCGGACCATGCGCGCGTGCTCGCCGAGGGTTTCCAGCGTCCGGTGCGGCAGCGCGCTGAGCGGCTGCTTGTGGTACTGGCGGGTGTCGGCCATCTCGGCGCGGGCCACGGCGTCCAGCGGTTGCAGTTCGCGGTAGCGCCAGCGCGGGTGGTTGGCGAGGAACACCACGCCCTTGCTGTCGCTCACCAGCACCACGTCCGGGGTCTGGCTCCATTGCCGCTCGAGGTCGGGAAACTCCAGCTTGACCACGATGGCGCCGAGGAAGGTGCCGTCGTCGTCGCGCAGGGCGTTGGACAGGAAGTAGCCGGGAATTCCGCTGGTCACGCCGACCGCATAGAAGCGCCCCGCGCCCTGGGCGATGGTCTGGCGGAAGTAGGGGCGGAAGCCGTAGTTGTGGCCGACGTAGCTGACCGGCAGGTTCCAGTTGCTGGCAGCCACGGCAAGGCCGGTGTGGTCCAGCAGCTCCAAAGTGGAGGAGCGCGCCGCGCCGTTGATTTCCTGCAGCTTGAGGTTGAGCCGGTGCTGCAGCTCGCCGGTCACCGGGCCGCGCATGGCCGCGCGCAGCTCCGGGTCCAGCGCGAGCACGGCGGGGATGCTGCGGAAGCGCTCGATCAGGGTGTGCAGGGAGTTGGCATAGAGACCGAGCTGTTCATGGGCCGCTTCCGCCTCGGCGAGCAGCGCGCGGTGCCGCGCCTTCTCGCCGGCCCAGAACACCGACAGCACCAGCCCGGCCAGCAGGAGCAGGCAGATCAGCAGCAGGCGAAGGGGGCGGGTAGGCGACATGTTCGACGGGGTTCGACCAACGGTTGGCGACAATAGCACGGCCGCGAGCTGGTCCGGCGCCCCGCCGCCTCGCTACACTGCCGGCATCCCGATGGAGAGCTTCGATGCAGTTGTCGTCCTGGACCCACGAAGGGTCCGCCGGTTTCACCCTGCGCGGCTGGCGCAGCGAGCCCAGAGGCAAGCCGCTGCTGCACTTCCTGCATGGCAACGGCTTCTGCGGCCGCGCCTACGAGCCGATGCTGAAAGTCCTGGCGGAGGATTTCGACCTCTGGCTGTGCGACGTGCAGGGCCATGGCGACAGTGACCACGGCGGACGCTTCCACGGCTGGAACCGCAACGCCGAGATGGCGGTGGAAGCCTTCCAGGCCGGCAGCAAAGTGTTCGGCGAGGTGCCGCATTACGCCGCCGGGCACAGCTTTGGCGGCGTGCTCACCAGCCTGATCCTCGGCCGTCATCCCGAATTGTTCCGCCGCGCCGTGTTGCTCGACCCGGTGCTGTTCACCCCGGCGATGATCGGCGTGATGGCGCTCTCCGAAGTGCTCGGCCTGCACAAGCGCCGCACCATGGTGCAGAAGGCGCGCTCGCGGCGCAGCCAGTGGCCGGACCTCGAGGCGGCCTACGCCGGCCTGCACGGCCGCGGCATCTTCAAGGGCTGGACCGACGAAGCGCTCTGGGCCTACGTGGAGAACGCGATGAAGCGCACCGAGGCAGGCGTCGAGCTGAAATGCCGGCCCAGCCGCGAGGCGGAAATCTTCAGCTCCTTCCCCAAGCGCCTTTGGCCATCGCTGACCAAGGTGGTGACGCCGACCCAGGTGCTGTTCGGCGAGCGCACCTATCCTTTCGTGCCCAAGTCGGTGGCGCGCTGGTGTGCGGCGAACACGGTGGTGAGTGGCCAGTGCGTCGACGGCGGCCACTGCTTCATGCAGGAATTCCCCGAAGACAGCGCCGAGCGCGTATCGCGCTTCCTGCTGGGCCACGAATGAACGACCCGGCCCGCGAGTCCGTCTGGCTGGCGCTGTCCGAGCTGTGGCTGGACACCGAGCTGGATGATGACGGGCGTGCCGCCATTGCGGGCACTCTGTCGATCAGCGGGTTCAGCATGGACGAGCTGGAGGCCATTTACCGCCTGGAAGTGGCGCCGGTGGTCTGGGCCAACACCTGGGTGACGGCGGGCGTCTGGGACGGTTTCGATCCGGACTGGCTGTTCGAGCACTGCCGGCGCAACCAGCGGCGGCGAACTTCACTCTGGCATCGCGGGCGCTGCCGGTTGTTGCGCAAGGCGATGACGGCGGCGGTGGACGAGGACTGGCGGAAGATCCGCGCTCAGCTCTAGTCGCCGACCTTCTTGTCGTGGTGCGCGCGGCGCCATTCGTCCAGGCGCACGACTTCGGCCTTGGGGCGTGGCGGCGGCGGGGTGTCGTCGAACACGGCGTCGACGATTTCCTCATCGACCGGCGCGGCGGCCGGGTGGAAGGTGGCGACCGGCGATACCGGCATGCGCGGTTCGGGTTCCATGCGGAAGGGCGCCAGCTCGATGCGGCCCAAGTGCTGGCCGAACATGGCGATGCGGCCGGCGTAGCGCTCCTGCCCGGTGGCGGTGAACTCGAAGGCGTATTCGCGGGCCAGGCGCAGGTTACCCCGGCCGTCGCGCTGGAAGCGGAAACGCTGCAGGGCCATGGCCTCATCGAGCAGCTCCACGCCCTCGCGCGCGCAGTGCTGCTTGGCCAGCGCCAGCGCACGCTCGCGGATGCCATGGGCGCGCCACCACCAGGCGGCGCCCGCGACAACCAGCATGAAGATGAAAAGATTGCCCAGGTCCACTTCAGCTTCCTCGGAATCGGCGCACCAGCTTACTCACTCCGCCGTCGGGCGGCGAGGGGCGGATGTTCACAGCGTGTGAATTGCGCCCCATACTGCCCCATTCTGTAGCAGGACACCGTTATGCCGCGCACTCCCCACGTTCTCGCCATCCAGTCCCACGTCGTCTTCGGCCACGCCGGCAACAGTGCTGCCGAGTTCCCCATGCGCCGCGTCGGGGTGAACGTCTGGCCGCTGAACACCGTGCAGTTCTCCAACCATACCCAGTATGGCCACTGGACGGGGCAGGTGCTGCCGCCGGAGCAGATTCCCGCGCTGGTGGATGGCATCGCCGCCATCGGCGAGCTGGGCAACTGCGACGCGGTGCTCTCGGGCTACCTGGGCAGTGCGGCGCAGGGCCGTTCGATCCTCGAAGTGGTGCGCCGCATCCGCGAGGTGAACCCGCGTGCGGTGTACCTGTGCGACCCGGTGATGGGCCATCCGGAGAAGGGCTGCATCGTTGCCCCGGAAGTCGGCGAGTTCCTGCTCAACGAGGCCGCCGCCGTGGCCGACTACCTGTGCCCGAACCAGCTGGAACTGGACAGCTTCTGCGACCGCCAGCCGACCTCCCTGGAAGACTGCGCGGCGATGGCCCGCGGCCTGCTGGTGCGCGGCCCGAAGGCGGTCCTGGTGAAGCACCTGAATTACCCGGGCAAGCCGGCGGACGCTTTCGAGATGCTGCTGGTGACCCTGGACGAGATCTGGCACCTGCGCCGCCCGCTGCTGGCCTTCCCGCGCCAACCGGTGGGCGTGGGCGACCTGACCTCCGGGCTGTTCCTCGCCCGCCTGCTGCTGGGCGATGACCTGCGCACTGCCTTCGAGTTCTGCGCCGCCGCTGTCCATGAAGTGCTGCTGGAAACCCAGGCCTGCGGCAGCTACGAACTGGAACTGGTGCGTGCCCAGGACCGCATTGCCCATCCGCGGGTGAAGTTCGAGGCGGTGAAGCTGGGGTGATTCGGGCGGGGTGCTTTGGGGGAGTCCGGCATTGGGCGTTCCCCTCACCCTAACCCTCTCCCGGAGGGAGAAGGGACTGTCCTGAGCGGGTGGGCACGTCGAAGCTCAGCCGGCTGACTCTGAAATATCCATAGCACACCGAACGGCCCCCTCTCCCCGTGGGAGAGGGCTGGGGTGAGGGCCAGCTCGCGCGCCGGAACTTGTAGGAGCGCGCCATGCGCGCGATCGCGGGCATGGCCCGCTCCTACAGGGGGCTCGGTGTCAGAGCATGTACTTGCCCAGCAGCAACCCACCCACCACCATCGCCGTGAGCAGGCCGAACGCCAGCCCGAGGCGTTTTTCGATGGCCTCGCGTAGCGCCGGGCCGGCCCAGAACAGCAGGGCGCAGGTGGCGGCGAAGCGCAGGGTGCGCGCCACCACGCTGAGGGCGATGAACAGCACCAGGTCCAGCTGGGTGACCCCACTGGTCAGGGTGATCAGCTTGTAGGGCAGCGGGGTGAAGCCGCCGCCCAGCAGCACCATCAGCCAGCCGAGTTCGTTGTAGCGCTCGGCGACCTCGGCGAAGTTCTCCTGCAGGCCGTAGAAGCCGAGGATTGCCTGCCCCACCGTCTCGAACAGCAGCAGGCCGATGAAGTAGCCGGCGATGCCGCCCAGCACCGAGCTGACGATGCAGATTGCCGCGTAGCGCCAGGCCTTGGCCCGGTTGGCCAGGACCATGGGCACCAGCAGCGCGTCCGGCGGGATGGGAAAGAACGAACTCTCGGCGAAGGTCACTCCGCCCAGTGCCAGCTCCGCCCGCGGATGCCCCGCCAGGCGCATGGTCCAGTCGTAGAGCCGGCGCAACATGGCGTCAGGCCGACTGCGGCAGGTGGTCGTCGCTGGCCGCCGGCGTGGCGCCCTCGCGTTCGACCCGCTCGACCATGCCACGGGCGATTTCCCGCTCGCCCATGATCACCAGGCTGGCACCGTTCTGCTCCAGGTAGTCCACCTCGGCGTCGAAGTGGGCGCGGGCGATGATGTCCAGGTTCGGGTTGATCGCCCGCGCGTGGCTGGAAATCGTCCCGGCCTCGAAGCCGTTGGGGATGGCGATCAGCAGCCAGCGCGCCGAGGTGATGTTGGCCTGGGTCAGGACATCGGGATTGGCGGCGTTGCCGACCACCACGCAGAGGCCGTGCTCGCGCAGCTCGGCGGCTTTCTCGCGCTTGTCCTCGATGACCACCACCGGAATTCTGTCCTTGCGCAGTCGCTCGCTGACCAGCGCGCCAACCCGGCCGTGGCCGATGAGGATCGCGTGGTTCTGCTCCAGCACCGGTGGCGGCAGGTCCGGCGCCTCCACCTGGACTACACCCGGCTCGGCTTCGGCCTTCTGCTCCTGGCGTGCCTGCAGGCGGTCGATGGCGATGAACAGCAGCGGGTTGACCAGGATCGACAGGATCGCGCCGGCCAGCACCAGGTCGCGGCCGGCTTCGGGCAGCAGGTTAAGGGTCACGCCGAGGCCGACCAGGATGAAGGAGAACTCGCCGATCTGCGCCAGGCTCGCGGCGATGGTCAGTGCGGTGCTGTTGGGGTGGCCGAACATCCGCACGATGACGTAGGCCGCCACCGACTTGCCGAAGACGATGACCAGGAAGGTCGCCAGCACCGGCAGCGGCTCGTGGATCAGGATCGCCGGGTTGAACAGCATGCCGACGGAGACGAAGAACAGCACGGCGAAGGCGTCGCGCAGCGGCAGCGAGTTCTCGGCGGCCTCGTGGCTCAGCTCGGACTCGTTGAGGATCATCCCGGCGAAGAAGGCGCCCAGGGCGAAGGACACGCCGAAGATCACCGCCGAGCCATAGGCGATGCCCAGGGCGATGGCCAGCACGGCCAGGGTGAAGAGTTCCCGCGAGCCGGTCTTGGCCACGCGCTCCAGTACCCAGGGTACGAAGCGGCGGCCGCCAAGGATCATCACCGCGACGAAAGCGGCGACCTTGCCCAGGGTCAGCAGGATCGGCATCAGCAGGCCGCCGTCACCACCGTCGGAGGTACCGCCCAGCGAGCCGGCCAGCGCCGGCAGCAGGACCAGGGTGAGGACCATGGCGAGGTCTTCGACGATCAGCCAGCCGATGGCGATGCGCCCGCGCTTGGTGTCGATCAGCTGGCGCTGCTCCAGCGCCCGCAGCAGCACGACGGTACTGGCCACCGACAGGGCGAGGCCGAAGACCAGCCCGCCGCCGAAGTTCCAGCCCATCATCCAGGCCAGGCCCAGGCCGAGCAGGGTGGCGACGCCGATCTGCACCACTGCGCCGGGGATGGCGATGGCTTTGACCGACAGCAGGTCTTTCAGCGAGAAATGCAGGCCGACGCCGAACATCAGCAGGATCACGCCCAGTTCGGCGATCTCCGTGGACAGCGCCTGGTCGGCGACATAACCGGGGGTGAAGGGGCCGGCCAGCACGCCGGCGAGCAGGTAGCCCACCAGCGGCGAAATGCGCAGGCGGTTGGCCAGGGCGCCGAGGACGAAGGCCAGCACGAAGCCGACGGCGAGGGTGGTCAGTAGTGGGGTGTGATGCATGGTCTGGGCTCCGGGCACTCAGGGAGCGACCGGACTGCGCATCAGCACCGGGTCGCTCGACGGTGGGTCACGGGGGCAAACCCGCGTATGAAAAGTCTAGGCGTAGTAATCGATTCCTACCTTGCTTTCACGCAAGGGTAACCTGTTGACGCATTGAGGAATTTCCACGGCACGCGACATTTCTTTTCAGGAAATGTCGCGAACGTCCGTCATTCGTCGCGAAGCTCTTTGTAGCGCTGTTCCAGCTCCTGGCGAATCTGCCGACGCTGCTGGGCCTGGGCGAAACGACGTTTCTCGTCCTTGGTCTGCGGCACCAGTTGCGGCACCTCGATGGTCTTGCGGTCGTCGTCCAGCGCCACCATGGTGAAGAAGCAGCTGTTGGTGTGGCGCACGGATTTCTCGCGGATGTTCTCGGTGACCACTTTCACGCCGATCTCCATGGAGGTACGGCCGGTGTAGTTCACCGAGGCGAGGAAGGTGACCAGTTCGCCGACGTGGATCGGCTGACGGAAGATCACCTGGTCCACCGACAGGGTCACCACGTAATAGCCGGCGTAGCGGCTGGCGCAGGCGTAGGCGACTTCGTCGAGGTACTTGAGCAGGGTGCCTCCGTGGACATTGCCGGAGAAGTTGGCCATGTCGGGGGTCATCAGGACGGTCATGCTGAGCTGGTGGTTGCCAGGTTCCATGGAATTCTCTTCGGAATTGTCTTGGGAAAAGGAAAGGGCCTAACTCTGGACAACCAAAGCGCGGCAGGCGACACAGTTTTTTCTATACCGCCGATTGGCGCCCGGCACCAGTGGGCCATTTACCAATGGCCTTTCTGTCGTTCGATCAACGCCCGAAACGAAAACGGGCGACCCAAGGCCGCCCGTTCGTTTACCTGCCGGCTCAGCGCCCGGCGGAGAGGCCGAAGTCGATGGCCAGGTCGGCGCCGGTGATGGCTTCGGATTCCGGCTTGCACAGGTACCAGACCAGCTCGGCGACTTCCTCGGGGCGGATGAAGCGCGACGCCTTGCCCTGTGGATAATCCTTCAGCAGGGCGCGCTTGTAGCTGTCGGGGTTGCCCTGGCCATAGCGTTCGGCCTGGTAGTCGAGCATCGGTGTGGCGATGTCGGCCGGGGAGATGGCGTTGACCCGCACGCCGGACTCGGCCAGTTCCAGCGCCAGGGTACGGGTGAGCATGGTCAGCGCCGCCTTGCTCGCGCAGTACGCCGCGGAGCCGCGATAGGCCTGGCGGCCGGAGTCGCTGGAGATGTTGACGATGCAGCCGTGGTTTTCCTTGAGGTACGGCGTCGCCGCCTGGCACATGTAGAAGGCGGCCTTGAGGTTCACGCCCATCACCAGGTCGAAGTCGTCTTCGTTGAAGTCTTCCACCGGGCCTTCGCGCCAGACGCCGGCGGCGTTCACCAGGGCGTCGAGGCGGCCGGTGCGGGCGAGGATGTCGGACACCAGGCTGTGGCAGTTGTCGGCGCGTCGCAGGTCGCCGACGGCGGTGGCGTCCAGCGGGACCTGGGCGTTGAGCGCATGCAGGCCGGCCTTGTCCACGTCGGTTGCGGCGATGCGCCAGTGGCTTTGGGCGAAACGTTTGGCGATGGCTTTTCCGAGGCCACCGGCAGCGCCGGTGATCAGTACGACAGGAGTGCTCATTGTCTACGGGTTCTCCCTGCCTGAGAGAGGACGGCGGCCGGCAGGCAGTACCGGCGGCGCCGCTTTGACCACGGGGCGCGTCTGCGCCCCGTGCAATTACAGACCAAGAAAAGACCAGATTCTTCAGTCTGACAGGGTAAATTTTTCGTAAGGCTGTCGTGTGTCAGTGGGGCGTGGCGAACTGTGCGGTTGGCGGAGGTGGGCAACTCCCCCGCGCGCCGGCTGACCTGTAGGAGCGAGCTTGCTCGCGAACAAGCTCTGACGCGCGCGCCTTCGCGAGCAAGCTCGCTCCTACAAAAGCAGCTCGGTCGTGCAGGGTTGTCTGCCCATACGCCTGCGATCACGCGTGATGCAGATACCAGCGCCAGTCCTGCTCGCCGACTTCGCCCATGAACTGGCGGTACTCCTCCCACTTGATCGCCAGGAACACCTTGAGGAATTCCTCTCCCAGCGCCTCGCGGGCCCAGGTGGAGGCTTCCAGTGCGCGCAGCGCGGTGAGCCAGTCGGTGGGGAGGAACTCGGTGGCCTGCTCGTAGCCATTGCCGACGATGGGTGCGCCCGGATCGATCTGCTCGCGGATGCCTTCGTGGATGGCCGCGAGGATCGCCGCCGCCGCCAGGTACGGGTTGGCGTCGGCGCCGCAGATACGGTGCTCGATGTGCCGGCTCTTGGCCGGGCCGCCGGGCACGCGGAACGATACGGTGCGGTTGTTCACGCCCCAGCTCTTGGCCAGCGGCGCATAGCTGTTGGCCTGGAAGCGGCGGAAGGAGTTGGCGTTGGGGCAGAAGATCGCCAGGGAATCCAGCAGGCGCGCCATCATGCCGCCGATGGAGTGGCGCAGCAGTTCGGTGCCGTGAATGTCTTCGCTGGCATAGAGGTTGTTGCCCTGTTCGTCGGCGAGGCTGACGTGCAGGTGCATGCCGGAGCCGGCGCGGTCGCCGAACGGCTTGGCCATGAAGCAGGCCTGCAGCCCGTGCTTGTTCGCCACACCCTTCACCAGGCGCTTGTAGCGCACGCCTTCATCGATGGCCTGCATGACGTCGAAGCGGTGTTCCAGGGTCAGCTCGACCTGGCCCGGCGCGTACTCGGAGATTGCCGTGCGCACCGGCAGGCCCTGGACTTCGCACGCGGCGTAGAGGTCGTCGAGGAACGGCTGCAGCTGTTCCAGTTCGTAGACGCCATAGACCTGCGGCGCTTCCGGGCGGATGCCGTTCATCTGCACCGCCGGCTGCGGACGGCCGTTGGCGTCGCGCTGCTTGTCCAGCAGGTAGAACTCCAGCTCCACCGCCATCACCGGGTGCAAGCCGTCGGCCTTCAGCCGGTCGACCACGCGGGACAGCGCCTGGCGCGGGTCGGCCGGGGTGGCGGGCAGGCCCTGGGTCGGGTGCATGCTCACCTGCAGCTGGCCGGTGGGGCTGGCGCGCCAGGGTTGCAGGGTCAGGCTGCCGGGCAGCGGGTAGGTCCAGCAGTCGGCGTCGGCCACTTCCCAGACCAGCCCGGTACCTTCGACGTCCTCGCCCTGCACGGTCAGCGCGAGGATCGAGCTGGGCAGCGGGCGGCCGTTGTCGTAGATCGCCAGCAGCTCGTCACGGTGCAGCAGCTTGCCGCGCGGGATGCCGTTGGAATCGATGATGAACAGTTCGATGCTGCGCACGTCCGGGTGGGCGGCGAGGAAGGCTTCGGCTTCCTGTCGATCGGCGAATTGCATGGTGGTCCTCGGTGGCGCTCGGCGCCGGATTGTTCTTTTGGCAGGAGCGAACCACGTTCGCTCCTGCAGGTGGCAGGCGATCAGGCCTCGCGCGCGCCGGGAATCGCCAGCAGCTCGGTGATGCCGGAATCGAGGGTCTCGATCAGGCGATCCACGTCTTCGGCGGTGGTGTCCGGGCAGCACAGGGTCATGTTGTGGAACGGCGTGATCAGGATGCCGCGGTTGATCAGGTACAGGTGCAAGGCCATCTGCAGCTCGTCGTGGAAGGCGGCTTCGGCCTCGGCGCCGGTGCGCGGGGAGACGGGGCAGAACTGGAACTCGCTGCGTGCGCCCAGTTCGGTCACCGACCACTTCAGCTCGTGCTGGGCGATCAGGCGGCGGAAACCGTCGGCCAGGCGCTTGGCCAGCGGCAGCATGTGGTCATAGGCCGCCTGCGTCATCACCTGTTCCAGGTTGGCGCGCATGCAGTGCATGGCCAGGGCGTTGGCCGAGAGCGTGGTGCCCATGCCGCTGTGGCCGTGGCCATGGCTGTCTTCCTGGGCACTCTTGCGCGAGGCGGCCATGCGTTCGGCCATCTCCGCGCTGCAACCGAAGATGCCGCAGGGCACGCCGCCGGCGATCGGCTTGCCGACAACGAAGAAGTCCGGGTCGAGGTTCCACAACTTCGTGCAGCCACCGATATTGGTGGAGATGGTGTGGGTTTCGTCGATGATCAGCAGCGAACCGTACTGGCGGGTCAGCTCGCGGCACTTCTGCATGAAGCCCGGATCAGGCAGGACCATGCCGATGTTGGTCATCGCGGGCTCGCACAGCAGGGCGCAGACGTCGCCCTGGGCCAGCGCGGCTTCCAGCGCCTCGACGTCGTTGAAGGGGATGGAGCGGCTGTGCTGGGTCAGGTCGTAGGCCTGGCCGACCAGGCCGGAGCGGTGCACGGTCTCGCCGTCGCGGTAGCGCACCATCACGTCGTCGACGGTGCCGTGGTAGCAGCCGTCGAACACCAGCAGGGTCTTGCGCCTGGTCACCGCGCGGGCCCAGCGCAGCACATAGCGGTTGGAGTCGGTGGCGGTGGCGGTCACCTGCCAGTAGGGCAGGCCGAAGCGCGCGGCGAGCAGTTCACCGCAGACCACAGCGTCTTCGCCGGGGAGCATGGTGGTCAGGCCGCGTGCGCCTTGCTCGGCGAGCGCGCGGGCGATCGGTGCCGGCGAATGGCCGAACATGCTGCCGGTGTCGCCCAGGCAGAAGTCCACGTAGTCATGGCCGTCCACGTCGTAGAAGCGGGCGCCCTGGGCGCGTTCGACGAACAGCGGGCAGGGCGTGGACCAGTCAGCCATCCAGTGCATCGGCACACCAGCGTACAGCGACTTGTGCGCACGCTCGGCAAGGGCGACGGACTTGGGATTCTGTTCCAGGAAGCGCTGGCGCTCGCGGGCGGTGAAGAGATCCACGGCCTGTTGGGCGATTCCGCTGGCGGTCATGTTGCACACCTCGTTTGTTATTTCGCACATCTTCCATTTGTGATCACAAAAATGTCAATACAGCGCGTCGACTGCCTGATAATCTGCCCTGTAACGAATTCTGTGATCACAGAACAAGAAGATACCCATGAAAGATGTCACGAATGAGTCCGCCTGGGCCGGCCAGGTCGCCCTGGTCAGCGGCGCTGGCAGCGAGTCCGGCATCGGCTTCGCCAGTGCCCGCCGGCTGGCCCGCAACGGCGTGAAGCTGCTGCTCACCGCCAGCAGCGAGCGCGTTCTGTTGCGAGCGCAGGAGCTGTGCGCCGAAGGCTTCGAAGCCCGCGCGCTGCCCGCCGACCTGACCTGCGAGAGCGACGTCCGCGCCCTGGCTGAATGGGCGCAGGGGCAATGGGGAAGCGTAGACGTGCTGGTGAACAACGCCGGCATGGCCATGCAGGGCAGCCCGGAGCCCTTCGCCGAACTGGCGGCGATGGACCTGGCGACGTGGAACCTGTCGCTGGCGCGCAACCTGACCAGCGCCTTCCTGCTCACTCGCGCGCTGCTGCCGGGGATGCTGGAGCGCGGCTACGGGCGCATCGTCAATGTCAGCTCCACTACCGGCGTGCGCGCCAGCAACCCAGGCGAGTCCGCCTACAGCGCAGCCAAGGCCGGGATGCTCGGCATGAGCATGGGGCTGGCGCTGGAAGTGGCGCGTCGCGGGGTGACGGTGAACAGCGTGGCGCCGGGCTGGATCGCCACCGGCTCCAGCAGCGAGGAAGAAATCCAGGCCGGACGGCGCACGCCGCTCGGCCGTTCCGGGCGACCGGAGGAGGTGGCGGCCGCCATCGCCTTCCTGGCCTCGCCCGAAGCCAGCTACATCACCGGCGAAGTGCTGGTGGTGGATGGCGGCAACTGTCTGATCGAGAACAAGGGATAAGCAAGATGAAGCACGATTGCAGCCTGACCTTCGCCCAACTGCCGGCGCCGCCGGCCGGCCGGGAGTGAATCACGATGGCCGACAACCTTCAGGAACAGCTGTACCAGAACCTGCGCCAGGCCTTGCTGAGCGGGCGCTTCCAGCCCGGCGAGCGGCTCAAGATCCGCGACCTGGCCGATGAGTGGGGCACCAGCCCGATGCCGGTGCGCGCCGCCCTGCAACGGCTGGTGGCCGAGGGTGCGCTGGAGGGCGAGCCGCAGCGCTCGCTACGGGTGCCGGTGATGACCCGCGAGCGCTACCTGCAGATCCTGCAGGTACGGCAATCCCTGGAGGGACTGGCGGTGGAAGACGCGGCCAGGCACCTGAAGCCCGCCGACATGGCTGTACTGCGCGATTGCACCGAGCGCATGGAAATTGCGCTGAATGCCCGCGACGTCCACGGCTACCTGGAGGCCAACAGCCGGTTCCACCTGACGCTCTACCGTGCCTGCGGCAATCCCACGCTGCTGCGCATGATCGAGGCGCTGTGGCTGCAGGTCGGGCCCTTCTTCAACCGGCTGTTCACCGAGGCCGACCTGTCGCTGCGCCTGAACGACTTCCACGAAGATGCCCTGCAGGCGCTGGAGCGTGGCGATGGCGCAGGCGCGCGCAAAGCCATCGAACAGGACCTGGGCTACTGCGGCCAGTACCTGCTCAACCTGCTTGAGCTGGAAAGCGGGGGAAGGCTCGGGGCGCGCTAGGGCGCCCTTCACGGGGTCTTGATGAAGCGGACGTTGTCCTTCTTGATCAGGATCGTCTCGCCGTTGAGCTGTTCGAATTCGTAGTAGTCATTGTATTTGTCGTAGTCGGAGTGATCCTTCACCAGGATTTCGCTGCCGTCCTGCAGCGTCACCACGGCCTTGTCGGCGCATCCGGCGAGGCCGAGCAGCAACAGGCAGGTGAACAAGGCTTTCAACTTCATAGTTTCTCCACGGGGCATCGTACCCGCCCGGGCAGCAAGGGCTGGAGGTACGCTGGGTTGCCTGTGTGACCATGGAAGTTTCAGGAAATTCCGACACCGGGCTTCAAGTATCCAGCCATACGTCGCGTGCCCAGGTCCAGACGGAGTCCCAGGTTTCCTCGGTGAGCTCGCCGTCGGCCCAGAGAATCACCTCGCCGTCCTCGGCGACCGCGTAGTAGTCGTCACCATCGGCGCAGAGCGGAATCAGCTCGCGCGGCAGGCCACTGGCCCAGGCCACGGCGGCCACTTCCGGCAGGTAGGTGTGGGACTGCGGATCGGCCACGGTGACCGGCTCCAGGCGCCCGTAGATCACGTCGCTGACCAGCAGGAGGAACTCACGGAATTCCGACGGAATGCCGATCAGCAGGGCTTCTTCGATTTCCACCAGCAGTTCTTCGTCGGGCAGTTCCAGCGGTACCGGAACCGGCTCGTTCGCTTCACGCAGTTTCTCGATCACATCTTCCACAGGTGGGGCCTCTTTGAATTCGACGAATGGCGCGCTTTATACAGTAGTAGCCGGCCATCCGCGCAAGACCACTGTGTCGGCGTCGTCCGGACGAGCGGCGGGCCCGCGGGGACCGGGGTGGCGCATCGACGGAGCGAACGACGGAAACGAAAAAGCCCGGCGATTGCCGGGCTTTTTCAGTGTTGCGCGCAGGATCAGTTCTGACGGATGCCCGCCACCAGCCAGGGCTGGTTCTCGCCCTGCGGGCGCTCCATGCGCCAGCTTTCGCTGAAGGGCTCGCCCTGGTCGAAGCGCGAGGACTTCGACACGCCGCTGAAGGTCAGGGTGGCGATGGTCTTCTCGGCCTGGTCGTCCACGCCTTCGAGCTGCACGTCGAGGTTGTCGATGTAGGTGGACTGGTAGCCCTCGCCCAGGTCAGCGCGCTCCTGCTTGAGGAACTGCAGCATCTGCGGGGTGACGAACTCGGCGATCTTGTCCATCTCGTTGGCGTCCCAGTGCTGTTGCAGGGACATGAAGTGCTCGCGGGCGGCGGCGACGAAACGGGTCTCGTCGAACCAGCTCGGCGCGTTGATCACCGGGCGGCTGTCCATCACCGGACGGGACGCACCACCGAAGATCGACGGTGGGGCGGCCGGCATTTCACGCTGCATCGGCGCATGTCCACCGGCCATGGCGGGCTGATTGCCCTGCTGCTGGCGGCGACGGGAGGCGATGAAGCGGAAGGCGATGAACGCGATCAACGCGATGATCAGGATGTCGAGGAACTGCATGCCCTGGAAGCCGTCGCCCATGAACATGGAGGCGAGCAGGCCACCGGCGGCGAGGCCGGCCAGCGGGCCGAGCCAGCGCGAAGCGCCGCTCTTGGCAGCGGCGCCGGCAGCGCCAGCGGCGGCACCGGTCGCGGCAGGACCTGCGGCAGTCGGGGAATTCGGGGCGGCATTGGGTTGCGCCTGGCGAGTCTGGTGGCTTGGCGCCGAGCCCATGCTCTTGCCACCACCGAAACGCTTGGCGGCGTTGACGTCGAGGCTGAGCGTCACGGCGACACAGAAGGCCATGGCAAGGCTGAGAAAGCGCTTCATGGTTGTCATTCTCTTGGTTGGTATACGACGCACGTCATGTTGCCGGTGGGTGCCCGTGAGGGCCAGCCGGATTTTGTTTCGTGCTGTTGCCCTGCGTGGGCTCGCCCCCTGATATGGGGCCTGATGAATCCCTTTCCAAATCAGTCTGTTACTGATTCTTTCAGAGCCGCCTGTCGGAGGACTCGGATGGTAGGCTTCGCTGAGCGAGGCCGTCAGCCGCGCGATCCCCCTGACCAGCCCGCCGCGAGGACCGCCGACCATGCATGCCATCGACTTCATCCAGGACCTCGCGGTGATCATGCTGATCGCCGGTTTCGTCACCATCCTCTGCCACCGCTTCAAGCAGCCGGTGGTGCTGGGCTACATCATCGCCGGGGTGATCATCGGCCCGCACACCCCGCCGTTCGCCCTGGTGCACGACGAGGAAACCATCAAGACCCTCGCCGAGCTGGGGGTGATCTTCCTGATGTTCTGCCTGGGGCTCGAGTTTTCCCTGCGCAAGCTGTTCCAGGTCGGCGCCACGGCGTTCATCGCCGCGTTCCTGGAAATCACCCTGATGATCTGGGCCGGCTTCGAGATCGGCCGCCTGTTCGACTGGAGCACCATGGATTCGCTGTTCCTCGGCGCGATCCTGGCGATGTCCTCCACCACCATCATCATCAAGGTCCTGGGCGACCTGAAGATGAAGAACGAGCGCTTCGCCCAGCTGATCTTTGGCGTGCTGATCATCGAGGATATCCTCGGCATCGGCATCATCGCGCTGTTCTCCGGCATCGCCGTGAGCGGCACGGTGGAGGCGGACCAGGTGTTCTCCACGGTCGGCAAGCTCAGCCTGTTCATGGTCGTCGCGCTGGTCGTCGGCATCCTGCTGGTGCCGCGCCTGCTGGCCTACGTGGCGAAGTTCGAAAGCAACGAGATGCTGCTGGTGACGGTGCTGGGCCTGTGCTTCGGCTTCTGCCTGCTGGTGGTGAAGCTGGAGTACAGCATGATCCTGGGCGCCTTCCTGATCGGCGCGATCATGGCCGAGTCGCGCCAGCTGATCCAGATCGAACGGCTGATGGAGCCGGTGCGCGACATGTTCAGCGCGATCTTCTTCGTCGCCATCGGCCTGACCATCGACCCCAAGGTACTGGTGGACTACGCCGCGCCGATCCTGGTGATCACCCTGGTGGTGGTCGCCGGCAAGCTGGTCTCCTGCGGCGCTGGCGCCTTCATCGCCGGTAACGACGGGCGCACCTCGATGCGCGTGGGCATGGGCCTTTCGCAGATCGGCGAGTTCTCCTTCATCATCGCTGCGCTGGGCATGAGCCTGGGCGTGACCAGTGACTTCCTCTATCCGGTGGTGGTCGGCGTGTCGGCCATCACCACGCTGCTGACGCCCTACCTGATCCGCTCGGCTGACCCGCTGGCGCTGTACCTGGGCCGCAGCCTGCCATCGCCCATGGTGCGCGTGTTCAGCCTGTACGGTGAGTGGCTGCGCAGCATCAAGCCGCGCGGGGACAAGGCGATCCTCGCCGGGATGATCCGCCGCATCCTGCTGCAGGTCGGAGTCAACCTGACCCTGGTGATCGCGATCTTCTTCGGCCTGGCGTTCTTCGCCGATCGCCTGTCGCAGTGGCTGGCGCAGTTCGTCGAGCACGAGGCGCTGCACAAGGCGCTGATCTGGGGCGCCGCGTTGCTGCTGTCACTGCCGTTCCTGATCGCCGCCTACCGCAAGCTCAAGGCGCTGGCGATGCTGCTGGCGGAGATGGGCGTGAAGGCGGAGAGCGCCGGGCGCCACACGGCCCGCGTGCGTCGGGTGATTTCCGAGCTGATCCCGCTGCTGTCGCTGGGCGGCATGATGCTGCTGCTGGCGGCGCTCAGTTCGAGCATCCTGCCGCCGGGCGAGCTGCTGGTGGTGGTGGCGCTGATCGCAGGATTGGTGATCGCGGTGTTCTGGCGCTGGTTCATCCGCGTGCATTCGCGGATGCAGGTGGCGCTGATCGAGACCTTCGAGCAGAACGGCGGCGGGCATCACTGAGGCCTCGCCATTCCCTGTAGGAGCGCCCCATGGGCGCGATCGCGGGCATGGCCCGCTCCTACAAATTGGCCGTGATCAGATCGCTTCCAGCTTCGCGTAACCCATCATCAGCCACTTGCTGCCCTCGCTGTCGAAGTTCACCTGCACCCGTGCCTGGGCGCCGGAGCCTTCGAAGTTGAGGATCACGCCGTCGCCGAACAGCGGGTGGCGTACGGACTGGCCGAGACTGAACGGGGTGTCCGGCACGCTGGCGCCGCTGAACAGGTTGCCGCTGCGCTGGTTGCCCGACAGCGGGCGACTCACCGAGTTGGACAGGCGCACTTCCTGGATCAGGCTCGGCGGGATTTCGCGGACGAAGCGCGAGACCTTGTTGTAGGTCTCGCTGCCGTACAGGCGGCGGGTTTCCGCGTAGGTCATGACCAGACGGTGCATGGCGCGGGTGATGCCGACGTAGGCCAGGCGGCGTTCTTCTTCCAGGCGACCGGGTTCTTCCAGGCTCATCTTGTGCGGGAACAGGCCTTCTTCCACGCCGGCGAGGAACACCAGCGGGAACTCCAGGCCTTTGGCGCTGTGCAGCGTCATCAGCTGCACGCTGTCCTCGAAGGCGTCGGCCTGGGTGTCGCCGGACTCCAGCGCGGTGTGGTCGAGGAAGGCCACCAGCGGCGGGGTGTCCTCGTCGTCCGGGGTCTCGAAGGCGCGGGCGGCGCTGACCAGTTCTTCCAGGTTTTCCACCCGGGCCTGACCTTTCTCGCCCTTCTCTTCCTTGTGGTAGGTGATCAGGCCGGACTGCTCGATGACGATCTGGGTCATCTGGTGCAGCGGCAGGCCCTCGACCTTCACCGCCAGCAGGTCGACGGTTTCCAGGAACACGTTGAGCGCACTGGCGGCTCGGCCGGCCACGGCCTTGGCGGCGATCACGTCGTTGATCGCGCGCCACATCGAGGTGCCGTTGTGGCGTGCGGCGTTGCGGATCGCCTCGACGGTCTTCTCGCCGATACCGCGCGGCGGCACGTTGATCACCCGCTCCAGCGCGGCGTCGTCGTCGCGCAGGCGGATCAGGCGCAGGTAGGCCAGGGCGTTCTTGATCTCGGCGCGCTCGAAGAAGCGCTGGCCGCCGTAGATGCGGTAGGGAATCTTCTCGCGCAGCAGCGCCTCTTCCAGCACGCGGGACTGGGCGTTGGAGCGGTAGAGGATGGCGATGTCGCTGCGCTTGAGGCCGTCCTTGCGCAGGGCGTCCGCGATGGTCTCGACGATGTAGCGCGCCTCGTCATGCTCGTTGAAGCCGGAATACAGGGTGATCGGGTCGCCGTCGACGCCGTCGGTCCACAATTCCTTGCCCAGGCGCCCGCTGTTGTTGGCGATCAGCGCGTTGGCGGCCTTGAGGATGGTGCCGGTGGAGCGGTAGTTCTGCTCCAGGCGGATGTCCTCGGTGCCGGCGAAGTCATCGCCGAACTGCTGGATGTTCTCGATCTTCGCGCCGCGCCAGCCGTAGATCGACTGGTCGTCGTCGCCCACCACCATCAGGCTCTCGCCGCCCTTGCCGAGGAAGCGCAGCCAGGCGTACTGCACGGCGTTGGTGTCCTGGAACTCGTCCACCAGGATGTGGCGGAAGCGCCGCTGGTAGTGCTCCAGCAGGCTCGGGCGGTCGCGCCAGAGGTCCAGCGAGCGCAGCAGCAGCTCGGCGAAGTCGACGACGCCGGCGCGGGCGCAGGCCTCTTCGTAGGCCTGGTAGACGCTGACCATGGTCGCCAGGTACAGGTCGCCGCCGGCCTGGATGTTCTGCGGGCGATTGCCCTCGTCCTTCTGGCCGTTGATGAACCACTGCGCCTGGCGCGGCGGCCAGCGCTGCTCGTCGAGGCCCAGCTCGCGCACCACGCGCTTGACCAGGCGCAGCTGGTCGTCGCTGTCGAGAATCTGGAAGTTCTCCGGCAACCCGGCTTCCTGCCAGTGCGCGCGCAGCAGGCGGTGCGCCAGGCCGTGGAAGGTGCCGACCCACATGCCGGCCGGGTTGATCCCCAGCAACTGCTCGATCCGCGCGCGCATCTCGGCGGCGGCCTTGTTGGTGAAGGTCACGGCCAGGATGCTGTGCGGAGAGGCGTTCTCGACCTGGATCAGCCAGGCGATACGGTGCACCAGCACGCGGGTCTTGCCGGACCCGGCGCCAGCGAGCACGCGCTGGCGCCCCAGCGGCGCGGCCACGGCCTGGCGCTGCGGGTCATTGAGGGAGTTGAGCAGGTAGGAGATGTCATCGTTCATGGGGCGGCATTCTACCGACGGGCGGTTTTCCCCGGCAAACCCGCCCGCTGTCCGGCGTCTTCCCGACGAAAGTTGGGCGGGCACGCAGCCAATTGCCATCATCCTGCTTGGGTGGGGCTACCTCCTCGGGTATGCTCCGCCGACGCCTAGGCCTGACACCTACAAGAAAAACGCCTATGACCGCTTATGTAGAGCCTTCGGCGATCCCGGTGAGCCATGCCGAGATCCGCCAGCAGTACGCTCACGAAATTGCCGTCGAACGCACGCGCCTGCTCTATCAGGGCTCGCGGGTGCCGACCCTGCTCATGCTGCTCAACGGCCTGGCCTGCGCTGGCTTGCTGTGGGATTACGTGAAGCCGGGCCTGCTCGCCGGCTGGCTGGTGTGGCTGGTGCTGCTGGCCGTGCTGCGGCTGATCCAGGTATCCGCCTTCAACGCCGCTTCCGCCGAGCGTCAGGCCAGCCCGCATTGGCAGCGCACCTTCCTGTTCGGCGCCGGCGCTTCGGGGCTGACCCTGGCCTTTGCCGCCATCGCCCTGGTGCCGCCGGACGCCTTCCTCCAGCAATCCCTGGTCTTCGGCCTGATCGCCGCGGCCATCCTGTCCGCCAGCGTCGCCTACGCGGTCAGCCTGCCGGCCTTCCTGACCTTCGCCTTGCCCTGCCTGTTTCCGTCCATTGCCTACTTATTGATCAGCGATAACCCGCTACAGCAAGGTTGGGGCGTGCTCGGAGTGATCCTGCTGGCCGCGCTGCTGGTGGTGGCCTGGCAGATCCACCGGGTAGTCCACGTCGGCCTGCTGCGACGCTTCCAGGCCCAGGCGCTGGTGGCGCACCTGGAGCGCGCCAAGGCGCAGACCGAAGCGCTGAACCAGGACCTGGAGCGCGAAGTCGAGCAGCGCCGTCGCGCCGAACGCGAACTCTGCCGCGCCCGCGACGCCCTGCAGGAGCGGGTCGAGGCGGGCAGCGCCCAGCTCAGCCATACCGAGGCGCGCCTGGCCCTGGCGCTGGAGGCCAGCGAACTGGGCCTGTGGGACTGGAACCTGCTGACCGACGAAGTGCACCACTCGCACCTGGAGGAAATCTTCGGGCTGACCCAGGCGGCGGTGAAGAGCGTGCGCAACGACCTGCGCCCGCGTCTGCACCCCGACGACCTGCCGCTGCTGCGCCGCGCGCTGGTCGAGCACCTCAAGGGCCGCACCGACGGCTACCGCATCGAATACCGCGTGCGCCACGCTGCCGGCCACTGGGTCTGGGTGGAAGACCGTGGCCGTGTGATGGAGCGCGACGGCCACGGCCAGGTCACGCGGATGGTCGGCACCCGCGCCGACATCTCCACGCGCAAGCTGCGCGAGGAGGAGCAGCGCCTGGCCGCCACGGTGTTCGAGGCTGCCAGCGAAGGCATCATCATCCTCGACCCGGATTACCGGTTGATCGCCCTCAACGAAGCCTTCACCCGCCTCACCGGCTACCGCCGCGAGGAAGTACTGGGGCACAACGTCGCGCGCCTGATGGGTTCCTCCGAAGCGTTGCGCCGCTACCAGTCGATCCGCACCGAGCTGGAGCGCCAGGGCACCTGGCAGGGCGAGCTGATCGAGACGCGCAAGAACGGCGAGCTGTACCCGCAGTGGCTGCAACTGAACGTGGTGCGCGACGGCCGTGGGCAGGTCGCCCATGTGGTCGGCTTCTTCGCCGACCTCACCGCCCGCCGCGACGCCGAGGAGCGCCTGCGCTACCTGTCGCACTACGACGAACTCACCGGGCTGGCCAACCGCACGCTGTTCAAGGAGCGCCTGCACGAGGCCAGCCAGCGCGCGCGCCAGGAAGGCCGCACGGCGGCGCTGCTGCTGATCGACCTGGACCGCTTCAAGCTGCTCAACGACAGCCTCGGCCACGAAGTCGCCGACCAGCTGCTGCGGCAAATGTCGCGGCGCATGACCCAGACCGTGCCCGAGGCCGACACCATCGCCCGGCTGTCCGGCGACGAGTTCGCCGTGCTGATCGACTCCTACGCCAGCCTCGCCGCGCTGGCGCGGTTGTCCAGCCGCCTGCTGGCCAAGTTGCGCACGCCGATGACCGTGGGCGGCCACGAACTGGTGGTCAGCGCCTCGGTGGGCATCAGCCTGCTGCCGGAAAACGCCTGGGAAATCTCCGCGCTGATGAGCCAGGCGAACATGGCCATGCAGCACGCCAAGCACCTGGGCGGGAACACCTTCCAGTTCTTCACCGACAACCTGCAGGCCTGCACCCTGGAGCGCCTGCAGCTGGAAACCCGCCTGCGCAAGGCCATCGACGAAGGCCAACTGGACGTTCACTACCAGCCCAAGCTGAACCTCGCCAACGAGCGCCTGGACAGTGCCGAAGCACTGGTGCGCTGGCGCCACCCGGAGATGGGCATGGTCCCGCCCGGCGATTTCATCGGCCTCGCCGAGGAAACCGGGCTGATCGGCGCCATCGGCGAGTTCGTCCTGCGCCGCGCCTGCAGGCAGGCACGCGCCTGGCAGCTCCAGGGCCGCGAGCTGCGGGTATCAGTGAATCTCTCGGTACACCAGCTGCGCACCGGTAACCTGGTCGACCTGGTGCGCACGGTGCTGGAAGACACCGGCCTGCCGTCGCACCTGCTGGAGCTGGAACTCACCGAAAGCCAGTTGCTGGACAACGTCGAGAGCGTCACCACGACCTTCCACCAACTGCGCGAAATGGGCGTGAAGCTGGCCATCGACGACTTCGGCACCGGCTATTCCTCACTCAGCTATCTCAAGCGCTTCCCGGTGGACTACGTGAAGATCGACCAGACCTTCATCCGCGACCTGTCCGAGCGCGGCGAAGATGCGGCCATCACCCGCGCGATCATCGCCATGGCGCACAGCCTGGAGTTGAAGGTGGTGGCCGAAGGCGTCGAGCAGGCCGAGCAGCTGCGCTTCCTGCGCGCCCACGGTTGCGACGAGATTCAGGGCTACCTGATCAGCCAGCCGGTGCCGGCGGATGCCTGCCTGGCGCTGCTGGAGAGAAGCGACCGGCTGGCTCAGTGATGCTGGTGGTCGCCTGATACTCCCTGCAGCACGCTCTGGTCGATCTCGCTGAAGCGCAGCACGCGACCGCCCTCGGAGTTGGCCATGCGATCCGCATCCGCCCGTTCGGAGAATGAGGCCAGGGTAGCGCCCATGGCGCCGGGGCGTTTCACCCCGACCACGTAGAAGGCGCTGGTGGCGTCGATCAGGTGGCGGTCGTCGGGGTGGTTCCAGTCGCTGCGGGCCATGTCATGCACATACAGGCGTGCGCCGCTGTGCTGGTTTTCCGGCTGCAGCCACCAGCCCAGCAACTCGGCGGTGGAACAGAACTTGTGTACGGCGCCGGGGGCCACGGCTTCACCCTTGGGACCGGCAAAGTCGCTGATGATCATGCCGCAGACGTGGCATTCCTCGCCGTTCTGGAAGGGCACTGGGCCCAGGTTGGCACTTTGTTGGGCAGCATCGTCGCAGCCGCCGAGCAGCAAGCTGAAGAACCCGGCGGCGAGGCCGAGGCGAAGGGGACGGGACAGCAGCATGGGGGCTCCTTGAGTCAGATCGGGCGCCGGCGGAACAGCGCATAGGCCAGCGCCAGCGCGGCCAGGGTCCAGGCGCACAGCGCCAGCCAGAGGCCGGCGACGGGAACGGCGAGGTCGCGGCCGAGGGTCAGTACGCCGCCCAGCTCGGAACCGAAGTCAGGCAGGTTGATCAGCCGGTACAGGTCGGTGGGGTTGAGCAACAGCAGCCAGGGCAGCAGGTTGGCGCTGAGCTGGCCCTTGCCGATCACCAGCAGGGCGAGCAGGGCCAGGTCGAACAGCAGTACGAAGAAGAACCACACGCCCAGCGCCAGGCCGGCGGCGGTGGATTTTTCGCTGACCCGCGCACTCAGCGCGTAGGCCATCGCCAGGAAGGTCCAGCCCAGCAGGCAGGACGACAGGATGAAGCGGGCGAAGGAGCCCAGCAGCTGCCCCAGCGGAATACCCGGCACCAGCACGGCGATGGCCAGGGCGGCGGCGGAGAAGCCCAGCAGCGTGGCGAGGCCGAGGATCAGGCCGTGGCCAAGAAACTTGCCGATCAGCAGCTGCCCGCGCCCCAGCGGGTAGGTCAGCAGGAGCAGCAGGGTGCCGCCTTCCTCCTCGCCGACGATAGCGTCGTAGGCCAGCAGCAGGGCGATCAGCGGCATCAGGAAGGTAGCGAGGCTGGTCAGGCTGGCCAGGGTTGCCGGCAGCGAGGTGAAGCCCACCTGGCCGCTGGCGGCGGCACCGAGCCAGGCAATGCCGACCGCCAGCAGGGCGAACAGCAGGCTGATGGCGAGCAACCAGCGATTGCGCAGGCCGTCGGCCAGTTCCTTGCGGGCGATGTTCCAGATCGGGTTCATGCCGGGGCTCCCGCGTGCGCGCTCTGCATATGGTGGCGATAGAGGTCCTCCAGCGACGGAGGCAGCACTTCGAGCTCCTGCGCCTGCTCGGCGAGCAGCACGCTGAGCACTTCGTGCTGGCGCCCTTCACTGACCCGCAGCTCCAGGCGTCGGCCATCCAGGGCGGCGACTTCATGGCCGACGCTGCGCCAGTGTTGCGGCCAGTCGCTGTCGGGTTTGCCTGCGTAGCGGATACGTACCGGCAGGCCGGCGTCCCGGCGTAGGTCGGCAAGACTGCCGGCGGTGAGCAGGCGGCCCTTGGCCAGGATCGCGGCGCGGTCGATATGCGATTCCACGCCGGGCAGTACGTGGGAGCAGAGGATGATCCCGGTTCCCTTTGCCCGCAGGCGGTCCAGCCATTGGTAGAGCTCGATGGTGGCCAATGGGTCGAGACCGACGGTGGGCTCGTCGAGCAACAGCAGTTGTGGCTCGCCGAGTAGCGCCTGGGCCAGGCCGAGGCGCTGGCGCATGCCCTTGGAATAGGTTTTCACCCGGCGCTGCGCGGCGTGGCTGAGGCCGACCTGCTCGAGCAACTCGTCCACCTCGGCGGGTCGCGCGCCCTTGAGTCGGGCGAAGTGCTGCAGCGTTTCGCGGCCGGTCAGCTGTGGATAGAAGGTCACGTTCTCCGGCAGGAAGCCGATGCGCCGGCGCACTGCCGCATCGCCGGGCGACTGGCCGAAGACTCGCACCGAGCCTTGTGTCGGGCGCAGCAGGCCGAGGATCAGCTTGATCGTGGTGGTCTTGCCGGCGCCGTTATGCCCGAGCAGGCCGAGGACTTCGCCGGCCCCCAGTTGCAGATCGAGCCCCTGCAGGGCGGTGAAGCCGCCGTAGTCCAGGGTTGCGTCACGGATTTCCACGGGGTTCATGGTTGCGCCTCCAGGTCGGCGGCGCGCATCAGCGGGAAGCTGTCGCGCACGCCGGGCGGACGGGTGACGGGAAAGGCGCGCTGGACCCAGCGCAGCAGTTCGATGGCGGGGCTGGTCATCAGCAGTTGCACTTGCGGGTACAGCCAGAGCAACTGATCGACCTTGTCGTTGGGTTCGTAGGCGACGTCGCCGATGCCGTCGGCGTCGCGGTCCCAGCCCAGGTAGTCGCTCCAGTAGTTGCCGCGCCCGTCGGCGGACCATTCCTGGGTCCGGCTGGCGACGTACTTGACCTGCTGGCGGTTGCCGATGAAGGCGTTGCCGCTGATGCGGTTGTCCTCGGAGCCGGCGGTCAGGTGGATGCCCAGGGCGCTGCTTTCGAAGCGGTTGTCCTCGATGCGGTTGAACAGCGAGTTGTAGATGAACAGGGCCTTGCCCTCGGCGCCGGCGATCATCGCGTCGCCGCCGCCATCGCCGCTGCGCACGGCTTCGACGCGGTTGCCGGTGAGGGTGGAGTAGGTGATGTAGTTCATCAGGATGCCGTAGTTCTGGTCGTCCACCGAGCGGTTGCCGACCACGGTGAGCTTGCGGCTCTGCATCAGCGCGTAGCCGGTGCGGGTGTGCCGGGTGGTGTTGCCGATGACGCGGCTGTTGTGGGTGAACATGTAGTGCACGCCGTAGCGCAGGTCCTCGAAGAGGTTGTCTTCGATGCTGCTGTCGTTGGAGGTGTCGATGTAGACGCCGTCGCGGGTCTGGCGCACCTGGTTGCCGCGCACCAGGGCGTTCTTCACCGCATAGAGGTGGATGCCGTTGCCGCGATCCTGGGAGCGCACGCTGGGGTCGCCCTGGATGCGGTTGTCGAGTACCTGCACGTCGGCCGTCGCGTCGAGCCAGATGCCAAAGCCGGCGCCTTGCAGATCATTGCCGCGCACCACGGTGCCGTGGGCGGCCTTGTCGATGAAGATCGCCGCGTCCATGGCGGTCAGGTCGCGTCCCCAGTTGCGCAGGCTGCAGCCTTCTATGACGACGCCGGGCACGCGCACGTGCAGCGTGCTGCCGGTGCCCTGGCCGTCGATCAGGGCGCCTGGTGCGCAGCGCAGGTGCAGTGGATGGTCGATGGTGAAGTTGCCGCTGTACGTACCAGCCGGCAGCGTGCGGATGTCGCCGTCGCCCTGCAGTGGCAGCTGGTCGATGGCTTGCGGTTGTGCCTGGACGCTTGCCGCGAGCAGCAGCGACAGGGCAAGGCCAGGCCGGGTGAGTCCCATGCAACACCTTCTCGTCGATACCCCGCCGGCGGTTGCCGGCGGGGCCAGGGGCCTGCTCGTCAGGCTTTTTCCACCAGCATGCGGCCGACCATCTCCATGTGCAGCGCATGGCAGAACCAGCTGCAGTAGTACCAGTGCAGGCCGGGCTTGTCGGCGGTGAAGGTGATGGAGGAGGTCTGCTGCGGGCTGATCTCCATGCTCACGCCGTGGTTGACCACGACGAAGCCGTGGGTGACGTCCTCGATCTCGTCCAGGTTGGTGATGGTGACGGTGACTTCATCGCCCTGCTTCACGGTGAACTCGGTGAGGCCGTAGGCAGGCGCGGAAGAGGTCATGTAGACGCGGACCTTGTTGCCGTCGCGGATGACCTTGTTGTCCTGCATCAGGTCGATGCCGTCGCGCTTGGCGATGGCCACGGTCTCGGCGAAGAACGGGTCCTTGCGGTCCCAGATCTTGCGGGTCTTGATCTGGTCGCGGCGGGCGAGGATGCAGTCATGCGGCTCGGCGAAGGTGGGGCCGTCGTGCACCAGCTTCATCTCGTCGCCGGAGATGTCGATCAGCTGGTCGTTCTCCGGGTGCAGCGGGCCGGTGGGCAGGAAGCGGTCCTTGGAGAACTTGCTGAGCACGATGATCCACTTGCCGTCGGCCTCCTTGGTCTCGGTCAGCGTCGCGTGGTTGTGGCCCGGCTGGTAGTGCACGTCGAGCTTCTGCTTGATGTAGTCGACCTTCTCGCCCTTATAGGCGCGAATCGCGTCGGCGATGCTCCACTTCACCAGCTGGCTGTCGATGAACAGCGTGGTATAGGCGTTGCCGCGGCCGTCGAAGGTGGTGTGCAGCGGGCCCAGGCCCAGTTCCGGTTCGCCGACGATGACGTCGCGCGGGTCCTTGAGCTTGCCGGCGAACAGGTCGGGCAGTTTGTCGATGGCGATGATGCTGCAGGTAGGGGAGAGCTTGCCGTTGGCGATGAAGTACTTGCCGTCCGGCGAGGTGTTGAGGCCGTGGGGGTTCTTCGGCACCGGGATGTAGCGGGTGACGACGCTGTCCTTGCCGTCCTTCTTGCGCCCGTCGACCACCGGCACCTTGCTGTCGCCCAGGGTGATGAAGCGCTTGGCCTTGATCTCCTTCTCGATCGCCGGGACGTCGAACACCACCACCCAGTCGCGCTCGTTGCGCATCATGCCGGCGAGATCGGTGGCCTTCTCCGAGTTGTAGCAGGTGGCGGCCGTGAAGCGGCCGGTGTAGTCCATGTCGCTGTTGTCGAGGTTGCCATCGACGATGACCTGCCAGGCGACTTCCATGGTCTCGGCGTCCAGCGCGTTGTACATCGTGAAGGCGTTGTCGCCGGTGATGTCGAAGCTCGTTCCGTCATTGGGGTGGGGGATGATGAACTCGGCGTTGCAGAACACGTACTGGGTGTGCGGTACCTTCTGCAGACGCAGGCCGTGGATGGCCTGGACGTTGGGAATGGTGGTGATGCGGTCGCACTTCATGATGTCCAGGCGGATGCGCGCGACCCGGCTGTTGGCCTTGTCGTTGATGAACAGGTACTTGCCGTCGTACTTGCCGTCGGTCATCGAGATATGCGGGTGGTGGCAGTCGCCGTTCTGGAAATGCGCGCTGTCGCCGAGTACGCGTTTGCTCTCGTTGGTCAGGCCCCAGCCGGTGGCCGAGTCGACGTTGAACACCGGGATGCGCATCAGCTCGCGCATCGATGGGATGCCCATCACGCGGACTTCGCCCTGGTGGCCGCCGCTCCAGAAGCCGTAGTACTCGTCCAGCTCGCCGGGGGCGATGTGGATCTTGTCCTGGGCCGACTTGACCGCGTCGGCCCAGGCCTCGCGAGAGGTGAACGCGCCCATCGAGCCTGCGGTCACCAGCGCCGCTGCGCCGGTGACCGCGGAGGCACCGAGGAAGCCCCGCCGGCTGAGCCCGGCGATCTCGTCGTGCTGCTGTTTCTTGTCAGTCATTTCCTGCTCCTTCCTGAAGGCAAATGGTCAGATCTGTTGCACCGCAATCAGCTGGTCGTCGTCGCTGGCAGTTGCCCGCTTGCCGCGCTTCTTGCGCTTGTTCACCAGCGGCGGGCACTTGTTCTCGTTGTGGTAGGTCATCTGGCAGTCGAGGCAGTAGTGGCACTCGTTGGCGTTGATCCTTCCATCGGGGTGGATGGCCTGGATCTCGCACTCCTTGGCGCACAGCTGGCACGGCTGGCCACACTCCTTGCGCCGCTTGAGCCAGTCGAACAGGCGGGCCTTGCCGGGGATCGCCAGCGCCGCGCCGAGCGGGCAGACGTAGCGGCAATAGACCTTGCGGGTGAACAGGTTGAGGACCAGCAGCAGCGCCACGTAGGCGACGAACCACCACTGGCGGTCGAAGTGCAGGGTGATGGCGGTCTTGAAGGGCTCGACCTCGGCGAAGCGCTCGGCGGTGGAGAGCGACTCCAGGGAGAGGCCGAACAGCACCAGCAGGACGATGTACTTGATCGCCCAGAGCCGCTCATGGACGGCGAAGGGCAACTCGTACTGCGGCACCTTGAGCTTGCGCGCCGCCTCGTTGAGCAGCTCCTGCAGGGCGCCGAAGGGGCACAGCCAGCCGCAGAACACGCCGCGGCCCCAGAGCAGGATGCTGGCGGCGGTGAAGGTCCAGAGGATGAACAGCACCGGGTCGATGAGGAACAGTTCCCAGCGGAAGCCTTCGAACAACGCGTGGACGAAGGTCAGCACGTTGACCACCGACAGCTGCCCCAGGCAGTACCAGCCGATGTAGGTCAGGGTGAACAACAGGTAACCCCGGCGCAGCCAATGCAGCAGCTGCGGACGGCGGGTCAGGGTGTCCTGCAGGAACAGGATCACCGCCAGCAGCCCCAGGGCACTGAGCAGCACGCCGATCTGGAAGCTCTTCTGGTACCAGACGCGCAACCACATCGGCCGCTTGGCATCGGCCAGCGCCTCCAGTTCGGCGGCGCTGGGCTGCGGCCGGTCGAGGTAGCCTTCGGGCGTCTGGTAGCCCAGGTCGAAGGTGGTGAACAGGCTGTCCACCGGGCCTGTCTGGCGCCGCACCAGCAGTTCCAGGTCCCACGGGGTGCCGGGGTCGAAACGCTGCGCGGCGCGGACGATGAAGATCGCCATCTCGACGAAGTGCGGCATGCCCTCGGCATAGGTGTCCGACAGGCGCTGGTAGTCGAGGTCGCGGAAGCTGAGGATGTCGCCGAACTGGCGGATCTGCACCCGGTCGAAGATGCCGCCGCGCACATAACCTGAGCCCTTGAACGAGTACTCGCCGCTGCCCATTACCACCACGGCGTATTCGTTCGGCTTCAGGGAGTCCATCAGCTCGCGGTACTGCCTGTCGCCGAGCAGGTTTCGGCCGACATTGGGCGGGTTCAGCAGGGCGGTATAGAGGTCTATGAACGTAGCTTCGCGCTGCTGCGCATCGCGGGCCTGGTCGACCTTCTCGGCGGCGGTGCCCTTGAAGGCATCATCGATCTGCCCGCGGGTCAGTTTCAGCTGGCGGATCGCGCCATTGCCCAGCAGCTCGCTCCAGCTTGCCGGCTGGTAGGCGTCGGCGCGGACGATGGCGGGCTTGGGCCGCACCTGGCCGTCGTCCTTGATCAGCTTGAGCGACACCGCCACGGTGCGGGCGGCGCGCATGACGATCTCGTTGACCACCATGACCGTCACGGTAGCGCCGGCGACGGCATCCACGGTGACCGTCTGCGGGTCGCCGGAGCGGCCCACGGCGACCCGCTGGTCGGCGCGCAGCCCGGAATAGCCGGCGGTGAAGGCGTGGAGTTTCTCTTCGGGAATGCCGATCAGCAGGATCGGCTCGTGGTGTTCGAGGACGTAGCTGTCGCGGATCACCGCCTGCGGATCGAGGATCACCTGGAGGTTGATCGGCTTGCCCGAATACGCGGGCATGCGGGTGACGCGGATACTCTGGAAGGCATAGCCCAGCAACTTGTCGCCGTGGGACAGGCGCCGCACGCCGTACTCGCCTTCGGGTTCGCCGATATGATCGGCCTGGGGAAACACTTGCTGGATGCGCGTCCGCTCCAGATCACTGAGCTCCGCACCCTGGACCGCCAAGCCGGCCATCAGCAACAGACAGCCGACCAGGAGCCTGAACCACTCGCGAACGCCCACCATGAGGCCTCCTTCCTCCATGCCCGAACGGGCAGAACTGCGTCAGAAGGCGGTGGGCGCCCATCTCACGCTGCAGGTCACTTCAGGGTGACGATCCACTCGGCCAGGGTCTTGGCTTCTTCCGGGCTCACGGCGTTGGCCGGCATCGGGATCGGGCCCCAGTTGCCCTTGCTGCCGGTCTTGATGCTGTTGGTGATGTGGGCGACACCATCGGCCTGTGGACCGTACTTGGCGGCAACGTCATGGAAGGCCGGGCCGACGAGCTTCTTGTCGACCGAATGGCAGGCCACGCAGGCCTTCGCCTTGAACAGCTCCTCGCCGGTGCTGGCCATCGCGGTTGTCTGGACCAGCATGCCGCCGAACAGCAGGGCTACCAGGGCTTTGTTCATGAACGTCTCTCCTCACAGGCTTGGCGCTTCAAGGCGCCGATCGTTTTCGCCGGCTTCCCGCCCGGCGTCTGTGGCGATTCTAGGAGCGGCCCATGCGGCTTCCGCTTGATGCCAATCAAGAACTTCCGGCGCCGTGCTTGAGGCAATCCGTCGCGCTGGATAGCTTGCTAACCGAAACTTCCTACCGAGATTCGTCCGCCATGAACGCCCCTGAGCAGAACAATCCGCCACTCTTCTACCAGCCATCCGGCAATGAGGTGGCGCTGTTCACACATGCTTCCGCCCAGGGCATGCCGGTGCTGATCAAGGGCCCGACTGGCTGCGGCAAGACGCGCTTCGTCCAGCACATGGCGCAGCGCCTGAACCTGCCGCTGTACACCGTGGCCTGCCACGACGACCTGTCGGCGGCGGATCTGGTCGGCCGCCACCTGATCGGCAGCGACGGCACCTGGTGGCAGGACGGCCCGCTGACCCGCGCGGTGCGCGAGGGCGGCATCTGCTACCTGGACGAGGTGGTGGAAGCGCGGCAGGACACGGTGGTGGTGCTGCACCCGCTGGCGGACGATCGCCGCGAGCTGTTCATCGAGCGCACCGGTGAATCCCTGGTGGCGCCGCCGGGCTTCATGCTGGTGGTGTCCTACAACCCCGGCTATCAGAACCTGCTGAAGGGCATGAAGCCCAGTACGCGGCAGCGCTTCATCGCCCTGCGCTTCGATTACCCGACGCCGGAAGTCGAAGCCGGCATCATCGCCCGCGAAGCCGGGGCTTCTTCCGAACTGGCGCAGCGCCTGGCGCAACTGGGTGTAGCCCTGCGCCGCCTGGGCCGGCAGGAGCTGGAAGAGGTCTGCTCGACGCGTTTGCTGGTACTCACCGCGCGCCTGCTGCAGGCCGGCGTGGCGCCGCGCGATGCCTGCCGCGCCGGGCTCGCCGAGCCGTTGTCGGACGACGAGGCCACGGTCGCCGCGCTGATGGACCTGGTCGATGTCCATTTCGCCTGAGGCAACGCTCAGTGCCCGGCGCCTGCCGGGCGACCTGGCGATGTGGTTCTTCATACTCGCCGAGCTGACCGTCTTCGCCATCCTCATCATCGTCTTCGCCGTGACCCAGCACCTGGACGTCGAAGGCTTCCGTGCCGGGCGCGCGCAGCTGGACCTGTCCACCGCCCTGGCGCTGACCCTGACCCTGCTCACCGCCGGCTTCTGCGGGGCGCTGGCGGTGGAGCAGGTGCGCCACGGCCGGCAGCGCCGTGCGGCCGCCCTGTTGAGTTTCGCCGTGCTGCTGGGGCTGGCCCACGTGGTGCTGAAGTCCGGTGAATACCATCACCTTGCCGCGCGTGGGCTGGACCTGGAATACAGCACCTTCTTCACCCTGTTCTGGCTGATCACCGGCTTCCACTTCCTGCACGTGCTGCTGGGGTTGGTGATCCTCGGCTGGATGACCCTGCGCTGTCTGCGCGGCGCCTACCGCAGCGACGCCCTGGGCGGGCTGGAGTCTGGCGCGTTGTATTGGCACATGGTCGACCTGGTCTGGGTGGTGCTGTTCCCGCTGGTCTACGTGCTGGCGCCTGGCTCATGAAGACGTTGCTGCTCGCCTGGCTGCTGATGCTGCCGATGTCCGTCGCCTCCGTCTGGCTCGGTCACCACGCGCCCGACCTGCTGCTGCCGGTGGCGGCGATCCTGCTGCTGGGCCTGGGCAAGGCCTGGATCATCGCGCTGCGTTTCATGGAGCTCAGCCACGGCCCGCGCCTGTGGCAAGCGCTGCTGCTCGGCTGGCCGCTGGTGGTCACCGGCGTGATCCTGGCACTGCACGCAACCCCCTGATTTCCCTTCGGAAAAATACCTGACTGGAAGCATTGGTCTTTCTTGATTGCCATCAAGCGAGACGTCCTAGGACGCTTCCTACAATGGCCCCGACCGTGACCTAGGAGGGCCCCATGTCAGAGACATTTACCAAAGGGATGGCGAGGAACATCTACCTGGGAGGAGGCGTTTTCTTCTTCCTGGTGTTCCTCGCGCTGACCTATCACACCGAAACCACCTTCCCCAAGCGCACCAACCAGAGTGAGCTCACCGAATCGGTGGTGCGCGGCAAGCTGGTGTGGGAGCAGAACAACTGCGTGGGTTGCCACTCGATCCTCGGTGAAGGCGCCTACTTCGCGCCGGAGCTGGGCAACGTAGCGGTTCGCCGTGGCGGTGACGCGGCCTTCGGCAGCTTCCTCGCCGCCTGGATGAAGATGCAGCCGCTGGGCGTGCCCGGTCGCCGGCAGATGCCGCAGTTCCACCTGAGCGACCAGGAGGTCACTGACCTCGCGGCGTTCCTGCTGTGGACATCGAAGATCGACACCAACAAATGGCCGCCGAACAAGGAGGGTTGAGCATGAACCCGGGCAATCCCTATCTGAAATTCGCCTCGCAGTCGGTGGCCAAGCCGTACTTCGTGTTCGCCCTGATGCTCTTCGTCGGGCAGATCGTCTTCGGGCTGATCATGGGCATGCAGTACGTGGTCGGTGACTTCCTGTTTCCGGCGATCCCCTTCAACGTTGCACGGATGGTGCACACCAACTTGCTGATCGTCTGGCTGCTGTTCGCCTTCATGGGCGCGGCCTACTACCTGATCCCCGAAGAGGCCGACCGCGAGCTGTACAGCCCGAAACTGGCCATCGTGCTGTTCTGGGTGTTCGCCATCGCCGGCGTGCTGACCATCCTGGGCTACCTGCTGGTGCCCTACGCGGGCCTGGCGAAGCTGACCCACAACGAGCTGCTGCCGACCATGGGCCGGGAGTTCCTCGAGCAGCCGACGATCACCAAGATGGGCATCGTGGTGGTGGCGCTGGGCTTCCTCTTCAACATCGGCATGACCATGCTCAAGGGCCGCAAGACCGCCGTCAGCGTGGTGATGATGACCGGCCTGGTCGGTCTGGCGGTGTTCTTCCTGTTCTCCTTCTACAACCCGGAAAACCTGGCGCGCGACAAGTACTACTGGTGGTGGGTCGTGCACCTGTGGGTGGAAGGCGTGTGGGAACTGATCATGGGCGCGATGCTGGCCTTCGTGCTGATCAAGATCACCGGCGTCGACCGCGAGGTCGTGGAGAAATGGCTCTACGTGATCATCGCCATGGCCCTGATCACCGGCATCATCGGCACCGGCCACCACTTCTTCTGGATCGGCGCGCCGCAGGTCTGGCTGTGGCTGGGTTCGATCTTCTCCGCGCTGGAACCGCTGCCGTTCTTCGCCATGGTGCTGTTCGCCTTCAACATGGTGAACCGTCGTCGCCGCGAGCACCCGAACAAGGCCGCCGCGCTGTGGGCCCTGGGCACCACCGTGACCGCCTTCCTCGGCGCCGGCGTGTGGGGCTTCCTGCACACCCTGGCTCCGGTGAACTACTACACCCACGGCTCGCAGCTCACCGCCGCCCACGGCCACCTGGCCTTCTACGGCGCCTACGCGATGATCGTCATGACCATGATCAGCTACGCCATGCCGCGCCTGCGGGGCATCGGCGAAGCGCCTGACGCCCGTGCGCAGAGCCTGGAGATCTGGGGCTTCTGGCTGATGACCATCTCCATGCTGCTGATCACCCTGATGCTCACCGCCGCCGGCATCGTCCAGGTCTGGCTGCAACGCATGCCCGCCGATGGCGCCGCCATGCCGTTCATGGCCACGGTCGACCAGCTGAAGATCTTCTTCTGGCTGCGCCTGTATGCCGGTATCGGTTTCTTCATCGGGCTGATCTGCTACCTGCTGAGCTTCCGCCAGCGCGGCCGTGTGGCCGTTGCTTCTGGCGCGGCTCAGGTGAGCTGATCGATACCGTCCACCCGGGCCCGTCCGCTTTGCGGCGGGCCCTTTTTTCGTTCTGCAGAGGGCGCCATGACCATCCACCTCGAAATCGAAGAAGGCTTCGGTCGCGTCTGGCACCGCTTCATCACGCGCCGCGCCAGCCCGGAGTTCGAAGAGGCAGCTGTCAGCCTGGATGAAGTGCGGCGCAGCCTGCTGCTGCTGTTCCGCGGCACCGGCGGCGAGGCCGGGGTCGGCGTGGAAGCGGCCAGCGCCCGCGAACTGCTGGTGCGCCGCAGCCTGCTGCAGCAGGTGGCCGGCACCTGCCAGCAATTGCCGGTGGCCTGGTTCGACGCCGATTCCCTGCGCCTGCCCGCGCAGCTGGCGGTGTACCCCGACGCCGAGCTGAACCGCGAACTCTACCGCTGGCTGGCGCTGCTGGCCGCGCACAGCCAGCCGATGCACCACTGGGCGCGCGACAACCAGGCCTGGACCTGCGCGGTGCTGGAGCACTACCCGCTGCTGCGCCCGCGCTACCGTCGGCTGGTGGAAGCGCTGCTCAGCCTGCGTCCCGCCCCCGACGACCTGCCGCCCGCCGAAGCGCAGCTGGAGCGGGCGCTGCAACGGGCGCTGCGCGATCCGGGCAGCGTCGAGCGCCTGCCGCGCAGTGAAAAAGCACCCTGGCCAGTGCCGCTGTGGCTCTACCCGCCGCAACGCCTGGCCGCGCCGCAGCACACCGACCTGATCGACGGCGACGAGCACGGCCGCTCCGCCCACAGCGAAGCCAAGGGCCTGGCACGCAAGCGCGCCGAGCGGGTCGAGCAGGACCCCGGTCGCGGCGGCCTGCTGCTGTTCCGCCTGGAAAACCTGTTCAGCTGGTCCGAGCACATCGAACTGGATCGCGCCGGCGACGACAGCGAGGACCTGGACGCGGCGAAGGTCGCCGACGACCTCGATCACCTGAGCATGTCCCGGCAACGGCAGAAGAAGGGCGGCGGGCTGAAGCTCGACCTCGACCTGCCGGCCGCCGACTTCGACGACATGCCGCTGGGCGAGGGCATTCGCCTGCCGGAATGGGATTACCGTCGCCAGCAACTGATCGAAGACCACGTCTGCCTGCAGCCGATGCTGCCGCGCGACGCGGTACCGGCGCCGCTGCCTGACGCCCTGGCGCCCATTGCGCGGCGCCTGCGTCGGCAGTTCGAGAGCCTGCGCCAGCAGTCCCAGTGGCTGCGCCGACAACCCCAGGGCGCGGAGCTGGACCTGGAAGCCTGGCTGGACTTCAGCGTCGAGCGGCGCCTGGGCGCGTGCAGCGAGCCAGGGCTGTTCCTCGAGCGCCGGCAGACCCGCCGCGACCTTGCGTGCCTGCTGCTGGCGGACCTGTCGATGTCCACCGACGCGCACATCGACAACGACCACCGGGTGATCGACCTGATCAGCGACAGCCTGCTGCTGTTCGGCGAGGCGCTGCAGGCGGTGGGCGATCGTTTCGCGCTGTACGGCTTCTCCTCGCTGCGTCGCCAGCAGGTGCGCCTGACCCAGCTGAAGACCTTCGATGAGCGCCACAACGATGTGGTGCGCGGGCGCATCCGCGCGCTGCGCCCCGGCTACTACACGCGCATGGGCGCGGCGATCCGCCGGGCCACGCAGCTCCTTCTGGAGCGCAAGGAGCGCCAGCGCGTGCTGCTGATCCTCACCGACGGCAAGCCCAATGACCTGGACCTGTATGAGGGGCGCTATGGTGTCGAGGACACCCGTCAGGCCGTGCTGGAAGCCCGTCGCGCGGGACTGGTTCCGTTCTGCATCACCATCGACCGCGAGGCGGCCGACTACCTGCCGCACCTGTTCGGCAGCCAGGGCTATCTGTTGATCAACGACCCGGCGCAGCTGCCGGTGCAGTTGCCGCAGCTCTACCGGCAGCTCACCCGCCGGCAGGGCTAACCATTGTGAGGGCACGCCCTGCGCGCGATCGCGGGCATGGCCCGCTCCTGCAGGGTGAAACCACGGGGTCAGATTGGGGACGTAGGGCGAATGAAGCGAGACGCTTCATCCGCCATGGCGGATAACGCCGTGGGCGTTATGCGCCCTACAGGATTGAAATCACGGCGTCAGATGGGGGAGTTCAGCGCGGCAACCAGACCATCATCACCCCGCAGAACACCGCGAGGAGGGCGCAATACCAGGCGAAGCGCCGCAGCCGGCGCTGCTTCGCCCGTTCCTGGTCCACCGGCAGGGGCATCCCACACTGCGGGCAATCCGCAGCGTCCTCGGGGCTCTCGTGCTGGCAGTACAGGCACTGGCGCATGGCTTACTCGAACTGTTCCAGCCGCGCCACGTCGAGTACCTGCACGGTGCGACCGTTGAGGTCGATGATGTGCTCGTCGATCAGTCGCCGCAGCACGCGGGAGAAGGTTTCCGGCTGGATCGAGAGGTGCCCGGCCACCAGTTGCTTGGCCATCGGCAGTTCGAAGCGGCTGTCCTGGTTGCCATGGCGGTTGAGCTGGGTGATCAGGTAGCGCACCACGCGGTGGGTGGAGTTCTTCAGCGACAGCGTCTCGATCTCGTTGATCCGCCGGTGCAGGCGCACGCAGAGGGTGGCGAGCAGGGAGAAGGGCAGCTGCGGGTTGCTGTGCAGCAACTCCATGTAGGTGCGGTTGGCGAAGCGGTAGACCTGCGTGGGCTCCAGCGCCTGGGCCGAGGCCACGTAGTCGGAGGTGTCCATCAGCATCATGGCTTCGGCGAAGGTCTGCCGGCTGCCGACGACCTCGAGCACCTTTTCCTGCCCCTCCGGCGTCAGGCGGTAGATCTTCACCGCACCGGAAATCACGAAGTAGAACGAGTGGGCCGGCTCGCCCTGGAGGAACAGCTTGTCGCCTTTCTCCAGGTTGAGCAGCGTGCTGGTGGAGAGCAGCTGCTCCAGCTGTTCTTCGTTGAGTACGTTGAACAGATGGTGGCCGCACAGAATCTGGTGGTGGACGCGATGCGCGAGCATGGCGGAGCGCTCCTGGGCGGGGACAATCCCGCCAGTATGCGCGATGCCGCTGGGCAGCGTGGTGAGACAAGCTGTCACTGGTCGCCCTCCTGGCTCCCGGTCCGGCACTCAGGCCGGGTGGTTGGCGCCCAGGAACAGCAGGTTGTTCTCCAGGTGGATGTGCTGCATCAGGTCGCGGCGCAGTTCTTCCAGGCCGCTGTAGAGGCGGCGCCAGCTGTTGCAGCCGTCCGCCGGCACGGTGAGGTCGTCGGTCAGGTCGGCCAGCGCGGCGAGAGACTGCGAGTGCTCGTCGTGCTCATGGCGCATCACGCCGATCGGGCCCTGCACGTGGGTCAGCGGGATGCCCTGGCGCAGCCAGGGGAACAGCACGCTCTCCTCCTTGCACATGTGCCATTCCAGCTCTTCCTGCATCTTCTTCAGGTGCGCGGTCAGCCCGGCGGGGCATTGTGGATGCGCGGCGTGGGTCTTCTCGACGCGCTCGGCCAGCGGGATCAGCGCCGGCAATTGCTCGCGGTGGACCTTGTGGTAGCGCTCGAGGATGTGGTCGATCAGCTGGTCGTTGCTGGTCAGGCGCCAGTCGGTCTGGTCGTTGGCCGGTGGCAGCGACTGCAGTTCGGCGGCGATGCGCTGGGCGTCGAGGCCCTGTTCGCTGGCGGCTTCGCCCAGGCTGCGCTGGCCGGCGCAGCAGAAGTCGAGCTTGTAGTCGTGGAACAGCGCGGAGCTGCCCGGCAGGCTGAAGGCCAGGTCGCTCAGGGTGCGCTCGGTGAGGTTGTCGGTCATGGCGGGCCTCGGGTGGAGTGGGGCACGGCGGCCGCAGTCGTCGTGGCGGTGGTGGTGAGTCTAGGGAAAGCGGCGCGCCGGTCTCCTTGATTGCAGTCAAGCGCCCTCGTTCACCACTTCCCGCTCGTCGCCGCCGGCGACCCGCATCAATTGCTGCGGGTTGCACACCAGCAGCTTCTGCCGGCCGCCGACCACCAAGCCGCGGTCTTCCCAGGCGCTGAGGATGCGCGAGACGGTGTGCAGGGTGGTGCCGGTCATCTCGGCGATGTCCTGGCGGGTGACCGGGAAATCGATGCGGATACCGTCGGCCTCTGGTCGACCGGACTGCTGCACCAGGCGCAGCACGGTGTGGGCGACGCGTCGTTCGACCTCTTCCGTGGCCAGCTCGCAGAAGCGCACGTGGGCTTCCTGCAGGCGCTCGCCGATGGCCTGCACGGTGTTCAGGGCGAAGCCGGGGTGGCGGGCGAGCAGGGGTTCCCACTGGCTGGTGGGCCAGGCGAGGACCAGGCTGTCCTGGCTGGCCGTGGCGGTCGCGGGGTAGTCGCGCCGGCCGAGGGCGCGGACGAAGCCGAACAGATCGCCGGGATTGACCACGCGCACCAGCACGCGCTGGCCGTCGCCGGTGAGCTGGGTGGCTTTGAGCCGGCCGTGCACCAGCAGGTAGAAGCTGGTCGCCGGCGAGCCTTGCTCGAACACGGCCACGCCGCTGTTCAGGCGCAGGATGCTGGCCTGGCGGAGGATGTCGTCCTGTTCCTCGCGGCTGCTGTTGGCAAATGGCGGCAAGCTGCCCAGCCAGGCGCGGTTCAGCGAGATATCAGCGGTCACGGCAATGATTCCCGTCGGTTCGCCGCAGCATAACGGTTAAGCGCTGCGGCGAAACTTGAGGGGAATCAAGGGATGTCTCTGACCAGGCGGAAGCCGAGGTTGTCCGGTGGCTGGCCGGCGCTGCAGCCGCCGCCGCGGGCATCGCGGACGAAATCGTTGATCGCCGCGCGGTGACGCCCTTCGGCGATGCGGATCGAGCAGTACTCGGCGCGATGGGTCTGGGCGCCCTGGGCGTCGAGGTTGACCCGCTGGTGGCAGCTCTGGGTCCATTCCCAGACGTTGCCGCCGAGGTCGGCCACGCCGTACTCGTTCAGCCCGTGGTTGCCGCGCGCCTGGGGCAGCGCCGAGGCGCTGGTGCGGGTTTCCGCTTCCAGACGGTAGCGCGCCAGCCAGCGCCGGGCAGGGTTGCTGCCGTCGTCATCTTCGATACGCAGGGCGTCGTCGGCCCAACGGGTGCCGGCGAAGAAGGCCCACTCGCGGTCGGTCGGCAGCCGCCATTGCTGGCCGGTGCGTTTGGACAGCCAGTCGGCGTAGAGCTGCGCGTCCAGCAGGCTGGCGCCGGTCAGCGGCAGGTCGTCGCGGGGAGCACTGTTGTCCAGTGCCAGGCAATCGCCCTCGGCCACGCAACGGGCGTATTCGCCCTGGCTGACCTGGAATTTCATGACTTCGAAGCGCGGGGCGAGGTGCTCACGCTGCGACGGCGCATCCACTGCCTGCTTCTCCAGCCAGTAGTCGCCCGCCGGGCGGAAGTCGAAGTCGCGGGGTTCGAGTCTCACGGTTTGCGGCGCGAGTTCCGGTGCGTACTGCGGCCGCAGCAGGAGGAAGGCCCCGCCCAGCAGCAGTGCAACGGGTACGCCGATCAGGAGGGTCTTGCGCATGGTTGGCCCGGTCGCCCGTATCGTTTACTGGGAAAGGGCCGGCCCGGTTGGGCCGGCCTCGGGGCTTACTTGATCGCAGTCGGCGGCTGGATCTGGCTCATCAGGTCGTTGTTCCATTGGCCTTCGACCTGGATGTGCGCCGCGGCTCCCAGCAGCACAGCCTCGATGAGGTTGTGGTTGAGATAGGTGTACAGGCCCGGCTGCAGGAAGGTATACAGCGCAGCGCCGGCCGCACCGCCCGGGATGAACCAGGTTTCCAGGTCTTCCTCCGGCGGGTTGTGGAACTTGCCGGTGGCCCAGACATGGTCGCCATGGCCGCCGATGAGGTGCGGGCGAGTATCGCGGTTGGCCTGGGAGTGGACGATCAGCACGGTCTCGCCGACGTTGGCCTTGAGCGCGTTCTTGCCGGTGAGGGCGCCGACCTTGCCGTTGAACACGATGTGGCTGGGGATCAGCCCCTTCATGACTTCCTGCATGTCGTTGTAGCTTTCCATCGGCGTGCCGTAGCGCTTGAACTTGCCGTCCTTGTCGCGCGGGACGTAATAGTCCTGCTCGCCGATGTAGACCACCTTGTCGTACTTCAGGGACTTGCCTTCGCGGTCCTTCAGACCGTCGCGCGGCAGCACCATGATCGCGCCGTTCATGCCCGAGACCACGTGCCACGGGATCATCGCGCCACCCGGCGCGCAGTGGTAGACGAACACGCCGGGGCGGGTGGCCTTGAAGCGCAGCTTCACTTCCTCGCCGGGCTGGATGATGGTCAGCGCGCCGCCGCCCAGGGCGCCGGTGGAGGCATGGAAGTCGATGTTGTGGGTCAGGGTGTTGGTCGCCGGGTTGACCAGGGTGAGCTCCAGGTAGTCGTCCTGGTGCACCACCATCATTGGCCCGGGCACCGAGCCGTTGAAGGTCATGGCGTGGATCTCGGTGCCATCGTCGTCGATGACCAGCTTCTTCTCCTCGATCACCATGCGGAACTGCACGACCTTGGGCTTGCCCTTGGCGCGTTGCTCGTGGGCATGGACGAACGGCGGGGCGACCAGCTCGACCTGGACGTGCTCCAGCTTCGAGAGGTCCAGGGCCGGACCCATGTTCTTCGGCGCTGCCTCCCCGTCGGCCATGGCCTTGCCGCTGCCGAGCATGCTGCCGGTAACGCCCAGCACCACGGCGCCGGCCAGCAGGGTGCGGCGGGAAAGCGAAATCTCTTCCTGATCAAACATGGGTAACTCTCCGTAATCGACGAACTGTCGTTGGCTACAGAAATACCCGGTCGGCAGATTCCTTCTTTGAGCCGGAACAAAGAAGGAATCAGCTGGACAACGTGTCGCAGGCTCTGCTGTGCGGTAGATCGCGTTTACAGTCTTGTACCCATGCGGGCGGGCAAGAGTGGGCGCGGCGAGGTAAGATTCTCCCTGCTCTGAATTCCGGCCCGGCGTGCGGGCTGCAACGGACAAGGATCATTCATGCGTCTGTACGGACTGACCCTGCTGGCCCTGATCACCGGCTGCCTTGGCGTGCAGGAAGCGCGCGCGAGCAGCGACGACTCCTGCTACCCGAGCTGGAACCTCAAGCGCGACTCGCTGGACGTGTGCAACAGCCTGCCATTCCTGAGTCCGGGCAACGACAGCCGGGTCAACCTGCAACTGCTGCTGGCCGACGCCGGCCAGGCCAGCATTCCCAACCACGCGCTGACCGACGACGAGCAGCAGCTGGGCTACGGCCAGGTGCCGTTCCCGCTGGCGCGCTGGCTGGAAGGCGCCGCGCCAGGGGATTCGACCGACAGCTCCAGCGCTGCCAGCACCGCGCCGCTGGCCGACCTCGCCGCGCGCATCGGCCTGCCGGCGGATGCCGTGCAGTCCTCCGCCGACAGCTTCGCCAGCGGTGAAGGCAGCCGCTGCCGCAGCAACAACGCGGGCACCGCCCAGGACTTCCTCAGCCAGCTGCTGCTGGTCGACAGCCTTTCCGCCGGCGAACGCCAGGGCCTCGCCCGCGCGCGCCTGACCCTGCTGGGCGCCTGCCAGTGGGACGAAACCCAGCTCAGCGTGCTGCTGCCGGGTGACCTGCAGAGCGCACCGGCCAAGGCCTATCGCAGCTACCTCAAGGGCGCCGCGGACTTCTACAGCGGGCGCTTCGGCGACGCGCTGAAATCCTTCCGCGCCCTGCAGGACAGCGACCAGCCCTGGCTGAAGGAAACCTCGCGCTACATGGTCGCCCGCGCCCTGCTCAACCAGGCGCAGCAGAACGCCTTCGACGAGATGGGCTACCCGGACCTGCGCAAGGTCGACAAGAAGATCCTCGCCCAGGCCGAAACCACGCTGGGCGATTACCTCAAGGCTTATCCACAGGGCCGGTACAGCGCTTCGGCCAAGGGCCTGACGCGTCGCGTCTACTGGCTGATGAGCGATGAAAGCCGGCTGGCCGGCGAGTACGCCGAACTGTTCGCTCGCGAAGATGCCGACGATCTCGCCCAGCTGGTGCAGGAAGTCGACAACAAGCTGCTGGTCACCGCCCACCCGGCCGACGTGCGCGACGCGCGCCTGCTGGCGGTGCTCGACCTGATGCAGATGCGCCACCACGAACCCAGCGAACCCCGCGCCCTCGACGCCGCCGGCCTGGCCGCGCAGAAGGACCTGTTCGCCAAGTACCCCGGCCTGCACGACTACCTGACGGCGGCCTTCCTGCTGTACGTCGAGGAAAAGCCTGCCGAGGCGCTGAAATCCCTGCCGGCGGAACTGCCGGCGAAGCTCGATTACCTTGCCTTCAGCCAGCAGACCCTGCGTGGTTTCGCCCTGGAAGCCGGCAACGACTGGATCGCCGCCGAGAAGCTCTGGCTGCGCCTGCTGCCGCTCGCCGAGCAACCGCTGCAGCGCGAGCAGCTGGAGCTGGCGCTGGCTTTCAACTACGAGCGCAGCGACCGCCTGGTGAAGGTCTTCGCCGAAGGCTCGCCGGTGCATACGCCGATCATCCGCGAGATTCTCCTGCGCCACGTCGCCGGCCCCGACCTGCTGCGCCAGCAGGCCAAATCCACCAGCATCTCGGTGGAGGAGCGCGACACCGCGCTGTTCGCGCTGCTCTACAAGGACCTGCTGCACGGCCAGTACCAGGCCTATATCGACGACCTCGCGCTGTTGCCCACCGACGGCAGCGGCAAGCCGCTGGGCGCCAGCATCGGCTACCTCTACGGCAGCATGCCGCTGTCGCTGTTCCAGTGGCCGGGCGGCAAGAACGACAGCGGCTACGAATGCCCGGCCATCGTCGACGTTGCCCGCGACCTGCTGCAGAACCCGCAGCCGCCCAAGGCGCTGAACTGCCTCGGCGAGTTCATCCTGCGCAACGGCCTGGACGGCTTCCCGCTGGATACCCAGCCCAGCGAGCGCGAGCTGGGTGGCGGTGAGTCGCTGTTCCCCGGCACGCCCTACTCGCGCATGGACGGCTACCTCAAGGTCATCGCCGACAAGCAGGCCGTGGAAGAAGACCGCGCCTACGCGCTGTTCCGCGCCATCAACTGCTTCGCGCCCAGCGGCTACAACGGCTGCGGCAGTCAGGACATCGCCCCGTCGCAGCGCAAGCAGTGGTTCCGTACCCTCAAGGGCCAGTACTCCGCCACGCCCTGGGCGAAGTCCCTGAAGTACTACTGGTAAGCCCCGTGCGGCGCGTGCTGGCCCTGGCGCTGGCGTTGCTCGCGGGCAACGCCCCGGCGGCCGGCGTGGACGCTGCGGACCACGATGCCTTTTGGCTCTGGAGCGGCGTCGCGCCCCAGCCCGTGCTGGCCCAGGCACGCACTCTCTACGTCCTGCAGGGGCAGGTCAGCGCGCCGCGCCATAGCGATGGTCGCGCCCGGCTGATCGCCCAGGGCATTGCCATCCCGCGCCTGAAGCAGGGCGAGGTGTGGGTGGTCTACCGCGCCCACACCCTGCGCTGGAACGAGGACATCTACCGCACCCTGCTCTCGCAACTGCGCCGCTGGCGTGCCGCCGGCAATCCGGTCGTGGGCGTGCAGATCGACTTCGATGCGCGCACGCGCTACCTGAACGAGTACGTCGACTTCCTCCAGGACCTGCGCACGCGCCTGCCCGCGGGCTGCAAGCTGAGCATCACCGGGCTGATGGACTGGGGCAGCAACGCCGCGCCGGAAACCATCAACCGCCTGGCCGGCGTGGTGGACGAAGTGGTGGTGCAGACCTACCAGGGGCGCCAGACCATCCCTAACTACCAGGCCTACCTGCCGCGCGTGGCGCGGCTGCAGCTGCCTTTCCGCATCGGGCTGGCGCAGTACGGGCAGTGGCAGGCGCCGGATTACCTGGCGAAGAGCCGGTGGTTCCGGGGGTATGTGGTGTTCCTGCAAAACCCTTGAGCCCGTTGGGATCTGCTCTCTGTAGGATGGGTGGAGCGCAGCGATCCCCATGCTGCCGGTACACGGGATTGATGGGTATCGCTGCGCTCCACGCCATCCTACGGGCGCTTCGACGGTTGTTCCGGTAGCAACGTAGGGCGCATAACGCCTCGGGCGTTATCCGTGATTGCGGGCATGGCCCGCTCCTACAGGGAAACTCCGGCGGTCAGTCAGCTCCCGCCACACCCGCACTTGCCGCAATCGCTCCCGCAACCACTGGCCGCCGCCGACTCCCGCGCATCGCGGGTGGTGCCGCTGTTCAGGTTTCGCATCAGCAGGGCGTATTGCAGGTCCAGCTCCTCGGGCACCGGGATATGGACCACATGGCCGTCGCCGGGCGCGACGCCGATGGAGTCGCCGCGGTTGTTCTCCAGCGCGTGCAGGCGGAAGGTACGGTTGCCCGCCGGGGTCATCAGCTCGACGCTGTCGCCCACCTCGAAGCGGTTCTTCACCCGCACCTCGGCCAGCCCATTTCGGCGCTCGCCGGTGAACTCGCCGACGAACTGCTGGCGCTCGGAGAAGGAGTGGCCGTGCTGGTAGTTCTGGTACTCGTCGTGCACGTGGCGGCGCAGGAAGCCCTCCGTGTAGCCGCGGTGGGCGAGGGACTCCAGGGTGTCCATCAGGCCGAGGTCGAAGGCGCGCCCGGCGACGGCATCGTCGATGGCCTTGCGGTAGGCCTGGGCAGTGCGTGCGACGTAGTAGTGGGACTTGGTCCGACCCTCGATCTTCAGCGAATGCACGCCCATCTGCGTCAAACGTTGCACGTGCTGGATGGCGCGCAGGTCCTTGGAGTTCATGATGTAGGTGCCGTGCTCGTCCTCGTAGGCCTCCATCAGCTCGCCCGGGCGGTTGGCTTCTTCGAGCAGGACGATTTCCTTCGTCGGCGCGCCGATGCCCAGGGTCGGTTGGACGTTGCGCACCGCGTGGCCCAGCTCGTCCTCATGGGCGGCGTGGGTCTGGTATTCCCAGCGGCAGGCGTTGGTGCAGGTACCCTGGTTGGGGTCGCGGCGGTTGATGTAGCCCGACAGCAGGCAACGCCCGGAATAAGCCATGCACAGCGCGCCGTGGACGAAGACTTCCAGTTCCATGCCCGGCACGCGCTCGCGGATCTCGCCGATTTCCTCCAGCGACAGCTCGCGGGACAGGATCACCCGCTTGAGCCCCTGCTGGCGCCAGAACTCCACGCTGGCCCAGTTCACCGCGTTGGCCTGCACCGAGAGATGGATATCAACCTCGGGGAAATGCTGGCGAACCAGCATGATCAGGCCGGGATCGGACATGATCAGCGCATTCGGCCCGAGGGCGATCACCGACTCCACGTCCTGCAGGAAGGTCTTTAGCTTGGCGTTGTGCGGGGCGATGTTGACCACCACGTACAGGCGCTTGCCCTGGGCGTGGGCTTCGTTGATGCCGGTGGCGAGGTTGGCGTGGTCGAACTCGTTGTTGCGCACCCGCAGGCTGTAGCGCGGCTGGCCGGCGTAGACGGCATCGGCGCCATAGGCGAAGGCGTGGCGCAGGCTCTTCAGCGAGCCGGCGGGGCAGAGCAGTTCGGGGGAAAACGGCGTGGGGGACATGGCGGCGCAGCGGGTAGTGGGAAAAAGGCCGCCACTCTAGGAAATCCGCGGGTTGCGCGTGCTGAGCGAGGTCAACGGATGCGCTATCCGCGCCGCCATGCTCTTCGTAGGATGGTGTGGTGCGCAGCGATACCCATCAATACCTCGCGCCGGCAGCATGGGTATCGCTGCGTTCCACCCATCCTACGTCGTGTTCATCCGGTGAGATCGGCGCGGCGCATCACTCCAGCCAGCGCCGCCCCTGCAGCTCCAGCAGCGTCTGTGCCTGTTCCGGGCCGTTGCTGCCGGCCGGGTAGGGGCGCGGGCTCAGGTAGTGCTCGTGCCAGCCCTTGATGATCGGGTCGACCCAGCTCCAGGCCGCTTCCACCTCGTCGCGGCGCATGAACAGCGTCGAGTCGCCCTCGATCACGTCCAGCAGCAGGCGTTCGTAGGCGTCCCAGCGGCGCTTGTTGGTGCTGAAGGCCTGGGCGAGGTTGAGGTCCAGCTCCACCGGCTCCAGCTGCATGCCCTTGCCGGGGGTCTTGGCCATCAGCTGCACGCTGATGCGCTCCTCCGGCTGCAGTCTTATCCACAGGCGGTTGGCCGCGCCGGCGCCGCTGCCGATCAGGCTGTTGGGCACCGGCTTGAACTGGATGACGATCTCCGAGCATTTCTTCGCCATGCGCTTGCCGGTGCGCAGGTAGAACGGCACGCCGGACCAGCGCCAGTTGTCGATCTCGGCCTGAACGGCGACGAAGGTCTCCGTATCGCTGTCGTTGTCGACATTTTTCTCGAACCAGTAGGCCGGTACTTCCTGCCCGCCGATGTGCCCGGCGGTGTACTGGCCGCGCACGGTCTTGTCCTGCACGTCCTGCCCGGAAATCGGCCGGAGCGCCTGGATAATCTTCACCTTCTCGTTGCGCACCGCTTCGGCGTCGAAGCGCACCGGCGCCTCCATGGTCACCAGGCAGAGCAGTTGCAGCAGGTGGTTCTGCACCATGTCACGCATGGCCCCGGCATGGTCGTAGTAGCTGCCGCGGTTCTCCACGCCCAGGGTTTCGCTGACGGTGATCTGCACGTGGTCGATGTGCCCGTTGCGCCATACCGGCTCGAACAGGGTGTTGGCGAAGCGCAGGGCCATCAGGTTCTGCACGGTTTCCTTGCCCAGGTAGTGATCGATGCGGAACACCCGCGATTCGTCGAACACTTCGCCGATGGCCTGGTTGATCGCCACCGCCGATTCCAGCGAATGCCCCAGTGGCTTCTCCAGCACGATGCGCGCCAGCGGCCCGGCGAGACCGGCGATCTTCAGGTTCTGCGCAATCGGCGCGAACAGGCTCGGTGCGGTGGCCAGATAGTGCACCAGCACCCGGCCGTCCGTGCGTTTGAGGGCCTTGGCCACGCGACCGAAGTCGGCGCTCTGGGAGGCGTCCATCGCCACGTATTCCAGGCGCTGGGCGAAACTGCGCCAGGCCTCGGCGGAAAAGTCGCTGCGCGCCACCTGGGCGCGGCAGTTGCGTTCTGCCAGGGCGAGGTAGGCGGCGTTGTCGCGCTGGCTGCGGGCGAGGGCGAAGATCCGCGTGTCGGCCGGCAGACGATTCTCCCGGTGCAGGTGGTAGAGCGCCGGCAGCAGCTTGTGCAGCGCCAGGTCACCGCTACCGCCGAACACCAGAATGTCGCAGGAGCTGGGAAGACTAAGGCTGGCGGGCGTATTCAAGACTTATTCCCTGGGCGTGGCGGTTAGTTTTGTAGTATAACTACAACAAGACTACATAAATTTCAGACAACTATCACCGAGCCTATCCCTGTGAACCTTTTGCAGCACATTGCCCAGTCGCGTCATCTGCTCCGCAAGTCGGAGCTCAAGGTTGCCGATCACGTGATGCAGGACCCTGCATCGGTCATGCACAGCTCCATGGCGGACCTCGCCCATAGCGTCGGCGTCAGCGAGCCGACCATCGTGCGCTTCTGTCGCGCCATCGGCTGCAGCGGCTTCCAGGACCTCAAACTGAAGCTGGCGCAGAGCCTGGCCGCCGGCGCCAGTTTCGGCCAGTTCTCGATCAACGAGAGCGACTCGGTGGCGGACTTCAGCCTGAAGATCTTCGACACCACCCTGCACTCGCTGATGGAAGTGCGCGAGAACCTCGACACCCACGCCCTGGAGCGAGCCATCGCGGCCATCGCCCATGCCCAGCGCGTCGAGTTCTACGGCTTCGGCGCCTCCGGCGCGGTGGCGGCAGACGCCCAGCACAAGTTCTTCCGCCTGCTGCTGTCGGCGGCGGCTTACTCCGATCCGCACATGCAGGCCATGTCGGCGGTGACCCTGAAGCCCTCGGACGTGGCGATCTGCATCTCCCAGTCCGGCCGCTCCAAGGACCTGCTGGTGACCGCCAACCTGGTGCGTGAAGCCGGCGCCACGCTGATCACCCTGTGCCCCAGCCAGACCCCGCTGGCGGACCTGGCCACGGTGAACCTGGCGGTGGACGTGCACGAAGACACCGATATCTACACCCCGCTGACCTCGCGTATCGCCCACCTGGTGGTGATCGACGTGCTGGCGATGGGCGTGGCCATGGCCCGTGGCCCGGACCTGGTGAATCACCTCAAGAGCGTGAAGCGCAGTCTGCGCAGCCTGCGCCTGTCGCCGAAGGTGGTGAAGAACCACGAGGAGCGCCCGGAAGAGGCGTCCTGATCCATCCCTGACGGTGTCGCCGACCGCCCGTCGGCGTCACCGGCGCTTCACCCCCGCGTCGTCAAACGGTCATCCGTCGTCAGCATGCTGGCGTCTCCAGCCCTTAGGCCTTGGGAGATGCGAGATGCCCCGCCATATCGACGACACCCAGCTCCAAGTGGATAGCAAGACCCGCCGCAAGCTCGAAGACCAGCGCCGCATGCAGTTCCGTCGCGCCATCGAGGACCGTATGGAGGCCCAGCGCCTCGCCCTGGAAACCTCCGATTACCCCGACCTGATCGCTGCCGCCTACCTCACTTCGGCGAAGGCGGGCCGGCGAAGCGTTCGGCCAGCTGGCTGATCAGCGCCCGCTCTTCACGGATGAAGGCGACGAACGCCTGGGCTACCGGGCTCAGGCGCTTGCCGCGGGCGTGCACCAGACACCAGCTGCGGTAGAGCGGCAGCTCTTCCACCGGCAGCTCGTGCAGCAGCCCGGATTGCAGTTCGCGGCTCACCGCGTGGCGCGGCAGCAGCGCCAGTCCCAGACCCGCCAGCACCCCTTCGCGTGAACCTTCCAGCGAGGCGAACTCCAGCGTCTGCGGGAAGTGCGCGCGCTTCTGCTGGAAATGTTCCTCGCAGGCCTTGCGCGTGCCCGAGCCGGGCTCGCGGATCAGCAGCGGGTAGGGTTCCAGGTCCTTCAGCGACAGCTTCGCGGCGTTGCACAGCGGATGGTCCGGCGGCGCCACGGCCACAATGGGGTTGTTCAGGAAGGGCAGGAATTCCAGCGCCATGTCCTGCGGCACCAGGGACATGATCACCAGGTCGTCGCGGTTGTCCGACAGGCGCTTGATCACCTGGGCGCGGTTGACCACCGTGAGGTTCAGGCTGACGTCCGGGTGCTGCGCGTGGAAGGCGGCGAACAGGTGCGGGGTGATGTACTTGGCGCTGGATTCCACCGCCAGGCGCAGCTGGCCCTGCAGCGAGCCCTTGAGGTCGGAGAGGTTCATGTCCAGCACTTCCAGGCGCTGGAAGATGTCGGTGGTGGCGCGCAGCAGGGCGTCGGCGGCATCGGTCTGGTAGAGCTTCTTGCCGATGTACTCGAACAGCGGCTGGCCGACCAGTTCTTCCAGCTGGCGGATCTGCAGACTGACCGCCGGCTGGGTCAGGGCCATTTCCTCCGCCGCGCGGCTGTAGGAACGGCTTTCGCACACCGCACGAAAAACCTGCAGCTGGCGAAGGGTCATACGCATCAATGACTTACGCATAGAACACGGCCTGATCGCGACATTTCCGCTCAACTATAAAGCATTCTTTATGGCTACCCCAATAATTATTGATTTTGGTTAATCCTCCCTCCCGCGCTAGGGTAAAAACACGCCGGAACCCGCTCCGGCCGAGCCATACCTACAAGAAGTGTCCACAAGAGAATCCAGCTGCCGTGTCCGGAGCTGCCGATGGGTTTTTACGCCGGGGCCCAAAAGGCCCGGGCCGAGGGAAAGCCGCAGTGATCAAGAAAATCCTGATCGCCAACCGTGGGGAGATCGCTGTCCGGATCGTGCGCGCCTGCGCCGAGATGGGCATCCGTTCGGTGGCCGTCTATTCCGATGCCGACCGTCACGCCCTGCACGTCAAGCGCGCCGACGAAGCCCACAGCCTGGGCGCTGATCCGCTGGCCGGTTACCTCAACCCGCGTGCCCTGGTGAACCTGGCGGTGGAGACCGGTTGCGACGCCCTGCACCCGGGCTACGGCTTCCTCTCCGAGAACGCCGAACTGGCCGATATCTGCGCCGAGCGCGGGATCAAGTTCATCGGCCCGTCGGCGGAAGTCATCCGCCGCATGGGCGACAAGACCGAAGCGCGCCGCAGCATGATCGCCGCCGGCGTGCCCTGCACCCCCGGCACCGAAGGCAACGTCGCCGACCTGGCCGAAGCCCTCTCCGAAGCCGAGCGCATCGGCTACCCGGTGATGCTCAAGGCCACCTCCGGCGGCGGCGGCCGCGGCATCCGCCGCTGCAACAGCCGCGAAGAGCTGGAGCAGAACTTCCCCCGCGTGATCTCCGAAGCCACCAAGGCCTTTGGCAGCGCGGAAGTCTTCCTCGAGAAGTGCATCGTCAACCCGAAGCACATCGAGGCGCAGATTCTCGCCGACTCCTTCGGCAACACCGTGCACCTGTTCGAGCGCGACTGCTCGATCCAGCGCCGCAACCAGAAACTGATCGAGATTGCCCCCAGCCCGCAGCTCACCCCCGAGCAGCGCGCCTACATCGGTGACCTGTCGGTGCGCGCGGCCAAGGCGGTGGGCTACGAGAACGCCGGCACCGTGGAGTTCCTGCTCGCCGATGGCGAGGTGTACTTCATGGAGATGAACACCCGCGTGCAGGTGGAACACACCATCACCGAGGAAATCACCGGCATCGACATCGTCCGCGAGCAGATCCGCGTGGCTTCCGGCCTGCCGCTCTCGGTCAAGCAGGAAGACATCATCCACCGCGGCTTCGCGCTGCAGTTCCGGATCAACGCCGAAGACCCGAAGAACAACTTCCTGCCGTCCTTCGGCAAGATCACCCGCTACTACGCGCCCGGCGGCCCCGGCGTGCGCACCGACACGGCGATCTATACCGGCTACACCATCCCGCCGTACTACGACTCGATGTGCCTGAAGCTGGTGGTCTGGGCGCTGACCTGGGAAGAGGCGCTGGACCGTGGCCTGCGTGCGCTGGACGACATGCGTGTGCAGGGCGTGAAGACCACCGCGGCCTACTACCAGGAAATCCTCAAGAACCCGGAATTCCGTAACGGCCAGTTCAACACCAGCTTCGTCGAAAGCCACCCGGAACTGACCCAGTACTCCATCAAGCGCACCCCGTCGCACCTGGCCATCGCCATCGCTACCGCCATTGCCGCCCACGCTGGCCTGTGAGGAATTCGTACATGACCGTTTCCAAGAAAGTCACCGTCACCGATACCATCCTGCGCGACGCTCACCAGTCGCTGCTGGCGACCCGGATGCGCACCGAAGACATGCTGCCGATCTGCGACAAGCTCGATCAGGTCGGCTACTGGTCGTTGGAAGTCTGGGGCGGCGCCACCTTCGACGCCTGCGTGCGCTTCCTCAAGGAAGACCCGTGGGAGCGCCTGCGCAAGCTCAAGGCCGCGCTGCCCAACACCCGCCTGCAGATGCTCCTGCGCGGACAGAACCTGCTGGGCTACCGCCACTACAGCGATGATGTGGTGCGTGCCTTCGTCGCCAAGGCGGCGGTCAACGGCATCGACGTGTTCCGCATCTTCGACGCGATGAACGACGTGCGTAACCTGCGTGTTTCCATCGAGGCCGTGAAGGCCGCCGGCAAGCACGCCCAGGGCACCATCGCCTACACCACCAGCCCGGTGCATACCATCGATGCCTTCGTTGCCCAGGGCAAAGCCATGGCCGACATGGGCGTGGATTCCATCGCCATCAAGGACATGGCCGGCCTGCTGACCCCCTACGCCACCGGCGAGCTGGTCAAGGCGCTGAAGGACGCGCTGCCGCTGGACGTGGTCGTGCACTCCCATGACACCGCCGGCGTCGCCAGCATGTGCCAGCTGAAAGCTGTGGAGAACGGCGCCGACCGCATCGACACCGCTATCTCCAGCATGGCCTGGGGCACCAGCCATCCGGGCACCGAGTCCATGGTTGCCGCCCTGCGCGACACGCCGTTCGACACCGGCCTGGACCTGGAACTGATCCAGGAAATCGGCATGTACTTCCACGCCGTGCGCAAGAAGTACCACCAGTTCGAGAGCGAGTTCACCGGCGTGGATACCCGCGTGCAGGTCAACCAGGTACCGGGCGGGATGATTTCCAACCTGGCCAACCAGCTCAAGGAACAGGGCGCGCTGAACCGCATGGCCGAGGTGCTTGCGGAGATCCCGAAGGTGCGCGCTGACCTCGGCTTCCCGCCCCTGGTCACCCCGACCTCGCAGATCGTTGGCACCCAGGCGTTCTTCAACGTGCTGGCCGGCGAGCGCTACAAGACCATCACCAACGAGGTGAAGCTGTACCTGCAGGGCCGCTACGGCAAGGCGCCGGGCAAGATCGACGAAACCCTGCGTCGCCAGGCTATCGGCAACGAGGAAGTGATCGACGTGCGCCCGGCCGACCTGCTCAAGCCGGAGCTGAACAAGCTGCGCGAAGAGATCGGCAGCCTGGCCAAGTCCGAAGAGGACGTGCTGACCTTCGCCATGTTCCCGGACATCGGCCGCAAGTTCCTCGAAGAGCGTGCCGCCGGCACCCTGAAACCCGAAGAGCTGCTGCCGATCCCCAACGGCAAGGGCGTCGCCGCTGCTGGCGGTGAAGGCGTACCGACCGAGTTCGTGGTCGACGTGCACGGCGAAAGCTACCGCGTGGACATCACCGGCGTCGGCGTGAAGACCGACGGCAAGCGCCACTTCTACCTGTCGGTGGATGGCATGCCCGAAGAAGTGGTGTTCGAGCCGCTCAACGAGTTCATCGGCGGCGGCGGCAACAAGCGCAAGCAGGCCAGCGAGCCGGGCCATGTCACCACCACCATGCCGGGCAACATCGTCGATGTGCTGGTCAAGGAAGGCGACAGCGTGAAGGCCGGCCAGGCCGTGCTGATCACCGAAGCAATGAAGATGGAGACCGAAGTGCAGGCGGGCATCGCCGGCACCGTGAAGGCCATCCACGTAGCCAAGGGCGACCGGGTCAACCCCGGTGAGATCCTGGTTGAAATTGAAGGCTGACCAAGGACAGACGGGTCTTTAAGGTTCAGTCCCACGGGGGAGCACGATGCTCCCCCTTTTTTTGTCCGTTGGTTTTGCCGCTTTGCTTGATCTGCGTCGGAAACTTCCTTCAGAAACTCATTAGCGTCGACGCTGGGAAAACTGACCAGGGTATGGCGATGGGAAGAGTCGTTCTGTTGTGGATGCTGTTGTGCGCCAGTGCGCAGGCATCGGAGATGATGGAGCGGCTCGCCGCGCTGGAGCAGGACCCGGCCAAGCGCGAGCAGGCCTATGCCGCCGCGCAGGAGCGCATCCTGCTGTGCAGCAAGTGCCACGGCAAGGATGGCAACAGCAAGCGCGACTACATCCCCAACCTGGCCGGGCAGAACCCGCAGTACCTCTTCGATGCCTTCGAGAAGTACGTCGACGGCCAGCGCACCGACTTCGTGATGAACCAGGCGGCCAAGCTGCTGAGCATCAACGAGCGGGTCAACATCGCCTACTACTTCAGCCAGCAGAAGGTCCTGCCCCGCTCGGAGGCCGCGCCGGACAAGGCGCTGGTGGAGCAGGGCGCCCGGCGCTTCGCCACGGTCTGCGTCACCTGCCACGGCGATAAGGCCATGGGACACGACGGCTTCCCGCGCATCGCCGGGCAGCCGCAGGTCTACCTGACCCATGCCCTGCAACGTTACCGCGACAAGGACCCGAGCCGCGCGGACTCGCCGATGCTGGCGGTGGCGGCGTTGCTCAATGACGACGATATCCCTGCGCTGACCGCCTACCTCAGCCAGCTGCAGCCCTGAAAGCAGCCAGCCGCCCGGAGGCGGCTGGCTGTTGTGGTGAGCGGCGGACGCTTACTGCTGCTTGTCGTCGGCCGGCTTGGCTGCTTCAGCTGCCGGCTGGTCCGGAGCGGCAACTTGTTCGGCCGGGGCAGCCTGCTCTACCGGCTTGGCTTCCGGCTGGACCGCAGGCGTGGCTTCCTGCTGGGTGGCGGCGGGGACGGCGGTCTTCGAGGCTTGTTCTTCTTGCTTGCCACAGGCGGCGAGAACGGCGCAGACAGCGATCAGGATGCAAAGCTTTTTCATGGGAGTGCTCACTCATCGAGGTTGGGCGGATGCCGGTCGGCTGACCGGGGCGGCAAGCTTTGCCGTCGGCGCTCGCTGAGGCTATGTGTCGGGCTCCGAGACAGGCTGCGAAATTTCCGAATCTCTCGTCGTAACAGCGCCCATAAAAAAGCCCGGCTTCCGCCGGGCTCTTTCGTCGGTGGATCGCGATCAGAACGCCATCTGCCACTGCGCGATCAGCGCGTGGTTCTGTGCGTTGCTGCCCATCTGGCCGCTGTAGCCGATGCCGACGGTATTGCGCGCCGACACGCCGACATCGAAGCCGACGTCCAGCAGCAGGCTGTTGCGGTCCAGCGCGGTGCCCTGGACGCTGAAAGCGTCGCCGCCGGCGAGGAAGGACTGGCGGGTTTCACTGTCGATGTCGCCGAAGGTATGGCGCCAGCCCAGGCCCAGGCGCGGGGTGAAGCTCATGCCGTTGCTCAGGGTGTCGAGGCGGGCGATGCGCAGGCCGAGGGTGCTGCTCAGGTTGTCCTGGTCCTGGGAGTCGACGTGCAGCGCGGCGGCGCCGCCCTTCTCGTCGTACGAATCGCGCTCGTAGCGCTGGTAGTCCAGGCGCGCGTAGGGTTCGGCGCTCAGGCGGCCGCTGCCCATGGCGTAGCCGGTCTCGGCGAAGGCCTGCCAGCTGTCGGCGTCGTAGTCGCCCTTGGGCCGGTCGCTGAAGCCGTCGAACTCGACCCGGCGTTTGCTCTCGCCGTCGTGGCTGCTGTAGGCCGCGCCCAGGCGCACCGCCAGCGGGCCGCTCTGGTGCAGCGCATAGGCGCCCAGGTGCCAGCTGTCGATGTCGCCGGAGACCCCGCCGCTGCCGTCCAGGTCGGTGTGCGAGTAGCCGCCGAGCACGCCCAGGCGCCAGTCCGGAGTCACCGCCCAGTCGGCGCCGAGCAGGGTGCCGCCGGTGTTCTGTTGCAGGTCGCCACTACCGTCGTGCTCGTCGAGCTTGCCGTGGCTGCCGATGCCCTGGACCCACAGGCGGCCGGCGGCGTTCGGGTCGTTCAGGTTGCGCGCTGCGCTGGGCACGCCGGTGGCGGCGAGCATCGGTGTGTCGCTGCGCTCGGTGGCCGCCAGCAGGCTGCTGCTGCCCAGCTGGCGCACGGCGTTGAGCATGGCGCTGCCGACCTGCTGGCTGCCGGCGATGGTCGCGGCGGCCAGGCTGGCGTTGCTGGCGCCGGCCAGTTGTTCCAGGGCGGATGTGGCGTTGCTCGCGTCGCTGGTGATCAGCGAGTTGTACAACGCGCCGCCGTTCTGGCTCTGCAGGGCGGAGGCGGCGTTGCGGCCGTTGCTGCTGCTGGCCAGGTCGCCGAACTGCACATCGTTGCGGGTCAATTGCAGGTCGACGCTGTTGGCGCTGTAGCTCAGGGTCGGGGTGAGGAAGGCGAAGTTGCTCTTCACGTCGGCGAACTGGCCGCTGACGCCGCCGGTGGAGTTGATTACCTGCACGCTGCTCTGCCACGGCCAGTTGCCGCTGCCGGCCTGCACGGCGAGATGCGAGCCGTCGATGCGGGTGCTGCCGTCTACTTGCACGGTGGCGTGGGCGCCGCTGGGCTCCACGCCGAAGGACAGGGTCGAGCCGCTCTGCAGGCTCAGGTTGCCGGTCACATGGGCGGCGCCGGTTGCTGGCGAGGCGACCAGGGTGCCGGCGACGTTCAGTCCGCCGACGCTGCCGCTGCCCGAGTAGGTCGCGCTCTGGTCGATCTGCAGGGTGCCGAGGAGGCTGCCGGTGTTGCTCAGGCTGGCGCCGCTGAAGACTTCGCCGCCTTCGCTGAAATCGTCGGTGCTGGAGAGCGTCCAGCTGCCCTGTTTCACGTCCAGCCATTCGAAGTTGGCGCTGTTGCCGAAGCTGCCGCCGGCAGCATCGTCGAGGGTCACGGTGTCGCGACCGCTGCCGCCGTCCACCAGGCCTTCGAAGCGGCTGCCGGAGAGCAGCACCAGGCTGTCGTTGCCGCCACCCATTTCCAGGGCCACGCCATTGCCGCCGTGGATCAGACCATCGTTGATCACGGTGTCGTCGAGGTCGCCGGACAGGGTCACGCCGGAGAGCTTCTCGCCAGTGATGGTGCCGTGGTTTTCCAGGTAGGTGGAGCTGAAGCCACTATTACCGTTGCCGTCGTCGACCAGGATGCCGCGGTCGACGCTGCGGATGATCGCGCCGGCGTAGTTGATGATGGTGCCGCCGCCCATGGCTATGCCTTCGCTGCCGTTCGGCGAGCCGTCCTTCGAGCCGGCGGCGCCGGTGCCTTCGATGATGCCGTGGTTCTCGATGTGGCCGGTGTAGTCGATATCCACACCGTCGCCGTCGCCATCCGGAACCAGCCCGTTGTAGGAGCCTGTGATGCGCCCGTAGTTGATCACGGTGCCATCGCCGTCGGAGCCGAAGCCCGAGCCATTGCGGCCGATGATCACGCCGTCGGCGTAGTTGATCAGGGTGGCGCCGACATCGGTGGTGATGCCGTGGCGGCCGCCGCTGATGAGGCCGTGGTTTTCCACGTAGCCGCCCGCGGCGCCCTGGAAGTCGATGCCGTCGTTCTTGGTGTCGGCGGTGATCATGTCCGAGCTGCTGATCTCGCCATAGTTGGTGATCGTCGCGTTGCCGCCGGGGCGGATGGCGTCGTTGCCATCGCTGTGGATGACGCCGCTGGCGCGGTTGATGAGGGTGACGGTCGCGGCACTCTGCAGCTTGTCGAAGTCCAGCGCCTGGCCGGTGGCCGAATAGATGGTGCCGGCGTTGTCGATCAGCACGTTGCCGGCGCTGAACGGGTTGTTCATGCGGATGGCGTCGTCGTAGCCGAGGATGCGCCCGCCTTCGCGGTTGATGATCTGGTAGAAACGTGTGGTGCTGTCGCTGCCGGAAGTGTCGAACACTCGGCCGGTGGTGGACTGCATCAGGCCGCTATTGTCGATCACCACGCCGCTGCCGGTGGCTGCGCCCTTGAGGTCGATGCTCTTGCCGTTGGTAACCAGGCTGCCGGTGCTGGTGACGGTCAGAGTGTCCTGGTTGGCCAGGGGCCGGCTGCTGGTCTGCGCGTCGCTGATGATGGGCGATACCGGCACGGCGTGGGCGGTTTCGGCGGCCAGGCTCGCCAGCACCAGGGCGATGCTCAGCGCGAGCGGGGAGGGCTTGTGCAGCATGGTACGGGCGTCCTTTTTCTTATCGAAGTGGCCGCCTTTTATAGCGATGGATTCTTACGCTTTTGTAACGGTGCTGGCCTCTTGCCAACTTGAGCGCCGGGCAGGAACGGGAGAAACCTTATATACTCTGCGGTCTTTTTACCGTTTCCAGTGTGAGAACCGCCGTGAGCCAGCTGCCGCCCTGCCCCAAATGCAACTCCGAATACACCTACGAAGACGGCGCCCAGCTGGTCTGCCCCGAGTGCGCCCACGAGTGGTCCGCTGACGGCTCGGGCGAGGCCGACGGCGACGCCCGCGTAATCAAGGACTCGGTCGGCAACCTGCTGCAGGACGGCGACACCGTTACCGTGATCAAGGACCTCAAGGTCAAGGGCTCGTCCCTGGTGGTAAAGGTCGGCACCAAGGTGAAGAACATCCGCCTGGTGGACGGCGACCACGACATCGACTGCAAGATCGACGGCATCGGCGCGATGAAGCTGAAGTCGGAGTTCGTGAAGAAGGTCTGAGCCTTCTCAGCGCTAACAAAAAGCCCGGCCATGTGCCGGGCTTTTCATTGGGTGCTCCCCTGTAGGAGCGGGCCATGCCCGCGATCGCGCGCATGGCGCGCTCCTACAGGTCGAAGTCATTCCTTGTAGTAAACCACCTGGTTGCTGGTCGCCAGCAGTGCGCCGGACTGGCTCCACAGCTGGGCGCTCTGGTCGAAGAAGCCGTTGCGGAATTCCTGGGCGCGGGCGTCGCCGAGCAGGTAGCCCGCGCCGACTTCGGCCATCTGCGCGGCGTCGGTGTGGAAGTAGGTGGTGATCGACACGGTGCCGGCCGGTACCGGGGTGGCGCGGCGCAGCCAGATGCGCGGGTAGAAGATGTCGCTCATCGCCGCCAGGGACAGGAAGTCCAGCGGGCGGTCCTGGGCGTCGCGCAGCCAGAGCTGGCTGCGGCTGGTTTCGCCAGTGCCATCCCACTTGGTCGGGAAGGCGCCGGAAACCGGACGCATCTCGTACTGCCTGGGCCAGGCCACGCCCTTGGCGGCGGGACTCATTGGTTCGAAATCGCTGGGCGGGGCGAGGTCCGGCGTGGGCAGGTCGGTCAGGCTCCAGGTCTCGCGACGCAGCGCGGTAACCAGGGTGGCGGTGGTGGTGACCTGCTGCTCGCCGGACTCATCGGCCTGGGTCAGTTGCAGCAACCAGTGCTGGGTGCTGCGGTTGGTGCGCACCGGCACGGCTTCGACCTGGAAAGCGCCGGCCACCACCGCCGCGGCGTAGTTCACCGTCAGCGACACCGGGCTGCCGAGCAGCTGCGGGTGGCGCAGCGCGCCCTGCAGCAGGACCGCGGCGGTGACGCCGCCGAAGGGGCCGACCATGTTCCAGTAGTCCTGGCTGGTGTGGCCTTCGTAGAGGTTGGGCTGGCCGGCCACGGGTTGCAGGGCCACGGCGCGGTCGAACGGGTGCAGGGCGGTATCGGTCATGACTCTCTCGGCGCTTTTTGTTCTGGGGAGAGGGTCTTGTAGGGGAAAGCGCCGAGTCGGGTCAAGGATACCGAGTGGTCAGGGCGTGACCTCGAACCTGAGCGTACCGATCACCTGCCCGGCTTCCGTGAGCACCTGCACCTGCCAGTTGCCGCTGGGGTCGGTGGGGAAGTTCTGCTTGTGCGTCCAGGCGCGGTAGCCGGCCTCGCGGCCGCCCTTGATGTCGAGGGCAATGCGGTCGACTTCCTGGCCGTTCAGCCGCCAGGCGTGGTAGATGCGCTCGTTCAGGCCACGCGGGGCGTTGATCGCGGTGTAGGCGTAGAGGCCCTGACTCTTGATCTGCGCGACGCTGACCGTCTCCAGGCTGTCGCCGGGGGTGCGCTGGGCGTTGTCGAAGCTCTCGGTCACCGCCATCTCGGTCATCCACAGGGTCGACGGCGGCACCCAGGCGCGGGCGAACCAGCCCACCGCGCCGATGGACAGGGTCAGGCCGACGAGGGCGAACCAGCGCCACCATTTGTGGATCTTCACCGTGACCGCGAGGCTCGGGAAGGACAGCAGCACGGCGATGCCGAGTGCCGCCTGGTAGCTCTGCGGGGTGCTCAGGTGGAGGATGATCGGCAGCGCGGTGAGCAGCACCGCGAACAGCGTCAGGGTGTGATAGCCGAGGAAGGTCCAGCGCCGCACCGACAGCCACTTGTAGTAGATCGGGTCGGTGATCGCCATCAGCCCGGCCAGCGTCAGCACGCCGGTAAACAGGGCCTGGCCGCTGTTCCAGGTGGTGGTGACGAAGAAGAACGGCAGGCAGAAGAACAGGCTTTCCTGGTGGATCAGCTGGGTCGCGTAGCGCAGCAGGCCCGGCGGGACTTCCCAGCCGAAACGGCGTTTGAAGCGGTTGGTGAGCAGGTTCTCCAGCATCAGCCAGATCCAGCTGACCAGCATGACGATGGCCATGGCGCGGGCGAAGCCGGCGCGGTGGCGGTCCACCATGATGAAGCTGAAGACGCCGGAGCAGAAACCGAACAGGGCGATGACGCGCGGATACTTCTGCAGCAGGCCGAGGACGAGAGTGATGAGGCGCTGCACGCGCTCTTTCCAGATGAGCATGGGGCGGGAAGGCATTGCGAATTGGGGGCGGGATTGTAACCCCGGATGTCTGGTTGGGGGTGTGGGGAGTGACGGGAGGGCTCGGTGTTTGGGCTTTTCCCTCACCCCAGCCCTCTCCCAGGGGGAGAGGGAGCCGTCCGCAGTGCTGGATCGTTTATGGAGTCAGCCGGCGAGCGCCGAGCTTTAAGAGCCTGCCCAATTGTCCCCTCTCCCTCCGGGAGAGGGTCAGGGTGAGGGCAGGCCATCGCACAGGAGGTTGGGTGGTTCGCGAGCAAGAACTGGGCGTCCCCCTCGCTCCTACCAAGAGCAAACAGCCTCAGTGCTTCCCGCTCAACTCCTCCCGCGCATAGTCGACGAACAGCTGCGCCGGCTTGGTCAGCTGGGCGCGCTTGAGCCAGGCGGCGACCAGGCCGGAGGTGCTGACCTCTTCGGCGACGTCCACCGTCACCACCTTCTTGCCGTCGTAGGTGCACTCGGAATGCGGGCGGGTGACCAGCAGGGAGAAGCCGAAGCCCTGGCCGACCATGCCGCGCACCATCTCGATCGACGGCGAGCTGAAGGCGATGTGCGGGTTCAGCCCCAGCTCCTCGAAGATGCGTACGAAGTAGGTGCGGCTGGGCTGCACGTCCAGCAGGATCATCGGTTCCAGCACCAGGTCGCGCAGGGACACCTTGTCCTGCTTGGCGAAGCGGTGGTTCTCCGGCAGCAGCGCGTAGGGGCGCTGGGCGGGCATCAGCGGGTCGGTGGAAATGGTGGCGTCGAGGTCGTGCTCATACAGCAGCGCCAGGTCGAAGCGGCCGGCGGTGAGGCCCTGCACCAGCTCCTGCTGCTCGCCGTCGCTGATGCGGATTTCCACGCCGGGGTAGCGCTCGCGGAAGCCCGAGATCAGGCGCGGCAGGTAGAGCGGGGCGACGGTCTCGAAGCAGCCGATGTCGATCTGCCCGGCCACCACGTCGTTGTCGGCGAGGGCGTTCTGCTCGAATTCGTGGGCCATGCGCAGCAGTTCCTGCGCCTTGCGGTAGAAGCGCGCGCCGCTGGGGGTGAGCGACACGCCCTGGGCGTGGTGGCGGATGAACAGCTGCACGCCGAAGCTCTCTTCCAGCCCCTTGATCGCCGTGGAAATGGACGGTTGCGCGATGTACAGCTTGCGCGACGCCTCGGCCACGCTGCCGCATTCCACGGTGGTCACGAAATACTTCAATTGCCGCAAGGTATAGGAAGCCACTGCACGCCTCGTTGATGCTTTTTTATACAAGATACCGCGTTGGGCCGGCCGGCGGGGGCGGCCCATGGCGAAGATTTTCCTCGCCGGGGACCACATTTTTCATGGCCTTGGCCGCCTGCTGCGACCCTCCGGGCGCGGGCATACTCCAGCGCAGTGCGTGAAAGCGCCCTGCAAATCCCGTACACGCAGCCTGGAGTAAAGCTCATGCGCATGTCCCTTTGGCAGACCTGCGGCCTCCCCGGCGATGTCGCCGGCAACCTCGACCAGCTGGAGCGCCAGGCCGGTGCCGCAGCTGCTGCCGGCGCGCAACTGCTGCTCTGCCCCGAGCTGTGGCTGGGCGGCTACAACGTACCGCAGCGGATGAACGAGCTGGCCGAGGCGGCGGACGGCCCGTCTGCCCAGCGCATCGGCGAGCTGGCGCAGCGCTTCGGGCTGGCCATCGCCTACGGTTACGCCGAGCGCCATCCACAGGGCGGCAAGCCGTACAACTCGGTGCAGGTGATCGGCCCGTCCGGCAGCGCGCTGGGCCATTACCGCAAGGCGCACCTGTTCGGTGCCATGGAGCGTGAGGTGTTCAGCGCCGGCGATGTGCTGGAAGCGCCGTTCGACTACGCCGGCTGGCGCGTCGGCCTGCTGATCTGCTTCGACGTGGAATACCCCGAGGCGGTGCGCACCCACGCGCTGAACGGCGCCGGGCTGATCCTCATCCCCACCGCACTGACGCCCGAATACGGCGCGGTGCCGGGGGTGATAGTCCCGGCACGGGCGGTGGAGAACCAGCTGTTCGTCGCCTACTGCAACCACTGCGGCGTGGAAGACGGGCTGGCCTTCCTCGGCGGCTCCTGCATCGTCGCGCCGGATGGCGAACGCCTGGCTGCCGCCGGGCCCGCGGAGAGTCTGCTGATCGTCGATCTGGACCCGCAGCAGCTCGCCCGCCAGGCCGGGACTTTCCCCTACCTGCCGTGTCGTCGCCCCGAGCTTTACCAGGCACTGACCCGCTGACTACGGGCCCTGCAGCGGTGCGCAGGCGCGCACCGTGATGGCGCACAATGCTCCGGGCCGGTGCGTGGCTGCCCAGCTTTTTCATATACCCCGAAGACAAATTTAATAATTTTCCTTGGCAAGGCCTTGGGCGACCATCCAATCCACATTCGAACAACAACGTCCCTCGAGGGCGAGCGAAGCAGGAGTGCCCTGGTGTACGAGCTCAACGATTGGCGGCAGCGTGCTGCCCGGCAGACTTTCATCGACAGCGCGCTGATCGGCGGCCGCCGCGTGACTGCACAGGATGGCGCGACCTTCGCTGCCATCGACCCGGCGACCAATCGCCTGCTGGCCAATGTCGCCGCCTGTGGCGCAGCCGAAGTCGACGCCGCCGTGCGCGTTGCCCGCCAGGCCTTCGAGACCGGCCCGTGGGCGCGCATGGCGCCGCGTGAGCGCAAGGCCGTGCTGCAGAAGCTCGCCGAGCTGATGATGGCCCACCGCGACGAGCTGGCCCTGCTCGACACCCTGAACATGGGCAAGCCGGTGATGGACGCCTGGAACATCGACGTCCCCGGCGCCGCTGGCGTGTTCTCCTGGTACGCCGAAAGCCTCGACAAGCTCTACGACCAGGTCGCCCCGACCGCGCAGAACGCCCTGGCCACCATCACCCGCACGCCGCTGGGCGTGATCGGCGCCGTGGTGCCGTGGAACTTCCCCCTCGACATGGCCGCCTGGAAGCTGGCGCCCGCGCTGGCCGCCGGCAACTCCGTGGTGCTCAAGCCCGCCGAGCAGTCGCCGTTCTCCGCCCTGCGCCTGGCCGAGCTGGCGCTGGAAGCCGGCATCCCCGAAGGTGTGCTGAACGTCGTGCCGGGCCTGGGTGAAGCTGCCGGCAAGGCGCTGGGCCTGCACCCGGACGTGGACGCCCTGGTGTTCACCGGCTCGACCCAGGTCGGCAAATACTTCATGCAGTATTCCGCGCAGTCCAACCTCAAGCAGGTCTGGCTGGAATGCGGCGGCAAGAGCCCGAACCTGGTGTTCGCCGACTGCCGCGACCTCGACCTCGCCGCGGAGAAGGCCGCCTTCGGCATCTTCTTCAACCAGGGCGAAGTCTGCTCGGCCAACTCGCGCCTGCTGGTGGAGCGCTCGATCCACGACGAGTTCGTCGAGCGCCTGATCGCCAAGGCCCGCGACTGGACCCCGGGCGACCCGCTGGACCCGGCCAGCCGCGCCGGCTCCATCGTCGACAACAAGCAGACCGCTGGCATCATGGCGTGCATCGACCGCGCCCAGAGCGACGGCGCGCAGCTCGCCTGCGGTGGCCGCCAGCTGAGCTTCAATGGCTCGGACAATTTCATCGAGCCGACCATCTTCACCGGCGTGCGCCCGGAGCAGTCCCTGGCCCGCGACGAAGTGTTCGGCCCGGTGCTTGCAGTCATCCCCTTCGACAGCGAAGAAGAAGCCGTGCGTCTGGCCAACGACAGCATCTACGGCCTCGCCGCCTCCCTGTGGAGCGACGACCTGCACCGCGCCCACCGCGTGGCGCGCAAGCTGAACGCCGGCACCGTGTCGGTGAACACCGTGGACGCGCTGGACCCGGCGATTCCGTTCGGTGGCGGCAAGCAGTCGGGCTTCGGCCGCGACCTGTCGCTGCATTCCTTCGACAAGTACACGCAGCTCAAGACCACCTGGTTCCAGCTGCGCGACTGAATGAAAGACAGGCCGTCGGGTTCGCGCCCGGCACCTGAGCAACACCCGAATTCCTAACCGAACCGTTCGAGACGGCCGGTGAGACTGCCTAGGTAAGTCCGTCGCCCTCGATCCCCTGAAGACCCCTCAGGCCGGCTGCCGGAGCACCGCCGAGGGATAGAGGAGAAAGTCGATGACCGACCCGAAGAGAGCGCCACGTGATACCCGCGAATACCAGAAAGCGGACGCGGCCCACCACATCCATGCCTTCCTCGACCAGAAGGCGCTGAACGCCGAGGGCCCGCGCGTGATGGTGCGTGGCGAAGGCCTGCACCTCTGGGACAACGATGGCAACAAGTACATCGACGGCATGTCCGGCCTGTGGTGCACCAACCTGGGCTACGGCCGCAAGGACCTGACCGCCGCCGCCACCGCCCAGCTGGACGAGCTGCCGTACTACAACATGTTCTTCCACACCACCCACCCGGCGGTGATCGAGCTTTCCGAGACCCTCTTCAGCCTGCTGCCCGACCACTACAGCCACGCGATCTACACCAACTCCGGCTCCGAGGCCAACGAGGTGCTGATCCGCACCGTGCGCCGCTTCTGGCAGATCGAAGGCAAGCCGCAGAAGAAGATCATGATCGGCCGCTGGAACGGCTACCACGGCTCCACCCTGGCGGCCACCGCGCTGGGCGGCATGAAGTTCATGCACGAGATGGGCGGCCTGATCCCGGACATCGCGCACATCGACGAACCCTACTTCTTCGCCGCCGGCGGTGACCTGACCCCGGCCGAATTCGGCCGTCGCTGCGCGCTGCAGCTGGAAGAGAAGATCCTCGAACTGGGCGCCGACAACGTCGCCGGCTTCATCGCCGAGCCGTTCCAGGGCGCCGGCGGCATGATCTTCCCGCCGGAAAGCTACTGGCCGGAAATCCAGCGCATCTGCCGTCAGTACGACGTGCTGCTGTGCGCGGACGAAGTGATCGGCGGCTTCGGTCGTACCGGCGAGTGGTTCGCCCACCAGCACTTCGGCTTCCAGCCCGACACCCTGTCCATCGCCAAGGGCCTGACCAGCGGCTACATCCCCATGGGCGGCCTGGTGCTGAGCAAGCGCATTGCACAGGCACTGGTGGAAGAGGGCGGCGTGTTCGCCCACGGCCTGACCTACTCCGGCCACCCGGTGGCGGCAGCGGTGGCGGTGGCCAACCTGCGCGCGCTGCGCGACGAGGGCTGGGTGAATGCGGTGAAGAACGACACTGGCCCGTACCTGCAGCAGTGCCTGCGTGAAGTCTTCGGCAACCACCCGCTGGTGGGCGACATCCAGGGCACCGGCTTCGTCGCTGCGCTGCAGTTCGTCCAAGACAAGGCCACCCGCAAGCGCTTCGACAATGAAAACGACATCGCCTGGCGCTGCCGCACCATCGGCTTCGAGGAGGGCGTGATCATCCGTTCCACCCTCGGCCGCATGATCATGGCCCCGGCGCTGGTCGCCGGCCGTGCCGAGATCGACGAGCTGGTCGACAAGACCCGCCGCGCGGTGGATCGCACAGCCCAGGAAATCGGCGTGCTGTAAGGCGCCGGAGCCATCGGTAGGGCGCATAACGCGCCAGCGTTATCCGCCGTGGATTGAGCGGCGGATAACCCGTTCCGGGTTATGCGCCCTACGGCTCGACGAATACCTGATAACAACGCCGCGAGCGCAAAGACGCCCGCGCGATGGAACCCTTTTGTCCGGCTTCTGGCCGGGAGTACTGCCCAGCAACACAACAACGCCAATCCGGCTGTGGGAGTCGTTCCATGAAAGTGTCCTTGCTCACGCGCATCTCCATCACCTGTGCCCTTGCTGCCGCTGTCGGCAGCGTTAATGCACAGCCCCAAAGCATCACCGTCATCTCCTTCGGCGGCGCCACCAAGGCGGCCCAGGAGCAGGCCTACTTCAAGCCCTTCGAGGCCAGCGGCGCCGGCAAGATCGTCGCCGGCGAGTACAACGGCGAGATGGCCAAGGTGAAGGCCATGGTCGATGTCGGCAAGGTCACCTGGGACGTGGTCGAGGTGGAGAGCCCCGAGCTGCTGCGCGGCTGCGAGGAAGGCCTGTTCGAGCGCATCGACCCGGCGGCCATCGGCGACGAGAAGAGCTTCGTCCCCGGTACCCTCAGCGAGTGCGGCGTGGCCACCTACGTCTGGTCCATGGTCATGGCCTACAACGGCGCCAAGGTCGCCAAGGCCCCGCAATCCTGGGCCGACTTCTGGAACACCGCCGAGTACCCGGGCAAGCGCGGCTTGCGCAAGGGGGCCAAGTACACCCTGGAGATCGCCCTGCTGGCCGACGGCGTGAAACAGGAAGATCTCTACAAGGTGCTCGGCACCAAGGAAGGCGTCGATCGCGCCTTCGCCAAGCTCGACCAGCTCAAGGGCAACATCCAGTGGTGGGAAGCCGGCGCACAACCGCCGCAGTGGCTGGCCGCCGGTGACGTGGTGATGAGTGCCGCCTACAACGGCCGCATCGCCGCCGCGCAGAAGGAAGGCGTGAAGCTGGGCATCGTCTGGCCGGGCAGCCTCTATGACCCGGAATACTGGGCCGTGGTGAAAGGCACGCCGAACAAGGCGCTGGCCGAGAAGTTCATCGCCTTCGCCAGCCAGCCGCAAACCCAGAAGACCTTCTCCGAGAACATCCCCTATGGCCCGGTACACAAGGGCACGCTGGACCTGTTGCCGGCGGACGTGCGCGACGCGCTGCCCACCGCGCCGGCCAACCTCGAAGGCGCCCGCTCGGTCGACGCGGCCTTCTGGGTCGACCACGGCGAAGAGCTCGAGCAGCGCTTCAACGCCTGGGCCGCCCGCTGATCCTTTCCTGATCCAAGCCCGGCGTTCGCGCCGGGCCTGCCTTGCCAACGACGCGTGAGAAACACAATGACAACGACGCAAAACCAGGCGACGACTCTGGAGCTGAGCACCATCCAGCCCATCGCCGCACACGAACGACACGGCCGCGCCCGCGACCTCTTCACCATCTGGTTCGGCAGCAACATCATGCTGCTGACCGTGGTCACCGGCGCCCTGGCGGTCACCGTGTTCAAGCTGCCGTTCTTTGCCGCCGTGCTGGCGCTGGTACTCGGCAACCTGGTGGGTGGCGTGTTCATGGCCCTGCACTCGGCCCAGGGCCCGCAGCTGGGCGTACCGCAGATGGTGCAGACCCGCGGCCAGTTCGGCTCCTTCGGCTCGCTGCTGGTGGTCGCCCTGGTGGTGATCATGTACCTGGGCTTCTTCGCGTCCAACCTGGTCCTCGGGGGCCAGGCGCTGCACGCGCGCTTCGAGGTGATCGGCACCAACACCGGCATCCTGCTGGTGGGCGCGATCAGCGTGATCGCCACGGTGTTCGGCTACCGCCTGATCCACGGCTACACCCGCGTGATGTCCTGGCTGTCCGGCGCGGTGCTGCTGGTCAGCTTCGTCTGGCTGGTGTTCGTCCACGGCCTGCCGGCGGACCTGCTGCAGCGCAACGAGAACAACATCCCCGGCTTCCTCGGCGCGCTGTCCATCGCCGCGCTGTGGCAATTGGCGTATGCGCCCTACGTATCCGACTACTCGCGCTACATGCCGCAGGGTACCGGTTCGCGCACCGCGTTCTGGTCGAGCTACTGGGGCTGCTGCCTGGGCTCGATCCTGCCGATGCTGCTGGGCGTGCTGGTCGGCCTGTCGGTGGGCGAAGGCGACGTCATCGCCGGCCTGATCGAGATGACCGGCGGCTTCAGCGCCATCATGGTCGCGGTGTTCTCCATCGGCATCGCCGCCACCAACTCGATGAACCTGTACTGCGGCACGCTCTCGGCCATCACCGTCGGCCAGACGCTGATTCCCGCCTGGTCGGCCAAGGCCGGCTGGCGCGCGGTGATCGCCCTGGCGCTGTTCGGCGGTTCGCTGACCATCGCCCTGCTCGGCCAGGACAACTTCATGGCCAACTACACCAACTTCATCCTGCTGCTGCTCTACGTGCTGGTGCCCTGGAGTGCGATTAACCTGGTCGACTACTACCTGATCGCCCATGGCGAGTACGACGTGCTGTCGTTCTTCCGTCGTGACGGCGGCATCTATGGCACCTTCAACTGGACCGCGGTGAACTGCTACATCCTCGGCATCCTGGTGCAGGTTCCGTTCATGTCCACCGCGCTCTACACCGGCGCCGCCGCGCAGGCCATGAACGGCGCGGACATCTCCTGGGTGGTCGGCCTGGGTGTGGTCTCGCCGGTCTACTGGCTGTTCAGCCGCAAGCGCCAGCGTGCCCTGAAGGCGGCTCGCGCATGAGCCGCCGCACCGGGTTCTTCTTCGACGAGCGCTGCTTCTGGCACGCGACCGGGCTGCATGCGCTGATCCTTCCCGTCGGTGGCTGGTTGCAGCCGCCGGTGGGCGGCGGCCACGCCGAGTCGCCGGAGAGCAAGCGCCGGCTGAAAAGCCTGATGGATGTCTCCGGCCTGAGCAGCCAGCTGCACCTGTCCAGTGCGCCGCTGGCCAGCGAGGAAGACCTGCTGCGGGTGCACCCGGCCAGTTATCTGGAGCGCTTCAAGGCCTACAGCGAAGTCGGCCACGGCGACATGGGCGAAGAGACCATGGTCAGCCATGGCACCTACGACATCGCCCGGCAGTCCGCCGGCCTGACCATCGCCGCTGTGGATGCGGTGCTGCGCGGCGAGCTGGACAACGCCTACGCGCTGTCCCGTCCGCCGGGCCACCACTGCCTGCCGGATCGCGGCATGGGCTTCTGCTACCTGGCGAACATCGCCGTGGCGGTGGAGACGGCCAAGGCACGCCACGGCATCAAGCGCGTGGCGGTGCTCGACTGGGACGTGCACCACGGCAACGGCACCGAGGCGATCTTCTACGGCCGCGATGACGTGCTGACCCTGTCGATCCACCAGGCCGACTGCTACCCCACCGGCACCGGTGCGGTGGGCGACATCGGCGAGGGTGCGGGCAAGGGCTACAACCTCAACGTGCCGCTCTATCCGGGCAGCGGTGACGACGCCTACCGTGTGGCCATGGAAACCATCATCGTGCCGGCGCTGGAACGCTTCCAGCCGGAGCTGATCGTGGTTGCCAGCGGCTTCGACGCCAACGGCGTGGACCCGCTGGCGCGCATGCTCGCCCACAGCGAGACCTTCCGCTTCATGACCGCCGCCGTGCGCGACGCAGCCGAACGCCTGTGCAACGGTCGCCTGGTGGTGGTGCACGAAGGCGGCTACGCGGAAGCCTACGTGCCGTTCTGCGGCCACGCGGTGATCGAGGAAATGGCCGGCGTGCGCACCGAGGTGGTCGATCCCTTCCTGCCGATGCTGGAAGGCCAGCAGCCCGACGCGGACTTCCGCGCCTTCCAGCGCCAGGCGCTGGAGCGGATGGCGGCGAAGCTGCTCGGCTGACACTGCTAGAGTGGGCGGATCGAACATCAGGACGATCCGCCCATGAAAGCTCTGCTGCTCTCCTTGCCGCTGCTGGTCCTCAGCGCTGCGGCCCTCGCTGACGACTGTGCCGACGCCCAGACCCAGGGCGAGATCAATGCCTGCACCGGCGCTGCCTACAAGGCCAGCGACAAGCGTCTCAACGACCTCTACGGGCAGTATCGCCAGCGCCTGGATGCCGGGCAGAAGAAGGCCCTGACCGCCGCGCAGAGGGCCTGGCTGAATTACCGGGACCTCAGCTGCCAGTTCGAGACGGCCGGCGCCAAGGGCGGCTCGGGCTACCCGATGGCCTACAACAATTGCCTGAAAGCCATGACCGACAACCGCATCAAGGAACTGCAGGTGCTGTCCGACTGCCAGGAAGGCGACTTCAACTGTCCCGCGCCCAGGCCCTGAGCGTATTTGTAGGATGGCGTGGAGCGAACAGCGTTACCTGGAACATCGGTGTAGGAGCGCGCCATGCGCGCGATCGCGGGCATGGCGCGCTCCTACAGGGTGTGCCAGGGACAGAAATCGGGCAGAAAAAAAGGGAGCCTTGCGGCTCCCCTGGAGAGACGGCCGCGGAAGTGGAGTCGCGGCCGGGGGTTAAGCTGCGCTGTCAGGCAGCGCTGAACAGGCTGTGCGGGTCGATGACGAATTTCTTCGGCACGCCGGCATCGAACTCGCCGTAGCCTTTCGGCGCCTGGTCCAGGGTGATGACTTCCACCCCGACGACGTCGGCGATCTTGATGCGGTCCCACATGATCGCCTGCATCAGCTGGCGGTTGTACTTCATCACCGGGGTCTGGCCGGTGTGGAAGCTGTGCGACTTGGCCCAGCCCAGACCGAAGCGGATGCTCAGCGAGCCCTGCTTGGCGGCCGCGTCCACCGCGCCCGGGTCTTCGGTGACGTAGAGGCCCGGAATGCCGATTTTGCCGGCCACCCGCACCACACCCATCAGCGAGTTCAGCACGGTGGCCGGAGCCTCGTGCTGCGAGCCCGAATGCCCATGGCCACGGGCCTCGAAGCCCACCGCGTCGACCGCACAGTCCACTTCCGGCTCGCCCAGCAGATCGGCGATCTGCTCGTGCAGCGGAGTGTCCTTGGACAGGTCGGCGATCTCGAAGCCCTGTGCCTTGGCGTGGGCCAGACGGGTCGGGTTGACGTCACCGACGATCACCACGGCGGCGCCCAGCAGGCGGGCCGAAGCAGCGGCGGCAAGGCCCACCGGACCGGCACCGGCGATGTAGACGGTGCTGCCCGGACCGACGCCGGCCGTCACCGCACCGTGGTAGCCGGTGGGGAGGATGTCGGAGAGGCAGGTCAGGTCGCGGATCTTCTCCATCGCCGCGTCGCGGTTAGGCAGGCGCAGCAGGTTGAAGTCGGCGTAGGGAACCATCACGTACTCGGCCTGGCCACCGACCCAGCCGCCCATGTCGACGTAGCCGTAGGCGCCGCCGGCGCGGGACGGGTTGACCGTCAGGCAGACGCCGGTGTGCTGCTCCTTGCAGGTGCGGCAGTGGCCGCAGGCGACGTTGAACGGCACCGAGACCAGGTCGCCGATCTTCATGGTTTCCACGCCACGACCGATCTCCACCACCTCGCCGGTGATCTCGTGGCCCAGCACCAGGCCTTCGGGCGCTGTGGTACGGCCACGGACCATGTGCTGGTCGGAGCCGCAGATGTTGGTGGAAACGACGCGGAGAATCACCCCGTGGTCGATCTGCTTGCCCTGCGGGTCCTGCATCTTCGGATAGGGGATGTTCTGAACTTCGACCTTGCCCGGGCCGAGATAAACCACACCACGATTGCCAGACATACGCATTCCTCATTGTGTTTGTGGGTACAAAGGCGGGCCTTGCGGCTCGCGGTTCTGCACTGGGATGTCGTGTGTTGCGCGACAGGGCCGGGGAATTGGCAGCCGGCGGTCTGTCGGTGTTGCTCGTGCTTGGGAGCGGGCTTCAAGAGCCCCTCTCCCTAACCCTCTCCCGCAAGCGGGAGAGGGGATATCCGTGTGTGGCGGGAGCGCCGTGTCATCCGGCGACTCCGCACTGCTCTTGCCCCCTCTCCCTTCGGAGCGGGGCGCGTAGCCAGGGCTGGGGAGAGGGCGCTTTACCGCGAGCACCACAGTCCCGGTGGAAGCGTAGGGCGGATGAGCTCCATCCATCCGCCGTCCGGGTGTCATGGCGGATAACGCCTGCGGCGTTATGCGCCCTACGAAGGCGGCTCTTACAGCACCACCGTCCGGTTGGCGTTCAGGAAGACGCGTTTCTCGATGTGGTAGCCCACGGCTTTCGCCAGGGTCAGGCACTCCACGTCGCGGCCCTTGGCGATCAGGTCCTCGGGGTAGTGGGAGTGGTCCACGGGCTCGACGCCCTGGGCGATGATCGGGCCCTCGTCGAGGTCGTTGTTGATGTAGTGGGCGGTGGCGCCGACCAGCTTCACACCCTTCTGGTAGGCCTGGTGATAGGGCTTGGCGCCCTTGAAACCGGGTAGCAGCGAGTGGTGGATGTTGATCGCCCAACCGTCCAGGCGGCGGCACAGTTCGGGGGACAGCACCTGCATGTAGCGGGCGAGGATCACCAGCTCGGCGCCGGACTCCTCGATCACCCGCCAGACCTTCGCCTCCTGCGCGCCCTTGTCGTTGGGGTCGAGGGCGAAGTGGTGGTAGGGGATGCCATGCCAGCGCGCCAATGGTTCCAGGTCCGGGTGGTTGGAGACCACCGCCACCACGTCCATCGGCAGTTGACCGATGCGCTGGCGGTAGAGCAGGTCGTTCAGGCAGTGGTCGGCCTTGGAGACCATGATCACCACCTTGCTGCGGTAGCCCGGCGGGGTCAGTTCGACGTTCATCTGGAAGGGCGAGACGCGGTCGGCGAGGCCGGCGCGGAAGGCCGCTTCGTCGAAGCCGTCGCCGGCGCGGAATTCGATGCGGATGAAGAAGCGCTGCGCCAGGCGGTCGTCGAAGGAGTGGTGCTCGGTGACGTAGCAGCTCTGTTCGAACAGGTAGCGCGTGACCACGTCCACCGTGCCCAGCAGGCTCGGGCTGTCGGCGGTGAGGATCCAGGTTTCGGGGGTGCGGCTCATGGTCAGGCTCCGAAGTTTTCCTCTCGCTGGAGAGGTTGGAGTGGGGCTTCCCTCACCCCGGCCCTCTCCCGGAGGGAGAGGGGGAAGAGCATTTCTTACGCCGCTACCTGCAGGCCGTACTCGGCGCAGGAGTCCTGCAGCCACAGCCAGAAGTAGTCGGAGAAGCTGCGGCGCACCACCAGCTCCCAGGTGTGCTCGCCGGTATGGCGGATCACCAGCTGGGACTTGGCGAAGTTCGTGCCGATAGCCTTGCCCACCGGGAAGTTGCTCGGGTGCACGTCGTAGCCGGTGGACTTCATCAGCACTTCGCGGACCTTGGCGCCTTCGAGTTCCAGCAGGGTCTGCCCGCCGCTGACGTTGATCACCGAGTAGTGCAGCTCTTCGCCCAGCGCTTCGCGCAGGCGCTGCTCGACGGCGAACTCCTCGCCGCCGGGGACGATCAGCAGCCACTCGTCCGGGCCGAGCCACTGCAGCGAGGTGTCGCCCTTGGCCACCAGGCCCAGGGCCACCGGCAGCTCCAGGCCCAGGGCCTTGTGCACACCGCCGGCGAAGGCCGGGTCGTGGGCGTCGCCACGCAGGGTCAGGTGGCCGAGGAATTTCTTCTCGCGCAGGGTCACGCCGGCGTTGGCCACCTTGCGCGCGGCGAGCTTGTCCAGCTCGGCGTGGTGCAGGGGCGACTCGGCCTGGATGCCGTCTTCGGGACGCTGTTGGTAGAGGTTGGCTTTGCTCATGTTCTGTTCACCTTGGGGCGCGCTGCGCCTGGAAATCGGTCAGCCCGCTCCCGGTGGGAGCGGGCGCGAGGGATCAATCCACGTTCTGCCGTTCGCCTTTCGGGTCGTAGAACACCGAGCTGCAGATTTCCGCCTCGATCACGCGGCCGTCCGGCAGTGGGGCGTAGACCTTCTCGCCCAGGCGCTTGATGCCGCCCTTCACCACCGCCAGGGCAAAGCTGTAGCCCAGGCTGCTGCTCATGTAGCTGGAGGTGACGTGGCCGACCATGGTCGCGGGGATGCTGTGCTGCGGGGTGAACAGCAGTTGCGCGCCCTCGGGCAGCAGGTCCATCGGGTTGGTGGGCTTGAGGCCAACCAGCTGCTTGCGGTCTTCGCGCTGGCAGTCGGCGCGGTTCATGCCGCGCCAGCCGATCCAGGAGAACGGCTTGGTGCGACCCACCGCCCAACCCATGTTCAGGTCGTCCGGTGTGACCGAGGCATCGGTGTCCTGGCCGACGATGATGAAGCCCTTCTCGGCGCGCAGGACGTGCATGGTCTCGGTGCCGTAGGGCGTCAGGTTGTACTTGGCGCCCGCGGCGACGATGGCCTCCAGCACACCCATGGCGTAGTTGGCCTGGATGTTCACCTCGTACGACAGCTCGCCGGTGAAGGAGATGCGGAACACCCGCGCCGGCACGCCGGCGACCTTGCCTTCCTTCCAGGTCATGAAGGGGAAGGCGTCCTTGTCCAGGTCGATGTCGGTGACTTCGGCCAGCAGCTTGCGGCTGTTGGGGCCGGACAGGGTGAGGGTGGCCCAGTGGTCGGTGACCGAGGTGAAGTACACCTTCAGCTCCGGCCATTCGGTCTGGTGGTACAGCTCCAGCCACTCCATGACGCGCGCGGCGCCGCCGGTGGTGGTGGTCATGACGAAGTGGTTGTCCGCCAGGCACGCGGTGACGCCATCGTCGAAGACCATGCCGTCTTCCTTGCACATCAGGCCGTAGCGGGCCTTGCCCACGTCCAGCTTGGTCCAGGCGTTGGTGTAGACGCGGTTGAGGAACTCGCGGGCGTCGGGGCCCTGGATGTCGATCTTGCCCAGGGTCGAGGCGTCCAGCAGGCCGACCGACTCGCGCACGGCGCGGCACTCGCGGGCCACGGCGGCGTGCATGTCTTCGCCACGCTTGGGGAAGTACCACGGGCGCTTCCACTGGCCGACGTCCTCGAACTCGGCGCCGTTCTTCACGTGCCAGGCGTGCAGGGCGGTGAAGCGCACCGGTTCGAACAGGTGGCCGCAGTGACGGCCGGCGACAGCGCCGAAGGTCACCGGGGTGTAGTTCGGGCGGAACATGGTGGTGCCGGTATCGGCGATGCTCTTGCCCTGGGCGCGGGCTGCGATGGCCAGACCGTTGATGTTGCCCAGCTTGCCCTGGTCGGTGCCGAAGCCCAGTGCGGTGTAGCGCTTGACGTGCTCGATGGACTCGAAGCCCTCGCGGCAGGCCAGTTCGATGGCGGCGGCGGTGACGTCGTTCTGGGTGTCGACGAACTGCTTGGGCGCCCGCGCCGTGGTTTTCTCGTGGGGCACCTGGAACAGCGCGAGGGTGGCGTCCTCGGCGCGTTCGGCAACCACCGGCAGCTCACCTTTGACGGCCTTGAAGCCGCCGTCGACAGCGGCCTGGCTGCCGGCCTGGTAGCCGTCGGCCAGGGCGTCGGCGAGGCGGAACACGCCGTTCACCGCACCGGCGCAAATGCGCTTCTGGAAGGCCAGGCCGGGAACGAAGGCGAGGATGTCCTCGCGCCATTCCGGCTTGCCGCCCAGGTGCGAAGCCAGGTGTACCACCGGGCTGTAGCCGCCGGAGCTGGCGACCAGGTCGCAGTCCAGCCACTCACCGGGCGCATTGACCTTGTGGCGGAAGGTGTCGATGGAGGCGACCTTCGCACCGGTCACGCGTTTGCTGCCGCGTGCCTCGATCACTGCGCTGCCGGTGATGACCCGCATGCCGCGCTTGCGCGCTTCCTCGACCCATTCGCCGCGCGGATTGGGGCGGGCGTCGGCGATGGCGACCACCTGCAGACCGGCTTCCTGCCAGTCCAGGGCGACGCGGTAGGCGTAGTCGTTGTTGGTGGACAGCACCAGTTTCTTGCCCGGTGCCACGCCATAGCGGCGGACATAGGTGGAGACGGCGCCGGCGAGCATATTTCCCGGCACGTCGTTGTTGCCGTAGACCAGCGGACGCTCGTGGGCGCCGGCGGCGAGCACCACGCGGTTGGCGCGGACCCGGTGCACGCGCATGCGCACCTGGCCCAGCGGAGCGGTCTCGCCGATATGGTCGGTGCGGCGCTCGTGGATGGTGAGGAAGTTGTGGTCGTGGTAGCCGTTGACCGTGGAGCGTGGCAGCAGGATCACGTCCGGGTTGCCTTGCAGCTCGGCGATGGTCTTGGCCACCCACTCCTCTGCCGGCTTGCCGTCGAGGGTCTCGCGGGTGTCGAGCAGGCTGCCGCCGAACTCTTCCTGTTCATCGGCGAGGATTACCCGCGCACCGCTGCGCGAGGCGGCCAGGGCGGCCGCGAGGCCAGCGGGGCCGGCGCCGACGATCAGCACGTCGGCGTGGTGGTTCATCCAGTCGTAGCTGTCCGGGTCCACTTCGGTGGGCGCGCGGCCAAGGCCTGCGGCCTTGCGGATGTATTTCTCGTAGGTCAGCCACATGGACTGCGGGTACATGAAGGTCTTGTAGTAGAAGCCGGGCGGCATCATCTTGCCGCCGACCTTGCCGAAGATCCCCATGAGGTCGTTCTGCACGTTCGGCCAGCCGTTGGTGGCGGTCGCCACCAGACCGCTGTACAGGGCCTGCTGGGTGGCGCGCACGTTGGGCACCTGGGTGGATTCGCGCGAGCCGATCTGCAGGATGGCGTTGGGCTCTTCGGCGCCGGCGGCGACGATGCCGCGCGGGCGCGAGTACTTGAAGCTGCGGCCGAGGATGTCGACGCCGTTGGCCAGCAGGGCGGCGGCCAGGGTGTCACCGGCGAAGCCCTGGTAGCTCTGGCCGTTGAAGCTGAAGGTCAGCGGCTTGTTGCGGTCGATGCGACCGCCACGGGACAGGCGATTGATCTGGCTCATTAGGCCTTCTCCACGGCGGGCTGGACGGCGGATTTCTTCTCGGATTCGGCGGTGATGCTCGGTTTTTCGCCGATCTTGTAGGTTTCCAGGATTTCGTAGGTCACGGTGTGGCGGGTGACGTTGAAGTACTGGCGGCAGCCGGCGGCATGCACCCACAACTCGTGGTGGATGCCGCGCGGGTTATCGCGGAAGAACATGTACTCGCCCCATTCGGCGTCGGTGCAGGCGGACGGATCGAGCGGGCGCGGGATGTGGGCCTGGCCCTTGGCGTGGAATTCCTCTTCGGAACGCAGCTCGCCGCAATGGGGGCAGAAGATATTCAGCATGGTCGGGCCCTCTTAGTGCGCGACGGCGGCAGCGCCGTGTTCGTCGATCAGCGCGCCGGTGTGGAAGCGTTCGATGGAGAAGGGCGCGGCCAGCGGATGCGGCTCGCCCTTGGCGAGGGTGGCGGCGAAGACGTTGCCCGAGCCGGGAGTGGCCTTGAAGCCGCCGGTGCCCCAGCCGCAGTTGAAGAACAGGTTCTTCACCGGGGTCTTGCCGATGATCGGGCAGGCGTCCGGGGTGGTGTCGACGATGCCGCCCCACTGACGGTTCATGCGCACGCGCGAGAGCACCGGGAACATCTCGACGATGGCCTGCAGGGTGTGCTCGATCACTGGGTAGGAGCCGCGCTGGCCGTAGCCGTTGTAGCCGTCGATGCCGGCGCCGATGACCAGGTCGCCCTTGTCCGACTGGCTGATGTAGCCGTGCACGGCGTTGGACATGATCACGCTGTCGATGATGGGTTTCAGCGGCTCGGAAACCAGTGCCTGCAGCGGGTGTGATTCGATCGGCAGGCGGAAGCCGGCAAGCTTGGCCATGTGCCCGGAATTGCCGGCGGTGACCACGCCGACGCGCTTGGCGCCGATGAAGCCGCGGTTGGTCTCGACGCCGATGACCACGCCGTCCTGCTTGCGGAAACCGATCACTTCGGTCTGCTGGATCAGGTCCACACCGAGGGCGTCGGCGGCGCGGGCGAAGCCCCAGGCCACGGCATCGTGACGGGCCACGCCGCCGCGACGCTGCACGGTGGAACCCATGACTGGGTAGCGGGCGCTTCTGGTGCAGTTCAGGTAGGGAATCTCTTCGGCCACCTGCTGGGCATTGAGCAGCTCGCCGTCCACGCCGTTGAGGCGGTTGGCGCTGACGCGGCGTTCGCCGTCACGCATGTCCTGCAGGGTGTGGCAGAGGTTGTAGACGCCACGCTGGGAGAACATGACGTTGTAGTTCAGGTCCTGGGACAGGCCTTCCCACAGCTTCATGGCGTGTTCGTAGAGCAGCGCCGACTCGTCCCACAGGTAGTTGGAGCGCACGATGGTGGTGTTGCGCGCGGTGTTGCCGCCGCCCAGCCAGCCCTTCTCGACTACCGCTACATTGGTGATGCCGTGCTCCTTGGCCAGGTAGTAGGCCGTGGCCAGGCCGTGCCCGCCGCCGCCGACGATGACCACGTCGTACACCTGCTTGGGCGTGGGCGTGCGCCACATGCGCTGCCAGTTCTCGTGGTGGCTCAGGGAGTGCTTGAACAGGCCGAAGCCGGAGTAGCGTTGCATGGGGTGCTCCTGATTGTTCTTGTCGCCGTGGCTGCTCTTTATAGGAGCGAGCTTGCTCGCGAATGAGTTGTCGGGATCGCGAGCAAGCTCGCTCCTACAGACGGCTGAAATTTCTCAACGGTAGACCGGGAAGTCCGCACACAGGCCGGCGACCTGGGTGGCCACCTTGGCCTCCACGTCGGCGTCGCCCAGGTGATCCAGCACGTCGCTGATCCAGCCGGCCAGCTCACGGCACTGTTCTTCCTTCAGGCCACGGGTGGTGACGGCCGGGGTGCCGATGCGAATGCCGGAGGTGACGAACGGGCTCTGCGGGTCGTTCGGCACGGCGTTCTTGTTCACCGTGATGCCGACGCGGCCCAGGGCGGCGTCCGCTTCCTTGCCGGTCAGGCCCTGCTTCACCAGGCTGATCAGCATCAGGTGGTTGTCAGTGCCGCCGGAAACCACGTCGTAGCCGCGCTCGATGAACACCGAAGCCATGGCCTGGGCGTTCCTGATCACCTGGGCCTGGTAATCCTTGAAGCCGGGCTCCAGCGCCTCCTTGAAGCACACCGCCTTGGCGGCGATCACGTGCATCAGCGGGCCGCCCTGGGCGCCGGGGAAGACGGCCGAGTTGAGCTTCTTCTCGATCTCTTCGTTGGATTTCGCCAGGATCAGGCCGCCGCGCGGGCCGCGCAGGGTCTTGTGGGTGGTGGTGGTGACCACGTCGGCGTAGGGCAGCGGGTTCGGGTACAGGCCGGCGGCAACCAGGCCGGCGACGTGGGCCATGTCGACGAACAGCAGCGCCCCGACCTTGTCGGCGATGGCGCGGAAGCGCGGGAAGTCGAGGGTCTTGGAGTAGGCGGAGAAGCCGGCGACGATCATCTTCGGCTTGTGCTCCACGGCCAGGCGCTCGACCTCGTCGTAGTCGATCAGCCCGGTGTCGGTGTTCAGGCCATACTGCACGGCGTTGTAGAGCTTGCCCGAGGACGACACCTTGGCGCCGTGGGTCAGGTGGCCGCCGTGGGCCAGGCTCATGCCCAGGATGGTGTCGCCAGCATTGATCAGCGCCAGGTACACGGCGGAGTTGGCCGAGGAGCCCGAGTGCGGCTGGACGTTGGCGTAGTCGGCGCCGAACAGTTGCTTGGCGCGGTCGATGGCCAGCTGCTCGACTTTATCCACATGCTCGCAGCCACCGTAGTAACGCTTGCCCGGATAACCTTCGGCGTACTTGTTGGTCAGCCCGCTGCCCTGAGCCTGCATGACGCGCTTGCTGGTGTAGTTCTCCGAAGCGATCAGCTCGAGGTGGTCCTCCTGGCGCGCTTCCTCGGCATCCATCGCCGCGAGCAGTTCGTCGTCATAACCCTGGATCTGGTCTTGCTTGCTGAACATCGCTGGTCTCCCTGCGGCGCGGTGGGGCGCCATGGCTGGTGCGGGGCGCGAGCTGGCCCCCTTGGAAGCGATGGTATGACTGGCCCCGTCAGCCCAGATGCCTGCGCACGTCGCGGGTAGGTGCGTTTGCGACATGCCGTGACCGGCGCAAAAGCGACCGCGTGCGTGGAATTGCACGCGGCGGCTGGTCAGAATGCGACATGCCCGCGCCAGGACGGCGCGGCCCGCGGAGCCCTGCCCGATGAAGCGCTTCTTCTTATGTGGTTCGCTGTGCCTTGCGCTGCTGGCGCCGGCCTTGTCGGCCTGGGGCATGTCGCGCCTGTTCGACGGCGACGCGCGGGTCTGGGTACAGGGCCGGACGCTGTGCTTCGGCGGCGCGGCATTCAAGTCGCCCGGCCTGTTCTTCAACCGCACGCTGCAGGTGGATGAACGGCAGGTGGCGGTGCATTCCATCGACGTCGCCCGCGAGCCTTACGAGCCGTTCTGGTCGTCGGCCAGCATCGAGCCGACCCAGGGCGTGCCGCTGCGCAGCGAGACCTGCTTTGCCTATGGCCAGACGATTCCCGGCTTTCGCGAGAAAGTCCCGGCACGGGCCCTGGAGCCCGGCCTCTACAACGTCACCCTCGGCGGGCGCGACAGCGCCGGGGACGGCCAGCGGGCGACCTTCATGAAGACCTTCTGCCTGGAAGCACGCGGCGGCGGGGTGGCGGTGATCGATGCCGGCTATGACGAAAAGCAGGGGCGCTGGGTCTGCAAACGCCCGCAATGAAGCTGCCGATAGGAACCGCTGGGCCAAGGGACTAAACTGCGCCCCTCACGAAATGCGAGGACGCCATGAACCGTTCCCTGACTCTGCTTTCCGCCCTGCTGCTCACCGCGACGCTGCAGGGCTGTGGTGACGACAGCAAACCTGCCAAGGCCGAAGCGCCCGAAGCCGCCAGCACGGCCGCCGCGGCCACTCCGGCCGGCGACAGCTGCACCGGCCATGTGCTGGAGAAGGCGCTGCCGCCGACCAAGGCCGTCTACGGCTATCCCTACCTGTCCCGCGAGTGCGGCTACGACGACGCCACCATCGTCTACGGCAAGGCCGACGGCAGCCAGCGCCTGGTCGTGACCCTCACCGACACCGGCCTGCCGGCGCCGGGCGCCGACCAGCAGGGCGAGGCCGCCAGGCAGTACCTGGCCGCCCAGGCCAAGCTGCGCGACACCACCGCCAAGAACGTCTCGCTGCTCAACCAGGCCCGCCAGGCCGCGCTGCAGAACGGCACCGCCGCACAGTTCGGCGGCGAGCAGTACCTGCCGCTGATCGACAGCACCCGCATGGGCGATCCGCTGGCCATCAGCGTGCCGGGCCCGGACGACAAGGCCGGCGAATCCAGCCTGACCGGCCTGATCAAGGGCCGCTACGTGCTCAACATGATCTCGCCGGACAAGCCCAACGGCGGCACTGCCCAGTCCCTGCGCGAGCTGTTCGTGCCGATCTCCGAGCAGATGGCGCTGACCAAGCTGCCCTGACCCCTCCCGCGGCCTCCCGTCAGCGGGAGGCCTGCGCCCTCCGGCGGCGAGCGACTATCCGTTGCTACGCTGCTGTCTGACGTACAACGTTTTCCGAGGCCGCACCATGACCGACAACACCCAACAGTTCGCCAGCGACAACTACTCCGGCATCTGCCCCGAAGCCTGGGCGGCCATGGCCGAAGCCAACCGCGGCCACGAACGCGCCTACGGCGACGACCAGTGGACCGCCCGCGCCTCCGACTATTTCCGCGAACTGTTCGAGACCGACTGCGAAGTGTTCTTCGCCTTCAACGGCACCGCAGCGAATTCGCTGGCCCTGGCATCCCTGTGCCAGAGCTACCACAGCGTGATCTGCGCCGAGACCGCCCACGTCGAGACCGACGAGTGCGGTGCGCCGGAGTTCTTCTCCAACGGCTCCAAGCTGCTGCTGGCGCGCACCGACGCCCAGGGCAAGCTGACTCCGGAGGCGATCCGCGAGATCGCCCTGAAGCGCCAGGACATCCACTACCCGAAGGCGCGCGTGGTCACCATCACCCAGGCCACCGAGGTCGGCACCGTCTACCGCCCGGACGAGCTGCAGGCGCTCAGCGCCACCTGCCGCGAACTGGGCCTGCACCTGCACATGGACGGCGCGCGTTTCTCCAACGCCTGCGCCTTCCTCGGCGCCACGCCGGCCGAGCTGACCTGGAAGGCCGGCGTCGAAGTGCTCTGCTTCGGCGGCACCAAGAACGGCATGGCGGTGGGCGAGGCCATCCTGTTCTTCAACCGCGAACTGGCCGAAGGCTTCGACTACCGCTGCAAGCAGGCCGGCCAGCTGGCCTCGAAGATGCGCTTCCTCGCCGCGCCCTGGGTCGGCGTGCTGCAGGATGACGCCTGGATGCATTACGCCAGCCACGCCAACCGCTGTGCACAACTGCTGGCCGAGCGCGTCGCCGATGTGCCGGGCGTGCAGCTGATGTTCCCGGTGGAAGCCAACGGCGTGTTCCTGCAGATGTCCGAACCCGCTCTGGAAGCCCTGCGTCAGCTGGGCTGGCGCTTCTACACCTTCATCGGCGCCGGCGGCGCGCGCTTCATGTGCTCGTGGGATACCGAGATCGCCCGCGTCGAGGAGCTGGCAGCGGACATCCGCAAGGTCATGGGCGCCTGAGCCTGAGTTGTCCCCAGGCGCTGGGGACGGTTGCTCGCGCAACCTGTCTCCAACCTGTGGATGAATGACTGCGGGCCACGTATGACAAGGCCTGCAGCCATTTGCTCAAACTTTGATCGCTACCTGTAGGAGCGGGCCATGCCCGCGATCGCGCGCATGGCGCGCTCCTACAGTTACCCCCGAGGTCAGATACGCACCGCCGTCCCGCTCACGCTGACCATCAGCATGCTGCCATTCTGCCCCACGACCTCGTAATCCAGGTCGATGCCGACCACGGCATTGGCGCCCAGCTCCTGCGCGCGCTCCTGCAGCTCCTCGAAGGCGATCTCCCGCGCCCTGCCCAGTTCCTTCTCGTAAGCACCGGAGCGGCCGCCGATGATGTCGCGCAGGCCGGCGAACAGGTCGCGGAACACGTTCGCGCCGAGGATCGCCTCGCCAACCACGATGCCGCGGTATTCCTGGATGGTCTTGCCCTCGATGGTGGGCGTGGTGGTCAGGATCATGGGGCTGACTCCTCTGCTGGGGGAAATCCAGCATAGCTCCGCACCCCACTGAAGGCCGCGCCGGCTGTGTTTCAGCATTTGGCGAAAATCCGGGGGCAACCTTGTGATAAAGCTGTGGATAAATTGGTGGAAAATGACAGCGGCGTGGCACTTTCATGAACAGCTGGAAATCACCGCAGGATTTCACCGGGGCCCCGTCACTCCTGGCTTTCAGGGGTGGATGAGGGAGATGTGGAGATCTCCACAGTCGCTGTGGAGGCATGCTTGTCCAACCTGTGGAAAAACTGTTGGGAGGTGGCTGCGGAGCCGATGGCGCGGGGCTTCCCTGAAGCTGGCTACTTTCTGATCAGTCGCGCTTTTTCAATCACTTGCGAGCCTGTGTATCGATTGCAGCGAGTTTCCTGTGCACGATCCTTCCACCGCTATCCCCGGTTTGTGTTGACCCACCTGTGCGCCTCCTGTGGAAAACACCGCCAGCGCCACTCCCTGCGGGGCTTCCAGAGGGTTGCTCAAAGATTGATCAGCGAAGGATGCAAGCGATTGATCCAAGGCGCCTTTTCCCCAGTGATGCGGGCTGCGTGAAACTTTCCACAGTGCCTGTGGGGCGAATCTCGCAGAAGGTGTGGACAACCTGTACCCAGATCGCTGCAGGCCACGCGCGGCGCGGTCCTGTCTGCTTAGTGCGTTTTTTGATCAATCGGCGAAAGTCGCGCCGTTACTGGCTTTCAGCGGATTTTCCGGCGGGTTTTCCACATTGGCTGTGCAGCGTTCTGCCGGGAACTTGTGGGCGGGTTGTGGATGAATCGTTGGAAGGCCCGTTGTGGAAGGCTTGCGCCGGGCTGATCAATATTTGTCCAGGGGCGCAGGGCCTGCTGCCTATACTTCACTCACCCTGGGGGCGGGAGATTCAGCATGTCCAGTTACTCGGTGGAACAGATCCGCACCGTGGCCCTGGTCGGCCACGGTGACAGCGGCAAGACGCTGCTTGCCGAAGCGTTGCTGCAGCACAGCGGCGCAATTCCCAGCATGGGCTCGCTGGAGCGCGGCGACACGCTGTGCGACTCCGACCCGCTGGAACGCGAATACCACCACTCGCTGGCCGCTGCCCTGGTGCACTTCGAGCATGAGGGCGCGCAAGTCCGGCTGATCGACACCCCCGGCTATCCCGATTTCATCGGCCATGCATTGCCGGCACTGGCAGCCGTGGAAACCGCGCTGGTGGTAGTCAATGCGCAGAACGGCATCGAGCTGAGCACCCGCCGCATGATGGACTGGGCCGGTGAGCGCGGGCTGTGTCGGATGCTGGTGGTGAACAAGATCGACGCCGAGCGCATCGACCTGCCGGGCCTGCTGGCGGGTTTGCGCGAATTGTTCGGCAAGGAGGTATTGCCCATCAACCTGCCTGCCGGGGGCGGAGCACGGGTTGTGGATTGTTTCTTCAATCCCGACGGTGAGGCGGATTTCTCCTCGGTGGCCGAGGCGCACCAGGCGCTGGTGGACCAGGTGGTGGAGGTCGACGAGGCGCTGATGGCGCATTACCTGGAGGAGGGCGAGGTGGCGCCCGAGGCGCTGCACGAACCCTTCGAGCGTGCCCTGCGCGAAGGCCACCTGATTCCGCTGTGCTTTGTCTCCGCCCGCACCGGCGCCGGAGTGCCGGAGCTGGCGAACATCCTCGCGCGCCTCGCGCCGAACCCCACCGAGGGCAACCCGCCGCTGTTCCTGCGCACCGACGACAAGGGCGCCGAGCACTCGGTGAAGGCCAGCCCCGATCCGGCCGCCCATGTGCTGGCCCATGTGTTCAAGGTGGTGATCGACCCCTTCGTCGGCCGCCTCGCGGTGTTCCGCGTGCATCAGGGCACGATCCGCCGGGAGATGCAGCTGTTCGCCGGCGACGGGCGCAAGCCGTTCAAGGTCGGCCATCTGTTGCGCCTGCAGGGAAAGAAGCACGAAGAGGCGCCGTGGCTGATTCCCGGTGACTTCGGCGCGCTGAGCAAGGTCGACGAACTGGAGTACGGCGTGGTGCTGCACGACTCCCACGACGAAGACCACATCCACCTCAAGCCGCTGGATTTCCCCACGCCCATGCAGGGCCTGGCCATCGAGGCGAGCCGCCGCGGCGACGAGCAGCGCCTGGCGGAAATCCTCCAGCGCCTGCAGGCCGAAGACCCCTGCGTGCGCCTGGACTACAACGCCTCCACCCAGGAAACCGTACTGCGCGGCATGGGTGAAATGCATCTGCGCTACCTGCTGGAGCGCATGGCCGGGCAGTACAAGGTAGAAGTGCAGACCCGCGCGCCCAGCGTGCCTTACCGCGAAACGGCGACCCGCAGCGCCGAAGGCCACAGCCGGCACAAGAAGCAGACCGGCGGGGCGGGGCAGTTCGGCGAAGTGTTCCTGCGCATAGAACCGCTGCCGCGTGGCGAGGGCTTCGCCTTCGTCGACGCGATCAAGGGCGGGGTAATTCCCGGCAACTTCATCCCCTCGGTGGAGAAGGGCGTGCGCTCGGCGCTGGCGGCCGGGCCGCTGGCCGGTTTCCCGGTGGAGGACGTGAAGGTCACGGTGTTCGACGGCAAGAGCCACTCGGTGGATTCCAAGGACATCGCCTTCCAGGCCGCCGGGCGCAAGGCCATGCTCGATGCGCTGCGCAATGCCGGCGGCATCGTGCTGGAGCCGGTGATGCAGATCGAGGTGACAACGCCGGATACCCACCTGGGCGACATCACCGCCGACCTCACCGGCCGCCGTGGCCAGGTGCTGGGCACCGAGTCGCTGTCGGCCTGCGTCGCGCTGGTGCGCGGGCAGGTGCCGCTGGCGGAGCTGGACGGCTACGCCAACCGGTTGAAATCCATCACCGCCGGCCAGGGCCTCTATAGCCTTTCTGCCAGTCATTACAGCGCCGTCCCGCAGGACGTGCAGCAACGTCTGTCCAGTGGCTACAAGGCGGTCCCGGAAGAAGACTGAGCGAATGTGGATATTCGTCGCAGCCGCTGCCCGCAAAGGCCCGTGGCTGGGCCTTTGCGCGTGCCTGTCCGGCGTGTCTGCGGGAAAGGCGAAAGCCACGTGGCATGCGGGTTGCAGACGGGATCGAGGCGGCCAGGCGGTTCGGCCAGAGGTGTCTCCGAGCTTGCCTCGGGACACCTTCAGCCTGTGGATAACTCAGTGGGTAACGTGTGGGGCAGGTGGGGGCAGGCTGTGATCAGTACTCGATCACCACGTCGCCCTTGGGCACGCTGCAGCAGGACAGGATGTAGCCTTCGGCGACGTCTTCGTCGGTGATCCCGCCGTTGTGCTCCATCTCCACCTCGCCCGAGCGCTTCATCACCTTGCAGGTGCCGCAGATACCCATGCCGCACGCCTTGGGGATGTGCAGGCCGAGCTGGGCGGCGGCGGCGTGGACGGTCTCGCCCGGCGCCACGCGGATGCTCCTGCCGGTCTCGCAGAATTCCACCAGGTTCTGCTCGGCCAGGGGCACGGCCGGCGCCTCGGCGGCTTCGGCGGCCAGCTCCTTCACGTCGGCGCGGACTTCCGGCGGGGTCGGGCCGAAGGCCTCCTCGTGGTAGCGCGACATGTCGTAGCCCTCGGCTTCGAGCAGCCGCTTGACCGCGTGCATGTAGGGCGTCGGGCCGCAGCAGAAGACCTCGCGTTCGAGGAAGTCCGGCGCCATCAACTGCAGCATCGCCTTGTTCAGGTAGCCCCGGTAGCCGGCCCAGGACTCGCCCATCTCGTACTTCTCGCAGACCAGGTACAGCTTGAAGTTGTTGATCCGCGAGTTCATGTGCTCCAGCTCGCGGTGGTAGATGATGTCCTTGGGCGTACGCGCGCTGTGCACGAAGACCATGTCGACGTTGCCGTTGGTGTCGAAGAACCAGCGCGACATCGACATCACCGGGGTGATGCCGACGCCGCCGGAGAGGAACAGCACCTTCTCGGCGGGGAAGTCGATGGCGTTGAAGTTGCCCACCGGCCCGTGCACCGGGATCTGGTCGCCTTCCTTGAGGTTGTCGTGCAGCCAGTTCGACACCTTGCCGCCGGGCACGCGCTTGATGGTGATGGAGAAGCTGTAGGGCACCGAGGGCGAGCTGGAGATGGTGTAGGAACGCATGATCGGCTGGCCGTCGATCTCCAGCTCCAGGGTGACGAACTGCCCCGGCTTGAAGAAGAACATGATCGGCGCGTCGGCCATGAAGCAGAAGGTGCGCACATCCCAGGTTTCCTGGATGGCTTTCACGCAGCGCACCAGGTGGCGCCCGTTGGCCCAGGTCTGGGTGTTCACCGGATTGAGGAAGTTGTTCGTCGACATGCTGTCTCTCCGCGCACGCGGGCCGTGCTGGGCCTGATGGGGCAGCGCCGGGGCCCGTTTGCCTACGTCGTTCGAGCGTAGAAAGCACGGGGCCTTTCGGCATGCCTGATGGGGCGGATTGTGTGCACGAGGATGGCCGCTGCATTTACCTGCCAGCGACATTTGCATGCTTATCGCGACCTGCCGCCTGGGACGTGCCGTTGCGCGTCGGGAAATGATCTGGCCGTGTCGCCCATGGATAAGGGTAATCCCGGGGTGCGGCCCCACACTCAGCTCCATGCCGAGCAACTCCCAAGGTTGAGCGAGACGGCGGGAAACGGCGCACTCGGCGCGCCTGGCACCTGCCGCAAACAAGCCCTGCGTGGCAAACCGTATCAGCCACTTATTTCCGCCGGCAGCCCGACCGGGCTGCGGCATGAGGACCGAGCAATGGACGTCACCACTACCCTGAGTCTGGGCGACCCGCTGGAACCGGCCCGCAAGGCCACCGCCGAGATGCTGCGCAGCCGCGACCACAGCTTCTCGCTGCCGCAGCCCTTCTACAACGACGAGCGCCTGTTCCAGTTGGACATGCAGGAGATCTTCCACAAGGAGTGGCTGATTGCTGGCATGACCTGCGAGATCCCCGCCAAGGGCAACTTCCTCACCCTGCAGATCGGCGACAACCCGGTGATCGTCCTGCGCGGTGCCGAGGGCAGGATCCACGCCTTCCACAACGTCTGCCGCCACCGTGGCTCGCGCCTGTGCGTCAGCGACAAGGGCAAGGTCGCCAAGCTGGTCTGCCCCTACCACCAGTGGACCTACGAGCTGGACGGCCGCCTGCTGTTCGCCGGCACCGAGATGGGCGCCGACTTCGACATGAAGGACTACAGCCTCAAGCCGGTGAACGTGAAGACTGCCGGCGGCTACATCTTCATCTCGCTGTCGGAGAACCCGCCGGCCATTGATGACTTCCTGCGTACGCTCGAGCACTACATGGAGCCGTACGACATGGAGAACACCAAGGTTGCGGTGCAGACCACGCTGATGGAAAAGGCCAACTGGAAGCTGGTGCTGGAAAACAACCGCGAGTGCTACCACTGCAACGGCTCGCACCCGGAGCTGCTGAACACCCTGCTGGAGTGGGACGACGTCACTGACCCGCGCGCCAGCCAGGCGTTCAAGGACCAGGTGGCCGCCTGCACCACCGCCTGGGAAGCTGAGAAGATTCCCTATGCCCACGAAAGCTTCGGCCTGCGCAACCGCATCGTGCGCATGCCGCTGCTGCAGGGCACCGTGTCCATGACCATGGACGGCAAGCAGGGCAGCAAGAAGCTCATGGGCCGCATCCAGAACCCGGACCTGGGTTCGATGCGCATCCTGCACCTGCCGCACTCGTGGAACCACTGCATGGGCGACCACCTGATCGTCTTCACTGTGTGGCCGATCAGCGCGCAGCAGACCATGGTCACCACCAAGTGGCTGGTGCACAAGGATGCGGTGGAAGGCGTCGACTACGACGTGGCGCGCCTGCGCGAAGTCTGGGACGCCACCAACGACCAGGACCGTCGCCTGGCCGAAGAGAACCAGCGCGGCATCAACTCCACTGCCTACCAGCCGGGGCCGTACTCCAAGACCTACGAGTTCGGCGTGATCAACTTCCTCGACTGGTACAGCGAGCGCCTGCTGAACAACCTGGGCGAGGAATCCGCCCACGCCCGCCTGGTCGCCGAGAAGTAAGCCCCAGCCACCCAGCGCCCCCGTCTTCCGGGGGCGTTGTCGTTAAGGAGGAAGCCACGTGGATGCCATGCTCTTCTACAGCAGCTCCGCTTTCGTCACCGGCCTGGTGGCGTGGAACCTCTTTGCCTGCTGGCGCAAGCGCTGACGCTTGCCGCGTGGCTCGCTCCTACAGATACCGTCCAGCCGCGCCAATCCTCGCTTCCAGCCCCCACATTCCCCAGCACGACGCAAACGCTGTCGCCCATGTCGCCGGCTTGACGCTTTCGGTATGACCCTGGTCGTTTTCGAACCGGGTCGCCTCGGGGTGCAGGGATATCCTGCCTGCAAAGCGTCGGGGAAAAACCCGCCGCGCCAAGCCTGACAAGCCTTGCCTGACCAGCCGGCCCTGATAAGAGAGACGCCAAGATGAGCCCAGCCGAACTTCACGCCGACAGCATCGTCATCGATGGCCTGATCATCGCCAAATGGAACCGCGAGCTGTTCGAGGACATGCGCAAGGGCGGCCTGACCGCCGCCAACTGCACCGTGTCGGTGTGGGAAGGATTCCAGGCGACGGTGAACAACATCGTCTCCAGCAGCAAGCTGATCCGCGACAACAGCGACCTGGTGCTGCAGGTGCGCTCCACCGCCGACATCCGCAAGGCCAAGGAGCAGGGCAAGACCGGCATCCTCTTCGGTTTCCAGAATGCCCATGCGTTCGAGGACCAGCTGGGCTACGTCGAGGTGTTCAAGCAGCTGGGCGTGGGCATCGTGCAGATGTGCTACAACACCCAGAACCTGGTCGGCACCGGCTGCTACGAGCGCGACGGCGGCCTCTCCGGCTTCGGCCGCGAGATCGTCGCGGAGATGAACCGCGTCGGCATCATGTGCGACCTGTCCCACGTCGGCTCCAAGACCTCCGAGGAAGTCATCCTCGAGTCGAAGAAGCCCGTCACCTACTCCCACTGCCTGCCGTCCGGCCTCAAAGAACACCCGCGCAACAAATCCGACGCCGAGCTGAAGTTCATCGCCGACCACGGCGGCTTCGTCGGCGTGACCATGTTCGCGCCCTTCCTCGCCAAGGGCATCGACTCGACCATCGACGACTACGCCGAAGCCATCGAGTACGTGATGAACATCGTCGGCGAGGACGCCATCGGCATCGGCACCGACTTCACCCAGGGCCACGGCCAGGACTTCTTCGAGTGGCTGACCCACGACAAGGGTTACGCCCGCCGCCTCACCAACTTCGGGAAGATCGTCAACCCGCTGGGCATCCGCACTGTGGGCGAATTCCCCAACCTCACCGAAACCCTGCTCAAGCGCGGCATGCCCGAGCGCGTGGTGCGCAAGGTCATGGGCGAGAACTGGGTGCGCATCCTCGGCGAAGTCTGGGGCGAGTAATCCGCTTTTCCCCCTCTCCCTCAGGAGCGGGGCGCGCAGCTAGGGCCGGGGTGAGGGCTGTCGCGCTCACCCGTAGAACCCCTCACCCCAACCCTCTCCCCAAGGGAGAGGGAGCCAAAAGAATTGGAGCGAAACCTCATGGCCAAACACGCCCCCGAACTGCCCATCGAAGTCGACAGCGAAACCGGCGTCTGGACCTCCGACGCCCTGCCGATGCTCTACGTACCGCGGCACTTCTTCGTCAACAACCATATGGGCATCGAGGAAGAGCTGGGCGCCGAGCGCTATGCCGAAATCCTCTACAAGGCCGGCTACAAGTCCGCCTGGCACTGGTGCGAGAAGGAAGCCGAGTGCCACGGCCTGGTCGGCGTGGAAGTCTTCGAGCACTACATGAAGCGCCTGTCCCAGCGCGGCTGGGGCCTGTTCCAGATCGAGCAGATCGATCTCGACAAGGGCACCGCCCAGGTACGCCTGAAGCATTCAGCCTTCGTGTACGTCTACGGCAAGGTCAACCGCAAGGTCGACTACATGTTCACCGGTTGGTTCGCCGGCGCCATGGACCAGATTCTCCAGGCACGCGGCAGCGACCTGCGCACCGTGGCCGAGCAGGTCTACAGCGGCGCCGAGGAAGGCCACGACGACGGCCTGTTCGTCGTCAAACCTCTCTGATCCACGACTTCGGTACCGGCGGCCCGCGGGCCGCCACCACAACAAGAAACCTCTGATCCCGTGAGGATGCCGCAATGGCTTTCGAGGCAATGTTCCAGCCGATCCAGATCGGCAAGCTGACCATCCGCAACCGCGTGCTCTCCACCGCCCACGCCGAGGTCTACGCCACCGATGGCGGCATGACCACCGAGCGCTACGTGAAGTATTACGAGGAGAAGGCCAAGGGCGGCATCGGCTTGGCCATCTGCGGCGGTTCCTCCGTGGTCGCCATCGACAGCCCGCAGGAATGGTGGAGCTCGGTGAACCTCTCCACCGACCGCATCATCCCGCACTTCCAGAACCTGGCCGACGCCATGCACAAGCATGGGGCCAAGATCATGATCCAGATTACCCACATGGGCCGCCGCTCGCGCTGGGACGGCTTCAACTGGCCGACCCTGATGTCGCCCTCGGGCATCCGCGAACCGGTGCACCGCGCCACCTGCAAGACCATTGAGCCGGAAGAGATCTGGCGGGTGATCGGCAACTACGCCCAGGCGGCACGCCGGGCGAAGGAAGGCGGCCTGGATGGCGTCGAGCTGTCCGCCGTGCACCAGCACATGATCGACCAGTTCTGGAGCCCGCGCGTCAACAAGCGGACCGACGAGTGGGGCGGCACCTTCGAAGGCCGCATGAAGTTCGGCCTGGAAGTGCTCAAGGCGGTGCGCCAGGAAGTCGGCGACGACTTCTGCGTCGGCATGCGCATCTGCGGCGACGAGTTCCACCCGGACGGCCTCACCCACGACGACATGAAGCAGATCGCCAAGTACTACAGCGACACCGGCATGATCGACTTCATCGGCGTGGTCGGCTCGGGCTGCGACACCCACAACACCCTGGCCAACGTCATCCCGAACATGACCTACCCGCCGGAGCCCTTCCTGCACCTGGCCGCCGGGATCAAGGAGGTGGTCAACGTGCCGGTGCTGCACGCGCAGAACATCAAGGACCCGAACCAGGCCACGCGCATCCTCGAAGGCGGCTACGTGGACATGGTCGGCATGACCCGCGCGCACATCGCCGACCCGCACCTGATCGCCAAGATCAAGATGGGCCAGATCGACCAGATCAAGCAGTGCGTTGGCGCCAACTACTGCATCGACCGCCAGTACCAGGGCCTGGACGTGCTGTGCATCCAGAACGCCGCCACCTCCCGTGAATACATGGGTGTGCCGCACATCATCGAGAAGACCACCGGCGTAAAACGCAAGGTAGTGGTCGTCGGTGGCGGCCCGGCCGGCATGGAAGCGGCGCGCGTCGCTGCCGAGCGTGGTCACGACGTCACCCTGTTCGAAAAGAAGGAGCAACTGGGCGGGCAGATCACCACGGCCTCGAAAGCCCCGCAGCGCGACCAGATCGCCGGCATCACCCGCTGGTACCAGCTGGAGCTGGCGCGGCTGAACGTCGACCTGCGCCTGGGCACCGGCGCGGACGCCGACACCATCCTGGACCTGCGCCCCGACGTGGTGGTGCTGGCCAACGGCGGCCACCCGTTCCTCGAGCAGAACGAACACTGGGGCGCCGCCGACGGGCTGGTGGTCAGCAGCTGGGACGTGCTCGACGGCAAGGTAGCGCCGGGCAAGAACGTGCTGGTCTACGACACCATCTGCGAATTCAGCGGCATGTCGGTGGCGGACTTCCTCGCCGACAAGGGCGCCCAGGTCGAGATCGTCACCGACGACATCAAGCCGGGCGTGGCCATCGGCGGCACCACCTTCCCGACCTACTACCGCAGCATGTACCCCAAGGAAGTGATCATGACCGGCGACCTGATGCTGGAGAAGGTCTACCGCGAGGGCGACAAGCTGGTGGCGGTGCTGGAGAACGAATACACCGGCGCGAAAGAGGAGCGGGTGGTCGACCAGGTCGTCGTGGAGAACGGCGTGCGCCCGGACGAGAGCCTGTACTACGTGCTCAAGCAGGGCTCGCGCAACAAGGGCCAGATCGACGTCGAGGCGCTGTTCGCGATCAAGCCGCAGCCGTGCCTTTCCGAGCCGGGTGATGGCTACCTGCTGTTCCGCATCGGCGACTGCGTGGCCCAGCGCAATACCCACGCCGCGATCTATGACGCGCTGCGTCTGTGCAAGGACTTCTGATTCAGGCCCGCTAAGGATCTCCGGCTGGCTCGGATAGCTCCCTCTCCCGCTTGCGGGAGAGGGCGGGGGGAGAGGGTGTTTCAGGCCATGCCCAGTGCCGGCTCGAACACCCTCTCCCTAACCCTCTCCCTGAAGGGAGAGGGGACTGGTCCGGAGTCCCCATTTCGGTCCCTGCGAGGAGACCCATAACAATGCTCAACATCATCCTCCCCATCCTGCTCTTCAGCGCCCTCGGCCTCGCGGTGCTGGGCGCTGTGAAGCGCTTTTCGATGTGGCGCCGCGGCCGGCCCGCCCAGGTCGACTGGATCGGCGGCCTGCTGAAGATGCCACGCCGCTACCTGGTGGACCTGCACCACGTGGTCGAGCGCGACAAGTACATGTCGAAGACCCACGTGGCCACTGCCGGCGGCTTCGTCGCCGCCGCGCTGCTGGCCATCCTCGTGCACGGTTTCGGCCTGCACAGCCGTATCCTCGGCTTCGCCCTGCTGGCTGCCACCGCGCTGATGTTCTGCGGCGCGCTGTTCGTCGCCAAGCGCCGCCTCGACCCGCCGTCGCGGCTGTCGAAAGGCCCTTGGATGCGCCTGCCGAAAAGCCTGCTGATGTTCTCGGCGAGCTTCTTCATCGCCACCCTGCCGGTGGCGGGCATTCTTCCGGAGGGTTTCGGCGGCTGGTTCCTCGCGGCCATCCTCGCCGTCGGCGTGGCCTGGGGCGTGTCCGAGCTGTTCTTCGGCATGACCTGGGGCGGCCCGATGAAGCACGCCTTCGCTGGCGCCCTGCACCTGGCCTGGCACCGCCGCGCCGAGCGCTTCGGTGGCGGCCGCTCCACCGGCCTGAGGCCGCTGGACCTGCAAGACCCCATGGCGCCGCTGGGCGTCGAGAAGCCCACCGATTTCACCTGGAACCAGCTGCTCGGCTTCGACGCCTGCGTGCAGTGCGGCAAGTGCGAGGCCATGTGCCCGGCCTTTGCCGCCGGCCAGCCGCTGAACCCGAAGAAGCTCATCCAGGACATGGTCATCGGCCTGGCGGGCGGCAGTGATGCCAACTTCGCCGGCAGCCCTTATCCCGGCAAGCCGCTGGGCGAACACAGCGGCGGCCCGCACCAGCCGATCGTCGCGCTGGACGGCAAGGCGCTGGTGGATGCCGAGACCCTCTGGTCCTGCACCACCTGCCGCGCCTGCGTCGAGGAGTGCCCGATGATGATCGAGCACGTCGACGCCATCGTCGACATGCGCCGCCACCTCACCCTGGAAAAGGGCGCGACCCCGAACAAGGGCGCCGAGGTGCTGGAAAATCTCATCGCCACCGACAACCCCGGCGGCTTCGCCCCCGGTGGCCGGCTGAACTGGGCGGCGGACCTGAACCTGCCGTTGCTGGCCGACAAGCAAGAGGCCGACGTGCTGTTCTGGGTCGGTGATGGCGCCTTCGACATGCGCAGCCAGCGCACCCTGCGGTCCTTCGTGAAGATCCTCAAGGCCGCCAACGTGGACTTCGCCGTGCTCGGCCTGGAAGAACGCGACAGCGGCGACGTGGCCCGCCGCCTGGGTGACGAGGCCACCTTCCAGACCCTGGCCAGGCGCAACATCGCCACCCTGGCCAAGTACCGTTTCAAGCGCATCGTCAGCTGCGACCCGCACAGTTTCCACGTGCTGAAGAACGAGTACGGCGCGCTGGGCGGCGACTACCAGGTGCTGCACCACACCACCTTCATCGACGAGCTGGTACGCAAGGGCGCGCTGAACCTCGGCCAGAGCAAGGCCGCCAGCGTGACCTACCACGACCCGTGCTACCTCGGCCGCTACAACGGCGAGTACGAAGCCCCGCGCGCTGTGCTCAAGGCCATCGGCATCGAGGTCAGGGAGATGGAACGCTCCGGCTTCCGCTCGCGTTGCTGCGGCGGCGGCGGCGGCGCGCCGATCACCGACATCCCCGGCAAGCAGCGGATTCCCGACATGCGCATGGCCGACATCAAGGAGACCGGCGCCGAGTTGGTGGCCGTGGGCTGCCCGCAATGCACCGCGATGCTAGAAGGCGTGGTCGCGCCGCGCCCGGAGATCAAGGACATCGCCGAACTGGTTGCCGAGGTCCTCATCGAGGCCACCGAGGTGCCGGCAAAAAAGCCCTCGCTGGCGCGCCGTGAAGAAACGGCGGAGGTGCACTGATGACAATCCTCCTTCAGCCCACAGCCCCTCACCCCAACCCTCTCCCAAAGGGAGAGGGGGCAGGCCGTGCCAACCTGGAAACGCGACTCTCCCTGCTCGCCCGGACGACTCCCTCTCCTTGGGGAGAGGGCTGGGGTGAGGGGACAACCGCCCGCACGGAGTCACAATCATGAGCGACATCATCCGCCGCGACCCGCGCGCCGAGTGGATCGCCCGCAACCGCCTGCACCCGCTGCACGCGGCCATGCAATCGGCCCAGGGCGGCGAGAGCCGCTGGATGGGCCCCGGCGGCGTGGTGCGCAAGAATCCCCATGCGGTCGGTTTCATCGGCCCCAATGGCGTCAAACGCATCGACCGCTCCGGTGGTCAGCAGGGCACCGGCGGCAAGCGCAGCAGCGCGCCGGAAGTGGTGCAGCTGCCGCTGGTGATTATCGAACAACCGGCGTTCCTGATTGCCGTGGTGCCGGACATGGTCGGCGGTCGTCTATCCAGCCACGACCGCGATCTGCTGGGCCTGGCTCGCAAGCTCGCCGGCAGCGACGGCGCGGTGCTCGCCGTGGTGTTCGGTGAGCACAAGGAAAACGCCTTCGATACCGCCGGCGTCGACCGCCTGCTGCAGATCGAAGGCAACGAGTACGACGGCTACGCCCCGGAACAACGGGTGCTGGCTCTGCGCTCCGCGAACAGCCAGTTCGCCCCGCGCCACTGGTTGCTGCCCGACAGCCGCAGCGGTGGCGGCGAATTGGGCCGCCGCTTGGCCGCGAGCCTGGGCGAACGCCCGGCGACCCGCGTCTGGCAGGCCGAAGGCGAACGTTGTGTCGGCCGCGCCGGCGCCGGTCAGCAGGACCTGCACCGCGAGCTGCCACGTCTGATCCTGGCCGCTGCCGAGTGTGCCGAGCCGGTCAGCGAGACCCGCCACGAAGCCCGAGCGGTGGAACTGGACTCCAGCGTCGCGCGCAACATCCCGCGTATCGAAGACCTCGGTCCGGTGGCCGTGGACCCGGCGCAGATCCCCATGGCCGAGGCGGAGTTCATCCTCTCCGGCGGCAACGGCGTGAAGGACTGGGACCTGTTCCACCGCGCCGCTATCGCTCTCGGCGCCACCGAGGGGGCATCCCGCGTGGCGGTGGACGACGGCCACATGCCGCGCGCCCGCCAGGTCGGCGCCACCGGCACCTGGGTGACTGCGCGGGTCTATCTTGCCGTCGGCATTTCCGGGGCGATCCAGCACCTGCAGGGCATCGGCTCCTGCGACAAGGTGGTGGCGATCAACATGGACCCGGGCTGCGACATGATCAAGCGCGCCGACCTCTCGGTGATCGGCGATTCCACGGCGATCCTCAAGGCGCTGATGGCCCTGGCTGAGGCCCATCGCAATGGAGCGGCGCGCGATGCGGCCTGAGGCGTTCTCTCCGACTGTAGGGCGCATAAAGCCGAAGGCTTTATCCGCCGCCGTAGCCACATCGGCGGATAACGCTGCGCGTTATTCGCCCTACGCCAGCTTGCAAGCCCGAGGTGGCTTATGAACGACCTGAACATCGTCGCCCTGGTGTCCATCGGCGCCCACCCGGCCTCCGGCCGCGCGCGCCGCGCCGACCAGGATGCCCGCGCGGTGGAGCTGGGCATGAGCCTCGCCGGCAAGCGCCTGCGCGTGGTGCATGCCGGCGACGCCGGGGAAGAAGCGCTGCGCGGCTACCTCGGCATGGGCCTGGACGAGCTGGCGGTGCTGGAGCAGCCCGCAGGCGCCGACGCCCTGCCGGCGCTGGCGGCTTACCTCGGCGACAGCGATGCGCAACTGGTACTCACCGGTACCCAGGCGGAAACCGGTGAAGGCTCCGGCATGCTGCCGTTCCTGCTGGCCGAGCGGCTGGGCTGGCCGCTGGTGGTCGGCCTGGCGGAAGTGGAGAAGGTCGAAGGCGGCAGCGCCCAGGTGCTACAGGCCTTGCCCCGTGGCCAGCGCCGCCGGCTGAAGGTGCGCCTGCCCTTCGTCGCCAGCGTCGACAATGCCGCCCCGGTGGCTCGCCAGAGTGCCTTCGGCCCGGCCCGCCGCGGCTACCTGGAAGCCCACGAGGTGGAAGTGCTGGACGACCCGCTGCTCGCCGAAGGCAACCTGCAACCGGCGCGCCCGCGTCCCAAGCGCCTGAAGGTGATCAAGGCGAAGACCGGCGCCGAGCGCATGAAGGCCGCCACCGCCAAGGCTTCCGGCGGCACCGGGCAGGTGCTCAAGGACGTCACGGCCGAAGCGGGCGCCGAGGCGATCTTCAAGCTGCTGCGCGAAGAGGGTGTGATCCGCGTCTGACACCGCGCTCCCTGTAGGAGCGGGCCATGCCCGCGATCGCGCCCATGGGGCGCTCCTACAGATTGATTCCGATGTCCGGCGGCGAACCCTGACATCGATTTCCCGGTCGAAATCACGCTGGCGGCCGGAAATCATTGAAATGACACGAGAATTATCTCGTAAGCTATTGAATTGACAGTATACGGCTTGTCAGAAGATTCCCGTTTCTGCTGGCCCCGCCGCGCCCCTTTCTTTATCCTCCGCACCCTTTGAAAGGCTTTGCGGAGGCTCCCATGCTCGATTCCACCCTCGAACAACTTGAACAGCTGGTCGCCGAACTGCTGCAGCAGAACGAAGTGCTGGTGCAGGACAACGCCGCTGTGCGTGAAGAGCTGCTCAAGGCCCGTGAGGAAAACGACAGCCTGCAGCTGTCCCTGATGGAGCAGGAAGAGAAGCACAACGCCACGGCCACCCGCCTGCAGGCGCTGATCCGCCGCGTCAGCGACAGCCGCGCCCACGCATGAGTGGCGACGGCGTCCGCGTCCTGCGCATCCTCGGACGCGAATACAGCGTCCGGGCGCCGGCCGGTGAAGAGCGCCGGCTGCAGGACGCGGCCGCGCTGTTGCAGGCGGAAATCACCGCCAGCAAGAAGAAATTCCCCTACGTCACCAGCAATGAGCTGATGGTGCTTTCCGCGCTCAACCTCTGTGCCCGCCAGCTCGGTGCGCAGGACGGGGAGTGCGACGAGGCGGACGCCGTGGAGCGTATCGCCGCCCTCAACCGCCGGATTCTCGATCACCTGCAACGGCAGGACTGATCCCGCGCGTCTCTTTTGTACATGCAGGGCATCGCGGACAACGTTCGCGGTGCACTTTGTCGTACCCGAATCGCAGGCAAAAAAAGGGGACACCGGGGTAAGCGGTGTCCCTTCTAAAGGAGAGTGGGCCAAAAGGCCCCTCAACCGGTGAGACGTGGCGCTTCGGACAAGTCCGCCGCGCCGGGCATAAAAGAAGGGAGTGGGGGTAACCAATCCCTGAAAGGTGAGGAAGGAGTACTCCCCCTCAACCGGTGAGACGTGCCCGGCTCGCGCCGGGCGGGTGATCAGGCGCGCAGCGGAATCAGGCGCGGGGCGATCATGTTTTCCGGCAACAGGATGTCGGCCAGCGTGGCTTCGTCCAGCAGCTGTTCCTCGCGAACCAGTTCCAGTACGCCGCGGCCGGTTTCCAGCGCGATCTTGGCGATGCGGGTGGAGTTCTCGTAGCCGATGTACGGGTTCAGCGCGGTGACCAGGCCGATGCTGTGCTCCACCAGCTGGTGGCAGCGCTCGACGTTGGCGGTGATGCCGGTGATGCAATGCTCGCGCAGCATGTCCATGGCGCGCTGGAGCAGGCGGATCGAGTCGAAGATCTTGTAGGCGATCAGCGGCTCCATCACGTTCAGCTGCAGCTGGCCGCCTTCGGCAGCGATGGTCAGCGCCAGGTCGTTGCCCATGATTTCGAAGGCGCACATGTTCACGGCCTCCGGGATCACCGGGTTGACCTTGCCCGGCATGATCGAGCTGCCCGGCTGGCGCGGCGGCAGGTTGATCTCGTTGATTCCGGTACGCGGGCCGCTGGACAGCAGGCGCAGGTCGTTGCAGATCTTCGACAGCTTGACCGCGGTGCGCTTGAGCATGCCGGAGAACAGCACGAAGGCGCCCATGTCGGAGGTGGCTTCGATCAGGTCGGCGGCCGGGACGACCGGGTGGCCGCTGATTTCAGCCAGGCGCTCGACGGCCAGCTTCTGGTAGCCGGGGTCGGCGTTGATGCCGGTGCCGATCGCGGTGCCGCCGAGGTTCACTTCGGTCAGCAGCTCCGGCGCCAGGCGACGCAGGCGGTCGAGGTCTTCGCTCAGGGTGGTGGCGAAGGCGTGGAATTCCTGGCCGAGGGTCATCGGCACCGCGTCCTGCAGCTGGGTACGGCCCATCTTCAGTACGCCGGCGAACTCGACGCCCTTGGCGGCGAAGGCCTGGATCAGGCTGTCGAGGCTGGCCAGCAGGGTGTCGTGGCCGAGCAGCAGGCCCAGGCGGATGGCGGTCGGGTAGGCGTCGTTGGTCGACTGCGCCATGTTCACGTCGTTGTTCGGGTGCAGGTGCTTGTACTCACCCTTGGTGTGGCCCATGGCTTCGAGCGCGATGTTCGCGATGACTTCGTTCGCGTTCATGTTGGTCGAGGTGCCGGCGCCACCCTGGATCATGTCCACCACGAACTGGTCGTGGAAGTCACCGCGGATCAGACGGGCACAGGCTTCGCTGATGGCGGCGTGCTTGTCTGCCGGCAGGTGGCCGAGTTTGTGGTTGGCATCGGCTGCCGCCTGCTTGACCATCGCCAGGGCGACGACCAGTTTCGGGTAGTGCGACAGCGGCACGCCCGAGAGGCGGAAGTTGTTCACAGCGCGCAGGGTCTGAATGCCGAAGTAGGCGTCAGAAGGTACTTCGAGGGTGCCGAGGAGGTCTTTCTCGATGCGGAACGATGCAACAGGGGACATGACAGAGATTGTCTCAAAGGAACACGGCCAGTGCCGCGATGCCCGGTAGACTAGGGATTTCGCCTTTCGTCGGCCAATGCTGTTAAAGGCTGCCTCATGCACGAACGGCATAATGTACCCTGTGACGAATTGATGACGGCGAGCGTATGACTGTGCTACGCGCGCCCGGCTCCTGACCAATCGATCAGCGTGTGAAAGCGTTGGAGTTGACGTGAACCTCGAGACCAAATGGCTGGAAGATTTCAGCACCCTGGCCACCACCCGCAGTTTTTCCCAGGCCGCTGAAAAGCGCTTTGTCACCCAGCCGGCGTTCAGCCGGCGTATCCGCAGCCTGGAGGACGCCCTCGGCCTGACCCTGGTGAACCGCCAGCGCACGCCCATCGAGCTGACCGAGGCCGGCCAGCTGTTCCTGGTCACCGCCCGCGCGGTGGTCGAGCAGCTCGGCCAGGTGGTGCGCCACCTGCACCACCTGGAAGGCGGGCAGGGCGAGGTGCTGCAGTTCGCCGCCGCGCACTCCCTGGCGCTGGGCTTCTTCCCGGCGTGGATCGCGCGCCTGCGCTCCGAGGGCCTGAACATCGCCAGCCGCCTGGTGGCGACCAACGTCGGCGAGGCGGTGCACCTGCTGCGCGAAGGCGGCTGCGACCTGATGATGGCCTTCTATGACCCGGACGCCGCACTGCAGATGGACCCGGAAGTCTTCCCCTCGCTGCACCTGGGACGCACCGAGATGCTGCCGGTGTGCGCGGTGAACTCCGCCGGCGTGCCGCTCTACGACCTGGACAGCGGCCAGAGCGTGCCGCTGCTGGCGTACAGCGCCGGCGCCTTCCTCGGGCGCGGGGTGAACCTGCTGCTGCGCCAGCGCAACCTGCGCTACACCACTGTCTATGAAACGGCGATGGCCGACAGCCTGAAGAGCATGGCCCTGCAGGGCATGGGCGTGGCCTGGGTGCCGCGCCTGAGCATGGAGTCGGAGCTGGCGCGCGGCGAGCTGGCGCTGTGCGGTGGCCCGCACTGGATCGTCCCGCAGGAAATCCGCCTGTACCGCTGCGCCCTGGTGCGCAAGGCGCAGATCCGTCTGCTCTGGCGCAAGCTGGAAGGCGGCCTGGGGCTGGACGAGACGCCCTGATCCGCCGGTTGGAGGCGGACGACCGGGACTGTTCCGTTTATTTGATAAGCATTATCATTTGCGGCTTTCCAGGGTCTTCCCCTCGCGCCGGCTTCGGTGCGGACCGCTGGCGAGCCACCGTCCCCGATGTCCCATTCCGACCGCTCGGCCGATTCCCGTGCCGCGGACGCCCCGGCGCCCGCCGAGGCGCTGCCGCGCGAGGACTTCCTGCAGGTGTTCCTGTCCCAGCGCTCGCGCATGGAGGCGCTGGTGCAGCGTCGCGTCGGCTGCCGAGCCACCGCGGCGGACCTGGTGCAGGACCTGTTCCTGCGCTTCTGGAAGCGCCCTCAGGCGCCCGTGGAAGAACTCGGCAGCTACCTGCTGCGCAGTGCGCGCAACCTCGCCATCGACCATCTGCGTGGCGAGGACTCGCGCGGCCGCACCCTGAGCGCGCTGCTGCCCGATGACGACGATGCCCAGCCTTCGCCCGAACAAGCGGTGCAGGCCGGCGCCGACCTGGATCTCATAGAAGACGCCCTGCGCCAGTTGCCCGAGCGCACCCGCCACATCTTCCTGCTCAGCCGCGTGCACGGCCGCACCTACGGCGAGATCGCCACGGCCATGGGGCTTTCCCAGAGCGCGGTGGAAAAACATATGATGCGCGCCCTCGATGCCTGCAAGGCGAGCCTGATGCCCGCCGCGCCGGCCAATCGCCGTGGAGCCGCCGACCGATGAAGCCCGAAATCGCCACCTCGCCCGAGGACGCCCAGCGTCAGGCGCGCCAGTGGCTGCTGCGTCTGCAGGATCGCGGCGGCGAAGCCTGGCTGGGTGCTTTCCAGGCCTGGCTGGCGGCTGATCCCCGGCACGCCAGCGCCTATGCCGAAGTCGATGCGCTGTGGCAGGCCAGTGCCGCGCCGGCGCAACGGCTGGCGGCGGAGGAGGGCGATGCCTTGAACGCCTATCTCGCGCAGATGGAGCGCCCTGCTACTCGCCGTGCGCAACCCAATCACCGACGCTGGGGTTATCCGCTGGCCAGCGCCGCCTGCCTGTTGCTGATGCTCTGGGCCGGTGGCTGGTGGTCGCCGGGCAACTGGCTCACCGATCTGTCCGCCGACTACGTCAGCGCGCCGGGTGAAGTGCGCGAGATCACCCTGGACGACGGCTCGCATCTGACCCTGGATGCCGACAGCGCCGTCGCCGTCTCCCTGGATGGCGAGCAGCGCCGCGTCGACCTGTTGCGCGGCGCCGCCTCCTTTGCCGTGAAACACCTGCCGAAGCCCTTCGTGGTGCGTGCGGGCGAAGGCGAAGCGCGGGTGCTGGGCACCGAATTCGAAGTCCGTCGCCTGGGCGAGCAGACCCGCGTCACCGTCGCTGAGGGCCGCGTCTCGGTACGCGGCAGCCACGCGGTGGGCGTGCCGGAAGTAGTACTTGGCGCAGGCGAACGCGTCGGCATCGACGGCACCAGACTGGGCGATGCCCAGCCCGCCGACGCCCAGGCCGCGCTGGCCTGGCGCCAGGGTTGGCTGACCTTCTACCGCGCGCCGCTGGGCGAGGTGCTGGAGCGCCTGGGCACCTACTATCCGGGGCGCATCGTGTTGCTCGATAACGAACTGGCGCAGCGTCGGGTCAGCGGCAGTTTCCGCAGCGCCGACCCACAGGCCGCGCTGGATTCGCTGCAGGCGGTGGTGGGCTTCCGCCAGCAGCCGCTGCTCGGGCGCTTCTTGCTGATTCGCTGAGCGCGGAAAATATTTTCGAAAAAGGGATGAGGTACCGAGGCGGCTGCTCCGTGTAGTGGTCATGAATGCGATTTATTCGCATGTGAAGTCGACCTTTCGAGCAAGTGAGCCCCCGATGACCCCGCTGCGCCGCGCTGTCCCCGAACTGTCCCTGAAACCGCTCGCCGCCTTCGTGCTCGGCACCGCCCTGGTCGCCGCGCAGGCGCCGGCCGCATTGGCGGAACAAGCCGCCGCCAGTTCCGCGCTGCAGGCGAAATATGGGTTCGCCATCGCCACGCAGCCGCTGCCCCAGGCACTCAGCGAGTTCAGCCGGGTGACCGGCCTGAGCGTGGTCTACACCGATGAGGCGCCATACGACCTCAAGGCCCCGGCGGTCTCCGGCCAGCTCAGCGCCAATGCCGCGCTGAACCGTCTGCTCAGCGGTTCCGGCTACCGCTTTCGTCCTCTCGACGGCCGTACCCTGACGCTGGAGCGCCTGCCCGCCGATCCCCTGAGCCTGACCGACACCACCGTCACCGGCCAGGCCGCTGCCACCAGCTACCAGCCGGCGCCGGTGGCTTCCATCGGCCGCACCGACACGCCGGTGCTGGAAACCCCGCAGACCATCGTCACCGTCCCGGCGCAGGCGCTGCGCGACCAGAAGCCGCGCAACCTCGACGACGCGCTGGGCAACATCAGCGGCGTGACCCAGGCCAACACCCTCGGCGGCACCCAGGATGCGGTGATGAAGCGCGGCTTCGGCGACAACCGCGACGGCTCGATCATGCGTGACGGGCTGCCCTCGGTGCTGGGCCGCAACCTCACCGCCACCGCCGATCACGTCGAGGTGCTCAAGGGCCCGGCCTCCGTGCTTTACGGCATCCAGGACCCGGGCGGTGTGGTCAACGTGGTGAGCAAGAAGCCGCAGCTGCAGCAGTACAACGCCGTCACCCTGCGTGGCTCGACCTTCGCCCACGGCAAGCAGGGCAGCGGCGCGCAGATCGACAGCACCGGCGCGCTGGGTGAAAGCAATCTGGCCTATCGGCTGATCGTCGATCACCAGGACGAGAACTACTGGCGCAATTTCGGCCAGCAGCGCGAGACCCTCGTCGCGCCGTCGCTGGCCTGGTTCGGCGAGGACACCACGGTCAACCTCAGCTACGAGCACCGCGAGTTCAAGACGCCGTTCGACCGTGGCACCGCCATCGATCCACGCACCAACCGGCCGCTGGACATCCCGCGTACCCGCCGGCTGGACGAGCCGTTCAACATCACCGAAGGCCGCTCCGACCTGAGCCGCCTGGATATCGAGCACCGTCTCGACGACGCGTGGAAGGCGCACTTCGCCTACGGCTGGACCCGCGAGACCTACGACGACAACCAGGCGCGGGTGACCAAGGTGAACAGCAACGGCACCGTGACCCGCCGTGTCGACGGCACCCACGGCGCGGTGAGCAGCGACAGCTTCGCCACCGCCAGCCTGAACGGCGACCTGCAACTGGGCGGCTTTCGCCACGAGCTGGTGGTCGGCATCGACAGCGAGAAGCGCAAGATCTACCGCGCCGACCTGATCCGCGACACCAAGAACACCACGCTGAACTACCTCGACCCGGTCTATGGGCAGATTTCCCCGGCCACCAGTGTCAGCGCCAGCGACAGCGACCAGACCGACAAGCTGCGCAGCGACTCGCTGTTCCTGCAGGATTCCTGGCACCTGGACGACCACTGGATTCTGGTCGCCGGCGGGCGCTACCAGATGTACGACCAGTACGCCGGGCGCGGCCGGCCGTTCAAGGCCAACACCGACATCAGCGGGCAGAAGTGGGTGCCGCGCGCGGGTGTGCTCTACAAGGTCAACGACGAGGTTTCGCTGTATGGCAGCTACACCCAATCGTTCAAGCCCAACTCCACCATTGCGCCGCTCTCCACCGGCGAGGTGATCGACTCGGCGATCCAGCCTGAGGAGGCTTCGTCCTGGGAAATCGGCGGCAAGCTCGACATCCCCGGCCGCGTCACCGCCAACCTGGCGTTCTTCGACATCCGCAAGCGCAACGTGATGGTCACCCAGCTCGACGCCAACGGCGACAGTCGCGTCAGCACCGCCGGCAAGGTGCGCTCCTATGGCGCCGAGCTGGATGTGACCGGCCAACTGAGCGAAAGCTGGAGCCTGCTCGGCAGCTACGCCTGGCTGGACGCGGAAGTGACCGATGACCCGGAGCTGGAAGGCAACCGCCTGCAGAACGTGGCGAAGGAAACCGCCTCGCTGACGGCGGTGTACGACGCCGGCTCGCTGCTCGGCGGCGACGATCTGCGTCTTGGGGGCGGCGCGCGCTATGTGGGCAAGCGCGCGGGCGACCCGTCCAACTCCTTCGAGCTGCCGTCCTACACCGTGGCCGATGCTTTCGCCAGCTACGACACCAAGCTGGGCGGGCATAACGTCGGCTTCCAGTTCAACGTGAAGAACCTGTTCGACCGCACCTATTACCCGTCGGCCGCGAACAACCTCTACGTGGCCATCGGCGAGCCGCGGCAGTTCGAGTTCTCGACCACGGTGGAGTTCTGACCCGGAAGACGCGCTCGCTTTGCAGGGCGCATAACGGCCCCGGCGTTATCCGCCTGGCGCCGTGGTTTCACTCTGCACCGAACGGTCCCCTCTCCCTTCAGGGAGAGGGTTAGGGAGAGGGAAGGCCCTCGTGCAGGATTTCATGCAGGAGCGGACTTCATCCGCGATACCCATGCTGTCGGCGTCGCGGTTGATGGGTATCGCTGCGCTCCACGCCATCCTACGAGGGAGTGGGGGGCTTACATCTCGACGACGATCCGCCCTTCGATCTGCCCGGCGCGCATGCGGTCGAGGATGGCGTTGATGTCATCCAGCTTGCCGGAGGCGACGGTGGCCTTCACAAGGCCTTCGCCAGCGAAGTCCAGGGCTTCCTGCAGGTCGGCGCGGGTGCCGACGATGGAGCCGGTGATGTGCAGGCCCTTGAGCACCACGTCGAAGATCGGCGTGGGGAAATCGCCCGGCGGCAGGCCGACCAGCGACACGGTGCCGCCGCGACGGGCCATGCCGATGCCCTGGCCGAAGGCGCTGTTGGACACCGCCGTGACCAGCACGCCGTGGGCGCCGCCGATATCGCGCTGCACCACCTCGACCGGGTCTTCCTTCTTCGCGTTGACGGTCAGGCTGGCGCCCAGGCGCCTGGCGAGCTCCAGCTTGGCGTCATCCACGTCCACCGCCACCACATGCAGGCCCATGGCCTTAGCGTACTGCACGGCCACGTGGCCCAGGCCGCCGATGCCGGAGATCGCCACCCACTGGCCGGGGCGCGCGCCGGTTTCCTTCAGGCCCTTGTAGACGGTGACGCCCGCGCAGAGGATCGGCGCGATTTCCAGGAAGCTGACTTCCTTGGGCAGGATGCCGACGTAGTTCGGGTCCGCCAGCACATATTCGGCGTAGCCGCCGTTCACCGAATAGCCGGTGTTCTGCTGGCTCTCGCAGAGGGTTTCCCAGCCGGTCAGGCAGTGCTCGCAGCAGCCGCAGGCGGTGTACAGCCAGGGCACACCGACGCGGTCGCCTTCCTTCACGCGGGTGACGCCGGCGCCGACTGCGGCGACAAAGCCGACGCCCTCATGGCCGGGGATAAAGGGCAGGCTCGGCTTCACCGGCCAGTCGCCTTCGGCGGCGTGAAGGTCGGTGTGGCAGACGCCGGACGCCTCGATCTTCACCAGGATCTGCCCGGGGCCGGGCAGCGGGACTTTGACTTCCTCGATCCGCAGTGGCTCGCCAAAGGCGTGGACGACAGCGGCTTTCATGGTCGTGGGCAGGGTCGTGGACATTGCGCTCGCTCCTTGAAGGGTGAGGGACCTGCCCCATCCGGGCAGGTTCGTGTCAGACGAGTCTGAGCCTCTGAGCCTAGGCCATCTTGAGCTGCGGCAAGCTTTACCGAGGTCGTCGCAGGCCTTGCCGGTGCCGGAATGACGAAATCGGGACCAACGGTCATGCCCAGTGCACTGCGCCACATCCTTTGCGGTATACTGCGCCGCCTTCAAGCCGGCACTGCCCGCCGGTTTGGCCACGTACAAGCCACGCCTCCGACGAGCGTGGCTTGTTGGTTTCTGACGCGCCCAAGAGCGCACTTGAGAGAGGCACGACGATGAGCGCACTGGTTGGCGTGATCATGGGTTCCAAATCCGACTGGAGCACCCTGAGCCACACCGCAGACATGCTGGACAAGCTCGGCATTCCGTATGAAGTGAAGGTGGTTTCCGCCCACCGTACTCCGGACCTGCTCTTCCAGTACGCCGAAGAGGCCGATGGCCGTGGCATCGAAGTGATCATCGCCGGTGCCGGCGGTGCCGCCCACCTGCCGGGCATGTGCGCCGCCAAGACCCATCTGCCGGTCCTCGGCGTGCCGGTACAGTCCTCCATGCTCTCGGGCGTCGATTCGCTGCTGTCCATCGTGCAGATGCCCGCCGGCGTCCCGGTCGCCACCCTGGCCATCGGCAAGGCCGGCGCGACCAACGCAGCCCTGCTCTCCGCCAGCATCCTGGGCGCCAAGTACCCCAAATACCACGAGGCGCTGAAGCAGTTCCGCGCCACCCAGACCGAGACGGTGCTGGACAATCCCGATCCGCGCGAGGCCTGAGTACGACCATGAAGATCGGTGTCATCGGTGGCGGCCAGCTGGGCCGCATGCTGTCCCTGGCGGGCACCCCGCTGGGCATGAACTTCGCCTTCCTCGACCCGGCGCCGGACGCCTGCGCGCAAGCCCTGGGCGAGCATATTCGCGCTGACTACAGCGACCAGGATCACCTGCGCCAGCTGGCCGATGAAGTCGACCTGGTGACCTTCGAGTTCGAGAGCGTGCCGGCCGAGACCGTGGCCTTCCTCTCGCAGTTCGTGCCGGTCTATCCGAACGCCGAGTCGCTGCGCATCGCCCGCGACCGCTGGTTCGAGAAGTCCATGTTCAAGGACCTGGGCATCCCGACCCCGGCCTTCGCCGACGTGCAGTCCCAGGCCGACCTCGACGCCGCGGTGGCCAGCATCGGCCTGCCGGCGGTGATGAAGACCCGCACCCTGGGCTACGACGGCAAGGGCCAGAAGGTCCTGCGCAAGGCCGAGGACGTCACCGGCGCCTTCGCCGAACTGGGCAGCGTGCCGTGCATCCTCGAAGGTTTCGTGCCCTTCACCGGCGAAGTCTCGCTGGTGGCGGTACGCGCCCGCGACGGCGAAACGCGCTTCTACCCGCTGGTGCACAACACCCACGAGAACGGAATCCTGCGCCTTTCCGTGGCGAGCACCGAGCACCCGCTGCAGGCGCTGGCCGAAGACTACGTCGGCCGCGTGCTGGACAAGCTGCAGTACGTTGGCGTGATGGCTTTCGAGTTCTTCGAAGTCGACGGCGGCCTGAAGGCCAACGAAATCGCCCCGCGCGTGCACAACTCCGGCCACTGGACCATCGAAGGTTCCGAGTGCAGCCAATTCGAGAACCACGTGCGCGCCATCGCCGGCCTGCCGCTGGGCTCGACCGCGAAAGTGGGCGAGAGCGCCATGCTCAACTTCATCGGCGAAGTGCCGCCGGTGGCTGAAGTGCTGAACATCGCCGACTGCCACCTGCACCACTACGGCAAGGCCTTCAAGGCCGGGCGCAAGGTTGGCCACGCCACCCTGCGCAGCGCTGACCTACCGACCCTGAAGGCGCGCATCGCCGAAGTCGAGGCGCTGATCGCCAAGGCCTGACGGCCCGCCGATCCGCGTGACAGGAGAAAGCCGCGTCAATCGCTGACGCGGTTTTTTTCATGGGCGATCGGCAGACTGCTGTAAGGCCCACGAAACACTACGGGTCGCTCTGGCTCGCGGGAATACACGGAACGCGAGGCTTTCCTACACTGTCCCATGACACGCGCGAATATGCCGCGCACATCCCACAAGGAGGGACTGTCATGGGCTTCATCGGAACCATCGTCATCGGCCTGATCGTCGGACTCATCGCACGCTTTCTGAAGCCGGGCGACGACAGCATGGGCTGGATCATGACCATCCTGATCGGCATCGGCGGCTCGCTGCTGGCGACCTACGGCGGCCAGGCGCTCGGCATCTACGCGGCCGGTCAGGCTGCGGGCTTCATCGGCGCGGTGATCGGCGCCATCGTGCTGCTGGTCATTTACGGCCTGATCAAGAAGAATTGACGGTGATTTCCGCCCCTCTCCCGCCAAGGGGGAGGGCGCAGGAAGCCCCTGCCGCCTGTGCCCGACCGGGCCCTTCGAGTCCACGATGCGCCGACCACTGCTCGCCTGCTGCCTGATACTGCTGACTTCCCTGGCGTCCGCCGCCGAACTCCCCGAAACCGACTGGCTGTCCCTGATGCCGCCGAGCGACCGCAAGGCGTTGGAAGACATGCCGGAGATCACCCACAACGGCCCCGAGGCCAACGGCACCTTCACCAACAAGGGCGGGCTGAAGCAGTCCGACAAGAAGCTGCCGCAGGTGATGTACTCCACGAAAACCGTGGCCGCGCTGAACGGCAAGGCGTTGCGCCTGGGCGGCTACCCGGTGCCGCTTGAGAACGACGCCAAGGGCCGCGTCACCGAATTCTTCCTGGTGCCTTACCCAGGTGCATGCATCCACGTGCCGCCGCCGCCGCCGAACCAGATCGTGCTGGTGCGCTACCCCAAGGGCATCCAGATCGACGATATCTACAACCCCATCTGGGTCAGCGGCACGCTGAAGGTGGAGAAGGTCAGCAATGACCTGGCCGACGCGGCCTACGCCATCGACGACGCCAAGGTGCGGCCGGTGGAAGAGAGCGATCTGTAAGGTCTATCAGCGTACAACCGTATGCCGATTTTCCGCGGGCAAACGTAGGGCGAATAACCTGGAACAGGTTATCCGCCGGCCCGCCTGCGGCGGATAACGCTGGCGCGTTATGCGCCCTACGGGGCCATCAGGCCTTCAGCGGCTCACCCCAGATTTCCACGCTCATGGTCTCGCTGCGCCCCGGCGCCACGCTCAGGGCGTCGTCCATCACCCGCGCAGTCTCGATGCAGAGCATGCCGGTCCAGGCATCGTCGAGCATCTGCGACAGGCGCGCGGCCTTGTCGATCCACGGGTTCCACACCACCGCCGAGCGCGAGCCGCCGGCCTTGACGTGGATGCCGCGCTCCCACAGCGGGTCCTGGATCACCAGGGTTTTCTCCACGTCCAGGTAGACGCGGTCGGTTTCGCCGGTGAAGCGGATCAGCCCGTGCTGCTGGCGCTCCTCCCAGTTCTCCATGGCGTCCAGGTAGCGGTTGCCCTGCAGGCCTTCGATGCTTACCTGGCGGCAGTCGCTGACGGCGAAGTAGGTGTGCAGTGCCTGGGTCAGCGGCAGCGGCTTGTCGCCGAGGTTGTGGGTGGTCATTTCCAGAGTCAGGCGTTCGCCGAAGCGCATCACCAGCTCCAGCCGCGCCGAGTGAGCCCAGCCGGGCAGGCCCTGGCTTGCGTCGTAGCTGAAGTGCACCGACAGCTGGCCGAGCTCGTCGGCAATGTCGTCCAGCTGCCAGTCGAGGGCGCGCACCAGGCCGTGGGCCGGCGGCTTGTCGCCCTGGAAGGCGGTGCGGATGTCCACCGGGTTGCGGTCCAGGTTGCCGAACCATGGCCAGCACACCGGCACGCCGCCGCGCACGGATTGGCCGTGGCGGTACTCGGCGGTCTCGCTCAGCCACACCAGCGGCGGCTGTTCGTGGGGCTGGTAACTGAGCAGTTGCGCACCCTGCTGGGCGATCAGGGCTTCACCATGGGCGGTGTGGATGCGCCAGCAGGACAGTTGATCGATCTGTACCTGCTCGACGCGGGGAGTCTGGATGTCGCTGCTCATGGGGGTCTCCGGGACTGCGCTGCGAAAGTTTCAGTATCACCGATCCTTCGCGCAGCGGGCAGTTCCCGGAGAATGAAAAGATCAGCTCTGGCGCAGGTCTTCGAGCCGTTCGCGCTGCTGACCGTCGGCATCGAGGTTGGCGGCGTCCAGCCAGCGTTCGAAGGCCCGCTGGCAACGCGGCCACTCGCTGTCGATGATGGAAAACCACGCGGTATCGCGGTTGCGGTCCTTGACCACCGTGGCCTGACGGAAGGTGCCCTCGAAGACGAAGCCCAGGCGCACGGCAGCGCGCATGGAGCGGGCATTGAGCGCGTTGCACTTCCATTCCAGGCGGCGGTAGCCCATTTCGAAGGCCCAGCGGGCCAGCAGGTAGACCGCTTCGGTGGAGGCGGGCGAGCGCTGCATCACGCGGCCGTAGGCGATGTGGCCGATCTCGATGCTGCCGTCTTTCGGGAAGATCCGCAGGTAGCTGAGCAGGCCAACGGCACGGCCGCTGGTGCGGTCGATCACGGCGAAGAACAGCGGGTCGTTGCTCGCCGCGTTGCCCGCCAGCCAGGCATCGAAGGGCGCGCGCTCGGGGAAGGGGCCGTAGGGCAGGTAGTCCCACAGCAGCGGATCGGAATCCGGACCTTGCAGTGCCTGCCACAGGTCGTCGCCGTGGAGGGCGACGTCCAGCGCTACGAGGTTGATGTAGCGGCCGGTCAGGGTACGGCGTTCAGGGCTGGCGGCGGGGCGCCAGTTCAGCAGGGGTTGTTCGTTCATGGGCGCTCCGGCTCAGAGGATCTTGCGGTACTGGACGAACCCGGAGCGGTCGGCAATCCGGTCATAAAGGAACATGGCGTCGGTGTTGCTCTCGTGGGTCAGCCAGTGCACCCGCGAGGCGCCATTGGCGCGGGCGTCGGCGTAGACGTGCTCGATCAGCTGTGCGCCGATGCCGCCGCCGCGCTGGCCTTCGGCGACATACAGGTCCTGCAGGTAGACGTAATCGCCCTGGGTCCAGCAGGAACGGTGGTAGATGAAGTGCACCATGCCGATGGCCACGCCATCGCGCCAGGCGAGGGCTGCGTGCATCGGCTCGGCCGCATCGAGGAAGCGCTGCCAGGTGACGGCCGTGGTGGCCTCGTCGATGGTGGTCTTGTAGAAGCGCTGGTAGCCCTGCCAGAGCGGCAGCCAGGCGGTGTGATCAGCGGCGCTGATCGGGCGGATCTCGACGGCGGAAGACATGCTGACAACCTTGTGTGCGTTGGAGTGCTTCCAGACTAGGTCGGGAATTGGTTCTGCTAAAGAGCCATTCATGGTGAAATCAAGGGAACCATTGCCGTCGTCCTGGTAGCCTTCTCCATGAGCGTCCCGTTGCCCTTCAATCCTTCCGGCATCCGCCTCGATCCTGCCCGCCCGCTGGGCGTGCAACTGTTTCAGGCGTTGCGCGAGCGCATCCTCGATGGTCGTCTCGCGGCGCGCTCGCGGCTGCCGGCCAGCCGTGATCTGGCCTCCTCGCTGGGGGTGTCCCGCAATACCGTGGTACGCGCCTACGAGCAGCTCTACGCCGAGGGTTACATCGAAGGCCGCACGGGCGACGGCACCTACGTGGCGGAGCGGGTTCAGCCCTCGGTCGACGCGGTTCGTAGCGAAGCCCGCAGCCCGGATGCGCCTTCGCTGGAGCGCCTCGCGCGGCACCATCTGCCGCCGCCGCCCACCGGCGCGCCACGGGCGTTCCGGGTCGGTGTGCCGGCCTTCGACCTCTTCCCCTTCGATACCTGGGCGCGGCTGCAGGCGCGCTTCTGGCGCGATCCGCCGCTGGATTGCCTGGGTTATGGCGACCCGGCTGGCGAGCAGCGCCTGCGCGAGCTGGTCGCCGCCTATCTGCGTACCACCCGTGGCCTGCACTGCGACGCCGGGCAGATCATCATCACCAGCGGCGCCCAGCAGGGCATCGCGCTGTGTGCCCAGGTACTGCTCGCCGCGGGTGACGGCGCGGCCATTGAGAATCCCGGCTACCGCGCCGCCGGCCATGCTTTCGCCACGGCGGGTGCGCGCCTGCATGGTGTGCCGGTGGATGCCGATGGCCTGTGCACAGCGCAGCTGGAACAGCTGCCGGACTGCCGGCTGGTCTACGTCACGCCCTCGCACCAGTACCCCACCGGCGTAACCCTGTCGCTGGCGCGGCGACTGGAGCTGCTGGAGTGGGCCGAGCGCAGCGGCGGCTGGATTGTCGAGGACGACTACGACGGCGAGTACCGCTACAGCGGGACACCATTGATGCCGCTGGCGGCGCTGGATCGCCATGACCGCGTGCTCTACGTCGGCACCTTCTGCAAGATCGCCTTCCCGGCGCTACGCCTGGGCTACCTGGTCGTCCCTCCGGCACTGGCGCAGGCCTTCGCCCGCCGCCGTGCGCTGGATGTACGTCATTCCGAAGTCGGCACCCAGCGTGTCATGGCGGACTTCATCGCCGAAGGGCATTTCCAGCGCCATGTGCGCCGCATGCGCCGGGCCGCTCGCAGCCGCCGCGATGCGCTGCTGCGCGGCTGGCCGGAGGTTGCCGGCTGCGCGCCGATGCCGGCGGTGGAGGCGGGCTTGCACCTGTGCGTGCGGGTCAACAGCCGTGAACGCGAGCTGGAACTGGTGCAGCGCGCGGCGGCGGTTGGTGTCGAGGTAAATGCCCTGAGCGACTACTGGCTGCCGGAGTCCGTCGAGCCGGCGGATCAGCGGGCCGGGCTGGTGCTGGGCTTCGCGGCGGTGCCGGAGGCGCGGATCGCTGAGGCGCTCAAGGCCCTGCGCAAGGCGTGGGCTCGATCGTAGGGCAAGTAACCGTGCACGGTTATCCGCCATCTGGGCTTCGGGGCAATGCGGGCGGCGGATAACGCTTGGGGCGTTATGCGCCCTACGGGCGGCTGTGGTTTTACTGGAGGCTTGTAACTTCCGGCTATTTCCTTAGCTGCCTTACGAAGTTGGCGAGAGGCACTAGGCTCCCTAGAATATCGCCCCTCTCGAAAATACCCCGGAGCCGCCATGAGCCTAGCCCTGTCCACCGTCCCCGAGCGCAAGTCCACGGCGCTCTGGGTCGCCTTCCTCCTGCTGCTGGCGGGCGCGCTGTTCCTCGCCCAGGTGGTGAGTGGCCGGCAGGCATTGCTGTTCCTGGTCGGAGGCGCACTGGGGCTGACGCTCTACCACGCGGCCTTCGGCTTCACGTCCGCCTGGCGCGTGTTCATCCGTGAGCGCCGTGGCGCCGGCCTGCGTGCGCAGATGGTGATGCTCGCGTTGGCTGTGCTGCTGTTCTTCCCGGCCCTGGCCGCCGGCACGCTGTTCGGCGAACCGGTGAAGGGGCTGGTGTCGCCGGCCGGCACGTCGGTCATCGTCGGCGCCTTCATCTTCGGCATCGGCATGCAACTGGGCGGCGGTTGCGCCTCCGGCACGCTGTTCACCGTCGGCGGTGGCAACGCGCGGATGCTGGTGACGCTGCTGTTCTTCATCGTCGGCTCGGTGGTCGCCACCCACCACATCGGCTGGTGGTTTGCCCTGCCATCGCTGCCGCCGACCTCCATCGTGCAGTCGCTGGGCCTTTTCCCGGCGCTGGCGCTGAGCCTCGTGCTGTTCGCCGCCATCGCCGCCGTCAGCGTGGTGCTGGAACGACGCCGCCATGGCGTGCTGGAGCTGATCGCCAGCAACGGCGAGAAGGGCATCGGTCGGTTCTTCCGCGGTCCCTGGCCGCTGGTGTGGGGCGCGGTGGCGCTGGCGCTGCTGAACTTCGCCACGCTGGCGCTGGCAGGGCGTCCGTGGGGCGTCACCTCGGCCTTTGCCCTGTGGGGCGCGAAGGCATTCGAGAGCCTCGGTATTGCCGTCGACCAGTGGGCCTTCTGGCAGGTCGAAGCCAATGCCAAGGCGCTGGCCGCGCCGGTCTGGCAGGACGTCACCAGCGTGATGGACTTCGGCATCATGATCGGCGCGCTGCTGGCTGCCGGCCTCGCCGGGCGCTTCGCGCCGAGCCTGAAGATTCCCGCCCGCTCGCTGGTAGCAGCGGTGATCGGCGGCCTGCTGCTGGGCTACGGTGCGCGCCTGGCCTACGGCTGCAATATCGGCGCGTATTTCAGCGGCATCGCCTCGGGCAGCCTGCACGGCTGGCTGTGGCTGGTGGCGGCGTTCTTCGGCAACGCGGTGGGCGTGCGTCTGCGCCCGATCTTCTTCCCCGCCGAGCGCGTAGAAGCGCGCCTGACCGGCTGCTGAGTCAGGCCGGGCGGGGCGTCTCGCGCTCCGCCCAGTAGGTCTGCCGGTGGCCGCGGGCCTGGTAGTCCCGCGCCAGGGCTTCGGCCTCGGCGCGGGTCAGCTGGCGGCGCATGACGAAGCGGTTGCCGTTGTCGTCCAGGCGCAGCAGGCACCAGTCCCGCTCTTCAGGCATTGAAGGTCGAGGTCTTGCGCAGGCGCAGCGCGAGCATGATCAGCAGGGCGCCGAAGAATACCGAGTAGGCGCCGATCACCCAGGCCACGGCGATCGCCCCGGCCCCCGGATTGCCGATCATCAGCACCCCGAACAGTACCGACACCGCGCCGGAAAGCCCCAGCCACCACTCGTTCTGCAGCGCCTTGCGCAGGCGGATCGCGGCGATGATCTGCAGCACGCCCATCACCAGCGCCCAGCCGGCGATCAGCATCAGCAGGCCCAGCGCGGTCAGCTGCGGCCAGAGGAAGGCGATCAGCCCGGCGGCAATCCCCAGCAATCCCACCAGCACCAGCGGCCACAGGGGCCGGCCGGATTCGCGCATCTGTGCGGCGGCGATCAGGGTGAACAGGCCGTCGACGAAGGCGTAGGCACCGAAGAACAGCACCATCACGGTCAGCACGATGCCCGGCCAGACCATGGCCAGGATGCCGAACAGCAGGGCGGCGACACCGCGCAGAGCGATCCATTTCCAGTGACGGCCCAGGGCTTGCCAGAGCGGGTGTTGCGACATGGCGGCGATCCTCGCGAGGGGTATGGCTGAAACCATAGTCGCTGGCGCGCGGCGCAGGCCCTGACATGGGGCAAAAGAAAGCCCGGCATGAGCCGGGCTGTGAAAGGCCCGTCGAAACGGGCAGGTGCCGTCAGGCGACGTCACCGGGGAGAGCGGCTGCGACACATCCGGCGCGGATTCTGCGATCCTTGCCGGTGGCGTAGCGATGAACGGTACGGGCCCCGCCATGCGGGCGCCTCGGAGGTGTTGATGCAACGCAGCATATTCTTAGTTGATTGAGCGTTCAATAAAAAACGAATAGACTGGCCCACATTATCGCCGGACGGCACAGGCACGCCCGGCGAAGAGGAGATTCGAAATGCCCAAGGTCGGTATGCAGCCGATTCGCCGCTCCCAGCTGATCCACGCGACCCTCGAGGCGGTGGACCAGGTGGGCATGAGCGACGCCAGCATCGCCCTGATCGCCCGCCTCGCGGGGGTCTCCAACGGCATCATCAGCCACTACTTCCAGGACAAGAACGGGCTGCTGGAAGCGACGATGCGACATTTGATGTCGGCATTGAGCAAGGCCGTCGCCGAGCGCCGCGCTACCTTGCGCAACGACGAACCGCGCTCGCACCTGCGGGCCATCATCGCCGGCAACTTCGACAGCTCGCAGGTCAACGGCCCGGCCATGAAGACCTGGCTCGCGTTCTGGGCGACCAGCATGCACCAGCCGGCGCTGCGCCGGCTGCAGCGGATCAACGACCACCGGCTGTATTCGAACCTGTGCAGCCAGTTCCGCCGCGAACTGCCGCTGGCCCAGGCCCGCAGCGCCGCTCGCGGGCTGGCCGCGCTGATCGATGGCCTCTGGCTGCGGGGCGCGCTCTCGGGCGATGCCTTCGACACCGAGCAGGCGTTGGCGATTGCCTACGACTACCTCGACCAACAACTGGCCAAGCGCCCCGGATAGCGGGCGCAGCCTTGCGCTGACACCGACAAGAGAGGACCACCGCACCATGGCTCGATTCGAAGTACAGAAGCTCTACATTGGCGGTCGCTACGTGGAAGCCACCAGCGGCGCCACCTTCGAGACCATCAATCCGGCCAACGGTGAAGTCCTCGCCCAGGTACAACGCGCCTCGAAGGAAGATGTCGAGCGCGCCGTGCAGGCAGCGGTGGAAGGGCAGAAAGTCTGGGCAGCGATGACCGCCATGCAGCGCTCGCGCATCCTGCGCCGCGCCGTCGACATCCTCCGTGAGCGCAACGACGAACTCGCCGAACTGGAAACTCTCGACACCGGCAAGCCGCTGGCCGAGACTCGCTTCGTCGACATCGTCACCGGCGCCGACGTGCTCGAGTACTACGCCGGCCTGGTGCCTGCCATCGAAGGCGAGCAGATCCCGCTGCGCGACACCAGCTTCGTCTATACCCGCCGCGAGCCGCTGGGTGTGGTCGCCGGCATCGGCGCCTGGAACTACCCGATCCAGATCGCCCTGTGGAAATCCGCTCCGGCCCTGGCCGCCGGCAACGCGATGATCTTCAAGCCCAGCGAAGTCACCCCGTTGACCGCGCTGAAGCTCGCCGAGGTCTATACCGAGGCCGGCCTGCCCGATGGCGTGTTCAACGTGCTCACCGGCAGCGGCCGCGAAGTCGGCCAGTGGCTGACCGAACACCCGCTGATCGAGAAGATCTCCTTCACTGGCGGCACCTCCACCGGCAAGAAGGTCATGGCCAGCGCTTCCAGTTCCTCGCTCAAGGAAGTGACCATGGAGTTGGGCGGCAAGTCGCCGCTGATCATCTTCGAGGACGCCAACCTCGACCGCGCCGCCGACATCGCCGTCATGGCCAACTTCTTCAGCTCCGGCCAGGTGTGCACCAACGGCACCCGCGTGTTCATCCCGCGCAACCTGCAGGCGCGCTTCGAGGCCAAGGTGCTGGAGCGCGTGAAGCGCATCCGTCTGGGCAACCCGCAGGACGAAACCACCAACTTCGGCCCGCTGGTGAGCTTCCCGCACATGGAGAGCGTTCTCTCCTACATCGAGTCCGGCAAGGAACAGAAGGCCCGCCTGCTGTGCGGTGGTGAGCGCGTCACTCAGGGCGAGTTCGGCAAGGGCGCATACGTCGCGCCGACCGTGTTCACCGACTGCCGTGACGACATGACCATCGTCCGCGAGGAAATCTTCGGGCCGGTCATGAGCATCCTCGTTTACGACGCCGAGGACGAGGCTATCCGCCGCGCCAACGACACCGAGTACGGCCTCGCCGCCGGCGTCGTGACCCAGGACCTGGCTCGTGCGCACCGGGCGATCCACCGCCTGGAAGCGGGCATCTGCTGGATCAACACCTGGGGCGAGTCGCCGGCCGAGATGCCGGTTGGCGGATACAAGCAATCGGGTGTCGGTCGTGAGAACGGCCTGACCACCCTGGCTCACTACACTCGCATCAAATCCGTACAGGTAGAGCTGGGCGACTACACCTCGGTGTTCTGATCGCCGCGATCGAGCCATGAAAGGCCGGTCGCAGGCATGACTCCCTGACCACCGGCCATTCCCAACACGCAGACACCGGCGCGCACGCGTCGCGGGCGGTGTCGTGCCTGAAAAAGAGGAAGGCCTGCATGTCCCAGGAATACGACTACATCATCATCGGCGCCGGTTCCGCCGGTAACGTACTGGCTACCCGCCTGACCGAGGACGCCGACGTCAGCGTGCTGCTGCTCGAAGCCGGCGGCCCGGACTACCGCGCCGACTTCCGCACGCAGATGCCGGCGGCGCTGGCCTATCCGCTGCAGGGCCGCCGCTACAACTGGGCGTACCTGACCGACCCCGAACCGTACATGAACAACCGCCGCATGGAGTGCGGACGCGGCAAGGGCCTGGGCGGCTCCTCGCTGATCAACGGCATGTGCTACATCCGCGGCAACGCCATGGACTTCGATGGCTGGGCGCAGGAGAAGGGCCTGGAAGACTGGACCTACCTGGACTGCCTGCCGTACTTCCGCAAGGCCGAGACCCGCGACATCGGCCCCAACGACTACCACGGCGGCAACGGCCCGGTGAGCGTCACCACGCCCAAGGCCGGCAACAACCCGCTGTTCCACGCCATGGTCGAGGCCGGCGTGCAGGCCGGTTACCCGCGTACCGAGGACCTCAACGGCTACCAGCAGGAAGGCTTCGGTCCGATGGACCGCACCGTCACCCCGCAGGGCCGTCGCGCCAGTACCGCCCGTGGCTACCTGGACCAGGCACGTGAGCGCCCGAACCTGACCATCGTCACCCACGCGCTGACCGACCGCATCCTATTCAGTGGCAAACGTGCCATTGGCGCGACCTATCTGCATGGCGATGACAACGCGCTGAAGGAAGTCCGCGCACGCCGCGAAGTGCTGGTGTGCTCGGGTGCCATCGCTTCTCCGCAACTGCTGCAGCGCTCCGGCGTCGGCCCATCCGCGCTGCTGCGTGACCTGGGCATCGAGGTCGTGCATGACCTGCCTGGCGTTGGCCAGAACCTCCAGGACCACCTGGAGATGTACCTGCAGTACGCCTGCAAGCAGCCGGTGTCGCTGTACCCGGCGCTGCAATGGTGGAACCAGCCGCAGATCGGCGCGGAGTGGATGTTCCTCGGCACCGGCCTGGGCGCGAGCAACCAGTTCGAGGCTGGCGGTTTCATCCGCAGTCGCCCGGAATTCGAGTGGCCGAACATCCAGTACCACTTCCTGCCGGTGGCGATTAACTACAACGGCAGCAACGCGGTGAGCGAGCACGGCTTCCAGGCTCACGTCGGCTCCATGCGCTCGCCCAGCCGCGGGCGGATCAACGTGACCTCCCGCGATCCGCGCAAGCACCCGAGCATCCTGTTCAACTACATGTCCTGCGAGCAGGACTGGCAGGAGTTCCGCGATGCCATCCGGATCACCCGCGAGATCATGAACCAGCCGGCGCTCGACCCCTATCGCGGCCGCGAGATCAGCCCGGGCCTGGACAAGCAGAGCGACGCCGACCTCGACGCCTTCGTCCGTGAACACGCGGAAACGGCCTTCCACCCGTCCTGCTCCTGCAAGATGGGCGACGACGACATGGCGGTGGTTGATGGCGAAGGCCGTGTGCACGGCATGGAAGGGCTGCGGGTGATCGATGCGTCGATCATGCCACTGATCATCACCGGCAACCTCAATGCCACCACCATCATGATGGCCGAGAAGCTCGCCGATAAGGTGCGCGGTCGCCCGTCGCTGCCTTGCAGCACCGCCGACTACTTCAAGGCCGAAGGTGCGCCGGTGCGTGGAAAGCCGCAGCGCTGATTCTGAAAGATAGAAACGAAAACGCCGGCGAGATTGCCGGCGTTTTCAGTTTTCAGCCGCGACGCGGCGGAACCGGTCGGGTGCGCCCGCTACCGTCGATGGCAACGAAGACGAACACCGCCTCGGTGACCTTGCGCCATTCGCTGGACAGCGGGTCATCGCTCCATACCTCGACCAGCATGCGGATCGAGCTGCGGCCCACTTCCAGGGTCTGGGTATAGAAGGAGAGCTGCGCGCCGACAGCGACCGGAACCAGGAAGGCCATGCGGTCGATGGCTACCGTGGCCACGCGGCCTCCGGCGATGCGGCTGGACATGGCGGTTCCGGCGAGATCCATCTGCGCCACCAGCCAGCCACCGAAGATGTCGCCAAAGCCGTTGGTCTCGCGCGGCAGGGCGGTGATCTGCAAGGCCAGGTCGCCTTGCGGGATAGGATCTTCTTGTTCGAGCTCGATCATAGGTAAGGGCCTCTTGCCCCCGGCGTACTCATGGTGAGGGTATGGAAAAACTCTCCCAAGACACCTGCCGGCGCAAGGCCTTGGGACAGCTTTTGATCGGCCTGCCCGCATTATATAGAGGGAGGGCCGGCGCGACGACCGCAGGATAGGGTGAAATTCCCGCGGGCGCGGCCGCTGTGTCGCCTCCGCGCAATTTGCTATGGTGCGGCACCTGCGGCTGCCGGCCGCAGCCTCCTTGCCTGCAGAGATAACAAGCACCATGCCTTCTGTGAACGCTCCTGCCGCGCCCGCGTCACGTCCGTTGACCCGCAGCGACTACAAGACTCTTTCGTTGTCCGCCCTGGGCGGCGCCCTCGAGTTCTACGACTTCATCATCTTCGTGTTCTTCGCCACCGTGGTCGGCAAGCTGTTCTTCCCCGCCGACATGCCCGACTGGCTGCGCCAGTTGCAGACTTTCGGCCTGTTCGCCGCCGGCTACCTGGCCCGTCCGCTGGGCGGGGTGGTGATGGCCCACTTCGGCGACCTGCTGGGCCGCAAGAAGATGTTCACCCTGAGCATCTTCCTGATGGCCGTTCCCACCCTGATCATGGGCCTGCTGCCCACCTATGCGCAGATCGGTATCTGGGCGCCGCTGGCTCTCCTGCTGCTGCGCGTCATCCAGGGCGCGGCCATTGGTGGTGAAGTGCCGGGCGCCTGGGTGTTCGTTGCCGAGCACGTCCCCCATCGTCACGTGGGCTATGCCTGCGGCACGCTCACGTCGGGTCTGACCGCGGGCATCCTCATCGGTTCGCTGGTGGCGACCCTGATCAACAGCGTCTACAGCGCCGAGGAAGTGCAGGGCTACGCCTGGCGTATCCCGTTCCTGCTGGGCGGCATCTTCGGCCTGTTCTCCGTCTACCTGCGCCGCTGGCTGCACGAGACTCCGGTATTCGCCGAACTGCAGCTACGCAAGCAGCTGGCCGACGAGGTGCCGCTGGGCGTGGTGGTGCGTGAACATCGCCCGGCCATCGTGCTGTCCATGCTGCTGACCTGGGTGCTGTCCGCCGGCATCGTGGTGGTGATCCTGATGACCCCGTCGGTGCTGCAGACTGTCTATGGCTTCGATGCTGCTACGTCGCTGAAGGCCAACAGCGTGGCCATCGTCTGCCTGAGCGTCGGCTGCATCCTGGCCGGGCGCCTCGCCGACCGTTTCGGCGCGGGTCGCACCTTTATAGTGGGAAGCATCCTGCTGGGCGTCGTCTCCTGGACCTTCTACACCAGCCTCAAGACGCATCCGGACTGGCTGTTCCCGCTGTATGCAGTCACCGGCCTGTGCGTCGGTGTCATCGGCGCGGTGCCTTATGTGATGGTCAATGCCTTCCCGGCAGTGGTGCGCTTCACCGGCCTGTCCTTCTCCTACAACCTGGCCTACGCCATCTTCGGTGGCCTGACGCCCATGGTCGTTGCCCTCCTTATGAAGGAAGACCCGCTGGGCCCTGCCTACTATGTAGTGGCGCTGTGCGTGGTTGGCCTGCTGGTTGGTGCCTACCTGCTGCGCCAGGAACGCCGGCTGGTAGGGCAGGGGATGGCGGTAAACTGATCGATCGGACAGTTTTTTGCAGAAAGATTAAATTAGTCGTTGACGGCCAATTTAAACTCCCTATAATGCGCACCACTCCCGGCGACGAAGCGCTGAAAGAACTTGAAAATCAAGTACTTACAGAGGTTCGGAGTTGGAAGTGGTGATCAGGCAGGTAGTTCACTTGTCGCTCTTCATTAGCTGCTCCGGCAGCGAGCTGAAAAGAAGATCGCCGAGGTGGTTGACAGCGAGTTTGATCGCTGTAGAATGCGCCTCCCGCTGATGAGAAGGTTTCCTTCGCTGAAGCACAAGCGATTGAGTAGAAAAGAAATTTTCGAAAAATAAAGCTTGACGGAAAGAGAGGTTAGCGTAGAATGCGCGCCTCGGTTGAGACGAAAGCCTTAACCAACTGCTCTTTAACAAGTTGAATCAAGCAATTCGTGTGGGTGCTTGTGATGTAAGACTGATGATCGACTGATTATCAGCAGCGCAAGTAACACTCGTGAATTCGAGAGTTTTAGCTCTTTAAATAGAGCATGCGATTGCTGAGCCAAGTTTAGGGTTTTCTCAAAACCCAAGCAGTATTGAACTGAAGAGTTTGATCATGGCTCAGATTGAACGCTGGCGGCAGGCCTAACACATGCAAGTCGAGCGGATGATGGGAGCTTGCTCCTGGATTCAGCGGCGGACGGGTGAGTAATGCCTAGGAATCTGCCTGGTAGTGGGGGACAACGTTTCGAAAGGAGCGCTAATACCGCATACGTCCTACGGGAGAAAGCAGGGGACCTTCGGGCCTTGCGCTATCAGATGAGCCTAGGTCGGATTAGCTAGTTGGTGGGGTAAAGGCCTACCAAGGCGACGATCCGTAACTGGTCTGAGAGGATGATCAGTCACACTGGAACTGAGACACGGTCCAGACTCCTACGGGAGGCAGCAGTGGGGAATATTGGACAATGGGCGAAAGCCTGATCCAGCCATGCCGCGTGTGTGAAGAAGGTCTTAGGATTGTAAAGCACTTTAAGTTGGGAGGAAGGGCAGTAAGTTAATACCTTGCTGTTTTGACGTTACCAACAGAATAAGCACCGGCTAACTTCGTGCCAGCAGCCGCGGTAATACGAAGGGTGCAAGCGTTAATCGGAATTACTGGGCGTAAAGCGCGCGTAGGTGGTTTGGTAAGATGGATGTGAAATCCCCGGGCTCAACCTGGGAACTGCATCCATAACTGCCTGACTAGAGTACGGTAGAGGGTGGTGGAATTTCCTGTGTAGCGGTGAAATGCGTAGATATAGGAAGGAACACCAGTGGCGAAGGCGACCACCTGGACTGATACTGACACTGAGGTGCGAAAGCGTGGGGAGCAAACAGGATTAGATACCCTGGTAGTCCACGCCGTAAACGATGTCGACTAGCCGTTGGGATCCTTGAGATCTTAGTGGCGCAGCTAACGCGATAAGTCGACCGCCTGGGGAGTACGGCCGCAAGGTTAAAACTCAAATGAATTGACGGGGGCCCGCACAAGCGGTGGAGCATGTGGTTTAATTCGAAGCAACGCGAAGAACCTTACCTGGCCTTGACATGTCCGGAATCCTGCAGAGATGCGGGAGTGCCTTCGGGAATCGGAACACAGGTGCTGCATGGCTGTCGTCAGCTCGTGTCGTGAGATGTTGGGTTAAGTCCCGTAACGAGCGCAACCCTTGTCCTTAGTTACCAGCACGTTATGGTGGGCACTCTAAGGAGACTGCCGGTGACAAACCGGAGGAAGGTGGGGATGACGTCAAGTCATCATGGCCCTTACGGCCAGGGCTACACACGTGCTACAATGGTCGGTACAGAGGGTTGCCAAGCCGCGAGGTGGAGCTAATCCCATAAAACCGATCGTAGTCCGGATCGCAGTCTGCAACTCGACTGCGTGAAGTCGGAATCGCTAGTAATCGTGAATCAGAATGTCACGGTGAATACGTTCCCGGGCCTTGTACACACCGCCCGTCACACCATGGGAGTGGGTTGCTCCAGAAGTAGCTAGTCTAACCGCAAGGGGGACGGTTACCACGGAGTGATTCATGACTGGGGTGAAGTCGTAACAAGGTAGCCGTAGGGGAACCTGCGGCTGGATCACCTCCTTAATCGAAGATCTCAGCTTCTTCATAAGCTCCCACACGAATTGCTTGATTCACTGGTTAGACGATTGGGTCTGTAGCTCAGTTGGTTAGAGCGCACCCCTGATAAGGGTGAGGTCGGCAGTTCGAATCTGCCCAGACCCACCAATTGTTGTGGTGTGCTGCTGATCCGATGGGGCCATAGCTCAGCTGGGAGAGCGCCTGCTTTGCACGCAGGAGGTCAGGAGTTCGATCCTCCTTGGCTCCACCATTAATCGTCGAAAGCTCAGACATGAATGTTCAGGATGAACGAACATTGATGTCTGGTCTTTGTGCCAGAACTGTTCTTTAAAAATTTGGGTATGTGATAGAAGTAGACTGAATAATCTCTTTCACTGGTGATTATTCAAGTCAAGGTAAAATTTGCGAGTTCAAGCGCGAATTTTCGGCGAATGTCGTCTTCACGTTCGAGACAATAACCAGATTGCTTGGGGTTATATGGTCAAGTGAAGAAGCGCATACGGTGGATGCCTTGGCAGTCAGAGGCGATGAAAGACGTGGTAGCCTGCGATAAGCTTCGGGGAGTCGGCAAACAGACTTTGATCCGGAGATCTCTGAATGGGGAAACCCACCTAGCATAAGTTAGGTATCTTGCACTGAATACATAGGTGTAAGAGGCGAACCAGGGGAACTGAAACATCTAAGTACCCTGAGGAAAAGAAATCAACCGAGATTCCCTTAGTAGTGGCGAGCGAACGGGGATTAGCCCTTAAGCTTCTTTGAATCTAACAGAACGCTCTGGAAAGTGCGGCCATAGTGGGTGATAGCCCCGTATGTGAAAGGTTCTTTGAAGTGAAATCGAGTAGGACGGAGCACGAGAAACTTTGTCTGAATATGGGGGGACCATCCTCCAAGGCTAAATACTACTGACTGACCGATAGTGAACCAGTACCGTGAGGGAAAGGCGAAAAGAACCCCGGAGAGGGGAGTGAAATAGAACCTGAAACCGTATGCGTACAAGCAGTGGGAGCCTACTTTGTTAGGTGACTGCGTACCTTTTGTATAATGGGTCAGCGACTTATATTCAGTGGCGAGCTTAACCGTATAGGGAAGGCGTAGCGAAAGCGAGTCTTAATAGGGCGTTTTAGTCGCTGGGTATAGACCCGAAACCGGGCGATCTATCCATGAGCAGGTTGAAGGTTAGGTAACACTGACTGGAGGACCGAACCCACTCCCGTTGAAAAGGTAGGGGATGACTTGTGGATCGGAGTGAAAGGCTAATCAAGCTCGGAGATAGCTGGTTCTCCTCGAAAGCTATTTAGGTAGCGCCTCACGTATCACTCCAGGGGGTAGAGCACTGTTTCGGCTAGGGGGTCATCCCGACTTACCAAACCGATGCAAACTCCGAATACCTGGAAGTGTCAGCGTGGGAGACACACGGCGGGTGCTAACGTCCGTCGTGAAAAGGGAAACAACCCAGACCGTCAGCTAAGGTCCCAAAGTTATGGTTAAGTGGTAAACGATGTGGGAAGGCTTAGACAGCTAGGAGGTTGGCTTAGAAGCAGCCACCCTTTAAAGAAAGCGTAATAGCTCACTAGTCGAGTCGGCCTGCGCGGAAGATGTAACGGGGCTCAAACCATACACCGAAGCTACGGGTGCATCGCAAGATGCGCGGTAGAGGAGCGTTCTGTAAGCCTGTGAAGGTGAGTTGAGAAGCTTGCTGGAGGTATCAGAAGTGCGAATGCTGACATGAGTAACGACAATGGGAGTGAAAAACTCCCACGCCGAAAGACCAAGGGTTCCTGCGCAACGTTAATCGACGCAGGGTTAGTCGGTCCCTAAGGCGAGGCTGAAGAGCGTAGTCGATGGGAAACAGGTTAATATTCCTGTACTTCTAGTTACTGCGATGGAGGGACGGAGAAGGCTAGGCCAGCTTGGCGTTGGTTGTCCAAGTTTAAGGTGGTAGGCAGAGATCTTAGGTAAATCCGGGGTCTTAATGCCGAGAGCTGATGACGAGTCATCTTTTAGATGGTGAAGTGGTTGATGCCATGCTTCCAGGAAAAGCTTCTAAGCTTCAGGTAACTAGGAACCGTACCCCAAACCGACACAGGTGGTTGGGTAGAGAATACCAAGGCGCTTGAGAGAACTCGGGTGAAGGAACTAGGCAAAATGGCACCGTAACTTCGGGAGAAGGTGCGCCGGCGAGGGTTAAGGATTTACTCCGTAAGCCCATGCCGGTCGAAGATACCAGGCCGCTGCGACTGTTTATTAAAAACACAGCACTCTGCAAACACGAAAGTGGACGTATAGGGTGTGACGCCTGCCCGGTGCCGGAAGGTTAATTGATGGGGTTAGCGAAAGCGAAGCTCTTGATCGAAGCCCCGGTAAACGGCGGCCGTAACTATAACGGTCCTAAGGTAGCGAAATTCCTTGTCGGGTAAGTTCCGACCTGCACGAATGGCGTAACGATGGCGGCGCTGTCTCCACCCGAGACTCAGTGAAATTGAAATCGCTGTGAAGATGCAGTGTATCCGCGGCTAGACGGAAAGACCCCGTGAACCTTTACTGTAGCTTTGCACTGGACTTTGAGCCTGCTTGTGTAGGATAGGTGGGAGGCTTTGAAGCGTGGACGCCAGTCTGCGTGGAGCCATCCTTGAAATACCACCCTGGCATGCTTGAGGTTCTAACTCTGGTCCGTTATCCGGATCGAGGACAGTGTATGGTGGGCAGTTTGACTGGGGCGGTCTCCTCCTAAAGAGTAACGGAGGAGTACGAAGGTGCGCTCAGACCGGTCGGAAATCGGTCGTAGAGTATAAAGGCAAAAGCGCGCTTGACTGCGAGACAGACACGTCGAGCAGGTACGAAAGTAGGTCTTAGTGATCCGGTGGTTCTGTATGGAAGGGCCATCGCTCAACGGATAAAAGGTACTCCGGGGATAACAGGCTGATACCGCCCAAGAGTTCATATCGACGGCGGTGTTTGGCACCTCGATGTCGGCTCATCACATCCTGGGGCTGAAGCCGGTCCCAAGGGTATGGCTGTTCGCCATTTAAAGTGGTACGCGAGCTGGGTTTAGAACGTCGTGAGACAGTTCGGTCCCTATCTGCCGTGGACGTTTGAGATTTGAGAGGGGCTGCTCCTAGTACGAGAGGACCGGAGTGGACGAACCTCTGGTGTTCCGGTTGTCACGCCAGTGGCATTGCCGGGTAGCTATGTTCGGAATAGATAACCGCTGAAAGCATCTAAGCGGGAAACTAGCCTCAAGATGAGATCTCACTGGGAACTTGATTCCCCTGAAGGGCCGTCGAAGACTACGACGTTGATAGGTCGGGTGTGTAAGCGCTGTGAGGCGTTGAGCTAACCGATACTAATTGCCCGTGAGGCTTGACCATATAACACCCAAACAATTTGCGTGTTGTACGGTGAAGACGTAACGAACCGAAAGTTCGTGTGAACCGCAAATACCTGTCACATACCCGAATCTGGATGAGCGTGTGCACTTGCCACGAGCGTCCATAAAGAATTGCTTGACGACCATAGAGCGTTGGAACCACCTGATCCCATCCCGAACTCAGTAGTGAAACGACGCATCGCCGATGGTAGTGTGGAGTTTCTCCATGTGAGAGTAGGTCATCGTCAAGCTCCTATCCCAAGACCCCTGGTCAGCATCGCTGGCCGGGGGTTTTGCTTTTGCGCGCGGAAACATTGGCCTCGCAATGAGGCTGGGCACTCGCTCCAGGAGGCGTAAATCTTCGCCGTGGGGAGTGTCATAGAAGGCGTAAAGCCGCGGACGGTTATGGAGCCTGCGAGCTCGAATTTGCAGCGCCAAGGCAAGAGATGTTCGCGAGTAAGGACTGGGCGTCCCCCTCGGTCCTACAAAGGGCGTGAGTGGCCCAGCGGAGGCTCTGGAACGCCATATCCCGCCTTCACAATCCATCCGATTTGACTCGTTACAGCCGCCTGCCAGCAGACTGATGGCATTTCATCTAACTGTCACATTCACGTCATAGAGTCTTCATGCGGTCTGACAATACTGGCCCCCGTTCCATCCAACCCCATTCTCCTTAAGGAGCAAGGCATGAAACTCAAGCGTTTGATGGCGGCCCTGACTTTTGTCGCCGCAGGCGTAGGCACCGCCAGTGCGGTGGCCGCGATCGATCCGGCTCTGCCGGACTACCAGAAAGCCAGCGGTGTGTCGGGTAACCTGTCGAGCGTCGGTTCCGACACTCTGGCCAACCTGATGACCATGTGGGCGGAAGAGTACAAGCGCCTGTACCCGAACGTGAACGTGCAGATCCAGGCCGCCGGTTCCTCCACCGCGCCGCCGGCTCTGACCGAAGGCACCGCCAACCTGGGCCCGATGAGCCGCAAGATGAAGGATGTCGAGCTGCAGGCCTTCGAGCAGAAGTACGGCTACAAGCCGACCGCTGTTCCGGTTGCCGTGGACGCCCTGGCGATCTTCGTGCACAAGGACAACCCCATCAAGGGTCTGACCATGCAACAGGTCGACGCCATCTTCTCCTCCACCCGCCTGTGCGGCGGCAAGGCGGAAGTGAAGACCTGGGGTGATCTGGGCCTGACCGGCGACTGGGCCAACAAGCCTGTGCAACTGTTCGGTCGTAACTCCGTATCCGGCACCTACGGCTACTTCAAGGAAGAAGCCCTGTGCAAAGGCGACTACAAGCCGAATGTGAACGAGCAGCCGGGTTCGGCTTCCGTGGTTCAGTCGGTCAGCCAGTCCCTGAACGGCGTTGGCTACTCCGGTATCGGTTACAAGACCGCTAGCGTGAAGACCGTTGCCCTGGCCAAGAAAGAAGGCGGCGAGTTCATCGAAGACAACGAGGCGAATGCCCTGAACGGCTCCTACCCGCTGTCGCGCTTCCTCTACGTCTACGTCAACAAGGCGCCGAACAAGCCACTGAACCCGCTGGAAGCCCAGTTCCTGAAGATGGTGCTCTCCAAGACTGGCCAGCAGGTTGTCGTGAAAGACGGCTACATCCCGCTGCCGTCCAAAGTCGCCGAAAAAGCGATCAAGGACCTGGGTCTGTAATCAGTCCTCCATCCGGGCGGAGATCCCCGTCCGGCATGGGCTGACGCTTACTCGACCGAGCCCGCCAGCATGGCTCTGCTGGCGGGCTTTGTCGCGTCACCTCCATGTCATCTTTCTGTCATATAGGGCCGCTAGGGTGTCACTCCATGAACGACATGGCCAACTCCCCGATGACTTCTTCTCTCCCCGAGCGGATCGATTTCAATACGCCTGCCCTGCAGCGCAAGCGCCGTATCCGAGCGCTCAAGGATCGACTGACCCGTTGGTACGTCCTGGTCGGCGGCCTCGCCGTGCTGGCCGCCATTACCCTGATCTTCTTCTACCTCGCCTACGTCGTGCTGCCGCTGTTCCGTGGCGCCGAACTGGAGACGCGTGATCCCCTGACTCCGGCCTGGCTGAAGACGGCCCAGGCGCCCCTGCTGCTGAGCATCGAAGAGCAGAACATGGTGGGCATGCGCGTTGCCGCCAACGGCGAAGTGGTGTTCTTCGACGCCAAGAAAGGCGACGAGATGGACCGCGTTGCGCTGAAGCTGCCCGCCGGCACCAGCGTCACCTCCATCGCCGAGGACCAGCCGGGTCATCCGACCGTTGCGCTGGGCCTGTCCAACGGCCAGGTACTGGTGTTCAAGCACAACTACAAGGTCACCTACCCGGACAACAAGAAGACCATCACCCCGCACATCGACTATCCCTACGGCGAAGCGCCGATGAACCTGGATCCCCAGGGGCGTGCGCTGGAGCACGTGGCGATCGTCTCGGGTGACGACAGCCTGTTGCTGGCCGCGTCCACCGGCAGCGAAATGCTCCTGCTCGGCCTGACTCAGCAGGAAAACATGCTGACCGGCGAGAGCACCCTGCAGGAAGAACGCATCAACCTGCCGCAGATCGCCGATCCGGTGAAGGCCATCTACATGGACCCGCGCAAGCAGTGGCTCTATGTGCTCAATGGCCGCGCCCAGGCCGACGTGTTCGACCTGAACTCCCACCAGCTCAACGGCCGCTACAAGCTGCTGGATGACGCCTCCGCCGAAGTGACCGCCAGCAGCCAGCTGCTGGGTGGCATCTCGCTGATGGTCGGCGACTCCAAAGGCGGCATCAGCCAGTGGTTCATGGCCCGTGGCGAAGACGGTGAACCGCGCCTGTCCCACGTGCGTGACTTCAAGCTGGGCGACCTGCCGATCTCCAGCATCGCGCCGGAGCAGCGCCGCAAGGGCTTCCTGGCCATCGACAAGCAGGGCGACCTGGGTATTTTCCACAGCACCGCGCACCGCACGCTGCTGGTGGAGAATGTCGCGCCATCCGCCGGCCCGATGGCCTTGTCGCCGCGCGCCAACCGACTGATCCTCGAGCAGGGCGGTGAACTGCGCCGCTTCAGCCTGAGCAACCCGCACCCGGAAGTGTCCTTCAGCGCACTGTGGGGCAAGGTCTGGTACGAGAGCTACGACAAGCCGTCCTACGTCTGGCAATCCACCGCCGCGACCACCGACTTCGAGCCCAAGCTGAGCCTGTCGCCGCTGACCTTCGGTACCCTGAAGGCCGCGTTCTACGCGATGATCCTCGCTGCGCCCCTGGCCATCGCCGCCGCCGTCTACACCGCCTACTTCATGGCTCCGGGCATGCGCCGCAAGGTGAAGCCGGTGATCGAGCTGATGGAAGCGCTGCCCACCGTGATCCTCGGCTTCTTTGCCGGCCTGTTCCTCGCGCCCTACGTCGAAGGCCACCTGCCGGGCATCTTCAGCCTGCTGCTGCTCACCCCGCTGGGTATCCTCGCTGCCGGCCTGATCTGGAGCCGTCTGCCCGAGCGCATCCGCCTGAGCCTGCCAGCCGGCTGGGAAGCGGCGATCCTGATCCCCGTGGTCCTCGCCACCGGTGCCTTCGCCCTGTGGATGAGCCCGCACCTGGAGACCATGTTCTTCGGCGGCGACATGCGCCTGTGGATCAGCCACGACCTGGGCATCACCTACGACCAGCGCAACGCACTGGTAGTGGGCCTGGCCATGGGCTTCGCGGTGATCCCGAACATCTTCTCGATCGCCGAAGACGCCATCTTCAGCGTGCCGCGCAGCCTGACCTACGGCTCCCTGGCCCTGGGCGCCACGCCCTGGCAGACGCTGACCCGCGTGGTGATCCTGACCGCCAGCCCGGGCATCTTCTCCGCGCTGATGATCGGCATGGGCCGAGCCGTGGGCGAGACCATGATCGTGCTGATGGCCACCGGCAACACCCCGGTCATGGACGTGAACATCTTCCAGGGCATGCGCACCCTCGCGGCGAACGTCGCGGTGGAAATGCCCGAGTCGGAGGTGGGTGGGACCCACTACCGCGTGCTGTTCCTCTCGGCACTGGTACTGCTGTCCTTCACCTTCGTGATGAACACCCTGGCAGAGCTGATCCGTCAGCGCCTGCGCAAGAAATACGCGTCGCTCTAAGCGACGCCCGACGAGGCTACGTTCCGTGAAACAGAAACAGGAATCCGTCAAAGCGTGGTTTGCCAGCGGTTCTCCCTGGGTGTGGATGAACGCGGGTGCGGTGTCCATCGCCGTAATCATGACCATCGGCCTGCTCGCCGTGATCGCCGTGCGCGGTCTCGGCCACTTCTGGCCGGCGGATGTGATCGAAGCGACCTACACCGTCCCCGGTGAAGCGCCCAAGACCCTGATCGGCGAAGAAGTACAGGTCGAGCAGGTGCCGCGCGAACGTCTGCGCGGCGCCGGTCTGCCGGTGCCAGACAATGGTCCGGAATTCATGACCCGCGAACTGCTCAAGCTGGGCAACCGCGACCTCTACGGCAGCGACTTCTCCTGGGTGATCGGCGAGTGGCTGACCGATCGTCGTCACCCGGCCGAACTGGTCACCCTGGAGCGCCGCGAGTGGGGCAACTTCTATGGCTACCTGCTGAGTGTGAAGGAAAACGGCAAGGTGGTTGCCGAAGGTCCGGGCGCCATGGCCGAGCTGCAGACCCGTCTCAAGCGCGTCGATGAGCTCTACTCCAAGCTGTACCAGCTGGAGAAGAAGGACATCGGCGGCATCAACCATGGTCTGGAGCGCCTGCGCCTCAAGGAACGTGGCCTGCAGCTGAACAACAAGCTGGATGCCACCGCCGAGGCCGACATCGCCGCCGGCCGCGCCGAGCTGAACGCCCAGTACAAGGTGCTGGAAGAGCAGCTCAACGGCCTGCACCAGGAGTTCAACCGCGACAGCATCGTCATGCGCGATGCCACCGGCCAGCAGACCGAAATCAGCGTCGGCAAGCTGGTGCATGCCTACCAGCCTAACCAGATGGGCGTGGCCACCAAACTGAGCTTCTACTTCAAGAAACTGTGGGAATTCCTCAGCGATGACCCGCGTGAAGCCAACACCGAGGGCGGTATCTTCCCGGCCATCTTCGGCACCGTGATGATGACCCTGGTGATGGCCGTGATCGTCACCCCGTTCGGTGTGATCGCTGCCGTCTACCTGCGCGAGTACGCCCGCCAGGGCCTGCTGACCCGCATCATCCGCATCGCGGTGAACAACCTCGCGGGTGTTCCGGCGATCGTCTACGGCGTGTTCGGCCTGGGCTTCTTCGTCTATGTGCTGGGCGGCTCGCTCGACCGGATGTTCTTCCCCGAAGCCCTGCCGGCGCCGACCTTCGGCACGCCGGGGCTGTTCTGGGCCTCGCTGACCCTGGCCATCCTCGCGGTGCCGGTGGTGATCGTGGCGACCGAGGAAGGCCTGGCGCGCATCCCGCGGGCCACCCGTGAAGGCTCCCTCGCCCTGGGCGCGACCAAGGCCGAGACCCTGTGGAAAGTGGTCCTGCCGATGGCCAGCCCGGCGATGATGACCGGCCTGATCCTCGCCGTGGCCCGTGCCGCCGGTGAAGTGGCGCCGCTGATGCTGGTGGGCGTGGTGAAGCTGGCTCCGGCGCTGCCAGTGGACGGCAACTACCCGTACGTGCACCTGGACCAGAAGATCATGCACCTGGGCTTCCACATCTATGACGTCGGCTTCCAGAGCCCGAACGTCGAGGCCGCGCGCCCACTGGTGTACGCCACCGCGCTGCTGCTGGTGATGGTGATCGCCCTGCTGAACTTCTCGGCCATCGCCATTCGTAACCGCCTGCGCGAAAAGTACAAGGCGCTGGAAAACTGATTCTGCAGGCGGCGGGCCGTGCTCGCCGCCAAGCCTCCCAAGGAGACTGAACATGCAACATGAAACCGCATCCCACGGCATCGACATCGGCGCGCTTGGCCGCGGCGACCGCCAGGGCATGAACCTGGAAAACGAGACTGTCGCCCTCGAAGTGCCGGGCCTGAGCCTGTTCTATGGCGAGAAGCAGGCGCTGTTCGACGTCAGCATGAACATCCCCAAGCAGCGCGTGACCGCCTTCATCGGCCCGTCCGGCTGCGGCAAGTCCACCCTGCTGCGCTGCTTCAACCGTATGAACGACCTGGTCGATGGCTGCAACGTGAAGGGCGAGATCCTGCTCGACAGCCACAACATCTTCGCCAAGAACGTCGACGTGGCCGAACTGCGCCGCCGCGTCGGCATGGTGTTCCAGAAGCCCAACCCGTTCCCCAAGAGCATCTACGAGAACGTGGTGTACGGCCTGCGCATCCAGGGCATCAACAAGAAGCGCGTGCTCGACGAAGCCGTCGAGTGGGCCCTCAAGGGCGCCGCGCTGTGGGACGAAGTGAAGGATCGCCTGCACGAATCCGCCCTCGGCCTCTCCGGTGGCCAGCAGCAGCGTCTGGTCATTGCCCGCACCATCGCCGTGGAGCCGGAAGTCCTGCTGCTCGACGAACCCTGCTCGGCACTGGACCCGATCTCCACCCTGAAGATCGAAGAGCTGATCTACGAGCTGAAATCCAAGTTCACCATCGTCATCGTGACCCACAACATGCAGCAGGCCGCGCGGGTCTCCGACTACACGGCGTTCATGTACATGGGCAAGCTGATCGAGTTCGGCGATACCGATACCCTGTTCACCAACCCGGCCAAGAAGCAGACCGAAGACTACATCACTGGTCGCTACGGCTAGTCTCGCGGTATTGCGTGCGCGGTAGAACTTCCCGGAGAACATCACAAGCCAGCGGCCCGGAGCCTGCGGCTTTCGCGGAGCGAACATGATCAACAAAGAAAGCCTCACCCACCACATCTCGCAGCAGTTCAACGCTGAGCTGGAAGATGTGCGCAGCCACCTGCTGGCCATGGGTGGCCTGGTGGAGAAGCAGGTCAACGATGCGGTCAACGCGCTGATCGACGCCGACTCGGGCCTGGCCCAGCAGGTGCGCGAGATCGACGACCAGATCAACCAGATGGAGCGCAACATCGACGAGGAATGCCTGCGCATCCTCGCCCGCCGCCAGCCGGCCGCCTCCGACCTGCGTCTGATCATCAGCATCTCCAAGTCGGTGATCGACCTCGAGCGCATCGGCGACGAAGCCTCGAAGATCGCGCGCCGCGCCATCCAGCTGTGCGAGGAGGGCGAGTCGCCGCGCGGCTACGTCGAGGTGCGCCACATCGGCAACCAGGTGCGCAGGATGGTGCAGGAGGCGCTGGACGCCTTTGCCCGCTTCGACGCCGACCTCGCGCTGTCGGTCGCGCAGTACGACAAGACCGTCGACCGCGAATACAAGACTGCCCTGCGCGAGTTGGTCACCTACATGATGGAAGACCCGCGGGCCATTTCCCGCGTGCTCAACGTCATCTGGGCCCTGCGTTCGCTGGAGCGCATCGGCGACCATGCGCGCAACATCGCCGAACTGGTGATCTACCTGGTGCGCGGCACCGATGTCCGCCACATCGGCCTGACCCGCATGAAGGAAGAGGTGCAGGGCACCGCTGGCAAGGCCGACAAGGCCGAATAAGCCAGACGCCCGTACCAGAACGAACCCGGCCATCGCGCCGGGTTCGTCATTTTATGGCCGAGCGGTCCCTCACCAATGGCATGTAGCCACTCGGCAAGGCTATCCTTCGCCCTATCGTTTTCGGGAGATGCCGATGGGCAAGGTCAGTGTGCTGGTCGTGGATGACGCTCCGTTCATCCGTGACCTGGTGAAGAAGGGACTGCGGGACCATTTCCCCGGTCTGCAGATCGAAGAAGCGGTCAACGGCCGCAAGGCTCAGCAGTTCCTCGCGCGCCAGGCCGTGGATCTGATCCTCTGCGACTGGGAAATGCCCGAGCTGTCGGGCATCGAGCTACTCACCTGGTGCCGCGAGCAGGACAACCTGAAGACCACGCCCTTCATCATGGTGACCAGCCGCGGCGACAAGGACAACGTGGTGCAGGCCATCCAGGCCGGCGTCTCCGACTTCATCGGCAAGCCGTTCTCCAACGACCAGTTGGTGAGCAAGGTGAAGAAGGCGCTGTCGCGCGCCGGCAAGCTGGAAGCCCTCGCGGCCCAGGCGCCGCAGCGCAGCCTGGTCGGCTCCATGCCCAATGACTCCCTGGCTGCCCTCACCGGCGGTAAGGCCGAGACGGTTCGCCCGGCAGCCGCGCCCGCTGCGCCGCGCCCGGCGGCTCCGGCACCGGCTGCTGCCGCACCGGCCGCCCGCAGTGGCGCCAAGGGCCAGCAAGGCCAGCTGCGCCTGCCCTCGGCGAGCCTGCCCTGCGTGATCAAGGCGCTCAGCCTCAAGGAAGCGCTGCTGGTGGTGAAGCGTGGTACGCCGTTGCCGCAGGTGCTGGAAAGCGCCGTACTCGATCTGGAAGAAGACAGCGACGTCGCCCGCCTCAACGGCTACCTGCATGCCGTGGCCGCGCTGGAGCCCAAGCCGGACAGCGAGTGGCTGCAGCTGACCTTCCGCTTCGTCGACCGCGACCCGCAGAAGCTTGACTACCTGTCCCGCCTGATCGCCCGCGGCAGCTCGCAGAAGCATTACGTGCCCGGCGCCTGATCCGGTTACAAATCCTCCCGCCGGTAACTGGGACTGTTTCACAGGCCGACCGGCGGCAGGTCGCGACGCGCGGGCGACGCTGCTAGTCTTGCCAGCGTCGCCATACCTATAACCAGAGTCGACATGCTAGGGCGCAGTATCCTTCTGTGTGGTCTTCTGGCCGCATCCGGGACGGCTTCGGCCGTGACCATCTACAAGTACACCGACGCCAACGGCGTGGTCACCTACACGGACAAGGCCGTGGCGGGTGCGGCTGTCTTCGTTTTCCGCGATCGCATGGTCGAGCATCTGGAAGAACAGGTGAAGCTGGAGACCAAGAAGCACGCCGGCGGCGAGACCCTGCAGGTGCGCAACGACCTGTACGCACCGGTGGAAGTCGAGCTGAGCGTGACCGGCGCGCAGAATGCCGTGGGTGCGCCGGAGCGGCCGATCCGCTGGGTGTTGCCGCCGCGCAGCTCGATTCGTCTCGCCACCCTGACGCCGCTCGACCCCGCCAGGCCGCTGCGCTACAAGCCCAAGCTGCGCTATGCGCTGGGCGATCCGCGACCGACGCCGCTGTCCTACCAGTACGCGCTGCCATGGACCGGCGGGCCGTTCCGCCTGACCCAGGGTGCCAATGGCCGCTACAGCCACTTCACGCCCAAGGGCCGCTACGCCATGGATATCGCCATGCCGGTGGGCACGCCGATCATCGCGGCGCGCGGCGGTACGGTGGTGAAGATCGAGAACGGCCAGGACGGGCGTGGCAAGAACCCTTCCGGCAACTTCGTCCGCGTGCTGCATGATGACGGCACCATGGGCGTGTACCTGCACCTGATGCGCGGCTCGGTGCTGGTGCGTGAGGGCCAGCGCGTCGGTACCGGCACGCCGCTGGCGCAGTCGGGGAACACCGGCAACAGCAGCGGCCCGCACCTGCACTTCGTGGTGCAGCGCAACGTCGGCCTGGCGCTGGAGTCGATTCCCTACGACTTCTCCCAGCCGGTGGATACGCTGCCGAATTTCGCGGTGGTCAGGGAGCACTGACTCCGGCGGGACTCCCTGCAGGAGTGGCGTTGATCCCCAGCTATGCACGACAAAAAAGGCTGCCCTCGGGCAGCCTTTTTCATTCAGGGGCGGGCGGCTCAGTCGAGCTTCACCACCTTGGCGAGGACGATCTTCGGGCCCTTCATCTTCTTCACGATGATGCGCAGGCCTTCGGTATCCAGTACTTCCTCTTCTTCCGGCACGCGCTTGAGGGTGTCGTAGACCAGGCCGGCGAGGGTGTCCGCCTCGACGTGGTCCAGGTCCAGGCCCAACAGGCGTTCCAGCTTGAACAGCGGGGTGTCGCCGCGCACCAGCAGCTTGCCGGGCTGGTAGGCGACGATGCCGCGCTCGGCCTTGCGGTGTTCGTCCTGAATGTCGCCGACCAGCACTTCCAGCACGTCTTCCATGGTCAGGTAGCCGACGACCTTGTGGTCGGCTTCCTCCACCAATGCGAAGTGCGAGCCGCCCTGGCGGAACTGCTCCAGCAGGCAGGCCAGCGGCAGATGCTTGGTGACCATCTCCAGCGGATGGGTCAGCTCGTCGAGGTCGAAGGATTCCGGCAGGCTGTCCAGCGTGGCCAGGGCCAGCAGCAGGTCCTTGATGTGCAGCAGGCCGATGAACTCGCCCTTCTCGCTGTCGTACACCGGGTAGCGGCTGTACTTGTGGCGGCGGATGGTGGCGAGGATGTCATCCAGCGGCGCGGTGCGCTCAAGGAAGACCAGGTCCTCGCGGGAGTTGGCCCAGTCCACCACTTCCAGCTCGCCCAGTTCCACCGCCGAGGCCAGCACGCGCATGCCCTGGTCGCTGGGGTCGTGGGCGCGGCTGGAGTGCAGGATCAGCTTGAGCTCGTCACGGCTGTAGTGGTGCTCGTGGTGCGGCCCCGGCTCGCCTTGCCCGGCGATCTTGAGGATGGTGTTGGCGCTGGCGTTGAGCAGCCAGATCGCCGGGTACATTGCCCAGTAGAACAGGTACAGCGGCACCGCCGTCCACAGCGACAGCAGCTCCGGCTTGCGGATCGCCCAGGACTTGGGCGCCAGTTCGCCGACCACGATGTGCAGGTAGGAGATGATGAAGAATGCGCTGAAGAACGACACGCCGCGGATGACTTCCTCGGAGTGCACGCCGACCGCGGCCAGCAGCGGCTCCAGCAGTTCGGCGAAGGCCGGTTCGCCGACCCAGCCCAGGCCCAGGGAGGCCAGGGTGATGCCCAGCTGGCAGGCGGAGAGGTAGGCGTCGAGCTGGTTGTGCACCTTGCGCAGGATGGTGCCGCGCCAGCCGTGCTGGTTGGCGATGGTCTCCACGCGGGTCGAGCGCAGCTTGACCATGGCGAACTCGGCGGCGACGAAGAAACCGTTGAGCACGACGAGGAACAGGGCGAACAGGATCAGGCCGAAATCGGCGAAATAGGTGAGGAAGTGGCTACTAGGGGAAGGGTCCATGGTTCTGTTGGTTCAAGAATGGACGGACAAGAATGCGGTTCGTGGGGCCCGGCTGGCAAGCCCGTCTATACCAGAGTCGAAGTCGGGCACCGTTATACGCGGCCCTCGACCTGCTGCGGCGGGAAATGGCAGGTGAAGCTACTGCCCTTGCCTGGCACGCTGCTGATGTCCAGGGTGCCGCGGTGGCGCAGCAGCACGTGCTTGACGATGGCCAGTCCCAGGCCGGTGCCGCCGGTGCTGGCATTGCGGCTGGAATCGACGCGGTAGAAGCGCTCGGTCAGGCGCGGCAGGTGCTTGGGATCGATGCCGATGCCGCTGTCCTGCACGGCCAGGTGCGCGCCTTGCTCGTCGGCCCACCAGCGAATGCGGATCTCGCCTTCGTCGGGGGTGTACTTCACGGCGTTGAACACCAGGTTGGAGAAGGCGCTGCGAAGTTCGGCCTCGCTGCCCTTGAGCTTCACCTTCGAATCCGCCTCCAGGCTGATGCGATGGCCGCGCGCGCCGGACAGCGCCTGGGCGTCGTTGCGGATCGACAGCAGCATCAGGTCCAGCGCCACCGGCTTGTTGTCCGCCGGGTAATCGGTGGCCTCCAGCTTGGCCAGCAGGAGCAGGTCGTTGAGCAGGTTCTGCATGCGCCCGGCCTGCTGCTGCATCTGCTGCAGCGCTCGGGTCCAGCGCGGGTTCACGTCCTCGACGTTGTCCAGCAGCGTCTCCAGGTAGCCGGCGATCACCGTCAGCGGCGTGCGCAGCTCGTGGGAGACGTTGGCGACGAAGTCCTTGCGCATCTGTTCCAGCTGATGGACGCGGGTTACGTCGCGCACCAGCATCAGGTGCTCGCCGGCGCCGTAGAGGGTGATGTGGAACTGCAGGCGCAGGTTGTCGTTGATCGGCGAGGAGAGCTCCAGCGGCTCGCGGTAGTCCTCGCCCTCGAAGTATTCCTTGAAGCGCGGATGGCGCACCAGGTTGGTCACTGGCTGACCACCGTCCTGCGGGCTCTTCAGGCCCAGCAGGCGCTCGGCGGACTGGTTCCACCATTCCAGGTTGCCGTCGCGGTCGAGCAGGATCATGCCGTCGCGCAGCGCCGCAGTGGATTCCTGCATGCGGTCGATCACCGCCTGCAGACGCCCGCGGGCGCGCTGGTTGCGCCGCTGCAGGTGGTAGATGCTGTCGAACACCTCGCCCCACAGACCGTAGCCATCGGGCGGGGCTTCATCGGGCTGGTGGTTCTTCAGCCACTTGTGCAGGCGCAGCAACTGCCAGATCGACCAGCCGAGATAAGCGGCCAGCGCCACGGCGATGGCCCAGCCGTACTGGCCGGTGATCAGGCCGAGCAATGCGCCGGCGGCTACGACTAGCAGCAGGTGGCGTATCAGCACGCCACTCCAGTTCTGGGTCACGAAATTCCGTTCCTTGTACCCGTCGAGCCAGAGACCCGATCAGCTTTTGGTCGAGAAACGATACCCGGTGCCGCGCACGGTCTGAACCAGATTTTCGTATACCTCGCCCAGGGCCTTGCGCAGACGGCGGATGTGCACGTCGACGGTGCGCTCCTCGACGTAGACGTTGCCGCCCCAGACCTGGTCCAGCAGCTGGCCACGGGTGTAGGCGCGCTCCTGGTGCGTCATGAAGAACTGCAGCAGGCGGTATTCGGTCGGGCCCATCTCGGCGGGCTTGCCGTCGATGGTCACGCGGTGGCTGATCGGGTCGAGCATCAGGCCGCCGACTTCGATCGGCGTCTCGCTGTCGCCGGCACCGGTGCGGCGCAGCACGGCCTTCAGGCGGGCAACCAGCTCGCGCGGGGAGAAGGGTTTGGTGATGTAGTCATCCGCGCCGACTTCCAGACCCTGGATCTTGTTGTCCTCTTCGCCCTTGGCGGTGAGCATGATGATCGGGATGGCCGAAGTCAGCTCGTCGCGCTTGAGGCGGCGGGCCAGCTCGATGCCGGAGGTGCCCGGGAGCATCCAGTCGAGCAGGATCAGGTCCGGCTTGCGATCGACGATCACCGCGTGTGCCTGCTGGGCGCTGTCGGCCTCCAGACACTCGTAGCCGGCCATCTCCAGGGCCACGGCGATCATTTCCCGGATCGGAGCTTCGTCATCGACGATGAGGATTGTCTTGCCAACCATGCTGAGGCCTCAGAATTTCTGTAATGCGCCGCATTAGATAACGGAAATATTTCATGAATGTGACACCGCGATGGTAGCCGAGCCTCGTGCCAGAGCGCTCGTCTATGCTGATGGGGTCGCCGCGCGCTTACCACGCGGCACAAGCGGAACCCACCGGCCCGGTCGGCGGTGTGCCCGGCAGAGAGCCTGCCGGAGTCTTGCGATGACGGTAGTGAGTGCGTTGTCGACGTCGCCCTGGCCGGCCCTGCCTGCAATTCCGCCCGCCTTTGCGTCGGTGCTCGCGCCGTTTCCACCTCACCAGAGGAGAAGCGATTATGAAACTGCTATTCCCGGCCCTGGCACTGGGTCTGATGCTGCCGGCGATGTCCGCCCTGGCCGCGGCGCCCGGCATGGAGAAGAACGGCATGCTGGTCGATGCCAAGGGCATGACGCTCTACACCTTCGACAAGGACAGTGGCGGCAAGTCGATGTGCAATGGCGGCTGCGCGCAGAACTGGCCGCCCCTGATGGCCTCGGCCGACGCCAAGGCGATGGGCGACTGGACCATGATCAAGCGCGATGACGGCACCGTGCAGTGGGCCTACAAGGGCAAGCCGCTGTACACCTTCGTGCAGGACCAGAAGGCCGGCGACATGGCCGGCGAGGGCAAGATGGGCGTCTGGCACATGGCCAAACCCTGATGTGATCCGCATTACCCTGCAGGAGCGCGTCATGTCCGCGATCGCGCCGATGGCGCGCTCCTGCAGGGGGGCTTGATCAGCGCAGGGCGAAGTCCGCCACAGTGCCGAGGAAGATCGCCAGCCCCGCCCAGTGGTTGTGCAGGAAGGCCTTGAAGCACTTCATCGGCTCGCGGTCGCGGGTCGAGTGGAACTGCCAGGCGAAGCAGCCGGCCGCTACGGCCAGGCCCAGGTAGTAATACAGGTGCATCGCCAGCTTGTTGCCGGCCAGGATCAGCAGCAGGAGCATCAGGCCCTGCAGGCTCAGGTTGATTACCCGGTCAGCGTCGCCGAAGAGAATCGCCGTGGACTTCATGCCCATCTTCAGGTCGTCCTCGCGGTCGGTCATCGCGTAGTAGGTGTCGTACGCGACCGTCCACAGCACGTTGGCGAAGAACAGCAGCCAGGCCACCGCCGGCAGCGTGCCGCTGGCCGCGGTGAAGGCCATCGGGATGCCCCAGGAGAACGCCGCGCCCAGCACCACCTGCGGGTAGTAGGTGTAGCGCTTCATGAAGGGGTAGAGCGCCGCCACCGCGGCGCCGCCGAAGGACAGCCAGATGGTCTGCTCATTGGTGCACAGCACCAACAGGAAACTCAGCCCCAGCAACGTAAAGAAGGCAATCCAGGCCTCGCGCACGGTGATCTTGCCAGTCGCCAGCGGGCGCGCCTTGGTGCGTTCGACGTGGCCGTCGAGCTTGCGGTCGGCGAAGTCGTTGATCACGCAGCCGGCCATGCGCATCAGCACGGTGCCGACGACGAAGATCACCAGGTTCTTCACGCCCGGCACGCCGCCGCTGGCCATCCACAGTGCCCACAATGTCGGCCAGAGCAGCAGGTAGATGCCGATCGGCTTGTCCATGCGCGTCAGCTGGATGAAGTCCCAGGCGCGGGGATGCAGGCGGGCGAGGGGTTTGATCAGGGCGACGAACATGGCGGCCTCCGGAAAACGATCCGGGAATTATACGGGCTGTTGTTCCACGCGGTGCCACAGCGATGGCAGGAAAACCTCGGCAACCAGCACGCCCAGGCCGTCGCGGCTGAAGCAGGAACGGCGACCCCACAGACGCTCGGTACGTACTTCCGCCGGCAGGCTGGCGGCCGGGTAGCGGCAGACCTCGATGGGGCCGCGCTGAAAGGCGCGGTCGCTGAACAGCAACTCACCCAGGGAGCGCGTGCCGAGCAGGCGCAGGTCGAAGCCGGAGCCTTCCAGCGCCGAACGCGCGGCGACGCTGCGGGCGAATACCCAGGGCGTGCCGTGGCCTTTCAGGTACACCTCGCGCACCCAGCCCTGGCTGCCGTCGGGCACACCCAGCGCGGCGCACTCGTCGGTACGCAGGCGGTGCCAGCCTTCGGCCAGCGGCTGCACGGCAAATGCGTTATCGGACAGCGCCGTCAGCCGGCGCGTCAGCGAGCCTTCGTCGAACAGCCAGTCCACGACCTGGGCGGCGGGGGCGGGGTGCAACTGGGCGGAAGTGAGCCAGCGGGGCGGATGGATCAGGGCGGCTTCGGGCACGGCTTGGACTGCGGTTGGCCAGGGACGCGGCAGCTTAACATGGCGCCTTTGCGCGGCCGATTGCGTTGTCCGCAAGAGTGCATTACGCCAGACCCCACCAAAGGTTTGGCCGGCCGCCCGGCGTTTTCCATGGGGCTTGCGCCGCAAGCCCATCGCCAGTACAAAGCCGGACATTGGATGCACTGACGTCCAAGCGACAAGAACATGAGGGTGATAGCTGATGAAGAAGTGGCAGTGCGTGGTTTGTGGCCTGATCTATGACGAGACCAAGGGATGGCCGGAAGAGGGCATCGCCGCCGGTACCCGCTGGGAAGACGTGCCGGAAGACTGGCTGTGCCCCGATTGCGGCGTCGGCAAGCTGGATTTCGAGATGATCGAGATCGGCTGATCCTTGCCCGGATCGATTCCCGCGACGGCGGCCTTCGGGCCGCCGTCTGCGTTTGCGCACCCCGCAAGCCCACGCCTGACGCGGTAGACTGGAGGCGCGCCGGGTTGACCCTGCTGACGGAGCCCGGCGTCGCGCCCGCCGTTGGCCGGAGCGCGCCGATACGTTAGCTTCACCGGGCAATCGCAGGAGGGCTTGGCTGATGCGCAAATGGCAATGCGTGGTCTGTGGCTTCATCTACGACGAGGCACTGGGCCTGCCGGACGAGGGCATCGCCCCCGGCACGCGCTGGGAGGACATCCCGGCGGACTGGGTCTGCCCGGACTGCGGCGTGGGCAAGATCGATTTCGAGATGATCGAAATCTCCTGAGAATCCATCCATGACCGGGCTGCGCGTCGGCATAACTGCGTTGGAAGCGAACTCGGGATGCTCATGTACTGAAGTACACTCCGCTCCCTCGCTCGTTTCCGCCTTGTTCTGCTCTAGCTCGCCAGGTCCTGAATGGATTCTGGGTGGCAGAACTAACATGCGGCGGCTTCCGGGCCGCCGTTCCGTCTTTACGCTGTGGCGATTTTGAGGTGAGAGAGTAATGAGCGACAACGCACCGCTGGTGATCATCGGAACTGGCCTCGCCGGCTACAACCTGGCCCGCGAGTGGCGCAAGCTGGACAGCGAGACGCCGCTGCTGCTGATCACCGCCGACGACGGTCGCTCCTATTCCAAGCCGATGCTCTCCACCGGCTTCTCCAAGGACAAGGACGCCGACGGCCTGGCCATGGCCGAGGCGGGCGCCATGGCTGACCAGCTCAAGGCGCGCATCCTCACCCATACCCGTGTCACCGGCATCGATCCGGGCCACCGGCGCATCTGGATCGGCGAGGAAGAGATCCACTACCGCGACCTCGTGCTGGCCTGGGGCGCCGAAACCATTCGAGTGCCGGTCGAGGGTGACGCCCAGGACCTGATCTTCCCGATCAACGACCTGGAAGACTACGCGCGCTTCCGCAGCGCCGCCGCCGGCAAGCGCCGCGTGCTGCTGCTGGGCGCCGGCCTGATCGGCTGCGAATTCGCCAACGACCTCTCCAGCGGCGGCTACCAGCTCGACGTGGTGGCGCCCTGCGAGCAGGTCATGCCTGGCCTGCTCCATCCGGCCGCCGCCCAGGCGGTGCAGCAGGGGCTGGAAGGCCTTGGCGTGCGTTTCCACCTCGGCCCGGTGCTGAGCAGCCTGGTGCGCGCCGGCGACGCCCTGGAAGCGCATCTTTCCGATGGCCAGGTGATCCCCTGCGACCTGGTCGTCTCCGCCGTCGGTCTGCGCCCGCGCATCGACCTGGCCGCCGCCGCCGGCCTGGATATCAATCGCGGCGTGATGGTGAACCGCGAACTGCGCACCTCCCACGCCAACATCTACGCCCTGGGCGACTGCGCCGAGGTCGACGGCCTCAACCTGCTCTACGTGATGCCGCTGATGTCCTGTGCCCGCGCGCTGGCGCAGACCCTGGCCGGAAAGCCGACGCCGGTGGCCTACGGCGCCATGCCGGTGACCGTGAAGACGCCGGTGTGCCCGCTGGTGGTATCGCCGCCACCGCGTGGCAGCGAGGGCGAATGGCGGGTGGAAGGCTCTGGCCCGGACCTCAAGGTGCTGTGCCGGGATACCGCCGGTCGATTGCTCGGATATGCCCTGACTGGGGCCGCCGTGAGCGAAAAACTCTCCCTGAACAAGGAGTTGCCGGCACTACTGGCGTGACAGGCGTCGCCAATGGCGTTTTTGCCTTGGGAAAGTGCCCGCAAATTGTCAGACGATACTGGCGTACCAGCTTTCGGCGTGCCATTCTCCCCCCGTCTGCCGCAGCCTAGAGCCTGTACGGCAAGCCTGCGGTGCCTTGGGCGCTGTTGGGAAGACAGCACGGACACAACAACAACAAACCGTCAAAGAGGCATTTATGCGTAAACCAGAACTCGCCGCCGCGATCGCCGAGAAGGCCGACCTCACCAAAGAACAAGCCAACAAGGTGCTGAACGCGCTGCTGGATGAAATCACTGGCGCGCTCAACCGCAAGGACAGCGTCACCCTTGTCGGTTTCGGTACCTTCGTTCAGCGCCACCGTGGCGCCCGTACCGGCAAGAACCCGCAAACCGGCCAGCCGGTCAAGATCAAAGCCAGCAATACCGTTGCCTTCAAACCGGGCAAGGCGCTGAAAGACGCCGTCAACTGATCGCGTCTGACCCGGAGCCAGAGCGGCTCCGGGTTGCCTCCTCCAGTTACATAATCCCTCCAAAAGACCGGATGTAGTCCGTTTTCAAACTGGCTACAATGCGCAGACTATTGTCTCGAACGTCGAGGTTTGTGCATGAAATTCCGTCTACTCCTGTGGATGCTCGGTCGCCTGATGGCCAAGGCCAGCCGCGAAAACCCGGCGTTCCAGAAGCAGCTCGAAGGCAAGGACCTGGTGTTCCAGCTCCACACGCTCGACGGCAAGGTCGCCCGCCACTACATCGTCAAGGACCTCAAGGTCAGCGCCCGTCGTGGCACCCATCCGCAGCCGGCCTTCGCGCTGGGCTTCAAGGACGGCGCCTACGGCTTCGCCACCATGACCTCGAAGAACCCGCAGCTGGCGTTCATGCAGGGCATCCAGAACAAGGACATCCAGATCCAGGGCAACCCCGGCCTGGTGATCTGGTTCCAGGGCCTGGTGAAGTACCTCAAGCCGAAGAAGAAAGCCGCGCCGGGCAGCGACAAGAAAGCCGCCTGAGGCGCTTTCGACGCACAGAAAAAAGGCCCCGGACGGGGCCTTTTTCATGTCTGCATCGCGACGGCTTCAGCGTTGGTACATTCAGTGCGCGGGATTGAACTGGCTGGCCAGCTCGCGCAGCACCGCTTCGGCGTCGAGTACCTTGCGCACGGCGTCTTCGGCCTTCTCGCGCGGGATGTCCAGGCGATCCAGCAGGTCCTGCGGAATGTCGGTCTCCGGGCCGCTGCCGATGCCGTGGTTGCGCAGCAGGCGGGTCGCCAGGCAGACCAGATTGGCATAGGCCGAGCAGTCACCGGCGTAGGTCGGGTCGTGCTGGAAGCGCAGCGCGGTATAGATCTCTTCCGGCATGTCCCAGGTGCGCATCAGCCAGGCGCCGATCTGCTCGCGGGTGATTCCCAGCAGGTGCTGCTCGACGAGGTTGTGCTCGACGTGCGGGTTCACCTCCAGGTGCCGGCAGATCAGCGAGAAATGCGGCGGGAAGATGTGCGCCAGGACCAGGTAGCCGATGCTGTGCAGCAGGCCGCCGAGGTAGGTCAGGCCGGCCTCCGGGCGCTCGGCACGCGGCACGGCGCGGGTCAGGCCCTCGATCACCGCGGCGGTGTAGATCGCCTGGTGCCAGTAGGGCGTGGCGTGCTGCGGCTGGTCCTTGGGCAGGCTCAGGGTCTTGCCCAGGGCCAGGCCCAGGGCGAGGTTGATCACCAGGTCGAAGCCCAGTACGCGGACGATGGCGTCCTCTACCGAGCGGATCTTGCCGGGCGCGGCGTAGTAGGGCGAGGCCGCCCAGCTGACGACCTGCGCGGCCAGCGCCGGGTCGGTCTCCACCACGCCGGTGATGTCGTCCACGGTGGCGTTGGGGTCGACGCGCAACTTGATGATCTTCTGTGCGGTTTCCGGCAGCGGCGGAATCTCGATGGTCTCCTCGAGGCGCTGCTGGATGCGGCGGGCAGTGAACGCCTGCACGGCCTGGGTGATTTCCTTGCGGTCGTCGTCCGGACGGTCGAGGTTCGGCCGGATCGACTCCAGCGCCACGCCGAAGCGCGCCGCGCTGGCTTTTTCCAGCAGGCTGCGGAAGGACGCGGTGGGAATCTCCAGCAGCGTGCCCGCTGCGCCGGATTCGATCAGCAGCTGGGGTTCCTGCAGCAAGCGCTCGTCATACAGGCACGGCGAGCTGGTCAGCGGCGGCAGCGCCGGTAGGCGGCCAAGCTGGTGCTTGCCGAGCATGCGCTCCAGGCGATCGGGCTTGACCGCCACCAGCTTGCGCCCGGTGAGTTCGGCCAGGCGGTTCAGGTCCAGCAGCTGGCTTTGCGGGAACAGCACCAGCAGGGTGCCAACGGCATCTTCCAGCAGGCTGGCCTGCACCCGGCGCGAGGCCGCAAGCGTGGTGACATCGCAGACTTCGCGAGACGGTATGCCCAGCTTGGCGAGCAGCTGCAGGATGACCTCTGGGGCCTGCGAGGAGTCGGATGGGGCGCGTGCGGCGTCGCTCATGAATGTGATCCGGTTATCAACGGCTGGGTCGGAGTATAACCACGCAGTCAGCGTGACCGAGCAGTCACCTGACCGATGAAAGTGAAATAGATCACACTTGTCCGTATTGCTGCCCGTGTCTCAGCCAGCGTGCCAGCAAAGGGCTGACCGATTGCGGCCAGTGTGCCAGCAGGGCCTGGGCGGCATCGCGCACTGCCGGCAGCAGGTCAGCGTCGCGCATCAGGTCGGCCACCTTGAATTGCAGCAGGCCGGTCTGGCGGGTGCCGAGCATTTCGCCGGGGCCGCGCAGCTCCAGGTCCTTTTCGGCGATGACGAAGCCGTCGCAGGTCTCGCGCATGATCCCCAGGCGCTCGCGGCCGATCTGCGACAGCGGCGGGTGGTAGAGCAGCACGCAGTGGCTCGCCGCGCTGCCGCGACCGACACGGCCGCGCAGCTGGTGCAGCTGGGCCAGGCCGAGACGCTCGGGGTTCTCGATGATCATCAGGCTGGAGTTGGGCACGTCCACGCCGACTTCGATCACCGTGGTGGCGACCAGCAACTGCAGCATGCCTTCCTTGAAGGCCTCCATGACCACGGCCTTGTCCGCCGGCTTCATGCGCCCGTGGATCAGGCCGACGCGCAGTTCACCCAGCGCCGAGGAGAGTTCCTCGTAGGTGGTCTCCGCGGCCTGGCAGGTAAGCTCTTCGGATTCTTCGATCAGCGTGCACACCCAGTACGCCTGCCGGCCCTCGGCGCAGGCGGCGCGTACCCGCTCGATCACTTCGATGCGACGGCTGTCGGCCACCAGCACGGTGTTCACCGGAGTACGGCCGGGCGGCAGCTCGTCGAGGATCGAGGTGTCGAGGTCGGCGTAGGCGCTCATCGCCAGGGTCCGCGGGATGGGCGTGGCGGTCATGATCAGCTGGTGCGGGGAGAGCCGGCCGTCGATGCCTTTCTGGCGCAGGGCGAGGCGCTGCTGCACGCCGAAGCGGTGCTGTTCGTCGATGATCACCAGGGCCAGACGCTTGAACTTCACCTCTTCCTGGAACAGCGCATGGGTGCCGACGATCATCGGCGCGCCGCCGGCGATCTGTTCCAGCGCGCTGGCGCGGGCTTTGCCCTTGAGCTTGCCGGCCAGCCAGGCGACTTCGATGCCCAGCGGCTGCAGCCACTTGGTGAAGTTGAGGAAGTGCTGCTCGGCGAGGATCTCGGTGGGCGCCATCAGCGCCACCTGGTAGCCGGCTTCCAGCGCTTGCAGGGCGGCGAGGGCGGCGACCACGGTCTTGCCCGCGCCGACGTCGCCCTGCACCAGGCGCAGCATGGGTTCGGGCTGGGCGAGGTCGTAGGCGATCTCCGCGCCGACGCGCTGCTGCGCGCCGGTGGGCTTGAAGCCGAGGTTCTTCAGGTACAGCGCCGGCAGGCGCTTGGCCGGCGGCAGCTGCGGTGCGGCCTGGGAACGCACGCTCTCGCGCAGGCGTTGCAGCGACAGCTGGTGGGTCAGCAGTTCCTCGAAGGCGAGGCGGTGCTGCGCCCAGTGGCGGCCTTCGGCGAGTTCTTCCAGGTCGGCGTCCGGCGGTGGCCGGTGCAGGTAGCGGATGGCTTCGTCCAGCGGGCCGAGGCGGTAGTCGCGGGCCAGTTCCTCAGGCAGCCAGTCCGGCAGGCTCGACGGGCCCAGGCGCGCCAGGGTCTGCTCGCTGAGCTGGCGCAGGCGCTGCTGGGTGAGGCCTTCGGTGGTCGGGTAGATCGGCGTCAGCGTCTGCTCCACCGGCGCCGCGGCGGCGTCGGTGAGCGAGCGGTATTCGGGATGGTAGATCTCCAGGCCCGAAGCACCGGGGCGCGCCTCACCGTAGCAACGCAGGTGCGTGCCGCGCTTGAGGTTTTCCTTCTGCGCCTGGCTGAAGTGGTAGAAGCGCAGGCTCAGGGTGCCGGTGCCGTCCTGCAGGCGCACCAATAAACTACGGCGCTTGCCCATCACCACGTCAGCGCCGGAGACCACGCCTTCGACCACCGCATCCTGCCCCGGACGCAGTGCGCCGATGGGGGTGATGCGGGTGCGGTCCTGGTAGCGCAGCGGCAAGTGGAAGAGGATGTCCTGGAGGTTTTCCAGGCCGACCTTCGCCAGCTTTTCTTCCAGCGCGGCGCCCACGCCCTTGAGCGCGGTGACCGGGACGTTCGACAGATCGGTCATGCCGGCTCGGCTTCACCCTTGACGGTCGGCTTGGCGACCGAGCACAGGCGGATCGAGTCGGCCAGTACCTCGATGGCGCGCGGGCGCGGGAAGCTGGCGCGCCAGGCGATGGCGACGGTGCGCATGGGCACCGGCGCGCTGAACGGGCGCACTTCCAGCACGCCCGGCGCGTAGTGGTGGCTGTCCACGGCGGAGAACGGCAGCACCGACACGCCAAGGCCGGAGGCAACCATGTGGCGGATGGTTTCCAGCGAGCTGGATTCCACCGTGGTGTGCTTGTTTTCGCCGCCCTTGTGGGTGGTCGGGCAGGCTTCGAGCACCTGGTCGCGGAAGCAGTGGCCCTCGCCGAGCAGCAGCAGGCTCTTGTCGTTGAGCAGCTCCGGGTCGATGGTCTTCTTCGCGGTCCATTGGTGGTCCGCCGGCATCAGCACGTAGAAGGGCTCGTCGAACAGCTGCAGAGTCAGCACGTCGGCTTCCTGGAACGGCAGGGCGATGATGATCGCGTCCAGCTCGCCGGTGCGCAGCTTGTCGCGCAGGATGTGGGTGAAGTTTTCCTCGATGTACAGCGGCATCTGCGGGGCGACCCGGTGCAGCTGCGGGATCAGGTGCGGGAACAGGTACGGGCCGATGGTGTAGATCGCACCGACCTTGAGCGGCGAAGTCAGCTGGTTCTTGCCGGCCTGGGCCAGTTCGCGGATGCCCTGGGCCTGCTCCAGCACCTTCTGCGCCTGCGCCACGATGCCTTCGCCGACCGGGGTCAGACGCACCGCACTCTTGCTGCGCTCGAAAATCAGTACGCCGAGCTCGTCTTCCAGCTTCTTCACGCCCACCGACAGGGTCGGCTGGCTGACGTGGCAGCGCTCCGCGGCGCGGCCGAAGTGTTGCTCCTGGGCAAGCGTGACGATGTAGCGCAGTTCGGTAAGGGTCATGGCGACTAAGTCCGTTGAGGTGGCCCAAGCATAGCGGCTGCACCGCCGCGAACCAACCGCGCTAAACTGCCGAGCTTTGATTCGCGGAGCCAAGCATGAGCAAGAGCACCTTCCCCAGCCTGATGATCGTCGGTTGCGGCGATGTCGGCAGCCGCCTGGGACGCCAACTGGCCGCCCGCGACTGGCGCGTCCACGGCCTGCGTCGCAACGTTGCCGCGCTGCCGCTGGAAGTGCTGCCGGTGGCCGGCGACCTGGGCCAGCTCGAATGCCCGGACACCTGGCCGGTGGGCAAACTGGACTACCTGGTGTTCTGCGCCGCCGCGACCCAGCACGATGAAGCCGGCTATCGCGCCGCCTACGTCGAAGGCCTGCGCAATACCCTCGGCTGGCTGCAGCAGCGCGGGCAGCTGCCCAAGCGCCTGCTGTTCGTCTCCAGCAGCGGCGTGTACGCCCAGCGCGATGGCGAGTGGATCGACGAGACCTCGCCCGCCGAAGCCCAGAGCTATTCCGGCAGCGTGATGCTCGAAGCCGAGCAGCTGGCGCTGCAGAGCGGCACTCCCGCCAGTGTCGTGCGTCTCACCGGCATCTACGGCCCCGGTCGTGAGTGGCTACTCAAGCAGGTGCGCGAGGGCTATCGCGTCGCCAGCGAGCCGCCGCTGTACGCCAACCGCATCCATGCCGAGGACGCCGCCGGCCTGCTCGCCGCGCTGTTGGAGGCCGACCGTAGCGGCGTGGCGCTGGACGACTGCTACATCGGTGTCGACAACGACCCGGCGGCGCTGCACGACGTGGTCGGCTGGCTGCGCGAGCATCTGGGCGTCACCCACTGGGCCGACGAGCAGACCGTACGCCGCGCCGGCAGCAAGCGCTGCAGCAACGCCCGCGCTCGCGCGCTGGGCTGGGAGCCGCGTTACCCCAGCTTCCGCGAAGGCTACGCGGCCATCCTCGCGGGTAAGCAAGACTGATGGACGCCAACCGGCTGCTGGTGCGCCCCTGGTTACCGGGGGTGGAGTTGTTCCATGCGGACTTCTCCGGCCAGCCATTCGGGCGCCACAGCCACGATGCCTTTGCCATCGGCGCCATCCTGCACGGCGCGGGTGGCTACCAGTGCCGCGGCGCGCACCACGTGCTGCCGGCCGGCACCCTGTCGCTGATGAACCCGGAGGAGCCCCACACCGGCAACGCCGAGTCCGAGCGGCTGGTCTATCGCATGCTCTATATCGAGGAATCGCGCCTGCTCCCGCTGCTGGGCCGCAAGCAGTTGCCGCGCGGCTTCCAGGCGCTCAATCCGCACGATGACGGGCAGGTGGCGGAGGCGCTGCGGCGCGTCGCCACGGAGTTCGAACGCAACGATGCGCTGGCGCTGGAGAGCGAACTGCTGGCGCTGCTGGAGCTGGTGTTCGTCCGCCACGGCGGCATGCGCCCGAACGCGTCGGCATCGCGCGACGGCAGTGTCACCGCCAGATTGCGCGACTACCTGGAAGCGCATTACCGCGAGCCGGTCAGCCTCGAAGCGCTGGCCGAGCTGCTGCAGCGCCATCCGCGCCACTTGATCGAAGCCTTCCGCAACGCCTACGGCGTGCCGCCGCACACCTACCTGCTGCAGCGGCGCATCCGCGAGGCCAAGCGCCTGCTGGTGGCCGGCGAGAAGCCGCTGGAGGTCGCGCTGAGCCTGGGGTTCTACGACCAGGCGCACTTCTCCGGCACCTTCCGCCGCTTCACCGGCGTCACGCCCGGTCGCTTCCTGCGCGCCACGCGCACCTGACTTTCTTCCAAGACCGGCGAACCCCGGCGCTTCCAGACTGCGCGACGCCGCTATCCGGGAGATCGCCATGTTCGCCGCCTTCGCGCTGGTCGCCAGCACCCACTTCGCCGCCCTGCTGTCGCCGGGCCCGGACTTCTTCCTGCTGATCCGCGCTGCGCTGCTGCGCGGTCGACGCCATGCCGACGGCTGCGCGGCGGGCATCGCCCTGGCCAACCTGGCGAGCATGCTGCTGGTGCTGTTCGTCCTCGGGCTGTTGCCCGACGTGGCCAGCCACGGGCTGCGGGTGGTGCAACTGCTGGGTGGTGCCTACTTCGTCTGGCTCGGCGCGCAGGCATTGCTGGCGCGGCGGGAGCTGGAGATTCCCACGGAGCTGGGCGAGCAGCGCATCGGGGGATTTCTGCGGGGCATGCGCGAAGGCCTGCTGGCCAGCAGCCTGAACCCCAAGCTGCCGATCTTCTACACCGGGCTGTTCGGTGTGCTCGGGCAGTTCCACCTGCCGGGCTGGGCGCTGGGCGTCTGCGTGTTGTGGATGGGCGCGGTGGTGCTGCTGTGGGACATGGCGCTGGTGCGCCTGCTGGATCGCCCACGCTGGCGCGGCTGGCTGAAGCGCCGGGTCACGGCGCTGGACCGCCTTTGCGGCGGCCTGTTGCTGGCGCTGGGTGGCTGGCTGCTGTGGAGCGGGCTGCGCTGACTGCGGTCAATCGAGCCCGCCGGCCCGCTCACACGGATCAGTCGCGTTCCAGGGTCCAGACCTTGTTGCCGGGCGCGTACTGCGGCATTTCGTCGGACTGGGCGCGGTTCACCGCTTCGAACAGCTCCAGCTTGTCGCCATCGCGCTCGAAGATAAATTCGCGGCCTTGCTGGCCCTGTTGCAGCCAGATGCTGTCATTGTCGCCGCTCATGGCTGCGCAGTCGCCGGCCAGGCACAGCGCGTAGCGATCGAAGCCGGGCATGCCTTCGAGGCTGCCGTTGGCGGCGAACTTGACCTTGCTGCCCTTGCCTTCGCCTTCCTCGATGATCCAGGTGCCGTTCAGGTAGGCGGCGTAGAGGGCGTTCTCGAAGGTGCTGCCGGCCGGGCTCTGCGCGGCGGGTTGTTCCTTGGGACGCAGGAAGCGCTGCTCGGGCCAGTTGTCGCTGCCCACCTGCACCAGCTCCTTGCCGTCCAGCTCCAGGGATTCCTGGTTGCTGCCGTAGAAGTCGACGCGGTAGTGCTTGGGATCTTCGGCGGTCAGCTGGCCTTCGCCGAGCTCGAAACCGTTGCTGAACGTGGCCTGGCTGGCCTTGGTGTCCAGCTTCCATTCCAGGTTCGGGCCGTAGGCCAGCAGCGCCTCGCGCAGCTTGCCACCCTTGCCGGCGGCATCGATGGCGGCCTGGTTGACCCAGATGCCGGAAGGGTCGGACGGGGTGCCGGCGCAGCCGGTGAGCAGGCCGATCAGGGCGCTCAGGATCAGGGCGCGACGCATGTTTGCTCCTTGCAGACAAAGGAACGGGGCCGCTGGGGCCCCGTAGGTGTTTCGCAGTGCTTATTCCAGGACGACGATGGCGTCCATCTCGACCTGGGCGCCCTTGGGCAGGGCGGCAACGCCGATGGCGGCACGGGCCGGGTAGGGCTGGACGAAGTACTTGCCCATGATCTCGTTGACCTTGGCGAAGTGCGACAGGTCGGTGAGGAAGATGTTCAGCTTGGCGACGTCGTGCAGGTAGCCACCGGAAGCCTCGATGACGGCTTTCAGGTTCTCGAAGACCTGGACGGTCTGCTCTTCGAAGCCTTCGACCAGCTCCATGGTGTTCGGGTCCAGCGGGATCTGGCCGGAGACATAGACGGTGTTGCCAGCCTTGATCGCCTGGGAGTAGGTGCCGATGGCGGCCGGGGCTTTGTCGGTGTGGATAACGGTCTTGGTCATGTCGACTCCTAACGGGGTGGGATCAGCTGCGCATGCGGGTGATGCGAATCACGCCCTTGAGCGCGCGCAGCTTCTTGATGACGCGGGCCAGGTGCACACGGTCATGCACGCTGACGACGAGCTGGACCACGCTGATGCGACCGTCGCGCTCGTCCATGCTGATCTTCTCGATGTTGCCGTCGGCGGCGTTGACGCTGGTCGCCAGCAGGGCGATCAGGCCGCGCTGGTGCTCCAGCTCGACACGCAGTTCGACGTTGAATTCGCCGGTGACATCCTTGGCCCAGCTGAGCTGGATGCACTTTTCCGGATTGTGGCGGATTTCGCTGATGTTCCGGCAGTTCTCCAGGTGCACGACCATACCCTTGCCGGCCGACAGGTGGCCGACGATCGGATCGCCCGGGATCGGTGTGCAGCACTTGGCGTAGCTGAGCACCAGGCCTTCGGTACCGCGGATCGCCAGCGGCCCTTCGGCGCTGGGGGCCTGCTCGCCTTCGCTGGACAGCAGGCGGCGCGCGACCACGTAGGCCATGCGGTTGCCCAGGCCGATCTCTTCGAGCAGGTCCTCGAAGACTTCCATGCGGTACTCGTTGAGCACGCCCTGGATGCGCTCCTGCGGGATCTTCTCCAGGTGGCTGTCGAAGCCGGCCAGGGTCTTGTTCAGCAGACGCTCGCCGAGGTTGATCGACTCGGAGCGGCGCTGCAGCTTGAGCGCGTGGCGGATGTGCGTGCGCGCCTTGCCGGTGACCACGAAGTTGAGCCAGGCCGGGTTCGGCCGGGTGCCCGGTGCGGTGACGATTTCCACTGTCGCGCCGCTCTGCAGCGGTTCGGACAGCGGCGCCAGGCGGCGGTTGATGCGGCAGGCGATGCAGCTGTTGCCGACGTCGGTGTGCACCGCGTAGGCGAAGTCCACCGCCGTGGAGCCCTTGGGCAGCTCCATGATGCGGCCCTTGGGCGTGAAGACGTAGACCTCGTCCGGGAACAGGTCGATCTTCACGTTCTCGATGAATTCCAGCGAGTTGCCGGCGCGCTGCTGCAGCTCGAGGATGCCCTTCACCCACTGGCGGGCGCGGGCATGGGTGCCCTTCTGCGATTCCTCTTCACTGGACTTGTACAGCCAGTGCGCGGCGATGCCGTGGTTGGCCATCTCTTCCATCTCGCGGGTGCGGATCTGGATCTCGATGGGCACGCCGTGCATGCCGAACAACGTGGTGTGCAACGACTGGTAGCCGTTGGCCTTGGGAATCGCGATGTAGTCCTTGAAACGACCGGGGAACGGCTTGTACAGGTTGTGCACGGCGCCGAGCACGCGGTAGCAGGTGTCGACCTTGTCGACCACGATGCGGAAGGCGTAGACGTCCATGATCTCGTTGAACGCCTTGCGCTTGCCGCGCATCTTCTTGTAGATGCTGAACAGGTGCTTCTCGCGGCCCAGGACCTGGCCTTCCATGCTTTCGCGGGCGAGGCAGTTGACCAGCGATTCCTGGATCTTGCCGACGATCTCGCGGCGGTTGCCACGGGCCTTCTTCACCGCCTGGCGGATGCGCTCGGAGCGCATCGGGTGCATGGCCTTGAAGCCCAGGTCCTCGAATTCCACGCGCATGCTGTGCATGCCCAGCCGGTTGGCGATGGGGGCGTAGATTTCCAGGGTTTCCTTGGCGATGCGCCGGCGCTTCTCGCCGGACAGCACTTCCAGGGTGCGCATGTTGTGCAGGCGGTCAGCCAGCTTCACCAGGATCACGCGGATGTCGCGCGCCATGGCCATGGCCATCTTCTGGAAGTTCTCGGCCTGCGCCTCGGCCTTGGACTCGAAGTTCATCTGGGTCAGCTTGCTGACCCCGTCCACGAGTTCCGAGACGGTTTCGCCGAACTGCGCGGTGAGCGCTTCCTTGGCGATGCCGGTGTCCTCGATCACGTCGTGCAGCATGGCGGCCATCAGGCTCTGATGGTCCATGTGCATGTCGGCGAGGATATTGGCGACGGCGAGCGGATGGGTGACGTAAGCCTCGCCGCTGCGGCGACGCTGCCCGTCGTGGGCCTGCTCGGCGTAGTAGTAGGCGCGGCGAACCAGGTTGACCTGGTCCGGGCCCAGATAGCTCGACAGACGATCGGCGAAGGCATCTATGCTCGGCATGGGTTCACCCCCTGCCGAGCGGTACGTCGCAGTGCACCGATTCGTCGGCCGGACATCGACTTACAGGGCCTCGTTGTTGGCCTCGTCTTCGAAGGCAGCGAACAGCGGTTCTTCTTCAACCACGTCCTCCAGAAGCACGATTTCGTTGTCGATCAGGCCGGAAGCGATTTCACGCAGGGCGACGACGGTGGGCTTGTCGTTTTCCCACGGTACCTTCGGCTCTTTGCCGCCGGTGGCCAGCTGACGCGAACGCTTGGTGGCGAGCATGACCAGCTCGAAACGGTTATCGACGTTGTCCAGGCAGTCTTCAACGGTGACGCGGGCCATGGTGTTCCTCGTACTGAAATGTAGGCCCGGAAAATGCCGGGCGGACTGGATAGTCTAAAAAATCGCCAATCTTTATGGAAGTGCCTTCTCTCGGCGACTTCAGGCCAACAGGCGTTGCAGCAGCTCGGTGTGACGTTGCTGCTGGGCATCCTGGCGGAGCTGGCGGGCGCGGAAGATCGCCTTGAGGTCTTCCAGCGCGTGGGCGAAATCGTCGTTGATCACCAGGTGATCGTATTCCACATAGTGGCTCATTTCGCTGACGGCTTCCTGCATGCGCCGCTCGATCACCTCGTCACTGTCCTGGCCACGGTTGGTCAGGCGCTGGCGCAGGGCTTCCTGGGTCGGCGGCAGGATGAAGATCGACTGCGCCTGGGGCATCAGCCGGCGTACCTGCTGCGCGCCCTGCCAGTCGATCTCCAGGATCAGGTCGTTGCCTTCGGCGAGGGTCTTCTCGACCCAGCGCTGGGAGGTGCCGTAGAGGTTGTCGAAGACCTGCGCGTGCTCGAGGAATTCGTTGCGCTCGAGCATGGCGCGGAAGGTGTCGTGGCCGACGAAGTGGTAGTTCACCCCGTCCACTTCGCCCGGGCGCATGCCGCGGGTGGTGTGGGAGACGGAGACGCGCACGCTGGGCATGGCGTCGAGCAGGGCCTTGACCAGGCTGGTCTTGCCGGCGCCCGACGGCGCGGAAACGATATACAGGGTGCCGGACATGGCGCTTTCCTGGAGTTGCGGTGGATTGGGGCCGGAGGCGTCCGGCTTACTCGATATTCTGGACCTGTTCGCGCATCTGCTCGATCAGGACCTTGAGATTGACCGCCGCCTGGGTGGAGCGCGGGTCGAAAGCCTTCGAACCCAGCGTGTTGGCCTCGCGGTTGAGTTCCTGCATCAGGAAGTCCAGGCGCCGGCCGGCGGCGCCGCCAGCCTTGAGCACGCGGCGCACTTCGGTGACGTGGGTGGTCAGGCGGTCCAGTTCCTCGGCGACGTCGCTCTTCTGCGCCAGCAGGACCATTTCCTGTTCCAGGCGCTGCGGGTCGAGCTCGGCTTTCATCTCGGTGAATCGGTCGAGCACCTTCTGGCGCTGGTTGGCGAGCATTTCCGGCACCAGCTGGCGCAGGTTGGCCACGTCTTCCTGCATGGCCGTCAGGCGCTCGTCGATAATCTTCGAAAGCTCTGCGCCTTCACGGGCGCGGCCGGCCTTGAGCTCGTCCAGGGCCTGGGTGAAGGCGGCCAGCGCGCTGGCGTTGAGCGCCTGCGGATCGGCGGCATCGCCCACCAGCACGCCGGGCCAGGCCAGCACGGCCAGCGGGTCGAGCGGGGCGGGATTCTTGATCAGGTCGGCGACGGTCTCGGCGGCGACGACCAGTTGCGCGGCGCGCTCGCGGTCGACCTGCAGCGCCTTGCCGGCATTTTCCTCGTTGAAGCGCAGGGTGCATTCCACCTTGCCGCGCGACAGGCCCTGGCGCAGCGCTTCGCGCACCGCGCCTTCGAGGTCGCGGAAGGCTTCGGGCAGGCGCAGGTTGGGCTCGAGGTAGCGGTGGTTGACCGAGCGCAGCTCCCAGCTCAGGGTTCCATGGGTGCTGGCGCGCTCGACGCGGGCGAAGGCGGTCATGCTGTGGACCATGGAGTCACCTCTCTGAATGGGCTGGGAAAACGGCCGACAGGTCGTCGGAAACCGGTAATTGTACCCCAGCGTAGCGCGCCGCAGCACGCTGGCGGTGGTTGCGCCCGTCCGCTGGCCTCTATAATGGCGGACATTCCCCGCCAGTAATCTGTACAGGATGCCTCCATGAACCGTCCCAGTGGCCGCGCCGCCGACCAACTGCGCCCGATCCGTATCACCCGCCATTACACCAAGCACGCCGAGGGCTCCGTGCTGGTCGAGTTCGGCGACACCAAGGTGATCTGCACCGTCAGCGCCGAATCCGGTGTGCCGCGCTTCCTCAAGGGCCAGGGCCAGGGCTGGCTGACCGCCGAATACGGCATGCTGCCGCGCTCCACCGGCGAGCGTAACCAGCGCGAAGCCGCACGCGGCAAGCAGGGTGGCCGCACCCTGGAAATCCAGCGCCTGATCGGCCGCTCCCTGCGTGCCGCGCTGGACCTGTCCAAGCTGGGCGAGAACACCCTGTACATCGACTGCGATGTGATCCAGGCCGACGGTGGCACCCGCACCGCTTCGATCACCGGCGCCACCGTGGCGCTGATCGATGCCCTGGCCGTGCTGAAGAAGCGCGGCGCGCTCAAGGGCAACCCGCTCAAGCAGATGGTCGCCGCGGTATCCGTGGGCATGTACCAGGGCGAGCCAGTGCTGGACCTGGACTACCTGGAAGATTCCGCCGCCGAGACCGACCTGAACGTGGTCATGACCGATGCCGGCGGCTTCATCGAAGTCCAGGGCACCGCCGAGGGCGCACCCTTCCAGCCGGCCGAGCTCAATGCCATGCTGGAACTGGCGCAGCAGGGCCTGCGCGAGCTGTTCGAACTGCAGCGCGCCGCGCTGGCAGACTGACCCGACGGGCGGCCAGCCCGCCCGATCTTCAAGTGCAAGGAGCGAAAGGATGAGCGACGAAGTACCGGTACAGCAGGTTCAGCCGAGCCAGGAAGCCCGCCAGTGGGCGATGTTCTGCCACTTCGCCGCCTTCCTCGGCTTCATCTTCCCCTTCGGCAACCTGCTCGGGCCGCTGATCGTCTGGCAGATCAAGCGTGAATCGGACCCGTTCGTGGACCGTCAGGGCAAGGAAGCGCTGAACTTCCAGATCACTGTGAGCCTCGCGGTGGTGGTCAGCTGCCTGCTGATGCTGGTGGTGATCGGCTTCTTCCTGCTGGGGCTGGTGAGCATCGGCGCGCTGGTGCTGACCATCATCGCCGGGATCAAGGCCAACGAAGGGCTGGATTACCGCTATCCCTTCACCTGGCGGCCGATCAAGTAAGCGCGCTCCAGGCACGAAAAAGCCGGCTCGAAGCCGGCTTTTTTCTGTCCGCCTTGCGGCGGCGCGACAGGACTCAGATGCTCAGGGTCCAGTCGTAATCGACGATCAGCGGCGCGTGCTGGGAGAAGCGCGGCTGGCGCGGTAGCTTGGCGCTGCGCACGAAGCGGCGCAGACCCGGCGTGAGGATCTGATAGTCGAAGCGCCAGCCCAGGTTGAGCAGGTCGGCCTGTTCGCTGTCCGGCCACCAGCTGTACTGGTCGCCTTCGCGGTTGACCTCGCGCAGGGCGTCGACATAGCCCATGGTGCCGAAGATCTCATCCATCCAGCCACGCTCCGGCGCCATGAAGCCTGGCGATTGCTGGCACTCGCGCCAGTTCTTCACGTCCAGCTTCTGGTGCGCGACGTACAGCGAGCCGCAATAGATGTATTCGCGGCGCTTGCGGCGCTGCTTGTTCATGTACTGGGCGAAATCGTCCATGAACTTGAACTTGTGGTTCAGGTTCTCGTCCCCTTCCTGCCCGGTAGGCAGCAGGAGAGTGGCGATACTCACCTTATCGAAATCGGCTTGCAGGTAGCGCCCGTAACGATCGGCCATCTCGAAACCCAGGCCGCTTATGACAGCCTTGGGTTGCAGACGACTATAGATTGCGACGCCGCCCTGACTGGGCACTTCGGCATCGCAGGCGTACAGGAAGTAGCCATCCAGTTGGTAGGATGGGTCATCCAGATCGAAAGCGGAGGCGCGGGTATCCTGCAAGCAGATCACGTCGGCATTCTGGGCTTGCAGCCAACTGAGCAATCCACGCTCGGCTGCAGCCTGAATACCATTCACGTTCACACTGATGATCCGCATAAATGGCCCCCAAAATCACGTGTGTGTATGATACCCGAGCTCAAACGGTTTAGCTAAATTCATACCGGCCGGTTCTCTCCCATGCAGCCATATCAACGCGATTTCATCCGCTTCGCCATCGAGCGCGGCGTTCTTCGCTTCGGCGAATTCACCCTCAAGTCCGGGCGCACCAGTCCGTACTTCTTCAATGCCGGTCTGTTCAACACCGGGGTTGCGCTGTCCCAGCTGGGTCGTTTCTACGCCAGCGCAGTGGTCGACAGTGGCATACCTTTCGACGTGTTGTTCGGGCCTGCCTATAAAGGAATCCCGCTGGCGGCCGCTACAGCCATTGCGCTGGCGGAACAGCACGGCCGCGACCTGCCCTGGTGCTTCAACCGCAAGGAAGCCAAGGACCATGGCGAAGGCGGCACGCTGGTCGGCGCACCGCTGACCGGCCGCGCGCTGATCATCGACGACGTGATCACCGCCGGCACCGCGATCCGCGAAGTCATGCAGATCATCGATGCCCAGGGGGCGCAGGCTGCCGGCGTGCTCATCGCGCTGAACCGCCAGGAGCGGGGCAAGGGCGAACTGTCGGCGATCCAGGAAGTTGAACGGGACTTCTCGATCCCGGTCGTAAGCATTGTCTCGCTGGAGCAGGTGCTGGAGTATCTGGCCGGCGACGGTCAGCTCAAGCAGCATCTCGCGGCCGTCGAGGCCTATCGGGCGCAGTACGGTATCTAACCGGAACAAGGGTGTCGGGCATGGCCAAGCAGGGTGCTTACCGCTACAGGGTGTTGATGGGGCTTCTGGGGGCCATGCTCGCAGGCCAGGTGTTGGCTGCCGGCAAACCGGCAGCCAGTGCCGGCGGCGCAGTGGAGTTGTACCGTTATGTCGATGACCGGGGCATCACCGTCATCGACCGCCTTGGCGTACCGCCGCAATACATCGGCAAGGGCTACCAGGTGCTCAACGACCAGGGCCGGGTGATCCGTGAGGTGCCGCCAGCGCCGACCGCCGCCGAGATCGAGCAGCGCAAGGCGGATGCCGCCCGAGCCAGTTCCGACCAGCAACTGATGCGCATGTACACCAGCGTGGATGACGTCGACCGTGCCCGTGACCGCAAGCTGGCCGAGCTCGATGGGCTGGCCAGCGTGGCCAAGGGCAACCTGCAGTCGCTGAAAACGCAGCAGGCCAACCTGCAGGCACGCGCTGCCGATCAGGAACGCGCCGGGCGCCAGGTGCCGGATGACCTGGTCGCGCAACTGAGCAACCTGCGCAGCGACGAACAGCGTCTGCAGCAGGACATCGCCCGCTATCAGCAGCTGCGCACTCAGGCGCAGAAAAGTTTCGCCGCCGACCGGGCGCGTTTCGCCCAGCTATCCGGCGGCAACTGAGGCAGATGCTCGCCGTGTTTACTGTTGCGGCGAGACGCGCTCGAATTCGTTGATCTTCCCGCGCAGCCAGTCCGGCAGGGGCTGGCTTGTCCGGTCTTCGCCGGCATAGGCGTAGATCAGCTCGCCCAGCGTCAGCAGGGTTTCCTCACACCAGATCGATACCTGGAAGGTCAGGCTGCTGCGGCCCAGCCGGCTGACGCGCACGCCCATTTCCAGCCAGTCGTCGAAGCGCGCGGGTGCCAGGTATTCCAGGGTGGTCTTCACTGCGAACAGATCGCCGCCGCCGCGCAGCAGGTCGGCCGGGTAGCTCACGCCCAGGTGGCGGTAGTACTCGGTGGTGGCGACATCGGCGTAGGTCAGGTAGTTGCCATTGAAGACGATGCCTTGCGGGTCGACCTCCGACCAGCGCACGCGCAGGCCGTGGAAGAAGCTGAAGTCGTTGCGTGATACAGGGGAGGCGGTCATTCCAGACTCCAGACGGAAAGACACCCGCGTGGATCGCTCCAGGCGGGTGTCATTTTCGATCAGCGCGGCTTGCGATTGGTGATCAGGGTGCCGACACCGCTGTCGGTGAAGATCTCCAGCAGCACGGCGTTGGGCACGCGGCCATCGATGATGTGCGCGCTGGTCACACCGCCTTGCACCGCTTCCAGGGCGCAGCGGATCTTCGGCAGCATGCCGCCGTAGATGGTGCCGTCGGCGATCAGCTCGTTGACCTGTTCCGTGGTCAGGCCGGTGAGGACCTGGCCCTGCTTGTCCATCAGGCCGGCGATGTTGGTGAGCAGCATCAGCTTCTCGGCCTTCAGCGCCTCGGCCACCTTGCCGGCCACGAGGTCGGCGTTGATGTTGTAGGACTCGCCGTTGGCGCCCACGCCGATCGGCGCGATGACCGGGATGAAGTCACCCTGTACCAGCATGTTCAGCAGGTCGACGTTGACCCCGGTGACTTCGCCCACATGGCCGATGTCGATGATTTCCGGCTTGGTCATCTCCGGCGTCTGGCGAGTGACGGTGAGCTTCTTCGCGCGGATCAGCTCAGCATCTTTCCCGGTCAAGCCGATGGCGCTGCCGCCATGACGGTTGATCAGGTTGACGATGTCCTTGTTCACCTGGCCGCCGAGGACCATCTCCACCACATCCATGGTCTGCGCGTCGGTGACGCGCATGCCATCGATGAAGTGGCTCTCGATCGACAGGCGGCTGAGCAGGTCGCCGATCTGTGGACCACCACCATGGACCACCACCGGGTTGATGCCGACGGCTTTCATCAGCACCACGTCGCGGGCGAAGCTGTTCTTCAGCTCATCCGTCTCCATGGCGTTGCCGCCGTACTTGATCACCAGCGTCTTGCCGACGAAACGGCGGATGTAGGGCAGGGCTTCGGCAAGGACGCGGGCAACCTGGGCGGCGTCATCGCGGCTCTGGGTCATGGTGGGCTCCGGCATAGTGCTACAGGGTCAGAAGGGCAGGCTGAGGGCGGGGTCGACCGCTTTCAGCTGGGTGCGGAACACTTCCTTGATGCGTTCCAGTTCTTCCTGGGAATCCGCCTCGAAACGCAGGACCAGCACCGGAGTGGTGTTGGACGCGCGAACCAGGCCCCAGCCTTTGGGGTAATCCACACGCACGCCGTCGAGGGTGGTGAGGTTGGCTTCACCCCACTGGCCACGGGCCTGCAGCGCCTCGATCAGGGCGAACTTGCCCTCGTCGGTGACGGTGATGTTGATTTCCGGGGTGGAGATGTCCATCGGGAACGCGGAGAACACGCGCTCGGCATCGCGCTTGTCCAGGCTGATGATCTCCAGCAGGCGTGCGGCGCTGTAGATGCCGTCGTCGAAGCCGTACCAGCGTTCCTTGAAGAAGATGTGGCCGCTCATCTCGCCGGCGAGCAGGGCGCCGGTTTCCTTCATCTTCTTCTTGATCAGCGAGTGGCCGGTCTTCCACATCACCGGGCGGCCGCCGTAGCCGCTGATCAGCGAGATCAGGCGGCGGGTGCATTTGACGTCGAAGATGATGTCGGCGCCCGGGTTGCGCGATACCACGTCCTTGGCGAACAGCATCAGCAGACGGTCGGGGTAGATGATGGTGCCTTCGTTGGTCACCACGCCCACGCGGTCGCCGTCGCCGTCGAAGGCCAGGCCGAGGTCGGCGCCGGTTTCCTTGACCTTGGCGATCAGGTCTTCCAGGTTCTCGGGCTTGCCCGGATCCGGGTGATGGTTGGGGAAGGTGCCGTCGACGTCGCAGTACAGCGGGATCACGGTGCAGCCCAGGGCTTCGATCAGTTGCGGGGCGATCACGCCGGCCACGCCGTTGCCGCAGTCCACCACCACTTTCAGCGGCTTGGCCAGGGCGATGTCGTCGCGGATCTGCTGGAAGTAGCGCGGCAGGATATCGACCTGCTGCACGCTGCCCACGCCGGAGGCGAGGTCACCCGTCTGGATTCGCTCGCGCAGGGCCTGGATCTGTTCATTGGCCAGGGTCTCGCCGGCGACGACGATCTTGAAGCCGTTGTAGTCCGGCGGGTTGTGGCTGCCGGTGAGCATCACGCCCGACTTGCCTTCCAGGACGTTGGCCGCGTAGTACAGGACCGGAGTCGGCACCATGCCGACGTCGGTGACCTGGCAGCCGCAGTCGAGCAGGCCCTGGATGAGGTGCTGGACCAGCTCGGGGCCGGACAGGCGGCCGTCACGGCCCACGGAGACACACGGCTCGCCGCGCGCCAGGCTTTCGGAGCCGATCGCACGGCCGACCCAGTAGGCGGTCTCGGTGGTCAGGGTGTCGCCGACCACGCCACGGATGTCGTAGGCGCGGAAGATGCTGGCGGGCAGCTGCGGGGCTTTAGGCGTGCTCATAGCGGTTGTTTGCTCCAATCCCAGGAGATCCTGGTCTTCATCAAGAATGTCGATGTCCAGAATGTCGGTGTTCTGGAATAGCGGATCGACCAATGGCGTTTCGGTGGCAGCGGCCGGGGCGCTGGCAGCGGCGACAGCCGGGACCGGCTGGGCGGCGGCTGCAGGCGCGGCGGGAGCGCTGGCACCCGGTGTTTCGGTCTTGCGGCGCGGCTGACGGGCCAGCGCCTGAGCCAGCGCCTGCAGGCTCGGCAGGCTCAGCTCAGGAGCTTTGGCAGTGCGTTGGCCGGCGAGTTCCTGAATGAACTGCCCCAGAGCCTGGGCATCTTTGCTGACCCGGCGCTGCATCGCGCTTTGCGCAAGATAGAGGCCAAGCAGGCCGCCCACCAGTGCGAGCAGCGCGGCGATGCCCAGCAGGGTTGGCGAGTACAGCGGGTTGGTGATGGTCGGGCCGGGGGTGAAGCTCAGCTTCCAGTTCGGGTTGCCGCTGGAGACGCTGAGCGGCGCAGTGTCACTGGCCTGGCCGCGCTGCAGCAGCACCTGCGCCGGCGAGTTGCCGAACTGCTGGGAAAGCTGCAGCTGGCCGATATCGCTGGACATCGGCGGCAGGCTGCCGAGCAGGCGCTGCAGGTCGACGACCAGCAGCAGCGAACCCTGGATCGTATTGTCCGCACCGCGCAGGGCGGTGGGGCTGTAGACCAGCCAGCGGGTGCCGACCTTGTAGGCTTCCGGCGCCACGGCCTGGCCGCTCTCGACGCGGTGCAGCATGTCCAGCGCGGCATAGTTGAGCGGGCCGGGGCGGGAGGTGTCCTGCACGGCCTGGCCGTTGGCGTTCAGGTGGACATCCACCAGAGCGTCCAGATGCCCCTGGGTCAGCGCCTTCTCCAGCGCAGCGATGCGCGCCGGATCATTGCTCTGCAGGGTCGGCAGCAACTGCGAGTCGCTGGCCATGGCACGGCTGTCCGCGGCCAGCAGGCTGAGTGACTGGCGCAGCGCGCCGGCCTGGCTTTCCGACCAGGCGCTGCTCAGTTGTGCGACGTGGGCCTTGTCCGCCTGACCGAACAGGCTGAACCACAGCAACGCGCCGGCCGCCGCTACGCCGCCGACAGTAAGGACCAGGGCGGGCAGCAGCGGTTTGAGGTCGACCTTGGCCGACGGCCCTTTGACGGGCTTCTCCGCCGGTACGAGTTCCGGCAGTTCGGCGCTGTCCTTGGCAGTGCGTTGGAAAAGTCTCATGCAACGTCTCCTCGGCGATTCATCCTGAAAGGGAAAAGGGTCAATGGCTGCCGGAGTGACCGAAGCCGCCGGCGCCGCGCTGGCTCTCGTCGAAGGACTCGACCAGCTCGAAGTGCGCCTGCACCACCGGCACCAGCACCAGCTGGGCTATGCGTTCGCCAATGGCGATCTTGAAAGCTGTCTGGCCGCGGTTCCAGCAGGAAACCATCAGCTCGCCCTGGTAGTCCGAGTCGATCAGGCCGACCAGGTTGCCCAGCACGATGCCGTGCTTGTGGCCCAGGCCCGAGCGCGGAAGGATCAGCGCGGCCAGGCCCGGATCGGCGACGTAGATGGACAGGCCGGTGGGGATCAGTATGGTCTGGCCCGGCTCGAGGACGCAGTCCTCCTGGAGCATGGCGCGCAGGTCGAGGCCGGCGGAACCGGGAGTTGCGTACTGCGGCAGCGGGAAGTCGTTGCCCAGGCGGGGATCGAGGATCTTGGCTTGCAGGGAATGCATTGAGTTCTCAGTGTTGATTGATGCGTTCGGCGATAAAGGCGATCAGCTGGCGGGCGATCTTGCCCTTGCTGGTCTGAGCGAACGCAGTCTTGTGCAATTCGCGGTCGATGACCGTGATGGCGTTCTCTTCACTATTGAAGCCGATGGACGGATTTGCGACGTCATTGGCGACGATCAGATCGAGATTCTTGTCCTTGAGCTTGCGCGAGGCGTACTCGAGCAGGTTCTCGGTCTCCGCGGCGAAGCCGACGCTGAAGGGCCGGTTCTCGCGCAGCGAGAGGGTGGCGAGAATGTCGGGATTGCGCACCAGCTGCAAGAGCAGGCCGTCACCCGTGGTGGGGTCTTTCTTGAGTTTCTGCGTGGCGACCAGTTCCGGGCGGTAGTCGGCCACTGCGGCGGAGGCGATCAGGATGTCCGCCGGCATCGCTGCTTCGCAGGCGGCGAGCATGTCGCGGGCGCTGACCACATCGACGCGGCTCACGCGGTCCGGCGTCGGCAGGTGTACCGGGCCGGTCACCAGGGTCACGCGGGCGCCGGCTTCGGCGGCTGCTTCGGCCAGGGCGAAGCCCATCTTCCCGGAGCTGTGGTTGGTGATGTAACGCACCGGATCGATGTTTTCCTGGGTCGGCCCGGCGGTGATCAGGATGTGCTGGCCGGTCAGGGCCTTGAACTCGAAGCAGTCGGCGGCCAGTTGCGCCAGCTCTTCGGCCTCGAGCATGCGCCCCGGGCCGACGTCGCCGCACGCCTGGCTGCCGGCGGCGGGGCCGAAGAAATGCAGGCCGCGGCTACGCAGCAGCTCGGCATTCACCTGAGTGGCCGGGTCGCGCCACATGGCCTGGTTCATTGCCGGCGCCAGGGCGACCTGGGCGTCGGTGGCGAGCACCAGGGTGGTCAGCAGGTCGTTGGCCACGCCCTGGGCCAGGCGCGCCATGAGGTCGGCGGTGGCGGGGGCGATCAGCACCAGGTCAGCCCAGCGGGCCAGCTCGATATGTCCCATGGCCGCTTCGGCGGCAGAGTCGAGCAGGTCCAGGTGCACCGGGTGCCCGGAAAGGGCCTGAAGGGTGAGCGGGGTGATGAACTCGCGGCCGCCCTGGGTCATCACGACACGCACCTCGGCGCCCTGGTCGCGCAACCGGCGGACCAGTTCGGCGCTCTTGTAGGCGGCGATACCGCCGCCGACGCCCAGAACGATGCGTTTACGATAGAGCCGCTGCATAGGCCAGCCTTAAATACGGAAATGGATGACGCGCGCTGAAGCCGATGACGCCTCCCCAGGCCTCCGGCCGCGCGCAGCGAGGGGGCTAAGATAGCACAGCGCCTGCGCCGGAACAGCGGGCGGACCGGACCTGGGAGGTTGCGTGAGAATTCTCGATTGGCCTGCATCGGAGCGGCCCCGTGAGCGCCTGCTCGAGCAGGGGGCGGCGAGCCTCAGTGATGCCGAGTTGCTGGCCATCTTCCTGCGTACCGGTGTCACCGGTTGCAGTGCCGTCGACCTCGCGCGCCGGCTGCTGGTCGAGTTCGGCAGCCTGCGCGCGCTGCTGGAGGCCGATCTGGATGCGTTCTGCAGCCATCGAGGGCTGGGACCGGCCAAGTTCACCCAGCTCCAGGCGGTGCTGGAGATGAGTCGCCGGCACCTGGCCGAGGACATGGACCGTGGCCCCGCGCTGGAAAGCCCGCAGGCGGTGCGCGACTTTCTCAAGGCACGGCTGCGCCACGAGCCCCACGAGGTCTTCGCCTGCCTGTTCATGGATAACCGCCACCGCATGCTGGAGTTCGAGGTGCTGTTCCATGGCTCCATCGACAGCGCCAGCGTCTACCCCCGGCAGATCGTCAAGCGCGCCCTGGCGCACAACGCCGCGGCGCTGATCCTGGCGCACAACCACCCCTCCGGGATCGCCGAACCGAGCCAGTCCGACGACCTGCTGACCCGGCGCATCGTCCAGGCGCTGGCGCTGATCGATGTGCGCGTACTGGATCACTTCATCGTCGGTGACGGCGAACCGCAATCCATGGCGGAGCTGGGGATGCTCTAGCTCCGGCGCGTTACAGCTGTACCTTCGAGTAGTCCTGACGGCCGAAGGGGTTCACCGCGTAGCCCTTCACATTCTGTCGGATCAGCGCCGAGGCGGTCGGGTGCGCCAGCGGCAGCCACAGCGCCTGGTCATGGATGATCTGCTGCGCCTGGTGATACAGCTCGCTGCGCTTGGCCTGGTCGGCCACCGCCTTGCCCTGGCTGATCAGGCTGTCGAGCTTGTCGTCGCAGTAACGTGCGAAGTTCAGCCCGGATTTGACGCTGGCGCAGGAGAATTGCGGGGTGAGGAAGTTGTCCGGGTCGCCGTTGTCGCCGGCCCAGCCCATGAACAGCAGGTCATGCTCGCCGGCCTTGGCGCGGCGGATCAGTTCACCCCATTCGATCACGCGGATTTCGGCCTGGATGCCGATCTGCGCCAGGTCCGCCTGCAGCAACTGCGCGCCGACGCTGGGGTTGGGGTTGAGCAGGCTGCCGGAAGGGCGGGTCCAGATGGTGGTCTTGAAGCCGTCCTTGTGTCCGGCTTCGGCCAGCAGTGCGCGGGCCTTGTCCAGGTCGCGCGGGTAGCCGGGAATGTCTTTGGCGTAGCTCCAGGTGTTGGGCGGGTAGACGCCGTCGGCGGCGGTGGCGCTGCCGGCGAACACGCTTTTCAGGTAGCTGTCCTTGTCGAAAGCGAGGTTGATCGCCTGGCGCACCTTGGGATTGTCCAATGGCGGGTGCTGGCTGTTGATGCCGACGAAAGCGGTCATGAAGGCCGGGGTCTGTTCGACCTTGAGCTCGGCGCTCTTCTGCGCGGCCTCGACGTCCAGCGGCTTGGGCGACAGGGCGATCTGGCATTCGCCGCGCTTGAGCTTCTGCAGGCGCACGCTGGCGTCCGGGGTGATGGCGAACACCAGGTTATCCACAGCCGGCTTGCCGCCGAAGTACTCGGCGTTGGCGGCATAGCGCACCACGGCGTCCTTCTGGAAGCGCTTGAAGACGAAGGGACCGGTGCCGATCGGCTGGGCGTTGAGCTTCTCCGGGGTGCCGGCCTTCATCAGCTGGTCGGCGTACTCGGCGGAATAGATGGAGGCGAAGCCCATGCTGAGCATCGCCAGGAAGGTGGCGTCCGGGTGGTTGAGACTGAAGCGCACGTGCTGCTCATCGACCTTCTCCACGGCCTTGACCAGGCTCGGCAACTGCATCGACTGGGCGTGGGGGAAGCCGCTCTGCGCGACCTTGTGCCAGGGCTGGGCCGGGTCGAGCATGCGCTGGAAGCTGAACACCACGTCGTCGGCGCTCAGTGCGCGGCTCGGCTTGAAGTAGTCGGTGTGGTGGAAAGCCACGCCGTCGCGCAGCTGGAAGTCGTAGGTCAGGCCATCGCCGGAGACCTTCCAGCTCTCGGCCAGGCTCGGCACCACCTCGCCGCGAGCGGCGTCGAAGTCCACCAGGCGGTTCATCAGCACGTCGGCCGAGGCGTTGGTGGTGGTCAGCGAGTTGTACTGGACCACGTCGAAGCCTTCGGGGCTGGCTTCGGTGCACACGCTCAGCGAGGCGGCGCTGGCGAGGGCCGGGGAAAGAAGGAGGGCGAGAAGGGCAAGACGCATGACGAACTCCGTGTGAGCTGGCAAGATGCCCATCCGCGAGGCTGGGCGGGTCATGCAAGGCTGTTGGCAGCCTCGAAGGAGCTACCCTAGACCAAGCCGTCGCCGGTCACAACGATGACAGGCGACGAACGGCACCAGTGCCGCGGCCCACGGGGGCTGGCGTCGGGGTTTTCGAGTCATGCTTTCCCTTGCAGCGTCGAATGACTTTCTGATATAAAGCTGCGCTCTTTTCTGGGGCCCTGCTCTGATCCTGCGACTCGATCGCGGCGAAGCGGCAGATAAGACCCCGGTGAAACTGAGAATCCTATTGAGTTAAGCAGCCAACCCATGCCGGGTTTGGCATGTGGTTTACAGAGGGCTGAGCCATGTCGAGAGTTTGCCAAGTGACCGGTAAGGGTCCGGTTACCGGGAACAACATTTCCCACGCACACAACAAAACCCGTCGCCGTTTCCTGCCGAACCTGCAGCACCACCGTTTCTGGGTAGAATCCGAGAAGCGTTTCGTGCGTCTGCGCGTTTCCGCTAAAGGCATGCGTATCATCGACAAGCGTGGTATCGAGGCCGTTCTGAACGACCTGCGCACCCGCGGCGAAAAATTCTAAGGAGCTGCAGTCATGCGTGAACTGATCCGTTTGGTGTCCAGCGCCGGTACCGGCCACTTCTACACCACCGACAAGAACAAGCGCACCAAGCCTGAGAAAATCGAGATCAAGAAATTCGATCCGGTTGTTCGCAAGCACGTGATCTACAAGGAAGCCAAGATCAAGTAATTGATCTTCGCCCTTGTGAAGAAACCCGCCCTCGTGGCGGGTTTTTTCTTGCCCGCGATTATCCCTGGCGAAGATCGCGGACGAAAAAAAGCCCGCCGATCGGCGGGCTTTTTCGTGTTCGGGCGATCAGGCTTTCTGTTCGAAGATCACGTAGACCTTGCGGCAGGGCTCCAGCACTTCCCAGGTGCCGCTGAAACCGGCCGGGATGACGAAGCGGTCGCCGACGCGCACGGTCTTGGCGCCGCCGTTGGCGTCACGGATCACCGACACGCCCTGGAGAATCTCGCAGTACTCGTGCTCGGTGTAGCTGACGTTCCAGTGGCCCGGCTCGCCTTCCCAGATGCCCACGTTGAACTGGCCGCAGTCGCTGGCGTAGTGGTTGCGCACGCTCTGCGCCGGGTCACCCTTGATGATGCGGTCCGGGGCGGGGCGGTAGTGTTCGGGGGCGGTGGTGGCCTGGGCGAAATCGACGATCTGCTCGACGTTCATGGCGGTCTCGGTTCTTTAGAGTTGTTGGCGAGAGTGCGTGCGGGCACGCGCAGCGCTGTTGGATATTTACTCCGAAGCGGCTGTCGGAAAACCATCAGCCGACGAATCGGGGCAGTCTATGTTTAATAAAACGAACGTGACAAGGCCATTTGGCCGCTTAGTGTAAAAAATATTGAAAATTGGCAGCCTCCGGTTTAGGGTGGCCAACAGCATGCGTTTGCTCCGCCTTGCGAAATTTTTGACAGCGCGCCCGCCGGGCGCCTGCACCTGATAAGTACATTAATAAGAGGACACGTTGTCATGGGTACCCTCACTCGCGCCGATTGGGAAGCTCGCGCCAAGGACCTGAAGATCGAAGGCCGCGCCTTCGTCAACGGTGAATACGTCGACGCCGCATCCGGCGCCACCTTCGATTGCCTCAGCCCTGTCGATGGTCGCTTCCTGGCCAAGGTCGCCAGCTGCGACCTGGCCGATGCCGAACGTGCCGTGCAGGTTGCCCGTGCCACCTTCGATTCCGGCGTGTGGTCGCGCATGGCTCCGGCCAAGCGCAAGAAGGTCATGATCCGCTTCTCCGAGCTGCTGCTGGAGAACGCCGAGGAACTGGCCCTGCTGGAAACCCTCGACATGGGCAAGCCGATCAGCGACTCGCTGAACGTGGACGTTTCCGGTGCGGCCAACAGCCTGCGCTGGAGCGCCGAGGCCATCGACAAGATCTACGACGAAGTGGCCGCCACCCCGCACAACGAGCTGGGTCTGGTGACCCGCGAGGCGGTCGGCGTGGTTGCCGCCATCGTGCCGTGGAACTTCCCCCTGCTGATGTCCTGCTGGAAACTCGGCCCGGCCCTGACCACCGGTAACTCGGTGATCCTCAAGCCTTCCGAGAAGTCCCCGCTGACCGGTATTCGCGTCGCCCAGCTGGCCATCGAGGCTGGCATCCCGAAAGGCGTGTTCAACGTCCTGCCGGGCTTCGGTCACACCGTGGGCAAGGCCCTGGCCCTGCACATGGATGTCGATACCCTGGTGTTCACCGGTTCGACCAAGATCGCCAAGCAGCTGATGATCTACGCGGGCGAATCGAACATGAAGCGCGTCTGGCTGGAAGCCGGCGGCAAGAGCCCGAACATCGTCTTCGCCGACGCCCCGGACCTGAAAGCCGCTGCCGAAGCTGCTGCCAGCGCCATCGCCTTCAACCAGGGCGAAGTCTGCACCGCCGGCTCGCGCCTGCTGGTGGAGAAGTCGATCAAGGCCGAGTTCGTGCCGATGGTCGTCGAAGCCATCAAGGCCTGGAAACCGGGCAACCCGCTGGACCCGGAAACCAACGTCGGTGCGCTGGTCGACACCACCCAGATGAACAACGTGCTGAGCTACATCCAGGCTGGCCACGACGACGGCGCCAAGCTGGTTGCCGGCGGCAAGCGCACTCTGGAAGAGACTGGCGGCACCTATGTCGAGCCGACCATCTTCGATGGCGTGACCAACGCCATGCGCATCGCCCGTGAAGAGATCTTCGGCCCGGTGCTGTCGGTCATCGAGTTCACCGATGCCGAAGAAGCCGTGCGCATCGCCAACGACACCCCGTACGGCCTGGCCGCCGCGGTGTGGACCAGCGATCTGTCCAAGGCCCACCTGACCGCCAAGGCACTGCGTGCCGGCAGCGTGTGGGTGAACCAGTACGACGGCGGTGACATGACCGCTCCGTTCGGTGGCTTCAAGCAGTCCGGCAACGGCCGCGACAAGTCGCTGCACGCGTTCGACAAGTACACCGAGCTGAAAGCTACCTGGATCAAACTCTGATCCTCGGCTGAGGCAGGTCGGCCCCGAGTCTGGGGCCGGCTCTGACAAAGAGCCACACCCGCGGCCGGGTTTCCCTCAGGGAAGCCCGGCCGCTGTGCATTGCGCATCGGGCACCCCTCGCGCCTGGCGTGCGCTCCGGATGGAACGGGAGAAAGACAATGCGTTGGGGACCGTATTTTGCTGTGTGTGCTGCCGTCATCAGCATCGGTCTGGCCCTGGGCCTGACCATGCCGCTGGTCTCGTTGCGCCTGGAAGGCTGGGGCTATGGCAACTTCGCCATCGGCGTCATGGCGTCCACGCCGGCCGTGGGCGTGCTGCTGGGCGCGATGATTGCCGGGCGTCTCGCGGCGCGGGTCGGCACGCCGCGGCTGATGCGCCTGTGCCTGCTATCCGGGGCGTTCTCGGTCGGCCTGCTGGCGCTGCTGCAGAGCTACCCGATCTGGCTGTTCCTGCGCCTGCTGATCGGCGTGCAGCTGACCGTCGTGTTCATCCTCGGAGAAAGCTGGATCAACCAGCTGGCCATCGAAAAATGGCGCGGCCGCCTGGTCGCCCTGTATGGCACCGGCTACGCACTGAGCCAGCTGTCCGGCCCGGTGCTGCTGACCTTCATCGGCACCGCCGACAACCGTGGCTTCTGGTTCAGCGTCTGCCTGCTGGTGGGCGGCTCCCTGCTGCTGCTCGGCCGTACCGGTGCGCCCAGGGTCGATCCGAACAGCGCCAATGGGCGCGGGCTGTTCGCCTTCTGCGGCCAGCTGCCGGCGATTGCCTGGGCGGTGGTGTTGTTCGCCGGCTTCGAGGCGATGATCCTCACCCTGCTGCCGGTCTACGGCATCCAGCAAGGCTTCACCCAGGCGGTGGCGCTGGCGATGGTCAGCACCGTGGTGGTCGGCGATGCACTGCTGCAACTGCCTATCGGCTGGCTGGCCGACCGCATCTCGCGGCAGACGCTGTTCAAGGGCTGCGGCATCGTGCTGTTCCTCAGCAGCCTGGCCATGCCGCCATTGCTGCACCACATCGCCATCTGGCCGGTGCTGGTGCTGTTCGGCGCCAGTGCGGGCGGGCTGTTCACCCTGTCGTTGATCCTTATCGGCGAGCGCTATCGCGACGACGCGCTGGTCCGTGCCAACGCGCACATCGCCCAGCTCTGGGGCATCGGTTGCCTGATCGGTCCGTTGGCCACGGGAGCTGCCAGCCAGTGGATCAGCGGCCATGCGCTGCCGCTGGTGATGGCGCTGGGGGCGGTCGGCTTTGTGATCCTGGTGAGCCTGCGCGGATTGCCGCCGGTGATGCGTTCGACCGATGCCGAGCTGCAGCAGGAACGCTCCTAGAGCATCTTCTCCAGCCCGATGGCGCCGGCGATCCACACGTTGAGCCGGCGCCAGGCGTTGCCCGGCTCACGGTCCAGCGCCACCAGCTTGCCGCCGCGCTCCTCGATCCAGACCAGCTTCGGCGGGTCGCTGTTCGGTGCGACTTTCACCTGGTAGCTGACGCTCGGCGACATGCTCGCCAGCGCCAGGCGACGTACCTGGTCGGCCAGCTCCGGGCTGTCGACGATGATGCCGACCTCGGTGTTCCACAGCACCGAGCGCGGGTCGAAATTCAGCGAGCCGACGAACACCTTCCGCTGGTCGAACACGGCTGCCTTGCTGTGCAGGCTGGCGCTGCTCGATCCGCGCACCATCCACGGCGCGCCGCTCAGGCGCTGGTCCGGGTCGGCGCGCAGCTCGTAGAGCTTCACCCCGTGCTCCAGCAGTTCCAGCCGATAGGGCGCGTAGCCGGCGTGCACGGCGGGTACGTCGGTCGCCTCCAGTGAGTTGGTCAGCAGGCGCACGCTGACGCCGCTGTCGGCGCGCTGGGTCAGGTAGTCGACCCCGGCGCTGGTCGGCACGAAGTAGGCCGAGACCAGGATCAGTTCCTTCGACACCCCGTCGAACAGTGGCTGCAGCTGGGTGCTGAGCAGGTACTCGCCCTTCGGGTCGCCCTGATCGAGGACTTTCAGCGGGGTGTCCCAGACTGCCTTGCCCGGCGCCCAGACCAGATCGTCCAGCCAGTTCTGCAGGTGCGGGCGGTCGCTGTTGCGGTTGAGCCGGGCGATGTAACTGGAGCTCTTCACCCGCTCCTTCGCCAGGTAGTGGTCCAGCTTGCGGCGCATGCGACTGAGTTCGTCGAGGTCCGGGTCGCCCCACAGGTAGTCCTCGATGGGCCGGCTGATGCGGCTGTTCCAGTACTGGTCGAAGCTCTGCCCCAGCGACTGCGCCACCGGGCCGACGCCCATCAGGTCTAGGTCGCTGAAGTTCATCTCGGCCTTGGCGTCGAAGTATTCGTCACCCAGGTTGCGGCCGCCGACGATGGCCACGCTGTTGTCCGCCAGCAGCAGCTTGTTGTGCATCCGCCGGTGCTGTTCGGAGAGGTTGAATAGCCGCCCGAGGTTGCGCGTGACGCCGGTGCTGCGGCCCAGGTGCAGCGGATTGAACAGGCGTACCTGGATGTTCGGGTGGGCGGCGAGGGTGCCCAGTTCGTAGTCCCAGCCGTCGCTGCTGGTGTCGTCGATCAGGATGCGCACGCGCACGCCGCGGTCAGCTGCATGCAGCAACTCGCGGATCAGAGCGCGGGTGGTGAGGCCGTCGTGGACGATGTAGTACTGCACGTCGAGGCTGCGCTGGGCCTTGCGGATAAGCTCGGCGCGGGCGAGGAAGGCATCGACGCTGGAGGCCAGCAGGTGGAAGCCGGATTGCCCGGGATGGGCGGCGGCCTGTTCGCTGATCTGGTTGTCCAGCCGCGTGCCCTGCACCGGCAGCACGTGTGAAGGCTCGGGCGGCGGCGCGCTGGTGCAGCCACCCAGGGCCAGCAGGATCAGCAGGAGCAGGCGTGGAAGCAAAGAGGAGTCTCCGACAAGCCCGCCGGTGACGGGCTGCGGAAGATTCTAGCCGCTGGATCGCGCAGGCGGTCAGCCGCCGAGGGTTTCCTTGAAGCGGTACCAGGCCATCCCCAAGGCCAGTAGTGGCGAGCGCAGCAGCTTGCCGCCGGGGAAGGTGATGTGCGGCACCTTGGCGAACAGCTCGAAGCCGCTGCCCTGCTGGGCGGTGATGGCTTCGGCGAGCAGCCTGCCGGCCAGGTGCGTGGCGTTCACCCCGTGGCCGGCGTAGGCCTGGGCGAAGTACACGTTGGGCTGGTCGGGCAGGCGGCCGATCTGCGGCAGGCGGTTGGCGCCGATGCCGATCATGCCGCCCCACTGGTAGTCGATGCGCACGTTTTCCAGGTGCGGGAATACCTTGAGCATCTTCGGCCGCATGTAGGCGGCGATGTCCGCCGGGTCGCGCCCGGAGTAGTGGCAGGCGCCGCCGAACAGCAGGCGGTTGTCGGCGGAGAGGCGGTAGTAGTCCAGCGCCACGCGCTGATCGCACACCGCCATGTTCTGCGGCAACAGGGCATGGGCCTGCTCGGCGGACAGCGGTTCGGTGGCAATCACATAGCTGCCGGCGGGCAGCACCTTGCCGTCGAGATAGGGGTTCAGGCCGTTCTGGTAGGCGTTGCAGGCGATCACCAGGGTCCTGGCGCGCACGCTGCCCTTGGCGGTGCGCACGCGCACTTCGCTGCCATAGTCGATGCCGGTGACGGCGGAGTTCTCGAACAGCTTCACGCCCAGGCTCTGCGCCGCGGCGGCTTCGCCGAGGGCGAGGTTGAGCGGGTGCAGGTGGCCGGAGCCCATGTCCACCATGCCGCCGACGTACTGGTCGGAGCCGACGATGGAGCGCATGGCCTCTTTGGGCACCATGCGCAGTTCGTGCCGGTAGCCGAGGCTTTTCAGTTCGTCGAAATCTTCCTGGAAGCCTTCGACGTCCGAGGGCTTGTTGGCCAGGTCGCAGTAGCCCCAGGTCAGGTCGCAGTCGATGGAATATTGCTCGACGCGGCGGCGGACGATCTCCACCGCCTCCAGGCCCATCAGCTTCAGGGCGTGCACGCCATCGGCGCCCACCACCGACTCGAACTGTTCCAGGCCGTGGCCGACGCCGCGGATCAGCTGGCCGCCGTTGCGACCGCTGGCGCCCCAGCCGATCTGATGCGCTTCCAGCAGTATCACCGAGAGCCCGCGCTCAGCCAGTTCGATGGCCGTGTTCAACCCGGAGAAGCCACCCCCGATGACGCACACGTCGGCCTTTTCCTCGCCGGCCAGGGGCGGTACTTCGAGGCGGCGATTGACGCTCGCGGCGTAGTAGGACGGGGCGTGGCGGTCGGTGTGCACCGGCTGGTGAACGCGGGCGTTCATGTGCGATATCCTGATTTTTGTGTTGTTAAAATTTTACGCAGGATAAACGCCGACTTCCCGCCCAGCCAATAGCCGCACGGGAAAAAACGCCGGGAAGTCGCAAATAAATCTTTTGAGATTGCCGCGAACGGCGGGGAATCAACCCGCTTTTCAGTCCGGGATGGGCAGGGTGAGGCTTTCCTTCACCTCTTCCATCACGATGTAGCTCTTGGATTCGCGAACGTGGGGCAGCTTGAGCAGGATGTCGCCCAGCAGCTTGCGGTAGGAGGCCATCTCCGAGATGCGCGCCTTCACCAGGTAGTCGAAGTGGCCCGACACCAGGTGGCACTCCAGCACGTGGGGCAGCTTGAGCACCGAACGGCGGAAGTCCTCGAAGGTGTCGCCGGACTTGTAGTCCAGGCTGATCTCGACGAACACCAGCAGGCTGGCCTTGAGGTACTGCGGGTTCAGCCGGGCGTTGTAGCCCATGATGATCCCCTCGCGCTCCAGCCGGCGTACGCGCTCGGTGCACGGCGTGGTGGAGAGCCCGACGCGCTCGCCCAGTTCGGTGAAGGAGATGCGACCTTCCTCCTGCAGGATGCGCAGGATGTTGCGGTCGATCTTGTCCAGTTCGCGGCGGCTTTGATGCTGGGTTCTCATGGGTATGACTCTGAAGTCGAGCGATGAGCTTTGGGGGAATGTCGGCAATATAGTCGGTTGTGCAGGGAATATCACTGGCATCCCTTGAACTTCCCGCGCCGGACGGCCAGCCTGTAGGCCAAGGTTTCGTCCCTGTCGGGCGGCGCCGGTCGTTTTCCGCCGAGGTTTTCGCATGTCGCTGCCCCGCCTGCGCACCGTTTTTCTGCTGCTGTTGCTGCTCCTGGTAATAGTGGTCGGCGCGGCGTGGCTGGCGGTTCCGCGCCTGCTGGCGAATGCCGGGGTCAGCGTCGAGCAGTGGCAGGGGCTGGGCATTTCCCGCGAGGGCCTGACGCTGCAGCGCCTGGCCCTGCAGCGGCAGACACCGGACGGCTCGCGCCTGGCGATCCAGTTGCAGGACCTGCGCGTCGGCTGGCCCGAGCATGAAGACGGACGCTGGCGGCTCAAGGAGCTGGCCGCCGGCAGCATCGACGTCCGCCAGTGGCCGGGGCAGGGCACGCCGGAAGAAGACGCCGGGCTGCCGGACATCGCCCAGCTCAACCGCTGGCTGGCGCTGCTGCCGGGACGGCTGGGGCTGGAGCACGTCACCGTCGAGTTGCCCTGCGCCCGCGAGCAACGTTGCACCCTTAACGGCAGCGCGCACTGGCAGCAGATCCAGGGCGGCGCCGCGGCGCTGGGCGGCGAGCTGCGCCAGGGCGGACAGCAACTGGCGTTCAACGGCCTGCTGCAACCCGGCGATGGCCAATGGCGCCTGCACCTGGACAGCTACCTGGACAACGAGCAGCTGCTTTCCCTGGATTCCAGCTGGGCGCCGGCCAGCCGCCAACTCAGCGGCAGCATCGCCAGCCCCGCGGTGCCGCCGGTGCAGGCGGTGCGCAACTGGCTGGGCATGTGGCTGCCGACGCCGAACCTGCCGTTGCCGATCCCCGAGGCCGGACGCCTGCGCCTGAGCTGGGACACTCATCTGGCTGGTAGTGCTGCCTGGCCTGACTGGACGGGCCTGCGAGACGGGCGCGGCAGCATCGATCTGTCGCTGCAATTGCCGCAACCCTGGCCGCTGCCGGGCGCGGGCAACCTGCAGGGCGACCTGCGGCTGATCGCCAGCGCGACCGATAGCGGCTGGCGCCCTTCGGTGGTCAGCGGTGATCTGCGCCTGTCCGATCTCTACGGCGACTGGCTGCAGGCGCTGCCGGTCGGCCTGCGCCCGGCACGCCTGACGTTGCATCTGGAGCCCGGCGTGGAAGAAGAGGTGGGCAGCGTGCGCGCCGACCTGCGCACCGTGGGTGCCGCCGACCTGCGCCTGCGCTCCCGCGTGGCCCTGCTGGAGGCGACCCCGCTGGCGCTGCAACTGAGCGATTCGCGGCTGGAAGGGAAGGTCCCGCACCTGGAAATGGCCGGCCTGCGCGGCGACAACAGCCGACTCGACCTGAGCTTCGACGGTCGGATCGATCAACAGTCGGCGAGTTTCAATCTGGCCGATGGCGCACAACTGCAGGTCGGCACGCTGACCGGACCGCAGTCGCTGAAGGCCAGCAAGCTTGCCGCCACGCTGGGTAAAGGCTCGCTGAATCTGGGGTACGCCAGTGACATGCCGGCCACCCTGCAACTCGATGCCCCGCTGAAACTGGCCGTGGGCGAGTTGCGCCAGCCCCACGTCAAACCGCTGTCCTGGAATGCCATGGGAACACTCGCGGCGAGTCTCGACGCCCAGCAGTTCAAGGGCCGTCTGCTGAACAGCGGCGGGCTGAATGCCGAAGTCGAGCTGAACAACTCGGCGAAGCAGGGCGTTGCCCTGGTCGCGCGGCAGCCGGAGTTCTTCCTGCGCACCGGCAACCCGCTGGAGAAATCCCTCGGCGACTGGCCGGGCCTGCTCAGCCTGAACAACGGCAAGGCCAGCTTCGACCTGAACTGGCGCCTGCCGCCGGGCACCGCGCCGCAGAGCCTCGACCTGAACCTGAGCGGCAGCGGGCTGGAGGGCGTCTATGACCGCAGCGAGGTGCATGGCCTCGACCTGCAGGCGAAGTTCGCCCTGAAAGGCTCGCAGATGGAGCTGCAGTTGCCGCAGGTGAAAGTCGCCTCGCTCAACCCCGGCGTCACCTTGGGGCCGCTGTCCCTGCAGGGAAACTACAAGGCTTCGCTGGCGGCGCCACTGGCGGGCCGGGTCGACTGGCAGCAGGCGCAGCTGGATTTGTTCAAGGGCCGTGCCTGGCTGCCGGCGGGGGCCGTGGATCTTTCCGCCCTGGGCCAGGGTCTTACCCTGAAGCTGGAGGGGCTGGCGCTGGAGGCGATCCTGGCGGCGTATCCGGCGGAAGGGCTGTCCGGCAGCGGGATCATCGACGGCAACCTGCCGCTGGGCCTGCACGAGGGCAAGCTGGTGATCCGTAACGGCGAAGTCGCCGCGCGGCAACCGGGCGTGCTGCAGTTCCGTTCGCCGAAGATCCAGTCGCTGGGCCAGAGCAACCCGGCCATGCAGCTGGTGGCCACCGCGATCGACGATTTCCGTTACGACAAGCTGAGCAGTCGTGTGGATTATGATGAATCCGGCAAGCTGCTCCTCGCCCTTAGCCTGAGCGGGCGCAATCCCGAGCTGGAGCAGGGCCGGCCGATCAACCTCAACATCAACCTGGAGGAGAACGTGCCCAAGCTGCTCACCAGCCTGCAACTGAGCGACCGGGTCAGCGACACCATCCGCAAGCGCGTGCAGGACCGCCTGCGCAACGACCCGGCCGCCGCGCCATGACCGCAAGGAGAACCTGAAATGCGCCTCCGCGCCCTATTCGCCCTACTGCTCCTGGCCGGCCTTGCCCAGGGCTGCACGCCCACCGTGCAGCTGGCAGCGCCCAAGGAGCCGATCAACATCAACCTCAACGTGAAGATCGAGCACGAGATCTATATCAAGGTCGACAAGGCGCTCGACGGCATCATCAACGAGAACAGTGGCCTGTTCTGAGAAGGAGCCTTTGCATGAGATTGCACCGCAAACTGGGCGTCGCGCTGGTCGCCCTCTGCCTGAGTCTGCCGGTCATGGCGATGAGCCTGGAGCAGGCGATGTCCGCGCTGGGCGGCGCCAAGTCCCAGGGGTTGGTCGGCGAGCAGGCCGACGGTTATCTGGGGGTCGTGAAGAGCGGCGGTGATGCCGCCGAAGTCGCCGCGCAGATCAACGCCGCGCGCCGCGCCGAGTACCAGAAGGTCGCCAGCCAGAGTGGAGCCACCCTCAAGGACGTGGAATCCCTGGCCGGCAAGAAGGCCATCGAGCGCACGCCTTCGGGGCAGTACGTGCAGGTCAACGGCCAGTGGGTGCGCAAGTAAGCGCGCCAAGGGGATTTCCCTGCTCGCCGCCGCTGCCGGCGGCGAGTCCGGGGTGCTGCGGCGGAAGCAGGTAATTCCCGTCGGGAAATGCTCCGGCGCGAGAAGTTCTGGTTAATCCCATTCTGTTCGCTATTTCCTCTGGATCTGGTGAAATTTTCGCCAGATCCTCGACCATCCGGTCTCGGGTGAAAATGCGCTAATCCTGGTGGATGTCCCTCCGTGAAAGCGACTTTCGCCAGGAATTTTCGTCAAAACACGCATCGCATTCAGTGAATATCGCTGAGCCTGACTTCCTATACTGCGCGCATCTACGTTCAGAATAAGAAACGTCCGCGCCCCTGGCGCGACGTAGGAGGCAAAGATGCGCGTTCTGGTGCTTGGCAGCGGTGTGATCGGTACCGCCAGTGCTTACTATCTCGCCCGTGCCGGCTTCGAAGTGGTCGTCGTCGACCGCCAGCCCGGCCCGGCCCTTGAAACCAGCTTCGCCAACGCCGGCCAGGTTTCCCCTGGCTACGCCTCGCCCTGGGCTGCCCCGGGCATCCCGCTCAAGGCCATGAAATGGCTGATGCAGACCCACGCTCCCCTGGCCATCAAGCTGACCGGCGATCCCAGCCAGTACACCTGGATGTGGCAGATGCTGCGCAACTGCAACGCCAAGAGCTACGCGGTGAACAAGGAGCGCATGGTCCGCCTGTCCGAGTACAGCCGCGACTGCCTCGACGAGCTGCGTGCCGAGACCGGCATCACCTACGAAGGCCGTTCCCTGGGCACCACCCAGCTGTTCCGTACCCAGGCTCAGCTGGACTCCGCCGCCAAGGACATCGCAGTCCTGGAAAGCACCGGCGTTCCCTATGAAGTGCTCGACCGCGCCGGCATCGCCCGCGTCGAGCCGGCCCTGGCCAAGGTGGCCGACAAGCTGGTCGGCGCCCTGCGCCTGCCCAACGACCAGACCGGCGACTGCCAGATGTTCACCACCAAGCTCGCCGAGATGGCCAAGGCCCTGGGCGTGGAGTTCCGCTTCGGCCAGGACATCCAGCGCCTGGACTTCGCCGGCGACCGCATCAACGGCGTCTGGGTCGATGGCCAGCTGGTCACCGCCGACCGCTACGTGCTGGCGCTGGGCAGTTACTCGCCGCAGATGCTCAAGCCGCTGGGCATCGACGCCCCGGTCTACCCGCTCAAGGGCTACTCGCTGACCGTGCCGATCACCAACCCGGACATGGCACCGACCTCGACCATCCTCGACGAGACCTACAAGGTCGCGATCACCCGCTTCGACCAGCGCATCCGCGTCGGCGGCATGGCGGAAATCGCCGGCTTCGACCTGTCGCTGAACCCCCGTCGCCGCGCCACCCTGGAAATGATCACCACCGACCTCTACCCGGAAGGCGGCGACGTCAGCCAGGCGGAGTTCTGGACCGGCCTGCGCCCGGCCACCCCGGACGGCACCCCGATCGTCGGTGCCACCCGCTACCGCAACCTGTTCCTCAACACCGGCCACGGCACCCTCGGCTGGACCATGGCTTGCGGCTCGGGTCGCTACCTCGCCGACCTGATGGCCAAGAAGCGCCCGCAGATCAGTACCGAAGGTCTGGATATCTCCCGCTACGGCTCTGCCTCGGAGGCCCACAATGGCCATCCTGCGCCTGCACACTAACCAGCGGATGAGTCAGGTCGTCGTCCACAACGGCACGGTGTACCTCGCCGGCCAGGTGGCAGACGACCTCTCCGCCGGAGTCGAGCAACAGACCCGCGAAGTCCTCGCCAGCGTCGAGCGCCTGCTCGAAGAAGCCGGCACCGACAAGTCGCGGGTACTCTCGGCAACCATCTACCTGAAAGACGTCGCCGCCGACTTCGCCGGCATGAACGGCGTCTGGGACCAGTGGGTCCCGCAGGGCTGCGCCCCGGCGCGCGCCACCGTCCAGGCGGCGCTGTGCTACCCGGAGATCCTCGTCGAGGTCTCCATCGTCGCCGCACTGCCCTGATCGTTTTGCGTGGCCCGGCCGGAACGCCGGGTTTTTTTTTCGTCCGTCGTTTTTGTTCCAGTCACCATAAGAGAGCCTCGCCATGCGTCCCGCCCGTGCCCTGATCGACCTCGCCGCCCTGCGCCACAACTACCGCCTGGCCCGTGAAGTTACCGGCGCCCGAGCGCTGGCAGTGGTCAAGGCCGATGCCTACGGGCATGGCGCTGTCGTTTGTGCCAAGGCATTGGCCGGCGAAGCCGACGGCTTCGCCGTGGCCTGCATCGAGGAAGCGCTGGAGCTGCGCGAGGCCGGCATCCGCGCGCCGATCCTGCTGCTCGAAGGCTTTTTCGAAGCCAGCGAACTGGAACTGATCGACGCCCATGACTTCTGGTGCGTGGTGCACTCGGCCTGGCAGCTGGAAGCCATCGAGCGAGCGCGCCCGAGCAAGCCGCTGACCGTCTGGCTGAAGATGGACTCGGGCATGCACCGCGTCGGCTTCTTCCCGCAGGACTACGCCGCCGCGCTGGCGCGCCTGAAGGCGCTGCCCCACGTGGCCAAGGTCGTGCTGATGAGCCACTTCTCCCGTGCCGACGAGCTGGACTGCGCGCGCACCGAGGAGCAGGTCGCCGCCTTCCAGGCCGTGCGCGAAGCCGCGGGCCAGGGTCACGAGATCAGCCTGCGCAACTCCCCCGGCATCCTCGGCTGGTCCGAGGTGCCCAGCGACTGGGTGCGCCCCGGCATCATGCTCTACGGCGCCACCCCCTTCGAACAGGCACATCCGCTGGCTGACCAGCTGCGCCCGGTGATGACCCTGGAGTCCCAGGTCATCAGCATCCGTGAACTGCCGGCCGGCGAGCCGGTGGGTTATGGCGCGCGCTTCATCGCGGACCGCCCGGTGCGCGTCGGCGTGGTCGCCATGGGTTACGCCGACGGCTATCCGCGCCACGCGCCGGACGGCACGCCGGTGTTCATCGATGGCAAGCCCAGCCGCATCATCGGTCGCGTGTCCATGGACATGCTCACCGTGGACCTCACTGATCTGCCGCAGGCCGGTCTGGGCAGCCGCGTCGAGCTCTGGGGCCCGAACGTCCCTGCCAGCCAGCTGGCTTCCCTGTGCGGCAGCATCCCCTACCAGCTGTTCTGCAACCTCAAGCGCGTACCGCGGGTCTACTCCGGCGAGTGACGGATACCGCCCGTAAAGTTTGCGCAGGATCGACAGGCGATCTGTTGTAAATACTGAACGGTGTTGCCATGATACGTGGCACTTGGAACCCGCTCGGCTCAAGCCGTTGGCGGGTTCTGCCTTTCAGAGCCTGCCTGATCACAAGAATAAGGAGGACCCCACCCTTGGACGTCGGTGCTCGTCTGCAAGCCATCCGTAAAGTCAAAGGTTTGTCCCAGCGCGAACTCGCCAAAAGGGCGGGTGTGACCAACAGCACAATCTCGATGATCGAGAAAAACAGCGTCAGCCCCTCCATCAGCTCGCTGAAGAAAGTGCTGGGTGGTATTCCGATGTCCCTCGTGGAGTTCTTCTCCCTGGACCTGGAACAGAGCAGCAACACCCCGGTGGTCTACAAGGCAGACGAACTCAGCGACCTGTCCAGTGGCTCGATCATCATGAAGCTGATCGGCAAGGATTACCCCAGTCGCGCCATCACCCTGCTCGACGAGACCTACCCGCCGGGCTCCGACACCGGCGACGACATGTACGCCCACGAAGGCGAAGAGACCGGCGTACTGGTCGAAGGCCGTCTGGAACTGACCGTTGGCGACGAGACCTTCGTCCTCGAATGCGGCGACAGCTACTATTTCGACAGCACCAAGCCGCACCGCTTCCGCAACCCGTTCGAAGCCCCGGCGCGGCTGATCAGCGCGACCACACCGGCAAATTTTTGAACAGCCGGTAGGACCGGCCAGATCAGCTGCGACCTAATGCCGCAAACGCCGGCTAGGTGGCGCAATTGTTTCGAGCTTCCCGGCTTTGCCGTTATACTTGCGCCCGCTCGCGCGGCCCGAGACTGTGACTGCACCGCGACCGGGCGTGATAAGCCACGATGAGGGTGAAAGGGTGAACCTGATTAGAAAAATCCTGGCAGCCCAAGCTGCCGTACTGGCCCTGTGGGCAGTGAGCGTTCAGGCCGCGACCAACGATGATGCCATTGCCAAGCGTCTCGAACCTGTCGGCAAAGTCTGCGTCCAGGGCAAGGAATGCGAAGGCGTTGGCGCCGTAGCAGCTGCCGGTGGTGGCGGTGCTCCGCGTTCGGGCGAAGAGATTGTCGGCAAGGTCTGCACCAACTGCCACGGCAGCGGCCTGCTGGGCGCGCCGAAAGTCGGCGACAAGGCTGACTGGGGCAAGCGTGCGAAAGAGCAGGGCGGCCTCGACGGCCTGCTGGCCAAGGCCATCTCGGGTATCAACGCTATGCCGCCCAAGGGCACTTGCGCTGATTGCTCCGATGACGAGCTGAAAGCTGCGATTCACCACATGTCCGGCCTGTAACAGCCGACCTGTGCGAAAAAGCCGCCCAAGGGCGGCTTTTTCATGCCCGCGATTTGTCACCGAGTGAGTCGCGGGAGCAACTTTTGCGTAAAGCCGGTCCAAACTCCTGTCGTTGAAACGAACCAGGAGGGATGCCCGGTGCAATCCTGCTCGATCGAAACTGCCGTCGAACACCTGCTGCAACGCCTGGACGGGCACATCCGCCTCGGCCTGCCGCTAGGGCTGGGCAAGCCCAACCAGCTGGCCAATGCGCTGTACCGGCATATCCGCGAGAACCCGCGCCGACAGCTGACGCTCTATACCGCGCTGTCACTCGGCCGCCCGCAGGCCGGCGGCGAGCTGCAGCGGCGCTTCCTCGAACCCTTCGTCGAGCGCATCTACGGCGACTATCCCGAGCTGGACTACCTGCACGACCTGCGCAGCGGCAGCCTGCCGGAGAACATCCGCGTCGAGGAGTTCTACCTGCAGCCCGGCAGCCTGCTGGACAGCGCCCCTGCGCAGCAGAACTACATCAGCTGCAACTACAGCCACGTAGCACGCGACATCAACGCCAAGGGCGTCAACGCCGTCGCCCAGCTGGTGGCCCGCGACCCGGCGCGGCCGGGCAAGCTCAGCCTGGCCTGCAACCCGGACATCACCCTCGACCTGCTGCCAATGCTGCAGCGCCGCCGCGCGGCGGGGGAAACCATCGTCACCATCGGCGTCGTCCACGACCAACTGCCCTACATGCCTGGCGACGCCGAGGTGGACGAAGACTTCTTCGACCTGCTGGTGGATGCGCCGGGCGACAGCAGCACGCTGTTCTCCACACCCAACCTGCCGGTGGGCCTGCAGGACCATTGCATCGGCCTGCACGCCAGCGCCCTGGTGCGCGACGGCGGCACTTTGCAGATCGGCATCGGCTCCATGGGCGACGCCCTCACCTCGGCGCTGCTCACCCGCCAGCGCGACAACGAAGGCTACCGCGCGCTGCTCGACAGCCTTGACTCCACCGTCCGCCACGCCGGGCTGATCGAACGCGACGGGGGGCTCGCGGCATTCGAACAGGGCCTGTACGGCTGCAGCGAGATGTTCGTTCCCGGCTTGCTGGCACTGGCCGAGGCAGGCGTGCTGAGCCGGCGGGTCGCAGCGCGGCCTGACTCATCGCCCACCGAACCGGGCGTCTGGCTGCATGGCGGCTTCTTCCTCGGCCCGCAGGCTTTCTACCGGCGTCTGCGCGAAATGCCCCGCGAAGAGCTGGCCGGGATCGGCATGACCGGTATCGGCTTCGTCAACAACCTTTACCGCGACGAGGAGCTCAAGCGCGAGCAGCGCCGCGATGCGCGCTTCATCAACAGCGCGTTCACCGTCACCCTGCTGGGCGCAGGTGTGGCCGATCAGCTGGAGGACGGTCGCGTGCTCAGCGGCGTTGGCGGGCAGTACAACTTCGTCGCCCAGGCCCATGAGCTGGAAGGCGGGCGCTCGATCATCATGCTGCGCAGCTGGCGCGAATCCGAGGGCGAGCTGAGTTCCAATATCGTCTGGAGCTACGGCCACACTACGATCCCCCGGCACCTGCGCGACATGGTGGTGACCGAGTACGGCGTGGCCGACCTGCGCGGCAGGAACGACGCCGAAGTGATCGCCGCGCTGCTGACCATCGCCGACTCGCGTTTCCAGGACGAGCTGATCGCCCAGGCCCAGGAAGCCGGCAAGCTGCCGAAGGATTTCGAACTGGACGAGCGCTACCGCAACAACACCCCGGAGCGCCTGCGCGAAGCCACTCAGGGGTTGCGCCAGTTGCTGCCGGAATTCCCGCTGGGCTGCGACTTCACCGATCACGAGCGTGACCTGCTGCGGGCATTGGGCTGGCTGAAGAGCAAGCTGCGCCTGAGCGAGATTCTCGAACTGGGCAAGGCGACCCTGGACGCGCCGGAGCCGGAGGCTTTCCCCGCGCACCTGGAGCGCATGGGGCTGGCGCAGCCGGAGGGTTTGCGCGAGGAGTTGTACCAGCGTCTGGTGCTGGCTGGCCTGAAAGCCAGCGCCCGGTAATTCCTTCAGGCATGAAAAAAGGCGGGCCCTGTCGGCGCCCGCCTTTTTCGTGGGGCAGTGGATCAGTCTTCGAGGAACTCGACCTGACCATTGGCCAGGGACTTCACGCGAGCCAGGGATTCCACGCGGTAGCCTTCGCTTTCCAGCAGGGCGCGGCCTTCCTGGAAGGACTTCTCGATGACGATGCCCAGACCGGCGACGCTGGCGCCCGCCTGCTGGATCAGGTCGATCAGCGCCTTGGCGGCATGGCCGTTGGCGAGGAAGTCGTCCACCACCAGCACGTGGTCGGCGGCGGTCAGGTGCTTGGCGGAAATGGCGATGGTGCTTTCGGTCTGCTTGGTGAAGGAGAAGACCTTGGAGATCAGCAGGTCGTTCTTCAGCGTCAGCGACTGGAACTTGCGGGCGAAGATCACCGGGATACCCAGCTCGAGACCGGCCATGACCGCCGGGGCAATGCCCGAGGCCTCGATGGTGACGATCTTGGTGATGCCCTGGTTCTTGAAGCGTTCGGCGAACTCGTGGCCGATCAACTTCATCAGCGCCGGGTCGATCTGGTGGTTGAGGAAGGCGTCTACCTTGAGGACCTGTTCGGAAAGAACGATGCCTTCGCTGCGAATTTTGTCTTTGAGAGTGTTCACGGGGGGTGCTTCCGGAGCGGCTGTCGCTGATGAAGCGCGTAATTCTACAACGCCATTGGCCATCTGCGCGACGTTCCGACCAATGCAATTGCTGATCGAATGGACAGTTTTTCGATGGGCGGGAGCTTGAAGGACCGCCTCTCGGGGAGTCCGTGCTGGGGTTTTCCCCTCACCCCAGCCCTATCCCGGAGGGAGAGGGAGCCGTCCGAATCGGCTGAAGCCGCGGTGTCATCCTGCACCGAACAGCCCCCTCTCCCGCTTGCGGGAGAGGGTTAGGGGCTCTTGCTCCTACAGGTGTAGCGGCTCAGCGCTTGAGCATCGCCCGGATATCCGCCAGAGCCGAGTTGCCCTTGGCCACCTTGACCTCCTGCGGCGCGTCTTCCTGGCCTTCCCAGACCAGGTCCTCGGGCGGCAGTTCGTCGAGGAAGCGGCTGGGCGAGCAGTCGATGATCTCGCCGTACTGCTTGCGCTTGGCGGCGAAGGTCATCGCCAGGTTCTTCTTCGCCCGGGTGATGCCCACGTAGGCCAGTCGCCGCTCTTCCTCGATGGTGTCGGCCTCGATGCTGGAGCGGTGTGGGAGGATTTCCTCTTCCACGCCGAGAATGAACACGTAGGGGAATTCCAGGCCCTTGGAGGCGTGCAGGGTCATCATCTGCACACCGTCCGCGCCTTCTTCCTCTTCCTGCTGGCGTTCGAGCATGTCGCGCAGTACCAGCTTGGCGATGGCCTGCTCGATGGTCATGTCGCCTTCTTCGTCGCGCTCCAGAGTGTTCTTCAGCGCTTCGATGAGGAACCAGACGTTGCCCATGCGGAAGTCGGCGATCTTGTCGCTGGAGGCGTTCTGTCGGAGCCAGTTCTCGTAGTCGATGTCCATCACCATGCTGCGCAGCGCGCCGATCGGGTCGCTGCCGGCGCACTGCTCGCGGACCTTGTCGATGAAGCGCTTGAAGCGCTGCAGGCGCTCGATGTAGCGGGCGTCCAGGTGCTCGGACAGGCCCAGCTCGCCGGAGGCGTTGAACATCGAGCAGCCGCGCTCTGTGGCGTAGTTGCCGAGCTTCTCCAGGGTGGTGGAGCCGATCTCCCGGCGCGGCACGTTGATCACCCGGAGGAAGGCGTTGTCATCGTCCGGGTTCACCAGCAGACGGAAATAGGACATCAGGTCCTTCACTTCCTGGCGTCCGAAGAAGCTGGTGCCGCCTGACAGGTGATAGGGAATCTGGTGGTGCTGAAGTTTCAGCTCGATCAGCTTCGCCTGATAGTTGCCCCGGTAGAGGATGGCGAATTCGCTGTAGGGCCGCTGCGTCTTCAGGTGGATGGTGAGGATTTCCATCGCCACCCGCTCGGCCTCGGACTCCTCGTTGCGGCAACGGATCACCCGGATCGGGTCGCCTTCGCCCATCTCGCTCCACAGCTGCTTCTCGAACACGTGGGGGTTGTTGGCGATGAGGATGTTGGCGCATTTGAGGATGCGGCTGGTGGAGCGGTAGTTCTGCTCCAGCATCACCACCTTCAGCGAGGGGAAGTCTTCCTTCAGCTGCATCAGGTTTTCCGGGCGCGCGCCGCGCCAGGCGTAGATCGACTGATCGTCGTCGCCCACCACGGTGAAGTGCGCGCGCTGCTGCACCAGCATCTTCACCAGCAGGTACTGGCTGGCGTTGGTGTCCTGGTATTCGTCCACCAGCATGTAGCGCACGCGGTTGCGCCACTTGTCGAGGATCTCCGGGTGCTCCTGGAACAGCTTCACCGGCTGCAGGATGAGATCGTCGAAGTCCACCGCGTTGTACGCCTTGAGCGTGCGCTGGTAGTGCAGGTAGACCATCGCGGCGGTCTGTTCCTTGGGGTTGCGCGCCTTTTCCAGCGCCTCTTCCGGAAGGATCAGGTCGTTCTTCCAGCTGCCGATCAGGCCCTTGATCTCGTCCAGACCGTCATCGCCGGAATATTCCTTCTGCATGATGTCGGTCATCAGCGCCTTCACATCGCTCTCGTCGAAGATCGAGAAGCCGGGCTTGTAGCCCAGGGCCGCGTGTTCCTTGCGGATGATGTTCAGGCCCAGGTTGTGGAAGGTCGAGACGGTCAGGCCCTTGCCCTCGCCGGGGCGCAGCAGGGTGCTGACGCGCTCCTTCATCTCGCGGGCGGCCTTGTTGGTGAAGGTCACGGCGACGATGTACTGGGCGCGGATGCCGCACTGCTGGACCAGGTAGGCGATCTTGCGGGTGATCACGCTGGTCTTGCCGGAGCCGGCGCCGGCCAGCACCAGGAGCGGGCCGCCGACGTAGTTCACGGCCTCTTGCTGCCGGGGATTGAGTCGGGACATGAAAGGCGGGGGTCTGTAGTGGAGCGGGCGCGTATTCTAGCAGGCCGTGCCGGGCGTCGGGGTGCCGCTCGGAATAGCGGCGATCTGTGACACGATCGTACTTATGTGTTTTGGATAAATCTGTACATGTATTAGGCTTGTGACAGCATTACTTGAAGAAAACTCTTAAGAGTTTCTCTGAAGTTTCGTCTACATCCGTGGGATGTCCGGATGGCGTCGCTTCAAAACCGGGAGAAGTGGGCGCAGGGATGGTGCCTGGAGTTTCTCCCCTTTTTAGAGATACATGGGGGTCGCTTGGCAGCGTCGGTCGAACCAACGCGCCTGCTCCTGCTGGCGGAAGCGCCGCAGTGGGCCCAGCTACTGCGCGGGCATCTGGCCGCGTTGGGGCAGGGCTATTCGCTGATCACGGCCCCGTCCTGGCAGGCAGCCAGCAGCCTGTTCGACGAAGACCAGGTCGGCCTGGTGCTCGCCACGCCCGGCAAATTGCCGTCCGCCCACCAATGCCACCTGCCGCTGGTCCTGCTGCTGGAGCGCGAGCCCGCGGAAGAGCCAGTCGGCGTCGCCGACTACCTGGTGGCGGAATCCCTCAGCGTCGAAGTCCTGCGCCGCACCCTGCGTTACGTGCGTGAACGCACCTCGCTGCAGAACACCCTGCAGAGCCTGGCCGAACAGGACCCGCTGACCGGTATCGCCAACCGCCAGGGCTTCCAGACCCTGCTCGCCGCCCGCCTCAGCGAGAGCGAAGGGCGCGGCCTGGCACTGGGTCACCTGGACCTGGACAACTTCCGCCACGTCAACGACGCCCTCGGCCACCAGGCCGGCGACCGCCTGATCCTGCAGGTGGTGGCGCGTCTGAAGGCACACCTGGACAACGGCGACGACATTGCCCGCCTGGGCAGTGACGAGTTCGCCCTGCTGCTGGACACCCGCCGCGACCCGGCGCGGGTGGAGAAGATCGCCGAGCTGATCGTCGAATCCCTGGGCGAACCCTACTGGGTCGAAGGCGAAAGCCTGTTGCTGGGCTGCAGCCTGGGTGTGGCCCACGCCCGCGCCGGCGAAGCCGCCGACCCGCTGCTGTGGCACGCGCACATCGCCATGCAGCAGGCCAAGTCGCGCCAGGGTTGCACCTTCCACGTCTTCGACGAACGCATCAACCGTGGCGCCCGCAGCCTCGCCGATCTGGAAAGCGAACTGCGCCGCGCGCTGCGCCGCGACGAACTGGAACTGCACTACCAGCCGCGCCTGGACCTGCACAGCGGGCAGATCGTCGGCCTCGAAGCTCTCGTGCGCTGGCGCCATCCCGAGCGCGGCCTGCTGACGCCGGGCGACTTCGTGCCGCTGGCCGAGGAAAGCGGGCTGATCGTGCCGCTGGGCTACTGGGTCATCTCCCGCGCCCTGCGCGACATGCAATGGCTGCGCGGGCGTGGCCTGCCGCCGCTGCACATGGCGGTGAACCTGTCGTTCCGCCAGTTCCAGGACAGCCAGCTGCTGCCGACCCTGGAGCGCCTGATCCGCGAGCGTGGCGTCGACGCCCAGTGGCTGGAATTCGAACTCACCGAAACCGCCGTGATGCGCCGCAGCGACCAGGTCCAGCAGACCATGCAGGCCCTTGGCCGCCTGGGCGTGCGCTTCTCGCTGGACGATTTCGGCACCGGCTTCTCGTCCTTCGTGCACCTGAGCAGCCTGCCCATCACCCTGCTGAAGATCGACAAGAGCTTCGTCGGCGACATGCATGAGCGCCCGGAGAACCTGCAACTGGTGAAGGCCATGATCAACCTGGCGCACAACCTGAACCTGGAAGTGGTCGCCGAGGGCGTCGAGACCATCGCCCAGCAGGACGAGCTGCGCCAGTTCGGTTGCGACCAGGTGCAGGGCTACTGGATCAGCCGCCCGTTGCCGCTCGCGGAGCTGGCGCGGTTCCTGGTGTTCGGCGCCAACCGCGCGCTGCGCCTGCAGGATTCGGTCAGCTAGCGCTCAGCCAGCACAGCCAGGCCCGCGCCGGCAGTGCGCGGGCGCAGCAGACGTGAGGTCTTCGCCTCGAACGCCAGCGTCAGCCCGATGGCCGCGCAGGCCAGCCCGGAGGCCAAGCCCCACCACACGCCACTCGGCCCCCAGCCCAGCGGGAAGGCCAGCAGCAGCGCCATCGGCACGCCCACCAGCCAGTATCCCGCCAGACCGACGAGGAAGGTGGTGCGCGCATCCTTCAGGCCACGGATCGCGCCCATGGCGATGCACTGGGTGCCGTCGAACAGCTCGAACCACGCGGCGATGGCCAGCAGGCTGACGGCCAACTGCACCACCTCGCGGTTGGCCGGGTCGTGGTGGTCGATGAACAGGCCGATGACCAGCTCCGGCGCGAGCCAGAACAGCCCGGCGAAGGCGAACATGCAGCTGGCGCCGAAGCCGATGCCCAGCCGCCCGGCGCGGCGCGCCTCTACCAGCCGGCCGGCGCCGTAGTGCTGGCCGATGCGGAAGGTCACCGCGTAGGAAATCCCCATGGGCACCATGAAGGCCACGTACACCGACTGGATGGCGATCTGGTGCGCCGCCAGCGCGGTGCTGCCGATCACGCCCATGCACAGGGTGGCCACGGTGAACATGCCCGACTCCACCGCGTAGGTGCCGCCGATGGAAATACCCAGGCGCAGGGATTCGCCGATCACCCTGAAGTCCGGCTTCGACAGCCCGGCCAGCAGCGGATAGGGCGCATACGCCCGGTGCCAGCGCAGGTACAGGGCGAAGATCACCGGCAGCGTGTTCATCACCAACGCGGTGACCATGCCGATCCCCGCCAGTCCCAGGCGCGGCAGGCCGAACAGGCCCTCGATGAAGGCGTAGTTGAGGGCGAAGTTGGCCAGCGCGCCGATCAGGCTGATGGCCATGACCGGGCCTGGTCGCTCAATGGCGCTGGTGAAGCCCCGCAGCACCATGAAGGCCATGTAGCCGGGCAGGGCGAAGATGATGCTGTGCAGAAAGCTCATCGTGCCGGAGACCGTCTCCGGCGCCTGGCCGAAGGCGATCAGGATCGGCCCGAGGTTCCACAGCAGCAGGCCCGCCAGCAGCGCCAGCGCGCCACCGATCCACAGGCCGGCCTGGGTCGCCTGCACCACGCCGCGCGCGTCCTTCGCGCCATGCCGGATCGCCACCAGGTTGCCGGTGGCTGCCACCACGCCGACGCAGAAGGTCGACACCAGCGCATAGGTCGACGCGCCCAGCCCACCGGCGGCCAGCGCCTCGCGGCCGAGCTTGCCCATCATCACGGTGTCGGTGAACACCATGGCCACGTAGGCCAGCTGCGCGGCGATCAGCGGGCCGGCGAGGCGAAGGATGGCGGCAAGTTCGTCACGGTACGGGCGTTTCATGAGTCAGGCTCAGCAAGCGGCAGCTGCCGCATCGATAGGGAGTCGCCCATTCTCCGGCCGCCGTGGATGCGGGCACAAAAGGAAAAATGCGATGCCATTCATGAGTCATACTCATGCATGCCACCTTTTGGAGCCCACCATGAACCGCCAGTTGCCGCCCCTTTACGCCCTGCGCGCCTTCGAGGCGGCCGCCCGGCATGCGTCCTTCACCCGCGCCGCTGAGGAACTGGCGATCACCCAGAGCGCGGTGAGCCGGCATATCAAGACCCTGGAAGAACACTTTGCCTGCCGCCTGTTCCAGCGGCGCGGCCGCCAGCTGGAGCTGACCGAAACGGCGCGGATGCTGCTGCCCGGACTGCGCGATGGCTTCGATGCACTGGAGCGCGCCTGTGCCAGCCTGCGCGCCGAAGAGGGCGTGCTGCGCCTGAAGGCACCCTCGACCCTGACCATGCGCTGGCTGCTGGCTCGGCTGAGCCGGTTCCGCATGCAGCACAGCGATATCGAGGTGCAGTTGACCAGCGCCTGGATGGACGTGGACCGCGTGGATTTCGTCCATGAGCCCTTCGACTGCGCGGTGCTGCTGAGTTCCGGGCACTTCCCGCCGGACTGGGAAGCCACCCTGCTGTTCCCCGAATGGCTGATTCCCGTCGGCGCGCCCGCGCTGCTGGCGGACGGCCCCTGGGACGCCGGGCGACTGGCCGCGGCCGAGCTACTGCACCCTACGCCCGACCGCCGTGACTGGCGGCGCTGGCTGCAACGCATGGGTCTGGGGGAGAAGGTGTCGCTCAAGGGCGGGCAGGTGTTCGACACGCTGGAGCTGGGTATCGTCGCCGCGACCCGCGGCTATGGGGTTTCCATCGGCGACCTGGTGATGGTCGCCGAGGATGCCAGCCAGGGCCGGCTGGCGCTGCCCTGGCCCAGCGCGGTGGCCAGCGGCGAGAGTTACTACCTGGTCTGGCCGCGCGCGCGCCGGCATCAGGAGCGGCTGCGCCGGTTGCGTGACTTCCTGCTGGCGGAGATGCAGGCCATGCAACTGCCGCCGGTGGACTATTTCGAATAAGCGCCGTCAGTCGCCGCTGCAGCCGTTGGCCCACACCTGGTAGTGCAGCTCGTGCTGCTGGGCCTGGGCGTCTTCGTAGACCATGGCCACCGGCACGATGCCGCAGGCCTGCTGGGTATCGGTGATGGAGATGACCCGGTGCACGTCGGGCCTGTCGTGGGCCGGCACAGTGCCGCAGGCGGCGACGAACAGGGTGGTGAGGATCAGGGCAATCAGCGCTTTCATGGTGTGCTTCCTTCAGAAGAGTTGAATCAGGCGCGTTCGCGCAGCAGCGAGCGGGCGGAGTCGGCCATCACCAGCAGGCCGCCGGCGAGCATCAGGGTGTCCTTGAGCACCAGCCGGCCCGCGCCGGACAGGTAGGGGAAGCCGTGCTGCGCGTCGCCCAGCGCCGGCACCCAGGCCTCGGGCGTGGTGATCAGGAAGGTCAGCGTCACCAGCGGCGTGCCGAACGACAGGAATCCGCCCAGCAGGCCCAGGCGCCGCGACAGCGGGTTGAGCAGCACCAGCAGGGCGATGCTCAGCTCCACCACGCCCAGGCCCTTGGAAAAGCCGTAGGTGTTGTTTTCTGTCTGCCAGGCGCGCTTGTCCACATCCAGCTCGCCCTCGTGGGTGAGGTGCGCGCGGTAATCCTCGGGGTGCTCGTAGAAGAACGACATGAACGGGCTGTTGGCGACGAAGGGCGTGATGCTGTCGGCTTCGTAGGGCACGAATTTCAGCGCGCCGATCCAGATGAACACCACGGCGATGGCGACGCGCATCAGGTTGGCGCCGACGTGGTCGAGGCGGGTCAGCGCCTGCAGGCCCTGGGTGATGGGAGAGGTCATGGGGAACTCCTTGCGAGTCGGTTGAAATCAGGAGTACCCATTGTCGGAATCGCGCCGCTGCGCTTCTTGCGCGTTGTGCTCGGGTTTTTGTCGGTGGATCTCAGATGCGTTTTCGCCGGCCCATGGCTCCGCACCAAGGGAGTACGGAAGCGGGAAAGAAGGGGGTAGCCGCGTTTACTTGGCCGATCCCGCGCGTAATCTGTAGGCCCTTTCCTGCGCGTGGAACGCCATGAACTCCATCGATCGCCTGATCCAGCTCGCCGGCCTGCGTGGCAGCCTCGACCTGCGCTGCCAACTCCAGGGCGACTGGGCGCTGGACCATGAACAGGCGCCGGGCGGCGTGGCGCAGTACCACATCCTGCTGTCGGGGCGTTGCCAGGCGGAAATGCCTGACGGACAAGTCCTTCAACTGAAAGCCGGCGACATCCTGGTCTTCCCCCGCGGCGGCGCGCACCTGTTGCGCAGCCAGGGGCCGAAGGTCAGCCCGGTGCCCGCCCGGGTCAGCCAGGACGGCCTGTTGCCGGTGCATCGCATCGGCAGCGAAGGCGAGGCGCTGGATATCCTCTGCGGCAGCTTCCACTACCAGCGCGACTCGCTGCTGATCGGCGCGCTGCCGGCGTTCCTCAATATCTCCAGCCAGGAGCTGGGCCTGAGTGAGCAACTGGCCGCGCTGGTCGGCCTGCTGCGCGGCGAGGCGGACGGCAACCAGGCGGGCGCGCGCTTCCTGGTCGACGCGCTGTCCTCGGCTCTCTTCACCCTGATCCTGCGCGTCTACCTGCAGGAGTACGTCCCCAGCAGCGGCACCCTGGCGCTGCTGGCCGACAAGCGCCTGAGCCGCGCCTGGCAGGCGATGCTCGACGACCCCGCCCACGAGTGGACCATCGAGGCGCTGGCTGAGCGCGCCAGCATGTCCCGCGCCACCTTCATGCGCCTGTTCACCCAGGTGGCCGGGCTGTCGCCCTGGGCGCTGCTGACGAAAGTGCGCATGGAACTGGCCTACCGCCTGCTGAGCGGCTCGCAGCTGAGCCTCACCGACATCGCCGCCCAGGTCGGCTACCAGTCCCAGGCGTCCTTCACCAAGAAGTTCAAGGAAACCTACGGCGACGCCCCCGGTCGCCTGCGTCGCGCGGTGAACTAGACCAGCCGTCGTCGCCAGCAAAGCCGCGTGGCGCGTATGGATATGTCCTGCCGCCTTCGCGACGCTTTACGTCGCTGCCGTCGCAGAGCTGAAACAGCGCTTTGCTAGGGTCATTGCTGGACTAGTCCAGTGAAGGCCCGCCATGGGCCTTCCCCATACCCACAAGACCACTCGGGGGAATTCCATGAAGCCCATGCGCACCTTGCTCGCCGGCCTGATCCTGGCCGGCCTCGCCAGCACCTCTTTCGCCGCCACCGAACTGAAACACTGGCCCGCGCCGGCCGCCAAGCAGCTCGACGCCCTGATCGCCGCCAACGCCAACAAGGGCGCCTTCGCGGTCTTCGACATGGACAACACCAGCTACCGCTACGACCTCGAGGAATCGCTGCTGCCCTTCCTCGAAATGAAAGGCGTGCTGACCCGCGAGAAGCTCGACCCCTCGCTCAAGCTGATCCCCTTCAAGGACGTCAACGGCCACAAGGAAAGCCTCAACAGCTACTACTACCGCCTTTGCGAAGTCGACGACCTGGTCTGCTACCCCTGGGTCGCCCAGGTGTTCTCCGGCTTCACCCTCAAGGAGCTCAAGGGCTACGTCGACGAGCTGATGGCCTACGGCAAGCCGGTGCCTAGCACCTACTACGAAGGCGACGTGGTCAAGACCATCGAGATCAACCCGCCCAAGGTCTTCACCGGCCAGACCGAGCTGTACAACAAGCTGATGGAGAACGGCATCGAGGTCTACGTGATGACCGCCGCCCACGAGGAACTGGTGCGCATGGTCGCCAGCGATCCCAAGTACGGCTACAACGTGAAGCCCGAGAATGTCATCGGCGTCACCACGCTGCTCAAGGACCGCCAGAGCGGTGCCCTGACTACCGCGCGCAAGCAGATTGCCGAAGGCAAGTACGATCCCAAGGCCAACCTGAACCTGGAGATCACCCCCTACCTGTGGACTCCGGCGACCTGGATGGCCGGCAAGCAGGCGGCGATCCTCACCTACATCGACCAGTGGAAGAAGCCCATCCTGGTCGGCGGCGACACTCCCAGCAGCGATGGCTACATGCTGTTCAACGGCACCGCCGAGAATGGCGTGCACCTGTGGATCAACCGCAAAGCCAAGTACATGGACCAGCTCAATGGCATGATCAAGAAGAATGCCGAAGCCCAGGCCAAGCTCGGCCAGCCGGTCACCGCCGACAAGAACTGGGTGATCGTCACCCCGGAAGAGATCCAGTAAGCGCCTAGCGCTTGCGTAGGAGCGTGGGCGTTCCGGTAGGGCGTATAACGCGCCAGCGTTATCCGCCGTGGTGCTATCGGCGTATAACCCGTTCCGGGTTATACGCCCTACGGTTTTCCGCGAGCTGTCTAACGCCGGTGCCCCCTTTGTAGGAGCGGGCCATGCCCGCGATCGCGAGCATGGCTCGCTCCTACAGGGGAAGTCCGGAGCAGGGGCTTTCGCGCGGAAATGCCCGATGGCCTCGCAGTTCCTGAAGGCCAACGCGCCAATCCGGTAAATCCTCTGCGGGATGCTGGGGAAGGTCCCTACACTTTTCCGGCGTTGCGGTCCTACGAGTCCACTGCTTAGCGTTCCGCCCTGCCACAGTGTCATCGTGGCCGGGCGTGGAAACCCGTGCAGTGTTGTTGTCGCTATATACAGGAGCAATCCGGCACCCGTTCGGTGCCGGGTTCGCTTTGCTGTCCATGGCGGGCCGTGTGAGGCGGACTTCTGTCCGGCCGGCTTTGTGACAACATTGCGCTGGTTTCCACCCTTGCACGGTCCGCCTCCCTCTTTTGGCAGTTCGGGCGGCGGCTTCTTGATTGAGCAAGGAGCTCCAGCATGAACCTTTCGATTTCCCCGGCCGATGACGGCCTGATCCCAACCCTGTTCGTCCGCTACAACCGGCAACTGCGCGCCCTGCTGATCGAGCAGCAGGCGTGGTTCGTGGTCCGCGACCTGAGCAAGCTGATCAACCGCCCCGTCGAAGCCCATCTCATCGGCCGGCTGGACCACGACCAGTCCCGCCGTGAGCGCCTTGCCGGCAGTGCCGAGCCGGAACTGCTGGTCAGCGAGAGCGGCCTCTACGCCCTGCTGCTGATCTACTGCCACCACCCGGAAAACCGCAGCCTGCGCCAATGGCTGACCAACGAGGTTGTGCCCGCCTTGCGTGACCAGTTCAACCACGACTCCCGCCTGCCACGTCGGCGCATGCAGCACCTGCTGGGCGAGTCGCTGCCGGTGATGGATTGGCAAGGCAACCTCTGGCTGCGCTGGCGCGATGCCGTGGGCCTGATGGAAAACCACCTGCGCACCTGACCTGTTTTTGTAGGATGCGTGGAGCGCAGCGATACCCATGCTGCCCGGTGCGCATGCGTTGGATGGGTATCGCTGCGCTCCACGCCATCCTACGTCGTGCTCCCGGCTGCTCTGGTAGCCGTCGCGCATGCGGCGGATAACCCGTTCCGGGTTATGCGCCCTACGGTCCTGCGCTCCACACCATCCTGCGGACTGACTCCGGATTCACACTGTAGGAGCGGGCCATGCCCGCGATCGCGCGCATGGCGCGCGCCTACAGGTGAGCGCTGGAGCCCCCGGCCCAAGCCAAATCCGGGTGAATGACTCAAGTATTGTCACGCGCCGCCGATAGCCTGTGCAGACCGGCGAACCACGCCGGCACTCCCCTCGAACCGAAGCAGGCCGCTCCTCGAACAACGGGCGACGGCCCGCCGTTGCGTGCAGAAGCAGAAAAATGAACCAGCCCCGATCCCGCATCGCCCTGCAGTTGGCGATGGCCCTGGCCGTGCTCCTGATCCTGTTGATCAGCGGCAGCACGCTGTTTGCCTTGCGCTCGTTAGACAGCGCTACCCTGACCACCCGCGAAGAACACCTCGCCAGCGAAGCGCGCCTGCTGGCGGACCAGCTGGAAACCTTCCACGGCACCCTGCGCGAGAGCACCCAGCGCCTCGCCGGCCTGTTCGAGAAGCGCTTCGCCGCTGGCCTGAAAGCGCACACCGATGAGCGCGTGCCGGTCGCCGCGCTGCAAGCCCCGGCGCTGTACCTGGGCGACACCCGCCTGAACGGCGACTTCACCCTGGTCGACGAATTCCGCCAGCTCACCGCCGGTGTCGCCACCGTGTTCGTGCGCGATGGCGACGACTTCGTGCGCATCACCACCTCGCTGATGAAGCAGGACGGCAGCCGCGCCATGGGCACCGTGCTCGACCACAACAGCCCGGCCTACCCGCTGCTGATGCGCGGCGAAAGCTACGTCGGCCGCGCGCTGCTGTTCGATCGCTTCTACATGACCCAGTACACCCCGGTGCGCGATGGCAGCGGGCGGGTGATCGCCGTGCTGTTCGTCGGCTTCGACTACACCGACGCGCAGAAGCGCCAGTTCGACAACCTCGGCCGCTTCCGCCTCGGTCAGGGCGGCTCGCTGGCGCTGCTGGATGAACAGCACCACTGGCTGGTGCCGCCGGCCGGCGCGCGCAACCCCGAACGCGTCGCCGACAGCCTCGCCAGCCTGCTGGACAGCCCCGGCCGCGGCCGCTTCTGGAGCGACAGCCAGGACGACTTCTACAGCGTGGCGCAACCCTTCGCCGGCGGCCCCTGGACCGTCGTCGCAAGCATGCCCAAGGACGAGATCCGCGCGGTGACCTGGCGCGTCGGTGGCCAACTGGCCATGGGCAGCCTGATCGCCATGCTGCTGGCGGTGATCGCCACCACCTGGCTGCTGCAGCGCCGCCTGCGCCCGCTGGGTGACCTGGTGCGCCAGGCCCATGCGCTGGGCGCCGGCGACCTGGGCGCGCGCCTGTCGGTTGCCAGTCATGACGAGATCGGCGACCTGGCGCGCAGCTTCAACCAGATGGGCGAAGCGCTCTCCAGCATGGTCTCGCGGGTGCGCGGCGCGGCGGAGGAAGTGGGGCATTGCTCACGTTCGCTGTCGGGCCTGTCCAGCGGCGCGTACGCCGGCATGGAGCAGCAGTCCGGCGAGATCAACAGCATGGCCGGCGCGGTGGAAGAGTTCAGCGCCACCTCGATGGACATCGCCGACAACATGCGCAGCACCGAACGCATGGCCAGCGAGAACACCCGGCAGACGCGCATCGGCCTGCACTCCATGGACGATGCCTCTGCCTCGCTGGCGCAGATCGCCGGCGCGCTGCAGCAGACCGTGGAGCGGGTGAACCGCCTCGGCACGCGCTCCCAGGAGATCGGCAGCATCGTCGGGGTGATCACTTCGATTGCCGAGCAGACCAACCTGTTGGCGCTCAACGCCGCCATCGAGGCCGCCCGTGCCGGCGAGCAGGGGCGCGGTTTTGCCGTGGTTGCCGATGAAGTGCGCAGCCTGGCGGCGCGCACCCAGGCCGCCACCACGGAAATCTCGCAGATGATCGGCGCCATCCAGCAGGACACCGGCAGCGCCACCGAGACCATCGAGCAGGGCAGCCAGCTGATGCAGCACGGGCTGGCGCTGAACGAGAAGGTCGCTGCGGCACTGGCGGAAATCTCCCAGCAGAGCAGTGCGGCCGGCGAGCAGTTCGCCGCCATCACCACCGCGACCCAGGAGCAGAGCCGCACCGCGACCCTGCTCAGCAGCAACCTGCAGGGCATCGCCCAGGCCAACAGCGAGCAGCGTCAGGTGGTGGCCGATCTGGCGCAGACCGTGCGCGAGCTGGACAGCCTGGCCGCCGGCCTGCGCGACGAGGTCGGACGCTTCCGCTGAAGCGCCGGGCGGGTCAGTCCTTGAGCTGGCCCAGCCCGTACTCCAGGCTGGCGGCGGACAGCTCGCCCATCTGGCTGTGCTTCAGGCGCCCCTGGGCGTCGTAGAACAGCGTGGTGGGCATGCCGTAGGAGCCGGTGGCCTGGCCGAGACGGTTGCCGCTGTCGAGCAGCACCGCCGCTTCGCTCAGGCCCTGGTCGCGCAGGAAACGCTGCACGGCCTCGGCGTTCTCGCCCTGGTTGACCAGAAGGAAGCGCACATCGCTGCGCTGTTGCTGAGCGGCCTCCAGCACCGGCATCTCGCGCCGGCACGGCGGGCACCAGGTGGCCCAGAGGTTCACCACCATGGGCCGGCCATCCAGCGCGCGCAGGTCCACGGCGGCACCGCGCAGGTCCATCACGGTGAGTTCGGGAATCTGCTGGCTGCGGTCCAGCGCCGAGGTCACGGCCTTGCCGCCACCCCACAGGCACACACCGACCACGGCCGCGATGGCCAGCGGGCGGCGAAGCTCTGTCCGCTTCCAGGCCAGCAGCGCGCCGATCAGTGCGGCGGCGATCACTCCCGGCAGGGCGAGAAAGCCGCCATCGCGGATATCCACGATGCTCAGCGGCGTTGTCGCGTATTGCTCGAAGTAGCGTGCGACGAAGGCCAGCCGCGCCACCAGCAGGCCGCCGAGGAGCATGGCGAACAGCGCGCCTTCGGGGTTGGCGCCGCGCTTGCGCCCGGCCAGCCAGCCGGCCAGCAGGGCGCCGAAGAAGCCGAGGTAGAGCAGCACGTGGGGCAGGGGAAGGGCCAGCGGGCCGAGGGTGAGACTGGTCAAAGCGGGTGCCTGGCAAAAGGAAACCAAGGTACAGCAGGGCGCGGCCACGGGGCAGCGCCGGGCTGTGGATAAATGTTTCGCCTCAGGCCGGCAGCGGCTCGGCCTGCTGCTCGCGCAGCTCGGCGGTCAGCCGCCGGGCGCAGGCGCCGACCTTGCGCACGGCATCCTCGATCACCGCCAGGTCGCGGTTCGAGTAGTTCATGCGGATGCAGTTGCGGTACTTGCCCGAGGCGGAAAAGATGTTGCCCGCCGCCACCTGCACGTTGTCGCGGCGCAGCTCCTGGTTCAGTCGCACGCTGTCGAACAGCGGGTCGAACTCGACCCAGAGCATGAAGCCGCCACGCGGCCGGGTCACCCGCGCACCTTCGGGGAAGTAGCGGCCGACCCATTCGGTCATCAGGTCGCGGTGGCGCTGGTACTGCGCGCGCATGCGACGGATGTGCGGCTCGTAGTGGCCGCCGCCGATGAACTCGGCCAGGGCCATCTGCGGTTGCGGCGCGCAGGTGCCGCTGGCGATGTACTTGAAGTGGAGGATGCGGTCCAGGTAGCGCCCCGGTACCACCCAGCCTGTGCGCAGACCGGGCGCCACCGTCTTGGAGAACGAACTGGCCAGCAGCACGCGGTCGTCGGTGTCGAAGGACTTGATGCTGCGCGGCCGCGGGTAGGCGTAGGCCAGTTCGCCGTAGACATCGTCCTCGAGGATCGGCACGTCATAGCGCGCCGCCAGTGTGAGCAGGGCGCGCTTGCGGGCGTCGGGCATGATGTAGCCCAGCGGGTTATTGCAGTTGGGGGTGAGCAGGATGAGCTTCACCGGCCACTGTTCCATGGCCAGTTCCAGCGCCTCCAGGCTGATGCCATTGGTGGGGTCGGTGGGGATTTCCAGCGCCTTCAGGCCATACGCCTTGAGCGCCTGCATGGCGCCGTGGAAGCTCGGCGAGTCGATGGCGATGATGTCGCCCGGCTCGCAGATGGCGCGCAGGGTAATGGCCAGCGCCTCCTGGCAGCCGGTGGTGATGACGATCTCGCTGGGCGGCACCTGGCAGCCGGAATCCAGCATCAGCCGGGCGATCTGCTCGCGCAGCGGCAGCGAGCCCTGGATGCCTTCGTAGCCGAGGCTCTGCAGGTCGGTGCGGCGCGCGGCGTGCACCATCGCCCGCTGCAGCGGCTTGAGCGACGGGCTGGCGATGTCCGGTGTGCCGCGCCCGAGCTGAACGAAATCGCCGCCGGGCGCGCGGCGCACCTGCTCCAGCACCTGGTCCCACTGCGACACATCCACCGGCCGTTGCGCCGGGCGGGTCATGGCCGGCATCGGCGGCAGCTCGCGGCGTTCGGGTACGAAGTAGCCGGACTTCGGCCTGGGCTCCACCAGCCCGGAGTCCTCCAGCACGCGGTAGGCCTGCTGCACGGTGCTGATGCTGACGCCGTGCTCCTCGCTTAGCGCGCGCACCGAGGGCAGGCGGTCGCCGGGACGGTACAGGCCCTGCTCGATGCGGTCGCCGAGGGTGGCGGCCAGCTGCGCGTAGCGTTTCATGACAGATCTCCCGTGTGGGACAGACTCGGCGGAATGCAGTACAGATCGGCAGAAAATACGCCATTCAGAAGGATTTCGCTCGAGTCTGTATGGAAAAAACTTAACCGCGTTGAATCTGTAATGATTTCCGCCGATTCGTCACGCTAGTCCCATGTTCGAAAGTGTTCGACTGGAGGAGTGACGACATGAGCGGCCTGAGCGATGTGCGGCTGACCCTTTACCAACAGGAACTGCTGGAGATTCCCGGCGTGCGCGAAGCTCCGCGCGCCCCGCAGGAAAGCCGCTGGCAGCAGTTCTGGCGCCGCGTGCGTACCCGCAAGCAGCTGCTGGAGCTGTCCGATGCGCAGCTGAAGGATATCGGCGTCACCCGCGAGCAGGCGCGGATAGAGGCGATGCGGCCGTTCTGGCGCTGCTGATCAGAAACTGACCAATCAGGGAGTGTTTATGAGCGAGACGCGCGCTGCTGCGTTCGAAAGGATCGCCGCCGAACTCGGCTACGACTTCAGCGGGGAAATGAAGATCGGCGGCAACTACGTGCCCTTCCTCATCGACGGAAACCAGGTGCACCTCAGTGGGCAGATTCCACGGGTGGGTGATGTGGTCGTCGTCACCGGCCGGGCGGGCAGCGAGGTGTCGCTGGCCGACGCCCAGCTGGCCGCGAAGGTCTGCGTGATGCGGGCGCTGGCGCTGCTGCGGCAGGCGCTGGGCGACCTCGACTGTGTGCGCAAGGTGCTGCAGCTCAATGTGTTCGTGCAGTCGGCGGAGCACTTTACGCAGCAGAGCGAGGTGGCCGACGGTGCCTCGGCGGTGCTGTATGAGGTGCTGGGCGCGGCTGGTGTTCACACGCGCACTTCGGTCGGCGTCTACCAGTTGCCGAAGAACGCGACGGTGGAGCTGAACCTCCTTGCCGTCACGCAGGACCTGCCGGGCTAGTGCCCCGCGCGGTACTGCAGGGCTTCGGCCAGGTGCGGGCGGGCGATGCTGTCCGCCTGCTGCAGGTCGGCGAGGGTGCGCGCGACCTTGAGAATCCGGTGCAGGGCGCGCAGTGACAGGTTCAGGCGCTCGCCGGCCTTCTCCAGCCAGGCTTGGTCTTCCGGGGTCAATGCACAGTATTGGTGCATCTTCTTCAGGGTCAGAAAGGCGTTGGCGCAACCCTGCCGGGCGAGCTGGCGCTGGCGTGCGGCGGCGACCTGTACAGCCAGCTCGGCACTGCTGGTACTCGGCCCGCTGGGCGCGAGGCTGGTGCTTTCGCGGCTGACGGTGAGGTGCAGGTCGATGCGGTCCAGAAGCGGCCCGGAGAGCTTGGCCCGGTAGCGCTGGATCTGCTCCGGCGAGCAGCGGCAACGGCCGCTGGGGTCGCCCAGATAGCCACAGGGGCAGGGGTTCATCGCCGCCACCAGCTGGAAGCGCGCCGGGAAGCGCACGCGGCCGTTTGCGCGGGCGATGACGATCTCGCCGCCTTCGAGCGGCTCGCGCAGCACCTCCAGTACCTTCCGATCGAATTCCGGCAGCTCGTCGAGAAACAGCACGCCTTCGTGCGCCAGGGTGATTTCCCCTGGCTGCGGGCGGCTGCCGCCTCCCACCAGTGCGGGCGCGGACGCGGTGTGGTGGGGTTGCCGGAATGGGCGTTGCGGCCAGTGGGTCAGCGGCCCGCGCCCGGCCACGGAATGGATCGCCGCGACCTGCAGCGCTTCGTCTTCATCCAGCGGCGGCATCAGGCCGGGCAGGCGGCTGGCGAGCAGGGTCTTGCCGGTGCCGGGCGGCCCACTGAACAGCAGGTTGTGCGCGCCGGCAGCGGCCACCAGCAGCGCGCGCTTGGCGGCGGCCTGGCCTTGCACTTCGGCGAGGTCGGGGTAGGGCGGCGTGGCGCGCAGCAGGCCGTTGGCCTCGTAGGGGCGCAGGCGCTCCTGGCCGCTGAAGTGCGCGGCCAGCTCCAGCAGGTGGCCGACGGCGTAGACGGTCAGGCCGCTGGCGAGGCTGGCTTCCTCTGCGTTCTCCTTCGGCACCAACAGCGCGCGCCCGGCAGTACGGGCTGCCAGCGCGGCAGGTAACACGCCGGGTACCGGTCGCAGCGTGCCGGAGAGCGCCAGTTCGCCCAGGCATTCCAGACCATCCAGTCCGGCGGCGTCGGCCAACTGGCCGCTGGCGGCGAGGATGCCCAGGGCAATGGCTAGGTCGAAGCGCCCGCCGTCTTTGGGCAGGTCGGCCGGGGCGAGGTTGAGGGTGATTCTGCGGTTGGGGAAGTCGAAGCCCGAGTTGAGCAGGGCGCTACGCACGCGGTCCTTGCTCTCCTTCACGGCGCCTTCGGGCAGGCCGACCAGGGTCAGTGACGGCAGGCCGTTGGCGAGGTGCGCCTCGACGGTGACGCCGGGCGCTTCCACGCCGACCTGGGCGCGGCTATGGACGATGGCGAGGGACATGGATCACTCCTGGATTCCATGCCGCCCGCCAGGCGGGACTTATTCTGAGGCGGCGGGGGCGGTGGTGTCGGCGGGCGAGAGCCTGGCTTCCATCTCCGCGACCTTCGCTTCCAGTGCTTCGAGGCGGGCGCGGGTGCGCGCGAGGACGACCATCTGGCTGTCGAATTCGTCGCGGCTGACCAGGTCGAGCTTGCTGAAGGCGCTCTGCATCAGAACCTTGAACTGGGCTTCCAGCTCGGCCTTCGGCAGGGGCGATTCGCCACCGAACAGGCGTCCGGCTTGTTGGCTGATGGCATCGAGGAAGGCTTTGGGCGGCAGCATGGTTCATGGGTTCCGGATTGAATCAGAGCGCAGTCTATCACGCAGCCAGCGCTGGCTGCGGCGCGCCGGGTTGCACGCTTTTTGAGCAGTGTGCCCGCTCTGCGTGCGCGCTTTCGGTGCGCCAGAGCGGCGCTGGCGATTCGCCAGAAAGCCCCGTTTCAGGCCAAGTGCCTGATGCCACGGGCATTTTCACGAACTGGCAAGCTTCATGCTTTGGGGCAGATATGGCGTGCACCGATGCAGTTCCGGTGCGGCAGGCGAGGCGGTGGATTGCTTCGATCAAGGCAGTCGGAGTGCTGAGGTAGGGCGGCCGGCGCATTACAAAAGCCAGACACTGCGCTTAGACTTGTCTCCGGGTTCGTTCTTCCTGGGGCGGGTCCACCAAAACACGGGAGAGAGTTACATGAAGCTAGTCACAGCCATCATCAAGCCGTTCAAGCTGGACGACGTTCGTGAGTCGCTGTCCGAGATCGGCGTGCAGGGCATCACTGTGACCGAAGTCAAAGGCTTCGGCCGGCAGAAGGGTCACACCGAGCTGTACCGTGGCGCGGAATACGTTGTCGATTTCCTGCCGAAGGTGAAGATCGACGTCGCCATCGCCGATGACCAGCTGGATCGTGTTATCGAAGCCATCACCAAGGCCGCCAACACCGGGAAGATCGGTGACGGCAAGATCTTTGTCGTAAATCTGGAACAGGCCATTCGTATCCGTACCGGCGAAACCGGCACCGACGCGATCTAAGCCAAGCCCACACCGAACCCCACGCCCCAGGAGAAACAACAATGACTCTGCGCAAATACGCAGGGCTAGGCGCCCTATTGCCCCTCGCAATGCCCGGTCTGGCCTTGGCCGACGAGGCTGCGGCCCCCGTCCTGAACAGCGGCGACACCGCCTGGATGCTGATTTCCAGCGCCCTGGTGCTGCTGATGACCATCCCTGGCCTGGCGCTGTTCTACGGCGGCATGGTGCGCGCCAAGAACGTCCTGTCGATCATGATGCAGTGCTTCGCGATCACCGCGCTGATCAGCATCCTCTGGGTCGTCTACGGCTACAGCCTGGCCTTCGATACCGTCGGTATGGAAAAGGGCGTGGTCAACTTCGCTTCCTTCGTCGGCGGACTGGACAAGGCCTTCCTCAGCGGCCTGACCACCAGCGGCCTGACTTCCGCCGCCGCGCTGTTCCCTGAGAGCGTCTTCGTGATGTTCCAGATGACCTTCGCGATCATCACCCCGGCCCTGATCGTCGGCGCCTTCGCCGAACGCATGAAGTTCTCGGCCATGCTGATCTTCACCGCACTGTGGTTCACCCTGGTCTACGCACCGATCGCCCACATGGTCTGGAGCGGTGACGGCGGCCTGCTGTGGGACTGGGGCGTGCTGGACTTCGCCGGCGGCACCGTGGTGCACATCAACGCCGGTATCGCTGGCCTGGTGGCGTGCATCGTCCTCGGCAAGCGCAAGGGCTACCCGACCGCTGCCATGGCCCCGCACAACCTGGGCTACACCCTGATCGGCGCCGCCCTGCTGTGGATCGGCTGGTTCGGCTTCAACGCCGGTTCCGCTGCTGCCGCCAACGGCACCGCCGGCATGGCCATGCTGGTCACCCAGATCGCCACTGCCGCCGCCGCCTTGGGCTGGATGTTCGCCGAGTGGATCACCCACGGTAAGCCGAGCGCCCTGGGCATCGCATCCGGCGTGGTTGCCGGTCTGGTCGCCATCACCCCGGCTGCCGGTACCTGCGGCCCGATGGGCGCCATCGTCATCGGTCTGTCCGCTGGCGTGATCTGCTTCTTCGCTGCCACTACGCTCAAGCGTGCTGTCGGTTACGACGACTCCCTGGACGCCTTCGGCGTGCACGCTGTCGGCGGTATCGTCGGCGCCCTGCTCACCGGCGTGTTCGCAGCCCCGGCACTGGGCGGCTTCGGCACCGTGACCGATATCGGCGCGCAGCTGTTCACCCAGTTCAAGGGCGTGGCCTTCACCATCGTCTACACCGGTATCGTCAGCTTCGTGATCCTCAAGGTCCTGGACCTGGTCATGGGCCTGCGCGTCTCCGAGGAAGAGGAAACCGTGGGTCTGGACCTCTCCCTGCACAACGAGCGCGGCTACAACCTGTAACGGTTCGCGCAAGTTCGACGAAGGGCGCCCTCGGGCGCCCTTTGTTTTTTCGATCAGCACGCTAGAATGCGCGCGCATCACCGTTAGCGACGGAAGGATTGCCCGCCATGTGGCAGCAGAAGACCATCACCCTGCGCCCTCGCCCGCGAGGTTTCCACCTGATCACCGACGAGATCCTGGCCGCGTTGCCGGAGTTGTCGAAGTGCCGGGTCGGCCTGCTGCACCTGCTGTTGCAGCACACCTCCGCCTCGCTGACGGTGAACGAGAATGCCGACCCCTCGGTGCGCCGCGATTTCGAGCGATTCTTCAATCGCCTGGTGCCCCAGGGCGAGAGCGGCTATGAACATGACTACGAAGGTCCGGACGACCTTCCGGCGCATTTCAAGTCGAGCCTGCTGGGCTGTCAGCTGACGCTGCCGATACAGGGGGGAGGCTTGGCAATGGGCACCTGGCAAGGTATCTATCTGGGCGAGCACCGTGACCACGGCGGCCCGCGCAGCATAGTGGCGACCTGGCAGGGCGAGCTTGTATGAATTTTTTCCGGCGGCGTTCGTCAAAGCGCGCAGCTGGGCTATAACTAACGTGCTTTGCAGCACCACAGAGGTTGAACAATGAGCGACGAAGAACTGGAACAGGACGAGCTGGACGGCGCTGACGAGGACGATGGCGAGGAACTCGCCGCAGCGGACGACAGCGACGCCGAAGCAGACAGCGGCGATGGGGATGAAGCCCCTTCTCCCAAGGGCGGTGGCAAGAAAGCCAAGGCCGCTGCGGAAGAAGAGGAACTGCCCTCGGTCGAAGCCAAGCAGAAGGATCGTGATGCACTGGCCCGTGCGATGGAGGAATTCCTCACTCGCGGCGGCAAGGTGCAGGAGATCGAGCCGAACGTCGTGGCCGACCCGCCCAAGAAACCGGATAGCAAATACGGCAGCCGCCCTATCTGATATCTGACGCGAGTCGAAAAGCCCCGCCGCTCCGAGAGGAGCGGCGGGGCTTTTTCATGTCTGTTTGTTGCGCAATTTCTATGCTTGCGACTGGCGCCCTGTAGGAGCGGGCCATGCCCGCGATCGCGCGCATGGCGCGCTCCTACAGGGCGGCCGGAGTCAGAGTTTTGCCAGCACGCCCGGCAGCTCGGACAGGTTGTGGATGATCGCGCTGGGCGCCTCTTCACCATCCCACGCCTTGCGCGCCGGGTTGAACCAGATCGCCTTCATGCCCGCGCGCCGCGCGCCGGCGATGTCATCGCTGGGGTGGTCGCCGATGTGCACGGCGTGTTCCGCCGCAACGCCGCCGCGCTTGAGCGCTTCCTGGAAGGGATGCGGGTCGGGTTTGCCGACGCCCAGCTCTTCCGCGCAGAGGGCGAACTGGAAGTAATCGGCCAGGCCCAGGCGGCGCACGTCGGCGTTGCCGTTGGTGAGCACGCCGAGGATGAAACGGTTGGCCAGTTGCTCCAGGGTCGGGTGCACCTCGGGGAACAGCGCCACCTGGTGCCGCGCGTGAAGGAAGGTCTGAAACCCGGCCTCGGCCAGGTCGCTGGCCTCGGCCTGTGGATAACCCGCGTCGAGCAGGGCGTGGTACAGGATGCGGCGGCGCAGTTCGCTCAGTCGGTGCCGGAGCATCGGGTCCTGCTCCATCAGCCGCGAGCGGATCGCCCACAGGTGTTCGATGGGCACCGGGCCCAACCGTGTGGCGTTCACTGCCAGCCAGTCGCGCAGGGTGGCTTCCGCGCTGTTCATCACCGGGGCAACGTCCCACAGCGTGTCATCGAGGTCGAAGGTGACCAGACGGATACTCATTCTTCTGCTCCGGGTTTACGGCGTGCCCGTGGGTGCGCCTGGTCATAGACCGTGGCGAGGTGCTGGAAGTCCAGGTGGGTGTAGATCTGCGTGGTGGCGATATCGGCGTGGCCGAGCAGCTCCTGCACCGCGCGCAGGTCCTGGGAAGACTCCAGCATATGACTGGCGAAGGAGTGCCGCAGCATGTGCGGATGCAGGTGCTGGCCCAGTTCGCGCACGCCGGCTTCGCGCACGCGCAACTGGATCGCGCGGGGCGTCAGGCGCTTGCCGCTGCGGCCGATGAACACTGCGTTGTCCTGTGGCGAGGCGAGGGCCCGCAGCGGCAGCCAGTTCTCGATGGCCTGCCGCGCGGCGTGGCCGACCGGCAGCTCGCGCACCTTGTTGCCCTTGCCGTGCACGCGCACCAGACCGTCCTTGAGGTCCAGCCACTCCAGGTCGAGGCCGACCAGTTCGGAGAGGCGCAGGCCTGAGGAATAGAACAGCTCCAGCAGTGCCTGGTCGCGGCGGGCGATGAAGTCGTCCTCGACGCCGCCGTCGAGCAGTTGCGCGGTTCGGTCGGTATCCAGCGTACGCGGCAGCTTGCGAGCGCCCTTGGGCGCGGCGAGTCCGTCGGCGGGGTTGTGCCGGCAACGGCCTTCGCGGATCAGGTACTGGTACAGCCCGCGGGTGGCCGACAGCAGGCGCGCCAGGCTGCGGCTGGCAAGGCCCTGCTGGTGCAGGCGGGCGACGAACATGCGCAGGTCGCGCACCTGCAGCGCGGGCCACTCGTTCAGCGAGGATTTTTCGCAGAGCGCGGCGAGGCGCAGCAGGTCGCGGCGATAGCCATCGAGGGTATGGACGGACACCTGGCGCTCGCTGCGCAGGTGTTCCAGGTAGGCATCCAGATCGGCTTCGAGCGACAAGCGATCAGCTCCCAGCGGTGAAGGCCCGGCGGGATCAGCGTACCGAGCGCAGTGGCGTGGAGAAGCGCGGCAGGGTCCGCGCGAGGACTTCGGCGACGTAGCCCAGGAACAGCGTGCCCAGCGAGCTCTTGTAGTGCTGCGGATCGGGGCTGCCGATCGCCAATACGCCGTGCAGGCCCTGGAAGGTCAGCGGCACCACGGCGGCGGAGCCGACCTGCTCGCGTTCGCTTTCGCAGAACAGGAAGGCCAGCTCGTGGGGGCGCAGCACGCCGCAGACGGTCTTGCCGCCCGACAGCAGGCCGCCGATGGCCTGGTGCGCCTCGGCGCTGCTCACCGAACGGCCCACCGGCAGGTTGTTGTCGCTGAACAGGATCAGGCTGACGTAGGGCACGAGGAACTCGTGGCGCAGGCTGTCTTCCGTGGTGCTGACGATTTCCTCGAGGCTGGTGGCGTCGAGCAGGTCGAGCACCAGGCGGCGGGTCTTGTCGAACAGGCGGTCGTTGTCGCGGGCCACGTCCATCAGCTGCGACAGCCGATGGCGCATCTCGATGTTGCGCTCGCGCAGCAGGCGGACCTGGCGCTCCACCAGCGACACGGCGTCGCCCGGCTGGTGCGGAATGCGCATCTCCGGGATCAGCTCGTCATGATCGACGAAGAATTCAGGGTGCCGGCGAAGATAGTCGGCGACCTGTTCGGCTTCGAGCGTAACGGTGGGGTCCTGCGGAGTATCGGTCATAAGCGTCCCGGTTATAGACGTACCTGGCCTTCGAACACCCGCACGGCGGGCCCGGTCATCATAACGGGCTGACCCGGTCCTGCCCACTCGATGGACAACCGTCCGCCGGGAAGGTCGATCTGTACCGGCGATTGCAGCCAGCCCTGGCGGATGCCGGCAACGGCGGCAGCGCAGGCGCCGGTGCCGCAGGCCAGTGTCTCGCCGGCGCCGCGTTCCCAGACGCGCAGGCGCGCCTGGTGCGGATTGACGATCTGCAGGAAGCCGATGTTGGCCTTCTGCGGGAAGCTTTCGTGGATTTCCAGTTTCGGCCCCAGGGTGCGCACCGGAGCGCTGTCCACGTCATCCACGCGCAGCACGCCGTGCGGGTTGCCCATGGAGATGGCCGCCAACTCGTAGCTCTGGCCATCCACTTCGAGGGAGTAGCTCAGCGCTTCAGCACCGGCCTGGAACGGCACCTGCTCGGGTTGCAGGCGCGGCGGGCCCATGTCGACGATGACCTGGCCGTCGTTGGCGATGGTCAGTTCGATCATGCCGCCCTTGGTTTCCACGCGGATGGTCTTTTTCGCGGTCAGGCGCTTGTCGACCACGAAACGGGCGAAGCAGCGCGCGCCGTTGCCGCACTGTTCGACCTCAGTGCCGTCGCAGTTGAAGATGCGGTAGCGGAAATCGGCGTCCGGCGTGCTCGGCGGCTCGACGATCAGCAGTTGATCGAAGCCGACCCCGAAATTGCGGTCGCCCCACTGTTTGACGTGGCGTGGTTGCACATGGGCGTGCTGGCTGACCAGGTCCAGGACCATGAAGTCATTGCCCAGCCCATGCATCTTGGTAAAGCGCAGAAGCATCGTCGTCTCGGCCTCAGTCCGGCAGCAGGCTTTCGCCGGCGAACAGCTCTGGTCGTGTTCCGTGGCGACGCACCCAGTGCGCGGCCGAGCTATCCACCAGCACCTCGGCGGCGCGGCCCCGGGTGTTGTAGTTGGAATTCATGACGAAACCATAGGCGCCGGCCGAACGCACGGCCAGCAGGCCGCCTTCTTCGCGGACGGGGTTGCGGAGTCGGGCGAGGAAGTCGCCGTTACCGCTTTGCGGCATGCCGAAGCGCCCGGCGGTTGCCGGCGACGGCACGTCTGCCGCGAACAGTTGCCCGTCGCGGACGTCGAAGGCGTCCATGGGAACGCCCTCAGAGACCGTAGCGGTCCTTGCTGTGCTCGCTCTTGGCCTTCTGGTCGTCCGGCAGGTACAGCGGGCCTTTCTGGCCACAGCCGGCCAGCGCGGCGGTGAAGACGGCGAGCGCGACGAAGGGAAGCAGCAGTCGCTTCATGGCGGAATCCTTGTAATAAAGCGTCAATGGGTCCGGAGTATACCGACCCCCCGCCGGCTTGCCTATTCAAGCGGACTCCCGCCCGGCGGGGCTTGCGGCTCGCGCCGAAAGGGCCGGTGGCCCTATGATGGCGGGCAAAAAATGGAATGCCTGATGGACTATCGCGATCCCCTGCCCAGTTCGGTGTCGGTGGCCTACCTGCAGGGCCTTGTGGAGCATCTGCAGCGCCAGGGCGTGGACCCGGCGCAGTTGCTGGCGACGGTGCACCTGGAGCCTTCGATCCTTGCCCAGCGCGACCAGCGCATCGCCGCCAGCGCCTACCTGGAGCTGGTGGGCGCCGGCGTGCGCCTGAGCGGCGACGACAACCTCGGCCTGCACCTGGGCGAGGCGGTGCGGCCCGGCTACTACGGCGTGCTCGGTTACCTGATCATGAGTTGCGCGACCCTCTCCGACGCCCTGCACCGGCAGGCGCGCTATGCCTCGCTGGTAGGCAACCTGGGCCGCGTCGAGCTGGCCGACGAGCCGCCGCGCGCCGGCTGCGAGGCGCTGGTGAAGCACAGCTGGGAGCCGCTGCTGCCGCAACAGCAAAGACAGATGAGCGAAGAGACGCTGGCCGGCTGGGTCAGTTTCGGCCACTGGGTCAGCGGCGTGGACGAGGTGCCGTTCGAGGTGCGCTTCAGCCATAGCGCCCCGGCAGATGTCAGCGAGCACGAGCGCATCTTCCGCTGCCCGGTGCTGTTCGATCAGCCGGACAACGCCCTGGTCTTCCCCAGACGCCTGCTTTCGCTACCGCTCGGCCAGGCCGATGCCCAGGTGCAGCGCACGCTGGATGCCTACGCCGAACGTCTGCTGGTGGAAATCAACAAGGGCGACACCGTGCTCGACCGCGCGCGCCTGGAGCTGGCGCGCCAGTTGCCGGAGCAGGGCGCGGATCTGGAGCGCCTGTCGCAGACCCTGGCGCTGAGCCCGCGCACCCTGCAGCGGCGGCTGCGCGACACCGGCCTGTCGTTCAGCCAGCTGGTGGATGAAACCCGCCAGCAACTGGTGCTGCACTACCTGCGCGACCCGGCGCTGGACACCGCCGACATCGCCTACCTGCTCGGCTTCAGCGAAGCCGGCTCGCTCGCCCGCGCATTCCGGCGCTGGACGGGGCAGAGTCTGGGCGAATACCGGCGTAAACTGGTGCCTTTGACTGATCCCGAGGACGATGCATGAGCACTTTGAGCGAAGCCCGCTTCCATGACCTGGTGGACGCCGTACAGGTAACGGTGGAGGACGCCTTCGACGACAGCGACCTGGACCTGGACCTGGAAAACTCCAGCGGCGTGCTGACCGTGCGCTTCGAGAATGGCACCCAGCTGATCCTCAGCCGCCAGCCGGCGCTGCGCCAGCTGTGGGTGGCGGCTCGCTCCGGCGGCTTCCACTTCGACTACGACGAATCTGGCTCGCTGTGGATCTGCGATAGCACTCGCGAACCACTGGGCGCGCTGCTCAATCGCGCAACCCTGGAGCAGGCAGGCGAGGATGTCGACTTCCCCGGCATCTGAACCGCAGGCGAGCGTCGCCTCGCCCTGCTGCCGACGCTGCTGCCTGGACGACGCGGACATCTGCGTCGGCTGCGGGCGCACCCTGGGCGAGATCCTGGAGTGGAACGAGGCCGACGGCGAGCGGCGCCTGGCGATCCTGGCGGACTGCGAAAAGCGCCGAAACAACCAGCGGCCCAAGTGGTGACTGGTCGGTGTTGCTTATTTTCTGTGCTGTGTTAGTGTCCAGAAAAACCCCGCCTTGGGCGGGGTTTTTCTTTTTTCGGATTTCATGACGTTCGATTCCCGAACGTCATTACTGCCAGAACACCCAGGGCCCCGAACGCGTGAGCGTCCGGGGCTCTCCTGTAAGGAGACTGCCAACCATCATGACCACGACACCCATCACCGTGACTCGACTCGACCTGCAACGTCTGGAGCGCATGCTCGACAGCCTGGATGAGTACGGCCCCGCGGCCGAGGCGCTGGAGGCCGAGCTGGCCCGCGCCACGGTGGTCGGCCACGACGAGATACCGCCGGGCGTGGTCACGATGAACTCCACCGTGCGCTGCCGCGAGGAAGGCAGCGGCAAGGAATACCACCTGACCCTGGTCTACCCGGCCGGCGTCGGCGGTGAAGGCAAGGTTTCGATTCTTGCTCCGGTAGGCACTGCGCTGCTCGGCCTGACCACCGGCCAGAGCATCGACTGGCCGGTACCCAGCGGCAAGACGCTGAAGCTGACCCTGCTGGAAGTGGAATACCAGCCCGAAGCGGCCGGCGACTTCGATCGCTGAGTTCCCCTTTTCGGGAACCTCCCTCCCCGGGCGTCCGGCCGGCCTTCAGGCCTCGGCCAGCGCCCGGTTCAGAGCCTGCTCCAGGCTCTGCTTGTAACGCAGGAAGTGCACCGTCTGCAGCTCCCCGCCTTCGCGCATGGCCGACAGGTCCAGGTCGGTGATGTAGCAGGGGTAGCGCTCTTGCCCTCGCCGACGGTCGAGGATATGCCGGGCCGCGGCCTGGAACAGCTCGCTGCCGAACTCCAGCTCCGAGAACTCGCGGTGGTTGCAGAACAGCGTGGTGCGCGCTCGCTGGCCTTCGCCCGGTTCGACAATCGCCTGCACGTTATAGAACGGCAAGGCTTCCAGCGGTTGCGGCGTGCTGCGTCGTTCGATGCGTTGCGCGCGCTGGTGGCCGTTGGTCACCACCTCGTAGAAGATGATGTCGGCGCCCACCGGTCCCTGCGCCTCCAGTAGCGAGATCACCGCGTTACGGCGGTACTGCACCGATTGCAGGAAGCGCTGCAGCGGCAGCAGCAGGCCTTCCTCGGTGTCGTATTCCTGGCGGCGCCGCCAGAGGGCGTTGCGCTCGTCGAGGATGGTGATTTCCGCGCTGCCTTCGTCCAGGCGGTAGAACACCTGTACGGTATTGGCCCGGCCCAGCGGCAGGATCATGGCGAGGTCATCGCCCTCCAGCGCGTGCCGGTCCAGTTGCAGGAAGCCGCTGTCGTCCTGGGTGTCGCCCAGGTGCTCGACCAGTGCCGGCAACCCGTCGATCACCCGATGGCTGACGCTGCCCGGCACCAGGTGCAGCAGGTGGAAGTGCTGGCGCACCTGCAGCAGGTAGCGCCCGCCCTTGCCGCTGGCGAGCTGCGCGTGGGCGTCGCGGAACAGGTCTTCCACGCGCTGGGCGATGGCCGTGGCGCGGTTGCGGCAGAAGCAGCGCACCAGCAGGCGCGGCGGCGGGGCGTCGGAGGGCACGCTGTTGAGGAATTCGCGCAGGCAGTCGAGCAGCGCGTGCGGGCCTGCGTAGCGGCTGACCAGCAGTTCGTTCCAGCTGTTCAGGGTGATCTGGTCGAGGGTCAGCACCAGGTTGTCGCGCACGCCGGAATAGCCGAGCGAGTCGGTGCGCTCGGTGGTCATGTGCACGTTCATCTGGCTGTGCTGGCGCAGCGGGTCGACGCCGACGTTCACCAGCAGCAACACCTGCGAAGGCACCGCGCTGCGCAACAGGGCGCTTTCCGGCACCTCGTTGAGCGGCAGCGGGACGGCCTGCTGCAGGCAGCCCAGCAGGTTCTGCAGTTCGAACTCGCTCAGGTCGCTGCTACCCGGTTGCAGGGACAGCCGCGTGGTGGCGTCGATCACCCCGTTGCGATGGCTCCAGGCGAGCAGTTCCATGAGGTCGCGGGCGCGGCGCAGCGGGGCGAAGTCGGCCATCTCCTGCAATGACAGGTTGCCGCCGAACAGCGCCCAGTACGGCGGCTTTCCGGCTTCGCTGCCGGGCAGCTGGGCGAGGGTGAGGATGTCTTCGGCCATGTCCGGGGCAATGCCCGGGTTGATGAATTCGACCTTGCCGGCCTTGCGCTCGAAGGCGGCATACAGGCGCCGGCCGAGGATGCCCATGTCCCGCGGGTTGATGCCGCTGGCGACGTGCTGCAGGCGGGCGAACTGCGAGAGGAAGCGGTAGCTGTGGGTCAGTTCGTTGACCAGCGCACGGCGCTCCAGGAGCACCTGGCGGACCTTCCACTGGCTGCGGCTGTCGAGCTGGGCGAAGGCGCGGCTGTCCCACTTCCAGGGCGCCGAGACGCGCTCCATCACCTTGCGCTGCCAGCTCTTGTGGCCCTGGCGCGGCGGGCGGCTGAGCTTCTTGCCGACCTTCAGGTAGAGGCAGCGGCGGATCAGCTCCAGGCGCTCGGTTTCGCCGCGCTCCTTGAGGTATTCCTCCAGGCGGCGGTAGAGCATGACGTAGGGGTCCAGCTCCTCCACGTCCAGGCGCCCGGCGTAGATCGCCTGCTTGTAGCGCAGGCTCAGGCAGGACACCTGCGGGTGTTCGCTGGCGTAGACCTCGGTGAGCAGCAGCTTGAGCACCGACTTGTAGGGCGACTCGATGCCCTTGAACAGCTGCCACATGCCGGCGCCGATGAACTCGCCCGGCGGGATGCGCGCCAGGTGGCCGAGGTCGAGGACGTCGTCGGCGCGGATGAAGCGCTTGTTCAGCAGCGTCTGGCAGTACTCGGCGTAGCGGTTCTCTTCGTAGACCGGCACCAGCCACCACAGGGGCGTGCGGCCGCCAAGCCAGATGGCGGTGCGGTAGAACTCGTCCAGCAGCAGGTAGTGCTGGCTGGTGCCGCAGTCGTCGGAGGTCAGCCGGGCCTCGCGGGCGCCCTGGGTGTAGTGCTGCGGGTCGACGAGGAAGCAGTGCACCTCGGCACCCTGGGTGGCGGCCCATTGCTCGAGCAGCTCGCACTTGCGGCGCAGCTCTGCCAGCTCGCGCTCGGTGAGGTCGGAGGCGTGGCAGACCCACAGGTCGAGGTCGCTCTGCTCGGCCTGGGCGACGGTGCCCAGGCTGCCCATCAGGAACAGCCCGTGGATCGGCAGCGGCGGGTTGCCGCGGCGGGTCTTGTAGCTGAAGGAGCGGGTCAGGCGCTGGGCTTCGGCGAGGATTTCGTCGTCCGGGACGAAATTCGACAACCCGGCGGGCGTACTGGCCGAAACGTAGCCGGGCAGCAGCGGATGGTTCACGTCCAGCAGCAGTGGCAACAGCTTGAGAACCAGCTGCTGGCGCGTGGAAAGCGCTTCGCTGGCCCGATGCAGGCGCGCGGCGTTGACCTTGAGGAAGCGTTGACGCAGCTGCGTCAGCACCTTTCGGTCGATGCCGTCGTCGATGTCCGGGCGGATCTCGGGGGTGAGCGTCATGGCGTACTGCTGTCTGGCCAGCGGCGCCGCATCAGGGAATGCGGCGCTCGGAAGTGTGCCAGTTTATCGCCCGCTCGCGGGGGAACTTGAGGTCAGCTGCGCAGGATGCCGAGCAGGACCTGGGCGTGCTCGGCGGCATCGAGGCCCAGGTTGGTGAGATAGCCGCCGTCCTGTTTGTCGATCAGGCCCTTGGCGTGAAGCCGACCCGCAGCCGCCACGGCTTGGGCGGAGGCGTCGTGGTGGACTTTCAATCCCGCCTGGCTGTTCTCCAGGTCATAGAGCGCCAGCAGGTCCAGTTCCTCAACCATTTCTTTCGTGAAAGCCATTCGCCTAACTCCCGATGGTCAATGAGGCCTCAGTGTAGTCTCAAGTCCGACCGGTTCGGCAAGCGGTCTTGTGTCGCTGATTCATTTCGCGATGCTGCCGTTACGCCTCGGTGCCGTCGGGCAGGGTTGGCAGCGCGCGGAGGGCCTGTTCGTACCACTCGCCGTTGAACGGGCGATCCTCGGCCAGCATCGCTTCGATCTCGTGGGCGAGCACCAGGGCCATCAGGTGCAGGGCGTCCTCGCGTTCGTAGCCGACCAGGGTCAGCTTGTTGAACACCGCGCGGGCCGCTGCCGGGCTCTCGCTCTCGATCTGGTTCTCGATGGCCTGGATCAGGGTGTCTTCGGCGAAGGCCTCTTCGCCATCATCGTGTTCGCTCATCTCGGGATTCTCCGATGGGCTTGTGGAGCGCCGGGAAGTTGGCCAACCTGCGGGGCAACTTCCGATGCGTAGAAGGATTGTCGGGCGACATGATCACCTATTACACCCTCGTCGGCGACCGCCTGGTGCGCCACAACGGCAGCGAGTGCCACGGCATGCCCAAGGACACGCTGTGGATCGATCTGTTCCAGCCCACGGCGGAAGAGGAGCGGCTGCTGGAGTCGATCATCGCGGTGGATGTGCCGACCCGCGAGGAGATGGCCGAGATCGAAGATTCCTCGCGCTTCTACGAGAGCAATGGTGCGCTGTACATGACCACCAGCGTGGTCGGCGGCATCCGCGAGCACAATCCCACCGTCTCGGAAGTCACCTGCGTGCTGACCCCGCACTGGCTGGTGACGGTGCGCTATACCGACCTGCTGGCCTTCCGCACCTTCGAGACGCGCACCCAGCGCGGCGGCTGCGAGGGTCGCAGCGATCAGCTGTTCGTGACCCTGATGGACAGCGTGGTGGACCGCATCGCCGACGTGCTGGAGATCGTCCAGAAGCAGCTCGACAGCCTGGGCACCAGCATCTTCCGCGAGGGCCCGGCCAGCGAGAAGGCCGACCTGCAGGAAGTGGTCAAGCAGCTGGGACGCAAGAACTCGCTGCTGTCCAAGCTCAACGAGAGCCTGCTGAGCATCAGCCGGCCGCTGTCGTACTTCCGCCAGGGCAGCAACGGCTGGATCAGCGACGAGGTGAAGCTGGGCATGAAGTCGGTGGAGCGCGACGTGCGCTCGCTCAGCGAGTACCAGACCAAGATGGCCGGGGAAATCACCTTCCTGCTGGACGCCACCCTGGGCCTGATCAACATCGAGCAGAACAGCATCATCAAGGTGTTCTCCATCGCTGCCGTGCTGTTCCTGCCGCCGACCCTGGTGGGCACGGTGTACGGCATGAACTTCGCGCACATGCCAGAGCTGCAATGGCTGGCCGGCTACCCCATGGCGCTGGTGGCGATGGTGATCTCGGCGATCATTCCCTACTACTGGTTCAAGTACAAAGGCTGGCTCTAGACGGGGTTGATGCGGGTCAAGAAAGGCTTGCGGCACGGGTAGCACAGTGGAGGGCCGTCCCCACGTCTCACAGGAGGAGACCATGGCCCAGCAGCCCAAGCCCCGGCAGCCCATTTCCCAGGAGAGCCTGCCGCAACCCGAAGCCAGCAAGCCCGCCGCCGCCGCGCTGCCCGAAGCGACCACCGAGGGCGGCGCGCAGATCCAGGCGCAGAGTCAGGGCCCGGTCGCGCTGACCGTCGCCATGGCCCCGCGCGGCAGCAACGAGGACTCCGGCTCCGCCCAGCTGCCCGCCAGCTATCCCTACCGCAAGCGCCTGCAGCGCAGGGAGTACGAGAAGGCCAAGGCCGAGCTGCAGATCGAGCTGCTGAAGGTGCAGAACTGGGTGAAGGAGACCGGCCAGCGCATCGTCCTGCTCTTCGAGGGCCGCGATGCCGCCGGCAAGGGCGGCACCATCAAACGCTTCACCGAACACCTCAACCCGCGCGGCGCCCGCGTAGTGGCGCTGGAGAAACCCAGCGACGCCGAGCGCGGCCAGTGGTACTTCCAGCGCTACATCCAGCACCTGCCCACGGCCGGTGAAATCGTCTTCTTCGACCGCTCCTGGTACAACCGCGCCGGGGTCGAGCGGGTAATGGGCTTCTGTTCGCCGCGCCAGTACCTGGAGTTCATGCAGCAGACGCCGGAGCTGGAACGCATGCTGGTGCGCAACGGCATCCACCTGTTCAAGTTCTGGTTCTCGGTGAGCCGCGAGGAGCAACTGCGCCGCTTCGTCTCGCGCCGCGACGACCCACTCAAGCACTGGAAGCTGTCGCCGATCGACATCCAGTCGCTGGACCGCTGGGACGATTACACCCAGGCCAAGGAAGCGATGTTCTTCCACACCGACACCGCCGACGCGCCCTGGGTGGTGGTCAAGTCCGACGACAAGAAGCGCGCGCGGCTCAACTGCCTGCGGCACTTCCTGCACAGCCTGGACTACCCGGACAAGAACCCGAAGATCGCCCGCGCGCCGGATGCGCTGCTGACGGGGCGTGCCGCGCTGATGGACCGCGACGAGCTGGAGCGCCCGGCGCAGACAATGGTGGCGGTGCAGGCGCCGGAGCCGGAACCGGAACCCATCCCGGCCTGAGGCGTTACTGCTGGCTGATCAGCATGAGCTGGCCGGAGACCGCGCGGGCGTTGCGATCGACGATGATCGGCGCCCAGGGCCGGCCGGAGGCGCTGACGCCGCTGTTGCTCTTGCTGTTCATGTCCAGCAGCGCCTTGCTCAGGTACTCCCAGCGGGTCCGCAGTTTCTTGGTCGCGTCGCTCTCGGGCAACTGGTCGATGCGCTGGGTCAGCAGCGGCACCAGCACGCCCTCGTCCTGGCCGAGGTATTCCTGCGGCTGTTCGCGGGCCAGCTCCAGGCCACTGATATAGGCGCGGCCCAGGTACTGGGTGGCGAGGTATTCCACGCGTACCGGCAGCTCCCACAGCGGAATCTGGCTGGCGTCGGCGGTGGCGGGGACGAAACGTTCGATCTGGTTGAGCAGGTCGCGCAGGGAACGGCTCAGGTCCTGGTTGTAGCGCCAGGGCAGGTCTTCTTCCTTGGGGCCGTAGGAAACGCCATTGCGAATCTGGGTAACGAACTCCGCGTGGGCCTTGCGCAGCGCATCGTCGGCCTTGGGGTAGGCCTTGACGGCGTTGTCGAGGGTAGCCAGGTCCTTCTCCAACTGGGCGGCGTGGCCCTCCTGGAAACCTTCGCCGCGCAGCAGCAACAGGCTGTTGATCGAGCGGCAGGTATAGACCTGCAGGGTCTGCAGCTGCAGTTCCTCGCTGGGGAGGTTGGCCTGGGCGGCGAGGGCGAAGAGTCCGAAACAGCACAGCATGAACCCACGAACGACATCGAGATTCCGGAGCATGGCGGAGGCGTCCTTATTGTTATTGTGAGCCGCGCGATTCGCCGGGTGTGTGTCTTTTTGGCGCCAGAAACGCAGCTATTCCTAGGCTAGCCGCGAACGAGGCCGCTGCAACCGACCGAAAGAGTGATTTGCGCAGGTGATGCCTGGTACGGGTGACGCCTGGTGCGGGGATGCTTTGTACGGGTGATGCGCTATACGGGTGGAGGTGCCGGCGGAAGGTCGGGAGGGGGGAGTGCTCTGGGGAGAGAGCCGGACCTTCCGCCGGGCTTGAGGGGCAGGCTGGCGTCAGAAGCGCCAGTAGGCGGAGAGGGTGGTCTGGTCGAGGTCGATGTCACCGACGTCCAGGTATTCCTGTTCCAGGCGCACGCCCAGGCCGCCGATCACGTCCATTTCGCCACCGAAGCCATAGAGCGCGTCCACGTCGTCGGACTTGCCGGCGGCATCGTTATCGGCGTGCCAGGCGTGTACGCCGGCGATGCCGTACAGGCGGATGCGCTGGCCGATGGGGAAGCCCAGGTGCACGTTGGCCTGCAGCGATTGACCGTCGAAGTGCTTGTCGCCGTCGCTCATGTCGCCGAAGTCGACCACCGCGCCTTCCAGGGACAGGTAGTTGTTCAGGCGGTAGCCGGCGTACAGCTTGTAGCTGTCGTCCTGGTCATCGAAGGAGCGGTCGTCGATCTCGAGGCGGGTGACGCCGCCACCGACGTAGAGGCCGCTGTCGTCGGCCATCGCCAGGGCCGGAGCGGTCAGGGCGAGGGCGCAGAGGAGTTTCGAAAGGCGCATAGGATTCCCTTGCGGCCGACGTGGAGAGCCGGCCGCCTTGCTGTCTTGCGGAGGGTTGGGGTGCCGCTCTGGCGCGGGCTTTTCGGCTCCGGCGCAGCGGCGGGGGCATTAGAGCGGGGCGGTGGCGTGCGCGACCATCGAAGCTTGTCGAGACTCGTCTGGCTTTTGTTCTAGAGGCTGCCGTTCTGGAGGTTGTCGGCGAGCGTCAGGCGTGGGCGGCCTGGCGCAGTCGCTCGCGGTCCAGTATCTCGATGCCGCCGTAGCTCAGGCGCACGATGCCCTGGGCTTCCAGCTCCTTGAGGATCTGGTTGGTGGTCTGCCGCGACAGCGACAGCATGGCCGCGAGCTGTTCCTGCGGCAGGTGCAGCTCGCGCTTGGCGGTGGCCGACTCGCCGTAACCCTCGGCGATCATCAGCAGGCGCCGGGCCAGGCGCGGCGCGGCCGGCAGCAGCGACAGCTCCTCCAGCACGGCGAAGGTGATGCGCAGCTTGTGGCTCATCAGCAGGGCGAAGTCGCGCCAGTATTCCGGGTGCAGCGCCAGCAACGCCTGCAGCGGCGCCACGGGTACCTGCAGCAGCACGGTGGCGCCCTCGGCGTAGGCGTCGTGGGTGCGCGGCTGGCCGTCGAACAGGCAGATCTCGCCGAACCAGTTGGGCGCTTCCACCAGCGCCAGCAGCGCTTCCTTGCCGGTCTCGCCGACCACGCTGACGCGCATCGCGCCTTCCACCACGCAATACAGGCCGCACGGCGCATCGCCACGGGCGAACAGGCGCTGGCCGGCGGGCAGGCGGCGCACCACGGCGGCGTCGCACAGGGCCTGGCGCAGGCCCTCGGGGAGGGTCTGGAACCAGCGGCCATCTTGCAGGCAGGCGAGGTAAGGCTTGGCGTCGGTCATGGGCAATGTCGGCTAGCTGACAGAGTGGCAGGGCACAGATCGCCATCATGCCAGTACCTTGCGGGAGAACAACAATGAAAACTCTGGTCGATCACCTTGCCCAATATGCCGCCTACCACCGTGACCGGCGGAACATCGTCAGCCATTTCATCGGGATTCCGATGATCGTGCTGGCCATCGCCACCCTGCTGTCGCGCCCCGGCTTCGAGCTGGCGGGCCTGCTGGTCTCGCCCGCCGCGCTGCTGGCGCTGGCCTCGGTGGTGTTCTACTTGCGCCTGGACCTGCGCTTCGGCCTGCTGATGACCGCGCTGCTGGCGCTGTCGTTGTGGCTGGGCGCCGGCTTTGCCGCCGGCAGCACCGCCTACTGGCTCACCTGGGGCATCGGCCTGTTCGTGGTGGGCTGGATCATCCAGTTCGTCGGCCACTACTACGAAGGGCGCAAGCCGGCGTTCGTCGATGACCTTACCGGGTTGATCGTCGGTCCGCTGTTCGTGGCCGCCGAAGCGGCCTTCCTGCTCGGCCTGCGCGACGAAGTGCGCCACGCTGTGGAAGAGCGCGCCGGCCCCACCTGCATCCGCGAGAAGAAGGCGACCGCCTGATTCGCTTCAGTCCGTACCGCTGAGCTGGCGCAGGATTCGCGCGCTGTCGGGGTCGGCCGGGAAGAAGGTTTCCAGGGCCAGCTCCGACAGCGTCACGTCCACCGGTGTGCCGAACACCGTGATGGTGCCGATCAGGCTGCACACGCCCAGCTCCGTCTGCAGTTGCACCGGGATCAGCACCATGTCGCCGCTGGCCGCCTCGTCGTAGGGCGGCGCCGGGTAGGCCGCCACTTCGTCGCGCAGCGCCGCCAGCGCGGGGTCGCCGCTGGCCTCGAAGTCGCGCTGCAGGCGCTCCACCACATGCGCCTTCCACGGCCCCAGATTGAGGATGCGCGGTGCCAGCCCCTTGGGGTGCAGGCTCATGCGCAGCACGTTGATCGGCGGCTGCAGCAGCTCCGGGTCGACGCCAAGCAGGAAGATATCCACCGTGCGGTTGGACGCCAGCAGGTTCCAGTGGCGGTCCACCACCATCGCCGGGTTCGGCTCGTGGGCCTTGAGCAGCTGATCGATGGCCTGCCGGGCCACGGTCAGTGCCGGGTCGTCCAGGCCCTTCTCCGAATACACCGGGGCGTAGCCGGCGGCGCTGAGCAGGCGGTTGCGTTCGCGCAGGGGAATGTCCAGCTGTTCGGCCAGATGCAGCAGCATCTCGCGGCTGGGCAGGGCGCGGCCGGTTTCGACGAAGCTCAGGTGGCGGGTGGAAATCTCCGCGTCGCAGGCGAGGTCGAGCTGGCTGAGCCGGCGGCGCTGACGCCACTGGCGGAGCAGGGTGCCGACCGGTTGGGCCGGGCTGTTGTGGGCTGGGCTGTTCATGGCTGGACCGTTCGTGGCAGTACGGGTCATGGCATCGAACAATAGACCTGCCACCCCGTGACGGCCATTACCTGGCAGGTAATCGACGCACCTACGTCCCGGGCGGATTCTTCAGCCACACGCCGCCAACCGGTGGTGACCCCTGAAGGAGCTTCGCCATGACTCTGCTGCAACCTTCCCCGCTGCTTCGCCTGACCCTGAAAGTCGATGCCATCGCCGGCGGCGCCATGGGCCTGCTGATGGCCCTGGCCGCGCAACCGCTGGGCACACTGCTGGGCCTGCCCTTCGTCCTGCTGCTGGTGGCCGGGATCGTGCTCCTGCCGCTGGCGCTGGTGCTCTACTGGATGAGCAACCAGACGCTGCTGTCGCGCACCGGCGTCTGGGCGGTGATCGCCCTGAACGCGCTGTGGGTGGTGGAGAGCGTCGCCCTGCTGGTGACCGGCTACGTACAGCCGACCACCCTGGGCTACGCCTTCGTCATCGGCCAGGCGCTGGTGGTCCTGCTGCTGGCCGAACTGGAGTTCTTCGGTCTGCGCCGGTCGGCTGTCCTGGCCTTGTGAATGCAACAACAGTAGGGCGCACAACGCGCCAGCGTTATCCGCCGGACTGAATCCGGCGCATAACCTGTTCCAGGTTATGCGCCCTACGGCGCTACAGGATGCGGAACGCGTTATGCCAAGGCTTCGCGGACGAAGTCGAGGCGATCCTGGCCGAAGAACATCTCGCTGCCGACGAACATCGTCGGTGCGCCGAACATCCCGCGCTTGATCGCCGCCTCGGTGTTGGCCTTCAGCGCATCCTTCACTTCCTGCTCGGCGGTCAGCGCCAGCAGCGCCTGCGGGTCGAAGCCCGCCTCAGCCAGCAGCGGACCGAGCACCGCCGGGTCGCCCAGGTTCAGCGCGTCCACCCACATGCCCTTGAACACGCAGGCCAGCAGCGCCTCGAAGCGTTCCGGCTGGCGCAGCTGCACGCCGGTGGCGGCGCGCATCAGGGTGAGGGTGTTGATCGGGAAGTACGGGTTCATCTTCAGCGGCACGCCATAGCGGCGGGCGAAGCGCAGCATGTCGATCATCGTGTAGCGGCCCTTGGCCGGGATGGCGATGGGCGAGGCATTGCCGGTGGCCTGGAACACGCCGCCCAGCAGCACGGGGCGATAGACCAGCCCGGCGCCAGCTTCGGCGCAGATCGCCGGCAGCTGAGTGTAGGCCAGGTAGGAAGTCGGGCTGCCGAAATCGAAGTAGAACTCGACGCTCTTGCTCATGAGTGGCTCTCTTTCTTGTTGTCGTTATGGGCGGATTACCAGCGCTCGATCCAGGGGCGTAGATCCAGTTCGAAGGTCCAGGCATCGCGCGGCTGGGAGTGCAGGTACCAGTAGCTGTCGGCGATGTGCTCGGGGTCGAGGATGCCGTCCTGGTCTTTCAGCGCGTAGCGCTCGGGGAAGGTCTCGCGGATGAATTCGGTGTCGATGGCGCCGTCCACCACCACGTGGGCAACGTGCAGGCCCATCGGCCCCAGCTCGCGGGCCATGCTCTGCGCCAGTGCGCGGATGCCGTGCTTGGCTCCGGCGAAGGCGGCGAAGCCCGAGGCGCCGCGCAGGCCGGCGGTGGCGCCGGTGAACAGGAGAGTACCGCGCTGGCGCTTGACCATGCGCTTGGCCACCTCGCGGCCGGTGAGGAAGCCGGAGAAACAGGCCATTTCCCAGATCTTGAAGTACTTGCGCGCGGTCTCGTCGAGGATGCTGCAGGGCACGTTGGCGCCGATGTTGAAGACGAAGGCTTCGATGGGGCCGATGTCGCGCTCGATGGTTTCCACCAGCTCGATCACCGCCTCTTCCTTGCGTGCGTCGGAGGCGAAACCGTGGGCCTCGCCGCCTTCGGCGCGAATCTGCTCTACCAGCGGCTGCAGCTTGTCCGCCGAACGCCGGGTGACGCAGGCGACGTAGCCTTCACGGGCGAAGCGGCGGGCGATGGCACCGCCGGTGGCATCGCCGGCGCCGATGACCAGGACGACTTTCTTGTTCGACATTCTCGTTTCCTCAGGGTTGCGCGAAAGTGGGTAAACGGTCGTTAGGTAAACGAACGTTATGTTACTCTCGACTCCAACGTCAACCGCTTCACCGGAGTCGCCCCGATGCGCTACTCAGCCACCCACAAGGAAGAAACCCGCCAGCGCCTGCTCGACAGCAGCGGCGCGCTCGCCAAGCAGGGCGGCTTCGCCACCTCCGGCGTGGACGGACTGATGAAGGCGGTGGGCTTGTCCGGCGGGGCGTTCTACAACCACTTTGGCTCCAAGGACGAACTGTTCGCCGCCATCGTCGAACGCGAGCTGCGGCAGAGCGTCGAGCGCCTCGCCGCCAAGGGCAAGGTGCTCGATCGTGCGCGCCTGGAGCGCGGTTTGAAGCGCTACCTGAGCGTTACCCACGTGCAGGACGCTGGCGCCGGTTGTGCGATTCCGGCGCTGGGGGCGGAGATCGCCCGCGCCGAGGAGCCCGTGCGGCAGAGCGCCGAGGATGCCCTGGTGGAGTTGCAACAGGCCTGGGCCGAGGCGCTGGGTTCGCCGGAAGACGCCTGGGCGCTGCTGGCGCAGTGCGTCGGCGCGCTGGTGGTGGCGCGGATGGTTGCCAGCGAGAAGACGCAGAAGGCGATCATCGAATCGAGCCGGGACTTCCTGCTGCGTCATCTCGACGAGCAGTAATCTCCCTTGTAGAAGCGGGCCATGCCCGCGATCGCGCGCATGGCGCGCTCCTACAGGTTAAAGACCACGTATCGCCAGGTCTGCACCGAGCAATAACAACCCACCGAAGAAGCAGCGGCGGAACGCCAGCGGGCTGATCCGCGAGCGCAGCCAGGTGCCCAGGTACATGCCCGCCAGCGCCGGCAACAGGGCCAGCAGCGACAGGCCGAGCACGTCCGCCTGCAGCAGCGAGCCGTGCTGGCTGAGGGTGATCGCCAGGGCCAGGGTCGAGACGGTGAAGGACAATCCCAGTGCCTGCACCAGGTCGTCCTTCTCCAGCCCGAGAGCTTGCAGGAAAGGCACGGCGGGAATCACGAAGACGCCGGTCACGGCAGTGACGCCGCCGGTGATCACGCCGATCAGCGGCGACAGCCAGCGCTCATGCTTCGGCGCCACGCTGAAGCGCTTGTTCGACAGTCCCAGCAGCGCGTAAAGAATCAGCGCCACACCCAGCAGCGGTGTCGCCGCCGGCCAGTTGCGGCCCGCCAGCAGCCAGCCCACCAGCAGGGTGCCGATGACGATGCCGACCAGCATGCCCCACATCCGCTTGAGCAGCCCGAGGAAGCGCGGCCCGGCGGCGAGCTGCCAGATATTGGTGACGGTGGACGGCACGACGAGAATCGCGGCTGCCTGCATCGGCGGCATCACCAGCCCGAGCAGCCCGACGGCGACCGTGGGCAGGCCGAGGCCCACCACGCCCTTCACCAGACCGGCGAGGAGGAAGGTGAGGACGATCAGTTCGAGGTGCTGGGGGAGGGCGTCGAACATGGCCGGGCCTTGCGTGAAAAGGACCGGGGCAGGATACGGAAGAACGAGGCTCGGCGCGAACCTGTAGGAGCGGGCCATGCCCGCGATCGCGTCCATGGGACGCTCCTACAGGATATTTCGGTGCTCGGATCGGCCCTCACCCTAACCCTGGCTGCGCGCCCCGCTCAGAGGGCTGGGGAGAGGGCAAGCCCCCGTGCTGGAGCATGAGGCGGAAGACCGCCCGATCAGATATTCGCCACCGGCTGGTACGCCTTCGGCTTGAAGTACAGCGTCTCGCCACGGGCCAGCCCGGTCAGGCTGTCGTGGTCCTTCACCACTTCGGCCTCGATCAGCTCGTCCTGGCCGTCGACCTTGAGGGTCACCCGGGTGATCGCGCCCAGCGGGCGGATGTCGCGGACTTCGGCGGCACGGTGCTCGGCCACTTCGGAGCGCGACAGCGAGATTTCGTGCGGGCGGAACAGCACATGCTCGTCACCGCCGATGTGCAGGCGGTTGGAGTCGCCGAGGAAGTGGTAGACGAAGTCGCTGGCCGGGTTCTCGTAGACCTCGCCAGGGGAGCCGATCTGTTCGATCACGCCCTTGTTCATCACCACGATGCGGTCGGCAACTTCCATCGCTTCTTCCTGGTCGTGGGTGACGAACACGGAGGTCAGGTTGATCTCCTCGTGCAGGCGTGCAAGCCAGCGGCGCAGCTCTTTACGCACCTTGGCGTCGAGGGCGCCGAAGGGCTCGTCGAGCAGCAGGATCTTCGGTTCCACCGCCAGTGCACGGGCCAGCGCGATACGCTGGCGCTGGCCGCCGGAGAGCTGCTCCGGGTAGCGGTCGGAGAGCCAGTCCAGCTGCACCATGTTGAGCAGTTCGTGGACCTTCTCGGCGATGCGCGACTCGCTCGGGCGCTCCTTCTTCGGCTTCATGCGCAAGCCGAAGGCGACGTTGTCGAACACCGTCATGTGGCGGAACAGCGCGTAGTGCTGGAACACGAAGCCGACGTTGCGATCACGCACGTCGTGCTGGGATACGTCCTCGCCGTGGAACACGATGTTGCCCACGTCCGGGGTTTCCAGGCCGGCGATGATGCGCAGCAGGGTGGTCTTGCCGCAGCCGGACGGGCCGAGCAGGGCGACCAGCTCGCCGCTGTGGATGTCGAGGTTGATGTCGTTCAGCGCCTTGAAGGCGTTGAAGTTCTTGCTGACGTTACGGATCTCGATGCTCATGGCGTGGCTCTCACTTATTCATCGTCAGCTTTGACTTTGGTGCGGGACAGGCGCGACTCGCTCCACTGCTTGAGCAGCAGGATGACCAGGGCCATCAGCAGCAGCAGGGTGGCGACGCTGAAAGCGGCGACGTGGTTGTATTCGTTGTAGAGGATTTCGACGTGCAGCGGCAGGGTGTTGGTGACGCCGCGGATGTGCCCGGAGACCACCGACACCGCGCCGAACTCGCCCATGGCCCGCGCGGTGCACAGCACCACGCCGTAGATCAGGCCCCATTTGATGTTCGGCAGGGTCACGTGCCAGAACATCTGCCAGCCGTTGGCGCCGAGCAGGCGCGCGGCCTCTTCCTCCTGGGTGCCCTGTTCCTGCATGAGCGGGATCAGCTCGCGGGCGACGAAGGGGAAGGTAACGAAAATGGTGGCCAGGACGATGCCGGGCACGGCGAAGACGATCTGGATGTCGTGGTCCGACAGCCACTCGCCGAAGTAGCCCTGGGCGCCGAACAGCAGCACGTAGATCAGGCCGGCGATTACCGGGGAGACCGAGAACGGCAGGTCGATCATGGTCACCAGGATGCTCTTGCCGGGGAACTCGAACTTGGTCACGCACCAGGCGGCGGCGACGCCGAACACCAGGTTCAGCGGCACCGAAATGCCCACGGCGATCAGCGTCAGCTTCAGCGCGGCGAGCGCGTCGGGTTCCAGGATGGCGTCGAAGAAGGTGCCGAAGCCCTGCTTCAGCGCCTCGCTCAGCACCACGAACAGCGGCAGCAGCAGGAACACGGCGAAGGCCAGCCAGGCCAGCGCGATCAGGGCGCGGCGGCCCCAGACATTACCCCGGCGAGCAGCGTTGGCAGCGGCCGCGGCGGAAAGGCTTGCGGTACTCATGGCGCGCTCCTCAGGGTGTTTCGATGCGGCGTTGCAGCAGGTTGATCAGCAGCAGCAGGACGAAGGCGACGACCAGCATCAGCACGCCGATGGCGGTGGCGCCGGTGTAGTCGTACTGGTCCAGCTTGACCATGATCAGCAGCGGCAGGATCTCGGTCTTCATCGGCATGTTGCCGGCGATGAAGATCACCGAGCCGTACTCGCCGACGCCGCGGGCGAAGGCCAGGGCGAAGCCGGTCAGCCAGGCCGGCAGCAGCGCCGGCAGCAGCACGTGGCGGAACACCTGCAACGGCTTGGCGCCCAGGCAGGCGGCGGCTTCCTCGATTTCACGCGGGATGTCCGCCAGCACCGGCTGCACCGTGCGCACCACGAACGGCAGGACCACGAAGGTCAGCGCCAGGGTGATGCCCAGCGGGGTGTAGGCGATCTTGAAGCCCAGCTCGGTGGCGAAGCGGCCGACCATGCCGTTGGGGGCGTACAGCGCGGTGAGCGCGATACCGGCCACGGCGGTGGGCAGGGCGAAGGGCAGGTCGATCATTGCGTCGATGATCTTGCGTCCCGGGAAGCGGTAGCGCACCAGCACCCAGGCCAGCAGGGTGCCGATCACGCCGTTGATCAGGGCGGCGATCAGCGCGGTGCCGAAGCTCAGCTTCAGGGCGGCGATGACCCGCGGCGCGGTGATGATGGTCCAGAACTGATCCCAGGAGAGCTGGGTCGTCTTGAGGAACATGGCCCCCAGCGGAATCAGCACCAACAGGCTGAGATACACCAGGGTGTAGCCCAGAGTCAGCCCGAAGCCGGGTATGACCGGGGAGATGCGTCGCGACATTGTCTGTCCTTTCTCATGAACGCGTTGAGCCCCCGCCATGGGGCGGGGGTTTTCCTTCCACGCGGGCTGTGCACCGGCCCGCGCGGATCGGGCCGCCCGGCGCAAGGCCGGGCGGGTGGTGCATCACTGCGCCTGGTAGATCTTGTCGAAGATGCCGCCGTCGTTGAAGAACTTGGGCTGCGCGACTTTCCAGCCGCCGAAGTCCTTGTCGATGGTCACCAGGTTGAGTTTCGGGAACTGGTTGGCGAACTCGGCAGCGACCTTGGCATCACGCGGGCGGTAGAAGTTCTGCGCGGCGATGCGCTGGCCTTCTTCGCTGTACAGGTACTTCAGGTATTCCTCGGCGACCTTGCGGGTGCCTTTCTTGTCGACGGTCTTGTCGACCACGGCCACCGGCGGCTCGGCGAGGATGGACACCGACGGCACGACGATCTCGAAGTTCTCGCCGCCCTGTTCCTTCTTGGCCAGGAAGGCTTCGTTCTCCCAGGCCAGCAGCACGTCGCCAATGTTGTTGTTGACGAAGGTGATGGTCGAACCGCGGGCGCCAGTGTCCAGAACCGGCACGTGCTTGTACAGGTTCTGCACGTATTCCTGGGCTTTCTCGTCGCTACCGTATTCCTTCTTCGCCCAGGCCCAGGCGGCCAGGAAGTTCCAGCGGGCGCCGCCGGAGGTCTTCGGGTTCGGGGTAATGACTTCCACGCCCTGCTTGGTCAGGTCGGCCCAGTCCTTGATGCCCTTGGGGTTGCCCTTGCGGACCAGGAACACGATGGTCGAGGTGTAGGGAGTGCTGTTGTCGGGCAGGCGGGCCTGCCAGTCGGCGGGCAGCAGCTTGCCCAGCTTGTTCAGTTCGTCGATGTCGCCGGCCAGGGCCAGGGTCACCACGTCGGCCTTCAGGCCGTCGATCACGGCGCGGGCCTGCTTGCCCGAGCCACCGTGGGATTGCTGCACGGTCAGGTCGTCACCGCCCTGGGCCTTCCAGTGTTTGATGAAAGCGGCGTTGTAGGCCTGGTACAGCTCGCGGGTCGGGTCGTAGGAAACGTTGAGCAGTTGGGTCGCGGCGGAGACGGGGCCTGCGATCAAGGCGCTGGCCAGTGCGGCCAGGGCGAAACGGCGGATGGACATGTGCAGCTCCTGAAAAAATGCAGTTCTTTATGTTTGTTTGGCAGGGTCTTTCGGGGGAGGGGCGTTGTCAGCCACGCATTCGTGGCTGGCAGCTGCAATACCGGTGGGGCAGTTCGGTCATGGCGACGCTCCGGATGTCCAGTCGGTTCGTTCAGGGCTCAGGCAGGTTTGCCGGGGCTCTGCTGCAGGCGGAATTTTTCCTTGCGCTCGATCTGCACGACCTGGCCGTTGTGCACGGTGATCTCGACGGCACCGAAACGCAGGCCACGCAGGGCGCTCTGCACTTCACGCAGGATGTTGGCTTCGTCCTGGCCGTCCAGGCTACGGAGGGTTGCGCTCATGGGTATCTGCTCCTAGTGGGTTTACCACCGGCCGTTTCATCGACGGCGCGTGCGGTGTGAGCGCATCTTAGGCAGGAGCTGGATATTCTTAAAAATACTGTTTAAGAATTTTTATATATCAGAAAGTTTTTAGCGAGGATTTACGCGGTGCCGCGCGGCAATTGCGCCAGCAGGATGTCGGCCGGCTGCGGGGCGCCGTACCAGTAGCCCTGGCCGAAGTTGCAGGCGTGGGTGAGGAGGAAGGCGGCCTGGTCCGGGCGCTCGATACCCTCGGCGACCACCTGCAGGCCCATGCTCTGGCCCAGGGCGATCACCGCGCAGGCGATGGCGGCGTCCTCGGATTCGTCCGGCAGGCCGGCGACGAAACCCTGGTCGATCTTCAGCTTGTGCACCGGCATGCGCTTGAGGCGCATCAGCGAGGAATAACCGGTGCCGAAGTCGTCGATGGCCAGGTGTACGCCCAGCAGGCGCAGTTGGCAGAGCAGCTCCAGGGCCTGGTCGAAGTTCTCCATCACCGCGCTTTCGGTGACTTCCAGCTCCAGGTGATGCGGCTCCAGGCCGCTCTGCTCCAGCGCCAGGGCCACGCGCTCTTCCAGGCCGCCGCGACCGAACAGCCGGCTGGAAACGTTGACCGCGATGAAGTCCAGGCCAATGCCGGCGTCCAGCCACTGGCGCATCTGTCGGCAGGCCTGTTCCAGCACCCAGGCGTCGATGGCGGTGATCAGGCCGCTTTCCTCGGCCACCGGGATGAACTCGCTGGGTGGAATCAGCCCCTGGCTCGGGTGCTGCCAGCGCACCAGCGACTCGACGCCGACCATGCGGCCGGTGGCCAGGTCGTGTACCGGCTGGAAGTACAGGCGCAGCTCGTCGTGGTCCAGCGCGTGGCGCAGCGCTGATTCCACCTGCACGTGGGAACGCGCGCGGGCGGTCAGCTCGGGGGTATAGAAGGCGTAGAGGTTGCGCCCGCTGGCCTTGGCCTGGAACAGCGCGGCGTCGGCGTGCTGCAGCAGGTGGTCAACGTTGCGCGCGTCCTCGGGGAACAGGCTGACCCCCAGGCTTACCGACATGTAGATGATCTGTTCGTTGACCTCGAAGGGCGCGCTCATCGCTTCCAGCAGGCGCTGGGCGAGGCTGCTGGCATGGTGCGGCTGCTGGCTTTCGAGGACCACGGCGAACTCGTCGCCGCCCAGCCGCGCCAGGCAGCAGCGTTCGTCCAGGCAGTCTTCCAGGCGCTTGGCCACCGCGCGGATCAGCAGGTCGCCGATGTTGTGGCCGAGGCTGTCGTTGATGTGCTTGAAGTGGTCAAGGTCGATGCTCAGTAGCGCGCCGCCGCCCTGTTCGCGCTCGGCACGGGCCAGCGCCTGTTCGATGCGCTCGCGCAGCAGCAGGCGGTTGGGCAGGCCGGTCAGCGGGTCGTGGTGGGCGAGGAAATCCAGTTCGTGCTGCGAGCGCTTGAGGCTGCTGAGGTCGGAGAACACCGCGACGTAGTGGGTCAGTTCGCCCTCGTCATTGCGCACGGCGCGGATGTGCTGCCACTGCGGGTACACCTCGCCGCTCTTGCGGCGGTTCCAGATCTCGCCGCTCCACACACCGTTGTCGTGCAGGGCGGTCCACATGCGCTGGTAAAAGGCATCGTCCTGGCGGCCGGATTTGAGCAGCGACGGCTGGCCGCCGAGCACGTCCTCGGCGCTGTAGCCGGTGATGCGCGAGAACGACGGGTTGGTATGCACGATCACGCCGCGCGCGTCGGTCACCAGCAGGCCTTCCTGGGTCGCCTCGAAGACCGCGGCGGCCTGGCGCAGGTGGTCTTCGTTGCTGCGCTGGTGGGTGATGTCGCGGTTGACGCCGGTCAGGCGCAGTGGGCGGCCGTCCTCGTCGCGGGTCAGGCGGCCGCTGCTGCGAACCCAGCGGTAGGTGCCGTCGCTGTGGCGGATGCGGTAGACGCATTCCAGGCGCGTACGCAGGCCCTGGAGGCAATCCTGGTGGAGGGCCAGGACGCGCGCGCGGTCTTCCGGATGCAGGCGGTTTTCCCACAGCAGCAGGTCATCGCTCAGGTGCTCCAGGGGCAGGCCGAGCAGGTTGGCGTAGCCGGAGGAGTAATGGACGCGCTGGGTTTCCAGGTCCCAGTCCCAGATGCCGTCCTCGACCACTGCGAAGGCGCGGCTCAGGCGCTGCTCCTTGTCGGTCAGCGCGGCGAAGGCGGCGTGCTGCTGGCGAAAGTGCCGCCAGAGCAGGAAGAACAGCACGAGGAAGGTGACCGCGAGGAATCCGTACTTCTTCAGCTCCATCGCCCGCGCCAGCGAGGCGGGGTCGAGCAGGACATTTTGTAACCATTGGTCACCCAGCCAGACCCAGAGGGTGGCGGCGACCAGGTACAGAAAGCTGATGCGCAGGGCGCTGAGGCGTGGATTCATGCGGTCGTGGGTTGGATTTATTGGCTGTGCAGTATAAATGATGGCCACGTGGCCACATTCGTATCTAAAAGACCGGATGGTAATCCGGACCTGCTTGGTGATAATGCGGCTGTCTTTTCCCGGTACAACACGCCCAGCAGGGCGTAGTTCTACCCCCTTCCGAGGTACAGTATCGCCTATGTGGTACAACGGTTTCCTTGACCTGTCGCCGTGGCAACTGGTGGCAGTCACTCTGGTCCTGACGCATATCACTATCGTCAGCGTCACCGTCTATCTGCACCGCTACTCGGCGCATCGCGCGCTTGAGCTGCATCCGGCGCTGCAGCATTTCTTCCGTTTCTGGCTGTGGATGACCACGGCCATGAATACCCGCGAGTGGACCGCCATCCACCGCAAGCACCACGCCAAATGCGAAACTGCCGAAGACCCGCACAGCCCTGTGTACAAGGGCCTGGGCACCGTGCTGCGCACCGGCGCCGAGCTGTATCGCAAGGAGGCGGAGAACCCCGATACCCTGCGTATCTACGGCAAGAACTGCCCGGAAGACTGGATCGAGCGCAACGTTTACTCGCGCTACCCCATCGGCGGCATCGTGCTGATGGCGATCATCGACCTCGCCCTGTTCGGCGTGCTCGGCATGACTGTCTGGGCCGTGCAGATGATGTGGATCCCCGTGTGGGCCGCCGGCGTCATCAACGGTCTGGGCCACGCTGTCGGCTACCGCAACTTCGAATGCCGCGACGCCGCGACCAATCTCGTGCCCTGGGGCATCCTGATCGGCGGTGAGGAGCTGCACAACAACCACCACACCTACCCGAACTCGGCGAAGCTGTCGGTGAAGAAGTGGGAATTCGACCTGGGCTGGGCCTGGATCAAGGTGTTCAGCTTCCTGCGCCTGGCCAAGGTTGCCCGCGTGGCACCCATCGCGCACCGCGTGGAAGGCAAGGGCAACCTGGACATGGATACCGCCATGGCCATCCTCAACAACCGCTTCCAGATCATGGCCCAGTACCGCAAGCTGGTGATCGGCCCGCTGGTGAAGCAGGAACTGGCCAAGGCCGACGAGTCGGTACGCCACCTGTTCCGCCGCGCCAAGCGCCTGCTCTCGCGTGAAACCAGCCTGCTGGAAGAGCGCCACCATGCGCGCATCCAGGACCTGCTCGCGCAGAGCCAGTCCCTGCAGGTGATCTACGAGAAGCGCCTGGCCCTGCAGCAGATCTGGGTGAAAACCAGCGCCAACGGCCACGACATGCTCGCGGCGATCAAGCAGTGGGTGCACGAGGCGGAAGCCAGCGGCATCCAGTCCCTGCGCGAGTTTGCCGAGCAACTGAAGACCTACTCCCTGCGTCCGGCCGTCTGATTGGCGGAATCGTCCTAGGACGTTGAGAGATGCGTCTCAGAAAAGCCCGCCGTTCGGCGGGCTTTTCGTTTAATTTGCAGCAGCCTGGCGTAGTTTGCGGTCATAGCCCCGGTCAATGAGCGGGAGGACGCTGATACATGGATGAGAATAAACTGCCGGCCGATCAGGAAGAGGCTTTGCTGGCACTGCTGCACAGTCGCGCCGAGGTGACGCGCCTGAAGGAGCGCGAACAGCTCTTCAGCGCGCTGCTGGCGAGCGTGAACTCGGTACTCTGGGCCTTCGACTGGCAGGCCCAGCGCATGGTCTATGTCAGCCCGGCGTACGAGCGCATCTTCGGCCGCTCCGCCGCGCTGCTGCTGGCGGACTACAACGAGTGGCGCAACTGCATCTACCCCGATGACCTGGACTATGCCCAGAGCACCCTGCAGGAAGTGCTGCAGCGCGGCGCCATCGAGCAGCGCGAATACCGCATCCTGCGCGCCGACGGTGAAGTGCGCTGGCTCAGCGACAAATGCTTCGTCAGCCAGCACAGCGATGCCGGTTTGCCGCTGATGATCGTCGGCATCGCCGAAGACATCACCGACAAGAAGCACCTGGAAACCGAGCTGCACCGCCTGGCCACCACCGACGTGCTGACCCAGAGCAGCAACCGCCGCTACTTCTTCGACAGCGCCGAGCAGGCCTTCCGCGACTGCAAGGCGACCTCCACGCCGTTGGCCTTCCTGCTGCTGGACGTGGACGACTTCAAGAAGATCAACGACGTCTATGGCCACCAGGTCGGTGATGTGGTCCTGCAGCGCATCGCCCAGAGCGGGGCGGGCGCGCTGCGCCGCGGCGACCTGTTCGGCCGCATCGGCGGCGAGGAGTTCGCCGTGCTGCTGCCCGGTTGCGACGAGAGCATGGCGCGACAGATCGGCGAGCGCCTGCAGCGGGAAGTACAGCGCCTGCGCTTCAACGAGGCCGAGCATTTCTTCAGCGTCACCATCAGCCAGGGGCTGACTCTGCTACAGCCCGATGACCAGAATCTTTCCGCGCTCTACAGCCGTTCCGATGCGGCCCTGTATCAGGCGAAACGCACCGGCAAGGACCGCATTGTTCAGGGATGAAACACTCCAGCCTGTCCGCGGTGGAAACATTAATACTTTCTGATTAATCCCTTTTTCGCAGATTCGGGGCTGTATGTTTCTGCTGTCAAAATGCCTGTGTCGGCTTTATGACGCATTATAAATCAATAGCTTACGGAGCGTGATTTGCCTTCTGTCGGAATCCCGGCGTAGGACTGCTTCCTACGTTGACATGCCTTCGTCCCCCCCACTATTACTATCCACATAGCAATATCGTGTGGTGTCCGGATGAGACACCTCAGGGAGCAGTCGCACGAGCAGTAAGGTCATGGAAGATTCTGCCACCTCTTCTTCCTGTCATTTTCCTATCGCTGCCTGACAACTTTCGCCAGCCTCTCGCTGCGGAAGCGCGATAGATTTTTGCTTTTTGTTTTTCCAGATTTTCGGAACTTGGCCGAGGGGCGGTAGCTTTGCCCAGCGAAAAGTAACGGCCACTCCAGGGACGAACAGTTGATTGTCGTTAATCGAATCGGGTCATTCGAACTCGGGCGGTAGCCTTGTCTTCGAATTTTGATTATGGCCCGGCGTAGAGCACCTCCTGGACTGGAGTGAGTGACGATGGCCGCTGGAACAATGGAAAGCGACGGAACTTATCGTGCCGTCGAAACAGGCAAAAAGAGCGGCGCTTCCCGGACGGGAAGTGTTTCGCTGGTGAAACTGCGGGAGTTTGGCGCCAATCCCCAAGGCGTTAATAAAAAGTTTAGTCGAGCTGATTCCTTTAGTTCGAAATTTTGTTATGCCGGTTCTTTGCGGTGTAACAAAGATGAACTTTCCCCGGAAATAAAGCCGCGCCAGACAGTGTGCGTTTCATTTTTGAAACAGCAACTTCGGCGTCGTGACGAAGTTCTTCTGCAGGCGTTCGCCATCCATTCCGAACTGACTCCCGTGACCTTCCCGAGGAAGGTCCGCGCGACGGCGGCTGCGCCGCGAGTGACGGAATTCCGGCGCGAGCGCTGCCACCCTGCCGGCCGACAGCGCCGGCCTCACGAAAGCCGCGCGCCCCGACGCGCTGGGAGTCAAGGCTGATGGCCGAGCAAACGCTTCGTTCCAACTATGCCTGTGTGGTCGGCGGCGCCGGCCCGGCAGGCATGGGCTTCCTGTTCAACGCCTACAAGACCGGTGCGCTGGCGAGCCTCGCCCGCGATGGCCTGCTGGTCGTGGACGCTGCACTGGCGGTCGGCCGTGGCCGGTTGGGGGATTACCACATCACCGCCAACTCGGTGGGCGATGTGTTCCTCGACTGCCTGCGCGATCCGGCGCTGTTGCCCATCTTCGCGCCGCTGGCGCATTCCAGCGCGTTCCGCGCCCTGCAGAACGATCCCCATGGCGCGCCGATGCTCACCCAGGTGGGCGAGCTGCTGGCGCACGCCTCGACGCTGTTCATGCGCTACGTCACCGAGCACCTGGGTGTCGAAGTGGCGCTGGGTACGCGTATCGAAAAGATCACCGCACTGGACGACGGCAGCTTCCAGCTGGCGCTGCGCAGCGGCTCCCACACCGCGCAGATCGACGCCGGCGCGCTGGTGATGAACCTGGGCGGCCGGCAGAACCGCGAGTACCTGAACTGGAGCCTGGCCGAGCAAGACCTGCACCTGTCCCACGACGGCCCCACGGTCTACTCCTCCGACGCGTTGCTGAGCCTGAACGCCGCCGAGCTGGTGGAGCTGTTCGGCGACCGGGTGACCCCGGGCACCCGCTTCACCGTGGTCGGTGGTTCCCACAGCGCCTTCTCGATCCTCGACAACCTCGCCTGCGCCCTGGACTGCCTGGGCCTGGAGCAGATCACCCTGCTGCACCGCGCGCCGATCCGCCTGTTCTTCGAGAGCGTCGAGGAAGCTCGCGCGGCCGGCTATGGAGTGGACGAGGGCATGGATGTTTGTCCGGTGTCCGGTCGGGTCAACCGCTCCGGCGGCCTGCGCTACCGCGCCCACCAGGTCGGCACTGACGTGCTCTCGAACGGCGTGGTCAGCGGCACCCGGGTGAAGGTCGAGCTGCTGTGCCTGGAAGATCGCTCACCTGCCGCGCGCGAACGCCTGGAGCAGTGCTGCAGCGACGACGGCGTGTTCGTCCAGGCCATCGGCTACCAGCCATGCCTGCCGGCCCTGCGCCGGGCCAACGGCGAGCCGCTGCAGGTGCGCGAGAGCAAGGGCGGGCTGGATTCCGACGCTGCCGGCTGCCTGCGTGACCACACCGGACGGCCGATTCCCGGCCTCTACAGCTTCGGCCTCGGGTCCGGTCTGGCGGCCAACCCGATGCTGGGCAGCGAGCGCTCCTTCGACAGCCGCATCTACGGCGTCTGGCAGTTCCACAACGACGCCAGCGGCCGGGTCATCGAGGCCCTGCAGGAGCACTTGGCCAACCGCGCAACGCAAGCCGAGCAAGCTTCTCAAGACCACAGCCACACCGGCATCGACGACGCGCCCTTCGCGCTGTCGGCACTGGGTTGAGCGGCGCGCGCCGGCTCGACAGCCAACGGACTTTCCATCCAAGAGAGGGATGCGACCGTGATCAATGTGACCAAGACCTACCTGGGTAACCCGGAGAAGTTCAAGGCCTACGTGGACCAGATCTATGCCTCCGGCTGGATCACCAACCACGGCCCCTTCGTCACGGAACTGGAAGAGCGCCTGCAGGACTACTTCGGCGTTCGCCATGTGATTCTGACCAACAACGGCACCATCGCCCTGCAAGTGGCCTACCGGGCCCTGGGCGTGACCGGCAGTGCCGTGACCACCCCCTTCAGCTTCGTTGCCACCAGCAGCACGCTGCAGTGGGAGAGCATCCGCCCGCGCTTCGCCGACATCGACCCGCGGACCTGGAACCTCGACCCTGCGCGCATCGAAGCCAGCCTTGCGCCGGATACCACCGCCATCGTCGCCACCCACGTGTTCGGTAATCCCTGTGCGGTGGAGGAGATTCAGGCGGTGGCCCAGCGCAACCAGTTGAAAGTGATCTACGACGGCGCCCACGCCTTCGGCTCGCGCTACCGCGACCGGTCGGTGCTGGCCTGGGGTGATGCCACCACCCTGAGCTTCCATGCCACCAAGCTGTTCCACACCATCGAGGGCGGCGCCATCGTCACCTCCGACGACGAGCTGGCGAAGCAGATCCGCCTGATGTGCAACTTCGGCATCGCCGGCGTCGACCAGATCGTCGGCCTGGGGATCAACGCCAAGCTCAACGAGTTCTCCGCCGCCATGGGCCTGTGCGTGCTCGACGAGATCGACACCATCCTCGCCCAGCGCGAGGAGATCGCCGCCCGCTACACCGCAGCCCTCAGCGGCTACTACGACCTGCAGGCCAGCGAGAGCTACGCGCGGCTGAACAACAGCTACTACCCCATCGGTCTGCGCGACGAAGCCCAGGTGCTGCGCGTGCGCACCGCGCTGAACGAGATCGGGGTCAACCCGCGGCGTTACTTCTACCCGTCGCTGGATACCCTCGATTACCTCGCCCCGCAGGTGCCGCAGGTTCTGTCCCGCGAGCTGAGCCAGCGCATCCTCTGCCTGCCGCTGTACCCGGGTCTGCCGCAGGAGATCCAGCGCGCGGTGATCGAAGTGCTGCTGCTGGAAAGCGGCCGCGTCGCTGTCGCGGTGTAAGGGGACGATCATGCGCACCGCACGCTCGCTGTCGATGGTCCGCAACACCCTGATCAATTACGCAGGGCAGGCGTACGCCATCGTCATCGGCATCCTGATCCAGCCGTTCTACCTCGGCCACCTCGGGGCCGAGGCCTACGGCCTGATCGGCTTCTTCGCGGTGTTGCAGAGCTGGCTGCTGTTGCTCGACATGGGCCTGTCGCCGGCGCTGGTGCGCCAGGTTGCCCACGGCCGCGGCGTCAGCGGTGAAGAGCAGGCCCAGGCCCGCCTGCTGCGTTCCTTCGAACTGATCCTGCTGCCGCTGACCCTGCTCAGCAGCCTGGCGGTCTGGGGCGGCAGCCACTGGGTCGCCGGGCAGTGGCTCAATGTGCAGCAACTCTCGCCCGAGCTGGTCGCGCAGTGCATCAGCCTGATGGGCCTGCTGGTGGCCCTGCGGCTGTACGCCACCCTGTACCGCAGCGCGCTGCAGGGGCAGGAGCTGCACGGCTTCATCAACGCAGTGAACGTGTTCATCACCACCCTGCGCTACTTCGGCGGCCTGCTGCTGGTGGCGCAGGTCAGCCAGGACCCGCTGGTGTTCTTCCAGTTCCAGGTCGCGGTGTCGCTGATCGAGGCGCTGCTGCTGGGCGGCAAGGCTTACCTGTGGATGGGCGTGCGCCTGCTGACCCGCTTCTGCTGGGACACGGTGCGTCCGGTACTGCCCTTTGCTCTGGGCATGTCCTTCACTTCCTGCCTGTGGATCGTGCTCACCCAGCTGGACAAGGTCCTGCTGTCGAATCTGCTGCCGTTGCAGCAGTACGGTTACTTCTCCCTGGTGGCGCTGATTTCCGGCGGCGTCCTCACACTGGTCAATCCGCTGGCGCAGTCGTTGCTGCCGCGCATGACCGTGCTGGTCGCCGAACAACGCCACGAAGACATGCAGCAGCTCTATCTGAAGGCGAACCGTTTCGTCTGTGTGCTGCTGTTCCCGATGGTCGCGGTGATCGCCGCTCATGGTCATGACCTGGTCCTGGCCTGGAGCGGCGATGCCGTGGCCGCCAGTTGGTGCCGGCCGATCCTGGCCTGGTACGTACTCGGCTCAGGCCTGCTGGCGGTGGCCAGCTTCCAGTTCTACCTGCAATACGCCCACGGCCTGCTGCGCATGCACGTCTGGTACACGGTCATCTCCACCCTGGTGACCGTGCCGCTGGTGATCGCCAGCGCCTACCTCTACGGCGTGCTCGGCGTGGCGCTGTGCTGGTTCGGCCTGCGCCTGGTGTCGTTCCTGATCTGGCCGGCGATCGTGCACCACGCCTTCGCTCCCGGCCTGCATGGCCCGTGGCTGCGCGACACCCTGCAGATCGCCGCGCTCAGCGCCGCCGGCCTGCTGCTCAGCGAACCCTTCTACGCGCTGCTGGCCCGCTCCGGCGAGCGCCTGTGGCTGCTGGCGGCGCTGGCCGTGTGCGGCCTGATCACCCTGTTCCTCGTGGGCGCGGGCTCTGCCCCGGCTTTGCTGCGCCTGTTCAAACCGTCCCACAAGCCGAGTGTCTAGACATGGATATCCGCTCCGAGCTGCAGATCCTTTCCAACTGGCCGGAAGACCCGAAGCCTCTGTTGAGCATCGTTTGCCTGGCCTACAACCAGGTGAACTACATCGGCCGCACGCTGGACAGCTTCCTCGAGCAGGTCACCGATTTCCGCTTCGAAGTGCTGGTCAACGACGACGCCTCCAACGACGGCACCAGCGAGCTGATCGCCGACTACGCCGCGCGCTACCCGCACATCATCAAGCCGATCTTCCACAAGGAAAACCAGTACTCCAAGGGCGTCTCCCACGGCCTGCCGGTGTTCCGCAAGTGCCGGGGCCGCTACATCGCCTACTGCGAGGGCGACGACTACTGGACCGACCCGCGCAAGCTGCAGATCCAGGTCGACTTCCTGGAGCAGAACCCGGACTACGTGATCACCTACCACGACGCCTACACCTACAACGAGGACGGCGTGATCAAGCCCCGGCAGCTCACCGGCAAGTACCGCCGCGACGCCAGCCGCCTGGAGCTGCAGCAGGCCCGGCCGATCTCCACCCTCACCACCTGCTTCCGCAATGTCCTCACCGAGATGCCCGAGGAGCTGCGCACCACGCGCATGGTCGACCTGTGCTGGTGGTCGCTGCTGGGGGCCTTCGGCAAGGGCCGTTTCATCGAGGAAATCCGCCCGGCGGCCTATCGCGTGCACCAGGGCGGAATCTTCTCCATGCAGGCCGACCGCGTGCAGCAGCAAATGACCCTGCACACCTACTACTGCCTGTCGCGCTACTACCAGCGCCTGGGCAACCAGGAGCTCAACGAGTACTTCCTGATGCAGGTCTGCCGGATGTCGATGGCTGCCATCTCGCCCATGCGCAAGGTGCAAGCCTTCCTGATGTTGATCGGCAACCACGGCGCCAACCTGCTCAAGCGGCTGAACCCGGTACAGGCGCGCTGAGCCGCGCCACCTCAATGGAGGATGGAAGTCCATGAGTGTCATGCCCCGCTCGTCCCTGGAAACGCTCCAGGACACCCGCATCGATGTGGCCGGCCTGCTGCGCCTGCTGTTCGATCACAAGAAGATGATCCTCGCCGTCACCGGCCTGTTCGCCGTGCTCGGGCTCTTCTACGCGGTAATCGCCACGCCGATCTACGTTTCCGGCGCGATGATCCAGATCGAACAGAAGAAGAACGGCCTGAACGGCACGCCGGAGGTGATCAACCGCCCCGACTCCGTGTCCATCGCCGCCACCGAGATCGAGTTGCTGAAGTCCCGCGCGGTGCTCGGCAAGGCGGTCGAGCTGCTCAAGCTGGACATCATCGCCAAGCCCAAGCACCTGCCGCTGATCGGTGACTACCTGGCGCGGCGCTACCACCCCGAAGCCGGTGAGGCCCTGTCCGCGCCCTGGCTGGGCATGGGCTCCTATGGTTGGGGCGGCGAGCAGATCAAGGTGTTCTCCCTCGATGTGCCGGAGGAGTACCTGGGCGAGCCGCTGACCCTGGTGGCCGATGGCGGCGACGCCTACCACCTGCTCAACGCCGACGACCAGCTGATCCTGCGCGGCGAGCTGAAGAAGCCGGTGCTGGAAAAGGGCTTCAGCATCGAGGTGGACGAACTGGTGGCGCGCCCCGGCACCGAGTTCATCGTGGCCAAGAACCGCCTGCTGACCACCACCCTGAACTACCAGAAGCTGCTCAAGGTGGTCGAGGCCGGCAAGGACTCGGGGATCATCTACATGACCCTGGAAGATCCGAGCCCGCTGCAGGCTGACCGCATCCTCGACAAGATCAGCCACCTCTACGTGCTGCAGAACGTTGAACGCAGCTCCGCCGAAGCCTCCCAGCGCCTGCAGTTCCTGCGCTCGCAGCTGCCGGTGGTGCGCCTGGACCTGGAGCGCGCCGAGAACGCCTACAACGCCTACCAGACCACCGCCAAGTCCGCCGACATCAGCGTCGAGACCCGCGGCGTGCTGGACCAGGTCGTTGGCATCGACAACCAGCTCTCCGAACTCAAGCTCAAGCGTGCCGATTACGACCGCCTCTACACCCCGTCGCACCCGACCTACCAGGCCCTGCTCAAGCAGATGTCCAGCCTGGAAGACCGCAAGGCGCAACTGCAGAAACGCATCCAGACCCTGCCGGCCACCCAGCAGGAACTGCTGCGCCTGTCCCGTGACATGCAGGTCACCCGGCAGACCTACACCAGCCTGCTGAACAAGGCCCAGGAGCAGGACATCATCCGTGCCGGCACCATCGGCAACGTGCGGGTGATCGACACCGCCCAGGCCAACGTCGAGCAACCGGCCAAGCCCATGCGCAAGGTCATCGTGCTGCTCGCGACCTTGCTCGGCTTCTGCGTCGCCCTCGGCATCCTGTTCCTGCGCCAGGCCTTCTACCGTGGCGTGGAGAATCCCGAGGCGATCGAGCAGCTGGGCCTCTCCGTGCTCGCCGCGGTTCCCTACTCGCGGCAGCAGGAGCGCCTGGAGAAAGAGCGCAAGAGCGACATCCTCGGCCACACGCCCAAGCTGCTCGCCGCGTCTGCCCCCGGCGACCTGGCCAACGAGGCGATCCGCAGCCTGCGTACCAACCTGCACTTCGCCCTGCTCGAAGCGCGCAACAATGTGGTGATGCTCACCAGCCCGGCGCCGGGCGCCGGCAAGTCGTTCGTCTCCAGCAACCTCGCGGCCATCGTCGCGCAATCGGGCCTGCGCACCCTGCTGATCGACGCCGACATGCGCAAGGGCTACCTGCACCGGGTATTCGGCCTGACCCCGCGCCACGGCCTGTCCGACGCGCTGAGTTCGCACCGTCCGCTGAGCGAAGTGATCCTGCCCACCGAGGTGCCGGAGCTGGACTTCATCTCCTGTGGCTTCGCCGCGCCCAACCCGTCCGAACTGCTGATGCACGACAACTTCGCCCAGCTGCTGCGCGATGCCTCGTCGATGTACGACCTGGTGATAGTCGACACGCCGCCGGTGCTGGCGGTGACCGACGCCGCCCTGGTCGGCCGGCTGTGCGGCATCTGCCTGCTGGTGACGCGCTTCGGCCAGAGCCCGGCGAGCGAGATCGACACCGCGCGGCGGCGCCTGGCGCAGAGCGGCATCCACCTGCAGGGCGCCATCCTCAACGGGGTGAAACGCAAGGCCTCGACCGCGGCGTACGACTACGGCGCCTACGCCTATCGCTACGACGCCAAGGACTGAAAGGGAATCTAGGGAAAGGATGCAGCCATGGTCCATATCGTCAGCCTCATGCAGCCGTACTTGTTCCCCTACCTGGGGTACTTCCAGCTGATCGCCGCGAGCGGCCTGTTCATTCTCGGCGACAGCCTGCAGTACACCCGGCGTGGGTGGATCAACCGCAATCGCCTGCTGGTCGGCGGGAAGATCTGGCAGTTCAGCTTTCCCCTGGAGCAGGGCTCGCAGACCCAGGCGATCAACGAACGCAGGCTTAGCGAGCAGATGCAGCTGAGCAACCGGCGGCTGCTGCACACCATCCGCCATGCCTACCACCGCGCGCCGTGCTACGAGCAGGTGATGCCGCTGCTGGAGGAAATCCTCGAGCACCCCGAGCGCAACCTGTCGCACTTCGCCGAGCACTCGATCCGCCGCATCTGCCACTACATCGGCATCGACACGCCGATGGTGCGGGCCTCGGAGCTGGAGCTGGCCGAGGACATCGGCCGCGACCAGCGCCTGATCGAGGCGGTGAAGCAGAGTGGCGGCGACATCTACCTCAACCCGGAGGGCGGTCGCCACCTGTACTCGCCCGATGTGTTCCAGGCCCATGGCCTGGAGTTGCAGTTCCTGCGCATGGACGAGCTGAGCTACCCGCAGTTCAGCCCGGATTTCGTCCCCAGCCTGTCGATCATCGACGTGCTGATGTTCAACCCACCGGACGAGATGCAGCGGTTGCTAGGCCGCTACACCCTGGAGCGACCCGCTCCGTCGTCCGACATCCTCGGGGAGTACGAGTCATGAATTCCGCTGTCAGCGTTGGCCTGCAAGCCGCGCAGTATCGCTGGTACCTGATCCAGACCAAACCGCACCAGGAACTGCGCGCCGAGGAGAACCTCGGCCGCCAGGGCTTCTCCTGCTACCGCCCGGTGGTGAAGCAGGGCAGCCGGCCGCAGCCGCTGTTCCCCGGCTACCTGTTCATCCGCCTCGATCAGCAGCACGACAACTGGTTCCCGATCCGCTCCACCCGGGGCGTGGCGCGCATCGTCAGCTTCGGCGCGCAGCCGCTGGCGGTGGCCGACGACCTGGTGGAAGGCATCCGCGAGCGCCTGGCAGCCATGCCCGAGCGGCCCTCCAGCGGCTTCCACGAAGGCCAGGTCGTGCGCCTGAAGTGTTCTGGCGAATGTGAAGTGGAGGCCATCTTCCTCTGCGACGACGGCACCGAACGCGCCCTGATCCTGCTCAACCTGCTGCAACGCGAACAACGCATCCGGGTCCCGCTCAGCCAGCTCTCGGCGCTGAGCGGCAACGACGGCTGGCGCGCCTGAGGCGCAAACCCCCAGACAAGGCCAGGTACAAGGAGGAGTGGCAAGATGAATGGATCGACCGTGCTGGTGACGCTGACCTATGGCGATCGCCTGGACTACCTGCAGGAACTGCTGGCGCGCGCCTTCCGCGAGAAGGAAATCACCCGCGCCATCGTCGTCAGCAATGCCTCCGTGGCGGAGCTCGATCAGCTGTTCATGCTCTGGCCAAACCGCGTGCAGGTCATCGAGCTGGACAGCAACACCGGCTCGGCCAATGGCTACGCCGTGGGCATCGAGGCTGCGCTGAAGACCGGCTGCGATTTCATCTGGCTGATGGATGACGACAACGCCCCGACGCCGGGCTCCTTCCCGCTCCTCAAGCAACGCCTGATCGACTGCGCCCTGCGCCATGGCGCCGACAACACCGCCGTGCTCGGCTTCCGCCCTACCCATCAGGCCGACGTCGCCTCCGGCGTGCCGACCCGTTTCATCGCGCCGCCGCGCTCCAGCTATTTCGGCTTCCACGTTCGCCAGCTGCCCTACAAGCTGTGGCGACGCACGCCCTGGGGCAAGCCGAAGCCGCGCCCGGCGCAGCCGCTGCTGGAGCTGCCGTTCGCCTACTACGGCGGCCTGCTCGGGCATGCCGACCTGTTCCGCCGCATCGGCCTGCCGCGCCGCGACCTGGTGCTCTACGCCGACGACACCGAATACACCTTCCGCATCGGCGCCCTGGGCGGCCACCTCTACCTGGTGCCCGAAGCGGGCCTGGATGACCTGGAGAACTCCTGGAACATCAAGGCGCGCACCTCCAACATCTACGAGACTTACCTGCTCGGCAGCTCCGACCTGCGCGCCTATTACGCCGCGCGCAACCAGGCCTGGTTCGACAAGAATCTGTGGGTCACCTCGCCGCTGATGTACCGCTTCAACCGCTGGGTGTTCATTCGCCTGCTGCACTTCTTCGCCCGCCGTCACCAGCGCGAGAGTCGCCTGGCCCTGCTGCTGCAGGCAATCCGTGATGGCGAGGCCGGCAGCCTCGGCATGAACCGGTCCTACCCGCTATGAGAGTGCTGCTGCTCAACACCCTCTACGCCCCGAACATCGGTGGCGGGACGGAAGTCATGCTGCAGCACATGGCCGAGGGCCTGCGCGGGCGTGGCCACGACGTTCAGGTGCTCTGCACCGGGCCGGACGAGGGCCTGCAGCACGAGACGCTGAACGGTGTAACGGTGCTGCGCGCCGGTCTGCGCAATCTTTACTGGCCGTTCGACGAGAAGCGCCATGGCACGCTGAAGCGCCTCGCCTGGCACGGGCTGGACCGCTACAACCGCAGCATGCGCAGTGTGCTGGCGAAGGTGCTGGAAGAGGTCGAGCCCGACGTGGTGGTCTGCCACAACCTGTCGGGCTGGTCGATCTCCGCCTGGGATGCGATCCGCGATGCCGGCCTGCCGCTGGTCCAGATACTTCACGACCAGTACCTCACCTGCCCGCGCGGCGTGCGCTTCAACAAGGGCCGCCACTGCGAGCAGCAGTGCGCGTCCTGTGCGCTGCTGCGGCGCTCCCACGCATCGGCTTCGAGCGAAGTCGATGCAGTAGTCGGCGTCAGCCGCTACCAGCTCAATGCGCTGCTCGATGCCGGGTACTTCGCCGGTAGCCAGACCCATGTGGTCTACAACGGCTCGCCGATGGCGGAGGTGACCGTCGCGCCACCGGCAAGCGGGCGTCGCCCGCTGCGCTTCGGCTTCATCGGCGCGCTGACCCCGAACAAGGGCGTGGAGTGGCTGATCGAGCAGTTTCAGGCACGCAGTGACGATGCTTCGCTGCTGATCGCCGGACGGGGCGACGGCGCCTACGTGAACCAGCTGAAGTCGCTCGCCGACCCCCAGCGCGTGCACTTCGTCGGCTACCGCAAGGCGGCTGAGTTCTTCAGCGAGATCGACGTCGCCGTGGTGCCCAGCCTGTCCCCGGAATCCTTCGGCCTGGTGGCGCTGGAGGCCTGTGCCCACCACCTGCCGGTGATCGCCTCGCGCATGGGCGGCCTGACGGAAATCGTTCTGGACGAAATCAACGGCCTGCTCTGCTCGCCCGACCGGAGCGACTCGCTGGGCGACGCCATCGAGCGCCTGGTGCGTGACCCGGCGCTGCGCCAGCGCCTGGCCGCGCGCGCCCGTGAAGTCGTGGCACCGATGCTCAGCGTGGAACGGATGCTCGACGAATACGAAGCCATCCTGCGCCACACCCTGCTTACCCGCGGAGTCCAGCATGGAACTGCAATCCCCGTATCCACGCTTTGAGGTCGACCGCCGCGTGACCTTCGACCGCTCCTTGCTGGCGCTCGGGGTGCTGGTGGCCTTGCTGCTGGTGGAGACCTTCAACGGCGCGCTGCGCTTCTACACCGACCAGGCCGGTCTGTCGGCCATCGTCTACCTGCCCAAGGTGGCCTGCATCGTCGCGGTGGGCTGGGAGCTGTTCACTCGCCCGCAGCAGCGCGGCCTGTGGCTGCTGCTGATCCTCGCGGCGGCTTCGCTGCTGCTCGGCCGGCTGCACGGCGCCGAATCCCAGAGCGGCTTCTTCTCCGTCTTCATCTACGCGCCGCTACTGTTCGGCCTGCTCTGCGGCCAGTACCTGGAAATGCACCGCAAGGCCGTGGGCTGGATCATCTTCTTCTGCCTGCTCGCGTCCCTGCTGGGCATCGCCCTGGACCTCACCATCAACGTGCCGTGGAAGGGTTACACCTACTCCATGGGCGGCGTCGAGATCAGCGGCAACCGTTCCTGGAGCGCCTATGGCCTGGATCGTATCGCCGGCTTCTCGCGGATGTCCTCAAGCCTGGCGATGATGCTGGCGGTGTTCAGCCTGTATCTGGGGTCCTTCCGCCTGGCACTGCCGGTGCGTGGGCTGATCTACCTGATTGCGCTGGTCGGTATCGTGCTGACCACCAACAAGTCCTCCGCCGGCGCCTTCTTCCTGGCCCTGCTGGTGATGAGCATCAGCCGCCAGCGCCTGCTGTTCCTGCTGGCCGCGCTGCTGGTGGTGCTCGGCGCGCTGGCGTTGCCGCTGTACGGCCTGTACGGCCATGTCGACCCGTACCTGGCCACCGCCACCGGCGACAACCTGATGGGCTCGATGGTGGATCGTCTGGTCAATACCTGGCCGAACCTGATCAAGGTGATGGACTACAACGGCTGGATTTATACCGGCGCCGGGCTGGGCATGACGGGCAGCGCCTACGCGGCCTTCCCGGTCTTCGGCGTCGAGCAGCTGGCGGTGGCGGACAATTCGCTGCTCTACCTCTGGTGCCTGTTCGGCGTGGCCGGCGTCGCCCTCTACCTGCTGGCGGTGCCGATGCTGATGCGCCTGCAACGCCAACCCGGCCGCGAAGCCCGCGCGCTGCTCGGCATCGCCTACTGCATCCTGCTCATCGCCTGGACCAGCGACGTGCTCGAGTCGCCGATTCCCAGCCTGTTTCTCGGCCTGGCCATCGGCCGCGCCCTGCGCCTGCCGGGCGAGACCGCGCCGCAGCCGGCACCGCGCACCCTGCGCCTGCAGGGCGGCATGCTCAGTCTGCTGGCCTGCGCTCTGCTGATCGGCGGGTTGCTGCAGTCACCGCGCAGCCTGGCCAACGAGGCACCGGTGGAAAATCTCGGTCCGGCGGAATTCATCGTCGGCGCCAGTACCCACCAGAACATCCGCGCGGGCAATCGCGACGGCATCAATCGCCTGGCTCGCGAGGCCGGCATCCTGTCGTTCCGCGACGACGCCTACTGGTCCAGCGTCGAGCGCGAGCGCGGCGTGCTGTCCATCGACGCCGCCTGGCGCGCACAGCTGCGCAGCACCCGCAGCCTGGGGATAGACACGCTGCTGATCCTGGGCAACGAGAACCAGTTCTACGGTAACGCCAAGCCGCGCGACGACGCCTCCCGCGAGGGCTACCTGCGTTACGTGCGCTACGTGGTGCGCAGCTTCAAGGGGCAAGTCGCCTACTACGAAGTGTGGAACGAGTGGGACTCGGAAAACGCCACCGACAAGGACTTCAGCGACGACTACCTGACCCTGGTGCGCGCGGCCGCCAAGGTGATCCGCGAGGAAGACCCGCAGGCCAGAATTCTCGCCGGGGCCGTCACCCTCAAGGGCATTCGCCAGGGCTTCGCCGAGCGCATCGCCGGTGGGGGCGTGCTGGATGTCGTCGACGGTATCTCGCTGCACCCCTCGGTGTACTGCGAGCGCGAGATGTCCACCCCCGAGGCCTGGCTGAACTGGTTCCAGGGCGTCAACCAGAAGCTGGAAAACGCCGCCGGCAAACCGGTCCCGCTGTACTTCACCGAGTTCAGCTGGCCGGCCCACGAAGGCGATTGCGGCATCAGCCGCGAGCGCCAGGCCGCCTACCTGGCCCGCGCCTACGTGCTGGTACGCAGCCTGCCGAACGTGAAGGGCGCCTGGTGGTACGACCTGGTGGACGACGGCATCGACCGCACGGACATGGAGCACAACTTCGGCCTGCTCACCGCCGGCGGACAGCCCAAGCCGGCCTACCACGCGATGGCCAGCATCGCCGACATCATCGGCCGCTACCGCTTCGTCGGTCGCGTGCCGAACGAAGACCCGAACGTCTACCTGCTGCGCTTCGCCAAGGCCAGCGAGGAAATCCTGGTGGCCTGGACCCTGGGCCACGAGCAGACCTTGAACATCACCAGCAAGCCCGGCAGCAGCGACACCCTCTGGCGCCTGGACGCCGTCGAAGGGATCGCCCGCCGCGAGGGCCGGCCGGTGCCCTGGCAGTGCCCCGCAGGGGGCGGCGACTGCCAGGCCAGCATCCGCATCGACGAGTCGCCCACCCTGGTGCGCAGCGCGTCGACCCCGCAACTGTCGTTGCGCTGACTCCATCGCGGAGAATCCACATGATCGTGATCAACGCGCGTTTTCTCACCCAGCAAGTGAGTGGTGTGCAGCGCTTCGCCGAGCAGATCTCGCTGTCGCTGGCGCGGCTGCGCAGCGACCTGCACTTCGTCGCACCGCCCGGTGAAATCCTCCGCCCGGAAGTCGCCAGCCAACTCCGGGTCGAACAGATCGGCCAGCGTAGCGGGCACCTCTGGGAGCAGATCGACCTGCCGCTGTGGCTGGCCCGTCACGGCCGGCCGCTGCTGGTCTCGCTGTGCAGCACGGCGCCGCTGGCCTATTCGAAGCAGGTCGTCACGCACCACGACATCACCTACGTGCGCCATCCGGAAAGCTTCTCCTGGAAGTTCCGTGCGCTGTACCGCCTGATGATCCCGCTGATGCTGCGTCGCTCGCTGGCGCAGGTCACGGTCAGCGAGTTCTCCCGCGAGGAGATCGCCTCGCACTATGGTGTCGACCCCAAGGGCATTCATGTGATCGCCAATGCAGTGTCCGCCGAGTTCTGCACCGGCCTCGAGCCGACGCTGCTCGAACGCCCCTATGTACTGGCGGTGTCCTCGCCGGCGTCGCACAAGAACTTCTCCCGGCTGATCGAAGCGTTCCGTCTGCTCGGCGAGCTGGACGTGGAGCTGCGCATCGTCGGCGCCGCCAACCGCAGCTTCGTCGATGCGCAACTGCAGCAGAGCGGGCAGGGCGACCGGGTGCGCTGGCTGGGCCGGCTGGACGACGACCAGCTGATCGAGCAGTACCGCAACGCCGCCGTCTTCGCCTTCCCTTCGCTGTACGAAGGCTTCGGCATCCCGCCGCTGGAAGCACAGGCCTGCGGCTGCCCGGTGGTGGCCGCCAGCAGTGCCTCGATTCCTGAAGTGCTGGGCAACTCGGTGCTGTACTTCGACCCCCTCGATCCGCCCGGCATCGCCGCCGCCCTGCGCCGCGTGCTGCTCGACCACAAGCTGCGCGCCGACCTGCGCCGCCTGGGTCAGGAGAACGTCCTGCGCTACTCCTGGGACATCTCCGCGCTGCGGCTCTCCAGCCTGATCGACACCTTTCTGACCGAGCGCTCGGACTACCCGGCGCGCTTCGACGCCAAACAGATCGCCAAGCAAGGAGGCAGATCATGAAGGGCATCATCCTCGCCGGTGGCTCCGGCACCCGCCTGCATCCCATTACCCTGGGAGTGTCCAAGCAACTGCTGCCGATCTACGACAAGCCGATGGTCTACTACCCGCTGTCGGTGCTGATGCTCGCCGGCATCGACGACATCCTGCTGATCTGCGCGCCCACCGACCTGCCGAACTTCCGCGCCCTGCTGGGCGACGGCGAGCAGTTCGGCGTGCGCCTGCAATACGCCGTGCAGCCCTCGCCGGACGGGCTGGCGCAGGCCTTCCTGATCGGTGCGCAATTCATCGGTGACGACTCGGTGTGCCTGGTGCTGGGCGACAACATCTTCTACGGCCAGGGCTTCACCGAAACCCTGCGCGAGGCAGCCGCGCGGACCCGGGGCGCCACCGTGTTCGGCTACCAGGTGGCGGACCCGGCGCGCTTCGGCGTGGTCGAGTTCGACGACGCGGGCCGGGTGCTTTCCATCGAGGAAAAACCCCGCGTGCCGCGCTCCAACTACGCCGTCACCGGTTTGTATTTCTACGATAACCGCGTGGTGGACATGGCCCGCCAGATCCGCCCTTCGGCCCGCGGCGAACTGGAAATCACCGACATCAACAACCTCTACCTGGAGCTGGGCGAGTTGCACGTCAGCCTGCTCGGTCGCGGGTTCGCCTGGCTGGACACCGGCACCCACGAATCGCTGATGGAGGCCGGCCATTTCGTGCAGACCATCGAGGAGCGCCAGGGACTCAAGGTCGCCTGCCTGGAGGAAATCGCCTTCCAGCAGGGTTGGCTCAGCGAGAACCTGCTGGCGCTGCAGGCCGAGCGCCTGAGCAAGACCGGCTATGGCCGCTACCTGCAGCAACTGCTGCTGGACAAGCGACAGTGAACCCGCAGCCGGCGAGCCCGTGGAGGGCTGGCCGGCATTGCGCCCGATAACGGACTGCGATGCAGCGGCGCCAGGAGCGACGCCGGCAGTCGTGAGGTCATCATGCCCAACAAGACGAAAGGAATTCTGCGTGCGCACCAGTCGCTGATCTCGCTGGCGCACCGCCTGAGCGACATACTGGTGATCGTGCTCACCGGGGTCGTGCTGCTCGGCGCGGGCAATGGCGTGCTGGATGCCCAGATCTGGGTCTCGGTGCTGCTCTGCGTGATGCTGTTCCACTGGCTCGGCGAACTGAACCAGCTCTACGGCTCCTGGCGCGGCGAGTCGCTGCTGCGTGAGTCGCTGAGCGTCACCCTGTACTGGTCGCTGGCGTTCTTCGCCGTGCTGCTGCTGGACATCTCGCTGCGCCACGTGGAGCTGGAAGAGCCCCGGCGCCTGGGCTGGTTCGCCGCGGCGCTGCTGATCTTGGGCGGCTACCGCCTGGCCATCCGCATGCTGCTGCGCGTCGCCCGCCGCCACGGCTTCAACAGCCGCAACGTGGCCATCTACGGCACCGGCGAAGTCGGCGCGCGACTGGCCGAGACCATTCTCGCCGCACCCTGGATGGGCCTGCGCCTGATCGGCTTCTACGACGACCGCCCGCAGCAGATGGAACTGGGCGAACGGGTGCCGGTGAAAGGCGACCGCCTGGCACTGATCGAGGCCGCCCGCTCGGGGCAGATCGACAAGGTCTACCTGACCCTGCCGCTGTCCCGCGAGCCGCTGCTCAACGAGCTGATCCGCGAGCTTTCCGACACCACGGTATCGGTCTACCTGATCCCCGACCTGTTCATGTTCGACCTGCTGCACGCGCGCAGCGAAAGCATCAACGGGCTGGCCACCATCAGCATCTTCGACACGCCCATGGACGGCCCCAACGCCGTGCTCAAGCGCATCGAGGACGTGGTGCTGGCCTCGCTGATCCTGCTGCTGATCGCCGTGCCCATGCTGTTCATCGCGGTGGCGGTGAAGCTCACTTCGCGCGGCCCGGTGCTGTTCCGCCAGACCCGCTACGGCATGGATGGCCGGCCCATCCGCGTCTGGAAATTCCGCAGCATGACGGTCATGGAAGACGGCGCCGCCGTTATCCAGGCCTCGCGCAACGATTGCCGCATCACCCCGCTGGGCGCCTTCCTGCGGCGCACCTCGCTGGATGAATTGCCACAGTTCTTCAACGTCTTGCTCGGCGACATGTCCGTGGTCGGCCCACGCCCCCACGCCGTGGCGCACAACGAGCAATACCGGCGTCAGGTCAGCCGTTACATGCTGCGTCACAAGGTCAAGCCAGGCATTACCGGCTGGGCCCAGGTGAACGGCTGGCGTGGCGAAACAGACACCCTGGAGAAGATGCAGAAGCGCATCGAGTTCGACCTGGACTACATCGAGAACTGGTCCGTCTGGTGGGACCTGAAGATCGTCTTGCTGACCCTGTTCAAGGGTTTCGTACACCGCAATGCCTATTGAGTTTCCACACAAGCTTCAAGGAAGGATTGCCATGAAAAACCTGCTCGCTTTCAGCTTTGTAGTCGGCAGTCTGGCGCTACAAGGCTGCGTGTTCTCCCCCGGTCAGCACATGACGGATTCCGATATCCAACGCGAGGCACAGAAAGAGGGGATGAACATCACCCTCGTGCCCATCACGCCCCAGGTGCTGCAACGCCAGGAGGCCGCGTTCGCCGCCAAACCCGGTGTACCCGCAGAGTTGCTTAATTACCGCCCGCCGCAGGAGGACTATGTGATCGGCGGCGGCGACGTGCTGCTGGTGACCGTCTGGGACCACCCGGAACTGACCAGCCCCGGCTCCACCCAGCAGATGGAAGCCAACGGTCGCGTGGTCGGCGCCGACGGCAACATATTCTTCCCCTATGCCGGCGTGGTGCGCGCCGAAGGACAGACCCCGGCGCAGTTGCGTACGAGCCTGTCCCGACGGCTGGCGAACAAGGGTATCGTCGACCCGCAGGTGGACGTCACCGTGCTGCGCTATGCCAGCCAGCACGTGGTGCTTTCCGGGGCCTTCCAGAACGGCGGGCAGGTCGAGCTGAACAACACACCGACCACCCTGGTGCAGGCAGTCAGCAAGGCGGGGGTGGTCACCGGTGAAGCGGACTTGTCCGGCCTGGTCCTCAAGCGTGATGGCCGCGAGTACGTGCTCGACGTCGACGCCTTGAACCGCTCCGGTTCGACCCTGACCGGCATCTACCTGAAGAATGGCGACCAGATCCACCTGCCCTACAACGACCGCAAGAAAGTCTACGTGGTCGGTGAAGTGGAGCGTCCGCAGGTGGTCACCTATCGCACCACCGGTCTGTCCCTGCTGGAAGTGCTCGGCAACGCCGGCGGCCTGGCCCCGGAAACCTCCGACGGCGACTCGGTCTACGTGATCCGTGGCAACCCGGAACCGGTCGCCGGTACCGCGCCAGGCACCTTCCAGGCCCAGGTCTTCCACCTGGAAGCCAAGCGCCCGACCGCGTACGCCCTGGCCAAGGAATTCGCCATGCAGCCGCAGGACGTGGTGTTCATCGGCCCGGCCAACATCACCCGCTGGAACCGCTTCATCAGCCAGCTGCTGCCATCGGCCAACTTCATCGGCACCAGCGCCGCTGTCGGCGGCAACTGATTGCGACCCGCACTCTCCGGCAATGCCCGCGGCGTTGGGGAATTTTCCCACCGCCGCGGGTGGATCGCTGGAATCGACTCCGCGCCGGGTGGTGGCCATCATCGCCGCCATCGGGTGCAGGGACGCACCACTCCTAGGCGGACTCCACTCCGCCGCTCTCCTTTGGGACCTTCCCCTAGCACAGGGTCCCGAACCCGCCCGCGTTGCAGCGCTGGCGGGTTTTTTTTGCCCGGCGTTCGGCAGCTCGGGCCTGGTCCTTACGTCGTTTCTGATTGATCAGCCATTTCATACAAACTGGGTACCTCCTCAGGGAGGCGGCGCCGGCCAGTCGGCGTGCTACCATATATTCCCAAAAGAAATTACATAGTAATAATTAATTCTTTTTTGATTTATAGAGCTTCTTTTATCGTGGCCCCCAGCGTTGCCGTGACAGCGAAAGGGGATGGCGGTTATCCGCCAGGATGAAGGGGGCTCGTGGCGGTTTTCCGCTGATTTTTCTGAAGGAATTTGCTTGCAGATCGTTCCGAGTGTCGGAAGTGGCGGGCGTGTCAGGCAGGTAAGGCCGGTTGGCCTGGGGATTGCCTAGCCACTGACGCATGCCCCGCGCATTGCCACAACAACAAGACACGAGATCCGATCCATGCCATTCCATTCTTCTGCTGCCCTCCCGCCTGCTTGCCTGCGCTCGATCCCCGTTTAGGGGAGCGCCGTACACCGCCGAATTACCGCATGCCGAGCGTGCCTGACACGCCATGGCCGCTGCTTGCCGTTCGGTCGGGCTCCGCTGGAGCCAGTGGTCGCCTTGAATGGCCTGCTTTCCAAGATCAATAAAATGGGGAAATTCCAATGAAACGCCGCACTCTCACGCAATCGAGCCTCGCGCTCGCCATCGCTGCCGCAGGCCTCGCACAATCCGCCGTCGCCGGTGGTTTCATCGAAGACAGCAAGGCCAACCTGACCCTGCGCAACTTCTACATCAATACCGACAACCGCAACGGCACCGCCGAGCCGAGCAAGCAGGAAGAGTGGGGCCAGGGTTTCCTGCTCAACTACACCTCCGGCTTCACCGAAGGCACCGTGGGCTTCGGCGTCGACGCACTCGGCCTGCTGGGCGTACGCCTGGACAGCGGCAAGGGCACACATTACAACCCAACCAGCTCGAGCTTTTCCGGTACTGTCTTCCCCACCGATGGTGACGGTCGCGCGGTCGACGATTTCTCCCACCTGGGCGCCACCGGCAAGGTGAAGGTTTCCAGCACCGTGCTGCAGTACGGCACCCTGCTGCCCAAGCTGCCGGTCGTGACCTACAACGACGGTCGCCTGCTGCCGCAGACCTTCGAAGGTGGCCAGGTCACCTCGAACGAGTTCAAGGACCTGACCCTGCTCGGCGGTCAGCTGGAACACATGAAGGGCCGCAGCTCCAGCAACAACGAAGGGCTGTCCATCGCCGGCGCCAACAACGCGCGCACCGGCGAGTTCGTCAACAAGTTCTACTACGGCGGCGCCGACTACAAGCTGACCAAGGACCTGACGCTGCAGTACTACTACGGCAACCTGCAGGACTTCTACAAACAGCACTTCCTCGGCCTGCAGCACAACTGGGCGATCGGCCCGGGCGTGCTCAAGAGCGACCTGCGCTACTTCCACAGCAGCGATGACGGCAAGAACGGCCACGACAAGAACTTCTACACCAGCGGTTACTACGGCAACGGCGTGACCAAGGGCGAAGTCGACAACCGCGCCTGGAGCGGCCTGTTCACCTATACCGTCAGCGGCCACAGCTTCGGCGCCGGCTACCAGCAGCTCAGCGGCGACAGCGACTTCCCGTTCATCAACAACGGCGACGGCGCCACGGCCTACCTGATCACCGACGTGCAGATCGGCAAGTTCCTGCGCGCCGGCGAGCGCACCTGGCAGGTCCGTTACGGCTACGACTTCGCCCAGGCCGGCTTGCCGGGCCTGACCTTCCAGACCCTGTACCTGCACGGCGACAACATCGACACCAAGTACGGCGACAAGAGCGAGTGGGAGCGTGATATCTCCCTGGCCTACGTGATCCCGGATGGCACCTTCAAGGGCCTGGGCTTCACCTGGAAGAACGCTGCCCTGCGCAGCGGCCTGCCGACCACGGGTTCGGGCACCGCGACCCAGCGTGACCAGGACGAGAACCGCCTGATCGTCAGCTACACCATCCCGCTGCTGTAATTTCCGCGGGCTGAAGAAGAGCCGCCGTCCTCGCCAGAGGCGGCGGCTTTTTTCATGACGCGCGTGCATAGCCAGCGCGTGATTTCGGCTGAATTTTCCTGCCGCCATTCGGTGTTCTTCCGGCGGTGATCGGAGACTTCCCATTCATTTCCGGAGTGGTCCGTGCGCGTCTGAAAATCCAAGCGTGAGCCTGGTCAAAGATCGCGCAACAGCCCCCCAAGCGCAGGCCTGTCCGCCGCGCACGGCCCGGCCTGGCTCTTATCGTGGCGCCGGTTGCGCGGACCGGCGGGAGAGGCATCGAGCAGGCCTTACGGTGGTGGTTGACGAAGCGGGCGTCGCTCGGGAGTACCTCGCTGAACCAGCGCCCGGCCGTCGCTGCAATGACAAGGCGGCGCAGATTGCCCCGTCTGGCTCGTCTCCTTCACTCCTTCCCATGGCTGTCGTGATCAGCACTGCCGTCATCCCTGCCGCGCCCAGCGCGCCGGGAGCCAGATGACGTGCTCACGAACCTGTCATGGGGAACCGCTATGCAGCACTGCAAACTCAAGCATTCGAGCCTGGCCGTGGCCATCGTCATCGCCGCTCTGGCACAGGGCGCTCTCGCCGACGGCTTCATCGAGGACAGCAAGGCCAGCCTCGGCCTGCGTAACTTCTACATCAATCAGGACAACCGCAACGGCTCCGCCGCGCCGAGCAAGCAGGAAGAGTGGGGGCAGGGTTTCCTGTTCAATTATGCTTCCGGCTTCACTCAGGGCACGGTGGGTTTCGGCGTTGATGCGCTCGGCCTGCTGGGCGTGAAGCTCGATAGCGGCAGGGGCAAGCAGTACAACCCGGACAGCAGCAACCTGGGCGGTATCGTCTTCCCCACCGACAGCGATGGCCGCGCGGTGGATGACTTCGCCAGCCTGGGGCTGACCGCCAAGGCCAAGGTTTCGCAGACCGAACTGCGCTACGGCACCCTGCAGCCCAAGCTGCCGGTGGTGACCTACAACGACGGCCGCCTGTTGCCGCAGACTTTCAGTGGCGGGCAGGTCACCTCCAACGAGTTCAAGGACCTGACCTTCGTAGCCGGCCAACTGGAACATATGAAAGGCCGTAATTCGAGCAACTCCGACCAGGGGCTGTCGATTGCCGGGGCCAACGCCGGCGGCAAGTCGCAGTTCGCCCAGTACAGCAACAAGTTCTACTACGGCGGGGCGGACTACCGGATCAACGCGAACACCACGGTCCAGTACTACTACGGCAACCTGAAGGACTTCTACAAGCAGCACTTCCTCGGCCTGCAGCACAGCTGGGACGTGGGTGTCGGCGCATTGAAGAGCGATCTGCGCTACTTCCACAGCAGCAGTGACGGCAAGAATGGCAGCCAAGATCCGTTCTATTCCACCACCGGTTACTACGGTAGCGGCGTGACCCGTGGCAAGGTGGACAACCAGGCGCTCAGCGGTCTGTTCACCTACAGCCTGCAGGGCCACAGCTTCGGCGTCGGGCACCAAGGCCTCTCTGGCGACAGCGACTTTCCGTTCATCAATGATGGTGACGGCGCGACTTCCTACCTGATCACTGAATCGCAGATCGGCAGGTTCCAGCATGCCGGCGAGCGGACCTGGCTGGCGCGCTACGGCTATGACTTCGCGGCGCTGGGTGTACCGGGCCTGAACTTCCAGACCGTCTACCTGCGCGGCGACAGCATTGATACCGCCTACGGCAAGCAGACCGAGTGGGAGCGCGATATCAGCCTGGGCTACACCATCCAGGATGGCCCGCTGAAGAACCTGGGCGTGGCCTGGAAGAATGCGTCGCTGCGCAGCGGCTTGCCGGCGGCCGCCACGCCGGGCTCTGCGAGCCAGCGCGACCAGGATGAGAACCGCCTGATCGTCAGCTACAGCATTCCGCTGCTGTAACGCTGCATTTCCGCAGATTTCAGGCAATGAAAAAGGCCGTCGTTCCGGTGGGAGCGACGGCCTTTTGGTCTTCAGCGCATCAGCGCATCAGCGGCTCTGCGGCGCCGGTTGCTGCTGGGTGATGCAGTGGATGTTGCCGCCGCCCAGGAGGATCTCGCGGCCCGGCACCATGACGATCTCGTGCTCGGGGAAGATGCGCTTGAGGGTCGCTTCGGCTTCGGCGTCCGCCGGGTCGTCGAAGCGCGGGGCGATGATGCCGCCGTTGACGATCAGGAAGTTGACGTAGGAACCGGCCAGGCGGATCGACGGATCGCGCGGCTGGGTGCCGATCACCAGGTCGATGCCTTCGCACTCGGCGTCGGTCGCGTGGATCGGGCCGGGGATGATGATCTTGTGCACGGTCAGCTGGCGGCCCTTGGCGTCACGGGCGGTTTCCAGCACGCGCATGGCGGCCTGGCAGCGCTCGTAGTTCGGGTCGTTCTGGTCTTCGGTCCAGGCGAGCAGCACTTCGCCGGGACGCACGTAGCAGCAGAAGTTGTCGACGTGGCCGTCGGTCTCATCGTTGAACAGGCCGTCCGGCAGCCAGATCACGGTGTCGATGGCCAAATGCTCGCGCAGCACGGCCTCGATCTCTTCGCGGCTCAGGTGTGGGTTGCGGTTGTGGTTGAGCAGGCATTCCTCGGTGGTGATCAGAGTGCCTTCGCCGTCCACGTGGATGGAGCCGCCTTCCAGTACGAAGCCTTCGGTGCGATAGCCGTCGCAGCGCTCGATGCCGAGGATCTTGCTCGCTACCTGATCGTCGCGGTGCCAGGGGAAGTACAGGCCGCCTTCGAGGCCGCCCCAGGCGTTGAAGGTCCAGTCCACGCCGCGTACGTCGCCCTTGTCGTTGGTGACGAAGGTCGGGCCGGTGTCGCGCACCCAGGCGTCGTCGTTGCTGATTTCCACCACGCGGATGTTGGCCGCGTCGGCCAACTGGGCGCGGGCATTCTCGTACTGGCCGGCGGAGACGCCAATGGTCACCGGCTCGAAGCGGGCGATGGCGCGGGCCACGGCGCTGAAGGCGGCCTGCGCGGGCTTGCCGCCCAGGCGCCAGTTGTCCGGACGCTCGGGCCAGACCATCCAGGTCTGGGTCTGGGGTTCCCATTCCGCCGGCATGCGGAAGCCATCGGCGCGGGGAGTGCTGGTCAGCGTGGTCATGGGGCGGTCCTTGGTCAGTGCTTCGTGGAAGGGGCGAGCCGATAGCCATCGATGGGTATCGTTGCGCTCTGCCCATCCTACGGAGTGGGTTGTGTCATTCGGGATGTCGTCGCTGTCGACCGTTGCAGGAGGGCCAGTATAGGTCGCCTGCCGCATCAGCAAGCCGGGATGCTCCCAGGTGGGAGAACTTATATCCGATAAAAATCGGTTTATGAAGGACAAAATAGAAATATTTCGGCCGTATATCCGAATACTTATCGGATAAAAATCGATTATTCTAGCGGTGAGGGACGCTTCGGCAGGCAGGGTGGCAGGTACAGCGACAGGTAGGCGTCGATTACCCGCATGCCTTCTTCGGCCAGGCGCTCGGTGATCTGCCCGTGGCGCTGCACGGAGAGGGCGTAGACGCGGTCGCCCAGCTCGATGGCCAGGCTGAAGACCTCGATGTCCTGCGGTAGCGGCGGCAGCTCGAAGTGGCGCTCGAACAGTTCGCGCATGGCCTGGCCGAGTTGCACGTCGTGCTGGCTGTCGGCCTGGGTGACTTCGGCGAGGCCGTGGCTGGCGAGGATCAGCTGGCGCGCGGCGGCGTCTTCGGCGTAAACCGCCAGGGTGCGCTGCTCGACCAGCCGCGCGAGGGCGCGCCAGTCGCGCAGGGCGGCGTGGTCGACGGGCTGTTCCAGGCAGGCGCGGAAGGCGGCGTGGACGTCGCTGGTCAGCCCCTGCAGCAGGGCCGGCACACTGGGGAAGAAGTGGTAGACGGAGGAGGGCGGGATATCCGCGCGCTCGGCCACCGCGTAGATCGACAGCCCCGCCGCGCCACTCTCGGCCAGCAGGGCGCGGGCGGCCTCGAGGATCACGGCGATGCGTGCCTGGCTGCTGGCGCGGGGCTTGCGAGTGGGAGAGGGAGCGGGCATGACGACCTCCGGAGCTGGGCGGCTATTGGACGCCAGCTCCGGGGTGCTCGGCAAGTCAGCTGCCGCCGTCGCGCAGCTTGGCCCAGACGTCGGTGATCACCGGGGCGGTCTTCTCCGGCGCGGTTTCCAGGGCGAACAGGCGGCGCTTGGTTTCCTGGTCCGGGTAGAGGCCCGGCTGGTCGCGCAGGGCGGCGTCGAGGAACTGCGCGGAGTCCTTGTTGCCGTTGGGGTAGAGGGTGGCGGCGGTGACCTGCGCGGCGACCTTGGGTTGCATCATGTAGTCGATGAATTTCAGCGCCAGGTCCGGGTGCTCGGCAGCGCTGGGGATCACCAGGTTGTCGATGAACAGCACCGAGCCTTCCTGCGGCACCACGAAGCGCACCGGCTGGCCGGCGTTGGCCGCGCCCAGGGCGTCGCCGACCCAGGCCATGGCGACGCACAGCTTGCCGGTATTGAGGTCCTGGATGTAGCGCTCGCTGTCGATGTAGCGCAGGTTCGGGCGCAGCTGCGCGAGTACTTCGCCGGCACGGCGGATCTGCGACGGTGCGCTGCGGGCGAAGTTGCGGCCCTGGTAGTTCATCAGCACCGAGAAGGCTTCGTCCGGGGCGTCCAGCAGGCTCATGCCGCAGGCCTTCAGGCGCTGGCTCTGCTGCGGATCGAACAGAATGCTCCAGCTGTCGGGCAGCTTACCGCCGTAGGCCTTCTCTGCTTCGGGTTCGTTGATTGCCAGGCCGACGGCGCCCCACAGGTAGGGCACGGCGTGCTGGTTGTTCGGGTCGACGGCGGCCAGCTTGCTCAGCAGCTGGGTGTCGAGGTGGCTGCGGTTGGGCAGCTTGCTGAAGTCCAGCGCCTGGATGCGCTTGTCGCGGATCAGCGCCGGCAGGTCGTTGTGCGAGGGCACGGCGACGTCGAATTTCTCGCCGCTCTCCAGGGCTTTCTTGACCTCTTCGGCGGTGCTGTAGGTCGTGTACTCGACCCGGATGCCGGTGTCCTTCTCGAAGTCCTTGAGCACTTCCGGAGCGATGTAGTCGTTCCAGTTGTAGACGCGGATGACCTGGTCGGCCCAGGCGGACAGCGGGCACAACAGCATCAGAATCAAGGCGTACAGGCGTGGCATTGGCGATCTCCCTGAATGAACCACGTAATCAGCGGATGCGGCATTCATTCGCCGCTCGATAGCGCGACAGCAAAGACACGACAGACGCGATGGACGCCCAGGCGGGCGCATGGAGACATCGCGGGCAGGAAGGAACGACGGATGTGACTCGCCGCAGCGCCCCTCCTCGCCGTTGCGATGTCGCAGTTCCCCGGGTGTGCCAGAGGCACAAGGAAACGCCGGCCCTGAGGCCGGCGTTTCGTTTACCACTTATACGGTGTGCAAGTACCAGTTGTACTCGAGGTCGGAGATCGAATACTCGAACTCCTGCATCTCATGCTCCTTGCACGCGACGAAGATGTCGATGTACTCGGGGCTGATGTACTTGTTCATCACGTCGCTGTCGTCCAGCTCGCGCAGTGCATCGCGCAGGTTGTTCGGCAGGCTCTGTTCCAATTGCTCGTAGGCGTTGCCTTCGATCGGCGCGCCCGGCTCGACCTTGTTGGTCAGGCCGTGGTGGACGCCGGCCAGTACCGCCGAGAGCAGCAGGTACGGGTTGGCATCGGCACCGGCGACGCGGTGTTCCAGGCGCACCGCGTCCGCGGAGCCGGTGGGCACGCGCAGGGCGACGGTACGGTTGTCCAGGCCCCAGCTCGGTGCGTTCGGCACGAAGAAGGCCGAACCGAAACGGCGGTACGAGTTGACGTTCGGGCAGAGGAACGCCATCGACGCCGGCAGGGTCTCGAGCACACCGCCGATCGCGTGGCGCAACGCGGCGTTCTGCTCGGGATCCTCGCTGGTGAAGATGTTCTTGCCGTCCTTGTCGAGCAGCGAGACGTGGACGTGCAGACCGTTGCCTGCCTGACCCGGGTAGGGCTTGGCCATGAAGGTCGAGTCCATCTCGTGGTCGTAGGCGACGTTCTTGATCAGGCGCTTGAGCAGGACTGCGTAATCGCAGGCCTTCAGGGCGTCGTCAACGTGGTGCATGTTGACTTCGAACTGTGCCGGGGCGCTTTCCTTGACGATGGCGTCAGCCGGAATGCCCTGGGCGCGGGCGCCGTCGATGATGTCCTGCAGGCAGTCGGCGTACTCGTCGAGGTCGTCGATGGAGTAGACCTGCACCGATTGCGGACGCTTGCCGGAGATCGGCGAGCGCGGCGGCTGCGGACGGCCGTTCACGTTCTCCTGGTCGATCAGGTAGAACTCGAGCTCGAAGGCCGCGACGATGGTCAGGCCGATGTCGGTGAACTTCTGTACGACCTGACGCAGCACTTCACGCGGGTCGGCGAAGAACGGCGTACGTTCTTCCATCTCGTGCATGGTCATCAGCAGCTGCGCGGTCGGGCGCTTCTGCCAGGGCTCCATGGAGAGGGTGTTGGGGATTGGGAAACAGACGCGATCCGCGTCGCCAATGTCCAGGCCGAGGCCGGTGCTTTCTACGGTGGAGCCGGTAATGTCGAGAGCGAAGAGAGAGGCGGGGAGGTTGATGCCCTTCTCATAGACTTTGGGCAGGTTGGTGCGTTCGATGCGCTTGCCGCGGACCACACCATTCATGTCTGCAATAAGGAGGTCGACGAACTGGACCTCGGGGTGTTCCTTCAGGAACTCACTCGCTTCATCGAGCGACACGGCACTCTGGGGTACCGACATGATGTAACACCTTTATTGTTAAAAATTTCAATCATTCGAAAGCTGAGGTGTGAGTCAATCCGAATTGGCAAGGGTTGTCAATGTCGCACCAAAATAGGGCGCATCGGTCGTGATGGGCCGTTTTTGGGGCGTTTCGCGCCGCTTTTGATGAGCGGAGAGCCTTTGCTGGCGGGCTGTTCAATGGGGCGTGTTTGATTTTTTACATGACTATTGTGTAAAAAAATGAACAAGGCTAAGCTCGGCCTCAAGCCCATAACACTTACAAACACGGGTGTCCCATGTCTCGCCTGCCGTTAATCGGCGTGTCCGCCTGCATCAAGCAGATCGGTTCCAAACCCTACCATGTTGCTGGCGACAAATACCTCAGAGCGCTGATCTCCGGGGCCTCGGGCATTCCTTTGATCATTCCCTCCCTGGGCGATGCCATCGACCAGGAAGACATGTTGGCCGCATTCGACGGCCTGCTCTTCACAGGCTCGGCGTCGAACGTCGAGCCCCATCATTATAGTGGCTCCGCCAGCATTGCAGGCACTCCTCATGATCCCGAGCGCGACAGTACGACGCTGCCGCTGATTCGCCGCGCCGTCGCGGCCGGGATTCCGGTGTTGGGCATTTGCCGCGGCTTCCAGGAAATGAACGTCGCCTTCGGCGGTTCGCTGCACCAGAAGGTGCACGAAGTCGAAGGCTTGATGGACCACCGCGAACCCGCGGGTGAACCGATCGAAATCCAATATGGTCTGCGGCACGTCCTCGATGTGCAGCCGGGCGGCGTTTTCGCCGGTATCGGGCTACCCTCGCAGTTCCAGGTCAACTCTATTCACGGCCAGGGCGTTGATCGTCTGGCGCCCGGCCTTCGTGTAGAAGCTCTGGCGCCTGACGGGTTGGTTGAAGCCTTCTCCGTCGAAGGTGCGGCCTTCGCCGTCGGGGTGCAGTGGCACCCGGAATGGCAGGTCGAAACGAACCCCAACTATCTCGCTATCTTCCAGGCATTCGGCAAAGCCTGCAGCAAGAGGGCGGGGAACCGCTGAGTCCGGCGTTGGTGCCGGGCTCTCAAACCCTGAGGTCTTTATGACTAGCAAGTTAGACCAGCTCAGTGGCTGGTTGAAGGAACGCAAGATCACCGAAGTGGAATGCATGATCGCCGACCTGACCGGGATTGCCCGGGGCAAGATCGCGCCGACCGCGAAATTCCTCAACGAGAAGGGCATGCGCCTGCCGGAGAGTGTTCTCCTGCAGACCGTGACCGGTGATTACGTCGAAGACGACATCTATTACGACCTGCTGGACCCGGCCGACATCGATATGGTCTGCCGCCCGGACGAGAATGCCGTGTTCCTCGTCCCCTGGGCCATCGAGCCGACTGCGATGGTCATCCACGACACCTACGACAAGCTCGGCAACCCCATCGAGCTGTCGCCGCGCAACGTGCTCAAGCGCGTCCTCCAGCTCTACGCCGATAAAGGCTGGAAGCCGATCGTGGCGCCGGAGATGGAGTTCTACCTGACCAAGCGCAGCGACGACCCCGACTACCCGCTGCAGGCTCCGATCGGCCGTTCCGGCCGCCAGGAGACCGGTCGCCAGTCCTTCTCCATCGACGCGGCGAACGAATTCGACCCGCTGTTCGAGGACATGTACGACTGGTGCGAACTGCAGGGCCTGGATCTGGACACCCTGATCCATGAAGAAGGCACCGCGCAGATGGAGATCAACTTCCGTCACGGCGATGCCCTGGACCTGGCCGACCAGATCGTGGTGTTCAAGCGCACCATGCGCGAGGCCGCGCTCAAGCACAACGTCGCCGCCACCTTCATGGCCAAGCCGATGACCGGCGAGCCGGGCAGTGCCATGCACCTGCACCAGAGCATCGTCGACATCAAGACCGGCAAGAACATCTTCTCCAACGCCGACGGCAGCATGAGCGAGCTGTTCCTGCACCACATCGGCGGCCTGCAGAAGCTGATCCCCGAGGCGCTGCCGCTGTTCGCCCCGAACGTCAACTCGTTCCGCCGCTTCCTGCCCGACACCTCGGCGCCGGTGAACGTGGAGTGGGGCGAGGAGAACCGTACCGTGGGCCTGCGCGTACCGGATTCCACACCGGACAACCGCCGCGTGGAGAACCGCCTGGCCGGCGCCGACGCCAACCCTTATCTGGCCCTGGCCGCCAGCCTGCTGTGTGGCTACATCGGCATGGTTGAAGGCCTCAAACCCAGTGCCCAGGTCAAAGGCCGTGGCTATGAACGGCGTAACCTGCGCCTGCCGCTGACCATCGAGGCCGCCCTGGAGTGCATGGAAGGCAGCAAGACCCTGGAGAAATACCTGGGTGACAAGTTCATTCGAGGCTACGTCGCGGTGAAACGCGCCGAGCACGAGAACTTCAAACGAGTAATCAGTTCCTGGGAGCGTGAGTTCCTTCTGCTTTCTGTCTGATCGGCGTGGGGTCCGGCGCGTGGCCGGGCCCCGTGTTTCTTAGAGAAGAGGTTTTATCAAGATGACTAACCAGACCAGCGCCAACACCCAACACTGGCAGGCGCTCAGCCGCGATCACCACCTGGCTCCGTTCACCGACTACAAGCAGCTGAACGAGAAGGGTGCGCGCATCATCACCAAGGCCGAAGGCGTGTACCTGTGGGACAGCGAGGGCAACAAGATCCTCGATGGCATGGCCGGCCTGTGGTGCGTGAACGTCGGCTACGGTCGCAAGGAACTTGCTGAAGCCGCCTACAAGCAGATGCAGGAACTGCCCTACTACAACCTGTTCTTCCAGACTGCCCACCCGCCGGTGCTGGAGCTGTCCAAGGCGATCGCCGACATCGCCCCCGAAGGCATGAACCACGTGTTCTTCACCGGCTCGGGCTCGGAGTCCAACGACACCGTGCTGCGCATGGTCCGCCACTACTGGACCATCAAGGGCCAGCCGCAGAAGAAAGTGGTCATCGGCCGCTGGAACGGCTACCACGGCTCCACCGTCGCCGGCGTCAGCCTGGGCGGCATGAAGGCGCTGCACGAGCAGGGTGACCTGCCAATCCCCGGCATCGAGCACATCGCCCAGCCCTACTGGTTCGGCGAAGGCGGCGACATGGACCCGGAAGAGTTCGGCGTCTGGGCTGCCGAGCAGCTGGAGAAGAAGATTCTCGAAGTCGGCGAAGACAAGGTCGCCGCCTTCATCGCCGAGCCCCTGCAGGGCGCGGGCGGCGTGATCATTCCGCCGAAAACCTACTGGCCGAAGATCCGCGAGATCCTCGCCAAGTACGACATTCTTTTCATCGCCGACGAAGTCATCTGCGGCTTCGGCCGTACCGGCGAATGGTTCGGCAGCCAGTACTTCGGCAACGCCCCGGACCTGATGCCGATCGCCAAGGGCCTGACCTCCGGCTACATCCCCATGGGCGGCGTGATCGTTCGCGACGAGATCGTCCATACCCTGAATGAGGGTGGGGAGTTCTATCACGGCTTCACTTACTCTGGTCACCCGGTAGCCGCTGCGGTGGCGCTGGAGAACATCCGCATCCTGCGGGAAGAGAAGATTGTCGAGCGTGTGAAGAACGAAACGGCACCGTATTTGCAGCAGCGCTGGCAAGAGCTGGCCGACCATCCCCTGGTAGGCGAAGCCCGCGGGGTAGGCCTGGTGGCAGCACTGGAGCTGGTGAAGAACAAGAAGACCCGCGAGCGCTTCGAAGGCAAGGGTGTCGGGATGCTGTGCCGTGAGCACTGCTTCCGCAACGGTCTGATCATGCGCGCGGTGGGAGACACTATGATTATCTCGCCGCCGCTGGTGATCGAGAAATCGCAGATCGATGACCTGATCACCCTGGCGCGCAAGTGCCTCGATCAAACCGCCGCAGCCGTTCTGTCTTGAGTCTTTCACCGGACCTTTGACAGACTGCGCCTGTGCGTTGGCCAGGCTCACCGGGTGGTGACGGAAGGAGATGTCCACGCCACCCGGAACATCAAAAAAACAAACGGAGCTACCCGCATGTTCAAGACCTTCGGCAAATCCCTGCTCGCTGTAACGCTGGCAGGCGCTGTGGCTGGTATGGCGCAGGCAGATGACAAGGTGCTGCACGTCTACAACTGGTCGGACTACATCGCGCCGGACACGGTCGACAAGTTCACCAAGGAAACCGGAATCAAGGTCGTCTACGACGTCTACGACAGCAACGAAGTGCTGGAAGCCAAGCTGCTGGCCGGCAAGTCGGGCTACGACATCGTGGTGCCGTCCAACTCCTTCCTGGCCAAGCAGATCAAGGCTGGCGTCTACACGCCGCTGGACAAGTCCAAGCTGCCGAACTGGAAGAACCTGAACCCGGACATCATGAAGACGCTGGAGATCAGCGACCCGGGCAACCAGTACGCGATCCCCTACATGTGGGGCACCATCGGCATCGGCTACAACCCGGACAAGGTCAAGGCCGCGCTGGGCGACAACGCCCCGGTGGACTCCTGGGACCTGGTGTTCAAGCCGGAAAACATCCAGAAGCTGAAGGCCTGCGGCGTGAGCTTCCTCGACTCGCCGACCGAAATGCTCCCGGCCGCCCTGCACTACCTGGGCTACAAGCCCGATAGCCAGGACCCGAAAGAGCTGAAGGAAGCCGAAGCGCTGTTCCTGAAGATTCGTCCGTACGTCTCCTACTTCCACTCCTCCAAGTACATCTCCGACATCGCCAACGGCAACATCTGCGTGGCTATCGGTTACTCGGGTGACGTGTACCAGGCCAAGTCCCGCGCTGAAGAAGCCAAGAACAAGGTCACTGTGAAGTACAACATTCCGAAGGAAGGTGCTGGCGCGTTCTTCGACACCGTCGCCATTCCGAAGGATGCCGAGAACCAGGAAGCCGCGCTGAAGTGGATCAACTTCCTGCTCGAGCCGGCGGTCATGTCCGAGATCACCAACGTCGTGCAGTTCCCGAACGGCAACGCCGCCGCCACGCCGATGGTGAACGAGGCGATCCGCAACGACCCGGGCGTGTATCCGACTCCGGAAACCATGAAGAAGCTGTACGCCTTCCCGGACCTGCCGGCGAAGACCCAGCGTCTGATGACCCGCAGCTGGACCACCATCAAGTCCGGCAAGTAATCGGGTAATCGCTGTCGCCTGGCGCGGCAGCGGATGGTCCGGACAGCGGCGGGGGAGTGCGCTCCCTCGCCCGCTACCGGCAGCAACAAACAGCTTCCATCGGTGGAATGGCTGCGCAAGCCCCGGCGCTCTCGTGCTGTAAAGGGTTCGGCGCTATCCACGGACCGGCCGTCGAAACCCCGGCAGCAACCGACTGAAGTAGTCAAATACAACGAGAGGACTCACGTGTGCGCATTCCCTTCCGCAGAACCCTGATCGCTGCAGTCTCCGTCTTCGGCCTGACTTCGCTGGCCCAGGCGGAACAGACCGTCCACATCTACAACTGGTCGGACTACATCGGTGAAACCACCCTCGCCGATTTCGAGAAGGAAACCGGTATCAAGCCGGTGTACGACGTCTTCGACTCCAACGAAACCCTGGAAGGCAAGCTGCTGGCCGGTCGCACCGGCTACGACGTGGTCGTGCCGTCCAACCACTTCCTCGGTCGCCAGATCAAGGCCGGCGCGTTCCAGAAGCTGGACAAGAGCCAGCTGCCGAACTGGTCGAACCTCGACCCGCACCTGATGAAGCAGCTCGAGGCCAACGACCCTGGCAACCTGTACGGCGTGCCGTACCTGTGGGGCACCAACGGCATCGGCTACAACGTCGAGAAGGTCAAGGCCGTGCTGGGTGTCGACACCATCGATTCGTGGGCCGTTCTCTTCGAGCCCGAGAACATGAAGAAGCTCAGCCAGTGTGGCGTCGCCTTCCTTGATTCGGGCGACGAGATGATGCCGGCTGTGCTCAAGTACATGGGGCTGGACCCCAACAGCACCAATCCGGACGACTACAAGAAGGTGGAGGACAAGCTGATGAAGGTGCGTCCGTACGTCACCTACTTCCACTCCTCCAAGTACATCTCCGACCTGGCCAACGGCAACATCTGCGTTGCGGCCGGTTTCTCCGGTGACGTATTCCAGGCCGCCAACCGCGCCAAGGAAGCCGGCAAGGGCGTGAACATCGCCTACGCCATTCCCAAGGAAGGCGCCAACCTCTGGTTCGACATCCTCGCCGTGCCGAAGGATGCCTCCAACCCGAAGGCGGCCCACGCGTTCATCAACTACCTGCTCAAACCCGAAGTGATCGCCAAGGTCAGCGATTACGTCGGTTACGCCAACCCGAACCCCAAGGCTGGCGAATTCATGGATGAGTCCGTGCGCAACAATCCTGAGGTGTACCCATCCCAGGAGGTTCTCGACAAACTCTTCGTGCAGCATGAGCTGCCGCCGAAGATCCTGCGCCTCATGACCCGTTCCTGGACCAAGATCAAGTCGGGCAAGTAAGACGGTTTTCCCCAAATCCGTCCGCGCGGGCACGGAGCGTCGCAGGGCCCCTCGAAAGGCCCAGCGGCGCACGTAAACTGCGCCAGCCCTGTAATACCAAGCATGCCCGGCCGCGGGGGCCGGGCCTCTATGATTTGGGAGTTGTGGTAATGGCAATAGCCTCCGGTGCCTACAAGAAAGCCTTGAGTGGCGACCAGAAGCCTAAAGAGGTTCTGGTAAAAATCGACCGGGTCAGCAAGCAGTTCGACGAAACGCTGGCTGTGGACAGCGTGTCCCTGGACATCAAGAAAGGCGAGATCTTCGCCCTGCTCGGTGGTTCGGGTTCGGGCAAGTCGACCCTGCTTCGCATGCTGGCTGGTTTCGAGCGTCCCACTGAAGGTCGCATCTTCCTCGATGGCCAGGACATTACCGACCTGCCGCCCTATGAGCGGCCGATCAACATGATGTTCCAGTCTTACGCCCTGTTCCCTCACATGAGCGTGGCGCAGAACATCGCCTTCGGCCTGAAGCAGGATGGCCTGCCCAAGGCTGAGATCGACAAGATCGTCGACGAGATGCTCAAGCTCGTGCAGATGACCCAGTACGCCAAGCGCAAGCCGCACCAGCTCTCCGGCGGCCAGCGTCAGCGCGTGGCCCTGGCCCGCTCCCTGGCCAAGCGTCCGAAGCTGCTGCTGCTCGACGAGCCCATGGGCGCGCTGGACAAGAAACTGCGTTCGCAGATGCAGCTGGAACTGGTAGAGATCATCGAGCGCGTGGGCGTGACCTGCGTGATGGTGACCCACGACCAGGAAGAGGCCATGACCATGGCCCAGCGCATCGCCATCATGCACCTGGGTTGCATCGAGCAGATCGGCAGCCCGATGGACATCTACGAGACTCCGGCCAGCCGCCTGATCTGCGAGTTCATCGGCAACGTCAACCTGTTCGACGGCGAGATCGTCGAGGACCTGCAGGACCACGCGGTCATCGCCTGCCCGCAGCTGGAAAACCCGATCTACATCGGCCACGGCATCAGCACCCGTGCCGAGAACAAGCGCATGACCTACGCGCTGCGTCCTGAAAAGGTCATGGTCAGCGCGCAGAAGCCGGAAAACCTCGAGCACGAAGGCTTCAACGTCGCCCAGGGCACCGTCCACGACATCGCCTACCTGGGCGGTCACTCGGTGTACTACATCAAGCTGGCCTCCGGCTTCATCGTCCAGGCCTTCATGGCCAACGCCGAGCGCCACGTCGCGCGCCCGACCTGGGACCAGCCGGTTTACATCAGCTGGTACGACGACAGCGGTGTGGTACTGCAATCATGAACATCAGCAAATCGCTCATGAAACGCCTGCCGAACGGCCGGCATGCCGTGATCGGTGTGCCGTTCTTCTGGCTGTTCCTGTTCTTCCTGCTGCCCTTCGCCATCGTGCTGAAGATCAGTCTGGCGGCAGCGGACGTGGCCATTCCGCCGTACACCGAAGTGTTCCAGTACGCCGACCAGACCCTTCAGGTCGTGATGAATCTGGGCAACTACCTGATGCTGACGGACGACCCGCTCTACATCGACGCCTACCTGGGCTCGCTGAAGATGGCGGCGATCAGCACCTTCCTGTGCCTGCTCATCGGATACCCGATGGCCTATGCCATCGCCCGCGCCAGCAAGGAAATGCAGACCGTCCTGTTGCTGCTGATCATGATGCCGACCTGGACGGCGATCCTGATCCGCGTTTACGCCTGGATGGGCATCCTGTCCAACAACGGCCTGCTCAACAGCTTCCTGATGTGGCTGGGCATCATCAACGAGCCGCTGACGATCCTGAACACCAACTTCGCGGTGTACATCGGTATCGTCTACTCGTACCTGCCCTTCATGGTCATGCCGCTCTACGCCAACCTGGTGAAGCACGACATGAGCCTGCTGGAAGCCGCTTCCGACCTCGGCGCGCGCAGCTTCACCAGCTTCTGGAAGATCACCGTCCCGCTGTCCAAGAACGGCATCATCGCCGGCTGCATGCTGGTGTTCATCCCGGCGGTGGGCGAGTTCGTGATCCCGGAACTGCTGGGCGGCCCCGAGACGCTGATGATCGGTAAAGTGCTGTGGCAGGAGTTCTTCAACAACCGTGACTGGCCGGTGGCATCCGCCCTTGCCGTCGTGATGCTGGCGATCCTGATCGTGCCCATCATCTTCTTTAACAAGAACCAGGCTAAAGAGCTGGAGGGCAAGGTATGAACAAGCGTTGGTCGTTCTCCAACATCATGCTGGTGTTGGGCTTGCTCTTCATCTACGTGCCGATGCTCATCCTGGTCATCTACTCGTTCAACGGCTCCAAGCTGGTGACCGTGTGGGGCGGCTGGTCGGTGAAGTGGTACGTCGGCCTGCTGGACAACCAGCAACTGGTCGGCTCGGTGTTCCGCTCGCTGGAGATCGCCTGCTACACCGCGATCTCTTCGGTGGCCCTGGGCACCCTGGCCGCATTCGTGCTGACCCGCATCCCGCGCTTCCGTGGCCGCACGCTGTTCGGCGGCATGGTCACCGCGCCGCTGGTCATGCCCGAGGTGATCACCGGTCTGTCGCTGCTGCTGCTGTTCGTTGCGATGGCCCAGCTGATCGGCTGGCCGCAGGAGCGCGGCATCGTGACCATCTGGATCGCCCACACCAGCTTCTGCTCGTCCTACGTGGCGGTGGTGGTGTCGGCGCGCCTGCGCGAACTGGACCTGTCCATCGAGGAAGCGGCCATGGACCTGGGCGCCAAGCCCTGGAAAGTGTTCATGCTGATCACCATCCCGATGATCGCCCCGTCGCTGGCGGCGGGCGGCATGATGTCCTTCGCGCTGTCGCTGGATGACCTGGTACTGGCCAGCTTCGTGTCCGGTCCTGGCTCCACCACCCTGCCGATGGAAGTGTTCTCCGCCGTGCGCCTGGGCGTGAAGCCGGAGATCAACGCCGTAGCCAGCCTGATCCTGCTGACCGTTTCGCTGTTCACCTTCTTCGCCTGGTACTTCACCCGCCAGGCCGAGGAGCGTCGCAAGCGTGCGATCCAGGAAGCCATGGAGTCCAACGCGACCGATTGGCAGAAGGGTTCGACAGCCACCGCCTGACGCCGTCTTGTCGGCCGGTAGTATCCGGCGATTGTCGAACCACGGGCCACCTTCGGGTGGCCCGTGTTTTTTTGCTCACACGTTATTCCGAAGTGCTTGGAAGTACGGGGTTTATCGGAAAAATCCGTGGGTCGCAAAGACTCCCTCCCGGCCGATTGCCAACTACGCTCTAAGCGTTCGGTAGCGCTTTCCGGTCACCCCCCGAACCAGGACCGGATGGTGCCGCCGGCAAACTTCCAGTGACGCCTTATGGCACTCCGTGCGGGAGACGGCGCCCAATACAACACCCCGATCGTTATCCCTTGGGGAAATAACGCGCCAGGGAGCTTCGGCATCTCCCGCAACACTCTCTACAACGCACCAATGAAAAACCCCGCAGAGGCGGGGTTTTTCATTTCCGGGTGGCTCTTGCCGAGGGCGCTTCAGCGGCGCACGGGAATCAACCGCAGGATGCCCTTGGTGTTGGCCTTCACTTCGTTGTCGTCGTAGTGCTGCGGCAGGTACTGGCCTTCGATGTAGGCCTCGGCCTGGTCGTCGTAGTGCTTGTCGAACGGCACGCCGCTCTGCCCCACCGGGTTGATCCCCAGACTGTGGGCTGGGTCGGCAAAATCGATCAGGCGACGGGTGGACGGGCCATAAATCACCTGCCAGGGCGCCGGGCCGACGCGGGCGGACAGGTTGTTCGGCACCTCGTGGCCGCCAGGAGCCGCGAACGGGCCGACGTTGAAGAGGCGGTCCAGCGGCTTCTGCTGGCCCAGCGGGTGGCCGTGGGTGAGGGTGTGCGCCTTGCCCCACTGCCATTGCTTCGAGTCCTGGCCGAGTTTGGCGCGCAGGTGCGCCAGACTGTCCTTCCAGGCGGCCTTGACGATATCGGCGCGGGTTTCCTTCTGCGGCGTCTTGCGGTTGTCCCACCACGGCGAATTCTCGTCGGCGGCCAGGCGCGGCAGGGCCACGTCGAGCACGCGGGTGGACAGCAGGTTGTCGAAGAAGGCGTCGCCCATCTCGTCGCGCATGGCGCCGTCGGCCACCTGATAGAGCAGCTGGTTGAACACTGTGGCAGTGACCGAATCCAGCGGGTGGTCGCCCTGCCAGTTGGCCAGGTTCTCCACCAGCGCCTTCTCTTCGTCGGTTGCGGCGGCTTCACGCAGGATCGGCAGCAGCGGCTTGAGGAAGCGCGGGCCATAGCCGGTGGCGGTGTCCAGCTGCAGCGCCTGGCTGTTCTGCAGGTCCCACTTCACCGTGTCGTCGGACAGGCGCTTGTTCAGCTGCTGGCCGCGATCGGGCAGGTTGTAGTAGCCGGGCACCGGGCGACCGTTGGCCGGCACCGGCTGGAAGTTGGCGGAGACGATGTAGCCACGCGCCGGGTTCTCTTCCTGCGGGTTCTCGCTGAAGGGGTAGAAGCCGCTCTTGTCGGCCTGGCCGCTGGCGCCGTCGAGCAGGAAGTTCGGGTTGACCCCGTCCGGGCGCACCGGCAGTTGCGCCGAGGCCCACCAGCCGATGTCGCCACGGGCGTTGGCCCAGACCACGTTGAGGCCCGGCGACTGGATCTTCGAGGCTGCCGCACGCGCCTTGGGCAGGGTGTCGGCGCGGTTCAGCTCGTAGAAGGCGTCGAGGATCGGGTTCTGGGTTTCCAGGAAGGCCCACCACATGGACACCGGCGTCTTGCCCGCAGCGGTGCCCAGTGCATCGTTGACCAGCGGGCCGTGGGGCGAGCTGCGCAGGGTGATCTTCACCGGCGCCTCGCCCTTCACCGCGATGCTCTGCTCCTCGCTTTTCAGGTCCGTCCACTGGCCGTGGTACCAGACCTGGTTGGGGTTGTCCGGGTTGACCTTCTCGGCGACCAGATCGACGTCGTCGTTCTGGAACATGGTCAGGCTCCAGCCGAACTGCAGGTTGTGGCCGAGCGAGGCGAAGGGGTTGAGCGCCTGGTAGTGGCCGTACAGCTCGAAGCCCGGTGCGCTGGCCTGCATCTCGTACCACACTGCCGGCACGGCGAAGCGGATGTGCGGGTCGCCCGCCAGCAGCGGCTTGCCGCTCTTCGTGCGGCTGCCGGAAACGGCCCAGGCGTTGCTGCCCTCGAACTGCGGCAGGCCGGCTTTCTCCAGCGCGGAGTGGCTCAGGCGGGCGATGGCGCTCAGATCCTGCCAGTCGGCGGCGGCCAGCGCCTTGGGAGTCATCACGCCTTCGGGGTGCCAGTCGAGGTCGAATACCTTCAGGTAGTCCGCGCCCAGCTCGTCGCGCACGTAGGTCAGCACTGGCTCGGTGCGGAAGGCGGCGGCGAAGCTGTAGGCCATGTAGCCGGCGACGCTGACGGTGTCTTCGGGGGTGAAGGCGCGCTTGGGAATGCCGAGGATGTCGAACTCCACCGGGCGCGGATGGCTGTCCTGGAACTGGTTGACGCCATCGAGGTAGGCGACCAGCGCCTTCCAGGCCGGAGAATTCTTGTCCTGCTTGGCCACGTATTCGGCGGCGTGGTCGCGGATGCGCAGGCTGCGGAACATGCGGTCGGTGTCGACCAGCTTGGGCCCGAGCACCTCGGCCAGCTCGCCACGGGACAGGCGACGGAGGATTTCCATCTGGAACAGGCGGTCCTGGGCGTGGACGTAACCGATCGCCCGGTACATGTCCTCTTCGCTGCCGGCCTTGATGTGCGGCACGCCGCGCTCGTCGTAGCGAACCGTGACTTCGCTGGCGAGGCCGGCCAGGGGTAGTTGTCCGTCGCGTACCGGCTGCTTGCCGTGCAGGTACCAGCCGGCGCCTGCCGCGGCAGCGGCGACAACGACAGCGAGGACAGTCAAAGTGCGTTTCATGCGGCAACTCCTTGTTGTTATGCGGCGATTTTGCAGTGGATGCCGCTCGTCGCTCATTGACCAAAGGTCTCGCTGCTGGAATTCTCCGGTCAACTCCAGGAGTGACCATGGCCGCCCCCGAACTGAACTTCCCCGCCACCCCGGCGCTGACCCAGTCCGCCACCCTGCGCCGCCAGTTGTACGAGGCGCTCTCGGTGCTGGGCTTCGACCCCACCGACATCTACCGCCAGGCCCTGCAGAAGGTCCGCCTGCCGCCGCCGGCGCAGAGCGGTCGCCTGGTGCACGACGACGCACCATTGTTCTGGACGACCCTTGACGAAATTACCGGCGACGCCGATATCGGCCTGCACCTGGGTGAGGCGATGAAGCCGCGCCTGCTGGACGTGGTCGGCTACCTGTTGATGGCCAGCAGCGACCTGCGTGAGGCGCTGCACAGCTTCCTGCGCTTCCAGCACATCCTCTCCGGCGGCTTTGCCGCGCAGATGCGCGAGGAGGGCGAGCAGGTCCGGCTGATCCTCGATCTCAACTACCTGGGCACCAGTAACCTGCGCCAGCAGATGGAGTGCCTGATGCTGCTGTTCCTCAAGCTGCTGGCGCTGATCACCGACGATGAATTCCGCGTCCAGGCCATCGAGTTTCGCCATCCGCAGCCGCGTCGGCTGAGCGAGCACCGGCGGCTGTTCGGCCTCACGCCGACCTTCGGCAAGCCCAATGACGCCTTGCTGTTCGATCGCGCCCAGATGGCCAGGCCGTCACGCACCGGCAACCCAGTGTTGCACCGGTTGCTCACCGAGCACGCGCGGGAGCAGCTGGGCACGCTGGACGAGAACGACCTGCTCAATCGCCTGCGCTACCTGATCGCCATACGGTTGGGGGAGGAGGAGTGCACCCTGCAAAGCTGCGCCCGTGAGCTGGGCGTGCGGCCGGGGCTGCTGCAGCGCAACCTGGCGAGCCGGGCACAGACGTTCAGGGAAGTGCGGGAGGAGGTGCGCCGGCAACGTGCCGCGCAGTTGCTGGAGCAGGGCGAAGCGATCCGCGAGGTGGCGCGGGCCTGTGGCTTTGCCGAGCTGTCGCCGTTCTATCGCGCGTTCAAGCGCTGGTATTCGGTGCCGCCCGAGCGCTATCGCCAGCGTCTGCAGGGCGGCACCGAAGGCTGAGGCTTACTCGGCCAGCGGGATTTCGCGGCTGACTTCCAGCAGCGCCATGGCGTCGAGCTGGTCTTCGACCTGCAGGAAGCGCAGTGCGCGCTGCGGCGAGACTTCCTTGGCGATGCGCTTGAGGTACTTCTCTTTCAGCTCCTGGCGGTCGTCCTGCAGTTCCAGCACCTGCTTCTGCAGCTTCGCCGCGTCGTCGTTGCTCACCGAGCCGGTGTTATAGCTGTTGGCGTAGTCGATGATGATCGCCAGGGTCTGCTTGCTCAGCTTGTCCGCCTCGGTGCGGTAGCTGTTGTAGATCGGCCAGAACTTCTCGGTTTCCTGCGGGGTGAGCTTCATGTTGGCTTCGACGATGCGCTTGCGCTTGTAGTCGATGTCGGCGATGCGGTTGTTGATGGCCTGCTTGTGTTGCTCCATCACCTGTTTGCTGTTGGGGGCATCCTCGGCGTGGGCGGCCAGGGGCAGCACCAGCCCGGTGGAGAGAACGGCGCAGAAGGCGAGGGCGGAAGGAAGACGCATGCGAAAAGCTCCTTGGTGGCGATCGGCCCTTCATGGGCCGGCGATCCAAGTGTAGTCACGGATTGGCCATCGGCTTCGTTGATGCGGCTCAGTGCTTTGCGCCATCCCAGGGGCAATAGCAGCCCACCGCCAGGGTGTGGGTCGCGTTGACCTGGCGGCCGCCCACCAGAGCATCGAGGATCGGCTCGATGAAGCTGTTGCCAGAGGTGCACACCGCGCCTTCGCTGTAGGGGCCGAAGTAGGCCAGCTTGCCCTGGGCGTCCCAGATCGCCACGGCGGGGCTGGCGGGCAACTGCTCGGCGCCGGGCAGCGAGTCCAGCGCACGCATGGTGTTCAGCGTGTCGGGCAGGTGGCCGCGGCTGCCGGGCTTCTGCACGGCGAAGAACTCCACGCCTTGTGGACCGAAGCGCTGGATCAGCTCGGCCAGGTGCTGCTGGTTGCCGACGTTGCACGGGCAGGCCGGGTCCCAGAAGTGCACCAGGCGGATCTTGCCGGGGCCGGCCAGTTGTGCGGGCAGCATCAGGTGGTCGCCGGAAAACAGCTGCGGCTGATGGCTGAACGGGCGGATGAAGCGGTTCTCGTACCACCAGTAGGTGGCAAGCAGCGCGCCCAGGCAGAGCGCGGCGATCAGCCAGGTGAGCAGCGATTTTCGGCGTGAGGACATGGCGGCGACCAGTGACAGAGTCGGTAAGATAGCCGACAAGCTTGCCACGGGGGCGAGCGCGGCAGAATATCCCGCTGCTGCACGCGCTCCTTTCGTCACCCGCCTGCCAGAAGCGAAACGCCCATGCCTGAAGCCTTCCAGCCCGATCTGCTGCGCACCCTGCTGCGACCTCTGACCGCAGAGGCGAACGAGGTCGGCATCGCGCTGTACCAGCATTTCTACGGCCTGGACCTGCACGCCCGTCACCCCGGCCTGCAGAGTCGGCTGGGCACCTTCGAGGCCGGCGGCTACCAGATCGCCGCGCAGTACTGGCGACCGGTGCTGGCGCGGGGAACCGTCGTCCTGCTGCATGGCTACTACGACCACATGGGCCTGTACCGCCACGTGATCGACTGGGCGCTGGGCATGGGCTTCGCGGTGCTGGCCTGCGACCTGCCGGGGCACGGCCTGTCGGGTGGCGCTGCCGCCAGCATCGGCGACTTCGCCGAATACCAGGTGGTGCTGGGCGCGTTACTGGGGCAGGCCCAGGAGTTGGACCTGCCGCAACCCTGGCATCTCTGTGGGCAGAGCACCGGTGGGGCGATCCTGCTGGACTACCTGCTCACCGGCGCACCGCGCCCGGAACTGGGCCGTACCATCCTGCTGGCGCCGCTGGTGCGACCACGGGCCTGGGGCTGGTCGAAGTTCAGCTACCAGATGTTGCGGCCCTTCGTGGATTCGATTCCGCGACGCTTCAGCGAGAATTCCAATGACGCCGAGTTCCTTTCCTTCCTGCGCGACCGCGATCCGCTGCAGCCGAAGATCCTGCCCACGGCCTGGGTGGGCGCGCTGGCGCGCTGGATTCCGCGCATCGAGGCGGCCGGCCACGGCGCGCAGAGCCTGCTGGTGGTGCAGGGCGACGCCGACGAGACGGTGGACTGGCGCTACAACCTGAAGGTGCTGGAGGACAAGTTCGAGAAGATCGAGTGTCTGCTGCTCACCGGCGCGCGGCACCACCTGGCGAACGAGAGCGAGACGTTGCGCAGGCGTTACTTCGATTTTCTCAGTGAGCGGTTGGCTTAGCGGGGATGGTGCGGGGAAGGGAACCGCTGTAGTCGAGGGTGTGTCCCTACACTCCTTGCGCCATGCTCCTCAGGCGCCACCCTCTGTACAGCGGGTGCCATTCTAGGAGGAGCGTTCCTCGGAGTGGTCCTCAAGCGGGGTCAGTCTTTTCCGATCACTGCCCGCCAGAGGAAACCGATAACCCTGCCTTAAGGGCGGCGAGGGCGGCGCGGTAATAATCGCGGCCGGCCGGCGACTCGCTGAAGTCGGCGAACTGGCCCAGTTCGGCATCGCTCAGGCCGCGATAGACGTACAGCAGGGTGTTGTCGAGATCGGCGCCGATCTGGCTCATCAGCTTCTGCCGCTGGCCTTCGAGCATGCCCTGGGCGCTGCCGCCACCGAGCAGGCCGGGGAGCATCTGGCTGAGGCTGTCGGCGGCCACGCTGGCCAGGGCCAGGCTGACTTCGGCGCCGGCTTCGCGGGCCGGCAGGATCTGGCTCAGGCGATGAATGATCTGCTTGCGCGCATCGCTGGCCTGCTGGCGCGGCAGACCGTTGGCGTACTTCTGCAGCTGGTCGCTGCGGGTGGCCAGGGTCTCGGCGCCGGCGACCTTGCGGCCCAGTGGGGATTCGAAGAAATTCACCGCCGCGGTGCTGTCCTGCAGGTTCTGGCGCAGGCCATCGAGGGCGCGCTGGTCGATATCGGCAGGGGCGAATCGCTGGTTGCTGTTGTCCACCAGCGTCTGGTACAGCGCCGGCGGCAGGTTGCCCTGGTAGCGCTTCTGCGCGGCGTGCAGGGCGTCATTGAAGTGCGCTCGCTGTTCCGGCCAGCCGGCGGCCTGGTACAGGCGCTGGTAGTTGTCGGCCAGGGCAGGCATGCCCAGTACAAGAAGGGTGAGGGCCAGCAGTACGCGCATTGCAACTCCTTTTGGGCGGCAGGGTTCGCTCGCCGGGGGCTATTGTCGGCAAGGCTTGCCCCGCTTGTCGAGACACTGGCGCTGGACGTTACAATGCGCGATGTATTTCGACGCCGATTCTCCTGTCCTGCACCGCATCGTGGATGACCTCGCCGACAAGGGCTGGTCGCAGCAGGACGCCTTCCTTCCCGATGCCCTGATCGCCCAGCTGGCGACGGAATGTCGTGCCCGTGACGCGGCCGGCAAGCTGGCCTCCGCCGCCATCGGTCGGGGTGAGGGCCAGGCGGTGCGCGAAGGCATTCGCGGCGACCGTATCCAGTGGCTCGAGCCCGGCCAGTTCGAGGCCTGCGACCTTTACCTGGGTGCGCTGGACGCGCTGCGCCAGCAGATCAATCGCTCGCTGTACCTGGGCCTGGAAGACTTCGAGGGGCACTTCGCGCTCTATCCGCCAGGGGCGTTCTACCAGAAACACCTGGACCGCTTCCGCGACGATGACCGCCGCGCCATTTCCGCCGTGTTCTACCTCAACCGCGACTGGCCGGTGACGCAGGGCGGCGAATTGCGGATGTACCTCCCCGACGAACGGACACTGGACCTGCCGCCGCTGGCCGGCCGGCTGGTGGTGTTCCTCTCCGGCGAGTTCCCCCACGAGGTGCTGCCGGCCACCCATGAGCGCCTGTCGCTCACCGGCTGGTTCCGTCGTCGCGGCGACGCCCCGCGCTGAACCCCGGGCGTGTCAGTGGCCCCAGATCTTCAGGGTGCCGCTGATGTCCTGGATGTCGCGCACTTCGATGCTCCCCAGCTTGCCGCCACCTACATAGAGATCGCCGGTTACCCGCATGCGGATGGTCTGCGACGGCAACCCGCTGGCATTGAGCTGCTGGTTGATGGTGGTCAGGTCGGGCAGGGTCAGCGCCAGTTGCTGCTGGCCGCCGGCACCCTGCACCACGTCCACCTGCAGCGTCGGCTGTTCGATGCCGAAGATCGGCAGGCTCAGGCCCAGCTGTGCGGGCCCGTAGGGCAGGCTGCCGCCGCGCCCGTCGGGGCAGTCGCCGGCACTCACGCAACCGTTGTCGATGAACACGTTGCGCAGCGAGACGCTGCCGCCGTCGTCATTCCACGCCACGCTGTCCATGTGCGCCAGCACGTCGGCACGGATGCTGATGCCGTCCTGGCCGGTGACGGCACCCAGGCGCTCATTGTCCAGCGCCTGGAGTTCGGCGAAGGCCATCGGCAGGTAGGACAGCGCGGCGAAGGTGGCGGTGCAGAGCAAGAGACGGGGCATGACGGAGGCTCCTTGGCGATTGGCCGATGCGCGAGTCTGGGTGGCGGCCTGCCTGGCAGCCAGTGCCGGACGGCTGTTCCCGTCGAAGGTTGTGCTCGACTCGGGCCCGAGCGGGCGCCGACGACCGGCGCGCCGCTCAAGGACCCGACTTTCGGCGGGCCGGAAACCTGTTGCGACAGACGCGCCGATGAAAGTTGCGTTACCCGGCGTGACCGGTAAACGGTGAGCGGCTAGTCTGTCCCCTTCCAAAAGGGAGTGATTCGCCCATGCAGAAGGTTCTCGTCAGCCGCTGCCTGCTTGGCCATCGCGTCCGCTACGACGGCGGTGCGCACGGGCCGTTCGACCTGCTGTCGCGCTGGCTGGACCAGGGCCGGGTGGTCGCGCTGTGCCCGGAAGTCGCCGGCGGCCTGCCGACGCCCCGCGCCCCGGCGGAGATCCCTGGTGGCCAGGGCATGGCAGTGCTGGAGCGCGTGCGCCCAGTGATGACGGTAGAGGGTGAGGACGTCAGCGACGCCTTCCTGCTCGGCGCCGAAGAAGCCATGGCGCTGGTGCGCCGCCATGACATCCGCCTGGCGGTGCTCAAGGCGCGCAGCCCTTCCTGCGGCAACCGCGAGAACTATGACGGCAGCTTCAGCGGCCAGAAGGTCGCTGGCGAAGGCGTCACCGCCGCCGCTCTCAAACGCATGGGCGTACTGGTGTTCAGCGAGGAAGAGCTGGATGCCGCCGCGGTCTGCCTGGCCGGGCTGGAAGCCGGAGGCTAGAGCGCTTTCCGACACTCGAAGACGCACTATTTTCCTTGAGCCTCGCGCTCTGGCGCCTATGCTTGTGCGTTCCATGCGCAAAGGCGCGGGCCGGCCTGAGCGGGTCCTTCGCCTTTGCGATTGTCATGCAGAAGGAGAAGAACATGAGAACCATGCTGCCTTGCCTCGGCCTTGCCTCGGCCTTGCCGCGCTGCTCGCCGGTACTTCCGCCATGGCCGCGGAAATCCCGCGCACCCCGGCCCCGGAAGGCGCCAAGGTGTACTTCATCGAGCCGGCCGACGGGGCTACGGTGGACAAGACCTTCACCGTCAAATTCGGCCTCAAGGGCATGGGCGTCGCGCCGGCGGGCGTGGATTCGCCGGCCACCGGCCACCACCACCTGCTGATCGATCTCAAGGAGCAGCCGGCGATGAACATGCCGCTGCCGATGACCGACCAGATCAAGCACTTCGGCAAGGGCCAGACCGAGACCCAGGTGACCCTGCCGCCGGGCAAGCACACCCTGCAGCTGCTGGTGGGCGACAAGAACCACGTGCCGTTCGACCCGCCGGTGGAGTCACAGCAGATCACCGTCAATGTGAAGTGACGATTGGCTTGGGCGTGGGGGGCTTGCCCTCACCCTAACCCTCTCCCGGAGGGAGAGGGGACTGTCCTGAGTGTGCTGATGTTCTGGTGCTCGCCGGCTGACGCCGAGACTGCCCCGGAAATCCGAGCGGCTCCCTCTCCCTCTGGGAGAGGGCTGGGGTGAGGGGCTTTGGCCCTGGATCGAGTTGCTGGGAGACAGAAACGAAAAAAGGAGGCCGAGGCCTCCTTTTTTCTTGTCACCGGGCAGCGCTTAGAACAGGACGCGGCTGCGGATGGTGCCGTTCACGTGCTGCAGCTTCTCCAGCGCCAGGTCCGAGTACTCGGCGTCGACGTCGATCACCACGTAGCCGACCTTGTCGTTGGTCTGCAGGTACTGGCCGGAGATGTTGATGCCGTTGTCGGCGAACACCTTGTTGATCTCGCTCATCACACCCGGGATGTTCTCGTGGATGTGCAGCAGGCGGTGCTTGCCCGGGTGCGACGGCAGGGCCACTTCCGGGAAGTTGACCGAGGACACCGAGGTGCCGTTGTCGCTGTACTTGACCAGCTTCTCGGCCACTTCCAGGCCGATGTTGGCCTGGGCTTCGGCGGTGGAGCCGCCGATGTGCGGGGTCAGGATCACGCGATCCAGGCCGCGCAGCGGGCTTTCGAACTCGTCGTCGTTGGACTTGGGCTCGACCGGGAACACGTCGATGGCAGCGCCGATCAGGTGCTCGTCCTTGATAGCGGCGGCCAGGTGGTCCAGTTCGACCACGGTGCCACGGGCGGCGTTGATCAGGATGCCGCCTTTCTTGATGGCGCGGATTTCCTTCTCGCCGATCATCCACTGGGTGGACGGCAGTTCCGGCACGTGCAGCGAGACGATGTCGGACATGCCGAGCAGCTCGTGCAGGTTGCCGACCTGCTGGGCGTTACCCAGCGGCAGCTTGGTCACGGTGTCGTAGAAGAACACCTGCATGCCCAGGGCTTCGGCCAGGACCGAGAGCTGGGTGCCGATCGAGCCGTAGCCGACGATGCCCAGCTTCTTGCCGCGGATCTCGAAGGAGTTGGCAGCGGACTTGATCCAGCCGCCGCGGTGGCAGGAGGCGTTCTTCTCCGGAATGCCGCGCAGCAACAGGATGGCCTCGGCCAGCACCAGCTCGGCTACCGAACGGGTGTTGGAGTAGGGCGCGTTGAACACGGCGATGCCGCGCTCGCGGGCCGCGTTCAGGTTGACCTGGTTGGTGCCGATGCAGAAGCAGCCGACGGCGATCAGCTTCTTGGCAGCGTCGAAGACTTCTTCGGTCAGCTGGGTGCGGGAGCGGATACCGATGAAGTGTGCATCGGCAATCTTTTCCTTCAGCTCGTCACCGGACAGTGCGGTCTTGAGGTACTCGATGTTGGAGTAGCCGGCCGCCTTGAGGGTGTCGACGGCGTTCTGGTGCACGCCTTCAAGGAGAAGGAATTTGATCTTGCTCTTGTCGAGAGAAGTCTTGCTCATCTGCTTTGAACCTGTAGTCCCGGGATGTGGCGAGAAATTGAACAGCTCAGGCCGGACCGGCCGGTGCCAAGCTTGGCGCCAGGTGGCGATCTGCGTGGGGTGCGTATGCTAGCATGTTCTCCCTTTTCCTTGCCCGGTTGCGACCTGAGCTGTTCTCAGGACGACCATGAACCATTTGAGAGTTCCTCCAATGACCCGCGACGCCCTGATCGAATCGCTCAAGCCCCTGCTGGATGCTGGGAAGCTGCTGACAGACGCCGATTCCCTCGAGACCTATGGCAAGGATTGGACCAAGCATTTCGCCCCGGCGCCCCTGGCGATCGCCTTCCCCAAGAGCACCGAGCAGGTCCAGGCCATCGTCCGCTGGGCCAATGAGCACAAGGTCGCGCTGGTGCCTTCGGGGGGTCGTACCGGGCTCTCCGCCGCCGCCGTCGCCGCCAATGGCGAGGTGGTCGTGGCCTTCGACTACATGAACAAGGTGCTGGAATTCAACGAATTCGACCGCACCGTGGTTTGCCAGCCGGGCGTGATCACCAAGCAGCTGCAGACCTTCGCCGAAGAGCACGGCCTGTATTACCCGGTGGACTTCGCGTCGTCGGGTTCCAGCCAGATTGGCGGCAACATCGGCACCAATGCCGGCGGTATCAAGGTCATTCGCTACGGTATGACCCGCAACTGGGTGGCCGGCATGAAGGTCGTCACCGGCAAGGGCGACCTGCTCGAACTGAACAAGGACCTGATCAAGAACGCCACCGGCTATGACCTGCGCCAGCTGTTCATCGGCGCCGAAGGCACCCTGGGCTTCGTGGTCGAGGCGACCATGCGCCTGGAGCGCCAGCCGAAGAACCTCACCGCGATGGTCCTCGGCACCCCGGACTTCGACTCGATCATGCCGGTGCTGCACGCCTTCCAGAACAAGCTGGACCTGACCGCCTTCGAATTCTTCTCCGACAAGGCCCTGGCCAAGATCATGGCCCGCGGCGACGTGCCGCCGGCCTTCGAGACCGACTGCCCGTTCTATGCCCTGCTGGAATTCGAGGCGAGCACCGAGGAAGTGGCCAACGAGGCGCTGGCCACTTTCGAACATTGTGTAGAGCAGGGCTGGGTCCTCGACGGCGTGATGAGCCAGAGCGAACAGCAGCTGCAGAACCTGTGGAAGCTGCGCGAGTACATCTCCGAGACCATCTCCCACTGGACGCCCTACAAGAACGACATCTCCGTCACCGTCGGCAAGGTCCCGGCCTTCCTCAAGGACATCGACGATATCGTCGCGGCCAACTACCCCGACTTCGAAGTCGTCTGGTTCGGCCACATCGGCGACGGCAACCTGCACCTGAATATCCTCAAGCCCGAGAACCTGACCAAGGACGAGTTCTTCGCCAAGTGCGCGACCGTCAACAAGTGGGTCTTCGAGACCGTGCAGAAGTACAACGGCTCCATCTCGGCCGAGCACGGCGTGGGCATGACCAAGCGCGATTACCTGGGTTACTCTCGCTCCGAGGCTGAAATCGGCTACATGAAGGCGGTCAAGGCGGTGTTCGACCCGAACGGGATCATGAACCCCGGCAAGATCTTCGCCGAATAAGCTGCTGTATCCAGAAGGGCCGGTTCTTTGGATAGAGGGGCCGGCCCTTCGCACGTCAGCGTCACGGGAAGTGGCGCGTACGCCGGCAGGACGCGGGCAACCGTGCGGGATCACGAGCCCCGCGCGGATCATCTCTTCCATGCGTTGTCAGGAGTCGGTCATGAGTTACCAGCACCAGTACGTCGATGGCACCCCGATCCATTTCACCCTGGGCAAGGTGGTCTGCGTCGGCCGCAACTACGCGGAGCACGCCAAGGAGCTGAACAACCCGGTACCGACCGAGCCGCTGCTGTTCATCAAGCCCGGTTCCTGCACCGTGTCGCAGGCTGGTGGCTTCGCCATCCCGGAAGATCGTGGCTCGGTGCATTACGAAGCGGAAATCGCCGTGCTGATCGGCAAGCCGCTGTCGCGCAAGCCAAGCACCGAGGAAGTGCTGGACGCCATCTCCGGTTACGCCCCGGCGCTGGACCTGACCCTGCGTGACGTACAGGCCAAGCTGAAGGAAAAGGGCCTGCCCTGGGAACTGGCCAAGTCCTTCGACGGCGCCTTCGTGCTGGCGCCCTTCGTCAGCGCCGACCACTTCCCGGATCCGACCGACATCGGCATCCGCCTGGTGATCGACGGCGAAGTCCGCCAGGACGGCAACAGCCGCGACATGCTCAACCCCATCGTGCCGCTGATCCAGCACATCTGCGGGCACTTCTCGCTGCAGCCGGGCGACGTGGTCTCCACCGGCACCCCGGTCGGTGTCGGCCCGCTCACGAGCGGCAGTGAGGTGGTGCTGGAACTTCCCGGCGCCAGCCGATTCGAAAGCCGCGTGCTTTAAACCCCGTTGTCCCGCCGAAGGCCGCCGTTTGTGCGGCCTTCGCTTGTTGCGGGATACCTTGCCGTGCTGACCAACAAGAGTCGTCATGACCATGTCCATCCTTCGTCCCCGCTGGCTGCTGCTGGCCCTGCTGTTCATCCTCGTGGTGCTCGGCTACCTGACGTCCCGCTTCCACTGGGATGACCGCGCACGCCTCTGGCTGCGCGAACAGGACACCAGCGCCCAGGCGCGCTCGGAAAGCGTCTGGCTGCCCGGTTACCGGGCGGTGATCCAGGCCAAGCCGCTCAAGGGTGGCATCGAGGGGCAGGAGACCTCCGACCTGGCCTACAACCCGGTGACCCGCACCCTGTTCACCGTCACCGGCAAGAAGCCGCTGCTGGCCGAGCTGTCGCTTACCGGTGACGTGCTGCGGGTGATCCCGCTGCTGGGCATGGCCAACCCCGAGGGCGTGGCAGTGCTGGAGAACGGCAACATCGCCGTGACCGACGAGCGCCAGAACTCCCTGACCATCTTCCATGTCGACCCGCAGACCCGCGAGCTGAGCACCGCGAAGCTGTCCAGCTTCGACCTCGGCCCGCGCGGCAAGAAGAACAAGGGCATCGAGGGTATCGCCTGGGACCCGCGCCAGCATCGCCTGGTGCTGGGGCAGGAACGTGACCCGCTGGCGCTGTTCAGCCTACCGAGCGACGGTGGGGCCAGCCTGAATGGTGCCCTCCAGCCCATGCCCAGTGATCTGTTGATGACCAACGTTTCAGCCCTGAGCATCGACCCGCGCACCGGCCATACCCTGGTGCTGTCGGCGGAGTCGCACCTGCTGCTGGAACTGGACGAGAAGGGTGAGCCGATCAGCTTCATCAGCCTGCTCGGCGGGCTCAATGGCCTGGACGACCGCATCCCGCGCGCCGAGGGCGTGGCCATCGATGAGCAAGGCACCATCTACATGGTCAGCGAGCCGGACCTGTTCTACGTGTTCAAGCGCGAGGCGGCCAAGGCGGATTGATCTGGATCGGGGGAGAGGGCGTTCGGCGGCTTTAAGGTTGGGTTAAGTCCGGATTCAGGCTGGTTTCAGCCACCGGTTCTAAGCTGAACCCATCGAAAACGCCCCAGGAGGCTCATCCATGAAACTGACTCATCTCCCCCTGATCGCTGCCGCTGGCCTGTTCTCCACCATCACCCTGGCTGCCGGCTACACCGGTCCGGGCAGCGACGCCAAGCCCGCTGCCGCTGCCGCCCAGGTCACCACGGTCAAGCAGGCGCAGTCCGCCCACGACGACACCCCGGTGGTGCTGGAAGGCGTGATCACCAAGCGCATCGGCGGTGAACACTACGAGTTCAAGGATGCCACCGGCAGCATCGAGGTCGAGATCGACAACGACGATTGGCCCGCTGGCGCGGCTGTCTCCGAGAACACCAAGGTGCGCCTGACCGGCGAGGTCGACCACCACAAGCTGAAGGCCACCGATATCGATGTGGATCGCGTCGAAATCCTCCAGTAATCCAGCTCCAACGAAAAAGCCGCACCGAGAATCCCGGTGCGGCTTTCTTGTTTTCAGCGTTCCGCCGGAGCGGCGTCAACCGATGCTTTCAAACCCCTGCAGCACGTTGATCGCGTTGATGCCGATCTCTTCTACCGCGTAACCGCCCTCCATCACGAACAGCGTCGGCAGGCCGAGCTTGCCGATGGCTTCGCCCATGCGCAGGTAGTCCGGGCTGTCCAGCTTGAACTGGGAGATCGGGTCTTCCTTGTAGGTGTCCACGCCCAGCGACACGATCAGCACGTCCGGCTTGTACGCCGAGATCTGCCGGATCGCCGCCTGCAGCGCCAGGCTCCACACCGACCAGTCGCTGCCCGAGGCCAGCGGATAGTTGAAGTTGAAGCCTTCGCCCACGCCCTGGCCCTTCTCGTCGGCGTAGCCGAGGAAGTAGGGGTACTCGAAGCGCGGGTCGCCGTGGATCGAGGTGAACAGCACGTCGGCGCGGTCGTAGAAAATGTCCTGGGTGCCGTTGCCGTGGTGGTAGTCGACGTCGAGGATGGCCACGCGGTTGGCGCCCTGGTCGAGGATCGACTGGGCGGCGATGGCCGCGTTGTTGAAGAAGCAGTAGCCGCCCATGAAGTCCGCCGAGGCGTGGTGGCCCGGCGGGCGGCAGAGCGAGAACACCGAGCGCGCGCCCTTGGCCAGTTCGGCCTGGCCGGTCATCGCCACGTTCACCGAGCTGAGCACCGCCTGCCAGGTGCCGGCGGTGATCGGCGCGCCGGCGTCCAGGCTGTAGTAGCCCAGCCGGCCGTCGATGCTGTCCGGCTCCTTCTGCCGCAGGCGGCGGGTCGGCCAGCAGATCGGCAGCATGTCGTGGGTCCGGCCGGTGGCTAGCCAGTCACGCCAGGCGTGCTGCAGGAACCGCACGAAGCCTTCGCTGTGCACCCTCAGGATGGGGTCCAGGCCGAAGTCGCGCGGGGCCTGGATGTCGCCCAGTTTCACCGCCTTGGCCCGGTCCAGCACCATGTCGGCGCGGCTGGGCTTTTCGAAGCAGGGGGTGAACTGGCCGCCGATCAGCTCGTGCTGACCGTGGTGCAAGCGATGGTCGTCGGTATAGATCGTCAACATCACGCGCTCCTGAGGGCGCCTCAGGGCGCCCGTTGGGTTCTAGTAGCTCTGCCGTCAGGCGTTTTCCTCGAAATTCACACTCGGTGCCTTGCGACGGAAGCCGCCGGTGTGCACCGCCAGGTAAGCGAAGCCGACTGCGAACCAGCTCAGGCCGACGACCAGTGTCAGCTGCGAGAGGCTGGTCCACAGCCACAGGGTCAGGCACAGGCCGATGAACGGAATCGCCCCGTACAGCAGGACGTTCTTCGCCCCGCGGCGGCGCTCGACGCCCAGGTAGGTGCGGATCACCGCCAGGTTGACCACGGAGAAGGCCACCAGCGCGCCAAAGCTGATCATCGAGGCGAGGGTGGTCAGGTCCAGCACGACCGCCAGCAGGGACACAGCGGAGACCACCAGGATCGCCACCACCGGAGTCTGGAAGCGTGCATGCAGGACGCCGAACAGGCTGCGCGGCAGGATGCCGTCACGGCCCATGGTGAAGATGATGCGCGATACCGAGGCCTGGGACGCCAGCGCCGAGCCGATGCAGCCGGCGATGTAGGCGGAGGTGAAGAAGTTGCCGAGGAACTGGCCGCCGGCCTTGAGCATCACTTCGTTGGCTGCCGAGTCTGCGTTCTGGAACACGCTGCCGGGGAATACCAGCTGGCTGATGATCGCCAGCAGGGTGAACATCAGGCCGGCGATGACGGTGGTGATGATGATCGCGCGGGGAATGTCGCGGCGCGCGTCGCGGGTTTCCTCGGCCATGGTCGAGACCGCGTCGAAGCCCAGGAACGACAGGCACAGCACGGCGGCGCCGGCCATCAGCGGGGCGAAGCCGGGCTGGGTGCCGTCACCGACGAAGGGCAGGGAGAAGTCGATCGCGGCGCCGCCGGCCAGGCTCTTGATCGACATGACCACGAACACCACGATGAACACCAGCTGCGCGCCGACGATCACGTTGCTCATGCCGGCGACCTGGCTGATGCCGACCACGTTGAGCACGGTGACCAGGGCGATGGAGGCGACCACGAACATCCAGGCCGGGATTTCCGGGAAGGCGATGTTCATGAACAGGCCGATGAGCAGGTAGTTGATCATCGGCAGGAACAGGTAGTCGAGCAGCAGCGACCAGCCGGACAGGAAGCCGACCACCGGACCGAAGCTCAGGCTGGTGTAGGAGTACGCGGAGCCGGAGATCGGGTACTTGCGCACCATGAAGCTGTAGGACGCTGCGGTGAACAGCATCGCCAGCAGGGTGATCAGGTAGGCGGTGGCAGTACGGCCACCGGTCATTTCGGTGACCACGCCGTAGGTGGTGAACATGGTCAGCGGGACCATGTAGACCAGGCCGAAGAAGACCAGGGCGGGCAGGCCCAGGACGCGTTTCAGGCGCGCGTCGGCGTTGGCCGGGGTGCCTTGTTGGGTGTTCTGTTGAGTGCTCTGTTGTGCGTGTGCAGTGCTGGCGCTGTGTTGGCTGGCCATGGGGGGATCCTCGCGATTTTTATGGTGTCTTGCGGGCGGGCGGCGTTCGGTGGCCGTCCTGAAGTCGTCGGCTTACGGCTCAGCCGCAGCGCTGACGACGCGCGAGGAATGAGGGTGTTTGCTGCAGGGTGACGCAAAAGCTGGTCATGGGCGTTCTCGGGGCATTTGTTCTTGTGGATAACGCGCTCGCGTTCCCTCGGGAAATCCCTGCGCCATCTGCGATGGTGCAAGGGCTGGCCGCCTTTCCAGCCGCTCCCTGCGCGAGCCGCCCGACTCTAGCAACCAGGGGTGCCGGGCAGAACCCTGCAAAGGGTCAAAAAGGGATCGAAATGGCCAAACTGGCTGTCAGAGCCACCCGGCGCGCACCGCCGCGCCGGGTGACCTGTGGGTCATTTCTTCAGCTTGGTCCAGACCTTGGAGCGCAACTGCAGAGCCTTGGGCGAGCACAGCTTGAAGGGCTTCAGGCGATCCAGCTTGTCCGCCGGCGTGTTGATCGCCGGGTCGTCGAACAGCTCCTTGTCCATGTACTTGTCCGAACCTTCGATCGCGTTGTTGTACTTGGCGAAGTTGGAGGCCAGGGCAATGTTCTCAGGCTGCATCATCCAGTTCAGGAAGGCGTGGGCCTCCTTGATGTTGGTGGCGTCCTTGGGGATGGTCAGGTTGTCGATGAACAGGCGCACGCCTTCCTTGGGATAGACGTAGACCAGGCTGGCGCGCTGGGCGTGGGCGCGGTGGAAGGCGCCGTTCCATTGCTGGTGCATGGAGACTTCGCCGGCAGCCATGCGCTCGATGGTGCCGTCGCTGTTGTACATGGCCAGCATCGGTTTCTGCTTGAGCAGCAGGTCCTGGATCTTCGCCGCTTCTTTCGGGTCCTCGGTGCATTCGTCGATGCCCAGGTAGTAGGAGGCCGGGGCGTACAGTTCCTCGATGGAATTGAGCGCCACCACCTTGCCTTTCAGCTCGGCCGGCGGCTCGAAGAACGGCTTCCAGCTCTCGTCCAGCTTGCCGCCGGGGACCTTGGCGCTGTCGTAGCTGTAGCCGGTGGTGCCCCACAGGTAGGGCACGGAGTAGTCGTGGCCCGGGTCGTAGGTCAGGGTCTTGAACTTGTCTTTCAGGTTCGCCAGGTTCGGCAGCTGCGACTTGTCGAGTTTCTGCAGCAGGCCTTCCTTGACGAAGATCTCGATGAAGCTGTCCGACGGCACGACCACGTCGTAGGCGCCGCCGCCGGCCTTGAGCTTGGCCAGCAGGGTTTCGTTGCTGTCGTAGGAGTCCAGGGTGGCGTGGATGCCGGTGTCCTTCTCGAACTTCTTCAGCAGTTCCGGCGGGAAGTAGTCGGACCAGTTGGCGAAGTGCAGGGTGCCGTCGGCGTGGGCGCTACCGGCCAGTAACAGGCTGGCGGCGACGAGCGCGCGGGCGATGGGGGTACGGCGGAATTTCATCGGTGAAGCTCCTTGCAATGTTGTTTTGTTTGGCGGCAGGAGGTCAGCGGCGACGCTGGCCGACGTAGTACGACAACGCAACGAACGCGATGGAAATCAACAGTATTATTGAAGATATGGCGTTGATCTTCGGGGAAATCCCCATTCGGATGGAGCTGAAGATGTACACCGGCAGGGTGGTGGCCCCGGCGCCGGCGACGAAGTAGGTGATGACGAAGTCGTCCATCGAGATGATGAACGCCAGCATCGCACCGGACACTATCCCCGGCGTCAGCAGGGGGAAGGTCACCTTCCAGAAGGTCTTCCACGGCGAGGCATAGAGGTCCGCCGCCGCTTCCGCCAGCCGCGGGTCCATGCCTTCGAGACGGGCGCGGATCGGCAGGTAGGCGAAGGGAATGCAGAACACGATGTGTGCCAGCAGGATGGTGAACAGCGACAGCTTCAGGCCGATGAACGCGAAGAACATCAGGGTCGCCACGGCGGTGACGATCTCCGGCACCAGCAGCGGCAGGCCCAGCACGCCACTCATCAGCGTCTGCCCGCGGAACGAGCGACCGCGCATGCCCAGCGCGGCGAGTGTGGCCAGGGTGGTGGCGACGACGGTGGCCAGGGTCGCGACGATCAGCGAGTTCTTCGCGGCGCGAAGAATCTCCGGGTCGTCCGCCACCACCGAGTACCACTTCAGGCTGAAGCTTTCCCACAGCGTCGCCGACTGGCCGCTGTTGAAGCTCAGCACCACCAGCACGAAGATCGGGATGTAGAGGAAGGCGAAGAACAGCCAGGCGGCGGGCCGGACTCCGGTGAACCGCCAGAGCGGGTTGGCCGACTTCATGGATGACCTCCCGACGCGCCCTGTTTGAACCGCATGCTGTAGATCATCATCGCCAGCAGCACGAAGGCCAGGAGGGCGAAGGACAGCGCCGCGCCGAACGGCCAGTTGTGCGCCGTGCCGAACTGCAATTGGATCAGGTTGCCGATCATCAGCGACTTACCGCCCCCGAGCAGCTCGGGAATGATGTAGCTGCCCAGCGAGGGGATGAACACCAGGATGCAGCCGGCGACGATGCCGGGCATCGCCAGCGGGATGATGATCCGCTTGAGCGCCTTCCAGCGGTTGGCGCCCAGGTCGAAGGCCGCTTCCACCAGGCGCCAGTCCATTTTCTCAAGGCTGGTGTAGATGGGCAGGACCATGAACGGCAGATAGGTGTAGAACAGGCCGATGATCACCGCGTTGTCGGTGTAAAGGATGCCCAGGGAGGCGTCCGAGAAGCCCAGTCCGTGCAGGCCTTCGTCGATCAGCCCACCGTTGCGCAGCAACAGCATCCAGGCGTAGACCCGCACCAGCAGGTTGGTCCAGAACGGCACCGTGACCAGGAACAGCAGCAGGTTGCGCCGGCGTTCGTCCTGCAGCGCCAGGTACAGCGCGGTGGGGAAGCCGATCAGCACGCAGCCCAGGGTGGTCAGGATCGACAGCCAGAAGGAGCGCTGGAAGATGCCCAGGTAGTCGGCGTTGAACGCCAGGCTGTCGTCCAGGTCGCGTTCCCAGAGGAAATTGATGTAGGCCTCGACGGTATGCTGGCCCCATTTCACGCCGCCGTAGTCCCCCGGTGCCTGGATCGACACGGCGAACATGATGCCCAGCGGCAGGACGAGGAACACCACCAGCATGATCATCGCCGGGCTGGTCAGGGCCAGGCGATTGAGCAGTGACTTTCGTTCCGCTTGTGCGCGCAGTGTACTCATTCGGCCAGCACCCGGATGGCGGTGGCGGGAATGCGGACCCGCACCCGCGCGCCGGGCGCGTGGGTGGAATGGGCGCCGTCGCGGTTCTGCTGACGGACCCGGAAGCCGCCCTGACCGGCGACGTTGAGGTGGTACACGGTGTCGGTGCCGACGTAGACGATGTTCTCGACCACGCCTTCGAGCTGGCCGTCCTGCGCCAGCTCGGTGCGCTCCGGGCGGATCGCCAGGGTTACCTTGCCGGGCAGGGTGGTGGCGGCCGGCAGCACCTGGCCGTCGGCCAGGCGCACGCTGTCACCGCTGGATTCGCCTTCGAGGAAGTTGGTCTCGCCGATGAAGTCGGCCACCAGGCGATTGACCGGCGCCTCGTAGATCTCGGTGGGCGTGCCGATCTGCATGACCTTGCCGCGACTCATCACCGCGATGCGGTCGGACATGGTCAGCGCTTCTTCCTGGTCGTGGGTGACGAAGATGAAGGTGATGCCGGTCTCGTGCTGCAGGCGCTTGAGCTCGATCTGCATTTCCTTGCGCAGCTTGAGGTCCAGCGCGGAAAGCGATTCGTCGAGCAGCAGCACCTTGGGTCGGCTGGCCAGGGCGCGGGCCAGGGCGATGCGCTGTTGCTGGCCGCCGGAGAGCTGGTCAGCGCGGCGCTTGCCGACGTCGGGCAGGCGCACCAGGTCGAGCATCTTCTGCACGGTGGCGTCGATATCGCTGCGCTGCTTGCCCTGCATTTCCAGGCCGAAGGCGATGTTCTCCGCCACGGTCATGTGGGGAAACAGGGCGTAGCTTTGGAAGACGGTGTTGACCGGGCGCTTGAAGGGCGGAAGGCCTTCCATCGCGTCGCCGTAGAGACGGATGCTGCCGGAGGAGGGTTGTTCGAAGCCGGCGATCAGTCGCAGCAAGGTGGTCTTGCCGCAGCCCGATGGGCCGAGGAGGGTGAAGAACTCGTTGGCGCGGATTTCCAGTGACACGTCGTCCAGGGCCTTGAGGCCTTGTCCGGGTGTACCGAACTCCATGCATATCCGCTCGATGGTGATCGCGCTGGTCATGCTTGTACCATGCAGTTAAGCAGTTGTTATTGTTGAGGTTTTACGGTTTCTAGGACCGTTTCACCTAGCTGCGGATTGATAATGACCAAGCGCCGGGATACGCAGAACGATAGATCAGGCCAATAAGGGATAAATCAGGCCAAGTTGAAAATGCGCTCTGCAATGCTGGATTTCGGGCGTCAGCGGATTGCTGTTCTGAAGATTTTTTAGGGGCTTGGTCCTACGCGGAAAAGTCGATTCTGGCGGTGAGTAGGATGGCGTTCCGGATCAGCCCCGATAAAGGCTCGGACTCGCCCCGCTCCAGCGCTGGAAGGCATGCCGGAAGCTGGCCGTCTCGCTGTAGCCCAGCTGCTCGGCGATCAGGTAGATCGGCAGGTCGGTGTCCTTGAGCAACTGCCGCGCGCGATCGAAGCGCACTTCGTCGAGCACCTGTTGATAACTGGTGTTCTGCTGCTGCAGGTGGCGCCGCAGGGTGCGGGTGGAACGGTGCAGATGCCGCGCCACGGTGTCCAGGCTGGCGGTGTCCTGCAGGTGGCTGGCCAGGTGCTGGCGCAACTGGTCGAGCACGTCGCCACGGGCGCTGAGCATCCCGCTCATGCGCAGGCACTGCTGCACGCCGTTGTGGCAGCTGACCGGGTCGGCCAGCGGCAACGGCCGGTCCAGCAGTGCCGGGCTGAAACACAGCGCACTGGTGGGCGCGCCGAAATCCACCGGGCAACCCAGGCGCTCGGTGTAGGTCTCCGCGTGCAGCGGCGGCCGGTAGGCCAGCAGTAGTCGCCGGGGGCGCACCGACTCGCCGAGCAGGTCGCGGATCACCGTCAGCAGCGAGGTCAGGCACAGCTCGGTGTTGAACACCGTCAACTCCGGCGCGTAGCGGTAGCCGTCAGCGGTCAGGTGGACTTCGTCGCCCTGCGGCGTCAGTGCCAGGCGGAAGTAGGTGCCGAGCAGCTCGGGAAACGACAGCGCCAGTTGCAGCGCGTCGCGCAGGGTGCGGCTGGCGAGCATGCTGTAGCCGAGGATGCCGTAGGCGGAAACATGCATGCGCAGACCGAGATAGAGACCCAGTGCCGGATCGTGGTGGCAGTTCAGCGCGTTGGCGAAGACCCGCAGCTCCTGCGCGTGGGTGATCAGCTTCTCCGGCGTCAGCAGGTCCGCCTCGCCGATGCCGCTGCCCTCCAGCAGCTTCGGGCGCGGTACGCCAGCGTGGTGCAGCACCTCGGTGGCCAGCACCACGGTGTGCAGGGTCGCCTGCTGGCGTTGTTCGGGAAGCAGGTGCTGAGCCATCGATACGCCTCTTGTAGTCGCTTGCAACAGCAACACAGGACAGTCTTGCGCTAACCTGACTCTAGCCTGCCCGCAGCGGATGATGGCCTTTAAGTTTGGCTTCAGGCGCTGCTGTCACTCTGCCACGCCATCCCCATCCCGAGTCCCCCATGCGCCGTCTGCTCAAACCCCGCCGCCTGTTCCTGCTGCTGGCGCTGCTCGCCCTGGCCGCGTTGCTCGCACTGGGCCAGAGTTTCCGGGTCTACGAGCGCGTCTGGTTCAAGTTCAACGAGTGGCGCCATGCCGCGCAGTGGCAGGAGCAGTCGCTCTGGCTGCCCGACTACCGCGTGGTGCTGGAGGCGCAGCCGATCGAGGGACTGAAGGACAATGTCTCGGCGCTGACCTATGACCCGGACCGGCAGACCCTGTTCACCGTCACCAACAAGCAGAACGAGCTGGTCGAGCTGTCACTGGAAGGCAAGGTGCTGCGCAGGATCGCTTTGCACGGCTTCGGCGATACCGAAGCCATCGAGTACATCAGCCGCAACGTCTATGTGATCACCGACGAGACCCACCAGCGCCTGCTGCGAGTGGAGCTGCGCGACGACACCAAGGAGCTGCACGCCGAAGACGCCCAGCAGCTCGCCCTGGCCCTGGGGCGCGGCGGCAACAGCGGCTTCGAGGGGCTGGCCTACGACTCGCAGGGCAAGCGCCTGTTCGTCGCCAAGGAGCGCAACCCGGTGCACATCTACGAGGTGCGCGGCTTCCCCTACGAGCAGTCGGAGCAACCCATCGCGGTGCATGTGGTGGAGGATCTCGAGCACAACCGCAACCTGTTCGTCCGCGATCTTTCCAGCCTGCAGTACGACGAGCGCAGCGGGCACCTGCTGGCGCTGTCCGACGAGTCCCGGCTGGTGCTGGAGCTGAGCGCCAATGGCGAGCCGATCAGCTCGCTGTCGCTGCTGCGCGGCATGCAGGGTTTGCGGCGCAGCGTGCCGCAGGCCGAGGGCATCGCCATGGACGACCAGGGCACGCTGTACCTGGTCAGCGAGCCCAATCTCTTCTACGTGTTCAAGAAGCGCGAGGCGCACTGACGGCGCCTCGCTCTCTGTCGATCAGAACTGCCACTGCACGCCGAGGGAATAGGACGCCTGGCTGCCTTCGCTGTGGGCGAAGCGCGAGTTGGCCTCGGCGAACACGCCCAACTGCTCGGTGACTGCCAGCAGGGCGCCGGCCTGGGCGCGGCCGAAGTCCTTGTCCACGTCGCCCAGGTCGGCGACGCGGGTGCGGCCATCGCCCAGGGCGGTCAGCGCGATGTCGTCAAGGCGGCCGTCGGCCAGTTCCTTCACCCAGCGCACGCTGGCGTATGGCTGCACGGCCATACGACCGCCCAGCGGCAGCTCGCCGCGCAGGCCCCAGCCGAGGCTGGCTTCCACCGAGTCGTAGTCCTGCTTCTCGTAGCCCAGCGCAGTACGCAGGTCGTCGTCCTCATTGAAGTCGTCGATGCGGTAGTGCACGAAGTCCAGCCCGCCCTGCGGCCCGGTCTTGATGCCGGCGATGTCGAAGTCGTAGCCGCCGTCGACCCGCGCACCCCAGAACCAGGCGTTGGTGTCGCCGTCGATGCGCTGGTCGAGCAGCACCGGGCCGTTGTTCGCCTTCAGGTACACCGATCGCTTGCTGTCGAAGTCGGCATAGCCGGCGCTCAGCTCGCCGCCCAGCCAGGCTGGGCCGCCGTCGTTGAGCAGGCCGTAGAGCCCCAGTTGCCAGGTTTCCGCTTCCAGGCGGGCGCTGTGGTCGAGGTTGTCGCGGCTGCGCTGGAAGCTCAGGCTGCCGCCGACGGTCACCGCCTCGCTGGCGCGGTAGTCGCCCAGCAGGTTCACGCCGGCGCGGTGCGAGCGGGGGTCGCCGGGCATGTCGAAGCCGCTTTCGGGGGTGGTTTCACCTTCCACGCCGACGGCGCCGTCGAAGCTGCCGACCGGGCGCGAGCTACCCAGCAGCGTCAGCCAGCGGCGGTCGTGCAGGCGGGTCAGGGCCAGGTGCTGGCGTTGCAGCTGGTCTTCCATCTGCCGTGCCATGGCGCCGCCGGAGGCAGTGGAGGCAAGCAGGTCGGCGTTGGTCAGCTCCAGCACCAGGCGCGTGAGCAGGCGCGAGAAGTCGCGCAGGCGCTGGTCGATGCGTTCCTGACCGAAAGCGCCGGTGAGCACCTGCTCGTTGTCCAGCGCCGGGTTGTGCCAGGTGGCGCCGCCGGGGATGGCGGGGTTGTCGGTCTGTTCGTAGCCGTCGAGATCGCCCAGCTCCCAGTTGGTGGCCTCGATGAACAGCACCGGGACGTTCAGGCCCTCGAAGCTTTCGCCGTCACTGCAGCAACCGGTGCCGGCGGGGTATTCCTCGTTCAGGCCGGGGTTGGTGAACAGTGGGATCTTCAGTTCCTGGGCGATGCGCAGGAGCTGGTCGCGGTAGGCGCCCAGTGCGGGGTTGTCGACGCTGTTGAGGCCAGCGTGGGCGTACATCTTGTCGCCGGTGATCAGGCTGTCGAGGTTGATCATGCCCAGCAGGTTGCTGCGCTGCTCGTCGCTGAGTGAGGCGACATAGGCGCGCGAACCGCGCAGGCCTTCCTCCTCGGCGCCGAAGCCGACCACTTCCAGGCCGTTCTCCAGGGCGACGCCGCCCAGGTTGCGGGCGATCTCGGTCAGCACGGCGGCGCCGGAGCCGTTGTCATCCAGGCCCTGCAGGGTCGGACGGCCGTAATAGGTGTCGTAGTGGGCGCCCAGTACCACGTACTGGCCGCTGCTGCCCGGCGCGCTGGCGATGACGTTCTGCGAGCTGCGGTTGCCCGCCCAGGTGAAGTCCTGGACCTGCGTCTGGTAGCCGAAGCCCAGGCGCGACTGCATCAGCGCGGTGGCGCCGGCGAAGCTGGCAGTGCCGCGGTAGCGGCCGGGGTAATCGTTGATCAGGGTGTCGAGGGTGTCCCCGGCATACTCCCCGTATTCGTAGGCGTTGGCGTCGGTTGCCAGCGCAGCACAGCCCAGGCTGACCGCAACGGCTAAGGGTCTGAACACGGCACTTTCCTCTGTGTCGATTGGGATCGCATCGGTCTTTGATGCGTGCGCCGGAGGAAAGCAGGATGTGGACCGGTTCGCCGGAGATGGGCGGAATTTGACGCGTCAGTGACCGAGGGTGTCGCGACACTGTAACAATGGTGATACACGGCCGGCGGCAAGGCCGGCCGTGCTGAGCGAGCGTGAGGGAGCGCTCACCGAAATGGTGCGCTGTCAGGTGTCGTCGCTGATCGGAGCTTCCGGCGCGTAACGCTTGACCGCCGCCACGCCGGCATCGGCGGTGGCCTTGCTGGCGTACATCTGGCTCTGCCCGACGACCTGGCCGTTGGTGGCCTTGAGCACGAAGTAGTGCTTGCCGTTGGTGGCGACCTTGACCTCGAAGGCGCCTTCGCGCTGGGAGTTCTTGCGCACCGACTCGATGCCGTCGATGGCCGAGGTCTTGGCCTTGTACAGCTCGCTGGTCAGGACGATCTCGCCGTTGCTGGCGTGCAGGTTGAAGTGGAACTGGCCATCACTGGCCTTCTTCAGATGGTACTTGGCGGCCATGCTGCATCTCCTTCCGGGAGGGTTGGGTCATCCCAGCGTAGACGGCAGCAGGCGCTCTGGAAGGCGCCATCCGGCGGATGGCGCCTTGAGGCGTCAGACCTTGAGGGTCTTCACACCTTCGGCGGTGCCCAGCAGCAGCAGGTCGGCCGGGCGTGCAGCGAACAGGCCGTTGGTGACCACGCCGACGATGTTGTTGATGGCCTCTTCCAGCTGTACCGGGCTGTCGATGCGCAGGTTGTGCACGTCGAGGATGATGTTGCCGTTGTCGGTCAGCACGCCCTCGCGGTACACCGGGTCGCCGCCCAGTTTCACCAGCTGGCGCGCCACGTGGCTGCGGGCCATGGGAATGACTTCCACCGGCAGCGGGAAGCCGCCGAGCATCGGCACCAGCTTGCTGGCGTCGGCGATGCAGATGAATTCCTTGGCCACCGCGGCGACGATCTTCTCGCGGGTCAGCGCGGCGCCGCCGCCCTTGATCAGTTCCAGGCGCTCGTTGGTTTCATCGGCGCCGTCCACGTAGAACTCCAGCTCGCTGACGGTGTTCAGGTCGTAGACCGGAATGCCGTGGCCCTTCAGGCGCTGGGCGGTGGCTTCGGAGCTGGCCACGGCGCCGTCGAACTCGGCCTTGTGCTTGGCCAGCAGGTCGATGAAGAAGTTGGCGGTGGAGCCGGTGCCCACGCCGACGATGCTCTTGCTGTCGAGGTGCGGAAGGATGTGGTCGACGGCGGCCTGGGCCACAGCCTGCTTGAGCTGATCCTGGTTCATGGCGGGGGTCTTCTTACCTGGATGGGCGCAACGGCGCCGGGGGATAGTCGAAAGGGCGGATTATAGCGGTCGACGGCGCGCCGGTGTTGCGCCGCCGGGCAACTGTTATGGTCATCTACGCGCGGATTGTTCGGTGGCCCGCGCCGCGCCGGCTGGAGTAGACTCGCGGTTCCTCGAAAAGCCGCCGATATAGCCCCTCCGATGCTCGAACAATACGTCAAGAAGATCCTCACCTCGCGTGTCTACGACGTTGCCGTGGAAACGCCCCTGCAGCCCGCCCGCCAGCTCTCCGAGCGCCTGGGCAACCAGATTCTGCTGAAACGCGAAGACCTGCAGCCGGTGTTCTCCTTCAAGATTCGCGGCGCCTACAACAAGCTGGCGCAGCTGAGCCCGGAAGAACTCGCCCGCGGCGTCGTCACCGCCTCCGCCGGCAACCATGCCCAGGGCGTGGCGCTGGCCGCCCGCGAGCTGGGCATCAAGGCCACCATCGTGATGCCGCGCACCACGCCGGAGCTGAAGGTCCAGGGCGTACGCGCCCGTGGCGGCAAGGCCGTGCTGCACGGTGACGCCTTCCCCGATGCGCTGGCGCACTCGCTGAAGCTGGTGGAAGAAAAGGGCTACGTCTACATCCATCCCTACGACGATCCGGACGTGATCGCCGGCCAGGGCACCGTGGCCATGGAAATCCTCCGCCAGAACCCCGGCCGCATCGACGCGATCTTCGTGCCCGTCGGCGGCGGCGGCCTGATCGCCGGCATTGCTGCGTACGTGAAGTACCTGCGTCCGGAGATCAAGGTTATCGGCGTCGAGCCGGACGACTCCAACTGCCTGCAGGCCGCCATGGCCGCCGGCGAGCGCGTGGTGCTCGGTCAGGTCGGGCTGTTCGCCGACGGCGTGGCCGTGGCGCAGATCGGCAAGCACAACTTCGAGCTGTGCAAGGACTACGTCGACGAAGTGATCACCGTCAGCACCGACGAAATCTGTGCGGCGATCAAGGACATCTACGACGACACCCGCTCGATCACCGAGCCGGCCGGCGCTCTGGCGGTGGCCGGGATCAAGAAGTACGTCGAGCGCGAAGGCGTGAAGGGCGAGACCCTGGTCGCCATCGACTCGGGCGCCAACATCAACTTCGACCGCCTGCGCCACGTGGCCGAGCGTGCGGAGCTGGGCGAGAAGCGCGAAGCGATCATCGCGGTGACCATCCCCGAGCGTCCGGGCAGCTTCAAGGCCTTCTGCGAGGCCATCGGCAAGCGCCAGATCACTGAGTTCAACTACCGCTACAACACCGACAGCGAAGCGCACATCTTCGTCGGCGTGCAGACGCACCCGGAGAACGACCCGCGCGCGGCACTGGTGCAGCAGCTGCAGGAGCAGGGCTTCCCGGTGCTCGACCTGACCGACAACGAACTGGCCAAGCTGCACATCCGCCATATGGTCGGCGGCCATTCGCCGCGGGTCTCTGGCGAGCAGGTGTTCCGCTTCGAGTTCCCCGAGCGGCCCGGCGCGCTGTTCAACTTCCTCAACCGCCTGGGCGGGCGCTGGAACATCACCCTGTTCCACTACCGCAACCACGGCGCCGCCGACGGTCGCGTAGTGGCGGGCCTGCAGGTGCCGGAAGATGAGCGTCACCTGGTGGCGGCCGCGCTGGAAGAGATCGGCTACCCCTACTGGGACGAGACGGACAACCCGGCGTACCGCCTGTTCCTCGGCTGAGGATCGGGCAGGGGCGGCGCGACTGCTGCTAGGCTTGTCGGAACGCCGCCTTCTTCACAGGGAATTGAAATGGAAAGCCTGCAGACCTTCCGCATCCTCCACGGCATCGCCGCGGTGTTGCCGTTCCTGGCCATCATCGGCCTGGCCTGGTACGGCTGGCGCAGCTGGCGTGGCGGCGACGCCGGGGTGATAGCCAAGGCGCTGCAGCGCATCGGCCTGATCGGCTGGGTACTGGTGGCCGGTAGCGTCGCCAGCCTGCCGGTCACCGGCTACCGCATGGTGCAGACCGTCGGCTGGCCGCTGGGGCAGACCTGGCTGCTGGGCAGCGCGTGCCTGCTGATCGTCGCGACTATCTTCTGGCTGCTGTTCACCACCCGCCTGTGGCGCATCCGCGACCTGGCGCTGGTCGCGCAGAGCAGTGGCGAGCCGATTGCCGCGGGCGCGGCGCGGCAGTGGAAGTTCGGTCTGGCGTTCTTCGTGCTGGCGCTGCTTTGTGTGATCGCGATCCTGGTGCTGATGATCAGCAAGCCGGTGTGATGCCCGCCGCGTGAACCTCTACCTGCTGCTCAAGACCCTGCACATCCTGTCTTCCACGCTGCTGTTCGGCACCGGGCTGGGCTCGGCCTACTACAGCTGGCGCGCCTGGCGCAGCGGCAACCTGGAAGCCATCCGCATCACCTTCCGCCATCTGGTGACCGCCGACTGGCTGTTCATCGCCACCACGGCGGTATTCCAGCCGCTGAGCGGCATCGCCATGGCGCACATGGCCGGCTGGCCGCTGGATTCGGGCTGGCTGTTGTGGAGCCTGGTGCTCTACGTGTTCGCGGGCATCTGTTGGCTGCCAGTGGTGTGGCTGCAGATCCGCGTGCGCGACATGGCCGAGGCGGCGCACCGCGATGGTGCAGCGCTGCCGCCCAGGGCCTTCCTCTATATGCGCTGGTGGTTCGCCCTGGGCTGGCCAGCGTTCCTGGCCTTTCTGGCGATCTTCTACCTGATGGTCAACAAGACGCTGTAGGTTCAAGCGCTCGGCCGTCAGCAGTTGAAGACGGGGGCGTAGCGGGATTCCGTCTTGTGGAAGCGAACGGGCTGGATATCGAGCGCTTCGCCGTTCACTCGAATGACTGGCAGGGTCAGGATGAAGTCTTCCAAGGCGCCGTCGTAGAGCTTTGCCCCACTGGATCGACTACTGATTCGTGGGTCGTTGCTCGGGAAACCATTCTCCAGCAGGGGAACGCGAATTGTCCGGCGTTCTCCTGAGGGGAGTTCCAGTTCGACATCTGCGGAATCGGCGCTGATCATTGCAGGCTCGGCGTCACTCGCACCGTAGCTCCATACGAGCAGCCTAAGCTCGGTGCTGTCCCTGCTGGCGGTGGGCAAGGCAACGTAGATGAGCAGGCTCTCTGAGCGCTTGGCATTGAAGTACTGCAGTGCCTGCTTGGCGCCGGGACAAGTTCTGTCAATTCCGCGAGGTTGACCCGATTGCGACTCGGGTTGCAGGTATGGGCCTGTGCTGCAGGCTGTCAGTGCCAGCAGGGTAAATAGAGGCAGCAGTCTGCATGTCATCCTTGAAACTCCGGTTTGGCAGCTGCGAATCAGCGCAGGCTGATCACCGGCCAGCCGCGCTCGGTGGCGGTGGCGCGCAAGGTGTCGTCGGGGTCGACGGCCACCGGGTTGGCCACCAGTTCCAGCAGCGGCAGGTCGTTGCGCGAGTCGCTGTAGAAGTAGGCGTCGTCCAGCTTCAGGCCGGTCTCTTCGAGCCAGCGGTTGAGGCGGGTCACCTTGCCGCCCTGGAAGCAGGGCACGTCGAAGGTGCGGCCGGTGTAGAGGCCATCGAGCATCTCGCACTCGGTGGCGATCAGCGTCTCCACGCCCAGGCGCGCGGCGATCGGACCGGTGACGAAACGGTTGGTGGCGGTGATGATCACCAGCTTGTCGCCCGCGGCACGGTGCTCGGCCAACAGGGCCTCGCCCTTGGCCAGGACGATGGGCTCGATCACCTCCTGCATGAACTGGCGGTGCCAGGTGTCCAGCTGGTCCAGGCTGTTGCGGCCCAGGATCGCCTGGGTGAAGGCCTGGTAGGCGAACACATCGAGGGTGCCGGCCATGTAGTCGGCATAGAAGGCATCGTTGCGCGCCTGGTACTCGCCGGCGTCCACCAGCCCGCGCTGGCACAGCCATTCGCCCCAGCTGTGGTCGCTGTCGCCGGCCAGAAGGGTGTTGTCGAGATCGAAGAGAGCCAGTCGCACGATGGATTACCGCCAGTTGCCAATACGGAAAAGTCGCCTAGAGTAACGGCTTTTGCCCACCCGGCACAGGACGCCGCAGCCCGCGTTGCCGCTGTCACAAGCTTTGTGGAACAATGCGGGCACACGCGATTTCGAGGATGTACCGCCGTGATCGATCCCGATGGTTTTCGCCCCAATGTCGGCATCATCCTTTGCAACGATGTCGGACAGGTACTGTGGGCACGGCGCATCAACCAGGAAGCCTGGCAATTTCCCCAGGGCGGCATCAACGCCCGAGAAACCCCTGAGGAAGCGCTGTACCGCGAACTGAACGAAGAAGTCGGCCTGGAAGAGCAGGACGTCAAGATCCTCGCCTGTACCCGGGGCTGGCTGCGTTACCGCCTGCCGCAACGTCTGGTGCGTACCAACAGCCAGCCGCTGTGCATCGGGCAGAAACAGAAGTGGTTCCTTCTGCGCCTGACCGGCGAGGAAAGCCGGGTGCGCATGGATGTCACCGGCAAGCCCGAATTCGACGGCTGGAAATGGGTGAGCTACTGGTACCCGCTGGGCCAGGTCGTGACCTTCAAGCGCGAGGTCTACCGCCGGGCTCTGAAGGAATTGGCACCGCGCCTGCTGGCGCGCGACTAGCACGAAGTTCAAGGAGTTAGACCCCCACGCCATGCTCAACACGCTGCGTAAGATCGTCCAGGAAGTGAACTCCGCCAAGGACCTCAAGGCGGCGCTGGGCATCATCGTGCTGCGGGTCAAGGAGGCCATGGGCAGCCAGGTGTGCTCGGTCTACCTGCTCGACCCGGAGAGCAACCGCTTCGTGCTGATGGCCACCGAGGGCCTGAACAAGCGCTCCATCGGCAAGGTCAGCATGGCGCCCAACGAGGGCCTGGTCGGCCTGGTCGGCACCCGCGAAGAGCCGCTGAACCTCGAGAACGCCTCCGAACACCCCCGTTACCGTTACTTCGCCGAGACCGGCGAGGAACGCTATGCCTCCTTCCTCGGCGCGCCGATCATCCACCACCGTCGGGTGATGGGTGTTCTGGTCGTGCAGCAGAAGGAAAAGCGCCAGTTCGACGAAGGCGAGGAAGCCTTCCTCGTTACCATGAGCGCGCAGCTCGCCGGCGTTATCGCCCACGCCGAGGCCACCGGCTCGATCCGCGGCCTGGGCAAGATGGGCAAAGGCATCAGCGAAGCCAAGTTCGTCGGCGTCCCCGGCGCCCCCGGCGTGGCCGTGGGCAAGGCCGTGGTGGTGCTGCCACCGGCTGATCTCGAAGTCGTCCCGGACAAACCCATCGACGACGTCGAGGCGGAGGTCGAGCGCTTCAAGCAGGCGCTGGAATCGGTCCGTGAAGACATGCGCAACCTCTCCAGCAAGCTGGCTACCCAGCTGCGCAAGGAAGAGCGCGCGCTGTTCGACGTCTACCTGATGATGCTCGACGACGCCTCCATCGGGCTGGAAGTCAAACGCATCATCCGCACCGGCCAGTGGGCCCAGGGTGCCCTGCGCCAGGTGGTCATGGAGCATGTGCAGCGCTTCGAGCTGATGGACGACGCCTACCTGCGCGAGCGTGCATCGGACGTGAAGGACATCGGCCGGCGCATCCTGGCGTATCTCCAGGAAGAGCGTAAGCAGTCGCTGACCTACCCCGACCAGACCATCATCGTCAGCGAGGAGCTGTCGCCGGCCATGCTCGGCGAAGTGCCCGAAGGCAAGCTGGTGGGCCTGATCTCGGTACTCGGCTCGGGCAACTCCCACGTCGCCATCCTCGCCCGCGCCATGGGCATCCCGACCGTCATGGGCGCGGTCGACCTGCCGTATTCCAAGGTCGACGGCATCGACCTGATCGTCGACGGCTACCACGGCGAGATCTACACCAACCCGTCGCCACAGCTGGTCAAGCAGTACGGCGAAGTGGTCGCCGAAGAGAAGGAACTGAGCAAGGGCCTGGCCGCGCTGCGCGAACTGCCCTGTGAAACGCTGGACGGCCATCGCATGCCGCTGTGGGTCAACACTGGCCTGCTGGCCGATGTGGCACGCGCCCAGGAGCGCGGTGCCGAAGGTGTTGGCCTGTACCGCACCGAAGTGCCGTTCATGATCAACGACCGCTTCCCCAGCGAGAAGGAACAGCTCGCCATCTACCGCGAGCAGCTCTCCGCCTTCCACCCGCTGCCGGTGACCATGCGCACCCTGGACATTGGCGGCGACAAGGCGCTGTCCTACTTCCCGATCAAGGAAGACAACCCCTTCCTCGGCTGGCGCGGCATCCGCGTCACCCTCGACCACCCGGAAATCTTCCTGGTGCAGACCCGCGCCATGCTCAAGGCCAGTGAAGGCCTGGACAACCTGCGCATCCTGCTGCCGATGATCTCCGGCACCCACGAGCTGGAAGAGGCGCTGCACCTGATCCACCGCGCCTGGGGCGAAGTGCGCGACGAAGGCGTCGACATCCCCATGCCGCCGATCGGCATGATGGTGGAGATCCCTGCGGCCGTGTACCAGACCCGCGAACTGGCGCGCCAGGTGGACTTCCTCTCGGTCGGCTCCAACGACCTGACCCAGTACCTGCTGGCGGTGGACCGCAACAACCCGCGCGTCGCCGACCTCTACGACTACCTGCACCCGGCCGTGCTGCAGGCGCTGAAGAAGGTGGTCGATGACTCCCACGCCGAAGGCAAGCCGGTGAGCATCTGCGGCGAAATGGCCGGTGATCCGGCGGCCGCCGTGCTGCTGATGGCCATGGGCTTCGATTCCCTGTCGATGAACGCCACGAACTTGCCTAAGGTTAAATGGCTGCTGCGCCAGATGACCCTGTCCAGGGCCCAAGAACTGCTCAGCCAGCTGATGACCTTCGACAACCCGCAGGTTATCCACAGCTCGCTGCACCTGGCCCTGCGTAACCTGGGGCTGGGCCGTGTGATCAACCCGGCCGCGACCATCCAGGCCTGACTGCGGCACCTGCTTGCGAAAGACCCCTGCGGAACCGTGCATGACCGCAGGGCAGATGAAGTAACAGGGCCGGATCTCCGGCCAGGACGCAGCTTATGGAAGAGCTCGACCAGCCGCCTTGCACGGACACCGGCGCCAGCGCCCGCACCCTGCGCTATGCCCTGAGCATCGTTAGCGATGGCATCTGGGATTGGGACATCCGCACCAACCACGTCACCCGCAGTCCGGGCTGGTACGCCATGCTCGGCCATGACCCCGACAGTCTTCCGGAAAACGTCGCCACCTGGCACGAGATCATCCATCCCGAGGACTTCTCCCGCGTGATGTTCGCCTTCGATGCCTATGTGCAGGGGCGCAGCGGTGTCTACCGCGAGGAGTACCGCTGCCGCTGCCTGGATGGCAACTACCTGTGGGTCAGCGATCACGGGCGCTTCTTCGAGTTCGACGAGGAGGGCAAGCCAACGCGGATGATCGGCGCGCACCGCAACATCCACGAGCGCAAGCTCGCGGAGCTGGAGTTGCAGGAGAAGAACCACGAGCTGCACCAGCTCAACCTGAGCCTGGAATACCTGGTGCTGCAGCGCACCGAAGCCCTGCGCCAGGCCAACCAGGCGCTGGCCGAACAGGCCGCCGTTGCCGTGCGCCTTTCCGAGATCGACCCGCTGACGCAGATCGCCAATCGCCGGCGTTTCGAGCAGCAGATGCACGCCGAATGGCAGCGTCTGCAGCGCCATGGCCATGGCTGCTCGCTGATGATGTTCGACCTCGATCACTTCAAGCGCATCAACGACAGCCTCGGCCACCCGGCCGGCGACCGCGTGCTGGTGGCGGTGGCCGAAGTTGTGCGGCGGCGGCTGCGCGAGGAGGACTGCTTCGCCCGCTGGGGCGGCGAGGAGTTCATCGTGCTGCTGCCGGAAACCACCTGCGAAGCGGCGCGCGAACTGGCCGAGCGGCTGCGCCTGAGCCTGCGCCGGGCCGATATCTCGCTGCCGACCCAGCTCACCGCCAGCTTCTCGGTGACGGCGATGCAGCCCGGCGAGGACCTGTCGGTGATGCTGCGTCGCCTGGACGAAGGGCTCTACCGCGCCAAGGCCCAGCGCGACTGCATCGTCAGCTGCTAGAGAGCCAGGGCCACTTCGCCCAGACGAGCTCCGCTGGGGCCGAAGCTGTGCTCCAGCAGCTCGCGGCGGCCGTCCCCGTGGACGATCAGTGCGGTGCTGGCGCGGGTGCCGTAGGTCGGGCTGGCGATGAATACGCTGGAGAGCAGTCGCTCCGTGGCCAGGCCGACGCCGGTATCCGGCAGCTCGGCTTCGCTGGGCTGGCGGTTGTCGGCCAGCAGCGCCACCAGTGAGCCGGTGTCTGGCCTCTGCAGCGCGGCCTCCAGCCCGTTGCGGGCATTCAGCAGCTTGGGCCAGGGCGTGTTCAGCGCGGCGTTGGAGAGCCCGTGTACACCCGGCGCCACCGCCACCGGCGGGCCGACGCGGGGGTTGAAGTAGCAGAGCTGCGCACTGTCGCCCACCAGCAGGTTGAAGCCGCTGTAATCCGTGGCGCGGCGGGCGACTTGCTGCAGGTACTCCAGCGGCGCCTGCCGGCCCTGCAGGAAGGCCGCCACCAGTTCGCCGCGGGAGCGCGGGCCCAGCGGCTGGCCGGGGTCGCGCACGTTGGTCAGGGCGGCGAAGCGGCCGTCCGGCGCCACGCCCAGCCAGGTACCGCCGGCCTCCAGGTCGCGGCCGGCATAGACGCCGGGGTATTCCTCCCAGGCTGCCAGCGGCAGGGTGGGGCGGGCGTAGAACTCATCGCGGTTGGCCGCGACGATCAGGGGCGTGGCGTGGCCGGGACGCCAGGCGAAGACGATCAGGCACATGGGTCGAACTCCGTGGTGTTCCGGCAGTCTATCAACATCCGCCGATGTCCCGGAGTGGCTGGAGCGCCCGGGAGCCTTCGGCTACCATGCCCGCTTTGTTGCCCGAGGTTGCCCATGGAGTTCGTGCTCTACCTGGTGCTTGGCGCCTGCGCTGGCGTGCTCGCCGGTCTGTTCGGCGTCGGCGGCGGGTTGATCATCGTCCCGGCCCTGGTGTTCAGCTTCGGTGCCCACGGTTTCTCGCCCGACGTGCTGACCCAGATGGCGGTCGGCACTTCTCTGGCGACCATCGTCTTCACCTCGATCAATTCGATCATCGAGCACCATCGCCGTGGCGCGGTGCGCTGGCCGGTGTTCGGCTGGATGACCGTCGGCATCCTGGTCGGCAGCGCGCTGGGGGCGATCACCGCGTCGAAGATTCAGGGGCCGGTGCTGCAGAAGATCATCGGTACCTTCGCCATCCTGGTGTCGCTGCAGATGGCGCTGGGCCTGCAGCCCAAGGGCGCGCGGGACCTGCCGGGGCGCTTTGGCCTGGGCGTGGCCGGCGGTGTGGTGGGCTGGGCTTCGGCCATTTTCGGCATCGGTGGCGGCTCGCTGACCGTGCCTTTCCTGACCTGGCGTGGCGTCTCCATGCAACAGGCGGTTGCGACTTCCTCGGCGTGCGGCCTGCCGATCGCCATTGCCGGCGCGATATCCTTCATCGCCGTCGGCTGGCACAACGACAAGCTGCCGGAGCTGAGCCTGGGCTTCGTCTATTTGCCGGCGCTGGTGGGCATTGCCGTCACCAGCATGTTCTTCGCCCGCATCGGGGCACGGCTGGCCCATCGCCTGCCACCCCTGGTGCTCAAGCGTTTGTTCGCCCTGCTGCTGTTCAGCGTGGGCTTGAGTTTCCTGATCTGAGTTCCTGCTAGGAGAAGCGGATGCTGCCTTATCCACAGATCGACCCGGTTGCCGTAGCGCTCGGGCCGCTGAAAATCCACTGGTACGGCCTGATGTACCTGATCGGCATCGGTGGCGCCTGGCTGCTGGCGTCGCGCAAGCTGAAGGATTTCGACCCGACCTGGACCAAGGAGAAACTCTCCGACCTGGTCTTCTGGGTGGCGTGCGGCGTGGTCCTGGGCGGTCGCCTGGGCTACGTGCTGTTCTACAACCTGGACGAGTACATCGCCAACCCGACGCTGATCTTCGAGGTGTGGAAGGGCGGCATGTCGTTCCACGGCGGGCTGATCGGCGTGATGCTGGCCACCTGGTGGTTCGGCAAGCGCAACAACAAGAGCTTCTTCCAGCTGATGGACCTGATCGCGCCGCTGGTGCCGATCGGCCTGGGTGCCGGGCGTATCGGCAACTTCATCAACGGCGAGCTGTGGGGCAAGGTGACCGACGTGCCCTGGGCGATGATCTTCCCCACCGGCGGCCCGGAGCCGCGCCACCCGTCGCAGCTGTACCAGTTCGCGCTGGAAGGCGTGGCGCTGTTCGTCGTGCTCTGGCTGTTCACCCGCAAGCCGCGCCCGACCGCCTCGGTGTCCGGCCTGTTCGTGCTGTGCTACGGCATCTTCCGCTTCATCGTCGAGTTCGTCCGCGTGCCGGATGCCCAGCTGGGCTACCTGGCGTGGGGCTGGCTGACCATGGGCCAGGTACTGTGCGTGCCGATGGTCCTGGGCGGCATCGCGCTGATGGTCTGGGCGTACCGCCGCGCCCCGGCGCACCCGGCCGCGAGCTGAGTTTCGCCTGAATGAAAAAAGCCCGCCGATTGGCGGGCTTTTTCATGGTCGCGGGTAATCCGTGCCGGTAGTTCCATTCACATGCGGGATGGGTGGCATTTGTAGGAGCGGGCCATGCCCGCGATCCCGCGCATGGCGCGCTCCTACAGAAGCGCTGTCGCGCCGGTCAGGCGGGTTCCACCAGCAGCAGGACTCCGTCCTGTCCGGTCACGCGCACCTGCGCGCCGACGGGCAGGTCCGGTCCGCTGACCAGCCAGACGCTGTCGCCCACGCGGATCTTGCCACGACCGCCGACGATGGCGTCATGCAGGACGAACTGCCGGCCGACCAATTCGCTGCCGCGACGGTTGAGGCTGGAGGGGACGGCCTGGCGCTTGTTGAGGCGCTGGTGGTTCCACCAGTACAGCGCGGTGAGGATCGCCAGCACGCCGAAGGCCAGGCACTGCCAGACCCAGTCCAGCCCCGGCAGCAGGAACGACAGCACGCCGGTCAGAGCGGCGGCGATGCCGATCCACAGCAGGTAGCCGCCGGCACCGAAGATTTCCAGGATCAGCAGGACGATGCCCAGGCCCAGCCAGTCCCAGAAACCGAGGTTCTGGAGAAAGGCGGCCATCAGCTATGGCCCTTGGTTTCGCCGAAGGTGGCCTTGACGATCTCGCCGATGCCGCCGACTGCGCCGATCACCTGGCTGGCTTCCAGCGGCATCAGCACGATCTTGCTGTTGTTGGAGCTGGCCAGCCGGCCGAGAGCGTCGACGTACTTCTGCGCGACGAAGTAGTTGATCGCCTGCACGTTGCCGCTGGCGATGGCCTCGGAGACCACCTGGGTCGCCTTGGCTTCGGCCTCGGCCTGGCGCTCGCGCGCTTCGGATTCGAGGAAGGCCGACTGGCGCAGGCCCTCGGCCTCGAGGATCTGCGCCTGCTTCTTGCCCTCGGCGGTGAGAATTTCCGCGGCGCGGCGGCCTTCGGCTTCGAGGATCTGCGCGCGCTTGAGGCGTTCGGCCTTCATCTGGCTGGCCATGGCTTCCACCAGGTCGGCCGGCGGGCTGATGTCCTTGATCTCGATGCGGGTGACCTTCAGGCCCCAGGGGGCGGTGGCCTCGTCGACGGTGCGCAGCAGACGTTCGTTGATCGCGTCGCGCTGGCTGAGCATGTGGTCCAGTTCCATGGAACCGAGCACGGTGCGGATGTTGGTCATCACCAGGTTGCGCACGGCGTTTTCCAGCCCGCTCACTTCATAGGCCGCCTGCGCCGCGTCGACCACCTGGAAGAAGCACACGGCGTCGATCTGCACGATAGCGTTGTCGGCGCTGATCGCCTCCTGCGGCGGCACGTCGAGCACGCGCTCCATCATGTTGATCTTCTGGCCGACGCGGTCCACCACCGGAATGATGATGCTCAGGCCCGGCTTCAGGGTGACGGTGTAGCGGCCGAAGCGCTCGATGGTCCATTCGAAGCCCTGGGGCACGACCTTGAACCCCATGAGGACGATGACGATGGCGAGGATGACGAACAGCAGGGCAACACTGCCGATTTCCATGCGAGGGACTCCTTGTCTGCTTGGGTAATGGGTGTGTGGATCGAGTGTAACCGGCGCGCCAGGCAGGCATGCAGGAAAGTCCAGCAGGCGCCCGCGGAGTTTTCCTCAGGCGCCTGACCGACGGCCTACTTCTGCTCGCTTTGCGGGGTGACCCGCATGACTTCCTCGATGGTCGTCAGACCGGCGGCCACCTTCTGCGCGCCGGACAGCCGCAGGCTGCGCATGCCTTCCTTGAAGGCCTGGCGGCGCAGCGGGATGAGGTCGGTGTCGGCGGTGATCAGTTCCTTCAGCGATTCGCTCAGCAGCATGATCTCGTACACGCCGGCGCGCCCGCGGTAGCCGGTATCGCGGCACTCCAGGCAGCCCACTGCCTGGTGCGCGCCGGTAGGGAGCGGGGCATTCCACGGGCGGGTGACTTCCTGCCAGTCCTCCTCCTGCAGCTCCATCGGCGCCTTGCAGTGCGGGCACAGGGTGCGCACCAGGCGCTGGGCCATGACGCCGAGCACGGTGGCGCGGATCAGGTAGTAGGGTACGCCCAGTTCCAGCAGGCGGGTGATGGCGGTGGGCGAGTCGTTGGTGTGCAGGGTGGAGAGCACCAGGTGGCCGGTGAGTGCCGCCTGGATCGCCATCTCGGCAGTCTCCAGGTCGCGGATCTCGCCGACCATGATGATGTCCGGGTCCTGACGCAGCAGGGCGCGCACGCCGCTGGCGAAAGTCAGGTCGATGTTGTGCTGTACCTGCATCTGGTTGAACGAGGGCTCGATCATCTCGATCGGGTCCTCGATGGTGCAGAGGTTCACCTCGTCGGTCGCCAGCTGCTTGAGCGTGGTGTAGAGCGTGGTGGTCTTGCCCGAGCCGGTCGGCCCGGTGACCAGGATGATGCCGTTGGGCTGGCTGGTCATGCTCTCCCAGCGACGCAGGTCGTCGGGGGAGAAGCCGAGCTGGTCGAAGCTCTTGAGCAGCACCTCGGGGTCGAAGATCCGCATCACCATCTTCTCGCCGAAGGCGGTGGGCAGGGTCGACAGGCGCAGTTCCACTTCGGCGCCGTCGGGGGTCTTGGTCTTCACCCGGCCGTCCTGCGGCTTGCGCTTCTCGGCGACGTTCATCCGACCGAGGGACTTCAGGCGGCTGACCACCGCCATGCTGACCTGTGGCGGAAACTGGTAGACGTTGTGCAGCACGCCGTCGATGCGGAAGCGCACGGTGCCCTGCTCGCGGCGCGGCTCGATGTGGATATCGCTGGCGCGTTGCTGGAAGGCGTACTGGAACAGCCAGTCGACGATGGTGACGATGTGCGCGTCGTTGGCATCGGGTTCCTGGTCGCTGGCGCCCAGGTTGAGCAGCTGTTCGAAGTTGCCGATGCCGCTGATCTTCTGGTCCTGCGAAGTGGCACCGGTCACCGACTTGGCGAGGCGGTAGAACTCCACGGTGAAGCGCTGGATATCCACCGGGTTGGCGACCACGCGCTTGATCGGACGCTTGAGCACGTGGGTGAGGTTGCTCTCCCAGCCATGCACGAACGGCTGGGCGCTGGCGATGGTGACTTCGTCCGGCGCCACCGCGACCGCGAGGATCTGGTGGCGCTGGGCGAAGGCGTAGGACATCAGCGGGGTGATCGCGGCGACGTCGATCTTCAGCGGGTCGATGCGCAGGTAGGGCTGCCCGGAAAAGTCCGCCAGCCACCTCACCAGGTTGTCCAGGTCCAGCTTGTGCCCCGGTCGCTGGCGGTCCGCGACCTGCTGCGCGGCGAGGAACTCCAGCGGGTGCTGCTGGTTCTTCACGGCGCTGCGGCGGATCGCCAGGCACTGCTCGGCGTCATCCTGGGCGACGCGGCCCTGGGTGACCAGCTCGCGCAGGATGTCGCCCAGGTCGAGCGGACGGTCCTGGGCGGATGGGGCAAAGACGGACATGCGGACTCCCTACTTCCAGTGGCGGGTCACAGGCCCGCGGCATTGCCGGGCCAGCTTATTTCAAAAGCGCCTTCCACGGCTTGAGGGTCAGCACAGTATGGGCCTGGGCCGCGAGGGCATCCAGGCGCCCCTCGGCGTCGGGAGTGACGAGCAGCTCCTGCAGCTTGGCCAGTTCGCCGTACAGGCGGTCGGTTTCCGGCAGCTCCAGCACGCCGCGCGCCAGGCGCAGCCAGACCAGCATGCGCTGCAGGCGCGGCAGTTGGTCGGCGAGCACTTCGGGCAGTTGCTGGGCGCGTTGCAGCGGCATGGCCTGGGCCTCTTCGGCCAGGGTGCGCTGCAGCCACTTGCCGACGGCGGAGCCGCCCAGGCGGTTGGCGCGTTCGTTGCGCTCGGTGGTCCAGGCCTTGCCCAGCAGCCAGCGCGAGGTACTCAGGGAGAACTGACCCCAGCGCAGGTTGGCCAGTTCCTCGCGGAAGGCGGCCGGCATCTGCTGGCGCACGGCGTCATCGTGGCGACCCTGTTCGATGCGCGGCTGCCAGTCGGCGATCAGCGCGTCGAGGGTGGCGCGCAGCTCGCGAGTGCTGGCGCGTGGCACGGCCTGGCCTAGGCTGCCGAGCAGGGCGCGTAGGTCGACCAGTTGCTGCAGCCAGCTTTCCAGCAGGCTCCAGTGGCCGTTGAAGCGGTATTGCTCGGCCAGACGCTGGCTACTGCCCAGCAGGGCCCAGGACAGCGCGGCGAAGGCGCCGTCCAGCGGGGTTTCATGCATCAGTTTCTGGGTATCGGGCTGGATGCTGTAGCTGGCCGGGTCGAACAGGCGGTAGCCGCGCTCGGCCTTGCTGATGTCGCAGGGCATCAGCGCAAGGTCCGCGGCCAGTTCGATGGCCAGTTCCAGCAGCGCCTCGGGCTCGCCCTGGCGCAGTTCCAGTTCCAGCTCGCAGATTTCCTCTTCCTGCTTGCCGGCGACGACCTTGCCCAGGTCCAGCGCGGCCTCGATCACCACCTTGGCCTTGCCGCGGCCCCAGGCGATCTCGGCGCGCTGGCGGGTGAAGTCGGTGCTGAAGATCGGCTTCAGGCTCTTCTTGTCCAGGTCGGCGAGGGCGGCCGGCCAGCACTGGTCGTCGAGTTTCTTCAGGTCGAGCTTGTTCTTCTCCAGGTACCAGTCCCACTCGTTGCGTTCGGACAGGCCGGCCACGCTCTGGCCGCGGGTCTTCAGGGTCTGGATGAACTGCTCGCCATCCTTGCGCATGCGCAGCGCCACACGGGCGCGGGCCAGGTCGCGGGCCGGGGTGTCGTAGTACTGGTTGAACAGTTCGCGGGGCTCCCAGCCGGATTTGTTGCGCTTCTTCAGCGCGGGGTGATCGCGCAGGGCTTCGAGGGTCTCGCGGCTGGCGCGCAATTTGATTTCGGTTTCTTTCTGCATGGCGGGGGTCCGGTTCAGAGCGGCCGCGCCCGACTTTCCGACCTGTTGCAGGAAGGACGGAACGACGGGCGCGAAAAAGGCTTCAAAGTCATGCAGTTTACAGGACTTCGGCGTTCCTGCCGGGCGCCGCGAGGTTTTACCGCACCGCCGCATGGTCCATAGTGGAAGCCATCTTCTGGAGAAAGCCATGCCGTTGCCGCCGCTGAAACAACGCTTCGCCGAGCTGATAGCGATCCCCTCGGTCAGCTGCACCCAGCCTGCGCTGGACCAGTCCAACCGCCCAGTGGTCGAGCTGCTGGGCAACTGGCTGGTGGACCTGGGCTTTGCCTGCGAGATGCAGCCGGTGTCGCCGGGCAAGTTCAACCTGGTCGCGACCCTGGGCAGCGGCCCCGGCGGCCTGGTGCTGGCCGGGCATACCGATACCGTGCCCTACGACGAAGCCCTGTGGAAAAGCGACCCGCTGGGTCTGGACGAGCGCGATGGGCGCTGGTTCGGCCTGGGCTCCTGCGACATGAAGGGCTTCTTCGCCCTCGCCATCGAAGCGCTGCTGCCGCTGCTGGAGCAGCCTTTCAAACAACCACTGATCATCCTCGCCACCTGCGACGAGGAAAGCTCCATGGCCGGCGCCCGCGCTTTGGCCGAGGCGGGGCGCCCGCTGGGCCGCGCGGCGGTGATCGGCGAGCCGACCAACCTGAAGCCGATCCGCCTGCACAAGGGTGTGATGATGGAGCGCATCGACATCCTCGGGCAGAGCGGCCACTCGTCCGACCCGAGCCTGGGGCGCAGTGCGCTGGAGGCGATGCAGGCGGTGATGGGCGAATTGCAGGGCCTGCGCAGCCAGTGGCAGCAGGAGTTCAACAACCCGCAGTTCAGCGTGCCGCAGCCGACCCTGAACCTCGGTTGCATCCACGGCGGCGACAACCCCAACCGCATCTGCGGCCAGTGCGCGCTGGAATTCGACCTGCGCCCGCTGCCCGGCATGCAGCCCGAAACCCTGCGCCAGGCCATTCGCGAGCGGCTCAAGCCGGTCGCCGAACGCCATGCCGTGAAGATCGATTACGCCCCGCTGTTCCCCGCCGTGCCGCCCTTCGAGGAACCGGCGCAGAGTGAGCTGGTGCGGCTGGCCGAAAGTCTGACCGGGCACACGGCACAAGCGGTAGCCTTTGGCACCGAAGCACCGTATCTTCAGCAGCTCGGCTGCCAGACCCTGGTGCTGGGCCCCGGCGATATCGCCTGCGCCCACCAGCCGGACGAACACCTCGAGCTCGACCGCATCGAGCCCTGCGTGGAACTGCTGCGCGGACTGATCCGGCATTACTGCTTATAGGGATCGTCCGCGAGACTGTTGATGAAGAGTTGCCTGTAGAGCGCCCCGATAACGGGCCCCACCTATCCAAGAGGAGAAACCTGTCGATGTACATGCGACGACGATAACCGCGCCGCCCTGGCCGAACTCCGGCCGCATCCGACAGATTTCCGCCCACTCGAACGACAGGCTTTTCAAGCAATGCACGACTACGTCAACTGGCTGCGCCACGCCTCGCCCTATATCAACTCGCACCGGGACTGCACCTTCGTGGTGATGCTCCCCGGCGAGGGCGTCGAAGACCCCAATTTCGGCAATATCGTCCACGACCTGGTGCTGCTGCACAGCCTCGGCGTGCGCCTGGTGCTGGTGCACGGCTCGCGACCGCAGATCGAGGCGCGCCTGGCTTCCCACGGGCTGGCGCCGCGTTTCCACCGTGGCCTGCGGGTCACCGACGCGCCGACCCTGGACTGCGTGATCGACGCCGTCGGCAGCCTGCGCATTTCCATCGAAGCGCGCCTGTCCATGGACATGGCCGCCTCGCCGATGCAGGGCTCGCGCCTGCGCGTGACCGCCGGCAACTTCGTCACCGCGCGGCCGATCGGCGTGGTCGACGGCATCGACTACCACCACACCGGCGAAGTCCGCCGGATCGACCGCAAGGGCATCAACCGCCAGCTCGACGAGCGCAGCATCGTGCTGCTCTCGCCGCTGGGCTATTCGCCCACCGGTGAAATCTTCAACCTCGCCTGCGAGGACGTGGCCATGCGCGCGGCCATCGACCTGGGCGCGGACAAGCTGATCCTCTATGGAGCCGAGCGCGGCCTGATGGACGACGCCGGCAAACTGGTGCGCGAGCTGCGCCCGCAGCAGGTCCCGGCGCACCTGGAGCGCCTCGGTGCGAGCTACCAGGGCGAGCTGCTGGACGCCGCCGCCCAGGCCTGTCGCGCCGGCGTGCGCCGCAGCCATATCGTCAGCTTCACCGAGGACGGCTCTCTGCTCAGCGAACTCTTCACCCGCACCGGCAACGGCACCCTGGTCGCCCAGGAGCAATTCGAGCAATTGCGCGAAGCGGGCATCGAGGACGTTGGCGGACTGCTGGAACTGATTCGCCCGTTGGAAGAGCAGGGCATCCTGGTGCGCCGTTCCCGCGAGGTGCTGGAGCGCGAGATCGAGCAGTTCAGCATCGTCGAACGCGAAGGGCTGATCATCGCCTGCGCGGCGCTCTATCCCATCGCCGATTCGGATTCGGGCGAGCTGGCCTGCCTGGCGGTGAACCCGGAGTACCGCCACGGCGGGCGCGGCGACGATCTGCTGGAACGCATCGAACAGCGCGCGCGCAACCTCGGCTTGAAGACCCTCTACGTCCTCACCACGCGGACTGCCCACTGGTTCCGCGAGCGCGGCTTCCAGCCCAGCAGCGTGGACCGCCTGCCGGCGGCGCGAGCGTCGCTGTACAACTACCAGCGCAACTCGCAGGTGTTCGAGAAGACTCTGTAGACCTCGTTCAGCTCGGTGGCGCCAGCGTGGTCAGGCGCTGCATACGCAAGCCGAAGTCGGGGGTGGAAAGCGGCGGGCGCGATGAGCTGTTGCTTATCCGTATGCGCAGCTCAAGCGCGTTTGAGCCTCGCCTGAAGCATGGCGCCGGGGCGTTGGAGGGAACCAGGGTTTGCATGCGAAGGCCGAAGTCGGGCAGGCCTAGTGGTGGTCGGGCACTGCGGTTCTGGATGCGCACACTCAGCAGGGGTGGAAAGTGGTCCCAGACGAAAGGGATGTCGGGCAGCACCTGCCGGCGACGCAGCTGTTCGCAGGCATCGATCCAGCCCGCCTCCCAACTGGCCGCCAGGATTTCATCTGATGGCGGAGAGAATGGCTGCCCGGCGATGCCCGCTTTGAGACCATCGGAGTAAGCCACATCCAGATCGTCCAGAGACCAGTCGTTCGTAGGGGGCATGGGAGCTCTCTCCGGGATGAGTCGGTGCCACGGACGGCGCGGTGATTTCCGGCGACGCCAGGGCGGGAGGTGATTCTCCTCCCGGAGTGAGCGAGCTGCGGAGAAGATTTGTATGAAAGGTCTGTCAGTGGATTCCCTGGGTCTCAGACGCTGATCAAGCCGAGGATGCTTGCCTGGTAGGCGGCGACGAAGGTGTCGAAATCGCCCTCGGGCTGTTTTTCCAGCTCCGCCTGTTCGGCCAGGGACTGACTGGCCATGCCTTCGAAGCGCGCCTGCTCTTCAGTCGACAGGGTTTGGCTCTGCAGCGTTTCGGCGTGCTGGCGGCTGTAGCGCAGGGCAAAGGCCTCGAAGCTCTCGCCACGCTCACGCATTTCTGCCAGGACCTTCGCCGAAGGCGTCAGGTCGGCGTCGGCCACCTTGGCGCGCTGCTCGGCCAGGCTCTGCGCGTGCAGGCTGCTGCCGTTGGCGCGGTCGAGCAGGTCGATGATCGGCGCGATGGCGTCGAGCAGGGCACCCGCCCACTCCTTCATCTCGACCGGCTGGCCGCCACGTTCCAGCTTCAGGCCTGGGCGACGACCTTCCTTGACCACCTTGAGGAAGTTGCTGGTGGCCGAGCCGCACTCGCAGCCACCCAGCGGCGGGCTGTCGGAGAGCGCGCAGTAGAGCAGGAAGGCGTCGAGGAAGCGCGCTTCGGTGACGTCGATGCCCAGCGGCAGGAAGGGGTTGATGTCCAGGCAGCGTGCCTCGACGTACTGCACGCCACGGGCCATCAGCGCCTGGATCGGGCGCTCGCCGGTGTAGGTGACGCGTTTCGGGCGGATACTCGAGTAGTACTCGTTCTCGATCTGCAGGATGTTGGTGTTGAGCTGAACCCATTCGCCATCGACCTTGGTGCCGACCTTCTCGTACGGCGCATACGGCGTACTGACCGCGCGGCGCAGGCTGTCGATGTAGCTGTCCAGATCGTTGTAGCAGGGCGTCAGGCCGGCCTGGGCGTTGTTCTGGTAGCCCAGGTCGCTCATGCGCAGGCTGGTGGCGTAGGGCAGGTAGAGGGTGTGCTCGTCGAAGGCCTCCAGGCCGTGCGGGCGGCCGCGCAGGAAGCCGGCGTCCAGGGCGGGAGATGCGCCGAACAGGTACATCAGCAGCCAGCTGTAACGGCGGAAGTTGCGGATCATCGCGATGTAGCGGTGCGACTGGAAGTCCCGCGCGCTCTTCTCGCTGCCTTCTTCCTCGCGCAGCAACTCCCAGATGCCTTCGGGCAGGGAGAAGTTGTAGTGGATGCCAGCGATGCACTGCATGGTCTTGCCGTAGCGCAGGGCCAGGCCCTTGCGGTAGACGTACTTCAGGCGGCCGATGTGCGAGCTGCCGTAGCGGGCGATCGGGATGGTCTCTTCATCCGGCAGCTCGCAGGGCATGGACGGGCTCCACAGGTATTCGCCGTCGAGCTTGCCGCTGGCGAAGCGATGGATTTCACCCAGCTCGTCCAGGGTCTTCTCGACGCTGGTGGACGTCGGGGTGATGAACTCCAGCAGCGACTCGGAGTAGTCGGTGGTGATCTGCGGGTTGGTCAGCGCCGAGCCCAGGGCGCGCGGGTGCGGGGTCAGGGCGAGCTTGCCGCGTTCATCGACGCGCAGGCATTCGCGCTCGATACCGTGCAGGCACTGGGTGAGCAGGGACAGGTTGGCGGCATCGCCAAGCAGAGCCAGGCGGCGGGAGAGTTGGTCGCTCAAGTTGGAAGTCCTTCACACGGCAATCGCCCCACTATGGGGGTGGACTGGGCGGTCTACAAGGGGAGAACACAACCGGCGTGGTCGCCTGGCTTGGGGAGACGCCGCGCCGGCGCCCGCCTTTCGCGGGCTCCGGACTACAGCATAGGTCAGTTGCGGCGAGGCTATTTACAGCTGGGCGAAGGTGCCTTGTCCCTTGGCGACCAGCTTGTCGCCCTGGTGGATGTCGGCCTCGACCACCAGCGAGCGACGCCCGGCGTGCAGGACTTTGGCCACACAGCGCACTTCGCCTTCGGCGACCGCGCGGATGTAGTTGATCTTGCATTCCAGGGTGACGCTCTGCCGGTCGAAACCATGGGCGCTGGAGCAGGCCAGGCCCATGGTCATGTCCATCAGCGTGAAGAGCGCGCCGCCGTGCATGACATTGCCGCGGTTGCGCAGGTGCTCGGCCATCGGCAGCAGCACCTCGGCTTCGCCGTCAGCGACACGAATCGGCTGCACGCCGATGGTTTCGCTGAAGCGGCTGATCATCAGCTCGCGGGCGGGCATCTCGCTCATGGGGCTTCCTTACTTCTTCTTCAGTTGCTTGGCGTTGGCGAACAGCGAGGCCATGGCGTTGTTCGCCGGGGCCTGCTCCTGCTGGCGCGGGGCCGCGCTGCGATCGCCACGCGGTGCACCGTTGCCGGGGCGACCGCCGCCGCGCGGGCCATCGACCTTCTCGCCAGGGGTGTCGCTCATGCGCATGGACAGGCCGACGCGATTGCGCGGGATGTCCACTTCCATGACCTTCACCTTGACGATGTCACCGGCCTTGACCACTTCGTACGGGTCCTTGACGAACTTCTCCGACAGCGCGGAGATGTGCACCAGGCCGTCCTGGTGGACGCCGATGTCGACGAAGGCGCCGAAGTTGGTGACGTTGGTCACCACGCCTTCGAGCACCATGCCGGGCGTCAGGTCCTTGAGGCTCTCGACGCCTTCCTGGAACTCGGCGGTCTTGAACTCCGGGCGCGGGTCGCGGCCGGGCTTGTCGAGTTCCTTGAGGATGTCGGTGACGGTAGGCAGGCCGAACTGCTCGTCGGTGAACTTCTTCGGGTCCAGGCGCTTGAGGAAGCCCGAGTCGCCGACCAGCGAGCGTACGTCGCGGCCAGTGTCGGCGGCGATGCGCTGCACCAGCGGGTAGGTTTCCGGGTGCACCGCGGAGGCGTCCAGCGGGTTGTCGCCGTTCATCACGCGGAGGAAGCCGGCGGCCTGCTCGAAAGTCTTGTCGCCCAGGCGGCTGACTTTGCGCAGGTCGTCGCGGGTGCGGAACGCGCCGTTGGCGTCACGGTGCGAGACGATGTTCTGCGCCAGGGTGCTGTTGAGGCCGGAGATGCGCGCCAGCAGCGCGGCGGAGGCGGTGTTCACGTCCACGCCCACGGCGTTCACGCAGTCTTCCACGACCGCGTCCAGGCTGCGCGCGAGCTGCAGCTGGGACACGTCGTGCTGGTACTGGCCGACGCCGATGGATTTGGGCTCGATCTTCACCAGCTCGGCCAGCGGGTCCTGCAGGCGGCGGGCGATGGACACGGCGCCGCGCAGCGATACGTCCAGCTCGGGGAATTCCCTGGCGGCCAGTTCCGACGCCGAGTACACCGAAGCGCCGGCCTCGCTGACCATGATCTTGGTGCACTTGAGCGCCGGGTATTTCTTGATCAGCTCGGCGGCCAGCTTGTCGGTCTCGCGGCTGGCGGTGCCGTTGCCGATGGCGATCAGTTCCACCTGGTGCTTGGCGCACAGCGCGGCGAGCACGGCGATGGTCTGGTCCCACTGGTTCTTCGGCACGTGCGGGTAGACGGTGGCGGTGTCCAGCAGCTTGCCGGTGGCATCGACCACGGCGACCTTCACGCCGGTGCGCAGGCCCGGGTCGAGGCCCAGGGTGGCGCGCGGGCCAGCCGGGGCAGCCAGCAGCAGGTCGTGCAGGTTGCGCGCGAAGACGTTGATCGCCTCGGCGTCGGCGCCGTCGCGCAGCTCGCCCAGCAGGTCGGTTTCCAGGTGGGTGTAGAGCTTGACCTTCCAGGTCCAGCGCACCACTTCGGACAGCCACTTGTCAGCGGCGCGGCCCTGGTTGGCGATGCCGAAGCGCTCGCCGATCATGATCTCGCAGGGGTGCGAGGTGCCCGGCAGCTCTTCGCCGACCTTCAGGGCAACGCTCAGGATGCCTTCGTTGCGGCCACGGAAGATCGCCAGGGCGCGGTGCGACGGGGCGTTCTTCAGTGGCTCGTCGTGTTCGAAGTAGTCGCTGAACTTGGCGCCTTCGGTTTCCTTGCCCGGCACCATGCGCGCGGTGAGGGTGGCGTTGTCCTTGAGGAAGCCGCGCAGGCGTTCGAGCAGGGTGGCGTCCTCGGCGAAGCGCTCCATGAGGATGTACTTGGCGCCTTCGAGCACGGCCTTGGTGTCGGCGAAGCCCTTCTCGGCATCGACGAAGCGCGCGGCTTCGGTTTCCGGCGTCAGGCCCGGATCGTTGAACAGTGCGTCGGCCAGTTCGCCAAGGCCGGCTTCCAGGGCGATCTGGCCCTTGGTGCGGCGCTTCTGCTTATAAGGCAGGTAGAGGTCTTCGAGGCGGGTCTTGGTGTCGGCGAGCTTGATCTCGCGGGCCAGTTCCGGGGTCAGCTTGCCCTGTTCCTCGATGCTGGCGAGGATCGCGCCACGGCGGTCTTCCAGCTCGCGCAGATAGCGCAGGCGTTCTTCGAGCATGCGCAGCTGGGTGTCATCCAGGCTGCCGGTGACTTCTTTCCGGTAACGGGCGATGAAGGGGACGGTGGAGCCTTCATCGAGCAGGGCGACGGCAGCGGCGACTTGCTGCGGTTGAACGCGGCCGGAGGGCAGTGCGGAAAGCTCTTCGGCGATACGGGTGTTGATGCTGTCCATGAATCCACCTGGTGAAACCAACGAAATACGGGGCTTGGCTGCCGCGCCGGAGCGCCGGGCAGGCGTCTATGACAACGCCCCGCCGCAAAAGCGCCGCATTATACCCGCGACAATTTCACCGGGTGGGCGACTGGTCGGGGAAAAATCTGCTAACAATGGACAGGCCGTGAAGCGCGGCTGGTGGGCGATAATGCCCGCCGAATCAGATTCTGGGAGTTTCCATGAGCAACGCTGCCACCCTGCCGGAAGGCGAAAAGATCCTCGTGGTCGATGACGACGCACGCCTGCGCCGTCTGCTGGAACGCTTCCTCGATGAGCAGGGTTATCGCGTCCGCGCCGTCGAAAACACCGAGCAGATGGACCGCCTGCTGGCCCGCGAGCTGTTCCAGCTGGTGGTGCTGGACCTGATGATGCCCGGCGAGGATGGTCTCTCCGCGTGCAAGCGCCTGCGCGAGTCGAACAACCAGATCCCGATCATCATGCTCACCGCCAAGGGCGACGAGTCCAGCCGCATTTCGGGCCTGGAGCAGGGCGCCGACGACTACCTGGCCAAGCCGTTCAACCCGCGCGAGCTGCTGGCGCGGATCAAGGCCGTGCTGCGCCGCCAGGCGCCGCTGGTGCCGGGCGCGCCGGCGGGCGAGGACGAGATCGTCACCTTCGGCGACTACGAGTTGCACCTGGCCACCCGCGAGCTGAAGAAGGGCGAGGAAGTGCACATGCTCACCACCGGTGAGTTCGCCGTGCTCAAGGCCCTGGTCCAGCACGCCCGCGAGCCGCTGACCCGCGACAAGCTGATGAACCTGGCCCGCGGCCGCGAGTGGGACGCCCTGGAGCGCTCCATCGACGTGCAGATTTCCCGCCTGCGCCGGCTGATCGAGCCCGATCCGTCCAAGCCGCGCTATATCCAGACCGTCTGGGGTGTGGGTTACGTGTTCGTTCCGGATGGCGCCGCCCGCAAGTGATTGACCCCGCCGGGGCGAAGCCCTTCGCCCCGGCCGTTCGCGTTTCCCTGGTACTGCCTTCTTGAAAACACCCCTCTGGTTCCCGCAAAGCTTCTTCGCCCGCACCCTCTGGCTGGTGCTCATCGTCGTGCTGTTCTCCAAGGCGCTGACCCTGGTCTACCTGCTGATGAACGAAGACATGCTGGTCGACCGCCAGTACAGCCACGGCGCCGCGCTGACCGTGCGCGCCTACTGGGCGGCGGACGAGAAGTCGCGCGAGGCCATCGCCCAGTCAGCCGGGCTGAAGTGGGCGCCCCACGAGCAGGGGCAGCCGGAGGAAGTGCACTGGCCGTATACCGAGATCTTCCAGCGGCAGATGCGCATGGAGCTAGGCATCGACACCGAGACCCGTCTGCGCATCCACCATCCGTCGATGCTCTGGGTCCGCGCACCAACTCTGGGTGACGGCTGGATCGGCGTACCGCTCTACCCGCACCCGCTGCGCGGCCAGCAGATCTGGAGCGTGCTGGGCTGGTTCCTCGGCATCGGCCTGCTGTCCACCGCTGCCGCCTGGATCTTCGTGCGCCTGCTCAGCCAGCCTTTGAAGCGCCTGGTCTTCGCCTCCCGCGAGTTCGGCAAGGGGCGCAGCGTGCGCCTGCCGCTGGGGCCGGAAACGCCCAGCGAGATGGCCGAGGTGTACCGCGCGTTCAACCAGATGGCCGACGACGTCGAGCAGGCCGGTCGCGAGCGTGAGCTGATGCTGGCGGGGGTCTCCCACGACCTGCGCACGCCGCTGACGCGCCTGCGCCTGTCACTGGAACTGATGCCCGACAGCGACCGCGAGATGGTCGAGGACATGGTCCGCGACATCGAGGACATGGACGCCATCCTCGACCAGTTCCTCGCTTTCATCCGCGATGGTCGCGACGAGTCGGTGGAAGAGGGCGACCTCGCCGATCTGATCCGCGAGGTGGCCGACGCCTTCAACCAGAGCGGCAACCGCGTGCGCCTGTGCCTGGAGACGCTGCCGCTGTTCCGCTTCCGCCGGGTGTCGATCAAGCGCCTGCTCGGCAACCTGATCGAGAACGGCCTGAACCACGGCGGCGGCAAGGTCGAAGTGGCGGCCCACGTGGCCGGTGGTGGCGGCGCGCCCTATGTGGTGCTCAGCGTGCTGGACCGCGGTGCGGGCGTCGATCCGCAGGAGCTGGAGAACATCTTCAACCCCTTCTTCCGTGGCGACAAGGCGCGCGGCGGCAAGGGCACCGGCCTCGGGCTGGCCATCGTCAAGCGCATCGCCGAACAGCACGGTGGCAGCATCGAGCTGCGCAACCGCGAGGGCGGTGGCGTGGAAGCGCGCGTCTGCCTGCCGCTGGGGCTGTTGCTACCGCGCGACGCGCACTAATCCCAGCGCAGGGATTTGCCTTCGAGAACCGCCTGGCGCCCATAGGGCCAGGCGCGGTTGTGCGCGCCATGGCCGCTGGGCAGCCCGTGGTAGAGCGGCACGCCCAGCTGCGCGGCGTACTCGGCAAAGATTTCTTCCAGGCTGTGGGCCACGCCCTTGCGCGGGCAATCGGTGAAGGAGCCGAGGCAGATCGCGCCCAGGCGTGCGCCGTCCAGGCTGTTCAGTAGCTGCCAGAGGCTGCGCTCGAGGCGGTAGTAGGGCTCGCCGACGTCCTCGAGGATCAGGATCGCGCCGTCCGGCACATACAGCGCACCCGCGGTGCCGGCCATGCAGGCCAGCGCGGTGAGATTGCCGCCGATCAGTTCACCTTCCACAGCCGCCTTCGGGCCTGCCAGGTGCTGCACCGCCAGCTTGCCGGGGCCGCCGGCCAGCACGTGGCTGACCGAGGCCAGGGACGCCAGACGTTCACGCTGCTCGCTGGGCGCGCTCAGCGGCTGCAGGCCCAGCCCGGTGGCGACCATGCCGTGGATCGCCGGCAGGCGCTGGCGGTGGAAGGCACTGAGCAGGATGGAGATGTCCGAGAAGCCGATCAGCGGGCGTGGCGAGGCGGCCTTGAGGCGCTGCCAGTCCAGCTGCGGGATGAGTTGTCCACAGCCGTAGCCACCACGCAGGCACCAGACGGCGCTGACGTCTTCCAGCTCGAAGGCGGCGTGGAAGTCCTCCAGGCGTTGCTCCGGCGTGCCGGCCAGGTAGCGATAGCGCGCGTCGGCGTGCTCGCCCAGGTGGTAGTCGATGCCCTGCACCTCCAACTGGCGCAGGGTGGCCTCCAGCACCTCCTCGGCAATCGCCGAGGCCGGCGCGACCAGCGCGACGCGGCCCTCGATGGGCGACCAGGTGAGTTCGGCGTGGGGGCGGGGAGCGGGCATGGCTGGATTCCAAAGACTGCAGAAGAAACTGTAGGAGCGAGCGTGCTCGCGAAGGGTTCAATGGGGCAACGATGTGTCGTGCATTCCCCTTACCCTAACCCTCTCCCAAGGGGGAGAGGACCGATCGGCGCAGGATGAAACCATGGCGTCAGTAGGCACAGACTGCCCTCTCTCCCTCCGGGAGAGGGCTGGGGTGAGGGCAAGACCCCGAGCGATGCTCAAGGGTGCTTCATGAAAGTTTGTTCCTGACATCCCTGTCGTGAACACGTGCTTCTCTGAGACCCCTGCCAGGCCATCCGTGGCCTGGCGTTCGCCGGCGCGACGCATGCGTCGCGAAAGCCCCGGCTCACCCCTTGCCCTTCGTTCTTGCCAGATGCGGCCCGCCATTCTTCTCCAGGTACTCGATGATTACCCCGGCGATGTCCTTGCCGGTGGTGGTCTCGATGCCTTCCAGGCCTGGCGAGGAGTTCACCTCCATCACCAGCGGGCCGTGGTTCGAGCGCAGGATGTCGACGCCGGCGACGTGCAGGCCCATCACCTTGGCGGCGCGGATGGCGGTCATGCGCTCCTCCGGGGTGATCTTGATCAGGCTGGCGCTGCCGCCGCGGTGCAGGTTGGAGCGGAATTCGCCGGCCGCGGCCTGGCGCTTCATTGAGGCGATCACCTTGTCGCCGACCACGAAGCAGCGGATGTCGGCGCCGCCGGCTTCCTTGATGTACTCCTGCACCATGATGTTGTGCTTGAGCCCCATGAAGGCCTCCAGTACGGATTCGGCGGCCTTCTCCGTCTCGCAGAGCACCACGCCGATGCCCTGGGTGCCTTCGAGCAGCTTGATCACCAGCGGTGCGCCGCCGACCATCTCGATCAGGTCCGGCACGTCATCGGGGGAGTGGGCGAAACCGGTCACCGGCAGGCCGATGCCCTTGCGCGACAGCAACTGCAGCGAACGCAGCTTGTCGCGGGAGCGGGCGATGGCTACCGATTCGTTGAGCGGGAACACCCCCATCATCTCGAACTGGCGCAGCACGGCGCAGCCATAGAACGTCACCGAGGCGCCGATGCGCGGGATCACCGCGTCGAAATCTTCCAGCGGCTTGCCGCGGTAGTGGATCTGCGGCTTGTGGCTGGCGATGTTCATGTAGGCGCGGAGGGTGTCGATCACCACCATCTCGTGGCCGCGTTGCTGCCCGGCCTCTACCAGCCGACGGGTGGAATACAGGCGCGGATTGCGCGACAGCACAGCAATTTTCATTGATCACCTGGAAGGGTGGCGGGAACCATGATGAGGGGTTTGTCTTGCACGTAGGTGAGGCCCGGGTTGACCACCAGCTGGCCCTGTACGAGAGCCTTGGAGCCTAGCAGCACGCGGTAACGCATGGTCTTGCGGCAGGCCAGGGTGAATTCCACCGACCAGGCGCGGTCGCCCAGCGCCAGCAGGGTGCGGATCACGTAGCGGGTCTGGGCCTGGCCGTTGGAGCTCTTGATGGTCTTCATCGTCACCACCGGCGCTTCGCAGCGATGGCGGCGCTGCACCTGGGTGCCCAGGTGGGCGACGAAGCGTACCCAGCTCTGCCCGTCGCGCTCGAAGGGCACGATGTCGCTGGCATGCAGGCTGGAGGTGCTGGCGCCGGTGTCGATCTTCGCGCGCAGGCCGACCATGCCCAGTTCGGGCAGGGCGATCCATTCGCGCAGACCAATTACCGACAGCTGGTCGAAAGTCTTCAAGGCTGGTGTCCCCGGCGTTTGCCGGCATTCTAGTCAGGCCGCTTGTGCCCCGCCAGCGGGGCGCGGGGTACACTCTCAGACCCGCATGACGAGGTTGTGAAGTGAGCGAAAAAGACGACGACAAGGTCCGCCTGGACAAGTGGCTGTGGGCGGCGCGCTTCTACAAGACCCGCTCCCTGGCCAAGGAAGCCATCGACGGTGGCAAGGTGCATTGCCGGGGCGAACGCTGCAAGCCGGGCAAGGAGCCGAAGGTCGGCGAGGAGTACGTGATCCGCACCGGCTTCGACGAGCGCACCGTGGTGGTGAAGGCGCTGTCCATGGTGCGCCGTGGCGCGCCCGAGGCGCAGCTGCTCTATGAAGAGACCGCCGACAGTCTGAAACGCCGCGAGGACGCTTCGGCAATGCGCAAGGCCGGTGCGCTGGGCGTGCAGACCGACGGGCGGCCGACCAAGAAGCAGCGCCGCCAGTTGTTCAGCTTCCGCGATCAGGAGTGAGCGGGCAGCTCGATCAGCAGTTTGCCTTCCGCAACCTTCAGGCTCAGCTGCGACCAGTCCGGTACCACGGCGCGCACGCGCGGATCGAAAGCGCTGCCGGTGCCGATCTGGATCACCTGGCAGCCAGCATCCAGCGCGCTCTGTACGCCGGCCGGGGCGTCTTCGAAGGCCAGGCAGTCCTGCGCCGCGATGCCCAGGCGCTCGGCGCCGAGCCGGTAGGGTTGCGGGTCCGGCTTGCCGGCGCTGACGTCATCGGAACCGACCAGCACGTCCGGCAGCGGCAGGCCGCAGATGGCGAGGCGATCCAGGGCAATCGCGCGACTGGCGGAGGTGACCACCGCCCAGGGCTGGCCGGTCAGGGTGCCGAGGAAACGGTCGGCGCCGCCAACGATGGACGGCTGCGCCACATGCTCGAGTTCCAGTTCGTGCAGGAACGCCAGTTCTTCCGTCAGGTCCAGGTGCGGCGCGAGGCGGCCGATCACATCCTGCGAGCGTACGCCGTGGCAGATCGACAGCGCAGCCTCCGGCGGCAGGCCGTGGCGCTGGCACCACAGGCTCCAGATGACTTCGACGGCGGCGGTGGACTGCACCAGGGTGCCGTCCATGTCCAGCAGGATGGCGCGGGTTTCGATCAGCATGGCCGGGCGAACTCCTTGAGGGGTTCCGGTCGGGAGAGAGCGATGATGCTCCATTGACCTCGACGAAACGCGGAAGATCGCTGTGGGATATATCCCGATGCTCTTGTCGAGAGCAACGGCCGGCGCACCAGGTGGGCGCCGGCCCTCGCCTCAGGCCGCGATGACGCTCAGGCGGTTGACCAGCGGAATCCTCGCGGCCAGGCGGAACAGCGGGTCGGTCCAGCGCACCAGCGCGGCGCTGCCCTTGGCGGCGAACGGGGTGAAGCAGCTCCAGGCCAGGGCCACCAGCGCCATCTGCACGCCGCCGATGTAGTCGTCCTGGCCCCAGTGCGCGCCCGCCACCAGGCGCGGCAGCATGAACAGCAGCGCCAGGCCCCAGATCACCACCCACTGCAGGGCGTTGCGGGCGAACAGGGTGAGGAACAGCGCCCAGATCAGCAGTACCGAGGCGTGGTCGCCGGGGAAGCTGCGGGCGGATTCGTCCTTCACCTCGAAGGGCGTGTCTTCCCACTGCGGGAAGAAGTGTTCCAGGCGGATGGCATCCGGCGCGATGCTGGAAATGCTCGCGTGCTGCCAGCCCAGCTTGTGGGCGATCTTGGCGTAGAGGATGCGCACGACCACCAGCACGACGGCCGCGCATAAAAAGCCGAAGGTCGCCGCACGGACCTGGGTGGCCTTGAAGATCCAGTCGCCACGGATCATCAGCAGCAGCAGGATCACCCCGACCAGCAGGTCGAACGGCCGGGTGCTCGCCACCGCCCAGGTCAGTCGCCAGGCTTCGTTGGTCGCCAGCGGCTGATTGAGCAGGCTGAACAGGCTGAAATCGAAGAGGTCCATCGCGCTGCGAGTGGGCTCCCAGAGCCACAGCAGGAGCAGGACGACCGCCATCAGGTGACAGGCGATGAAGGGCTTCCAGGACCAGGTGGCTTGGAACGGCGTGGTTTTGTCCATAAAATCGATACCCCCTTACGGAACCCCCCGAGTATGGGTGGGTGCTGCAAAGCGCGCTTTATAGGCCTTTGCCATCAACTTGTCATTTATTTGTGCCTATCGCAGCGTTGTGCAAAGCATGTCCCAGATCGATCAAAGTCAGCGTTTCCTGTTCGACAACACCGATGTCCGTGGTGAGCTGGTAGAGCTCGACCGCAGCTTCGCCGAAGTGCTGGCCAAGCACCCCTACCCGCAGCCGGTCGCCCAGTTGCTGGGGGAAATGCTGGCCGCCGCCGCGCTGCTCTGCGGCACCCTGAAGTTCGATGGCCTGCTGGTGCTGCAGGCGCGCTCCAGCGGCGCCGTGCCGCTGCTGATGGTGGAATGCTCGAGCAACCGCGAAGTGCGCGGCCTGGCCCGCTATGACGCGGACGCCATCGGCGATACCGCCGGCCTGCCCGAGCTGATGCCCGAGGGCGTACTGACCCTTACCGTCGATCCGAAGAACGGCAAGCGCTACCAGGGCATCGTGCCGCTGGAAGGCGCGACCCTGGCCGACTGCCTGTCGACCTACTTCGCCACTTCCGAGCAGTTGCCGACCCGCTTCTGGCTGAACGCCGACAGCCGTCGCGCCCGTGGCCTGCTGCTGCAGCAGTTGCCGGCTGACCGCCAGCGCGACACCGAGTCGCGGGAAGCCAGCTGGCAGCACGTCAGCACCCTGGCCGACACCCTCACGGCCGAGGAGCTGCTGGGCCTGGACAACGCCACCGTGCTGCACCGCCTGTACCACGAGGACGACGTGCGCCTGTTCGAGCCGCAGCCGCTGGTGTTCCGCTGCAGCTGCTCGCGGGAACGCTCGGCCAATGCGCTGGTCAGTCTTGGGCAGGAAGACGCCGAGCGTCTGCTGGCCGAGGAGGATGGCGAGATCGTCATCGACTGCCAGTTCTGCAACCAGCGCTACCAGTTCGACGGTTCGGACGTTGCCCAGCTGTTCTCGGGCGGCGGTAGCCAGACACCGTCAGAAACCCGCCATTGACCGCATCGATTTGTCCGATAGCCGAACCAATGGCGCTCTCGCCAGATCAGAGGCTGCACGAGAACAGTTCTTTTCTGGCATAATCCCGCGACTTTTTTCCGCGGTAGTGGGAATCAGAAGTCACTACGCAATGTTTGGAGGACTCGGCTTCGGCCGACGGGGACCCACATGACGCAAGCCAATAAAGCCGTTTACACCGATATCAGCGTTGCCCAACTGGTGGAAGAAGCCATTCGCCGCGGCGAAGGCGAACTCGCCGACAACGGCTCGCTCGTGGTGAAAACCGGCCACCGCACCGGCCGCTCGCCTGCCGACCGTTTCATCGTCGAAGAGCCGGGCAGCAAGGATTCCATCGCATGGGGCGCCATCAACCGTCCGTTCCCGGCCGACAAGTTCGATGCCCTGTGGGACCGTGTCCAGGCCTTCAATGACGCCCAGGACCATTTCGTTTCCCATGTGCATGTAGGTTCGGCTCACGACCACTACCTGGCCGTGAAGATGACCACCGCTACCGCCTGGCAGAACCTGTTCGGCCGCGCGCTGTTCATCGAGCCCGAGCAGTACAACCCGGCCGGCCGCGAAGAGTGGCAGGTTCTCAACGTCGCCAACTTCGAGTGCGTGCCCGAGCGTGACGGCACCAACTCCGATGGCTGCGTGATCCTCAACTTCGCCCAGAAGAAGGTGCTGATCGCCGGCATGCGCTACGCCGGTGAAATGAAGAAGGCCATGTTCGGCGTGCAGAACTACCTGCTGCCGGAAAAAGACGTGCTGCCGATGCACTGCGCCGCCAACATCGGCGAAGAGGGCGACGTGACCCTGTTCTTCGGTCTGTCGGGCACCGGCAAGACCACCCTGTCCGCCGACGAAAGCCGCTACCTGATCGGCGACGACGAGCACGGCTGGGGCGAAGGCGTTGTCTTCAACATCGAAGGCGGTTGCTATGCCAAGTGCATCGACCTGTCCGAGAAGAACGAGCCGGTCATCTGGAAAGCCATCAAGTTTGGCGCCGTGCTGGAAAACGTCGTCCTCGACGACAACCGCACCCCGGACTACGCCGATGACAGCCTGACCCAGAACTCCCGCGCGGCCTACCCGCTGGAGAACGTCGAGAAGCGTTCCGAGCAGAACCTGGGCGGCGAGCCGAACGCCGTGATCTTCCTGACCTGCGACCTGACTGGCGTTCTGCCGCCGGTGTCGATCCTGAACAACGAGCAGGCGGCCTACCACTTCCTGTCCGGCTACACCGCGCTGGTCGGTTCCACCGAAATGGGTTCGGGCGGCGGCATCAAGTCGACCTTCTCCACCTGCTTCGGCGCGCCGTTCTTCCCGCGTCCGGCCGGCGTCTACGCCGAGCTGCTGATCAAGCGCATCAAGGCCTTCGGCTCCAAGGTCTACCTGGTCAACACCGGCTGGACCGGTGGTGGCTACGGCGTCGGCAAGCGCTTCAACATCCCGACCACCCGTGGCGTGATCGCCGCCATCCAGAGCGGTGCTCTGATCGGCGCCGAAACCGAGCACCTGGACATCATCAACCTGGACGTGCCGAAGGCCGTTCCGGGCGTCGATACCGTCCTGCTCAACCCGCGCAACACCTGGGAAGACAAGGCTGCCTACGACGAAGCCGCCAAGGGCCTGGCCACCAAGTTCATCGACAACTTCCAGAAGTTCGACGTGAGCGACGCCATCAAGAACGCCGGCCCGCAGCTGTAAGCGAGCCCGTTCTGGAAAGAGCCGCCTTCGGGCGGCTTTTTCATTTCTCGGCCCGACGCCGGAGTCCCCCTGTAGGAGCGGGCCGCTCTTTTTAGAAGGGAACTGTGGGCGCGATCGCGCGCACGGCGCGCTCCTACAAAAACGCCGGCTTCGGCGTATGGTGAACGGCCTGGATCGACTCGCTGGCAAGCGCTCTCCTACAAAAGCGCTTCCTAGGCTGGGTGGACGCCCATGAAAGGAGTTATCCCCATGCACGACACCCTTGAACGCGTCTTCGGCTTCCGCCAGTTCCGCCCTGGTCAGGAGGCGGCGGTCAGCGCGGTGCTGGCCGGACGCTCGGCGGCGGCGATCTTCCCCACCGGCTCGGGCAAGTCGCTGTGCTACCAGCTGCCGGCGCTGCTGCTGCCGCACCTGACCCTGGTGGTCTCGCCGCTGCTGGCGCTGATGCAGGACCAGCTTGCCTTCCTCGCCCGCCACGGCATCGCCGCCGCCAGCATCGATTCGGCACAGAGCCGCGAGCAGACCGCACAGACCATGGCCCGCGCGCGCAGCGGCGAGCTGAAGGTGCTGATGATCTCCGTGGAGCGCCTGAAGAACGAGCGCTTCCGCAACTTCATCAGCGAGGTGCCGATTTCCCTGCTGGTGGTGGACGAGGCGCACTGCATTTCCGAATGGGGCCACAACTTCCGCCCCGACTACCTGAAGCTGCCGGACTACCAGAAGCAGTTCCGCATCCCCCAGGTGCTGCTGCTCACCGCCACCGCGACGCCGGCGGTGATCGCCGACATGCGCAGCAAGTTCGCCATCGCCGAGGCTGACGTGGTCACCACAGGTTTCTACCGCGCCAACCTCGACCTGCAGGTGGAGCCGGTGGCCAGCGCCGCCCGCCGCGCGCGGCTGGTGCAGTGGCTGGGCGAGCGCGCCGGGCAGCCGGCCATCGTCTATGTCACCCAGCAGAAGACCGCCGAGGAAGTTGCCGCGCACCTGGCCGAGCGCGGTATTCCCGCCTGTGCCTACCACGCCGGGATGGAGCACCCGGAGCGCGAGGGCATCCAGCGCCGCTTCATGGAGGGCCGGCTGAACTGCATCGTCGCCACCATCGCCTTCGGCATGGGCATCGACAAGAGCAACATCCGCCAGGTGGTGCACTACGACCTGCCCAAATCGCTGGAGAACTACAGCCAGGAGATCGGCCGCGCCGGGCGCGACGGCCAGCGCTCGGAATGCCTGGTGCTGGCCAACCGCGACAGCCTCAACGTGCTGGAGAACTTCGTCTACGGCGACACGCCCGAGCGCGAAGGCATCCGCCATGTGCTGGAAGAGATTCGCCAGGCGCCGAACGGCCAGTGGGAAACCATGCTGGTGCCGCTGTCGGACCAGTCGAACATTCGCCAGTTGCCGCTGAAAACATTGCTGGTGCAGCTGGAGCTGCGCGGCATCATCGCTCCGCGTTTCGCCTATTTCGCCGAATATCGCTACAAACTGAATATCGATTCTGCCGAGTTGCTCAGCCATTTTCAGGGCGAGCGGCGGCAGTTCGTCGACGCCATCCTCACCACTTCGGCCCGCGCGCGCACCTGGGCCACCCTGGACTTCGACACCCTCTACAGCCACCACGGCGCCGAACGCGCGCGGGTGGTGAAGGCGCTGGACTACTTCCAGGAGCGCGGCTGGGTGGAGCTGGAGAGCAAGCAGATGACCGAGGTCTACTCGGTGCGCGATGCCTCCTTCTCTGTGGACAACCTGAGCGAGGAGCTGCACCGCTACTTCAAGCGCCACGAAGAGAGCGAGATCGCCCGTATCGGCGCCATGCTCGAACTGCTGGGCAGCTCGGAGTGCCTGAGCTGGCGCCTCGCCCAGTACTTCGGCGACCAGCAGGCGCCGCGCCGGTGCGGGCACTGCTCGGTCTGCGCTGGCCGCGTCGCCCGGCTGCCGCAGCCGCCCGCGCTGCCGCCGCTGGATGGCCAGTCGCTGCACAGCCGCTGCGCCGCCTTCCTGGAGAAGTACCGCAGCGCCCGAGGCCTTGCGCCCAGCGCCGACTGCGTGACGCGCTTCCTCTGCGGCATCAGCGTGCCGGCCTTCACCCGCATGAAGGCGCGCACGCTGCCGGGCTACGCGACGCTGGAGGACTACCCCTACGCCCAGGTCCGTGACTGGGTTCAGGCGCAACAGTGACCGCCTGAAGACGCCGGCGCCACGCACGACTAAAGGTCGGCGTGATGCTGGCGGGGCTCCTTGTAGGGTGTGGAAAAGGCATTTCGGCCTAGACTCTTCAGGGCGTTGCAGCAAGGAGCCCCGCGCATGTCCACCGAGCATCTGGATGTACTGATCATCGGCGCCGGCCTGTCCGGCATCGGCGCCGCCTGCCACCTGCAGAAGCAGTGTCCCGGCAAGTCCTACGCCATCCTCGAGGGCCGCGAGGCCATGGGTGGCACCTGGGACCTGTTCCGCTATCCGGGCATCCGCTCCGACTCGGACATGTACACGCTGGGCTACAACTTCAAGCCCTGGACCGACCCCAAGGCCATCGCCGACGGCCCGTCGATCCTCAACTACATCCGCGAGACCGCCCGCGAGTACCGCGTCGAGGACAAGGTCCGCTACCGCCATCGCGTGCTCAAGGCCGACTGGGACAGCGCCAGCGCGCGCTGGAACCTCGTCGTGCAGCGCGGCGACGAGGCGGAGCCGGTGCGCATGAGCGCGCAGTTCCTCTTCATGTGTACCGGCTACTACCGCTACGACGCTGGTTACACCCCGGATTTCGCCGGCCGCGAGAGCTTCGCCGGGCAGGTCATCCACCCGCAGCTGTGGCCGGAGAACTTCGATTACAGCGGCAAGCGCATCGTGGTCATCGGCAGCGGCGCCACCGCCGTCACGCTGGTGCCCTCGCTGACCGACAAGGCCGCCCACGTCACCATGCTGCAGCGCTCGCCGTCCTACGTGATCAACCTGCCGGCGAAGGACCCGATTTCCAACTTCCTGCGCAATTTCCTCCCGGAGAAGTGGGTTTACCGCCAGGCGCGGGCGCGCAACGTGACCATGCAGATGATCTTCTTCATGGCCTCCAAGGCGTTCCCCGGCGCGGTGCGCAAGCTCATGCTCAAGCTGGCCAACCTGCAGCTGGGCAAGGACTTCGACATGCGCCACTTCAGCCCGCGCTACAAACCGTGGGACGAGCGTGTGTGCTGCGTGCCCGATGGCGACCTGTTCAAGACGCTGCGCCAGGGCCGCGCCTCGGTGGTCACCGACCATATCGAGCGCTTCTGCGAGAAGGGCATCCTGCTCAAGTCCGGGCAGGTGCTGGAGGCGGACGTGATTGTCACCGCCACCGGGCTGGACCTGGTGATGTTCGGCGGCGCGGAACTGGCCATTGATGGCAAGCCCTTCGACGTTACCCAGAGCATGGGCTACCGCGGCATCATGCTGCGCGACCTGCCCAACCTCGCCGCCATCGTCGGCTACACCAACGCCAGCTGGACGCTCAAGGCCGACCTTTCCAGCGAATACTTCTGTCGCCTGATCAACCACCTCGATGCCGTCGGCATGCGCCAGTGCACGCCGCGCCAGACCGATGGGTCGGTGAAGGAAGAACCCTTCCTCAACCTCAACTCCGGCTACATCCAGCGCGCCGCCGACCGCATGCCCAAGCAGGGCGATCGCACGCCGTGGAAGCTCTACCAGAACTACGCGCTGGACCTTGCCCTGCTGCGCTTCGGCAAGGTCGAGGATGGCTACCTGAGCTTCACCTCGCCCAAACAGCGCCAGGCCGCGGCGGCACCGGTGGAAGCGCTGGAGAGCTGACCTCCCCGGTCGGAGCCCGCCGGCCCTGGCGGGCTTCGTTCTATCGAGGCATCGGATAGACATTATCGATACGCCGCTCTGCAACGCGGCGGCCTCTCGGCTTACCATGCGCGCCATTCCCGCCCATGCCAGCCAGAGGATTTTCCATGCTGATCGAAGACGCCATCCGCAGCCGCCGTTCCATTCGTGGTTTCGACACTTCCTATGTGATGAGCCGCGAGGAGAAGGACGACCTGCTGCAACAGGCGCTGCTCGCTCCCACCTCGTTCAACCTGCAGCACGTGCGTCTGGTGGAAGTCAGCGACCCTGAGCTGCGCGCGCAGATTCGCGCGGCAGGTTGGGACCAGGTGCAGATGACCGACGCCTCGATGCTGGTGATCGTCTGCGCGCAGGTCGACAGCTGGGAGCAGAACGCCGAGCGCGTGTGGGATGGCGCCCCGGTCGAAGTGAAGAACTACATGGTCGGCGCCATCGACGGCTACTACCGCGACAAGCCGCAGACCCAGCGCGACGAAGCCATGCGCAGCAGCGGCCTGGTGGCCCAGACCCTGATGCTCGCCGCCCGTGGCCGCGGCCTGGACAGCGTGCCGATGGTCGGTTTCGACTTCGACGCCGTGGGCAAGCTGATCAACCTGCCGGCCAGCCATGCCATCGGCCTGATGATCGCTGTGGGCAAGCAGGCGGTGGAAGCCCGCCCGCGCATCGGCCGCCTGCCGCTGGAAGAGACGATCATTCGCGATCGCTTCTGATCCCCACGAAACGCGCCTCCGGGCGCGTTTTTGTTTACGCAGGCGTGACTGTCTTTTCCTGGAATATAAGCGCTAGGGCGCTCCCCTCACCCCAGCCCTCTCCCTCAGGGAGAGGGGGCAGTCCGTCCCGGCTGACGCTGAGGTTTCATCCTGCACCGAACGGTCCCCTCTCCCGCTTGAGGAGCGGGGCGCGCAGCCAGGGTTAGGGTGAGGGGCATTTGATCTTGTAGACCTCACTCCGGCGCGGACTCCACAATCCGCTCGATCAGCCACTGCAACGCCGTATCCCGCTCGCGCTGGGCGAGATAGACCAGCTCCAGGTGGAACTGCCCCACGTCGAACGGCAGCTCCAGCACCTGCAACGGCAGCAGTTGGGCGAAGTGCGCGGCCAGCCGCGTCGGCAGCACGGTGAGCAAATCCGTGGTCGCCACCAGGTGCGCCGCCTGCAAGTAGTTGGGCGTGGTGTAGGCGATCTGCCGTTTCAGCCCCTGGCTGGCCAGCCACTGGTCGACCATGCCCTTGGTCTGCCCGCCGGAAACCCACAGGTGCCGCTGGCCGAGGAAGGTCTGCAGATCGATCCCGCCGTACACCTGCGGATGTCCGCGCCGGGCCAGCAGGCGCAGCGTCTCGCTGGCCCAGGGGCGGCGCTGGAAGCGTGCCGGCAGTTCCTCGAAGCGGCCCAGCACCAGGTCGAGGTTGCCCTTGTCCAGGGCTTCGGCCGGTAGCGTCGGCGTCAGGTGCTGGATGCTCAGGCCCATGCCGGGCGCCGCGCTACCCAGACTTTCGAGCAGGTGCGGCATGCACAGCGCTTCCACATAGTCCGTCAGCGCCAGGGTGAAACGCTGGCGGCTGCGCGCCGGGTCGAAGGTGTCGCCACCGGCCAGGCTCTGGCCGATGCGCTGCAGGGCGTCGCGGATCGGCGCTTCCAGCTCCAGCGCCCGCGGCGTCGGCTGCATCGCCCGGCCCACGCGCACCAGCAGTGGATCATCGAGCAGCTCGCGCAGGCGGTTCAGCGCATTGCTCACCGCCGGCTGGCTCAGCGACAGGCGCTCCGCCGCGCGCGAGACGTTGCGCTCGCGCAGCAGCGCATCCAGCACCCGCAGCAGGTTGAGGTCGAAGGTGGTCATATTCATTGGCTGAATTCCACTTATCACAACTCAAAATTTCAAAAATAGTACCGCCTTCCCTAAGGTGAGTGGTCTTCAAACGAGCGTTTCAGGCTGACAAGAGGAACAACATGAGCCAGAACATCCGCATCGCCAGCGCCGCCGTCATCGGCGCCGGCACCATGGGCCGGGGCATTGCCATGTGCCTGGCGAACGCCGGCGTGCAGGTCCTGTGGCTGGACAACAACCCGCAGATGCTCACCCAGGCCCTCGGTGCCGTGGCCGACACCTATGCCCACAACGTGCGCCAGGGCCGCATTGACGAGGCCGAAGCGGCCCGTCGCCGCGCGCGCATCTCCCAGGCGGCGAACTACGCGGCGATCCGCGAGGCGGACCTGGTGATCGAGGCGGTATACGAGAACCTGGAGCTCAAACAATCGATCTTCCGCGAGCTGGACGCGGCGCTGAAACCCTCGGCCATCCTGGCGTCCAACACTTCCTACCTGGACGTCGATGCCATCGCTGCGGTGACCTCGCGGCCGTCCCAGGTGCTCGGTCTGCACTTCTTCAGCCCGGCGCACATCATGAAGCTGCTGGAGATCGTGCGCGGCGCAAAGACCGCTCCCGCCGTACTCGAAGCGGCGCTGGAACTGGGCGAGCGCATGGGCAAGGTCAGCGTGGTGGCCGGCAACTGCCACGGCTTCATCGGCAACCGCATGCTGGAGAAGTACGTCCAGGAGTCGCGCCGGCTGATCCTAGAAGGCTCGCTGCCGCACCAGGTCGACGCGGCAATCCAGGGCTTCGGCTTCGCCATGGGGCCGTTCCGCATGTTCGACGTGGTTGGCATCGACCTCGAATGGCGCGCCCGCGAGCTGGCCGGCAAGGGCCAGGATGCGCCGACCGTGCAGGTGGACAACCGCCTGTGCGAGATGGGCCGCTTCGGCCAGAAGAGCGGCAACGGCTTCTATCACTACGAGCCGGGCAGCCGCCAGGCCGAGCACGACCCGGAAGTGGACGCCCTGGTGCTGCGCGAGTCCGAGCGCCTGGGCTACGAGCGCCGCGACATCGGCGCCGAGGAAATCCTCGAGCGCTGCCTGCTGGCGCTGGTCAACGAAGGCGCGAAGATTCTCGACGAAGGCATTGCCTCCACCAGCGCCGATATCGACACCGTTTACCTCAATGGTTATGGCTTCCCCAAGGACAAGTCCGGCCCAATGGCCTGGGCCGATGCCCAGGGCCTGCAGAGCGTGCTGGCGCGCCTGCGTGACCTGGCCGGCGAGCACGGCGCGCACTGGCAGCCGGCCGCGCTGATCGAGCGCCTGGCCGCCGCCAATGGCCGCTTCGCCGACGTGAAACAGGAGCACTGAAGATGAGTTACCAGGCACCCCTGCGCGACATGCGTTTCGTCCTCCACGAACTGTTCGATGTCAGCGCCCACTGCGAGCTGCTGGGCAACGCCCTCGACCGCGAACTGATCGACGGCGTGCTGGAAGAAGGCGCGCGCTACACCGGCGAAGTGGTCGCCCCGCTGAACCGCAATAGCGACGAGCAGGGCGCGACTTTGCTCAATGGCGAAGTCACCACGCCTGACGGTTTCCGTGAGGCCTACCAGCAGTACTGCGACAACGGCTGGGCGAGCATGACCGGCCCGACCGAATTCGGCGGCCAGGGCTTCCCGCAGATGGTCGCGGCCAGCTTCCACGAGATGCTGATGGCCGCCTCGCTGTCCTTCCGCGTCTATTCCGGCCTCACCGAAGGCGCGGTGCTGGCGCTGTACAAACATGGCGCAGCGGAGCTGCAGCGCGACTACCTGGCGAAGATGGTCAGCGGCGTGTGGAGCGGCACCATGTGCCTCACCGAGCCCCAGGCCGGCACCGACCTGGCGCTGCTGCGCACCCGTGCCGAACCGCAGGCGGACGGCAGCTACAGCGTCAGCGGCAGCAAGATCTTCATCAGTGGTGGCGACCAGGACCTCTCCGAGAACATCGTCCACCTGGTGCTGGCGCGCCTTCCGGATGCGCCGGCCGGGGTGAAGGGCATCAGCCTGCTGCTCGTGCCCAAGTTCATCGCCAATGCCGACGGTACGCCGGGTGCGCGCAACTCCCTGAGCTGCGGCGCCATCGAGCACAAGATGGGCATCAAGGGCGCATCCACCTGTGTGATGAACTTCGACGGCGCAACCGGCTGGCTGATCGGCCAGGCCAACCAGGGACTGGCGTGCATGTTCACCATGATGAACGACGCGCGCTTCCAGGTCGGCCTGCAGGGCCTCGGCATCGCCGAGCGCTCCTGCCAGGGCGCGCTGGCCTATGCCCGCGAGCGCCTGCAATCGCGCGCGCTGACCGGTGCGGCCGAGCCGTCCAAGGCCGCCGATCCGATCATCGTCCATCCGGACGTGCGGCGCATGCTGCTGACCCAGAAGACCCTCACCGAAGGTTGCCGGATGATCGCCGCGCTCTGCGCCCGCGAACTGGACCTGGAGCACGGCCACCCCGAGGCGGATGGCCGCAAGGCCGCGAGCAAGCGTGCGGCGCTGCTGATCCCCATCGTGAAGTCGTTCTTCACCGACGTCGGCCAGGAGGTTTCCAGCCTCGGCGTGCAGGTCTATGGCGGCCACGGCTACATCCGCGAATGGGGCATGGAACAGCTGATGCGCGACAGCCGCATCACCCAGATCTACGAAGGCACCAACGGCATCCAGGCGCTCGATCTGATCCGCCGCAAGCTGCTGGGCGACGGCGGTGCGGAGCTGAACGCGCTGATCGGTGAACTGGCGGCCATCTGCGAAACCGTCGGCGCGCGCACCGAACTGGCCAGCCTGGCGGAAACTGTGCGGCAACGCCTACTGGAATGGCGCAGCCTCACCAGCGAAGTGATCGCCGCCTGCCAGCGCGATCCGCAGGAAATCGGCGCCACCTCGGTGGACTTCCTGCAGTACTGCTCCTACGTGCTGCTCGGTGGCCTCTGGCTGCAGGCGGCCGGCGTGGCGCAGGCGAAGCTGGCAGCCGGCGAGGGCGACGCGGACTTCTACCGCGCCAAGCTCGCCAGCGCCGAGTTCTACGTCAGGCGCATCCTGCCGCGCGCCAGCATGCATCGCGAGGCCCTGCTGGGCGGCGCGGACTGCCTGATGGCGCTGGACGCGGAGCACTTCGCGTTCTGAATGCAGGGCCCGCGGGTTTTCTGCGGGCCCTTCAGTCAGCTGCCGCGCTCCTGGCCACACTGCGCGCAGAAGCGCGCCTGGGGCGCGACAGCGGCGCCGCAGCCCTTGCAGGGCGCGGCCTGCAGCGAGCCGCCGCAGTTGTGGCAGAAGCGGCTGTCCTGAGGATTCTGTGCGCTGCACTGCGGGCAGGGCTGGGTGGGAACCGCATTGGCAGTCGGGGGTGGCGCGGGTGCCGGCGGATAGCCCGGTGCGCCGTAACCGCCGCCGTGTCCGCCATGACCGCCGCCATAACCGCCGCGGCCGTGGTGACCGCCCATCATCAAACGTTCGAGCCAACCCATGATGTACCTCCAGTTTCCCGTCGTGGGGTGGAGTCATTGGGCAGCCTGTAGTTGCTACAGGGTCAAGGCTTGGGAGTGTGAGCGGAGATTTCGAGCAAGCGCGCCCATGAAAAACGCCGCTCCGGTGACCAGGAGCGGCGCTCTCGTATCAGCGGGACGGGGCTCAGGCCCGCTCCCATACCTCGAACGCATAGGCCGGCGTCTCGCCTTCCGCGTCATGTTCGATGCTCGAGGCCAGGTGCCACTGGCTTTCGCTCACTTCGGGGAAGTGCGCATCACCGGCCGGGCTCAGGCCTACGCGGGTCAGGTAGAGACGGTCGGCGCGGCCCAGTGCTTCACCGTAGAGTTGCGCGCCGCCGATCAGCATCAGCTCGTCGGCTTCCTCTTCCCTGGCCCATTGCTCGGCGCGCTCCAGGGCGGCGTCGAGGCTGGTGAAGACTTCCGCGCCTTCGAGCGTGAGGCCCGCCTGGCGGGTGACCACGATGTTCAGGCGGCCCGGCAGCGGGCGGCCGAGGGAGTCCCAGGTCTTTCGGCCCATGATCACCGGCTTGCCCAGGGTCATGGCCTTGAAGTGCTTGAGGTCCTGCGGCAGGTGCCAGGGCAGGCGGTTGTCGACGCCGATCACGCGGTTCTCGGCAAGGGCGGCGATCATCGCCAGGGGCAGTGCTTGGGTCATCTCGACTCCAGTGGTGAACATCAGCGGGAACTCCCGTTGCCAGAGGATACCAGCCGCTCGCCGTCGGCGGGGCCGGCGGGTGGCGGAACGCGCATGAAGAAGGTGCCGTCCTCGTTGACCTGGGTGATGCCGGTGGCCAGCACCTTGCGATAGTCCTTGAGGTTGAACGCCAGGGTCTGGTCCGGCCGCTCGGCCTTGAGCAGCACCTGGGAATAGGTGATGAGGATCTCGAAGATCTTCAGGTCGCCCGACTGCAGCCAGATGTAGGACTGCCCGGCCTGGCGCGGCGGCTCGAAGGCCAGTGAGGCGGCGCCTTCCCTGGGCGTGAACTTCAGGTGCAGGCCCTTGGCGTCCAGCCAGGTTGATTCGACGCGGCCGTCGATGCCCACCAGCGGGAAGACCTGGTGGTAGTTCAGGTGCATGACGTTGTCCTGCAGCACCGCGCCGGGCCGCTCCAGGGTCACCAGCGAATCCAGGCGCAGGCCCACCAGGCTCATGGCGCCGTAGCTGGGCACGCCGAGCACCTTCACGCTGTCGGGCTGGTAGTCGAGGTTGTCGCCGTCGAGTTTCACCGTGCCGGAGAGCCGTAGCGGCAGCCAAGGGCCGACGCCCAGCGGCTGCACCTCGCCGGAGACCAGCAGGCGGTCGCCTTCGATGCTCAGCCTGAACTCGCGCAGCATGGTTTCCGGGTAGGCGAGGATGTGCTGGTTGAACAGGTTGGCGAGCTGCTCGGGGCTGAGGATCACCTCGCCCTCGGAGACGTTGATGCGCATGTCCTGCGGACGGTCGAAGTCGATCGGCTCGCCGGCCTTGAGCGGCACCAGCCAGCCCTTGAGCTGCGGGCTGTGGAAGCCGATGTTGCCCTGGAAGTACATGTCCACGTTGTGCAGCAGGATGCCCACGCCGTCCTGCCCGGAATCGCGCAGGCCGCCCGGCCGGCTGGCCTTGAAGTCCGGCGCCGGTGGCGTCTGCTGGAACCAGCCCTGGCGCAGCACACCCAGTTCGCGCTGCTGCTTGTCGATGGCGCTCTCGGCGACGGCCTGGCCGGCCAGCGTGAGGCAAAGAAGGGAAGCAAGGAGGGTTCTCATAGGGCTTTCTCCTCCGGGGCCGGCGCCTTAACCGGCGAGACGGCGATGTGCACCATGCCGTCCTCGCGCAGGCGGATTTCGCCGTACTGCAGCTGGCGGCGGTAGTCGTAGAGGTTGAACAGCAGCGGCGCGTCGGGGCTCAGGCTGGTGAACAGTGCGTAGGCCTTGACCAAGATGGTCCGCGCCATCTTGATGTCGCCGCCCTCGATGAACATGTAGCTCTGCGGCGCCTTGAGCTGCGGCCATTTCAACTCGGCCAGGTCGCTGCCCAGCAGCAGGTCCATGCCGCCGTCGGCGAGCTTCAGGTGGCTCACGGTGAAGTCCAGGCGCGGCGGCGGGAACAGGCCGTCGAGGTCGACCAGGATGCGGTTGCCGATCAGCTGCATGTGCGCGGTGTGCAGTTGCAGCACCTCGGACATCTCGATGGAGGCGGCGCTCAGCGACGGCGTGACGTCCACCCCGTCGACGAAGATCCGCTGCGGCACCAGCGCCACCTTCAACGGCCCCGCCTGCTCGATCCCGGTGACCATCCGCAGCGGCCGCCAGCGGCCCTTGCGCAGCAGTTCGCCGTGGACCTCCTGGCCGTCGGCGCGGGTGCTGAGCTTGAGGTTGCGCACCGGCGCGTTGGCGTTGCGCAGCTCCTCGTTGAGCAGGCTGGCGAGGGTGGCGTCGGCGACGAAGATGTCCCCGGCCTGGATGCGCGCGACCATGGATTTCGGATCATCCAGCATCAGCGGTGTGCCGGCGCCTGCCACCGGGCTCATCTGGATCAGCATCTTGCGGATGAAGAAGCCGATGTCGTCGTGCAGGCGGAAGTCGGTGTGGCTGATCCACAGTTGCGAGGTGTTGCTGTCGGACTGCCGGGCGCTGACGTTGGCGTCCAGCACGCGCGGCGGCACGGCCTGCATCAGCGGGGTGTCCGGGCCCCAGGCGGAGGGGCGCACCGGCGGTGTTTCCACGGCAGCCGCGGTGGCGGCGGCCAGCAGCAGGGGCAAGGCACTGAGCATCGAGCGCAGCATGGCGAGGCCTCATTCTTGTTGTTTTTTCCGAGTGTGAGGCTGGCCGGGCACGGCGAGAGCCCCCCCTTGGTTTGGTTGACGCCACCGGGTGTTACCGGCGGTGCCGGGACGCGGCGGCGAGCAGCGGTTATCCTTGGTGCCGAGTACCGATTGTCGGAGACCCCGTGAGCGAAACCCCCGCTTCCGCCCTCGAATCCCTGTGGCTGTGCGAGGCCGTGCGCCTGCGCGAGGAACAGGTCGGCCCGCTGGAAGACAGCGAAGCCAACCGCCGCGCCATCGTCAGCGGTGGCGACCTCGCCCGCCGCCTGCAACACCGCGCGTTGCTGCTCGCCGAACGCTCAGGCCAGCGCGCTGCCCTGAGCACTTGGGTGCAAGGCTCACGCCTGGCGCTGTACCTGCTGCTGGCGCTGGCGCTGTTCACCGGCGGCGGCCTGGCCTTCGCCGCCCTCGGCGACGGCCTGCGCCCGGTCAACGTGTTCTGGGCCCTGGCCAGCCTGCTCGGCCTGCACCTGATCACCCTGACGGGCTGGACCCTGGCCTTCTTCGCCGGCGGCGAGGCCGCCGGTGCGCTTGGCCGCCTGTGGTTGTGGCTGAGCGGCAAGTTCGCCCGCGACGCCCACGCCGCCCAGCTGGCGCCCGCGCTGCTGGTGCTGCTGGACCGGCAGAAGCTCACGCGCTGGGCGCTCGGCCTGCTGGTCCACGGCCTCTGGCTCGTCGCCCTGGCCAGCGCGCTCGGCGTGATGCTGGCGCTGCTGGCGACGCGGCGCTACGGCTTCGTCTGGGAGACCACCATCCTCGGCGGCGACACCTTCATCGCCCTGACCCACGGCCTCGGCGCGCTGCCGTCGCTGCTCGGCTTCCCGCAGCCGAATGCCGAACTGGTGCGCGCCAGCGGCGATGCCCTGGTGGCCAGCGAAAACGCGCGCCACGCCTGGGCCGGCTGGCTGGTGGGCATCCTGCTGGTGTACGGCGTGCTGCTGCGCGGCGCGCTCTGGCTGCTCTGCCTGTGGCGCTGGAAGCGCGGGCGTGCGCAGCTGGCGCTGGATGTCTCGCTGCCCGGCTACGCCCTGCTGCGCGAGCGTTTGATGCCGGCCAGCGAGCGCCTGGGCGTCAGCGATGCTGCGCCGGACGAACTGGTCGAGCCGCAGGCACAGGCCCCGGCGACCACCGCCGACGGCGCCGTGCTGGTATCCATCGAACTGCTCGACCGGCCCAACTGGCCGCCGAAGCTGGCCGAAGGCATCGCCAATGCCGGCGACCTCGACGACGGTGCCCAGCGCCGTCGGCTGCTGGAGCAACTCACCCGCTACCCGCCGGCGCGCCTGGTGATCGCCTGCGACCCGCGTCGCTCGCCGGATCGCGGCACCCTGGCGCTGATCGCCGAACTCTCGCGCTGCGCCGCCGCCACCCGCGTCTGGCTGCTGCAGGCGCCGACGGGCGAGGCGCTGGACGCCGAGCGCCTGGGCGACTGGCACGCCGGCATCGAGCGCCTGCAACTGCCGCACACCTCGGCGTCGCCCCTGGGCTGGCTGGAGACCGGGCATGACTGATGCGCTGAAACTGGCCGTGGTCGGCCACACCAACGTCGGCAAGACCTCCCTGCTGCGCACCCTGACTCGCGACGTGGGCTTTGGCGAGGTATCCCATCGCCCCAGCACAACGCGTCATGTAGAGGGCGCGCGGCTGTCGGTGGACGGCGAGCCGCTGCTGGAGCTGTACGACACGCCCGGCCTGGAGGACGCCATCGCCCTGCGCGACTTCCTTGATGGGCTGGAGCGCCCCGGCGAGCGCCTGGATGGGCCGGAGAAGCTGCGTCGTTTCCTTGATGGTAGTGAAGCCCGCGGCCGCTTCGAGCAAGAAGCCAAGGTGCTGCGCCAGTTGCTCGCCTCCGACGCCGGCCTCTATGTGATCGACGCCCGCGAACCGGTGCTGGCCAAGTACCGCGACGAACTGGCAGTGCTGGCCGCCTGTGCGCGGCCGCTGCTGCCGGTACTCAACTTCGTCGCCAGCCCGCAGCACCGCGAGGAGCAGTGGCGCGAGGCACTGTCCCGTCTCGGTCTGCACGCGCTGGTGCGTTTCGACAGCGTCGCGCCGCCGCTGGATGGCGAGCGTCGTCTGTACGAAAGCCTGGCGCTGCTGCTGGAGCGCGCGCGCCCGCAGCTTGATCGGCTGGTGGCCGATCACGAGGCCCAGGCCGTCGCCCGCCGTGAGGCCGGGGCGCGGCTGATCGCCGAGTTGCTGGTGGATGTCGCTGCCTGCCGCCAACTGGTGCCCGCTGGCGACAGTGCTGTTCGAGCAGCCACCGAGACGCTGCGCAATCAGGTGCGCAAGCGCGAAGACACCTGCGTGAAGGCGCTGCTCAGCCTCTATGCCTTCCGCAAGGACGACGCCCACGCCGCCGACCTGCCGTTGCTGGATGGGCGCTGGGGCGATGACCTGTTTAACCCGGAAACCCTCCGCCAACTGGGCATTCGCCTCGGCGGTGGCGTTGCGGCTGGCGCGGCAGCGGGGGCGGGGATCGATCTGCTGGTCGGTGGCCTGACCCTTGGCGCAGCCACTGCGCTGGGCGCCATCGCTGGCGGGGCCTGGCAGACCGTCGGCCATTACGGCCAGCGCCTGCTGGGCAAGCTCAAGGGCAGCCGCGAGTTGTCGGTGGACGACAGCGTGCTGCGTTTGCTGGCACTGCGGCAGCGGCAACTGCTGGCAGCTTTGCAGACGCGCGGGCATGCGGCGGTGGAAGCGATCCAGGTGCAATCGCCCGAAGACAAGCAATGGCGCGAGGGCAAGTTGCCCGAGGCCCTGCGCAAGGCGCGAGCGCATCCGGAGTGGTCCGGCCTCAATGGTCGTCTGCGCAGCGAGAAGACCGAGCGGCAGGAGGCGGTGGCGCAGTTGGCCACGCATCTGCTCGAACCGTGAATACCGCGCGGGGCGCGCGCGAGCATTCTCGCTCCTACGAAAAGCAGTCCGTAGGGCGAATAACCTGGAACAGGTTATCCGCCGGCGAACGTGCGGCGGATAACGCTGGCGCGTTATGCGCCCTACGACTGGAATGACCTGCTCCTTCTTTCGTTGGGAGCGGACTAGGGTGAGGGGAAGCACACGCGACGATGATCCCTGTAGGAGCGGGCCATGCCCGCGATCGCGCGCATGGCGCGCTCCTACAAGGTCTGCGTCAGACCAGCGAGATCATCTCCACCTCGGCCTTTCCCCCGGCCACGGTCAGGACCGCCAACGCAATCGGCAGCTTGAACCGTCGCGGTCCCGCGCTGCCCGGATTCAGGTACAGCACCCCATCGCGTACCTCGTTCAGCGGCTTGTGCGAATGCCCCGCCAGCACGATATCGATGCCTTCGGCCGGCGGGTCGATGGCCAACTGCTTGAGGTCGTGGATCAGGTAGAGCCGCAGCCCGCCCAGTTCCAGCTGCAGCGTTTCCGGCAGCGCGGCGGCCCAGTCGTCGGTGTCATTGTTGCCGCGCACCACGTCCAGTGGCGCCAGTTTGCGCAGCTGATCCAGCAATGAGGCGGGACCGATGTCGCCCAGGTGCAGGATGCGCTCGCAGCCTTGCAGCGCCGCCAGCGCTTCAGGGCGCAGCAGGCCGTGGGTGTCGGCGATGACGCCGATGCGCAGGGAGGTGGTCATCCGGGGAGCATAAACGACGACGCCACCCGAAGGTGGCGTCGTGGCGGATCAGCCGTTGTGCGAGGCCTTGGCGACGTCGGATTCGGGCAGGAACCAGTTCAGCAGCAGGGCGCAGATGCCGCCGGTGGCGACGCCGGATTCCAGCACGTTGCGGATCGCGTGTGGCATGTGCGCGAGGAACTCCGGCACCTGCGAGATGCCCAGGCCCAGCGCCAGGCTGACGGCGATGATCAGCAGCGCGCGGCGGTCCAGGTGGGTGCCGGCAAGGATGTTGATGCCCGAGGCGGCGACCGCGCCGAACATCACCATCACCGCGCCGCCGAGCACCGGCTCGGGAACGGCCTGGATCACCCCGGCGACGCTGGGGAACAGGCCCAGCACGACGAGCATCGCGGCGATCCACAGACCGACGTGGCGGCTGGCGACGCCAGTCAGCTGGATCACGCCGTTGTTCTGCGCGAACACCGAGCTGGGGAAGGTGTTGAACAGGCCGGCCAGCAGCGAGTTGGCGCCATTCACCAGCACGCCGCCCTTGATGCGCTGCATCCACAGTGGGCCTTCGACCGGCTGCTTGGAAATCTTGCTGGTGGCGGTGACGTCACCGATGGCTTCCAGCGAGGTCACCAGGTAGATCACCAGCATCGGGATGAACAGGCTCCAGGAGAAGCCCAGGCCGAAGTGCAGCGGTACCGGGACCTGGAAGGCCGGCGCTTCGTGCATGCCGGTGAAGTCCAGGCGGCCCAGGTAGCCGGCCAGCGCGTAGCCCACGGCGAGGGCGATGACGATGGCGCCGCTGCGCATCCACACCACCGGGATGCGGTTGAGGATGACGATGATCGCCAGCACCAGACCCGACAGCATCAGGTTCTCGCCGTTGGCGAAGGTGCCGTTGCCCATGGCGGAGAAGCCGCCGCCCATGCTGATCAGGCCGACCTTGATCAGGGTGAGGCCGATCATCAGCACCACGATGCCGGTGACCAGCGGGGTGATCAGGCGCTTCACGAAGGGCAGGATGCGCGACACGCCCATCTCCACGAACGAGCCGGCCATGACCACGCCGAAGATCGCCGCCATCACCGCTTCTACCGGGGTGCCGTTCTTCACCATCAGCGCGCCGCCAGCGATCAGCGGGCCGACGAAGTTGAAGCTGGTGCCCTGGACGATCAGCAGGCCCGCGCCGAACGGTCCGAAGCGCTTGCACTGGACGAAGGTGGCGATGCCGGAGATCACCAGCGACATCGACACGATCAGGTTGGTGTCGCGCGGCGACACGCCCAGCGCCTGGCAGATCAGCAGGCCGGGGGTGACGATGGGCACGATGATCGCCAGCAGGTGCTGCAGCGCCGCGAGCAGGGCGATGGGCAGGGCGGGGCGGTCTTCCAGGCCGTAGACCAGGTCGGGCTGGTCCTTGGCGGCGGACGGGTTCTCGAGGGAGCTCATGGGCGGCGGTCCGGGAAAAAAGAGCGCGATTTTACTGGCCCACGGCGGGATCGCACAGTGCCATGAGGCAAGTCGGGATGAATGGGGAAGCCTGAGTTCCTACGCCGTCTCTGTACGGCGGTACCCGGGAGGCTTTCGGCCTGGGGAAAACTGCCGAAATTTCAACAGGGTGCGCGGACGCGTCTGAGTGTGTTGGCCCGCTGGCATGGCTTCACTGGAATGCATCCGGAGCCATTCGGGTTTCCGGCTCAACCCAGAGGGATACGCAGATGCGCAAACAACAGGGCTTCACCTTGATCGAGCTGATGATCGTGGTGGCGATCATCGGGATTCTGGCTTCGGTTTCCTTGCCGCTGTATTCGGATTACTCGTCGCGCGCCAAGGCTGCGGCGGCGATGGCGGAGTTGTCCGCAGTGAAAACTTCTGTGGGGCTTTGCGTGACGGAAACGGGAAAGTCGGAGGAATGTGACAAGGGAACGTTTGGCATTCCGGCAAGTGTTGCGACTGATAACGTCATTTCCTATGACGTCGCGAAAGGGATCATCAAAACCACGATCAGTGCGACCAATGCTGCTGGCAACAATCTCGAAATGACGATGACTCCGGAGATCAAGCCGGGCGCTGCCAATATCAACTGGAAAGTGGAGGGTTCGATCTGCGACGCCGACCGCGGAATCAAACCGGGGACAGGCGGTTGCGCCAAATCCGCCGCGAAGGAAGGTTGATCTTCAGCTTTCGGCACGCAATAAAAAGCCCGGCATTTGCCGGGCTCTCTCATGTCACCACCAGACTCAACCGTCCAGCAGCGCCTTGTCGCGCACCGCGCCCTTGTCGGCGCTGGTGGCCAGCAGGGCGTAGGCTTTCAGCGCGGTGCTCACCTTGCGCGCGCGGGGCTGAGCCGGCTTCCAGCCCTTCTTGTCCTGCTCGGCGCGGCGGGTGGCCAGTTCTTCATCGCTCACCAGCAGGTTGATGCTGCGGTTGGGGATGTCGATCAGCACCTTGTCGCCGTCCTGTACCAGACCGATGGCGCCGCCCGCGGCGGCTTCCGGCGAGGCGTGGCCGATGGACAGGCCCGAGGTGCCGCCGGAGAAGCGGCCGTCGGTGAGCAGGGCGCAGTCCTTGCCCAGGCCCTTGGACTTCAGGTAGCTGGTCGGGTACAGCATTTCCTGCATGCCCGGGCCGCCTTTCGGGCCTTCGTAGCGGATGATCACGATGTCGCCCGGCTTCACTTCGTCGGCGAGGATGCCCTTCACGGCGCCGTCCTGGCTTTCGAAGATCTTCGCGCGGCCTTCGAACACGTGGATGGATTCGTCCACGCCGGCGGTCTTCACCACGCAGCCGTCGAGGGCGATGTTGCCGTACAGCACGGCCAGACCGCCTTCCTGGGAGTAGGCGTGCTCGACGCTACGGATGCAGCCTTCGGCGCGGTCAGCGTCGAGGGTGTCCCAGCGGGTGCTCTGGCTGAAGGCCACTTGCGTGGGGATGCCGGCGGGGCCGGCCTTGAAGAAGGTGTGGACCTTCTCGTCCTGGGTCTGGGTGATGTCCCACTCGGCGATGGCGTCGGCCATGCTCGGGCTGTGCACGGTCGGTACGTCGGTGTGCAGCAGGCCGCCACGGGCCAGCTCGCCGAGGATGGAGAAGATGCCACCGGCGCGGTGCACGTCTTCCATGTGGTACTTCTGGATGTTCGGCGCGACCTTGCACAGCTGCGGCACCTTGCGCGACAGGCGATCGATGTCGCGCAGGTCGAAGGCGATCTCCGCCTCCTGGGCAGCGGCCAGCAGGTGCAGGATGGTGTTGGTCGAGCCGCCCATGGCGATGTCCAGGGTCATGGCGTTCTCGAACGCCTTGAAGCTGGCGACGTTGCGCGGCAGCACCGACTCGTCGCCTTCGCCGTAGTAGCGCTGGCACAGCTCGACGGCCAGGCGGCCGGCGCGCAGGAACAGTTGCTCGCGGTCGGCGTGAGTGGCCAGAGTCGAACCGTTGCCCGGCAGGGAAAGCCCTAAGGCTTCGGTCAGGCAGTTCATCGAGTTGGCGGTGAACATGCCGGAGCAGGAGCCGCAGGTCGGGCAGGCGCTGCGCTCGTACTCGGCGACCTTTTCGTCGGAGCAGGAGTCGTCGGCGGCGACGACCATGGCATCCACCAGGTCCAGGCCGTGGCTGGCCAGCTTGGTCTTGCCGGCTTCCATCGGGCCACCGGAGACGAACACCACCGGGATGTTCAGGCGCAGGGCGGCCATCAGCATGCCGGGGGTGATCTTGTCGCAGTTGGAGATGCAGACGATGGCGTCGGCGCAGTGGGCGTTGACCATGTATTCCACGGAGTCGGCGATGATCTCGCGCGACGGCAGGGAATAGAGCATGCCGTCATGGCCCATGGCGATGCCGTCGTCGACGGCGATGGTGTTGAATTCCTTGGCCACACCGCCGTGTTTTTCGATCTCGCGGGCGACCAGCTGGCCCAGGTCCTTCAGGTGCACGTGGCCGGGCACGAACTGGGTGAAGGAGTTGGCGATGGCGATGATCGGCTTCTTGAAGTCTTCGTCCTTCATCCCGGTGGCGCGCCAGAGGGCACGGGCGCCGGCCATGTTGCGGCCGTGGGTGGAGGTTTTCGAGCGGTAATCGGGCATGACAGGTTCCTGCGCATCAGGTCACGGTGGGAGTCGATCCGGGTCTTCTGTGCGGCGGCGTACAGCGGGTAGGGCTGGCCGGCGAGACCTTGAGCAAACTCTAAGTCGTATCGTGAGCGCGGTACGCACCGGATGCAAACAGCAGATGGCCTTGCATGGGCGAGGTCGGCGCGGGGCATGGCGGGGTCACCGCCTGCTCGGCCGGGGCTCACAGGCCCGCCGGGGGATAAATGGCAGGAATGCCCCGGATTCTACGCCGGGCCTTGCCGCCAGGGAAAGGCTGGCGGTCGGCACAAGGCATAGACTTTCGCCGCCCCGGCGTGGTCTGAATGGCCACTGGCGCTTTTCCCGTCCCGTTCGTTGAAGGAGCAACCCCATGAAAGTCACCCGCATCGCCCTGCTCGTCGCGCTGTTTGCCGGCAGTGTGCAGGCCTCGTCCGACGCGGCCTGGCAGGCGCAGGACAAGCAGCAGCGCGAAGCCTGCCTGGCGCTGAGCCATCTGCAGAACAAGAAGGTGCTCGGCTCGCCGGTGCTGTTCGATGACAGCGTGGGCTACACGGCGCTGATGATCGGGGGGACCTATGCGCAGAAGCACATGAAGGGTAAACCGGGCCGCGAGCTGTGCCTGTTCGAGCGCAAGACCGGCAACGCAGTGATCAGCGAGGCGGATTCATTGATGCCGATGAAGTAAAGGCCGTGCTCCCGCAGGGCTGAAGACGGCGCATAAAGCGTTCCGCTTTATGCGCCCTACGCGACTTCGGATCCGTAGGGCGCATAACGCCCCAGGCGTTATCCGTCACCCGCCGCTGCAATGAAAAACGGGGCGCCCCTCGCGGAAGCGCCCCGTTCTTTGACGTGCCGTGATGCCTTAACCGTTGGGCAGCAGGCGCACGGTCAGGCTCTTGATGTAGCGGGTTTCCGGGATCGCCAGGTGGACCGGGTGGTCCGGGCCCTGACCGCCGCGCTCGAGCAGCTGGATGTTGCGGTCCAGGTGGCGGGCGCTGCCCAGCAGAATGTTCTGCAGGTCGTCCTCGGGCAGGTGCATGGAGCAGGAAGCGCTGACCAGCACGCCGTCCTTGGACAGCAGGCGCATGGCCTGTTCGTTGAGGCGGCGGTAGGCGGCCTCGCCGTTCTTCAGGTCCTTCTTGCGCTTGATGAAGGCGGGCGGGTCGGCAACGATCACGTCGAAGCGCTCGTCGGCGGCTTTCAGCTCGCGCAGGGCGTCGAACACGTCACCTTCCACGCAGGCGACTTTCTCGGCGAGGCCGTTCAGCGTGGCGTTGCGCTCGACGCCGTCGAGGGCGAAGCCGGAGGCATCGACGCACATCACTTCGCTGGCGCCGAAGGCTGCGGCCTGAATGCCCCAGCCGCCGATGTAGCTGAACAGATCGAGCACGCGCTTGCCCTGCACGTAGGGCTGCAGGCGGGCGCGGTTCATTCGGTGGTCGTAGAACCAGCCGGTCTTCTGGCCGGCCAGCACCGGGGCTTCGAACTTCACGCCGTTCTCTTCCAAGGCGACCCATTCCGGGACTTCGCCGTACGCGTTGGCGACATAGCGCTCAAGGCCTTCGGCGTCACGGGCGCTGGAATCGTTCTTCCACAGCACGGCGCTGGGCTTGAGCACCTGCAGCAGGGCGGCGAGCACGTCGTCGCGGTGCTTCTCCATGGTCGCCGAGGCGAGCTGGACGACCAGCACGTCGCCGAAACGGTCCACCACCAGGCCCGGCAGCAGGTCCGAGTCGCCGTAGACCAGGCGGTAGAAAGGCTTGTCGAACAGGCGGTCGCGCAGGCTCAGGGCGACGTTCAGGCGGTGAACCAGCAGGGATTTGTCGAGAACGTGCTTGGTATCGCGGGAAATCAGGCGGGCGCAGATGAGGTTGTTCGGGCTCATCGCGACGATGCCCAGCGGCTTGCCGTTGGCCATTTCGAGGATGGCCTGTTCGCCGGCGCCGAATCCGTTCAGCGGGGTGGCGGCGACGTCCACCTCGTTGCTGTAGACCCACAGGTGGCCGGCGCGCAGGCGGCGCTCGGCGTTGGCTTTCAGACGCAGGCTGGGCAGGGTCATGGGGAAGGGCTCCGGCAAAAAGAGCGGGATTATAGCGCAGCAGCGTGCGCCGCCGGAGCGCGGCGCACGGGCTTTTGATCGGCGGCGCTCAGGCGGCCAGGGTTTCGATCAGCTGCTTGTTGAAGGCGGGGATATCGTCGGGCTTGCGGCTGCTGATCAGCAGTCCGTCCTTGACCACCTGGCGGTCGACCCAGTGGCCGCCGGCATTGTTGATGTCGTCCTTGAGCGAGTTCCAGCTGGTCATGGTCTTGCCCCTCACCAGGCCGGCGGAGACCAGCAGCCAGGCGCCATGGCAGATCACCGCGATGGGTTTGTCCGCCTCGGCGGCCTTCTGCACGATTTCCTGGGCCTTGGGCAGGTTGCGGATCTGGTCGGCGTTGATCACCCCGCCTGGCAGCAGCACGGCGTCGTACTCTTCGATGCGCGCTGTCTCGAAGGTGCCGTCGACCTTGAAGTTGTCTGCCGGCTGGTCGTGGTTCCAGCCGCGCACCTTGTCCTTGCTGTCGGAGAGTATCTTCACCCTGGCGCCGGCTTCCTTCAGGGCGTCGCGGGGGCCGGTCAGCTCCACCTGCTCGAAACCGTCGGTGACCAGGATGGCAATGGTCTTGCCTTTGAGTGTCTGGCTCATGTGGCTTGTCTCCCATTTCGTCCGCTTGGGTGTAAAGGTTCCGACACAGCCGCCGATGAAAGTTCAATCAAAAGCAGCACTTCCAGAAGCCTCGGCTCTGGGTAAACTGTGCGCCCCGTCAACTTTTCCCAGCGCGCCCCATGTCTCAAGAACTCTCCGCCGAACAGATACGTCAGGCCCTGCAGGGCATCAGCGTGCCGCCGCAGCCGCAGATCATGGTTGACCTGCAGATGGAGCAGTTCATGCCCAACCCGGACCTGAAGGCGATCGCCAAGCTGATCAGCCAGGATCCGGGTCTGTCGGGTGCGCTGCTGAAACTGGTGAACTCGCCGTTCTTCGGCCTGGCCAACCGCATCACCTCGATCCAGCGCGCGGTGAACCTGCTGGGCAGCCGCTCGGTGATCAACCTGATCAACGCCCAGTCGATCAAGGGCGAGATGACCGACGCCACCATCGTTACCCTCAACCGCTTCTGGGACACCGCCCAGGACGTGGCCATGAGCTGTCTGACCCTGGCCAAGCGCATCGGCTACGAGTCGGTGGACGAGGCCTACGCGCTGGGGCTGTTCCACAACTGCGGCATCCCGCTGATGCTCAAGCGCTTCCCGCACTACATGGCGGTGCTGGAGGAGGCCTACGCCAGCGCCAGCGACGAGCGCCGCGTGGTGGACACCGAGAACCGCGTGCTGAACACCAACCATGCGGTGGTCGGCTACTTCACCGCGCGCTCCTGGCGCCTGCCGGAGCACGTCTGCGAGGCCATCGCCAACCACCACAATGCGCTGTCTATCTTCAGCGAGGACAACTGCCGCGATACCCAGCTGAAGAACCTGCTGGCGATCCTCAAGATGGCCGAGCACATCTGCGGCTCGTACCGCGTGCTGGGCAACCAGGACGAGGACCACGAGTGGGAGAGCGTGCGCGCGCTGGTTCTGGATTACGTCGGGCTCAGCGAATACGACTTCGAGAATCTCAAGGCGAGCATTCTCGAGTTGGGCGTGGGGCAGGGGACGTACTGACCTCAGGTTCCTGCACTGGAGCTGGATATGAAAAAGCCGGGCATCTTCCCGGCTTTTTCGTTCAACGTCGGCGATCAGTCGAGCATGTCGCTGAAACGTGCGTCCTTCTTGTAGGCAATGGTCTGGCTGAAGCCGGGGACCTGGATGCCGCGGTCGCTGATCTCGATGGCCTGCTCGTCGATCATGTCGTTGCCGAAGTTGTAGATGATGTCGAAACGGCCCTGGGTCGCGGCTTCGTCGTACTGCCGGGCGGCAGCGCGAGTGGCTTCGCGGCGCACCTGGTAGTCGGCGAAGGCGGCGTCGCCGTGGCGCTTGCGCAGCATCTTTTCGGTGACGGCCGGGGACAGCAGCACGCCGGTGGCGTTGTTGCCGCCGAAGCCCTTGGAGTTGATGAAGCAGACTTCCAGGTCGTCGCGGCGCACGTCGCTGTTGGACAGGGCGATATGGTCCTTGAAGACGTCGTCGGCAAACTTGTCGACGGTCTTGATCCCGGGGATGACGCCGTAGCGGAAGGTGCCCAGGGCGGAGATCATCTGGTCGGCGCTGGCGGTGGCCAGGGAGTGGCCGACGAAGGCTTTCACCGCGGTAACCGGCCAGCCGTCGATGCCGAAGGCGGTGGCGACGCGGTCGAGGATTTCCGATTCGGTGACGCGGTTGGCCGGGGTGCTGGAGCCATGGGCGTGGACGAAGCTGTGCTGGCGCACGCTCTTCTCGCCGACGATCTGCGCGGCGGCGGCCACGGCCTTGGCCATGGTCAGGTAGTTGCCCGGGCCGGGGGCGGAGATGGACTTCTTGAAGCCGTCGGCGTTGATGAACACGTCCGGCACCGAGCCGTGGATGTCGGCACCCAGCTCCAGGGCCAGGGCGTCGTCCATCAGCACCACGTACTGTGCGGACTCGGCCAGGGAGAAGCCGCAGTTGTCGCCGAACGGGCGGCTGGCGCGGCGGAAGTCGACGTCGTCGCGGCCTTCGATGTGGCGCAGGCCTTCCTCGGTGGCCAGCGCGCCCATGGCGGCGTAGCCCTCGATGATCTCGGAGGTGATCGGCGCTTCGGCGTTGCCGACGATGGCCACGCGGGCCTGGCCGGTGGTGATGACGTCGATGCCTTTCTGCAGGTTGTACAGGAAGGTGGCGCAGGCGCCGGTGACGCTACCGGTCATGCCGACGCTGCCCAGCACGTAGGCGTTGATGAAGTCGGTGGGCATGCTGTTGAAGCCCAGCGGCAGCTGCTTGGCCGATACGCGGTGGCCGCGCAGGCGCGACTGCAGCAGGCCGCCGAAGCCGTTTTCGTCCAGCTGGCTCATGATGCTGCTGGAGAACACGGCGATTTCGTCAGGCTGGACGGCGTTGCAGATGGTCTGCCAGTCGAGGCCGGTGGAGCGCACCGCGTCGGTGGCGGCGACCACGGACATCTGCAGGCCGCGCGGGTGGAAGCGCGAGTTGTACAGTTCGCTCGGCTCGAAGCCGGTGGGCAGCTGGCCGGCGGATTTCACCGGCAGCGCGCGGTAGCTGTCGACCTTGAATTCGCAGCTGTCGTGCAGGGTGACGCGGACTTCGCCGCCTTCGAGTTCTTCCACCGACCAGTTGGCCGGCAGCGGCTCGGGCAGTTGCTTGCGCAGACTGGTGAAGGTCACCGGGCTGCCGGCGGCGCTGACGGTCAGGCTCTTGTGGCAGTGCGCGGCGTCGACGTCGAGGTATTGCAGCTCGATGCGACGAATCAGGGTGGACTGGCGAATCTGCTGCTCGAAGCGCTGCTCGATGGCGGCCAGGTCGAGGCTGTTGCCGTCGGCGTCCTGGTACTGGCCGTCGACGACCTTGACCAGTTTCATCATGACCGCGAGACCGGCGAGGGTTTCCTGGCGGGCGGCGGACTCCATGGATTCGAGGACGGTGCGGCGGAACCCATGGTGGAAGGAACTGCGGCCAGCCGCGTTATATCCACCAAAACCAACGATGACCGGTAGTCGAGACATCTCTCGGAAACTCCTTCAGCAAGTGCATCTTGCGCGCCGGACGACGGTGGCCCATGCAGGGGCAGCCCGGTGGCACAAAGCCAGGCGTGGCTTCTAGTGATTCGGAATGCTTTAGCTGACGAGGATGATGACCGCCGAGTCACGCTCGCGCCAGGATTTGTCGGAAGAAGGCGACGAGTTCCTAGGCGAATCCTGCAGGGCTCATGAATGAAAACGGGAGCCGCGAAGGGCTCCCGTTTTTTACCGCGGCAAAACTCAGCGGTATTCGATGCCGGGTTTCTGGGTGCTGACGCGAGTACCGGACTTGCCTTGGGTGATGGCGACGATGTTTTCCAGCGAGCCGATCACTGCGTCCTTGCCGGTCGCGCGGGCGAACTCGATGGCGGCCATGACCTTCGGACCCATGGAGCCGGCGGCGAAGCCTAAGCGTTCCAGTTCGTCCGGGTGGGCCTGGGCGATGCCTTTCTGGGTCGGTTTGCCCCAGTCGATGTAGGCCGCGTCCACGTCGGTGGCAATGATCAGGATGTCAGCCGACAGTTCCTGAGCCAGCAGCGAGGAGCAGAGGTCCTTGTCGATCACTGCCTCGACGCCGGAGAGTTTCTTGCCGGATTCGTCGTACATGGTCGGAATACCGCCGCCGCCTGCGCAGATGACGATGGTGCCTTTCTCCAGCAGCCACTTGACCGGGCGGATCTCGAAGATGCGCTTCGGACGCGGGCTGGCCACGACGCGACGGAACTTGTCGCCGTCCGGGGCGATGCTCCAGCCTTTCTCCTTGGCGAGGGCTTCGGCCTCTTCCTTGGAGTAGACCGGGCCGATGGGCTTGGTCGGGTTCTGGAAGGCCGGGTCCTTGGAGTCGACCTCGACCTGGGTGAGCAGGGTGGCGAACGGTACTTCGAACGGCAGCAGGTTGCCCATTTCCTGTTCGATCATGTAGCCGATCATGCCTTCGGTCTCGGCGCCGAGAACGTCCAGCGGGTACGGGCTGACCTTCTCGTAGGCCGCGCCCTGCAGGGCCAGCAGGCCGACCTGCGGGCCGTTGCCGTGGGCGATCACCAGTTCGTTGCCCGGGGCAACCTTGGCGATCTGTTCGGCAGCGATCCGTACGTTGGTGCGCTGGTTGTCGGCAGTCATGGGCTCGCCACGACGCAGCAGGGCATTACCGCCCAATGCGACGACGATACGCATATTCATTTCCTCCGAAAGAGTGGGAGCGCCCGGACCGGCGACCTTGTCGCGGTCCGGGGCTGTCCGGCATTACATGTCGGCGAGGGTCGAAACGAGGATTGCCTTGATGGTGTGCATGCGGTTTTCCGCCTGCTCGAAGGCAATGTTGTACGGGGATTCGAAGACGTCTTCGGTCACTTCGATGCCGTTCTTCAGGTTCGGGTACTTGGCGGCGATTTCCTTGCCGACCTTGGTCTCGCTGTTGTGGAAGGCGGGCAGGCAGTGCATGAACTTCACGCGCGGGTTGCCGGCGGCCTTCATCATGTCCATGTTGACTTGGTAGGGCAGCAGCTCGTTGATGCGTTCGCCCCAGGCTTCGACCGGCTCACCCATGGATACCCAGACGTCGGTGTGGATGAAGTCCACGCCCTTGACGGCTTCTTTCGGGTCTTCGGTGATGGTGATGCGGGCACCGCTTTCTTCAGCGAACTTCTTGCAGGCGGCGACGTGTTCGTCGGTCGGCCAGAGTTCCTTGGGAGCTGCAATGCGCACGTCCATGCCGAGCTTGGCGCCGATCAGCAGCAGGGAGTTACCCATGTTGTTGCGGGCGTCGCCCAGGTAGGCATAGCTGATGTCGTGCAGGGGCTTGTCGCTGTGTTCGCGCATGGTCAGCACGTCGGCCAGCATCTGGGTCGGGTGGTATTCGTCGGTCAGGCCGTTGAACACCGGGACGCCGGCGAACTTGGCCAGCTCTTCGACGATTTCCTGCTTGAAGCCACGGTATTCGATGGCGTCGTACATGCGGCCCAGTACGCGGGCGGTGTCCTTCATCGATTCCTTGTGGCCGATCTGCGAGGAGTTCGGGTCGATGTAGGTGACGTTGGCGCCCTGGTCATAGGCGGCGACTTCGAAGGCGCAGCGGGTGCGGGTCGAGGTCTTTTCGAAGATCAGCGCAATGTTGTTGCCTTTCAGGTGTTGCTGCTCGGTACCGGTGTACTTGGCGCGTTTCAGGTCGCGGGACAGGTCGAGCAGATAGCGCAACTCGCGGGTGCTGTGGTGCATCAGGCTGAGCAGGTTGCGGTTGTGCATGTTGAAAGCCATGGTGTTTCTCCTTGTGGGATCCAATCTCGGCCCGCGTCAGTACAGCTCGTGGCTGGCGGGGCAGGCGGCCCTGGCAAGGGCCGCCTCGTGAGGTCAATGCGCTCTGGTTGAGGTAGTCGCGGTTATCGGGTGCCGATCGATCAATAGTCGATCGGGTCGCGGATGATCGGGCAGGTCATGCAGTGACCGCCGCCACGGCCCCGGCCCAGTTCGCCGGCGCTGATGGTGATGACTTCCACGCCAGCCTTGCGCAGCAGGGTGTTGGTGTAGGTGTTGCGGTCATAACCAACCACCACGCCCGGTTCCAGGCAGACCACGTTGTTGCCGTCGTCCCACTGCTCGCGTTCGGCAGCGAAGCTGTTGCCGCCGGTTTCGACGACGCGCAGTTTCTTCAGGCCCAGGGACTCGGCGACGACGGTCATGAAGTCCTTGTCTTCGCGCTGGACGTTGATGCCGTAGGGGCTCTTCTCGTCCGGGCGCAGGATGAACGGAACGATCTCTTTCACCACTTCGGGGAAGACGGTGACCAGGTCGCGGTCGCAGAAGGTGAAGACGGTGTCCAGGTGCATCGCGGCGCGGGATTTCGGCAGGCCGGCGACGATGACTTTCTCGGCAGCGCCCTTGGCGAACAGCGCCTGGGCTACCTGGCCGATGGCCTGGCGGGAGGAGCGCTCGCCCATGCCGATCAGGACGACACCATTGCCGATGGGCATCACGTCACCACCCTCGAGGGTGGACATGCCGTGGTCCTTGTCCGGATCGCCGTACCAGACTTCGTATTCGGCGTTGGTGAATTCCGGGTGGAACTTGTAGATGGCGGTGGTCAGCAGGGTTTCCTGACGTCGCGCCGGCCAGTACATCGGGTTCAGGGTCACACCGCCGTAGATCCAGCAGGTGGTGTCACGGGTGAACTGGGTGTTGGGCAGCGGCGGCAGCAGGAAGCTGGAGTGGCCCAGGTAGTCGCGGTACATCTTCAGCGCCTTGGCGCCTTCGCTTTCCGGGATGTCGTCGGAGGCCACGCCGCCGATGAGGAACTCGGCCAGTTTGCGCGGCTCCAGGCTTTCGAGCCAGGAGCGCAGCTCGATGGTCAGGCCGAGGCCGACGCTGTCAGCGGTGATCTTGCGATCGAGGATCCACTTCAGGGCTTCGGGGTTCGCCACGATGTCGGTCAGCAGGTTGTGCATTTCCAGAACATCGATGCCGCGTTCGCGCATCTTGGTGACGAAGTCGAAGTGGTCGCGCTTCGCCTGGTTCACCCAGATAACGTCGTCGAACAGCAACTCGTCGCAGTTGCTCGGGGTCAGGCGTTGATGGGCGAGTCCGGGCGAGCAGACCATCACTTTGCGTAGTTTGCCAGCTTCAGAATGGACGCCAAGTTTGGTTTTTTCCGTGCTCATGAGATGTCTCCAGGAGTTACAGAGTGAGGAAGCCGTCGTAGAGGCCATAGGCCGCGATCAGTGCACCGATCACGACAACCGCGAAGATGAGCTTCTCGACATTGGTGAAGATGGGTTGACCCACTTCGTGTTTCGCTTTGGCGAAGAGGATGACGCCGGGCGCGTACAGCAGCGCCGACAGCAGCAGGTACTTCAGGCCGCCTGCGTAGATCAGCCACACCGCGTAGAGAACCGAGATACCGGCGATGATCAGGTCTTTGGTGCGGTCGGCCGAGTCGGTCTCGTAGGTCTCGCCCTTGACTGCCAGCAGCAGGCCGTAGGCCGCGGACCAGAAGTACGGGATCAGGATCATCGAGGTGGCCAGCAGCAGCATCTTGGTGTACGGGTCCATGCCACCGTCGGTGCTACCGGAGGTGAAGAACACGATGACCAGGAAGACCTGCACGCAGATGTTGGTCAGCCAGAGGGCGTTGGCCGGCACCTGGTTGGCGTTCTCCTTGCGGAGGAACTCCGGCATGGTGTGGTCCTTGGCGGCGGCGAACATGATCTCGGCGCACAGCAGCACCCAGGAGAGCAGGGCGCCCAGCAGGGAGATGAGCAGGCCGACGCTGATCAGGACTGCGCCCCAGTGGCCGACCACATGCTCCAGCACCAGCGCCATCGACGGGTTCTGCAGCTTGGCCAGTTCCGGTTGGGTCATCACGCCCATGGACAGCACGTTCACCAGTACCAGCAGCAGCAGGACGGTGATGAAGCCGATCACGGTGGCCTTACCGACGTCCGAACGTTTTTCCGCACGGGAGGAGAAGATGCTCGCGCCCTCGATGCCGATGAACACCCACACGGTGACCAGCATCATGTTGCGCACCTGGTTCATCACGCTGCCCAGGTCAGGATTGCTCTTGCCCCAGATGTCCGCGGTGAAGATGTCCAGCTTGAAGGCGAACAGGCAGATCAGGATGAACAGGAACAGCGGGACGATCTTCGCCACCGTGGTGATGGTGTTGATGAACGCCGCTTCCTTGATCCCGCGCAGCACCAGGAAGTGCAGGGCCCACAGGAGGATCGACGCGCAGATGATCGCCGCGACGGTGTCGCCCTTGCCGAAGATCGGGAAGAAGTAGCCCAGGGTGCTGAACAGCAGGAGGAAGTAACCGACGTTGCCGAGCCAGGCGCTGATCCAGTAACCCCAGGCCGAAGAGAAGCCCATGTAGTCACCGAAACCGGCCTTGGCGTAGGCGTACACACCACCGTCGAGTTGGGGTTTGCGGTTGGCCAGGGTCTGGAAGACGAACGCCAGGGTCAGCATGCCGACCGCGGTGATGGCCCAACCGATGAGGATCGCGCCGACGTCAGCGCTGGCGGCCATGTTTTGCGGGAGAGAGAAGATGCCCCCGCCAATCATCGAGCCGACAACAAGAGCCGTCAAAGCGCCTAGCTTTAGTTTTTGGCTGCTTTCTTGCGACATTTAAGAATCTCCCTATAGGAAGTTGGAGAGTGAGGCTATTTAGCGCCCGTCTTGGCGGGGCACTCCTGATTCAGGTCAATAGCTTGCTATCCAATGTATTGGGCAGTACTTCCTGCTCTGCCCACCCCGCATAAACCATAGGAGAGGTTTTGCATTAGCGCCCGATTTAGAGGGGATTTCGTGAAGATTTGAGCGCGGTTTCATGACCGCTGAATGGCAGTCGATTCCGCAGGCCCGCGCAGGGCGCGCCGTTGCGCTTGATTCGCAGATGCAGAGAGGCGCAGGACCGCTATGTAGGAAAGTCCTGAACGAAGATTCGGGAGGGGAAAATTGGCCGGGGCAGGATCACTGCACCCGGCGATGCGCCTGTCGAAACGACGGCGCGAGATGGCAAGAAGCCCGAAGGACACCGCCAGGTTCGTGGCCCGGCGGGCGCGACGTGGCGGGCACGTCGCGAGATGTGATGCACAAGGCAATCGCACCCGTGTCGCAGAGCAAGGTGTGTGCCAGGGCTGAAGACTACGTCAGAGCGCTCTGTAGCGCTGTTCGCCCTTGGTCGCAGTCCAGACCATCGGCGGATTTCTGCTCAGATGTCGCTGTCGTCGGCGGAATTTCCGCCACTGCCGGAGAACAGCAGGCCATGCTTGCGCAACTTGTCGTGCAGGGTCTTGCGCGGTACGCCCAGCGCTTCGGCGAGGCTGCGCAGGGAGCTGTGCGAGCGGCTCATTTCCGCGGCAATCAGCGAACGCTCGAAGGATTCCACCTGCTCGTTCAGCCCAGCACCGGGAGTGGCGGCCGTGGCCTGCCCGTGGCTGTCATCCAGCCCCAGGTCCAGGCCGAGAGCGTAGCGCTCCGCGGCGTTCTGCAGTTCGCGGACATTGCCCGGCCAGCCGTGTGCCAGCAGTTGTGCCCGCTGCGCCGAGTCCAGCGGGCGGGCGTTCAGGCCATGGCGCTGCGCGCCGCGTTCGGCAAAGTGCTGGAACAGCAGCAGGATGTCGTCGCCCCGCTCGCGCAGCGGTGGAATGCGCAGGCTGGCAACATTCAGGCGGTAGTAGAGGTCGGCGCGGAAGCGGCCTTCATCGGAGGCCAGGCGCAGGTCCTCCTTGGTCGCCGCGATGATGCGGATATCCAGTGGAATGAGCTGGTTGGAGCCCAGGCGTTCGACGGTACGCTCCTGCAACAGGCGCAGCAGCTTCACCTGCACGTCCAGGCTCATGCTCTCGATCTCGTCGAGGAACAGCGTACCGCCATTGGCGAACTCGAACTTGCCGATGCGGCGCTTCTGCGCACCGGTGAAAGCGCCCTGCTCGTGGCCGAACAGCTCGCTCTCCACCACTGACTCGGCCAGCGCGCCGGCGTTGATCGCGACGAAGGGACCGTTGCGGCGGCTCGACAGGTCATGCAGGGCGCGGGCGACGACTTCCTTACCCGAGCCGGTTTCGCCCAGGACCAGCACGTCCGCCTGGATTGCCGCGAGCGACGCGACCTGTTGCTGTAGACGCTGCATCGGCGCGGACTGGCCAACCAGGCGGCCACGGACCTCCTTCTGCTCGGTCAGGGCCAGGCGCAGGCTGCGGTTCTCCAGCACCAGTCGGCGCACATCGAGCGCACGGCGCACGCTGTCCAGCAGCGCGTCGCTGGGGAAGGGCTTCTCGAGGAAATCGTAGGCGCCCGAGCGCATGGCTTTCACCGCCAGCGGTACGTCGCCATGGCCGGTAATCAGGATCACCGGCAACTCGGAATCCTGCGCGTGCAGTTGCTCCAGCAGCTGCAGGCCATCGATGCCCGGCATGCGGATGTCGCTGACGATCACTCCCGGCCAGTCTCGTGCCTGCTGCGGATCGATCTGCCGCGCATCGCCCAGGGCGACCACCTTGAAGCCGGCGAGGTCGAGGGTCTGGCAGAGCGCCTGGCGCAGGTGCGGGTCGTCATCGACCAGCAGCACCTGGGTGGTGGAGTCGAACGGCTCGGCCGAGCTCATGCGCGGGTTTCCTCTTGCGGCGTCAGGGTCACGCCGGGAATGCCCGGCAACAGGTGCAATTGTACGAGAGCGCCGCCCTCGGGGTGATTGCCCAATTCAAGATGTCCGCCCAGCGTGCGTAACAGGGTGTCGCAGATGGCCAGGCCAAGCCCCAGGCCCTTTGCGCTGGTCTTGGTGGTGAAGAAGGGCTCGCGGGCATGGGCCAGGGCCTCTTCGGAGAAGCCGGGGCCGTTGTCGCGCAGGGACAGGATGATGCGTTCGGGCGTCTGCTCGGTAGTCAGCCAGATGCGCCTTGGCAGTCCCTTCTCGGTCAGGGCGTCGAGGGCGTTGGAGATCAGGTTGGAAAGGATCTGCCGCAGGCGCGTCTCGCCGGCCTGCACCCAGATCGCCGCGTCGGGCAGGTCACGCAGCAGCTCCACGTTCATCGCCTGGCGGCGCTGGGCGAGCAGGGCCAGGGCGTCATTGATCGCCGGTTGCAGTGCGACGTTCTCCGGTGCGCGGCGGGCGCCGCGGGCGTAGGCCTTGAGGTGGCCGATGATCGAGGCCATGCGCCCGGTCAGCTCACCGATCTGCTCGAGGTTGCCACGGGCGTCGCTGTAGCGCTCGTGGTCGAGCAGCACGCGGGCGTTGTCGGCGTAGCTGCGGATCGCCGCCAGCGGCTGGTTGAGCTCGTGACTGATGCTGGCAGACATGGTGCCCAGAGCGGTGAGCTTGCCGGCCTGCACCACTTCATCCTGGGCGTGCATCAGCTCGCGCTGGGCCTGTTCGCGGTTGCTGACTTCCTCCTGTAGTCGCGTGTTTGCACCTTCAAGCTCCTGGGTGCGCTCCTGCACACGCAGTTCCAGTTCGTGCTTGGCCTGGGCCTCCAGGGCAATGCGTTCGAGGTAATGGCGGCGGCTGATGGTCAGTAGAGACAGCAATAGAAGAAGGGCCACCAGGGTTGCGGCGCCGATCAGTACGACGCTGCGTACAGGCGCGTCGACCTGGGTGCGCGGGGTGTAGATGCTCACCGTCCAGCCCGTTTCCGGCAGGTGGCGGCTCTGGCTGATCCAGCGGCGCTGGTCGATCTTCAGCGGCGCCGGGTGCAGCACCGGATAGGGAATGTTCTCGGCAATCTCGCGTTGTTTGGCGGGTGAGAGTTCCTTGCCGGTGTGGAAGCGCCACGCATTGCTGGAGGACAGGATGACGACTCCGTTGGAGTCCATCACCAGCAACTGCTCGGGCGTATTGCCCCAGAGCTGCTCCATGTGTTCGAGGTCGACCTTCACCACCAGCACACCCAGCAGTTTGCCGCCGTCACGCACGTCGCTGGCGAAGTAGTAACCGCGTCGCTTGGAGGTGGTGCCCAGGCCGAAGAAACGGCCCTGTCGCCCCTGTGTCGCTTCCTTGTAGTAGGGGCGGAAGGCGAAGTTGCGGCCGACGAAGCTGTCCGGCTGATCCCAGTTGGAGGCGGCGTGGGTCATGCCGTCTGCCTGGATCAGGTAGATGACGTCCGCCCCGGTACGCCCGCGGATGCGCTGCAGTTCCAGGTTGGCGGCGTTCTGTGCTGTCAGGCTCTCCGGCGTTTGCAGCGCAGTGCGCAGGGTCGGCAGTTCACCGAGGATCGGCGGCAGGTCCTCGTAACGGCGCAGGGTGCCGAGCAGGTTGGCGACGTAGAGGTCGAGGGTCTGCTGGTTCTGCTCGGCCAGTTGTTCGCTGTAGTAGCGCTCGGCGAAGTGGTGGAGGGGCCAGAGTAAGGCCAGTGAAAAGACGAATAATGGTAATTGCCATTTGAATGAGGGAACCATAGCTTTGGTTTTCACTGTGCCCTGAACCAGGATTGATCGATCTCTCTACACGCCATCGAAGTCAAGTACATCGAGTAGCTTCTTAATATACTCATCTAAGGAAATTCGCGATGTGTCCAGAGCCGACGCGTGTGCTTCAGACGCCGCCTCGCAGCGAGCGGCAATTCAAGTGGAGTTGGCAAGCTCTCTCACTCCAGCTCACCGATAGAAGCCCTTTGTATCTCTCTTCGCAGACTGTCAGTGGCGTACAGGCACACACTTGCGTGAAGTTTTTTGTCGATGATGGAACGCGCAATCTCCCTGTCCGAACGGTACGGATGGATGAATGACGAAATGACGATCAACCTTGGGTCTTGCAGCAAGTGGGTGATCTCGGTTGTTCGTCGGATAATCGCTGAGCGATGTGGGCTGAGAACCCTGAGTCGCGATAGAGACCATGGTGAATATTATTGCTGCCGAGCGTGAGGCGATGAGTCCCATGTCGGTCAGGCGTCTCTCAAGCGAAAGCGCAAGACTGGACTTGCCAGAACTGCTCAAGCCAATGAACCAGCCAGTCTTTGGCCGCTGCCCAAGCCTTTTGGTGCGATCGGCGCAGTGACTTGGCTGGCGTGCCAGATCAAGAGACTTAATTCGGGATTTTATCGGAGTGCATCCGAAGCGTGTAATTCCAACGTACATCAGGCCGCAATGATAGGCGCTAGCAAAAGAAGTGTCTTGTTCTCTCGTTGAAGTTGGATTGCCATTGCTGGGCGATCTATCGATGTAGAAGGCCTTGGAACTTCACCGAACGGTCGTTGGTTGAATGTCCAAGGCTGCCGGTTTCTTAGTCTAACTCCCTATTTTGCGATTGAATCTAGCTCGGTTGCGATGGTTTTTCTGTAAATACGAAGTATCTATTCATGACGTATCCAGCTAAGGCAACCAAAATCACCGAACTTACTATCCCAAGCGCGTAGTGGAAGCCTGCTTGTTGAGCGGCCCAGACTGCGCTCCAGGAAATAAATAATCCGACTAGGCTTACCAAAAGAAACCGAAGGTATAGAGTTGCTGAAATGCGATGGCCGAATGTCCAGGTGGAGTTGATAAAGAAAGAGAAAAGGTTTGCAGACAAAAAGGCCAGCGCATTTCCGGTTGTTGGTGAAAGTCCGGAAATTTCGATAAGGGAAAATGCGATAATAATATGTACTCCAGTGTTTAGGATGCCGACACTGGAGAACTTTATAAACTGCCTTATTGTTCCTTTGGAAAGCATCATTTCTGCCTGGATTTAACCGATCTAACAATAAATGGCGGGCGATTTTTTGATTCCATATATATGCGGCCAACATACTCTCCGAGAATTCCAAGGCCTACCATTTGCAAGCCGGAAACGAAGAGCAATATAGAAATCAGAGAGGCATAACCAGGAATGTCAATTCCAAATATAAGCGTTCGGATAACAATAAGAGCACCGTACCCGAAAGCTCCGATGGCAACTAAGAAGCCGATGTATGACCAGATTTTCAGTGGAATCGTAGAGAATGAAGTAACGCCCTCTAGAGCGAGATTCCATAGCTTCCATCCGGAGAACTTCGTGTCTCCTGCAGCCCGCGCTGGCCGAACGTATTCGACAGTTGTAGTTCTGAATCCCGCCCAGGCGAATAAGCCTTTCATGAATCGCCGAGTTTCAGGTAACGAAGTAATTACGTTGACTACCCGGCGGTCCATCAGCCGGAAATCCCCCACGTTCTCAGGGATCGCTACTTCGGACATCTTGTTGATGACGGAGTAGAAAGCGGCGGCAGTATAACGCTTCAGGACGCTATCACTGGTGCGATCCAATCGTTTCGCCAGCACGACGTCATATCCCTCTTCCCACTTCTGAATCATGTCTGAAATGAGTGAGGGGGGATCCTGAAGGTCCGCGTCTAGCGGAATAATCGCATCCCCCGTGGCTTGGCAGAGCCCGGCGGAAAGTGCTGCTTCCTTTCCGAAGTTTCGCGAAAGATCCACAACTGAAATCGTATAGCCACTGGGGGCTATATCACCGAGGACTTCAAGGGTTTTGTCCGAACTTCCGTCATTGATGGCGATGATTTCCCATTCATAGCGCGAGTCGCCAATATGCTTCTCAATCTCGTGAAACGTATTCCTAATACCCTCTTCCTCGTTATAAAAAGGTATAACGAGAGAGATTTTCCTCTTCTCGGAAGAAAAGACTGCTTTGCTTTCAATGTTTTCCATTGCCGTTTCTCTAGTCTCAATCATTAAGCGGCTGCTGTCTCTTGGCGAAGGAACGGCCCACCTTGATCAAGGGCAGTTCGATCAGTTTGTGAGTAAAGTGCGAGACGAAAATCACAACAGTTGCAGTGAAAACGGCCGCCAGTAGAAAGTTGACTGTGTGATGCTTGGAAAGGTCTAGAATATATCCATAAAACCCGAAGTGGCCAACTATGGCGATGACAGGGAATTGCATCAGGTAAACACTATAGCTGATGCTTCCCAGATGCCGAGTCAGCGCGTTGTCAAGAACTCGGGGCATGCCTAGAATGGACAGGGCTATGAGCGAGAACGATGCCAGAGACAGGAATATTTCTTCAGGAATTTTCTCGTCCAGCTTGAAGTAAAAGTAGCTCATTGTAATGAGTGTGATTCCAATAATGGATATTCCTGATATCGCTGGAATGTTGTACTGGCGTCCAGAAAAGCGCTCGAAGAGAAAATATAATAGAACACCAACGAGGAAGAATGGGGCATGAGATAAGAAAAATAGAATTCCATACTCGTATAGAGGGGCAGGGGTTCCGCCTTGGGTGAAATATGTGTAGCGGCAAAGTGCGATAAACAGAAGCCCAACCCAGACCGATAAGGAGGTCAATATTCCCCTGCAGAAGCATATTAGAATAGGGAAAAATACATAGAACAACCATTCGAGCCCTAACGACCAGCCTCCTCCAACCAAGCTTCCATGCTTTCCAGGAACAAATGGGAAAAGAAATGACAAAGAGAGGACGAAGTCGTATAGAGAAGGAAGGCCTCGGCCAAGGATATAGCTTATCGCTATCGATAGGGCTAGCGCGAAGTAGAAGAGAGGCGCTATTCGGAAAAATCTGTTTATGTAGAAGCTTCTCAGTTGAACTTTGCTATCTATGCGATTGTAGTAGGCATAGCAGATAGAAAATGCGCTGATTGAGAAGAAGAGTCTTACCAAAAAATCAAGTCTGCCGAATAGAAAGTTTGTAATGGCTGTCTGTGGGAGCCCTGATAAATACAAGACATGAAAAAAAACCACTCCGAGGGCGGCAAACCCACGAAGGACATCTGGGCCGTGAAGTCTTATTTGAGAATGGGGGAGTGCAGACATGATTATCCTAGGCCTATTGTTCTTCGATGAGAATCTTGCATTTGAAGTAAGTGCTGATCTGGCCAGGGTTGTCTCGGACCCATTCTTCTCTATTATTCAGGATTCGAATATCTGAATTTGTTTGGATAATAGGTATTCTGATTCCGCTCTGGCAGCGCCCTTCATGAGCTTCTGAGGCTATGAACTCCATTCTTGCGTTGACCTTCTGAGAAAACTGGAGGTAGTCGCGGAATATTATCGACGCTGCAGAGATGGCAGAAATGGATAATCCGACAAGTAGTAAGGTGTAGAGGCGCGGAGAGTGCCTCTGTATATATTTGTCGGTCAGTCTTACTATGGAAATTATCCCGAGGATCCAAGCTATGGAAAAAGCCCTCGGTTCTATGTAGGGGGAAATTAGCAGCGCGCCGCCGCAAAGAATTGCTGGAATACTCAGGAGGACTATATCTGTGTTCCTAAGTGGGTTCGCCTTATAGCGAACTGTACACCAGATAAGGGTAAGAGCTAGTGCCGTGAGTAAACCCTTCGTGGCGCCGAGGAAAACATTTATAATCTGTGCTGTCTGGTGTAATAGATAGCTTATAGATATGGGGGGGGTGCCCATATGGGTTCGATACCAATTGGTACGGAACTCAGTCGATGGCATCAGCATGAGTACTGCCCAGCCGGCAAGATATGCAGCCATGTAGGCGGCCATATACGGTCCGTCTGCTCGCTTGCGCCTGAATCGCAAGGCGGCGAGGATTGCGAGGTATGGAATGAGTGCGGGGGGTATGTTCTCGAAGGAACACCCGCCAATGAAGCAGAGAATGATTGCTATCGCTACTCTGGTGTTGCTTTCCAGCGAATATGCTCTTGCTCGTTCCGAATGGAAAAGCAGGGCAATAGCAAGTGTGAGCACCAACGGTTGGAGATAACCTGCCGCAGTAGTGCGCCAGAAGAAAAGCTCCATGCGGGGCCAGAACACATAGCATAGAGCGATAGCAGCAAACGTGGCGATGCCAAGGCGTGAGGCTGACCAATACTTTTCCTCTACAGCAAACATAGCAATCAGAGCGGAGAAAGCAAAAAAGGCCAGCGTATTTGCCAGGGTAAAAAATATCTCAGGGATGGATAGCCAAAATATGGAAAGCTGTTCACCAAAGCGAGCGTTCCAAGTGGTTATCTGCAGTGCGGAACGCTGAATAATCCATAGGATCCGATCGGCGGCCGAGAGGCTATCTAGTTGCGCGGTAAGAGCATAATCTTCGCCATTCAACGGTGAAAAGGCGAAGGTTAAAGTGAAAAATCCGAGCAATAGACAAGCCACTACCAGCGAAATCAGATGACGGGTACTGATTGGCGAGTTTGAATTTGTCAGCTGTGTCCAGAGGTAACTGGAGCTCTTTGAGTTCATCTTGGAATCCGCTTAATGCAAACATGCCTCTGGTTGAGCCAGAAGCATGTATGTGATGCAGAGGTTCGTTAGATTACTTCAACCTTGAACCTGTTAGTTTTGGCCAGTACACAGAATACTCTTTCAATGGCGTGGGGCAGTGTGCCATCAGCGAGCCCGGATTCTGGCGCAAAGCTTTCAGGCTTCAACTTGATAAGTTGCTTGATTGCCGCCGGGCGGAACCAGAACATTGACCCTGCGGGGAAGTCATCGTAGGCAAAATGAATGTCTAGATTTTTGCACAGTTCTGCAACTACTTCGTGGCAGTAGGTCATGTTGTGGTCGGTGTGCGGGATCAGATACTTACGAGGTGCAACGATGCCGAGCTCTGGATCTTTCTTGAATGCCTGCACAATACCTTGCACATGAGACTTGCTTTCGGAAAGTGAGTCGAGAATCTCGGCCCGAATTTCCGCCCCATCTTGGCGATAGACGCTCTTTTTAGAGTGAATCTTACAAATGCACTCGTAGTTCAATGGGGAAATTTCGGTGAGCAAGCGAATGAATGGGAGGATGTCCCGTCCGCGATTTTCATAAAGTCGAACAATCGCATGTGGGTACTCTGCCAGTACTGCCGCTGCTAGCTCTTTAGAGGTCACAGTAACGTAAAGGTCAAACGAGCTGGCTGGGAAGTTTTCGAGGTAGCGTGACAGTTCCGGCCAGACATCAAGATAGTGCAAATGCACAATGACAGCGTTCTCTGAGTTCTTCACCAGTGAACCCGGGGTGAGCTTCTCGGATGTTTCGTTGTCATAGTCCTTTATTACATCATAGGTTGTCTGTAGGTAGCCGTACCCAAAGCGACGATCAGGCTCGAGGTGAGTGCCCTCTGCCCATTCGTTCCATGCGTTGACGAAGATTATCTTCTCTTCATTAGAATATTTCTTATTGTTGAAGACATTATTTGCGATCTTGGATAGCCATTGCTTGTATCGTAAGAGGCTAAAGCCATGGAATATATGGCTGTTTAATTGCTTGCGAGCAGTGTTGTCCCAAGACAACATCGCCGTGCGGAAAAGCTTATATTCGGGCTCGGGTTGGCTGATTGCGTGCTCAACAACTTGTTCGTAGCTGAAAACGTGGCCGTTAAAGTTGGGATTCACATTCTGTAACGTATGCCGGATATCTCCGCTCGATACGGTATGTGGTGGGAACTCAACTGAAGCGTCAAAGCCAAACTCAACCGGCGACTTAATTCCAAAGCTTTGAGCGCAGATCAGATATAAGCCAGAGTGGCCAAGCTTTAGCGCCTCGTCGCGCCAAAGCTTGGCAGTTTCCTTCATGTTTGGGATGATGCTGGCGCGGTATATAATTAGAACCGGCTTCCCATCGATTCTGATGTATCGGCTATCTTTGAAATATTTGTCAAGATGGCGAATGAATGCAAGAGAATCGGCGTCAGAATGGTTTTGCCCGATAAGGACATCGTTTTCCTGGCCATCCCAGCGGCGTGTCCAATTCTCATTGGCCCAGGTCAGGCAGAACGGCATGTCAACTTTTGGATTTTGCAGCATATCCTCAAGAGGACGATCCATCAGGATCTTGCTGTCGAACCAGTAGAAGTAATAACTGAAGCCGTGGATGCCGTATTGCTTGGCAAGTACCGACTGTTCCTCCATTACTTCCTTGACACGAAGATCATAATACCCGGAGTGGATCGGACAATGCGGCTGATAGTGATTTTCGTAGTTGGGCAGAGCTTTTCCTACATTGGTCCACTCAGTAAAGCCCTTTCCCCACCACTGATCATTCTCTGGGAACGGATGGAACTGCGGAAGGTAAAAAGCAATCAGCTTCACCGCCGGTTCGATCGAGGCATTTTCTCTAAAGGGAATGAATTCGTCCTTTGAATCATCAAATATGATTCGTGGTACTCCCTCTTGGACAACTTCAGCAGTTGGTGCCTGTTCTTTAGCTACAAGCAATGATCGAATTTGAGTTTTCGTTTGCCCTGAAAGCGGGAGCTTTCGCCACAGGGTGCGCAGAATCTCTACAAAGTAACGCGTTCGCGTGGCAGAGTCAGATCTGTAGAGGTTTGCGGCTGTACGTAAGGGTTGAGTCATTCGCCAGATACGGCTGTTGTAGACGGCCTGAAGCTTGTATTCCAATATTGCGTATTCAAGATGCATATGCTCAATATGGGAGATATGCTTCTCTTTTTCTTCAATGGTCTGCTTGAGCTCCTTTGAAATCTCTTCCCTTTGAACGCGCTCCTTTTGGGCGAGTTCTCTTTGTGTGGAGAGTTCTTCCTGGTTGGCTTCAAGCTTATGCCGGACAGTGTTCAGTTCGTTATTTGCCATTTCAAATTTCTCGGAGACACAAGTTACTTGATTTCCATATTCTAGATTTAGTTCTTCGCAGTCTTTCAGTTTCCGAGCAAGCGATGAGCTTAGTTCTTCGAAGTCTTTAAGTTGCTGAGCAAGCAATGTGTTTAGTTGTTCGATTTTTGATAATGTCTCAGCCTGTTGTTTCAAGGTTGCCTGTTGCCGATCGACAAGTGAAAGAGCGGGGTAGATGTTCTTCAATATGGAGAGACTTTCTTCGGCGACGTCTCCCATGCTGCGTATGTCGCTGGATTGTGTGACATCAGCCTCTTCCAGCAGGCGCAGATATAGTGATTTCACAACAGGTGGCGCCTGAAAGGACATTTCTAGTTCTTTCATGCCCAAAGCACTTCGTCTTAAATCCTGATCCAGGAAACTATCCCTGTACTCGATAAGCGTCTCTGCAGAAGGCTGATTCAAGGATAGACCGATTGCAATTCGGCGCAGCTGAAATTCCGGATCATCCAAGATGGCGTCGTAGCTGACAAATACTCTGTTTTTCCCCTCGGTGTAGCGGACTGCTTCGGCAAGGTGAGTTAGCCAAAGGTAACAGGATTTCTCAAAATCGAAGTTGTCTCGATTTGAGAGGGAGTTTGCAACATTCAGGGGGTTGCGCAAGGATACTATGTAGGAGACGTCAACGTCGTCTGCCTGTAGTACATGCTGCCAAAATGGGAGCAGCCGACACAGTCGAGGATCCTTTAGTCCGAAAACGGCGCTATTCGATAGCTTTTCTCGGATCAGCTCTTTTGCACGTTCTTCGAATGCAGGAATTGCCTTTCTCAGAATTAGATCTTCGGGGATGTCTGAGAGGGAATCCCATTCGAACCCTAATGCCTGGAGGATTTCGTTATTGAGCTTGTTTGTCTCGATATCCTCGAAGAAACCTTTATCGTTGTTTCCGGCTATCGCGGCATAAAGCTCGTCACCCAAGGAAACACCCAGAGCCTGGAGGCCTCTGGTCAGTGCGCTGGTGCCACTACGGTGCATGCCCAGAACTAGGATAAGTCTTTTAGTCATTCGCGACTCGGCTCTAGTATTTCGATCTTGTTGGACGAGAATGCGCAGTTAAAGTCGATGTGGCACGTGACTCTGTTATTGCTTACCGGGATGACTCTGAATATCGCTAAATCCAGATGCCGATGCAGGTAAGTTTCTTTTCCAGCTTGCACGCCAACGACCCCGGCATTCAAGTAGTAAATTCCGGTGTTTAGATTACAGGTGAATGAGAATTCAGCTTCAATCTTTTCACCGGAGTGATAGGACTGTCCTTGGTTTCCCAGACTGGACGAGACCGCGCCGCCAAGCTCAATGCCGGAGGTTGTCTTGAGTAGCATTCCAAAGCGGACATTCTCTGCATTGTCGAGAAACTCGACATCGTACTTGTAACGATAGCTTTCACCTCTGACCAAGCAGTTGACTTGACGTCCCCGGTCATCAACGATCATTGGTTGGAGGATTCTGGCGCCGTTTTGCTCATAGCTGATCGTGCTTTTTGACTTCAGATTGGCGTCAAAAAATGCTTCCGACAGGCTTTCCTGGTTAGTCTGCGACGCCTTTTCGGTTTGGCGTGACAGATCTTCTTTGAGGATCGGAGAGGTGGCCGCTATACGAATTTCTTCGCGAATACCTACCTGCTTATCGGCGGTGGCATAGAGTAGTTTCTGATACAAGCCGATGGTTGTTTTTGGGTCGCCATCAAACAGAAGCTCCCCATGGTCGATCAGAATTGCGCGGTCGCAAAGCTCAATTACAGTCGAGCCAGAATGAGAGACAAAAAGGATTGTTGATCCTTGTTTTTTTATCTGCTCAATTCTGGAGAAGCATTTCCGCTGAAAGAGTTCATCGCCGACTGATAACGCTTCATCTACTACTAATATTACCGGGTCGACATTGATGGCTACAGAAAAGGCCAAACGCACCAGCATTCCACTAGAGTACGTTTTGATCGGTTGATCTATAAAGTCGCCAATTTCTGCGAAGTCGACAATTGATTGGTATCTGTCTTCGATTTCCTTATGCGACAGGCCTAGAACTCGCGCATTGAGGAAGACATTCTCTCGGCCTGTGAAATCCGGGTTGAAGCCAGAGCCGAGTTCAAGAAGTGCAGCAATCCTTCCAGATGTGGAGACCATTCCTGAAGTCTGGTTCAGGGTGCCGCAGATGATCTGTAGTAGCGTAGATTTTCCGCTGCCATTACGACCGACGATGCCGACGGTCTCTCCTCTCTGTATTGAGAAACCTATGTCTTGAAGCGCCTTGAATTCCTTGTAAAAGGTTTTCTTTGATCCAAAAAGAGACTGCAGCAATCTGTCTCTTGGCTTTTCGTAGGTATGGAAAGATTTGCTGATATTTTCAACGACTATTGCTGTTTCAGATGACATCTGCAAATCCCTTCCGTGTCTTCTGGAACAGTACGAAACCTAGCCAAGCGATAGTTGTTGCGCCAGCGGTATAGCCGATTATTAGATACGGTGAGGGGGTGATACCCCAATACAAGAGGTTGCGTCCCTGCTCGATTATCAGCGTGAGAGGGTTCATGAAAAGGAACTGCCGGTAGTCCTCCGGGATAGCTGATATCGGGTAAAATATTGGGGACATGAAGAGTATTGCTGTCGTGGCAATTCCGATAAACTGGCTGGTATCTCGAAGAAAGACGCCTAAAGCAGATAGCGTCCAAGAGAGGCCAAGTATGAATAGGGCGAATGGTACAATAATAGTTGGTAGAAGTAGTGCGGTGGCTGGGGGCAAGCCAAATGTGAAGATATAGACCGCCAGCCATACGGCGAGGCTTATTGCGCCGTGAAAAAGTGCAGCGCCCAGTGATACCCAGGGTAAGATTTCTAGCGGAAATACAACCTTTTTGACGTAGTTCGCGTTGTAGAGAATTATGCCGGGTGCTTTGGTTATGCATTCTGAGAATATATTGAACAGAATCAGGCCGGCAAAAAGAATGAGGGCGAACTCCCCTTTGGATTCGCTGTTTGTATTCCAGCGCGCCTTGAAGACAACGCTGAATACAAAAGTGTACACGGCCAGCATAAGAATCGGGTTGAAGAACGACCATAGGATGCCCATGTAGGAGCCCTTGTAGCGTCCAATAACCTCACGCTTGACCAGCTCTTTTATAAGGCCTCTATTCCTCAAGAAGCTCGCAAGCATTTCTCTGGGGGAGGCAGAGAATCTTTGCATTAGCTGTAGACCTCAGCTTCCAAAAGAGACTTTCCTTGCGAGTCTTTCTGGGAAAGCGCCGGCTCTGTCGAAATTTCCCATTCGATAGCAAGAGTTGGATCGTTCCAGCTAATGCAGCGCTCGTAGGCTGGGGCGTAATAGTCAGTTGTTTTGTACAGAAACTCAGCGGAGTCGGAAAGCACTACGAATCCATGTGCAAATCCTTCTGGGACCCAGAGCTGTGCCTTGTTTTCAGCGCTTAGCTTGGCGCTCACCCATTTCCCAAAAGTAGGTGAGTTCCTTCTCAGGTCGACTGCAACGTCTAGCACCTCACCTTGCACCACCCGCACCAGTTTTCCTTGTGGGTTTTGAATCTGATAATGCAGGCCGCGCAGTACGCCTTTTACTGAACGTGAGTGATTGTCTTGAACGAATTTAACGGGGCGGCCAATAATTTCTTCAAAACCGGCATGGTTAAAGCTTTCAAAAAAGAAACCGCGCTCATCACCAAATACTTTTGGCTCGATGAGGATGACGTCAGGAATTGCAAGGCGGGTGGCTTTCATTAGTAAACAGTCTCAACCAACAGGCGTTTCAGGTATTGTCCGTAGCCGTTCTTGGCCAGAGGTGTCGCCAGAGCTTCCAACTGTTCCGCGCTGATCCACTTCTGGCGGAAGGCGATCTCTTCTGGGCAGGCTACTTTCAGGCCCTGGCGGTTTTCCAAGGTGGCGATGAAGTGGCTGGCTTCCAGCAGGGAGTCGTGGGTTCCGGTATCCAGCCAAGCGTAGCCGCGGCCCATGATTTCCACCGAGAGTTCACCGCGCTCCAGATAAGCCTTGTTCACGTCGGTGATTTCCAGCTCTCCACGCGGGGAGGGCTTGATGCTCTTGGCGATGTCGACGACCTGATTGTCGTAGAAGTACAAACCAGTAACGGCATAGCTGGATTTGGGTTGTGCCGGCTTTTCTTCGAGGCTGATCGCTTTTCCTTCGCTGTTGAACTCGACCACACCATAGCGCTCGGGATCGTGCACGTGATACGCGAACACGCTGGCACCGCTTGGGCGGCTCATTGCGTTCAGCAGCAATTCCTGGAATTCATGACCGTGGTAGATGTTGTCGCCAAGCACGAGTGCGCATGGGTCATTGCCGAGGAATTCCTCGCCGATCAGGAAGGCCTGGGCGAGTCCATCCGGCGATGGCTGTATTGCATACTGCAGATTCAGGCCCCAGCGACTACCGTCTCCCAGCAGCTGCTCGAAGCGTGGGGTGTCCTGCGGGGTCGAGATGATCAGGATGTCCCGGATTCCTGCCAGCATCAGGGTGCTCAGCGGGTAATAGATCATCGGTTTGTCGTAGACCGGCAGCAGCTGCTTGGAAATTGCCAGGGTTGCTGGGTGCAGACGGGTACCGGATCCCCCGGCGAGAATGATTCCTTTACGTTTCATACTGTTCCCTGATCGACCAATTCTCTGATCATGCGTTGTGCGTGGTATTCCCAGTGCGGGAGTTGCACGTCGAAAGTGCGTTGCAGCTTGTCATTGGCTAGACGAGAGTTCGCCGGCCGCTTGGCGGGTAGCGGGTACTCGCTGGTCGCGATCGGAATGACGCGCTCGGGCGCTGCTCGCAAGTCGCTGCCAAGGCGAATGGCTTCGCCAATCACAAACTGGGCATAGCTGTGCCAACTAGTTTCGCCGCTGGCAACAAGGTGGTAGGTGCCGCTCGCGTAGGCGTTGAGCTCGCTGTCGTGAGCGAGGCGCTGCAATACCAGTGCCGTGATGTCCGCAATCAGCTCGGCGCTGGTTGGGGCGCCGAACTGATCAGCAATCACTCGGAGCTCTTCACGCTCCTTGGCCAGACGCAGCATGGTCTTGGCGAAGTTGGCGCCGCGAGATGCATAGACCCAGCTCGTGCGGAAAATCAGATGACGGCAGCCGCTTTCCCGGATTGCAAGCTCGCCTTCAAGTTTGGTCTGCCCGTACACGCTGAGCGGATTGGTGGGGGCATCCTCCGAAAAGGGCGTGCTGCCGCTGCCGTCAAAGACGTAGTCCGTGGAGTAATGCACCAGGCAGGCATCGATTTCGCGAGCCGCCTGGGCCATTGCGCTGACAGCGTCAGCATTGATTCGGCGGGCATCAGCGACATGGCTTTCCGCTTTATCAACCGCGGTATAGGCGCCGGCATTGACAATGGTATCGGGCTTTTCTTGACGAATCAGCGCCGACAGGCCACCCAGGTCGCTCAGGTCGGCGCTGTGCCGATCGCAGACCAGCAGCTGCCCCAGAGGCGCGAGTGCGCGCTGAAGCTCCCAGCCGACCTGGCCATTGGCGCCGAGTAACAGGATCTTTTTCATGCGTACTGCTTACCTACCCACTCGCGGTATGCACCGCTCGTTACATTGTTCACCCATGCCTGGTTGTCCAGATACCAGCGCACGGTCTTGCGGATACCGGTTTCGAAGGTCTCTGCAGGCTTCCAGCCGAGTTCGCGCTCAAGGCGGCTGGCGTCGATTGCGTATCGGCGATCATGCCCAGGGCGATCTTTGACGAAGGTGATCTGCTCGCGGTAGCTTCGGCCGTCGGGGCGCGGCTTCTCCTGGTCCAGGATGTCGCAGAGGGTGTGCACGACGTCGATATTGGCTTTTTCGTTCCAGCCACCAACGTTGTAGGTTTCGCCCAACTGCCCAGCTTCGAGTACGCGTCGGATGGCACTGCAATGGTCTTTTACATAGAGCCAGTCGCGGATCTGCTGGCCATCGCCATAGATTGGCAGCGCGTTGCCGCCCAGCGCATTGTGGATCACCAGTGGGATCAGCTTCTCTGGGAAGTGGTAGGGACCATAATTGTTCGAGCAATTGGTGGTCAGTACCGGCAGGCCATAGGTGTGGTGGTAGGCGCGTACCAGGTGGTCGGATGCAGCCTTGGAGGCAGAGTACGGGCTGTTGGGCTCGTACTGGTGCTTCTCGGTAAAGGCTGGAGCAGTCGGCTCCAGCGAGCCGTACACCTCGTCGGTGGATACGTGGAGGAAGCGGAAGGCGCTCTTGCGTTCTTCCGGCAGGTTTCCCCAGTACGAGCGCACGCTCTCCAACAGGCGGAAGGTGCCGACAATGTTGGTCTGGATGAAGTCTTCCGGGCCGTGGATCGAACGGTCGACGTGCGACTCTGCGGCGAAGTTGAGGATAGCGCGGGGCTGATGTTCCTCGAGCAGGCGCGAAACAAGCTTGCTATCGCCAATGTCGCCTTGCACGAAGGTATGCCGCGGGTCATTTTCCAGGGTGGCAAGGTTTTCCCGGTTGCCTGCATAGGTCAGCTTGTCGAGGCTGATCACCGCTTCATCATGAGTGGCAAGCCAGTCGAGGACGAAGTTCGCGCCGATGAAGCCGGCGCTGCCGGTAACGAGAATAGTCATGGAGTCATAGCCTCTGGAGAATGGCGGCAGCTGTCAGGCCGAGATTGCCAAGAAGAGTTTGCCGGTAGACGCCTGATCGGGATATCAGGAAAAGGCGCTTGAGAAGTGTGGATTTTCGGGCTTGCACGAACAGCGCGAGAGTTTGCTGGCTGTCCTTGCTCAATTGCCCCTGAATAGCCCTCATCGCTTGTAGATTGGCGTCGTTCCAGTCTTTGAAGGTTCCCGCGAGGAGCTTGTTCAGCCTCACGATCCGATCCTTGAAGCCTGAATTGGAGCCGATGAGGTTTCTGCCGTGCTGGCGATAGCCGATGGTGGGGGCGGATTCGTAATGGACGATGCCACCGCAGCCAGCGACCACCAGATAGGTCCACCAGTCGTGCGAAATGATCTGGTCGCCTTCATGGGTCTTCATCAGCAACGTACGCGTTGCTGCATTGAAGAGCATGGTGTTGCCGCCAGCGATGCTCTGTACAAGGGCATTGCGGAATGACGGTGGCGCGGAGAAAAGCGGTGAGTAGCCGATAGGCTCGCCGGCTTCGTCAATCAGTCGGGTTCTGCTGCAGAAGAGGGCTGGCTGAGTGGTCGCGATGGTTTCGCACCAGCGGACGCCGCATTCGAGTTTGCCGACTTCCCAGATGTCGTCCTGGTCGCAATAGGCGTAGTAGTCCGCTTCCAGCTCGGGCCGTTTCAGGAGGGAGAGGAAGTTGGCGGAAAAGCCCTTGCGCGGGCCGGGGAAGATGACCAGTCGATCCTGTCCCAGGCTGAGCTGATACTCAGTGAGGATCGCCAGTGTCGAGTCGCTGGATCCATCGTCAGAGGTATAGATCACCCAGTTCTGGTGGGTCTGACTGATGAGGGAGTCGAGTTGTTCTCGCAGGAAGGGGGCGCCATTGAACGTCGACAACAGGATGGCCACGCGAGCATTCCTGCCGCGGCCGATGACTTCTCCTTGTTGTGTCTGAACCGCGCTCTTGGCGATCACTGCTGTGCCCCTGGCGGTTCCATCCGCATATTGAAAAAACGATTACTGACGCTTGTCGCTGTGTTTGCCGGATTGAGCTCAACCTTGAGCAGGGCTACGCCCCGTTGAAAAGCGGTCATTATATTCATGCAGCCTTCGCAGTAAACCTATTGTCTTCGCGAGTGGACTTGGATGGCTCCGACTCTCAACAGCAGGCGCATATAAAAGGCTTATGGATCGGCTACAAGCCCCAAGGTTCAGGCCATTCGTCTGATAGCGCGGCAGGCAATGGCACAAAAGCAAAGGCCCACCATGGAGGTGGGCCTTTGCTTTCTGGTGTTATGGTGCCGGCACCAGGAGTCGAACCCGGGACCTACTGATTACAAGTCAGTTGCTCTACCAGCTGAGCTATACCGGCAAGGAGGGGCGCCATTATAGTCACGGCGCCCTTGGTGTAAACCACTGATTTGTCAGAATGATCCGCAGTTTGGGTCAGTGCCCGCCAGCAGCCGCTGCGCCGGGCTTGGCGCCGAAGGGGGGCTTGGCCAGGCAGATGACCACCAGCATGGCGAGGAATACCCAGCCCAGCAGGGTGAAGTAGTCGATGGTGCTGATCATGTAGGCCTGGCTTTCCACCATCCGTTCAAGCAGCGCTGCGCTGTGCTGGCCGGGACCGCCGAGCTGTTCGACGGTGGCGCGGGTGGCCGGGTCGTACTGGCTGAGGTTTTCGGTCAGGTAGGCATGATGCATGGTCGCGCGGCGGTTCCAGATCCAGGTGGTCAGGGACGCGGCGAAGCTGCCGGCCAGGGTCCGCAGGAAGGTCGCAAGGCCAGAGCCGTCGGCAATCTGGTCCGGCGGCAGGTCGGAGAGCAGGATGCTCAGGATCGGCATGAAGAAGAACGCCACGCCCAGCCCCATGAACAGCTGTACCAGCGCGATGTGCAGGTAGTCGACGTCGGTGGTGAAGTCGGCGCGCATGAAGCAGGTCGCCGCCATCGCCAGGAACGCCAGCCCCGCCAGCAGGCGAAGATCGAAATTGTTCGCGTAGCGTCCGACCAGCGGAGAGAGGAATACGGGCAGGATGCCGATCGGCGCTGCCGCCAGACCTGCCCAGGTCGCCGTGTAACCCATCTGGGTCTGCAGCCACTGCGGCAGCAGCAGGTTCATGCCGAAGAAGCCGGCGTAGCCACCGACCAGCGCCAGGGTTCCCACCGTGAAGTTGCGGTGCACGAATAGTCGCAGGTTGACGATCGGGTGCTTGTCGGTCAGCTCCCAGATCACGAAGACCGCCAGGGCGATCGCCGCGATGACCGTGCCGCCGATGATGAAGCCGGACTCGAACCAGTCCAGGTCGTTGCCCTTGTCGAGGACGATCTGCAGGGCGCCGACGCCGATCACCAGCATCGCCAGGCCCATGTAGTCCATGGGTGCGTGCTTGATCACCACCGGGCGGGCGCGCAGCTGCTGGTAGACGACCATGGCGGCGAACAGGCCGATGGGCACGTTGATGAAGAAGATCCACGGCCAGCTGTAGCTGTCGGTGATCCAGCCGCCGAGGATGGGCCCGGCGATGGGCGCGACCACCGTCACCATCGCCAGCAGTGCCAGTGCCATCCCCCTTTTCGCCGGGGGATAGATGGAGATCAGCAGGGTCTGGGTGATCGGGTAGAGCGGCCCGGCGACGAAGCCCTGGATGGCCCGGAAGCCCACCAGCATGCCCATCTGCTGGGCGACGCCACAGAGGAACGAGGCGATCACGAAGAGCAGGGTGGCAGCAATGAACAGCCGCACCTCGCCGACCTTGCGGCTCAGCCAGCCGGTGAGCGGCAGAGCGATGGCGTTGCTCACCGCGAAAGAGGTGATGACCCAGGTGCCCTGCTCGGAGCTCACCCCGAGGTTGCCGGAGATGGTCGGCAGGGCGACGTTGGCGATGGTGGTGTCGAGCACCTGCATGAAGGTCGCCAGCGACAGGCCGATGGTGGCCATGACCAGGCTGGGTGGGCTGAAGCTGCTGCTGTTGGGCTGGCTCATGGCGGTAGTCGGATCAGCGCTGCGCGGTGCTGTGGTTGGCGTCGGCCAGGTTGGCCTGGATCAGCTTCTCGATCAGCTGGTCGGCTGAGGCCAGTTGCTCCTGGTACACGTCTGTGGAGAACACCGCCTCGTGCGGCGATTGCTGGGCGAGGGCGGGTCCGCTCTGGTCGTGCAGGCTGACGTTGACGTCCATGGACAAGCCGATGCGCAGCGGGTTCTTCGCCAGCTCCTCGGAGTTGATGCGGATGCGCACCGGGACGCGCTGGACGATCTTGATCCAGTTGCCGGTGGCGTTCTGCGCCGGCAGCAGGGAGAAGGCGCTGCCAGTGCCGACGCCGAGGCTGTCGACGGTGCCGGAGTACTTCACTTCGCCGCCATAGAGGTCGGAGCGGATTTCCACCGGCTGGCCGATGCGCATGTGCTTGAGCTGGGTTTCCTTGAAGTTGGCGTCGATCCACACCTGGTCCAGGGGGATCACCGCCATCAGCGCGGCGCCCGGCTGCACGCGCTGGCCGACCTGCACGGTGCGCTTGGCGACGTAGCCGGTGACCGGGGCGATGATGACCGCGCGGGCGTCGTCCAGGTAAGCCTGACGCAGCTTGGCGGCGGCGGCTTTGACGTCCGGGTGCGAGGCAATAACGGTGTCGTCGACCAGTGCGCGGTTGGTGTCCAGTTGCTGCTCGGAGCTGGTCAGCGAGCTGCGCGCGGTATCCAGTGCGTCGCGGGCGTGGGCCAGCTCCTCCTGGGAGATGGCGCCGTCGTTGGCGAGGTTCTGCCGGCGCTTGAAGTCGGCCTCGGCCTTGGTCAGGGCGACCTTCTTCGCGGCCACGTCGGCCTTGTAGCCGTCGACATTGCTGAACAGGCCGCGCACCTGGCGCACGGTGCGCGCGAGGTTGGCTTCGGCCTGCTGCAGGGCGATGTCGGCGTCGCTGGGGTCGAACTTCACCAGCACCTGGCCCTTGCGCACCAGGTCGCCGTCATCGGCGCCGATGCTGACCACGGTGCCGGTGATCTGCGGGGTGATCTGCACAACGTTGCCGTTCACGTAGGCATCGTCGGTGTCCTCGTGCCAGCGGCCGTAGAGGAGTTCCCAGGCGACGCTGGCAAGGCCGGCGAGGATGACGACGGCGAGCAGGATCAGCAGCCAGCGCTTGCGCTTGGGGTTGCCGTTCGGGGTTTCTTGGGTGGCGGTGCTCATGTCGGGTGCCTCGTTCAGTGCGCGGCGGCCGCGTTCGCCTGGGCGAGCGGGGCGGAGGTGGAAGTGGTGTCGGGCTGGTAGCCACCGCCCAGGGCCTGGACCAGTTGCACCGAGAGGTCGATGCGCTGGGCGTCCAGACTGGCCAGCTGGCGCTCGGCGAGGAGCAACTGTTGCTGCACGCTGAGGGCGTCGAGGTAGTTGCCGACGCCTTCGCCGTAACGGCGCATGGCCAGGTCGAAGTTGGATTTGGCGATGTCGCGGGCTTCGCGCTGGTCGTCGATCTGCTGCTCCAGCGAGCGCAGCTTGCCGAGGTCGTCGGTGACCTCGCCGAGGGCGTTGACCAGAGTCTTGTTGTACTGGGCGACGGCCAGGTCGTAGTCGGCATCCTTCCCGGCCAGGCTGGCGCGCAGGCGGCCACCGTCGAAGATCGGCAGGGAGATCGCCGGGGCGATCTGGAGGAACCGGCTCGGTGCCTTCAGCACGTCGCTGGTGTGCAGGGCGGCCAGACCGACCATCGCTCCCAGGTTCACGTTGGGATAGAACTCGGTCTTCGCCGAATCGATGCTTTTCGATGCCGCCTCGACCCGCCAGCGTGCAGCGACGATGTCCGGGCGACGCCCCAGCAGCTCGGCCGGCAGGTTCGATGGCAGGCTCAGCGCGCCGGGCTTGAGCACCTGCGGGCGCTGCAGGTCCTGGCCACGGTCAGGGCCCTGGCCGAGCAGGACGGCGAGGGCGATGCGGTCGCTGGCGATGTCCTGTTCCGCGGCGGCCAGTTGCTGCTTGGCGCTGGCGACCTGGGACTGCGTCTGCTGCAGCTGAACCTTGCTGTCCAGGCCTGCGTCCATGCGCTTCTGGCTGAGCTGGAAGAGATGCTGCGAGCGATCCAGTTCGTCTTTGGCCAGGTCGCGGGCGACGAAGGCGTGGGCCAGGTCGCTGTAGGCGCGGGCGACATTGGTGGAGAGCGTGATCGAGGCGGCCTGGCGGTCGACTTCGGCGGCGTTGGCCTGGCCGAGGGCGGCCTCCCAGGCGTCGCGCTGGCCGCCCCAGAGATCGAGGTCGTAGCTGAAGCTGAGCGACAGGTATTTCACCGCCGAGTAGCGACCGCCCATGGGCGCAGGAATCACGCTTTCCGGTGCGCGGATGCCGGCGTAGCTGGCGGTGCCTTTCACGCTGGGCATGCGCGCGGCGTCCTGCGCTTGCGCGGCGGCGATGGCCTGGCGGGCGCGTGCGCTGGCGATATCCAGGTCGGGCGTGCCGCGCAGGGCCTCGCCGATCAGGCCGTCCAGTTGCAGGTCGCCCAGGCTGGTCCACCAGTGTTCGCTGGGCCAGGCGGCGGTGGACAGCGGAGTGCCGTCGAGGCTGACGCCGGCCTTCAGGCTGGCGGGATCGACGGTCTTGCCGCTGGTGTCCAGGCCCGAGTAGCTGACGCAGCCGGAGAGTCCCAGCACGGCGGCAAACACGACGGCCGGCAGCAGGGCGATACGGAGGTGGTTCATGGTCTTTTCTCCTGCGCCGCGCAAAGGGCCGCGGCGCCGTGGGCGCGCAGGATCTTGTCGAGAAGGCCGGTGAGGGTCTGCAGTTCGTCGCGGGAGAGACCGCCGACCAGCTCGTTCATGGCTGCAGCGGCGATGCTCGGGGCTTCGTCATTCACGGCCTGTCCGGCCGGGCTCAGGCTCAGGCGCACGCTGCGGCGATCGTTTGGGCAGGGCTCGCGGAGCAGCAGGTCCTTGCGCGCGAGCCGGTCGAGCATGCGGGTCATCGAGCCGCTGTCGATGGACAGCTCGCGGCACAGCTCGGCCGGGGTATTGGCGCGGTCGTTGCCGATGAAGAACAGCACCTTGAACTGCGCAGCGGTGATGTCCAGGTGCGCAAGGTGCTTGTCCAGCAGGCGATCCTTGAGGATGGCGGTGGCGCCCAGCAACTGGCCGATGGAGCCTTTGAACGGAAAATCCGCGACGTCGTAGTGATTCATGTCAAAACAGATAGCTGCTTAGGCAGTGAAATGTTTCGAAATGATACTGCCTAGGCAGCAATTGACAAGATTCGATTGTCGCGATTACGCAACAATCCGTTCGACGAAGCGCCATTGGAGCAGGATTGGCAACAGGAATGGCTGATTTCCTACACCGTCGGCGGCCTTTATGCACAAGGGGGAAAGCTTTAGGGCGCAAATTGCATATGAGATGTGATAGCAATCACGAAGTATCGTAACCAGCTGTTTTTTAAAGATTAAATTTATGTGTACAGAAAATGACCAGATCGCAGCGAGGCGGTCTGGACGGTAAGGAAGGGCAGTTTTTTCCGGGGTTACGAACAGAGTTATCCACAGGGTCTGTGGGTGAAGCCCTGGAACGCCCGTCTCAGATGCGTTCGGCCAGCAACAGCAGGTTGCGTGGGGTCATCCGGGTGGCGCAGAAGGCGCCCAGGGTGGCGCGATAGCCTTGTTCCTCGAGGAATAACGCGCGGTCGAGCGCCAGCCACAGTTCCATGGGGCGGCGGAACAGTCCGCGCACCAGTTCGAGGTTGCGGACCTGGGCCAGGCGTTGCCAGCCTCTGGCCTCCAGTTGCTGCCAGTCGGTGCCAACGGGCAGGTCGAGTCCCCTGAGCGCGGCGAGGTCGCGGCAATAGTCGGCCAACGGCTTGTCCAGCCAGCTCAGCGGCACGGAAGGGATTGTCAGGTAGTCGTTGCTGCCGCGGACTTCCCGTTGCAGCAGGTCGAAAGCCAGCCGCCGCGCCATCGAGCCGTCGCGCTGGCGGCGCACGCGGGCGCCGGCGGTCACGGTCTCGGCTTGCGGAAGGCGCAGGTCACTGCGCGACAGTTGCAGGGCGGATTTTTGCGCGGTCTTCGAAAGCGGCCGGTAGTGCTCGTTGTCGATGCGGTTGTAGCAGCAGGGCGCCACCGCCAGTTGGCGGCAGCCTCGGCTGCTGGCCAGTTGCAGCAGGCGCACGTGCAGGTCGCCGCAGGCATGCAGGGCAACGGCAGTGTGCTCGGCCTGCAGGTGTTCATCGGCATCCGGCGCAAGCACATCCTGCTGACGATGGCGGGCCTGCAATCGCAGCCGGTCGCTCAGGCGCTGGCCGTCGCCCACCAGCGCAGGGTCGTATTCCAGGCTCAGCAATGGCTTGCCGTTGCGCGCCAGCAGTCGGCCCAGATGACCTTTGCCGGCGCACCAGTCCAGCCAATGTTGCGGCGCTGTGGCGAAATCCAGGCGGCTGGCGAAGGCTTCGATCTGTTGCCACTTGCGACCGGGAACGTCGACCGTCAATTGATTCGGCAACTTGCCCAGTGGCGTTGCCGGGAGTTCGCCGACGACGGACAGCTGCACGGCGGTGGCAGCCAATGCAGGGAAGGGCGCGGGGGCGTCGAGCTGCTCGGGCGCGTTGTGCACCGCCTCGGCATCATCGAGGCTGCGGCTGCGCAGCCAGGCGGCCAGTTCGGGGTGGTCGCGCTCCCAGGCCAGCTCCAGCACCGTGAAGGGTTTCGGCCGCCACAGCGCCTGATGTTCCAGCAGGAAGCGATCCAGCGCCTGGAAGCGCTGGAGCAGGTCGGAGCCGGTCAGGGGAGTGTCGTTCGGGATCACGATGCGAAGCGGAGGCAAACCACGGGGCGCGCATTATAGCGGCCCCTTGGGCGAGCGGCGCGCCGGTCAGCGGCCCTGCATGGAGTCCACCTTCAGCCAGCGTTCCAGCAGGCGGAAGATGCGGGTCAGCAGCAGGGTGATGACCAGGTAGAACAGGCCGGCGAGGCAGAAGAACAGCATCGCCTCGTAGGTGCGCGCGATGATGGTGCGGGTCATGCCCATGATGTCGAACAGGGTCACGGTGTACACCACGGCGCTGGCCTTGAGCATGAGGATCACCTCGTTGCTGTAGGCTGGCATCGCGATCCGCGCGGCGCGCGGCAGGATGATGTGGAACAGCGCCTGGCGCCGGGACATGCCCAGCGCGCGGGCGGCTTCCACTTCACCCACCGGGATGGCATGGATGGCGCCGCGCAGGATCTCGGCGATGTAGGCCGCGGTGTGCAGGGTCATGGTCAGCAGGGCACACCAGTACGGGTCGCGCAGGTACGGCCAGAGTGGCCCCTTGCGCACGCTCTCGAACTGGGCAAAGCCGTAGTAGACGATGAACAACTGCAGCAGCAGTGGCGTGCCGCGGAAGAAGAAGATGTAGGTGTAGGGCACCGCGCGCACGTACCAGTGCCGCGAGGCGCGGGCGATGCCCAGCGGTACGGCCAGGCAAAGTCCGGCGACCACGGCGATGGCCAGCAGCTCCAGGGTCAGGGTGGCGCCCTGGAGCATCTTCGGCAGCCACTTGAGGATCAGCTCGAGATCGGTCATAGCTCGTTCCTCACGAAGCCACGGCCGGCGCGACGCTCGAGGAAGTGCAGGGCGGCCATGATGAAGACGGTCAGGCCCAGGTAGATGAAGGCCGCGGTCATGTAGAAGGTGAAGGGCTCCTTGGTCGCGTTGGAGGCGACCTGGGCCTTGCGCATGATCTCGTCGAGGGTAATCAGCGAGACCAGGGCGGTGTCTTTCAGCAGGATCAGGTAGAGGTTGCCCAGTCCCGGCAGCGCCACGCGCCATACCTGCGGCAGCACGATGCGCCAGAAGATGCGCGGAGCGGAGAGCCCCAGCGCTTGGCCGGCCTCGCGGTGGCCCTTGGGAATCGCCAGCAGCGCGCCACGGAAGACTTCGGTGGCGTAGGCGCCGAAGCACAGGCCCAGGGCGCAGGTGCCCGCGGCAAAGGGCGACAGGGCGAACTCGGGGTAGCCGAACAGGTCACCGATGGCGTTCAGGCCGGCCACGGTGCCGAAATAGATCATCAGTACCCAGAGTGTCTCGGGTACGCCGCGCACTACGGTCGTGTAGAAGCCGCCGAGCATGCGCAGGAAGCCGTTCTTCGAGGTCTTGGCGATGGCGCCGAGCAGGCCCAGGACCAGTCCCACGCAGACTGCGGCGAGCGAAAGCTTGAGCGTCATCCAGGTGCCGGCGATCAACTGATCGCCAAAGCCGTGCAGGTCGAAAATCATGGGGAGTCACGCCTGAAGGCGCGCGCCGCCCGGCGAGGGGCGGCGCGGCACGTGCATCAGTAGATGCTGAAGGGGAAGTACTTGTCGTTGATCTTCTTGTAGGTACCGTCGTCGACGATTTCCTTCAGAGCGGCGTTCAGCTTGTCACGCAGCGGGTCGCCCTTGCGCACGGCGATGCCGATCTTGTCGTTGTCGAACACCGGCTCGCCCTTGAACTCGAAGTCCTTGCCGGCGTCGCTCTTGAGCCAGTCGTACTGCACGAACTTGTCGGCCAGCACGCCGTCGAGGCGGCCCGAGGACAGGTCGAGGTAGGCGTTTTCCTGGGTGTCGTAGAGCTTGATGGTGACGGTGTCGGACATGTTGTCCTCAAGCCAGGTACCGGCGATGGTCGCGCGCTGCGCACCGATCACCTTGCCCTTGAGGTAGCCCTTGTCGGTCTTGAAGTCGGTCGACTTCGGCGCCACGAACTGCAGCTTGTTGGTGTAGTAGGCGTTGGTGAAATCAACGGCCTGCTTGCGTTCATCGGTGATCGACATGGAAGCGACGATGAAGTCGAACTTCTTGGCGTTCAGGGCCGGGATGATGCCATCCCAGTCGGAGGTGACGACGTCGCACTCGGTCTTCATCTTGGCGCACAGCGCCTTGCCGATCTCGATATCGAAACCGACGACCTGGCCGCTGGCGTCGATGCCGTTGAAGGGCGGGTAGGCGCCTTCGGTACCGATGCGCAGTTTGTCCGCGGCGATGGCCTGGCTCCCCAGTGCGAAGGTGGCCGCGATAGCCAGAACGATCTTCTTATAGTTGTTCATGCAGTGATGCTCCGTTAGCGGTGGCTGGACATGAATTGTTTACAGCGTGCCGATTGCGGGTTGTCAAATACCTGCTGCGGCGGTCCCTGCTCTTCTACCAGGCCCTGGTGGAGGAACACCACCTCACTGGATACCTGGCGGGCAAAGTTCATTTCATGGGTCACCAGCAGCATGGTGCGACCCTCATCGGCGAGCGCGCGGATAACGTTAAGCACTTCCTGGACCATTTCCGGGTCCAGTGCCGACGTCGGCTCGTCGAAGAGGATGACCTTGGGCTGCATCGCCAGGGTGCGGGCGATGGCGGCGCGCTGCTGCTGACCACCGGAAAGCTGCGCGGGGAAGCTGTGGCGCTTGTCGGAGATGCCGACCTTGGCCAGCAGGGCCTCGGCGATCTCGGTGGCTTCGGCCTTGGTCTTGCCCAGCACACGGCGCGGCGCCTCGATGATGTTGTCGAGGATGCTCATGTGCGGCCAGAGGTTGAAGTTCTGGAAGACGAAGCCCAGTTCGCTGCGCAGACGGTTGATCTGCTTGTTGTCCGAGGCAACCAGCGAGCCGTCCTTGGTCTTCTTCAGCTTGAGTTCTTCACCGGCGACCAGGATCTGGCCCTGGTGCGGGTTCTCCAGCAGGTTGATGCAGCGCAGGAACGTGGATTTACCGGAACCGGAGGAGCCGAGAATGGAAATCACATCGCCGTCGCGGGCGGTCAGGGAAATGCCTTTGAGCACTTCCAGGTCACCGTAACGCTTGTGCAGGTTACGGATTTCCAGTGCGGGTATGGCCGTGGCCATAGGGGGCTCCTCTATTGTTATTCGGACGCTTTCGCAGCAGGTCACTGCAGAATCGGGGCCATCCTGGCGAGGGGCAACCTAACACGCACTCCGGAGTGCGCCAAGCGCCCATCTGCCGCGGTCGTCGGCTGTAGTGGCAAGTTGTCGCATTGCCGCTCGGCGTTGTCGCCTGGGCTGAACTAGCTGCGCCGGATGAGGGCGTCGGCGGATGGCGCGGGGGCGGGATAGTGCCAGTTTAGACCCGTCAGTAAAAGTCCGGCGGCCCTGGGGCCGCCGGTGGGGGTTACTGCATCATCTGCCGCAGCTGCGGGTTCGGATCTTCGAGTGCTTCGGCGGGCGTGATGTCGTCCTGGGAATCCGGTGGTTGGCTGGCCATCAGGTTCGGGTGCCCGGACAGGCGCGGGATCGTCAGCGGCTTGTTGGCGTCGGCCAGGCCCGTGCCGCCGCCTTCGGTGGCGTTGATCGTCGATTTGCGCGGCTGGGTCAGCACGTGGAAATCGGTGATCTCGATGACGCCCTTGCCTTCTGCAAGCAGGTGGAAGGAGAACGCCTTGCGCGCTTCTTCGTTATCGAAGCCGAAGGTCACTTCCAGCGGCTGGTTGCGTTTCACCAGCGGGAAGTCCGGCATCTCGATGGGCACCGGCTTCTCGAAGGAGCGCGTCTTGAGCGTCACTTTCGCCCCATTGGCGTCCATCTGGATCGCGCGAATCTTCAGGCGCACCGTGGTGTGGGTGTTGGCCGGGAATTCCAGGTACTGCGCGCCGATCAGGTTGTCGGTGTACTCGTTGTCGATCTGCGGCTTCAGGCGGATGCGTTCCTTGGTCGCGAACTGGTATTCGCGGGCCGACTGCGCCTTGGTCACCGACTGGTCGAGGATGTCCGCGCGGGCAGTCATCAGGCGGGCGTCGCGACCGCTGAAGCGGCCTTCGAACTTGGCGGTGTCGGCGATGAAGCCGTCACTCTTGTAGCGCCGGCAGACCTGCTGGAAGTCGCACTCGGTGAAGTTGCCCTTGCCGTCGTGATAACGCTGCATGCCGTTGGTGAAGGACACCATCTCGCGGCCGCTGGTGTATTCGCGGAACAGCGAGCGACCGGCGATATCCTGCGGCGCCTTGATCGCGAAGTAGTCGAGCACCGAGGACTCCAGGTCGACATGGCCGTAGACGCCGGCCTTCACCGGCGGCAGTGCGGCCTGTTCCGGTGCAAGGATCAGGTTCAGGCCCCAGGCCGAGGCAAGGCGCACGTTGTCGATGCCATGGGATTCGTCGGAGGTGACGATCACCAGGGTGTCCTTGAGCACGCCTTTTTCTTCCAGGCCCTTGAGGAAGGCGTCGACGGCATCGTCCAGGTAGGCAACGGCTGCCTGCCGTGGGGTCGGGTACTTGGCCAGGTATTCCGGCGTGGCCGAATACGGCTGGTGGGTGCCGACGGTGAGCAGGGTGAGCATCCACGGCTGCTTCTTCTGGCGCAGCTGGCCGACATAGTCCAGCGCACCTTCGAAGAAGGCCTTGTCATCCATGCCCCAGGCGAACTCCAGGTAGGGCTTCTTCTTGAACCAGTCGCGGCCCAGGGTCTTGTCGAAGCCCATGGCTGGCATGACCTTGTCCTTGGCCATGAAGCGCAGCCCGGCGCCCTGCAGGAAGTGGGTGCTGAAGCCGGCCTGGTGCATCTGCGCCGGCAGGCATTCGGCGGCGCGGGTCGGATTGCCCAGCAGCTCGACGCCCTTGGGCGTGCCGTTGTCCAGCTTGCTGTAGTCGCCGCAGAGCATGGCGTAGAGGCCGCGGATGGTCTGGTGGCTGTGCACCACGTAGTCCGGGGTGGTCATGGCGCGCTCGGCCCAGGTGCTCAGGCGCGGCATCATCGATTCTTCGTAACTGCTGCTCAGGGCGGCACGGTTGGTGGCGACGTAGGCGCCGGGAATACCTTCCATGGCGATGATCAGCACGTTCTTCGCCTGGCCGCGGCCAGCCAGCAGCGGAGTGCCGTGGAGGTCGTGCTGGGTCAGGCCGGTGACGTCCGGGCGGGCCTCCGGCTGGCCGCGGTCGCGCCAGTCCTGGTAGGCCATTTCGCCGCTGGTGACGGCGCGGGAGACCAGCTGGTGCGGCAGGTTGAACTGCTTCCACATTTCCGCATCGCTGGGCTGGAAGTACTGCACGCTTGCGTGGGCGGCCAGCAGCACGGCCGGCACAGCATAGGCGTAGCCTGGCAGCGGCTTTTCGCGGCGGCGCCAGAGCAGCGCGCAGAGCAGGATGCCAGCGCCGATCAGGATCGCCAGGTGCAGGTGGTTGAGGCCGCCGCCCTCGGTGGAGTTGGCGACGAAGGTCGGGTCGGCGAGGAAGTGCAGGTCTTCCGGCGCAGGCATGCGGCCCACGGCGCTGACCAGCTCGGCGGTGCCAATCACCGAAAGCGCCCAGACCAGCATGACCGGAATGGCGATGAGCAGTCGTCGGTTGTGCAGTGCGACGACCAGCAGGGTGCCGAGCGCCAGGTCCGACAGGTAGCCCAACGGGGAGCCCCAGCCAAGGCTGTAGCGGCCGATCAGCGGCACCAGCAGGAAGAGGGCAGACAGGGAAACCAGGTTGCCCCGGGAATTCCACCAGCTTATGAGTTTGCGCACAGTGACTCCGCTACGAAACATCGAATCCCGGAGGGTATCCCACTGAAGTGTGGAAATCGTCCGGATGGTCATGATTCTGAAAGATCGATGTGCTATGTGCCAGTAGACACTGCAGTTAGGCAAACATTCGATACGAATCGTGGGAGCGTGCGGGGGCGGGGGAGTGACTTGTGCGGAGCGGAATGAAAAAGCCCCTGAAATCTCGCGATTTCAGGGGCTTTTCGGAAGGCTTGGTGCCCAGGGACGGAATCGAACCGCCGACACGGGGATTTTCAATCCCCTGCTCTACCAACTGAGCTACCTGGGCAACGTGGCGCGCATTAAAAGGGTTTTCGGAAGGGGTGTCAAGCGTGCCGCGAAAAAATTTTTCAAATAATACCGAAGCTTACGCGCTGGGCGGGACGTAGCCCTCGGCCTGCGCGTATTCCTCGCCCGACAGGAACTTGTCCATCTCGGCGGTGAGGAACTTGCGATCCTCGGCATTCATCATGTTCAGGCGACGCTCGTTGATCAGCATGGTCTGGTGCTTCTGCCATTCCTCCCAGGCTTTCTTCGAGACGTGCTCGTAGATGTCCTGGCCTTTGGCTCCGGGATAGGGCGCGCGATCGAGGCCGGGCAGCTCTTCTTTGAATTTGCGGCACATCACCAGTCGGGTCATGACATTTCTCCTGCGTTCAACACGTCGGCGGCTCGTTTGAGCAGCTTCTTCACCGGGGCGGCAAGGCCGAGCCGCGGCGGGGTGGCGAGGTTATACCAGAGCCAGTCGGCCTCGGCCACGGCGGTGGCTGCGTCCTCGACGCGCACCAGCCAGGGCTCGATGGCCAGCTGGAAGTGGCTGAAGGTATGGGTCAGGCCGGGCAGCTCGCGGCGCTCGCCCAGGCGCAGGGCGTGGCGCTGGGCCAGCGGGTCGAGGGCGGCCAGGTCGTCCAGTTCGGGGAAGCTCCACAGCCCGCCCCAGAGGCCAGTCGACGGACGGCGATAAAGCAGGATGTCGCCCTCGCGGTTGGCCAGGATCGGCATCAGCGTGCGCTTCTGCGGCAGCGCCTTGCGCGGCTTGGACACCGGGAAGTCGGTCTCGCGGCCGAGGAAGTGCGCGCGGCAGCCCTCGCGCAGCGGGCAGAGCAGGCAGCTCGGCTTGCTGCGGGTGCAGAGGGTGGCGCCCAGATCCATCATCGCCTGGGTGTAGTGGTTGACCCGCTCCTGCGGCGTGAAGCGCTCGGCGGCTTCCCACAGCTGCCTGGCAACCTTGGGCTCGCCCGGATAGCCGTCGCAGGCGATATAGCGCGCCAGCACGCGCTTGACGTTGCCGTCGAGGATCGGCGCACGCAGGCCCATGGAGATGCTGGCGATGGCGCCGGCGGTGGAGCGGCCGATGCCGGGCAGCTCGGCGAGCTGTTCGACGTCACGGGGGAATTCTCCGCCGTGCTGTTCCATCACCGTCTTCGCGGTCTTGTGCAGGTTGCGGGCGCGGGTGTAGTAGCCCAGGCCCGTCCACAGGTGCAGCACCTCGTCCTCTGGCGCGTTGGCGAGGTCTGCGACCGTCGGCAGCGCGGTCATGAAGCGGTCGTAATAGCCCATCACGGTGCTGACCTGGGTCTGCTGCAGCATGATTTCCGAAACCCACACCCGGTAGGGCGTGATGTTCTGCTGCCAGGGCAGGTCATGGCGGCCGTGCGTGTCGAACCAGTCGAGCACGGCCGAGTTGAAGCTTTGCGGGGTCACTTCTTGAACAGCCCTTTGAGTGCGTCTTTGAGTTCGGGACTGACCTTGTCGCCGAGCTTCTCTTCGAGTTTCTGGTTCAGCCGGTCCCCGGCCAAACGTGCGGCGATCTTGCCGATGCCGTCCTTGTCCAGGCGGCAGGCCTTGGCGCCCAGTTCCAGCGGGCCGCGGCAGCGCAGCGGCCATTCGATGCCGACGTAGCGCTTGTTCACTTCGCAGGCGGGGTCGGGCATGTCGCTCTTGTCGCCTTCGATGGTGACGCCGACGCGGTAGTCCATGCCCAGCACGCGCAGGTCGAGGTCGCCGTCGGCCTTGACGGTCAGGCCGGGGATGCTGGCCTTGAGGTCAGGGTTGCTGGCCACGCCATTGCGGAACACCAGGTTGCCCTGCAGCTCGCGGAAGGGCGTGTCCTTGCCGCCATGCTCGCCAGTCAGCGACTTGCGGTTGAGCGTGGCGATGCCCTGGCACAGCTGCTGTTCGAGGTTGGCGTTGAGCAGCACCCCCTGGGTCAGGACGAAGTGCGCGGTGCCGTTGAGGTTGTCGATCCAGGCCTTTTGACTGTTGCCCTGGGTGGTGATGTCGGCGTCAAGGTCCAGCAGGCCCTTCACCGGCGGCTTCTGGCCCTGGGATTCGAGCAGGCGCTCCACCGGTACGTCGGCGATGTGTTTCTTCGCCTGCAGGGTCGGTACGTCCTGGCGCACGTCGAGGGTGGCGGTGGCGTTGAACTTGCCGTCGTAAAGCTCGCCACGCAGGTCGTCGAGGTTGAGCAGGCCGCCCTGGCCACGCAGCTTGAGCACGGCGTTGTCGATGGGCAGCTTGTCCAGGGTCAGCTGGCCGAGGTTCAGGCCGGCGTCGAGGTCCAGCGCGCGCAGGCGGGCGATGGGCAGCAGCGGGGCATCGCTCCAGGCCTGCTGGGTCGGCTGGTTGGGCAGCGGGGTGTCGCCCTTGATGGCGTTCTGCGCGGTGGCGTCGACTTCGGCCTTGCGTGCGCTGTTGGTGGCGTCCTGGGCTTTCTTGACCTTGGCCGGCAGGTAGCGGTCGAGGTTCAGCTTGTCGCCGGACAGCTGGGCGCGGATCGCCTGCTTGCCGAAGTCGGCGATGCCGAGGTTGCCGCTGAAGGCGCTGTCGTCCAGCTTCAGGATGATGTCATTCAGGGCCAGGCTGTTACGGGTGCCGCTGACGCGGGTGGCCAGTTCCAGCTTGGTGAGGGTGGTGGCGTCGGCCATTTCCGGCAGGGTCTGGCCGATGCCTTCGAGGAATTCGCGCAGGTTGAACGGCGCCAGCGACAGGCCGCCGTCGAACTTGGGCTCTTTATCCAGCTCGCGGGCCTTCAGCTCGCCGAGGGCGCGCAACTGGTTGACGGTGACCTGTAGGCCGTTCCACTCGGCAACCTGGGCGGCCTGGTCGAGTACCAGCTGGCCCTGGGCGCTGTAGTTGGCGGTCTTGCCCTGGAACGGATCGCCGGAGACTTCGCCGGAGAGCTTGGCGTCTTCGAGCTGGTAGCGCTTGAGCGCGCGGTCGAAGCGCAGGTTGCCGGTCAGCTCGGTGCGCGCGCGGATCACCGGCTGGTTGGTGCCCAGGTAGGCGCTGAGTTTGACCGGGATGTTGCTGCCCTCGCGGATCGCGCCGGTGGTCAGCTCGATGCCTTCGACGCTGTAGTTCTTGCCGCTCTGGGCGTCGGCGTAGTCGATGCGGGCGTTCTTCACGCTGAGGCTGTCGATGTCCAGCTTCATCGCCTGGTGGCCTTCGCCGGCTGCGGGTTTGGCTGGCTCGCTCGGCGCCGGCGCCGGCGCCGGTTGTGCGGCGGGCGGCGTGCCGGTGGTCGGCTGGGTGGGCTTGCCGATGCTTTCCCAGTTGCCGACGCCGTTCTTGTCCTTGTTCAGGGACAGGGTCAGGCCTTCGACGCGGATGTCGCTCATCTGCACTTCTTTACGCAGCAGCGGCAGCACGCGTACGGACATGGCCAGCAGCTGCGCATCAGCGAACGGCTTGTCCGGCGTCTGCAGGCTCGCCACGCTGGTGTCATGCAGCTCCAGGCCCAGCCAGGGGAAGAGGCTCCAGCCGATGTCGCCCTTGAGGTTCAGCTCGAGGTTGGCCTTGTCCCGGGCGAGCTGGCGGATCTCGTCCTTGTAGTCGTTCGGGTCGAAGAAGTGGCTCAGCACGAAGCCGGCGGCGACGACGAGCAGCAGCAGGACCAGGGCAACGATGCCGATGATTTTGCCGAACGCTTTCATGTACGGGTCCTTGTTCAGGCGGCGGGTGGAGTAGCGGGAAAGTATACCAATGACGCAGCGGCGCCCCAGCCCGGAAAGGCGGGATCAGCTATTGCGAAGTTTGAACGGGGACTTGCCGCGCGGTTCCCCGGCGATGCCAGGTCAGGCAGGCAGCAGCGTCAGGCCCAGGTGCTCGGCGAAGCGCACGGCTTCGGGCTGGTCTTGCGGAGCGCTCAGGCGCAGCGCAGCGCCCTGCAGGACGGCCAGGCGTTGCGCCTCTTCCAGCAGGCGCCGGGCGACGCCACGGTTGCGGGTGATCTGGCGCACGCACAGGCGGGACAGTCGCCAAGTGTCTGCGTCGCGCTCGATCCAGGCGGCGCCCAGCAGGCGATCGTTGAAGCGCCCGGTGAACAGCCGGCCCTCGGCAAGCCCTTGCTCGACCAGTTCATTGGTATCGGCGAAGGGCGCCAGCAGCCATTGCGGCGCGTCGGCGTAGATCTTCAGCAGGTCCTGGCGGTCCTGGTCGCTGGGCTGGGTCAGGTGCTGGACGACGACGGGCATGGGCAATCCTCGAAAGGCGAGCCGCGCAGTGTAGGACTATCGGCCAGCGCCGACCACCGCCCATAGCCGCGCAGCGCACGGCGCGCCTATAATGCCGCCCCTTCTTATAATTACGTGCAGTGTTAGCTGTGGAGCTGGTGATGGCCGAACGCAAGGCATCCGTCGCGCGCGACACCCTGGAAACCCAGATCAAGGTTTCCATCGACCTGGATGGAACGGGCAAGGCCCGCTTCGATACCGGGGTTCCCTTCCTCGAGCACATGATGGACCAGATCGCCCGCCACGGCCTGATCGACCTGGACATCGAGTGCAAGGGCGACCTGCATATCGACGACCACCATACCGTCGAAGACATCGGCATCACCCTCGGCCAGGCTTTTGCCAAGGCCATCGGCGACAAGAAAGGCATCCGCCGCTACGGTCATGCCTACGTGCCGCTGGACGAGGCGCTGTCGCGCGTGGTCATCGACTTCTCCGGTCGCCCCGGCCTGCAGATGCACGTGCCGTTCACCCGCGCCAGCGTCGGTGGCTTCGATGTCGACCTGTTCATGGAGTTCTTCCAGGGCTTCGTCAACCACGCCAACGTCACCCTGCACATCGACAACCTGCGCGGGCACAACACCCACCACCAGATCGAGACGGTGTTCAAGGCCTTCGGCCGCGCGCTGCGCATGGCCATCGAACTGGATGAGCGCATGGCCGGCCAGATGCCGTCCACCAAAGGGTGCCTGTAATGCAGACGGTAGCCGTCATCGACTACGGCATGGGCAACCTGCACTCGGTGTCCAAGGCGCTTGAGCGCGTGGGTGCCGGTCGCGTGCTGGTGACCAGCGACGCCAACGTGATCCGCGAGGCGGACCGCGTGGTGTTCCCCGGCGTCGGCGCGATCCGCGACTGCATGGCCGAGATCAAGCGCCTGGGCTTCGACAGCCTGGTGCGCGAGGTCAGCCAGGACCGCCCGTTCCTCGGCATCTGCGTCGGCATGCAGGCGCTGCTGGAACGCAGCGAGGAGAACGACGGTGTCGACTGCATCGGCCTGTTTCCCGGCCAGGTGCGCTTCTTCGGCAAGGACCTGCACGAGGACGGCGAGCACCTGAAGGTGCCGCACATGGGCTGGAACGAGGTGGCGCAGAGCGTGGATCACCCGCTGTGGCACGACATCCCGGACCGCGCGCGCTTCTACTTCGTGCACAGCTACTACATCCAGGCCGGTAACCCGCGCCAGGTGGTCGGTCGCGGCCATTACGGCGTCGATTTCGCCGCCGCGCTGGCCGATGGCTCGCGCTTCGCCGTGCAGTTCCACCCGGAGAAGAGCCATACCCATGGCCTGCAGCTGCTGCAGAACTTCGCCGCCTGGGACGGGCGCTGGTAAGCCATGGCCCGCCAGAAGGACAAGCCGGCGATCCTCGAGCTCGATGGCGCCCAGCGCCAGAGTGCGGCGCGGGCGATCCAGCGCTTCCTCGAAGATCGCTTCGAGCTGGATGTCGGTTCCTTCGAGGCCGAAGAGGCGCTGGACTTCTTCCTGCGCGAGTTCGGCCCGCTGTTCTACAACAAGGCGATCTTCGACGTGCAATCTCACCTGAAAGACCGGTTCGAGAGCATCGAAAGCGACTTGTGGGCGCTCGAGAAGAGCTGACCCGACCCCATTCATCTTTGGATTCGAGCAGGTTCAACCCATGCTGATCATCCCCGCAATCGATCTGAAAGACGGCGCCTGCGTGCGCCTGCGCCAGGGCCTGATGGAAGACGCCACGGTGTTCTCCGACGACCCGGTGTCCATGGCCGCCAAGTGGGTGGAGGGCGGTTGCCGCCGTCTGCACCTGGTGGACCTGAACGGCGCCTTCGAAGGCAAGCCGGTCAACGGTGAAGTGGTCACCGCCATCGCCAAGCGCTACCCGAACCTGCCGATCCAGATCGGCGGCGGCATCCGCTCGCTGGAAACCATCGAGCACTATGTCCGTGCCGGCGTCAGCTATGTGATCATCGGCACCAAGGCGGTCAAGCAGCCGGAGTTTGTCGCCGAAGCGTGCAAGGCCTTCCCGGGCAAGGTGATCGTTGGCCTGGACGCGAAAGACGGTTTCGTCGCCACCGACGGCTGGGCGGAAGTGAGCTCGGTGCAGGTGATCGACCTGGCCAAGCGTTTCGAAGCCGATGGCGTCTCGGCGATCGTCTACACCGACATCGCGAAGGACGGCATGATGCAGGGCTGCAACGTCGAAGCCACTGCGGCCCTGGCCAACGCCACGCGCATCCCGGTGATCGCTTCGGGCGGCATCCACAACCTGGGTGACATTCAGAAGCTGCTGGACGCCCGCACTCCGGGCATCGTCGGCGCCATCACCGGCCGCGCGATCTACGAAGGCACCCTCGACGTCGCCGAAGCACAGGCGCTGTGCGACAGCTTCAAAGGCTGATCTGAACGCAGGCTGGGTGCGCCGCGATCAAGGTGCAGCCCGGCGATGAGGACCCTGGGTGGGGCAGCATGGGTATCGCTGCGCTCCACCCATCCTACGAGAGCATTGCTATGGCACTGGCTAAACGCATCATTCCCTGCCTCGACGTGGACAACGGCCGCGTGGTGAAGGGCGTCAAGTTCGAGAACATCCGCGACGCCGGTGACCCGGTGGAAATCGCCCGTCGCTACGACGAGCAGGGTGCGGACGAGATCACCTTCCTCGACATCACCGCCAGCGTCGATGGCCGCGACACCACCCTGCATACCGTCGAGCGCATGGCCAGCCACGTGTTCATCCCTCTGACCGTGGGCGGCGGCGTCAGGACGGTGCAGGACATCCGCAACCTGCTCAACGCCGGCGCGGACAAGGTCTCGATCAACACCGCGGCGGTGTTCACCCCGGAGTTCGTCGGCGAAGCCGCCGCGCGCTTCGGCTCGCAGTGCATCGTGGTCGCCATCGACGCCAAGAAAGTGTCGGGCCCTGGCGAAACCCCGCGCTGGGAGATCTTCACCCACGGCGGCCGCAAGCCCACCGGGCTGGACGCAGTCGAATGGGCGAAGAAGATGGAAGGCCTGGGCGCCGGTGAAATCCTGCTGACCAGCATGGACCAGGACGGTGTGAAGAGCGGCTACGACCTGGGCGTAACCCGCGCCATCAGTGAGGCCGTGGGCGTGCCGGTGATCGCCTCCGGCGGTGTCGGCAACCTGGAGCACCTGGCCGCCGGCATCATCGAGGGCAAGGCCGACGCGGTGCTCGCGGCGAGCATCTTCCACTTCGGCGAGTACAGCGTGCCGGAGGCAAAAGCCTACCTGGCCAGCCGCGGCATCGTCGTGCGCTGATCCCTTCCGGGCCGGGGTTCTCCCGGCCCGATGGCTCTACCCTCGGCCGTCCTTCTCCTGCGTCCGGTGGCCGCATCCCCTTCCTGCGCACGAAGCTTGCTAGCTCAAGGCTTCGGTCAAGGTTATGGCGCATCCCGGTCAAGGTACTGGCGTTTTTGGACCGGGATACTGGCGTATCTATGTCCCATCGCCATATTCATAGGGTTTATTGACGTCAATTCTCCGAGTAAGCTCTGCGCCTTCTCAGAAATGTCATACGCAGGAAATATCTCGATGCTGAAGCGCATTCTGCTCGCATGGCTAGGCTGCGGCCTGCTTCTGGCCAGTGCGGCAAGGGCTGAAACGGATTCTTCGGACTACAGCGTGGTGCTGCTCACCGAGAACTTCCCTCCCTACAACATGGCCATCAACGGCAAGAACTTCGCCCAGGAAGACAGCATCGACGGCATCGCCGTGGATATCGTCAAGGAGATGTTCAAGCGTGCCGGCGTGCAGTACAGCCTGACCCTGCGCTTCCCCTGGGACCGCATCTACAAGCTGGCGCTGGAGAAGCCCGGCTACGGGGTGTTCGTCACCGCGCGCCTGCCCGAGCGCGAGAGCCAGTTCAAATGGGTCGGCCCGATCGGCCCGGACGACTGGGTCCTGCTGGCCAAGGCTGACAGCCCCATCAGCCTGAACAACCTGGATGAAGCCAAGAAGTACCGCGTCGGCGCCTACAAGGGTGACGCCATGGCGCAGTACCTGAGCGAGCATGGCTTCGAGCCGGTGCTGGCGCTGCGTGACCAGGAGAATGCCGCCAAGCTGCGCGACGGTCAGATCGACCTCTGGGCCAGCGGTGACCCGGCGGGCCGCTACCTGGCCAAGCAGGTGGGCGTCACCGGCCTGAAGACCGTGCTGCGTTTCAACAGCGACCAGCTGTTCCTCGCGCTGAACCGCGAGACCCCGGACGCCGTGGTGCAGAAGCTGCAAGCGGCGCTGGACAAGATGCGCGCCGAAGGTTTCGTCGACGACGTACTCAACAGTTACCTGTAACACCCGAAGGCCGGCCACTCGCCGGCCTTTGTGTTTGGCGCCGACATCCCTCGGCGCCGGTTTTGCCACGGAAGGCAGACGAGCAAAGTATTCCGTCCCCTCTGCAGGGATGCCGCAAGCCCAATAACGATAACCAAGCGAGCGGTATGACCATGCTGAAAGTCCTGATCAAGACCCTTACCCTGGGTCTGTTAGTGGGGGCCGCCACGGCCCGCGCCGAGTTGCCCGCCGATTACAAGATGGTGCTGCTCACCGAGAACTTCCCGCCGTTCAACATGGCGGTGGATGACAAGAACTTTGCCCGTGACGACGGTATCGACGGCATCAGCGCCGACATCGTCCGCGAGATGTTCAAGCGCGCCGGCATCCAGTACAGCCTGAGTCTGCGCTTCCCCTGGGACCGCCTGTACAAGCTGGCCCTCGACAAGCCCGACTACGGGCTGTTTTCCACCACCTACACGCCTGAGCGCGTGCCACTGTTCAAGTGGGTCGGGCCGATCGCCAAGACCCATTGGGTCCTGCTCGCGCCGCCGGGCAGTTCGATCAAGGTGAAGGACCTCAAGGACGCCGCCAAGTACAAGCTCGGTGCCTACAAGAACGACGCCGTCAGCCAGAACCTGGAGAGCCAGGGCATCCCGGTGCTCAACGCGCTGCGCGACCAGGAGAACGTGAAGAAGCTGACTACTGGCGAGATCGACCTGTGGGCCACCACCGACCCGGTGGGGCGCTACCTGGCCAAGCAGGAAGGTGTGTCCGGGCTGCAGACCGTGCTGCGCTTCAACGAGGCCCAGCTGTACCTGGCGATCAACAAGGACACCCCGGACGAAGTGGTGGCGAAGCTGCAGAAGGCGCTGGACGAAATGCGTGCCGATGGCTTCATCGAGCAGGCGACCAATAACTACCTGTAAGCCTGCAGTCCGGGCGCCCAAGCCTGACTGCTCTTTGTAGGAGCGAGCTTGCTCGCGAACCGCTCTCGGACACTCCGGTGCCTGGGCTGTTCGCGAGCAAGAACTAGGCGTCCCCCTCGCTCCTACGAAAAGCCCACGTCTAGCGGTAGATCCCGTTCTGCCCATGCCCCGCCATGGCGCGGTTGCCGCGCTCGGCGATCATCAGCGACGGCTGCACCAGTTCGAATCCCTGAGCCTTCAGGGTCGGCAGCACGCGCTTGAGCACCGCCAGGGTCGCCGGCTTCGGGTGGCCGATCATCACCACCGTGCCCTGCTTGCGAGCCAGCGCGAGGCCGCGCTGCATCTGCTCCAGCACCGCCGCTTCGCTCGGATCGTCGTCGAGGAAAACGTCCCGCGACAGACTGGCGAGGCCGATCTTCTGCGCCTCGGCGGCAGCCACGGTGGCGGCGCTGGTGCGGCTGTCGAGCAGGAACAGATGGCGGCGCTGCAGCTCCGCGGCCAGCCAGGCCATGGCCGGGCGGTCGGCGGTCATGCGGCTGCCTTCATGGTTGTTCACGCCCTGCACGTAGGGCACCTTCGCCAGCGCGGCGTCGAGACGGCGCGCGCGCTCTTCCTGGGTCAGTTCCGGGCGCCAGGCGAAATCACCGCCAGCCGGGTCCATCGGCATGTGCAGCATCACGGTGCGCCCGCGATGGTGCGCTTCGCGCGCCAGCTCGGCGGCGTGGGGTGTATCGGGGATGATCGCCAGGGCGATGGCGGGGGAGATGTCGAGCACCTGGCGGTCGCGCGCCAGGTTCTGCCCGAGGTCGTCGATGACGATGCTGACCAGCGGCTTGCCGCCGCCCGGCCGGGGCGCAGCGGCCACCGGCAGGCACAGCAGCGCGCCCAGACACAGGCCGAAAAGCAGCCGGGCCGGGCACATCGGTCAGTTGTTGCCGCGGCTGACGCTGAGTCCTTTCAGCAGGCTGAGGGCTTGGCTGAGCTGGTAGTCGCCATCCTGCGGACGATCCACCGGAGGCTTGCCGGAAGTGGTCGGACGATCCTGGCCGCCATTGCCGTTGGCCAGGTGGCCTTGCAGGTCCGCTTCCTTGAAGCCGTCGAACTCGCTCTTCTCGCGGGTCACCTTGGCGCGTTCCACCTCGATGTCCGGAGTGATGCCCTGGGCCTGGATGGAGCGGCCGTTGGGGGTGTAGTACAGCGCGGTGGTGAGCTTCAGGGCGCGGTCGTTGTTCAGCGGCAGCACGGTCTGCACCGAGCCCTTGCCGAAGCTGTCGGTACCCATGAGGATCGCGCGCTTCTGGTCCTGCAGGGCGCCGGCGACGATTTCCGCCGCCGAGGCGCTGCCACCGTTGATCAGCACCACCAGCGGGACGCCGTCGCTCGGGTCGGCCGGGTCAGCGGAGAAGCGCAGCTCGGAGTTCGGGATGCGGCCCTTGGTGTAGACGATCAGTCCCTTGGTGAGGAAGGCGTCGGCCACTTCCACCGCGGACTGCAGTACGCCACCGGGGTTGTTGCGCAGGTCCAGCACAATGCCCTTGAGCTTGCCCTTGTTGTCGTTGCGCAGCTTGGACAGCGCCTTGACGGTCTCCTCGCCGGTGTTCACCTGGAACTGGGTGATGCGCAGGTAGCCGTAGCCCGGTTCGAGCATCTGGCTCTTCACGCTCTTGACCTTGATGACAGCGCGTTTGAGGGTTACGTCGAACGGCTTGCCGCCGCCGCGCACGATGGTCAGGGTGATCGGCGAGCCGGCTTTGCCGCGCATGCTGTCCACCGCCTCATTCATCGACTGGCCCTTGGTCGGCTTGCCGTCGATCTTGACGATCAGGTCGCCCGGCTGGATGCCGGCGTTGGCTGCAGGGGTGTCGTCGATCGGCGAGATCACCTTGACGAAGCCATCCTCGCTGCCGACCTCGATGCCCAGGCCACCGAACTCACCGCTGGTGCTTTCCTGCAGCTCGGCGAACTCTTCCGGGCCGAGGTAGGCCGAATGCGGATCGAGGTTGCTGAGCATGCCCTTGATGGCATTCTCCAGCAGCGTCTTGTCATCCACCGGTTCGACGTAGGCCGCCTTCACCCGGTCCAGGACCTCGGCAAAGGTGCGCAGCTCGTCGAGCGGCAGCGGAGCCTCCTTGCCGTTGGCCGCAGGAGATGCGGCCGGCGCGTCGGCGGCCTGGACCGCACCGACGCCGAGCAGCAAGGCCAGGGCCAGGGTAGTGAGACGGAAAGCTTGCGACATGTTTGGCTCCTAATGCGTGATCGCCGCTTATCCCTGCGTGCGACACCAGGTCGAAGGGTCCGCCGGGCGGCCCTGATGGCGAATGGCAAAATACACCGCCGGGGTACTCTGACCCCCGCTGGCTCCCACGGTTGCAATGGGATCGCCCGCTTTGACGGTATCGCCGGCGTCCTTCAGAAGACTTTGATTATGCCCATAAAGGCTGAGGTAGCCACCACCGTGGTCGAGAATGACCAGCAGGCCCGAGCCGCGCAGCCAGTCGGCGAACACCACGCGGCCGCCGTGCACGGCGCGCACAGTGCTGCCAGCGTTGGCGCCGATCAGCACGCCGTCCCAGGTGGCGCGGGGGTCGTCGCCGCGCGGGCTCCCGTAGCGCGCCAGGACGCGGCCATCCACCGGCCAGGGCAACTTGCCCTTGGTGGCGGCGAAGGCGCCGCCGAAGCCTGAACCGCTGGATACCAGCGGGCCGCTGTAGTCGGGGCGTTTTGACGGTGCCTGGGGCTTTTCGCCGCGTGCGGCCAGTTCCTGTGCGCGTTCCTGCTCGCGCTTGACCCGCTCGCGCTCGGCGGCCAGGGCGCGCTGGCGCGCTTCCTCGGCTTCGCGGGCCTGGCGGGCGAGGGTTTCCTCGATGGTCTTGAGGACCTTGTTCAGGTCGTCCTGGCTCTGCTCGCGGTCCTTGAGCTTGCTGCTGCCGTCCTTCAGGTCGCTGTTGAGCTTGGCCAGGGTCTCCTGGCGCGCCTTGCGGGCGTCGGCCAGTTCCTGCCGGCGGGCTTCCAGAGCGGTCTGCTGGGCGACCTGCTCGTCCTTCTGCGAGGTGATTTCCTGCTCGACGTTGCTCAGCTGGCGCAGGGTCTCGTTGAAGGCCGAGAGCTGCTCCAGGCGTGCCTTGTTGATGTAGTCGTAGTAGGTGAGGGTGCGGCTGAACTTTTCGGGATGTTCCTGGTTGAGCAGCAGCTTGAGGTATTCCTGGCGGCCGCTCTGGTAGGCGGCGCGGGCCTGGATGGCGATCAGGCGCTGCTGCTCAAGGCGTGCGCCCTGGAGTTTTTTTTTCTCCCCGTCGAGGCGCTGCAGCTCATCCTCGTTCTTCTTCATCTCGTCCTGGATCTGCTTGATCTGCTTTTCCAGGTCACCCATCTGGGTCTCGGTGGACTTGAGCTGCTTCTGCACCCCGGACTTCTCGTCCTGGATGTTCTTCAGGTTCTTTTTCAGCTCATTGATGTCTTTCTGCGTCTGTTCCAGCTGACGTTGGGCGTCGGCGCGTTCGTCGGCAACGACCGCGAGCGGGCTCAGGAGGCAGATCAGCAGCAGCGGGAGGAGGGCGCGGGGCATTGGGCGGCGGGCACCTGGATTCTGGACCGGGCTAGTATGCCCGTGGCGGGCGCTAAAAAAAACGCCCCAGGCCGCATGGCGTGGGGCGTTTGCTCTGACCGGCGGGAGATGGCTCACGTTCCCGCCAGATGATCGGCCTTAAAGCAGGCTGATGATCGACTTGCCGGTCATCTCTTTGGGCTGTTCCAGACCCATCAGATTCAGCAGGGTCGGGGCCACGTCGGCGAGCACGCCGCCCTCGCGGATGCTGACCTTGCGCTTGCCGACGTAGACGAAAGGCACCGGCTCGCAGGTGTGCGCGGTGTGCGCCTGGCCGGTCATGGCGTCTTCCATCTGCTCGACGTTGCCGTGGTCAGCGGTGATCAGGGCTTCGCCGCCGACCTTGTCCAGCGCCTCGACGATCCGACCGACGCAGGTATCCAGGCACTCGACGGCTTTCACCGCGGCGTCGAACACGCCGGTGTGGCCGACCATGTCGCCGTTGGCGTAGTTGACGATGATCACGTCGAAACGCTGGTGCTCGATGGCGTCGACGATCCTGTCGGTGACTTCCGGCGCGCTCATTTCCGGCTGCAGGTCATAGGTGGCGACCTTGGGAGAAGGGATGAGGATGCGTTCTTCGCCTTCGAAGGGCTCTTCGCGGCCGCCGGAGAAGAAGAAGGTCACGTGGGCGTATTTCTCGGTCTCGGCGATGCGCAGCTGGGTCTTGCCGTTCTTGGCCAGGTACTCGCCCAGGACGTTGTCCAGGGATTCGGGCTTGAACGCGCTGGGCGCCGGGATGCTCGCGGCGTACTGGGTGAGCATCACGTACTCGGCCAGGTGCAGCTCGCGCTGGCGCGGGAACTCCTTGAAGCCCGGCTCGACGAAGGCGCGCGACAGTTCGCGGGCGCGGTCGGCACGGAAGTTCATGAAGACCACGGCGTCGCCGTCTTCCACGCGCACCTGTTCGCCAATGCGGGTGGCCTTGACGAATTCGTCGCTCTCGCCGCGCTCATAGGCTGCATTCAGCGCGCCGACGGCGGTGTCGGCGGTGAATTCGGCGGCGCCGTCGGTGATCAGGTTGTAGGCGGCCTCGACGCGGTCCCAGCGATTGTCGCGGTCCATGGCGAAGTAGCGGCCAATGATGCTGGCGGTGCGGCCCTTGCCGATGCGGGCGAAGGCGTCGTCGAGCAGCTTCAGCGAAGGCTCGGCGCTCTTGGGCGGGGTGTCGCGGCCGTCGAGGAAGGCGTGCAGGTAGATCTTCTGCGCGCCACGCTGTGCGGCCAGCTCGGCCATGGCGATCAGGTGGTCCTGGTGGCTGTGCACGCCGCCATCGGAGAGCAGGCCGAGGATGTGCACGGCCTTGCCGGCACCGGCGGCCTTGTCGACGGCACCGGTCAGCACCGGGTTCTGGAAGAACTCGCCGTCGCGGATGGCCTTGGTGACGCGGGTGAAGTCCTGGTAGACGACACGGCCGGCGCCCAGGTTCATGTGGCCTACCTCGGAATTGCCCATCTGGCCGTCGGGCAGGCCGACGTCCATGCCCGAGCCGGAGATCAGGCCGTTCGGCTGGTTGGCCAGCAGGCGGTCCCAGTTGGGCTTCTTCGCGGCGTAGATGGCGTTGAATTCAGGGCTATCGCTATGGCCGAAGCCGTCCAGGATGATCAGGACCAGCGGTTTGCGCGTTGCAGTCATAGGTACGGCTCTTTCCGAGAATAGGGGTCAGAAAAGGACCGACATTTTACCGGTTGGTGCCGACAGACGCCATGATTGGCAGGGTTCAGCCGTCAGATACGCGCGTGTATACTGGCCGGCATTTTTACGTCTGGATGTCCTGCGCATGTCTTCGTTTCTTCCTCGTCTGATCGAATTCGCCACCCACCACTACCTGCTGGTCGGTGCCCTGGTCATCCTGCTGGTGCTGCTGGCCCTGCACGAAATGCGCAAGGGCGGCCGCGCGCTGTCCACCCGCGAGCTGACCGCCATGGTCAACGCCGAGCAGGCCATGGTGCTGGATATCCGCCCGACCAAGGAGTTCGCCACCGGCCACATCGTCGGCGCGCTGAACATCCCGGCGGACAAGCTGAACGCCCGCCTGAGCGAGCTGGACAAACACAAGGCCAAGACCATCATCGTGGTCGATGGCATGGGTCAGCACTCGGGCACCTGGTGCAGCGTGCTGCAGAAGGCCGGCTATACCGCCGCCAAGCTCTCCGGCGGCATCGGCAGCTGGCGTGGCGACAACCTGCCCCTGGTGAAGTGAGATGTCGTCGACCTTGATCTACACCAGCGCGTGGTGTCCTTATTGCATCCGCGCCAAGGCCCTGCTGGACAGGAAGGGCGTCGCCTACGAGGAAATCTCCGTGGACGGCAAGCCTGGCGTGCGCGCCGAGATGGCCAGCAAGGCGGGTCGGACTTCAGTGCCGCAGATCTGGATCGACGGAACCCACATCGGCGGCTGCGACGATCTTTACGCGCTGGAACGCGCGGGCAAGCTGGATACGCTGCTCTCGGCGTAATTCCTCATTCTGAAACGATGCACAAGAAGGTCCCGAAATGACTGAACAAGCCAGCAACGGCGCAGCCGAACAAGACAACAACCCGCAGTTCTCGCTGCAGCGCATCTACGTGCGCGACCTCTCCTTCGAGGCCCCCAAGGCTCCGGAAATCTTCCGTCAGGAGTGGCAGCCGAGCATCGCCATGGACCTCAACACCCGTCAGAAGCAGCTCGATGGCGACTTCTACGAAGTGGTCCTGACCGTTTCGGTGACCGTGAAGAACAACGAGGAAACCGCTTTCATCGTTGAAGTGCAGCAGGCTGGCATCTTCCTGATCAAGGGCCTGGACGCGTCCAGCATGAGCCACACCCTGGGCGCCTTCTGCCCGAACATCCTCTTCCCGTACGCCCGCGAAACCCTGGACAGCCTGGTTGTCCGCGGTTCGTTCCCGGCGCTGATGCTGTCCCCGGTGAACTTCGATGCGCTGTACGCGCAGGAAATCGCCCGCATGCAGGCATCCGGCGAGATCCCGGCCCAGTAATCACTGACGCCGAACGAGAAAGGCGCCTTCGGGCGCCTTTTTCTTTGCCTGCGATTTTTGGGTGGTCGATTTTTGATCAGAGTCGTGCGTGCTGCAGGTCCCAAGGCCTAGGCACGCTTATCCACAGGCTGTTCCCGCAGTTGCTCTGGGCAGCTGTGGGTAAGGGCGGCGCGTTCGAGTTTGGTGCATGCGCACTAGCAGGGCGCAGCCAACGCCGCGGCGGAGAGGCCCTGTGATCCCCGGCGTAGACGCCGGCGGGTGCTGTTTCGAACGCTTGTGGATATCGCTGGAAGCCCCTGGTCACGGGACTTTCAGCCAGCCGGGGAGCGACCTGGACGTGGGACGTAATGCCTTGCGAGCAATCTTGGCACGCCCTCTGCAATACCCCTGATAACAGCGATTTCAGGGGCCTCGGTACAGGCAGGCTGGGGAACCCCTCTTTTACAACTTGCGAGCGTGCCGCCCGAAGCGGTGGCCGTCGCAGCCAGTTCGGGGGTCCTGGTACAGGCAGGCCGGGAAAGCCCCCTTTTTATGCCCGCAGGCGCGCCACGGCGCACCGCGCACCCGTTAGGGGTCCTGGTACAGGCAGGCCGGGTAAACCCCTCTTTTATGCCCGCGAGCCTCCTTTCGGAGGGTTCGCTTCCCGCTTCGGGGCCCCGGACCAGGCAGGCCGGGAAAACCCCGCTTTTATTCGGGCCGCGCGCTGATGGTCAGGCGCCACCGGCCCCCGACCTCGGCGCTGTCCCAGGTGCCCTGCAGGCGCCGGGTCGACAGCAGTGTCAGCAGAACCCCTCGCTCCCTTGGCTCCAGCTTCCAGCGCACCGGCGCATCGCCGATCCGCAACTGGCCCTGCTGGGCGTTGCCGCTGGCGTCGATCTGCACGGCCAGGGCGCCCTCCAGATGGCCGGCGCGAACGGCAGGCTGCGCGTCCAGAGTGACTACCAGTCCATCGGCAGAAGGCTCTACTGCAAGGATCTGCGGAGGCCCCTCGTGTGGCGGATTCACCAGCCGGCCAAGCATCAGCCCCAGCAGCAGGCCGAGCACGCACAGCGAAACCAGCACCTTCAACCAGGGCCTGGGCCGCATTTGCTCCCTGGCGGGGGTAGAATGCCCGCCGTTCTCAGGCTCGGAGCGCTGCATGTTCCACGTAATCCTTTTTCAACCGGAAATCCCCCCAAACACCGGCAACATTATCAGGCTGTGCGCCAACGCGGGCTGCAGCCTGCACTTGATCGAGCCGCTGGGCTTCGAGCTGGACGACAAGCGCCTGCGTCGCGCCGGGCTGGATTACCACGAGTACGCCAGCGTGCGTCGCTACGCGAGCCTGGAAGAGTGCCTGGAGCAGCTTGGCCAGCCGCGCCTGTTCGCCTTTACCACCAAAGGTTCGCAGCCGTTCCACGAGGTGGCCTATGAGCGCGGCGACGCCTTCCTGTTCGGCCCGGAAAGCCGTGGCCTGCCGGAAGAAGTGCGTGACGCCCTGCCACCGGAACAGCGCGTGCGCCTGCCGATGCGTCCTGGCTGCCGTAGCCTGAACCTGTCCAACACCGTGGCTGTGACCGTCTACGAAGCCTGGCGTCAGCACGGCTTCGCGATGGATTGAGCGTTTTCTGATCAATCCGCGCAAACCCGCGCCGGGCGGGGAGCGCAGCGGCTTGCCCCAAGCTTATCCACAGGCGGGCACACAGTGGATGTGGGCAAGCCGGAAATTCCTGCACAGAAACCGCGCAATCCTCCAGACCGCGCGTGCTCTGGGCTGTAGCACGTTCCTTCCCCGTTCCGTGCACAGTGTTATCCACAGGTTCTGGGGATAGATGTTGCCGGGATATGACCGCGCTCAGCCTGCGCAGCCCTCGAACCAGGGCCGTTTTGGGGGAGTACCGCGCAAGAAAAAGGGGCCTTTCGGCCCCTTTGACGTGGAAGGACTTCAGTCCTCGCCGTCGTCGTCCGGGCCGTCGATCTTCATGCCCAGTTCCTTGATCTTGCGGGTCAGGGTATTGCGACCCCAGCCCAGCAGCACGGCGGCATCGCGGCGGCGGCCGGCGGTGTGCTTGAGCGCGGTCTCGATCATGATCCGTTCGAAAGCCGGCACGGCGGTATCCAGCAGGCTGGACTGCCCGCGCCCCAGCGCCTGGTCGGCCCAGTGGCGCAGGGCCTGCTCCCAGTTGGCGGCCGGTACACTGTCCTGCGGCTGGGTCATCAGCTCCGGCGGCAGGTCATCGATGTGCACCTCGCGGCCGGAAGCCATGACGGTGATCCAGCGGCAGGTGTTCTCCAGCTGGCGCACGTTGCCCGGCCAGCCGAGGTTCTTCAGGTATTCCTCGGTCTCCGGCTTGAGCAGCTTGGGCTCCACCGCCAGCTCCTGCGCGGCGCGGGAGAGGAAGTGCCGGGCCAGCGCGGGGATGTCCTCGCGGCGGTCGGCCAGGCGCGGGATGTGCACGCGGATGACGTTCAGGCGGTGGAACAGGTCTTCGCGGAACTTGCCCTCGCGCACCAGGTTTTCCAGGTTCTGGTGAGTCGCGGCGATGATCCGCACGTCCACCTTCACCGGGGTGTGGCCACCCACGCGGTAGAACTCGCCGTCTGCCAGCACGCGCAGCAGGCGGGTCTGGGTGTCGGCCGGCATGTCGCCGATCTCGTCGAGGAACAGCGAGCCGCCGTCGGCCTGCTCGAAGCGGCCGCGGCGCTGGTTGGCTGCGCCGGTGAAGGCACCTTTCTCATGGCCGAACAGCTCGGACTCCATCAGGTCCTTCGGGATCGCCGCCATGTTCAGGGCGATGAACGGCGACGCCGCGCGAGGGCTGTGGCGGTGCAGGGCATGGGCGACCAGTTCCTTGCCGGTGCCGGACTCGCCGTTGATCAGCACGGTGATGTTGGAGTGCGAGAGGCGGCCGATGGCGCGGAACACCTCCTGCATCGCCGGCGCTTCGCCGATGATCTCCGGGGTGCGCGTCTGGTTGGCTGGCGCTTCCAGGCCCTGTTGCTCCTGGGCGTGCTGGTTGGCGCGCTTGACCAGGGAGACGGCCTCGTCGACGTCGAAGGGCTTGGGCAGGTATTCGAAGGCGCCGCCCTGGTAGGAGGCCACGGCGCTGTCCAGGTCCGAGTGCGCGGTCATGATGATCACCGGCAGGCGCGGGTGCACCTCGCGGATCTGCGCCAGCAGGTCCAGGCCGCTGGAGCCGGGCATGCGGATGTCGGAGATGATCACGTCCGGCTGCTGCCGGCCCAGGCGGCTCATCACGCTGTCGGCGCTGTCGAAGCTGACGGTGTTCATGCCTTCCTGTTGCAGGGCTTTTTCCAGTACCCAGCGGATGGAGCGGTCGTCGTCGACGATCCAGACGGTCTCTGATCGGCTCATGGTCAATGCACTCCTTGTTCCAGGGGCAGGAACAGACTGAATACGGTGTGGCCCGGATGGCTGTCGCATTCGATCAAGCCCTGGTGCTGGCTGATGATGTTCTGGGTAATCGCGAGGCCCAGGCCGGTGCCGTCGGCACGGCCGCTGACCATCGGATAGAAGATGGTGTCCTGCAGTTCGGCCGGGATGCCCGGGCCGTTGTCCATGATCTCCACCTTGCACACCAGGCGATGGCGCGTATGGCCGATGGTGAACTGGCGCAGGGTACGGGTGCGCAGGGTGATGCGCCCCAGCTTGAGTTCGTTCTGCGCGGAGATCGCCTGCATGGCGTTGCGCACGATGTTGAGCACCGCCTGGATCATCTGCTCGCGGTCGATCAGCAGGTCAGGGATGCTCGGGTCGTAGTCGCGCACCAGCGGGATGCTGCCCTGGGTCTCGGCTTCCACCAGGCTGCAGACGCGTTCCAGCACTTCGTGGACGTTGGTCACCGAGAGCTGCGGCAGCTTGTTGGAGCCGAGCATGCGGTCCACCAGATTCCTCAGGCGGTCGGCTTCTTCGATGATGACGTTGGTGTAGTCCTTGAGCGATTCCTCTGGCAGCTCGCGGGAAAGCAGCTGCGCCGCGCCGCGAATGCCGCCCAGCGGATTCTTGATCTCGTGGGCCAGGCCCCGCACCAGCAACTTGGTGGTTTCCTGCTTGGACAGCTGCGCCTCTTCCTTGGTGATTCGCAGCAGTCGGTCGCGCGGGTGGACTTCCAGCAGCAGCAGGGTGTCGCGGCGGTCGAGGATCGGCGTCACCGCGTAGTCCACGGTGATGGTCTGGCCAGTCAGCGAGGTCAGGCTCGCCTCGCGCTTGGTGAAGGGATGCGCCTCTTCCACCGCCTGGCGCAGCGACTGCAGCGCCTCGGGCGATTCGGTGAACAGCTCGCTGATGAACTGCCCGTGGCTGCGCTGGCCGCTGACCGCCAGCAGCATTTCCGCCGCCGGGTTCATGTACTCCAGGCGCAGCTCGGCGTTGAGCAGGATCACCGCCGTGGTGAGGTTGTCGAGCAACAGGCGGAGCTGGGTTTCTGTAGGCATGGCGTAAGAGATGTCCCAAGACTGTGCGGGAAAATGCAAAAAGCAAACCAGGCCCTGAAAAGACGCGTATTTCGCGGCATCGCGCTGATTTGCGGTGCGCAGGCGGCCGATCCGGTCAGCGGAAGTGACCCGAAATGGGGAGAGTATAGAAAGTGGTGCAGGCGTATGCACCGATATGGTGCATTTGTGCCGGGCCGCACGCCGCCTCAGTGGTTGACGGCGGCGAGCGGGCGGGAGGTGTCCAGATCGGCCGATTCGGCCACGGAAACGCGGAACATGTGGAAGGGCTGGCTGGGCGTCTGCTCGATGGTTCGGCCGAGGGTGTCGATGATCTCTACCGAAAGCTGGTGGGTGCCCCGGTCGATGTTGTTCAGCGGGAACACCGGGCTGCGGCCGGGCTCGCCCACGGGCTTGCCGTCCAGCAGCAGGCGGTAGAGATGCCCGGGCAGCAGGGCCGGGTCGCTGGTGGCGGAGACGATCAGTGCGCCGTCATTGGCTCGCACGGTGGCGTCGGGCTCCGGCACGATGATGCGCAGCAGCTGGTAGGCCGGCGGGCCGGGCGGCAGCGCGGGCGTGGCCGGGGCGTACAGCGGCGGCGGCATGCGCACGCCGTTGGGCGAGCCGGGCTGGGAATTGATCGGCGCCAGTTGCAGCTTCTGCGCGTTGCCGCGCGGCGGCTGATCGGTGAAGACTCGATTACCTTCCTTGTCGATGTAGGTGTAGACCTCGGCGCTGGCCGACAGGCAGAACAGCGCCGACAACAGGGCCATCGACAGGAGAGTCACCAGATAGCGCATCGTCAGCCGCCCGTCCTGGGCTGGACCTTGGGCCGTTGCGGGCTGTTGGTGCTGATGCGTTGCAGGGTGAAGCTCACTGGCGCGCTGGCCTGGATCACGCGGCTGCCCTGCAGCACCTGGACTGCCAGGGTATGGTCGCCGCGGTCGAGGCTCTGCAGGCCGATGCTGGTGCTGCTGGTCGGTGCGCCATAGGGCTGGCCGTCGAGCAGCAGTTGCAGCTGATGGCCGCCAGCCAGGGCGGGCTGCACCACGACATTGACGATGAAGGTGCCGTTGTTCTGCCGCAGTGATTCGTCGTCCGGCAGGTTGCTCAAGGCGAGAATCGCGTAGGCGTTGCTGGCCTGGTTCGCAGTGCCGCTGTCGGCGGGCGCGGCGACCGGGCCCTGCGGGCCGACGGTATTGGTCGGCGGTAGCTCCACGGGCTTGGCGTCGACGTTGGTTGGCGGCTGGTTGGTGAACACCGTCTTGCCGTTGGCGTCGGTGTATTTGTAGATCTGCGCGCTGGCTGGCAATGCGGCGGCGAGCAGCAGGGCGGTGAGGATCAGGCGCATGAAGAATCTCCGGATGGTCTTGCCAAGCCTTGCACTGCCGACGGCAGCTGGCAAGTTGCCTATTGTCTTTCAGCGGGGCGCCGCGCGTTGTGCGCTGCTGCTCGTGGGGGGACCTTTCCTGCGCGGGACGGGTCCGAGCCTGGCGCCGGCGTCTGTATGATGCGGCAAGCGTGATTGTCCATGTTTGTGGGGTATGCCTGTGAGTCCGATTCGTTACCTGCTTCGTCAGTGGCTGCTGCTGTGCTGCCTGGGCCTCGGCTTGTCCGTCGCCGGGCCCGCGCTGGCGGCGCTTCCCGGGCCGCTGGCCGGGGTGACGGGCAGTGGCGAGGCGAAGGTCAGCGATGCCCAGTTGGAGCAGTCGCTGAACCAGGTGATCAAGACCCTGGAGAACGACCAGCAGCGCGCCGACCTGCTGAAGAAGCTCAAGCAGCTGCGCGATGCCACGCAGAAAAGCACCGAGGACCAGGGCGGCGTGCTTGGCCTGATCGGCGACACTCTGGGCAGCCTGGAGCGCCAGTTCGAGGGTGCCAACAGCCCGGTTGTGCGCTGGTCCGAGTTGTTCCAGGGCGCCGGCTATGAGCTGGATACGCGCACGCCATCGCTGGCCGAATGGCCGGGAATGATCATCGATTTTGCCCTCGTCATCCTCATCTGGGCCTGCGTCGCCCTTGGCCTGCGCTGGATCGCCGGGCGCATGCGCAAGCGCTTCGGCCTGGAAGACGAGCTGCCCCAGCACCCCAAGACCCGCGACCTGCTGCTGTTCGCCCTGCGCAAGCTCGGCCCCTGGCTGGTGGCCTTCCTGATCACCGTCTACCTGTCCGTGGTGCTGCCCAGCTCGCTGGGCAAGCTGGTGGCAATGGTGATCGCCTACACGCTGGTGTGCGGCACGCTGTTCTCCGCGCTGTGCGTGATCTCCCTGTCGCTGCTCAGCGGCCCGCACCGCATGCGTGCGCTGGATATCCTGCGCCGCCGCGCCTTCCGCCCGCTCTGGCTGATCGGCAGCCTCGCGGCGTTGGGCGAAGTGATGCACGACCCGCGCGTCATCGAGAGCCTGGGGATGAACATCTCGCTGTTCGTTGGCTCCGTGGCGAACATCTGCGCGGCGCTGCTCACCGCGCTGTTCGTCCTGCAGTTCCGCCGGCCCATCGCCCACCTGATCCGCAACCAGCCGCTCGAGCGCCGCCTCAAGCGCCGCGGCCTGAGCGATCTGGTGGAGCTGATCGGCTCGATCTGGTTCCTGCCGGTGCTGGTGCTGGTGGGCATCTCGCTGTTCGCCACCATCGTCACTGCTGGCGACAGCAGCTATGCCCTGCGCCGCGCTCTGGTCTGCGCTGTCGTGGCCGTGGTGGCGATGACCGTCAACGGCTTGATCCGCCGCGCCCACCAGCGGTCCGCGCGGCGCGGTGCGCGTCGCCATGCGCCGTACATCGAGCAGCTGCAGAGCTTCGGCTACACGCTGCTGCACATTGGCAGCCTGCTGTTCTTCCTGGAGATCGGCCTGCGCGTCTGGGGCATGTCGCTGGTGCGTTTCGCCGAAGGCGACGGTTCGCAGATCAGCCTCAAGCTGTTCAGCTTCGGCACCACGCTGCTGGTCGCCTGGCTGGTCTGGATTCTCACCGACACCGCGGTGCAGCACAGCCTCGGCCTGGGCGGCAAGAAGAGCGCCAACGCCCGCGCGCTGACCATGCTGCCGCTGATCCGCAACGTGCTGTTCGTGACCATCGCGGTGATCGCGCTGATCGTCGCGCTGGCCAACATGGGCATGAATGTCACGCCGCTGCTCGCCGGTGCTGGTGTCATCGGTCTGGCCATCGGCTTTGGTGCGCAATCACTGGTGGCGGACCTGATCACCGGCCTGTTCATCATCATCGAGGACTCGCTGTCCATCGACGACTACGTCGACGTAGGTGGCCACCTCGGTACGGTGGAGGGGCTGACCATCCGCACGGTACGCCTGCGCGACCTGGATGGCGTGGTGCATACCATCCCGTTCAGCGAGATCAAGAGCATCAAGAACTACTCGCGGCAGTTCGGCTACGCCATGTTCCGCTGGCCGGTGCCGGCAAGCATGCCGATCGACGACGCGCTGGCGCTGGTCAAGGAAGTCTCCGGCGAACTGCGCGGCGACCGCACCATCAACCGCGCCATCTGGTCGCCGCTGGAAATCCAGGGTATCGAGAGCTTCGACGCCGGCCAGGCGATCCTGCGCTTCCGCTTCAAGACCGCGCCGATCCGCCAGTGGGAAGTGCAGCGCGCCTTCAACCTGCGCCTGCGACAGAAGCTCGACAAGGCCGGGCTGGAGCTCTCCATGCCGCGCCTGAACGTGCAGCTCTCGCGCATGCGCAAGTCGCGCCGCGAGGACGACGAGGAGTCGGGCGTGCCGGCAGACGGCGGGATCTGATCCAACTGCCCGCTCCTACAGGTCGGTGACGCAGCGCTCACCTGTAGGAGCGCGCCATGCCCGCGATCGCGCGCATGGCGCGCTCCTGCAAAAGCGCCTGTGCGCTTTCCCGAGGGCATAAAAAAGGCCTCCCGAAGGAGGCCTTAATGCTGTCGCTATTTATAGGTATTCGTGGATCAGACGCTGTAGTACAGGTCGTATTCCAGCGGGTGCACGAAGGTGCGCACCTTGATTTCTTCTTCCGACTTCAGCTCGATGTAGGCATCGATGAACTCGTCGGTGAACACGCCGCCCTTGGTCAGGAACGCACGGCCCTTGTCGAGTTCTTCCAGCGCCTCTTTCAGGCTGCCGCAAACCTGCGGGATTTCCTTCGCCTCTTCCGGCGGCAGGTCGTACAGGTTCTTGTCGGCGGCATCGCCGGGGTGAATCTTGTTCTGGATGCCGTCCAGGCCGGCCATCAGCAGAGCGGCGAAGCACAGGTAGGGGTTGGCAGCCGGGTCCGGGAAGCGCGCTTCGATGCGGCGGGCTTTCGGGCTGGATACGTACGGGATACGGATCGAGGCGGAACGGTTACGGGCCGAGTAGGCCAGCATGACCGGGGCTTCGAAGCCCGGAACCAGACGCTTGTAGGAGTTGGTAGCCGGGTTGGTGAAGCCGTTCAGGGCCTTGCCGTGCTTGATGATGCCGCCGATGAAGTACAGGGCGGTGTCGGACAGGCCGGCATAGCCTTCGCCAGCGAAGGTGTTCTTGCCATCCTTGGAGATGGACATGTGAACGTGCATGCCCGAGCCGTTGTCGCCGTACAGCGGCTTCGGCATGAAGGTCACGGTCTTGCCATAGGCGTCGGCAACGTTGTGGATGCAGTACTTCAGGGTCTGAACTTCGTCAGCCTTGGCAACCAGGGTGTTGAACTTCACGCCGATTTCGTTCTGGCCGGCAGTCGCCACTTCGTGGTGGTGAACTTCGATGACCAGGCCCATTTCTTCCATGGCGTTGCACATGGCAGTACGGATTTCGTGGTCGTGGTCGACCGGCGGTACCGGGAAGTAGCCGCCCTTGACGCCCGGACGGTGGCCTTTGTTGCCGGTCTCGATGTCAGCGTCGGTGTTCCAGGAAGCCTGCTCGGAGAAGATCTTGAACATCGAGCCGGAGATGTCGGACTTGAACTTCACTTCGTCGAAGATGAAGAACTCCGGCTCCGGGCCGACGAATACGGTGTCACCGATACCGGTGGACTTCAGGTATTCCTCGGCGCGCTTGGCGATGTTGCGCGGGTCGCGCTCGTAGCCTTGCATGGTGCTCGGCTCGATGATGTCGCAAACGATGATCAGGGTCGGCTCTTCGGTGAACGGGTCGAGCACGGCGGTGCTGTCGTCCGGGAGCAGGATCATGTCGGAGGCTTCGATGCCCTTCCAGCCTTCGATGGAGGAGCCATCGAACATCTTGCCGGCTTCGAAGAACTCGTCGTCCAGCGCGTCGCGGGCGGGCATGGTGACGTGCTGCTGCTTGCCTTTGGTATCGGTGAAGCGCAGGTCAACCCACTTCACGTCATGATCTTTGATCAGTTGTTGCGACTTGTACGACATGCTGTCCTCCAGGAGGGATTAGAGCTGGGAGCTTTCTGTGCCCCAGTAACGGGTGATGCCGGCCGGCATAGTCGGCCAGGGCAACCTGCCTCACAAGAGAGCAAGTTGCGTGCCAGTGCCCGTAAACGGGCAGGGGCCCTGAAATCACGGGGTGTAGCGGGTGTTGCAGAGAATTGCGCGATAATAGTGCACCGCTTTGGTGCTCCATCGTGGTGCGTCAGTCCATTTTGGTGCATCAAAAAGAAAGTCTCCGATTTCTGCTCAAGTCTTGAGCAATTTCGGATATAATTCCGCCCCTTTTTTTCAGTCCCATGGCAATCGCCCGATCCGCATGAAACTCATCGTCAAGGTCTTCCAGGAAATCACCATCAAGAGCCGGCCGGTGCGCAAGCGCTTCATCCGCCAGCTGGCGAAGAACATTCGCACGGTGCTCCGCGATCTCGATCCCGAGCTGCTGGTCGAAGGCGAGTGGGACAACCTCGAGGTCGAGACCCAGGTCACCGACCCGAAAGTCCTGCGCGAGATGATCGAGCGCCTGACCTGCACGCCGGGCATCGGCCACTTCCTGGAAGTGCACGAGTACCCGCTGGGCGATTTCGACGACATCCTCGAGAAGTGCAAGGCCCACTTCGGCGACAAGCTGCCGGGCAAGGTCTTCTCCATGCGCTGCAAGCGCGCCGGCAAGCACCCCTTCACCTCCATCGATGTGGAGCGCTACGTCGGTGGTGGCCTGCGCCAGCATTGCGGCGCGGCGGGCGTCTCGCTGAAGAACCCGGAAGTGCAAGTGCGCGTGGAAATCCGCCATGACCGCCTCTACGTGATCCACGCCCAGCACGATGGCCTCGGCGGTTACCCGCTGGGCGCGCTGGAGCAGGTGCTGGTGCTGATGTCCGGCGGCTTCGACTCCACCGTGGCGGCCTACCAGATGATGCGCCGCGGCATGATCAGCCACTTCGTGTTCTTCAACCTCGGCGGCCGTGCCCACGAACTGGGCGTGATGGAAGTCGCGCACTATCTGTGGAAGAAGTACGGCAGTTCCCAGCGCGTGCTGTTCGTCAGCGTGCCCTTCGAGGAAGTGGTCGGCGAGATTCTCACGAAGGTCGACGACAGCTACATGGGCGTGACCCTGAAACGCATGATGCTGCGCGCCGCGAGCCGTGTAGCCGAGCGCCTGGAAATCGATGCGCTGGTGACCGGCGAGGCGATTTCCCAGGTCTCCAGCCAGACCCTGCCGAACCTCTCTGTGATCGACCGGGTGACCGACACCCTGGTCCTGCGCCCGCTGATCGTCAGCCACAAGCAGGACATCATCGACACCGCGACGAAAATCGGCACCGCCGAGTTCGCCAAGCACATGCCAGAATACTGTGGCGTGATCTCGGTGAACCCGACCACCCAGGCCAAGCCGCACCGTGTCGACCACGAAGAAACCAAGTTCGACATGGCCGTGCTCGACCGCGCCCTGGAGCGTTCCACCCAGATGACCGTCGACCGCGTGATCGACGAGCTGGGCAAGGACCTGGCGGTGGAAATGGTCGACGAAGTACTGGCCGGCCAGATCGTCGTGGACATCCGTCACCCGGATGCCCAGGAAGATGAACCGCTGGCCATCGAGGGCATCGAAGTCCTGGCCATGCCGTTCTACGCGATCAACAGCAAGTTCAAGGAACTGGACCCCAACCGCCAGTACCTCCTGTATTGCGACAAGGGCGTGATGAGTCGCCTGCACGCCCACCACCTGGTCAACGAAGGGCACACCAATGTGCGTGTTTACCGTCCGCAATAGAGGCGCGGACCAACGCCGCCAGCCCGGACTGTTCGGCGGCAGTATCCGCCACCGACCTCCCGACACATTCGGTGCGTAGGCTCACGCCCTGACCTTTTGCACCGCCGCGCCACGGCCCGGCCCCCGCTGCCGAAAACGGCAGCCGAAGATTCACTATCGAGACTGACACTGTGATCGAAAAACTGCGCAACATCGCCATCATCGCCCACGTCGACCATGGCAAGACCACCCTCGTAGACAAGCTCCTGCGCCTGTCCGGCACCCTCGACCGCAAAGAAGCGGAAAACGAGCGCGTGATGGACTCCAACGACCAGGAAAAAGAGCGTGGCATCACCATTCTGGCGAAGAACACCGCCCTGAAATGGAACGACTACAGCATCAACATCGTCGACACCCCCGGCCACGCCGACTTCGGCGGTGAGGTTGAGCGCGTGATGTCGATGGTCGACTCCGTACTGTTGGTGGTCGACGCCCAGGACGGCCCCATGCCGCAGACCCGCTTCGTGACCCAGAAGGCGTTCAAGGCCGGCCTGCGTCCGATCGTCGTGGTGAACAAGATCGACCGTCCGGGCGCGCGTCCTGACTGGGTCATCGACCAGATCTTCGACCTGTTCGACAACCTCGGTGCCACCGACGAGCAGCTGGACTTCCCGATCGTCTACGCCAGTGCCCTGAACGGCATCGCCGGCATGGACCACGAGAAGATGGACGACAACATGGACGCGCTGTTCCAGGCGATCATCGACCACGTTCCGGCGCCGAAAGTCGACGTCGACGGTCCGTTCCAGATGCAGATCTCCCAGCTGGACTACAACAGCTTCCTCGGCGTGATCGGCATCGGCCGTATCGCCCGCGGCAAGGTCAAGACCAACACCCCGGTCGTGGCCATCAGCGACGACGGCACCAAGCGCAACGGCCGTATCCTGAAGATCATGGGTCACTCCGGCCTGCAGCGCATCGAAGTCGCTGAAGCCGAAGCCGGCGACATCGTCTGCGTCTCGGGCATGGACGAACTGTTCATCTCCGACACCCTGTGCGACCCGCAGAACGTCGAAGCGCGCCCGCCGCTGACCGTTGACCAGCCGACCGTGAGCATGACCTTCCAGGTCAACGACTCGCCGTTCGCCGGTAAAGAAGGCAAGTTCGTCACCAGCCGCAACATCAAGGACCGTCTGGACAAGGAACTGCTGCACAACGTGGCCCTGCGCGTCGAGCAAGGCGACTCCCCGGAGAAGTTCAAGGTCTCCGGCCGTGGCGAACTGCACCTCTCGGTTCTGATCGAAACCATGCGCCGTGAAGGCTTCGAGCTGGCCGTAGGCCGTCCGGAAGTGGTCATCATCGAGACCGCTGAAGGCGAGAAGCAGGAGCCTTACGAGAACGTCACCATCGACATCGAAGAGCAGCACCAGGGCTCGGTGATGGAACAGATGGGCCTGCGCAAGGGCGATCTGACCAACATGATCCCCGACGGCAAGGGCCGCGTGCGCCTGGAATACACCATCCCGGCGCGTGGCCTGATCGGCTTCCGTAACAACTTCCTGACCCTGACCTCGGGCACCGGCATCCTGACCTCGACCTTCAGCCACTACGGCCCGATCAAGGCTGGCGAAGTGACCAACCGTCAGAACGGCGTACTGGTTTCCATGGCCACCGGCACCGCGCTGACCTACTCGCTGGAAACCCTGCAAAGCCGCGGCAAGCTGTTCCTCGGCCCAGGCGACGAGATCTACGAAGGCCAGCTGGCCGGCATCAACAGCCGTGACAACGACCTGGTGATCAACCCCACCAAAGGCAAGAAGCTCGACAACATGCGCGCTTCGGGCAAGGACGAAGTCATCGCCCTGGTTCCGCCGATCCGCTTCACCCTGGAGCAGGCGCTGGAATTCATCGCTGATGACGAGCTGGTGGAAGTGACGCCGAAGTCGATCCGTCTGCGCAAGAAAATGCTCAACGAGAACGACCGCAAGCGCTACGAACGCGCCAAGGTCTGATTCGACTGGTAGCAAGGAAAAGCCGGGCATTTGCCCGGCTTTTTCGTTTCTGCGTGGCTGCAAGGCAACTTCGCGACGTCAGAGTATTCGAAGCTGAGAGTTAGTGGACGCAGGCCAGGGAACCGGGCCGATATACTCAGCCTGCCGGACGTTGCCGTCCGGTTCGGGATGGATTCGCACAGAACCTCAAGGATTCGAAAGCATGCAATGGATTTTCATGCTGGTCGGCCTGGTCATCGGCGCCGCTGCGGGCGAGTCGATCACCGGGGCGGTATTGGGCGCGGTGGTTGGCCTCGCGCTGGGACAGACCTTCGCGCTGCACAGCCTGCAGCGGGAGAACGCCAGCCTTCGCGGTGAGCTGAAGGTCTTCGGCGAGCGCTTCGACCAGGGCACCAAGGCCCTGTATGAGCGGTTGCTGCAGGTGGAACGTGGCGCGGCCGGGCAGACGCCTCCGCCCGCCAGCGTCGAGTATGTCGCGCCGGAAATGACGGTTGCGCCGACCGGGGCCGGGCCCGAGGTCGAGGCGCCCGCCAGCGGACCTGCTACCACCGAACTGGACTGGAACATCGAGCTGCCTTCCGACGAGTTGGCGCCGGCCCCGGCGGCTGCCGCGCGGGTGGAAGCGCCGGTCGAGTGGTCCGACCTGGTACTTGAGCCGATGGAAAGGCCAGCCTCCCAGGCCCGCGTCGAAGAGCCCGAGGTTCACCCGCAGCAGGCTCCGACCACACCACCGCTGCCGCCGTCTCCGCCCGTTCCTTCCCTGTTCGATCGCGCCTTCGGCGCTGCCCGCGACTGGCTGCTGGGCGGCAATACCGTGCTGCGCGTCGGTGTGGTGCTGCTGTTCCTCGGCCTGGCCTTCCTGCTGCGCTACGCCACCGAAGGCATGACCATGCCGCCGCAGGGGCCGTACCTCGGTACTGCCGCCGCCGCGCTGGCGTTGCTCGGGCTTGGCTGGTGGTTGCGTCACCGTCGCCCAGCCTATGCGCTGATCCTCCAGGGTACCGGTGTCGCGGTGCTCTACCTGACGGTGTTCGCCAGCATCAAGCTGTACCCGGCGATGAACCACGGCGAAGTGCTGATCGACCCGAAGGCCGGCTTCGTCCTGCTGGTGGCTGTCACCCTGTTCTCGGCGATCCTCGCCATCCTGCAGGACGCCGTGGGCCTTGCCGCTGCCGCGGCGCTGGGCGGTTTCGCCGCGCCGATCCTGGCTTCCACCGGTGGTGGCAGCCATGTCGCGCTGTTCAGCTACTTCGCCCTGCTCAATGCCGGCATCTTCGTCATCGCCTGGTTCAAGGCCTGGCGGATGCTCAACCTGATCGGTTTCTTCGGCACCTTCGGCATCGGCCTTGCCTGGGGGCTGCGGTCATACAAGCCGGAGCTGTTCGGGACGACCGAGCCGTTCCTGATCCTGTTCTTCCTCACCTACGTCGCCATCGGCCTGCTGTTCGCCCGTCGCCGCCTGCGCGAGGCGGCTGGTGCGCCGGAGGACGATTCCCGCGAGGCCCTGCTGCGCTGGTCGGCGCGGCAGACCGACTATGTCGACGGCACCGTGCTGTTCGGCACGCCGCTGGTGGGCTTCGGCCTGCAATACGGGATCATCCAGCACCTGGAATTCGGCGCGGCGTTCAGCGCCCTGGCGCTGGGCCTGTTCTACATGGTGCTCGCCCGCCTGCTGGCCGGGCGCACCGCCGGCCGCGCGCTGCTGCTGGTGGAAACCTGCCTGGCGTTGGGCGTGGTGTTCGGCACGCTGGCGATCCCGCTGGGCCTGGACGCCCGCTGGACCTCCGCCGCCTGGGCCGTGGAAGGCGCCGGCATCTTCTGGCTCGGCTTGCGCCAGCAGCGGCCGCTGGCGCGGATTTTCGCCTTGCTGCTGCAAATCGGTGCGGCGCTGGCCTTCCTCGGCGAGCTGCGCGCCGATCCGCAGTCGCTGGCGCTGCTCGAAGGCGCTCCGCTGGGCGCGCTGATGCTCGGCGCGGCACTGCTGTTCAGCTTCTGGAACCTGCGCAATGCCGATGCGCAAACCCTGCGCAGCTGGGAACCGAACGCACGCCCGTTGCTGGCGGCCTTCGGTCTGGCCTTCCTCTACCTGATCGCGCCGCTGCTGATGGGCGCGGACGGCACGGCCATGGCCTGGGCCGTCGCCGGGCTGGCGACCCTGTTCGCCGCGCTGCGCTTGCGCTCGCGCACCTTCCTGGCCTGCGCCTTTGCGGTGCAATTGCTGGGTGGCGCGGTATTTCTCCTGCATCTGCACGGCGCGCAGGAGGGCAGTGGTGTGCTCGGCTCGGGCTGGCGCGGGTTGGTCACCGCCTCGCTGATCGGCCTGGCGCTGATCGCCGCCATGCTGATCGCCGCGCGCGATTCCCTGGTGCGTGACGACCGCCGGTTGATGCTCGGCCTGAGTGTGGTTCTGCTGCTGGGCCTGGCCTTCATCAACCTCGCCGTACTCTTCGTGCTGCCGTGGCAGACCGCCGCCGCCGTCTGGGCCGGCAGCGGCCTGCTGATCCTCTGGCTGAGCCTGCAATTGCAGCAGCGCGCGGCCTTCGTCTTCGGCCTGGTGCTGCAGGTGATCGGTGCCGGGGCCTTCCTGCTTGGCGGCTCGGCGCTGTTTGGCGACCTGCCCAGCGAGGGCCTGAAGCCGCTGGCGCACATGGGCTTCTGGACCCCGGCGGTACTGGCGCTGGCCGCGCTGGTCGGCGCCTGGCGCCTGCACCGGGCCAGCGAGCGCGAGCGCAACCTGGCGCTGGGCGGCCTTGGCCTGGAGCAGTTGTCGCAACTGCTGCTGGTGTGGGGCGCCGGCTGGTGGGCGCTGACCGCGCTGTGGGAGATCGCCCGCTTCGTGCCCGTCGAGATGCGTGAACACACGGCGTTGCTGGTGGCGGCGGTCAGCGTCGGCCTCTGGTCGCTGCTGGCGCGCCGCGAGCAATGGCGTGCGCTGGCGCTGCTGTGCCTGGCGCTGGTGCCGGTGTCGCTGGTGGCGCTGGCCAGTGCCTGGAACCTGCAGTACCACCCGTTGGCCGAACTGGGCTGGCTCGGCTGGCTGGCGGTGTTCGCGGTGCATTTCTTCACCTTGCGCCGGCTCGATGCCTTGCTGCCGCATCGTGCTGCACAGGCGGCCCATGTGCTGGGCTGCTGGCTGATCCTCGGGGTGCTGGCGCTGGAGCTGCGCTACCTGTTCTTCGCCCTGGCCGAGCATTACAACGCCTGGCGCTGGCTGGGCTGGGCACTGGTGCCGAGCCTGTTCCTGATCCTCATGGGCGGGGTCGCGCGCCTGCCATGGCCGGTGGCGGCCTTCGAGCGCGAGTACCGCGCCATCACCGCCGCGCCCGTTGCCCTGGCGCTGCTGGGCTGGTTCTGGCTGGTCAATCTGTTCAGCAACGGCGCAGCCGACCCGCTGCCCTACCTGCCGCTGGTGAACCCGCTGGAGCTGGGCATGCTCATCGTGCTCGCAGCGATATTCCAGTGGACGCGCCTGGGCCTGCCGCAACTGGGCGTGGCCGAGTCGACCCTGCGCCTGCCGGTTCAGGCGGTGCTCGGTGCTTCGCTGTTTGCCCTGCTGACCATGGCCGTGTGCCGCACCGCGCACCACTGGGGCAGCGTGCCGTTCGAGTTCGATTCCCTCAGCCAGTCCATGCTGGTGCAGGCCGGGCTGTCCATCGTCTGGGCGCTGATCGCCCTGGGCCTGATGATCGCCGGGCACCTGCGCGGCCGCCGCGACTTCTGGCTGGTCGGTGCGGTGCTGCTGGTCGTGGTGGTGATCAAGCTGTTCCTCGTCGACCGCGCCAGCGGCGGCAGCCTGGAACGCATCATTTCCTTCATCGGCGTCGGCGTGCTGATGCTGATCGTCGGCTACTTCGCGCCGCTGCCGCCGCGTCGGCCGGTGCCTGAAGAGCAACCGCAACAGGAGCAACCCTCCGCATGAAGCTCAATACCCTCGTCCTGCTCGCGGGTGCCTGCCTGCTGGGCAACCAGGCCAGTGCCGCACCCACTCCGGCGGACTTTGCCACCCGCGTACCGCTGGAAGTGTCCGGCGACGGCCCGTGGTATCGGGTGCAATTGCCCCTTGAGGTGCTGTTCGCCGCGCGCCATGGCGACTTGCGCGACGTGCGCATCTTCAACGCCGAAGGCGAAGCGCTGCCCTACAGCCTGCGCACCAGTTCGGCCAGCGCGAAGGAGGTGCGCAGCGAAGTGCAGGCGCGCATCTTCCCGCTGCGCGGTGCTTCCGGCAGCGCGGCCGGCGACAACCTGAAGATCGTCCGCAGCACCACCGGCACCATCCTCGAAATCACCCCGAACGCGCCTGCCCAGGACAAGACCCAGGTACTGCGCGGCTGGCTGCTGGAAACCGGTTCCGGCGACCTGCCGCTGGACCGCCTGCAACTGGACTGGACGGCGGACAGCGACGGCTTCCAGCGCCTGCGCATCGAAGCCAGCGACGACCTGGAGCACTGGCGTTCCCTGGGCGAAGGGCAACTGGCGCGGCTGGACTTCAATGGCCAGCGCATCGAGCAGAACGATATCGCGCTGCCCGGCGAGACGGCGCGCTACCTGCGTCTGTGGTGGGAGTCGCCGGAGCAGGCCGCACAACTGGTCGGAGCCACGCTCAGCGGCAGCCGCAGCAGTAGCGGCCCGGTGCCGATGCTCTGGTCCGAGCCGCTGGCGGCCAAGGCCGACAGCAACGGCGACTTCAGCTGGAGCCTGCCACTGGCGCTGCCGGTGGAGCGCGTGCGGATTCCCCTGCAGCAGGACAACACCCTGGCGCCGGTGGTGATCTCCGGCCGCCACGACGGTAATGTGCAGTGGTCGCCGCTGGCACGTGGCGTGCTGTATCGCCTGCCGGGGCAGGGCGGCGAAATCACCCAGGAGGAGCTGCAACTGCCCGGCACCACCCTGGGCCAGCTGCGGCTGCAGGTGGATTCGCGCGGCGGCGGCCTCGGCGGTTCGACGGCTCACCTGAGCGTGGGCGTTCGCGCCAGCGAGCTGGTGTTCCTCGCCCGCGGCGGCGCGCCCTACGAACTGGCGGTGGGCAGCGGCTCCATCGCCGATGGCAGCCTGCCGCTGACCACCCTGGTGCCCGGCTACGAGCCCAAGCGCCTGGCGAGCATGGGCGAGGCGCGGCTCAAAGGCACTCTGCAGGCGCCCGCGACACAATTGCCCGCCGATGTCGCGAAAGCCGATACCCACTGGAAACGCTACGGCCTGTGGGCGTTGTTGCTGGCGGGCGTCGGCCTGCTCGCGCTGATGGCGCTGAGCCTGCTGCGGAGCAACCGCCAGGCGAGCTGATCGACGCGGATCGCCGCAAGATAGGGGTGTCGCCTGTAGAAATTCTGATACTGTCTTGCTTGTTCTGATTGCCAAATAACAACAAAGCATGGAGTAGCAGAATGATCAGAAAGGCGCTCACCCCGCTGGCGGCTGCGTGCGCGTTGGCCATTGCCACACAGGCCTCCGCAGCCCCTTCGCCGTATTCCACCATGGTCGTCTTCGGCGACAGCCTGAGCGATTCCGGACAGTTCGCCGACGCCGGCGGCCCGGCCGGCGCCAGCACCCGCTTCACCAACCGCGTCGGCCCGACCTACCTGGACGGCAGCGGCGAGATCTTCGGCCCCACCGCGCCGATGATTCTGGGCGGCAAGCTGGGTATCAGTGGCACCGACCTGAACCCCTCGACCTCGCTGGTCCCCGGCACCGTGGACGGCAACAACTGGGCCGTCGGCGGCTACCGCACCGACCAGATCTACGACTCGATCACCGCTGCCGGTGGCTCGACGGTCACCTCCGGCTCCGACAGCCGTACCCGTGACGGCTACCTGGTGAACAACCGCGCCGACCCGAACGCGCTCTACTACCTCACCGGCGGCGGCAACGATTTCCTCCAGCTGCGCATCACCAACGATCCCACCGCCCGTGCTGCGGCCGGCCGTCTGGTGGATAGCGTGGATGCGCTGCACAACGCGGGGGCGCGCTACATCATGGTCTGGCTGCTGCCCGACCTCGGCCAGACCCCGGCCACCAACGGCACCGCGCTGGAATCCTTCGGCACCCAGCTGTCGGGCATCTTCAACGAGGAGCTGGTCAGCCAGCTGGCCGCCTCCGACGCCAACGTCATTCCGCTGAACATCCCGGCGATGTTCAAGGAAGTACTGGCCAACCCGGGCGCCTACGGCCTGGCCACCGACCAGAACCTGATCGGCACCTGCTTCAGCGGCAACAGCTGCCCCGAGAACGCGGTTTACGGCCGCCACGGCAGCAACCCCGATCCGACCAAGCTGATCTTCAACGACGGCGTGCACCCGACCATCGCCGGCCAGAGCCTGATCGCCGACTACGCCTACTCGGTGCTCTCCGCCCCGTGGGAAGCGACCATGCTGCCGGAAATGGCCCTGGGCACGTACAACGCCTACCAGGACCAACTGCGCAGCCAGTGGCTGGCGGACTGGGAAAACTGGCAGGGCACCGGCCAGTGGCGCGGCTTCGTCACCGGCGGCGCGCAACACCTGGACTACGACGACCAGGACAGCGCCGCAGACGGCTCCGGCTACGGCGCCAACCTGACCCTGGGCACCAGCTACCGCCTCGATGACGCCTGGCGTGTCGGCGGCTCGCTGGGCTTCTACCGGCAGAAGCTGGAGCTGGGCTCCGACGACTCGGACTACAAGCTCAACAGCTACCTGGGCAGCCTGTTCGTGCAGTTCCAGCAGAACCGCTGGTGGGCTGATGCGTCCGTGACCGGCGGCAAGCTGGACTTCGACGATGCCAACCGCAAGTTCTCCATCATCAACCACGAGGTCGAGGAGAAGGCCGATACCGACGGCAGCCTGCTGGCCTTCAGCGGTCGCCTGGGCTACGACATCGCCCAGGGTGGCGAGAACTGGCACCTGTCGCCCTTCGTCAGCGCCGACTGGGCGCGGGTGAAGGTGGACAGCTACGAAGAGGGCAGCGGCCGCTCCACCGCGCTGGCCTTTGATGAGCAGAACCGCTACTCCCGCCGCCTCGGCGTCGGCCTGCAGGGCAAGCTGGACCTGTCCCAGGACACCCAGCTTTTCGGCGAGGTCGCTGTGGAGCGCGAATACGCCGACGACACCCAGAACGTCGGGATGAACTTCACCAGCCTGCCGGACGTCGGCTTCAGCCTGCAGGGCTACACCCCGCAGAGCCACCTGCAGCGCGCCACCATCGGCTTCGCCCAGAAGCTGACCCCGGAGCTGTCGCTGCGCGGCGGCTACAGCGCGCACCGCAGCAGCGACGACCTGGCCCAGGGCGTGAACCTGGCGCTGAGCCTGGACTTCTGATCGTCTGATCCGAGCGTCGCGGGGTGACGGGCGGTTGCGGCCGTCACCCCGCTTTCTTTCCACTGGACTGCTCGCCGCGCGGCCGAAGGTCGCGGGGCCGGACGCCTTTGGGGAACTGCCCGTGCACGGCGGGCTCCAAGCATTCGGCGAGCCTCTGCGCAAGGAGGCATCGCGGTCGTTTCCACGCTAGAATGCGCCCTGATTTTTTCCATCTTCTCCCCTGGAGTCTTCCATGTCCCGCGTTACCCTGAGCCGCTATCTGATCGAGCAGACCCGCAGTCACAACACCCCGGCCGACCTGCGTCACCTCGTGGAAGTGGTGGCCCGCGCGTGCAAGGAGATCAGTCACGCCGTTTCCAAGGGCGCGCTGGGTGGCGTGCTTGGCAGCATGGAAACCGAGAACGTGCAGGGCGAGGTGCAGAAGAAGCTGGACGTGCTGTCGAACGAAATCCTCCTGGAAGCCAACGAGTGGGCCGGTAACCTGGCCGGCATGGCCTCCGAGGAAATGGACCACCCCTACCAGATTCCGGGCAAGTACCCCAAAGGCGCCTACCTGCTGGTCTTCGATCCGCTGGACGGCTCCTCCAACATCGACGTCAACGTCTCGGTCGGCACCATCTTCTCCGTGCTGCGCTGCCCGCAGGAATACCTGAGCCAGAACGACAGCCTGCGCGAGGAAGCCTTCCTCCAGCCGGGCACCACCCAGGTCGCCGCCGGCTACGCCATCTACGGCCCGCAGACCATGCTGATCCTGACCCTGGGCAACGGCGTGAAGGGCTTCACCCTGGACCGCGAGCTGGGCAGCTTCGTGATGACCCACGACAACATCACCGTGCCGACCAGCACCGCCGAATTCGCCATCAACATGTCCAACGAGCGCCACTGGGAAGCCCCGGTACAGCGCTACGTCAGTGAGCTGCTGGCCGGCAAGGAAGGCCCGCTGGGCAAGAACTACAACATGCGCTGGATCGCCTCCATGGTGGCCGACGTGCATCGCATCCTGACCCGCGGTGGCGTGTTCATGTACCCGCGTGATTCCCGCGAGCCGGAGAAGCCCGGCAAGCTGCGCCTGATGTACGAAGCCAACCCGATGTCCTTCATCATCGAGCAGGCCGGCGGCGCCGCCACCAACGGTCGCCAGCGCATCCTCGACATCCAGCCCGACAGCCTGCACCAGCGCGTTGCGGTGTTCCTGGGCTCGAAGGAAGAAGTCGAGCGCGCCACCGCCTACCACCAGGAAGGCTGATGAGTACCGCGCCCTGGCAGACCCTGCTCGACTGGTGGTTCGGCACTGCGCTGGATGCCAATGAGGTCGCCGCCCAGCGCAACGCGCTGTGGTTCGGCAAGAGCGGCTGCCAGGACGTGGACTCGGAAAACCGTTTCGGCGGCCTGGTGCGCCAGGCCCTGGACGGTGGTCTGCTGGAGTGGGAGCGCGAGCCGCAGAGCTGGCTGGCGCTGATCCTGCTGCTGGACCAGCTGCCGCGCATGGTCTTCCGCGATTCTCCGCGCGCCTACGCCGGCGACGCCCGCGCCCAGCAACTGGTGCGCCAGGGCCTGCAGGCCGGTTTCGACCGCCAGCTGCCGCGCATTGAGCGGGTGTTTGTCTACATCGTGCTGGAGCACGCCGAAGATCTGGCCAGCCAGAACGAGGCTGTGCGCCTGTATGAAGCCTTGCAGGGCGAATCCAGCGAGAGCGAGAAGGTGCTGTTCGCCGGCTACCTCGCCTATGCACGCAAGCATCAGGTGGTGGTCGAGCGCTTCGGACGCTTCCCTCACCGTAACGCCATTCTCGGCCGCGACTCCACGGCTGAAGAAGCTTCGTTCCTCACGGAACCTGGCTCACGTTTCTGACTCCAACCCGGCGGCCGAACCGGTCGCCCTGTGCCAAGCTTGTTGGCCTGCCCCCAAAAAACAATGGAGTTGTCGATGTCCTTCCGCCGCCTCGCGCTCGTCGCGTTCTGTGTCGTCCTGGCCGCTTGCAGCAAAGTGAACCAGGAGAACTATTCCAAGATCAAAACCGGCATGAGCAAGGCCGACGTGGAAAGCCTGCTCGGCAAGCCCACCGAATGCTCCGGCGCACTGGGCGTTTCCAGTTGCACCTGGGGTGATGAGAAAGCCTTCATCAGCATCCAGTACGCCGGCGACAAAGTGCTGCTGTTCTCCGCCCAGGGCCTGAAGTAAGCGGCCCGGGCAGGGCAGGCGGCCAAGGAGGAGCGAATGCGTCGATACACCCCTCGATCCCTCACCTGGCTGGCCTGCCTCGCCGTTCTGAGTGGCTGTGCGGGCTCCGCCCAGCAGCCGCCGCAGACTGTGCAGGTCGACCTCAAGCGCTACGAGGGCACCTGGTACGAGCTGGCGCGCAAGCCGATGTTCTTCCAGCGCCAGTGCGCGCAATCCGAGGCCCACTACCGCCTGCAGGACGATGCCAGCATCGCGGTGACCAACCGCTGCCTGACTACCGAAGGGCAGTGGGACCAGGCCTCCGGCCGCGCCGAGGCGCAGGTGCCGGGCCGCACCGACAAGCTCTGGGTGCGCTTCGACAACACCTTCTCGCGGATCTTCCCCGGCCTCGCCAAGGGTGATTATTGGGTGCTCTATGTCGACGACGACTACCAGACCGCGCTGGTCGGCAACCCCAACCGCGAATACCTCTGGCTGCTCTCGCGCCAGCCGGTGGTGCCGGACGCCACCCGCATGAAGCTGCTGGAGCTGGCCCACGAGCGCGGTTACCAGACCGACGACCTGATCTGGCGGACGGCGGAAACCGCCACCGCGCCCTGACGAAAAAACGCCCCGTGGGGCGTTTTTGCTAGGCGGAATGACTTGTAGGAGCGGGCCATGCCCGCGATGCTTTTATACGCGGGTCGCGGGCATGGCCCGCTCCTACACGGTGGGTCAGTCCAGCAGCTCGCGGAGGACGCCGGCGAAGTCTCGGGCGCTCTGTTCTTCCAGCGCATGCTTGCCCGCGCGCACGCGCCACTGCCCGGCAACCATCACATCACGCACTTGGCGATCGCCACCAGCGAACAGCCAGCGGTTGAGGATGGCGTCGCCACGGGCGGTCTGCAGGTAAGGGTCGCCGCCGTCCAGCACCAGCAGGTCGGCGCGCTTGCCCACCGCCAGTTCGCCGGTGGGTTGGCCGAGAGCCTGGGCGCCGCCGGCCAGCGCTGCATCGAACAGGGTGCGGCCGACCATCGGCTGGTCCTCGCCGTAGAGGCGGTTGCGGCGCTGGTCGCGCAGGCGCTGGCCGTATTCCAGCCAGCGCAGTTCCTCGACCACGCTGAGTGAAACGTGGCTGTCCGAGCCGATGCCGAAGCGACCGTGCTGGGCGAGGTAGTCCACCGCCGGGAAGATACCGTCGCCCAGGTTCGCCTCGGTGGTCAGGCAGAGGCCGGCCACCGCGCCGCTGCGGGCCATGGCGGTCACTTCGTCGGCTTCGGCGTGGGTGGCGTGGACCAGGCACCAGCGCTCGTCCACCTCGATGTTCTCGTACAGCCACTGCAGCGGGCGGCGGCCACTCCAGGCCAGGCAGTCGTCGACTTCCTTCTGCTGTTCGGCGATGTGGATGTGCACCGGGCAACCGCTGGAATCGGCGCCGAGCACCTCGGTGATCTGCTGCGGCGTCACTGCGCGCAGGGAGTGGAAGCACAGGCCGAGGCCCTGTTGCGGCTGCGTCGCGAGGTGCGCGCGCAAGCCGTCGATCAGTTTCAGGTAGTTTTCGGTGCTGTTGATGAAGCGGCGCTGGCCCTCGCTGGGCGCCTGGCCGCCGAAGCCGGCGTGGGAGTAGAGCACCGGCAGCAGGGTCAGGCCGATGCCGGCATCCGTTGCCGCCTGGCTGACGCGCAGGGCCAGTTCAGCCGGGTTGGCGTAAGGCTTGCCATCGACGTCGTGGTGCACGTAGTGGAATTCGGCGACGCCGGTGTAACCGGCCTTGAGCATCTCGATGTACAGCTGGCGGGCGATGACGCCGACCTGCTCGGGCGACAGGCGGCCGACCAGGCGATACATCAGGTCGCGCCAGGTCCAGAAGCTGTCGTTGGGGTTGCCGGCGACTTCTGCCAGCCCCGCCATGGCGCGCTGGAAGGCGTGCGAGTGCAGGTTCGGCATGCCTGCCAGCAGCGGCCCGGAAACCCGTTCGGCGCCCTCTGCGCTGGCGTCCGGGGTGATCGCGGTGAACAGGCCGTCGGCATCGATCTCGAAGCGGACATTGCGCGCCCAGCCGGAGGGCAGCAGGGCGGATTCGGCGAACAGGACGGACATGCGCGGGGCCTCGCAGGCTTCTTGGAATTTGTATATACATATACAGACGTTTGCCGAGGCCGTAAACTGCAAGGCACCCGACGGTCGCCAGAGGACTTGTATGCACCGGTCGAATCCGGTACATGCCGGAGTCAGACCAGCCGTCGCCACGACAAGGAGTTTCCCGTGCCCGCATCGCCCACGCCTACCCCGCCCGCCGAGGGTTCGTCGCTCGCCGCGCAGATGGGGGAATTTCCCGCGCCGTTGTATGCCCGCGTCAAGCAGCTGATCATCCAGCAGATCCAGTCCGGCACCTGGCCGCCGCACCACCGCGTGCCGTCCGAAGCAGAGCTGGTCGAGGAGCTGAGCGTCAGCCGCATGACCATCAACCGCGCGCTGCGCGAGCTGACCGCCGACGGCCTGCTGGTGCGCATGCAGGGCGTGGGTACCTTCGTCGCCGAGCCCAAGGGCCAGTCGGCGCTGTTCCAGGTGCAGAACATCGCCGAGGAAATCACCGCCCGCGGCCACAAGCACCACTGCGTGGTGGTCAGCCTGATCGAAGAACTGGCCACCGCCGAGCGCGCGCTGGCGCTGGACGTGCGCGAAGGTCAGCGCATCTTCCACTCGATCATCGTGCACTTCGAGAACGATATCCCGGTGCAGATCGAGGACCGCTACGTGAACGCGGCCGTGGCGCCGGAGTACATGAAGCAGGACTTCACCGGGCAGACGCCGTTCGCCTACCTCACGCAAGTCGCGCCGCTGAGCGAGGGCGAGCACGTGGTCGAGGCAGTGCTGCCCAGCCCCGAGGAATGCAAGCTGCTTTCCGTGGACCGCCACGAACCGTGCCTGCTGATCCGCCGGCGTACCTGGTCGGGGCGCAATACCGTCACCAGCGCGCGCCTGCTGTATCCGGGCTCGCGCTACCGCCTGGAAGGACGTTTCAGTTCATGACCGATGTGAAGTTGCTGCGCGCCGCCGACTACCCGGCGATGCCCTGGAAGAACGGTGCGGGCACCACCCGCGAGATCGTCCGCGATGCCGGCGACGGCCTGGAGGGTTTCGGCTGGCGCGTGTCGATCGCCGATGTTGGCGCGCCGGGGCCGTTCTCCGCGTTCACCGGCTACCAGCGGGTCATCAGCGTGCTGGAAGGCGAGGGTATGCGTCTGAACGTGGATGGCGTCGATTCGCGCGATCTGCGTGCGCTCGATGCCTTCGCCTTCGATGGCGCCAGCGCGGTGGATTGCGCGCTGCTGGGCGGTGCGATCCGCGACTTCAACCTGATCTACTCGCCGGCTCGCTACCGGGCGCGGCTGCAGTGGTTGACGCTCGACGGCGCGGCGCACTTCTTCAGCAGCGCTTCGACCGTGCTGCTGTTCAGTGCGGGCGAGGGCATCCATGTCAGTCTGAACGGCGCGGCCAGTGGTGTGCTGGGGCTGTATGACACGTTGATCGCCGAGGCTGACGGCGCGCTGCGCGAGTGGCGGCTGAAAGTGGCGGGTCGTGCCGATATCTGTGTGATCGAACTCGAAGCACGCTGAACAGAAAAGGGCGCCGGGAGGCGCCCTTTCTTATTTCGAGTCTGGCGGGATGCTGTGAGTAGGATGGCGTGGAGCGAAGCGATACCCATCAATCACCGCGCGACGATCCGCATGGGTATCGCTCCGCTCCACCCATCCTACGGGTCCTGAACTCGGCCTATACGGCTGGACGGGAGATGCGCCTTACAGGCGCTGTTCGCGGGCATGGCCCGCTCCTACAGGGGGAGTAGCGGGCTCTTGCCATTGTAGGAGCGGGCCATGCCCGCGATGGCGTAAAACGCCATCTATCAGCCGTATAGCCGCGCGTAACCGATCCAGCGGCTCATCACCCCATCCTCCACCCACGCCCGCGCGGCGGCGATGTCCGGGGCGAAGTAGCGGTCCTGCTCGTAATGCGGCACCTGGCTGCGGATCAGCGTGCGCACTTCCTGCAGCTGAGGCGAGCTTTGCAGCGGCGCGTGGAAGTCCACGCCTTGCGCGGCGGCCAGCAATTCGATGGCGACCACGCCGGCGCTGTTGCCGGCCATGTCCTGCAGGCGACGGGCGGCGAAGGTGGCCATGGAGACGTGGTCTTCCTGGTTCGCCGAGGTCGGCAGGCTGTCCACCGAGGCCGGGTGAGCCCAGGTCTTGTTCTCCGAGGCCAGGGCCGCCGAGGTGACCTGGGCGATCATGAAGCCGGAGTTCAGCCCGCCTTCCTTGACCAGGAAGGCCGGCAGCCCGGACATCGCCGGGTCCACCAGCTGGGCGATACGCCGCTCGGACAGCGCGCCGATTTCGGAGATCGCCAGCGCCAGCACGTCGGACGCCATGGCCACCGGCTCGGCGTGGAAGTTACCGCCTGACAGAACATCGCCGTCAGCGCTGAATACCAGTGGGTTGTCGGAAACGGCATTGGCCTCGCGCAGGAAAACGCCAGCGGCGAAGCGCAGGTGATCCAGGCACGCTCCCATCACCTGAGGTTGGCAGCGCAGCGAGTACGGGTCCTGCACGCGCTTGCAGTCGATGTGCGAATGGTTGATCGGGCTGTCGTGCAGCAACTCGCGGTAGAGCGCGGCGACCGCGATCTGCCCCGGCTGGCCGCGCACTTCCTGGATGCGCGCGTCGAAGGGCACGAACGAGCCTTTCAGCGCTTCCACCGTCAGGCTGCCGGCGACTACCGCTGAGATGAACAGCTTCTCCGCTGCGAACAACCCGCGCAGGGCCAGCGCGGTGGACACCTGGGTGCCGTTGATCAGCGCCAGGCCCTCCTTGGGCCCCAGCACCAGCGGTTCGGCGCCGGCGATGGCGAGGCCTTCGGCGGCTTCGAGGATGCGCCCTTCATGGCGCACCTGGCCGACGCCCAGCAGGGTCGAGGACATATGCGCCAGCGGCGCGAGGTCGCCCGAGGCGCCCACCGAGCCTTGCGACGGGATGCATGGGTAGACCTGCGCCTTGTACAGCTTGAGCAGTGTCTCGATCACCGGCAGGCCGACACCGGAGAAGCCGCGCGCCAGGGAGCCGATCTTCAGCGCCATGATCAGCGCCACGCTGGCGTCGTCCAGCAGCGGGCCGGTGCCGGTGCAGTGGGAGAGGATCAGGTTGCGCTGCAGGGTGGCGAGCTGGTCCTCGGCGATGGAGGTGCGCGCCAGCAGGCCGAAGCCGGTGTTGATGCCGTAGACGGTGCGCTGGTCGGCGATGATCTGGCTGACCGTCTGCGCGCTGCGCAGGATGGCCTCGCGGCATTCATCCGCAAGGCGTAATTCGGGTTGGTGCTGGTAGATGGCGCGCAGCTGGTCGAGGTCGAACTGGCCGGGCGTCAGGAGCAGGGTTTCGGACATGTCAGCATCCTGGGTTCGGTGAAAGTGTTACCGTGGATCGTTCCTGTATATACAGGTATAGCAATCGCTATGCCATGGCGTGCGGGGGCGCGTGGTTCGGCATTTCACCTTGGCGTGCGGTGGTGCATGGAGGGAGTGAATGTCACCGGCGGTGGCATTTCCAGTCCGATGGTCGTGGGCAAATCGCGGATCGGCGGCTAAACCCAATGGGACACCGACGCGCCCGGAGACGCCCATGTCCACCCCCCGTTGCCTGTTCGCGCTGCTGCTGGCCCTGGGCCTGTGTGCGCAGACCTTCGCCGCCTGCCCCTACCCGAAACCCGTGGTGTTCGCCGGGCTGAACTGGGAGAGCGGCATGTTCACCACCGACGTGCTGCGATTCATCCTGGAGAAGGGCTACGGCTGTCAGACCGACGCCGTGCCGGGTAACACCGTGACCATGGAGAACGCGCTGAAACAGAACGACATCCAGGTCACCGGCGAGCAGTGGGCCGGGCGCAGCACCGTCTGGCAGCAGGCGGAGAAGGCCGGCCAGGTGTTCTCCGTGGGTGAGACGGTGAAGGGCGCGAATGAGGGCTGGTGGGTGCCGGATTACGTGGTGCACGGCGACGCGAAGCGGGGCATCAAGGCCTCCGCGCCGGAGCTGAAGTCCGTCAGCGACCTGCCCAGGTACAAGGCGCTGTTCAAGGATGACGAGGAGCCGGACAAGGGCCGCTTCTACAACTGCCCCACCGGCTGGACCTGCGAGATCGTCAACACGCAGAAGCTCAAGGCCTATGGCCTGACGGACAGCTACGTGAACTTCCGTACCGGCGCCGGCCCCGCGCTGGATGCGGCAATCAGCTCGGCCATCGCCCAGGGCAAGCCGGTGCTCTTCTATTACTGGGCACCGACGCCGCTGCTGGGGCGCTTCAAGCTGGTGCAGCTGGAGGAGCCGCCGTTCGACGAGGCGGCGTGGAAGACCCTGACCGACGCCAACGAGCCCAACCCCAAGGGGTCGCGCTCACTACCGGCGAAGATCAGCATCGGCGTGTCCCGCGACTTTCATGACAAGGCGCCGGTGCTGGTGCAGGTGTTCGAGAAGGTCGAGCTGCCGTTGCCGCTGTTCAACGCGCTGCTGGCGGACATGGCCGAGCACCACCGGGACGTGGCGGATGTGCGGGCGAAGTTCTTCCGCGAGCACCGGGAGCTGTGGTCGAAGTGGGTGACGGCGGAGGCGGCAACGAAGATCGATGCGGCGTTGAAGTGAGCGGGTGCCTGGGTGAAGTTGATGGTACTAGGGGCTCCCTCTCCCTAACCCTCTCCCTTCAGGGAGAGGGCGGGGGGAGAGGGCGCATCCGGGAGATACTGTGCCTAAATCTCGCTCCAATGAACTTGTCTATACAACCTGTGTCCCTTGGTAGCGAGCGGTGTTACCGAACGCAACGAAACGGTGCAGTGAAGCCTGCTTCTGGTGCATTCGTCTGAAGGGCAGCGATTGCTGTCAGCCGCTACCGAGTTACTAAATATCTGTTTTACTCCATATAAATCAATGATTTGAGTTGTTTATCCGGCTGCTTGGACACCGCGCCAGCCAAGGTTGGCCCTTGCTTTGCTTATACTTGTACATACAAGAATAGACATGATGGTGGCGAACTCCTCGGCACCGTCGAACGAACCGCCAGGCCGCCCCCAACGGCCAACGACCCGAGCAAAGCGAAGGAGCCTTCCGTGACCAAATTCCGCGACGTCGAAATCCGTGCCCCGCGCGGCACCCAACTGAACGCCAAGAGCTGGCTGACCGAAGCACCGCTGCGCATGCTGATGAACAACCTCGACCCGGAAGTTGCCGAGAACCCGAAGGAGCTGGTGGTGTACGGCGGTATCGGCCGCGCCGCGCGCAACTGGGAGTGCTACGACAAGATCGTCGAGACCCTCAAGGAGCTGAATGAAGACGAGACCCTGCTGGTGCAATCGGGCAAGCCGGTCGGTGTCTTCAAGACCCACGCCAACGCCCCGCGCGTGCTGATCGCCAACTCCAACCTGGTACCGCACTGGGCCAACTGGGAACACTTCAACGAACTGGATGCCAAGGGCCTGGCCATGTACGGCCAGATGACCGCCGGCTCGTGGATCTACATCGGCAGCCAGGGCATCGTCCAGGGCACCTACGAAACCTTCGTCGAGGCCGGCCGCCAGCACTACGACGGCAACCTCAAGGGCCGCTGGGTGCTCACTGCAGGCCTGGGCGGCATGGGCGGCGCCCAGCCGCTGGCCGCGACCCTGGCCGGCGCTTGCTCGCTGAACATCGAGTGCCAGCAGAGCCGCATCGATTTCCGCCTCGCCAGCCGCTACGTCGACGAGCAGGCCAAGGACCTCGACGATGCCCTGGCGCGCATCGCCCAATACACCGCCGAAGGCAAGGCCATCTCCATCGCCCTGCTGGGCAATGCTGCGGAAATCCTCCCGGAACTGCTCAAGCGCGGCGTGCGCCCGGACATGGTCACCGACCAGACTTCCGCCCACGACCCGCTCAACGGCTACCTGCCGGCCGGCTGGACCTGGGAACAGTACCGCGACCGCGCGCAGACCGACCCGGCTGCCGTGGTGAAAGCCGCCAAGCAGTCCATGGCCGTGCACGTCAAAGCCATGCTGGAGTTCCAGAAGCAGGGCATCCCGACCTTCGACTACGGCAACAACATCCGCCAGATGGCCAAGGAAGAGGGCGTGGCCAACGCCTTCGACTTCCCCGGTTTCGTCCCGGCCTATATCCGCCCGCTGTTCTGCCGTGGTGTCGGTCCGTTCCGCTGGGCCGCGCTGTCGGGCGATGCCGAGGACATCTACAAGACCGACGCCAAGGTCAAGGAGCTGATCGCCGATGACGCTCACCTGCACCGCTGGCTGGACATGGCCCGCGAGCGCATCAGCTTCCAGGGCCTGCCGGCACGCATCTGCTGGGTCGGCCTGGGCCAGCGCGCCAAGCTTGGCCTGGCGTTCAACGAAATGGTCCGTAGCGGCGAGCTGAAAGCGCCGATCGTGATCGGCCGCGACCACCTCGACTCCGGCTCGGTGTCCAGCCCGAACCGCGAGACCGAAGCCATGCAGGACGGCTCCGACGCCGTGTCCGACTGGCCGCTGCTCAACGCCCTGCTGAACACCGCCAGCGGCGCCACCTGGGTTTCGCTGCACCACGGCGGCGGCGTGGGCATGGGCTTCTCCCAGCACTCGGGCATGGTGATCGTCTGCGACGGCACCGACGAAGCGGCGGCGCGCATCGCCCGCGTCCTGACCAACGACCCAGGCACCGGCGTGATGCGCCATGCCGATGCCGGCTACCAGATCGCCATCGACTGCGCCAAGGAGCAGGGCCTGAACCTGCCGATGATCACCGGCAAGTGATCAGATACGGCGGATAACGCTGGCGCGTTATGCGCCCTACGGACCGGTAATTCGGTAGCAGAAAAGCAGGACCAGGGAGAGGGCCGCCGCACGGTGTCGTGCGGCGGCCCGGTCCGTGAAGCAGCAGTACATCGACAGACAATAAATCCCTTCGGGAGAACAATAACGATGTCCCAGGCCAGTGATAGCTCCAAACCCCTGATCGAAGTGCGTTCGATCAACTACATCCCCGAGGCCGAGCGCCACGGCAAGCTCTACAGCCAGTTCACCCTGTGGCTGGGTGCCAACCTGCAGATCACCGCCATCGTCACCGGCGCCCTGGCCGTGGTGCTGGGCGGCGATGTGTTCTGGTCGCTGATCGGCCTGCTCATCGGCCAACTGCTGGGCGGCGGCGTGATGGCGCTGCACGCTGCCCAAGGGCCGAAACTCGGCCTGCCGCAGATGATCTCCAGCCGTGTGCAGTTCGGTGTCTATGGCGCGGCCATTCCGATCGTGCTGGTGTGCCTGATGTACCTGGGCTTCACCGCCACTGGCACCGTGCTGTCCGGCCAGGCGCTGGGCCAGCTGTTCGGCGTCAGCGACAGCGTCGGCATCCTGATGTTTGCCAGCGTGATCGTGCTGGTGACCGTGCTTGGCTACCGGGTGATCCACGTGATCGGCCGCATCGCCAGCGTCATCGGGGTGATCGCCTTCATCTACCTGTTCAGCCGCCTGGTGAACCAGACCGACGTTAGCGCGCTGCTGCAGATCCGTCACTTCAGCTGGAGCAGCTTCCTGCTCGCGGTGTCCCTGGCCGCTTCCTGGCAGATCGCCTTCGGCCCCTATGTCGCCGACTACTCGCGCTACCTGCCGAGCAAGACTTCCTCGGTGAAGACCTTCCTCGCCGTGGGCGCAGGTTCGGTGATCGGCGCGCAGGTGGCGATGATCTTCGGCGTGTTCGCCGCGGCCGGGGCCAACGGCCAGTTCGCCGGCCATGAAGTGGCCTACATCGTCGGCCTGAGCGGCAGTGGCGCCGTCGCCGCGCTGCTGTACTTCAGCATCGCCTTCGGCAAGATCACCATCTCGACGCTGAACTCCTACGGCAGCTTCATGTGCATCGCCACCGTGATCAGCGGCTTCCGTGGCCACCTGGAAGTGAGCCGCGTGCAGCGCCTGGTGTTCGTCCTGCTGATCGTCGGCGCCGCGACCCTGATCGCGCTGCTCGGCCAGCATTCGTTCCTCGGCGCCTTCAAGTCCTTCATCCTCTTCCTGCTGGCCTTCTTCACCCCGTGGAGCGCGGTCAACCTGGTCGACTACTACTGCATCACCCGCGAGCATTACGACGTGCCGGCGCTGGCTGATCCGGATGGCCGCTACGGCCGCTGGAACATCCCCGGCATCAGCGTCTACGTGATCGGCGTGCTGGTGCAGCTGCCCTTCATCTCCACCAAGTTCTACACCGGCCCGCTGGTGGACGCCCTGGGTGGCGTGGACATCTCCTGGATCATCGGCCTCGTGGTTCCGGCCGTTCTCTATTACCTGGTCGCCCGCCGCGTCACGCGGGCAGTACCGGACCGGCTGATCCTGCCGGCCCGCACCTGAACAGACCGGCCCGGCCGCGCGGCCACAAGCACTCGCGGCCCTTGCACTGCCCAACCTCATTCACGTTTAGGAGCATCAGATGAACAACACCAAGAAGACGCTGCTGGGCCTGTTCCTGTCCGCCGGTCTGCTGGGCGGCACCCTGGCATCGGCCCAGGCCGCCGGCTGGTGCGAGAGTGGCAAGCCGGTGAAGTTCGCCGGGCTGAACTGGGAGAGCGGCATGCTGCTCACCGACCTCATGCAGATCATCCTGAAGAACGGCTACGGCTGCGAAACCGACAGCCTGCCGGGCAACTCCATCACCATGGAGCAGGCGCTGGCGAACAACGACATCCAGATCTTCAGTGAGGAATGGATCGGCCGCAGCGACGCCTGGAACAAGGCCGCCGCCGCCAACAAGGTGGTCGGCGTGGGCGCGCCCATCGTCGGCGCCACCGAAGGCTGGTACGTGCCGCGCTTCGTGATCGAGGGCGACAAGGCGCGCAACATCGAAGCCAAGGCGCCTAACCTCAAGGCCGTGACCGACCTTGCGCAGTACGCCGAAGTCTTCCGCGATCAGGAAGAACCGGGCAAGGGCCGCTTCTACAACTGTCCGGCTGGCTGGACCTGCGAGCTGGAAAACTCCGAGATGCTGAAGAAGTACGGCCTCGAGGACAAGTACACCAACTTCCGCCCCGGCACCGGCCCGGCGCTGGATGCCGCCGTGCTGTCGAGCTACAAGCGCAAGGAGCCTATCCTCTTCTACTACTGGTCGCCGACGCCGCTGATGGGCCAGGCCGACCTGGTGAAGCTGGAGGAGCCGGGCGTGAACAAGGACGTGAAGATCCAGGTCGGTCTGTCGAAGGCCTTCCACGATCAGGCCCCGGAACTGGTGGCGGTGCTGGAGAAGGTCAACCTGCCCATCGACCTGCTGAACCAGAACCTGGCGAAGATGGCCAAGGAGAAGCTCACCTCCGAGCAACTGGCCAAGGCCTTCCTCAAGGAGCACCCGGAAGTGTGGACCACCTGGGTCAGCGAGGACGCTGCGAAGAAGGTCCAGGCCGCGCTCTGACGCCGCCGAATCCGGGGAGGCACTGCTTCCCCGGTGATGCCCACTCCTGACGAGTACGTGCCATGTTTCCCGAACGCTTCACTTTCTCCATCGCCGACTGGGTCAACGGTTGGGTCGATGCCCTGGTTACCAACTACGGCGACGTGTTCCGCCACATCTCCGACACCCTGCTGTGGGCCATCGTCAACCTGGAGAGCGTGCTGCGGGCCACTCCCTGGTGGCTGATGCTGGCCATCGTCGCCGGCATCGCCTGGCACGCCACCCGGCGCATCCTGCCGACCGTGGTCATCGTCGGCCTGCTGTTCCTGGTGGGCGCCGTGGGCCTGTGGGACAAGCTGATGCAGACCCTTGCGCTGATGATGGTGGCGACCCTCATCTCGGTGCTGATCGGCATCCCGCTGGGCATCGTCGCCGCGCGCAGCGACCGCTTCCGCGCCGTGCTGCTGCCGATGCTGGACATCATGCAGACCATGCCCAGCTTCGTGTACCTGATCCCGGTGCTGATGCTGTTCGGCCTGGGCAAGGTGCCGGCGATCTTCGCCACCGTGATCTACGCCGCTCCGCCGCTGATCCGTCTCACCGACCTGGGGATTCGCCAGGTCGACCGCGAGGTGATGGAAGCCATCACCGCCTTCGGCGCCAACCGCCGCCAGCAACTGTTCGGTGTGCAGCTGCCGCTGGCGCTGCCGAGCATCATGGCCGGCATCAACCAGACCACCATGATGGCCCTGTCAATGGTGGTCATCGCCTCGATGATCGGCGCCCGTGGGCTGGGCGAGGACGTGCTGGTGGGCATCCAGACGCTCAACGTCGGCAAGGGGCTGGAGGCGGGTCTCGCCATCGTCATCCTCGCCGTGGTCATCGACCGCATCACCCAGGCTTACGGCCGCTCGCGCCACCATGAGGCCAGCAAATGAGCAAGATCCAGGTCAAGAACGTCTACAAGATCTTCGGCGCCAAGGCCGACTCGGCGCTGGCGATGATCCGCCAGGGCAAGAGCAAGGCCGAGGTGCTCGCCGCCACCGATTGCGTGGTCGGTGTCAACGACCTCTCGCTGTCCATCGAGGCCGGGGAAATCTTCGTCATCATGGGCCTGTCCGGGTCCGGCAAGTCGACCCTGGTGCGCCACTTCAACCGCCTGATCGACCCCACCAGCGGGCAGATCCTGGTCGATGGCGAGGACGTGCTTGCCTATGACTCGGCCGCGCTGGAGAACTTCCGCCGGCGCAAGATCAGCATGGTGTTCCAGAGCTTCGGCCTGCTGCCGCACAAGAGCGTGCTCGACAACGTCGCCTACGGCCTGAAGATCCGCGGCGAGAGCAAGGCGCTGTGCCAGGAGCGCGCGCTGCACTGGATCGCCACCGTGGGCCTGAAGGGCTACGAGAAGTCCTACCCGCACCAGCTTTCCGGCGGCATGCGCCAGCGCGTCGGCCTGGCCCGCGCCCTGGCCGCGGACACCGACATCATCCTCATGGACGAAGCCTTCAGCGCCCTCGACCCGCTGATCCGCGCGGACATGCAGGACCAGCTGCTGGAGCTGCAGAAGACCCTGCACAAGACCATCGTCTTCATCACCCACGACCTCGATGAAGCCGTGCGCATCGGCAACCGCATCGCCATCCTCAAGGACGGCCAGCTGATCCAGGTGGGCGCGCCCGCCGACATCCTGCACAAGCCCGCCGACGAGTACGTCGACCGCTTCGTCCAGCGCCGCGTCGCCGCGCTGTAACACCATTCGCCGGCGGGGAAGGGGGCTTCCCCGCCTACAGGAGTTTTGCATGTCGTCGTCTTCCACCATCACCTTCGGCAACGGCCCGCTGCGCTGGCAGGACCTGGTCGAGGTGGCGCGCCAGGGTGCGCACCTGCAACTGTCGACGGCTGCCTGGGCACGCATCGACAACGCCCACGGCATCGTCGAACGCATCGTCAGCCGGGGGGAGCGCGCCTATGGCATCAGCACCGGCCTGGGTGCGCTGTGCAACGTGGTGCTGCAGGGCGAGCAACTGGCGCAGCTGTCGCGCAACACCCTGCTCAGTCATGCCTGCGGCGTGGGCGAGCCGCTGAAGGACGAACAGACCCGTGCGATCATCGCCGCCGCCATCGCCAACTACAGCCACGGAAAATCCGGCCTGCACCGTCGCGTGGTGGAAGCACTGCTGGCGCTGCTCAACCACGGCATCACCCCGCGCGTGCCGGCACAGGGCTCGGTGGGCTACCTGACCCACATGGCCCACGTCGGCGTGGCGCTGCTCGGGATCGGTGAAGTGAGCTATCGCGGCGAAGTGGTGCCGGCCTTCCAGGCGCTGGCCGCCGAAGGCCTGGAGCCGGTGCAACTGGGCGCCAAGGACGGGCTCTGCCTGGTCAACGGCACGCCGTGCATGACCGGCCTGAGCTGCCTCGCCCTCGAAGAAGCGACCCGCCTCGCGCAGTGGGCCGACGTGATCGGCGCCATGAGCTTCGAGGCCCTCCGCGGGCAGATCGACGCGTTCGACGCCGAGATCATCGCGCTCAAGCCGCACCCGGGCATGCAGAAGGTCGGCGCCAACCTGCGCGCGCTGCTGGAAGGCAGCGAAGTGATCGCGAGCAGCAAGGGTATCCGCACCCAAGACGCCCTGAGCATCCGCTCCATGCCGCAGATCCACGGCGCCTGCCGCGACCAGCTGGAGCACGCGGCGAAACAGATCGAGACCGAACTCAATTCCGCCACCGACAACCCGCTGGTGCTGGGCACGCCGGACGATTACCGGGTGGTGTCCCAGGCCAACCCCCACGGCGAATCCGTGGCCATGGCTGCCGACCTGCTGGCGATTGCCGTGGCTGAGCTGGGCGGGGTCTCCGAGCGCCGCCTGGACCGCCTGATCAACCCGCTGGTCAGCGGCCTGCCGGCCTTCCTGGTGAGCAAGCCGGGGGTCAACTCGGGGATGATGATCGTGCAGTACGTCGCCGCCGCCCTTGCCGGCGAGAATCGCCAGCTGGCGCAGCCGGCGGTGGTGGACAACTACGTCACCTCCGGCCTGCAGGAAGACCACCTGAGCCTGGGCACCAGCGCCGCGCTCAAGCTCGGCCGCGCCCTGGACAACAGTCGACGCATCCTCGCCATCGAATACCTGCTGGCCGCCCAGGCCTTCGAATTCCTCAAGCCGCAGCGCTTCGGCAGCGGCACCGATTGCGCCTGGAGCCTGCTGCGCGAACAGGTGCCGGCCTATGACAGCGACCGCTGGCTGGCGCCGGACATCGCCCGCGCCGCCGAGCTGCTGGCCGATCCGGCGGCGCTGCACAGCGTCGGCGCAAGCATCGGGAGACTGCAATGAAACACCTCTGGCAGCACTGCCACGCGGCGACCATGAAGGACGGCCGTTACTCGATCATCGAGGACGCCGCGATCATCACCGAAGGCGACCGCATCAGCTGGATCGGCCCGCGCGCCGAACTGCCCGAACGCCCGATCCAGAGCACTGACATGGGCGGCGCCTGGGTCACGCCCGGCTTCATCGACTGCCATACCCACCTGGTGTTCGGCGGTGACCGCAGCGGTGAGTTCGAGCAGCGCCTGAACGGTGTCAGCTATGCCGAGATCGCCGCGGCCGGCGGCGGCATTGCCAGCACCGTGCGCGCCACCCGCGAAGCGAGCGAGGACGAACTGCTGGCCAGCGCCATCAAGCGCGCCCGCCCATTGCTGGCCGATGGTGTGACCGTGCTGGAAGTGAAGTCCGGCTACGGCCTGGACCTCGACAGCGAGCGCCGCATGCTGCGCGTTGCCCGTCGCCTGGAGCAGGAGCTGCCGGTGACGGTACGCACCACCTGCCTGTCCGCCCACGCCTTGCCGCCGGAATACGTCGGCCGCGCTGACGAGTACATCGAGCAGGTCTGCAATCACATCCTCCCGGCGCTGGCCGAAGAGGGGCTGGTGGACGCGGTAGACGCCTTCTGCGAGCACCTGGCGTTCTCCCCGGCTCAGGTCGAGCGGGTGTTCCAGGCAGCCCAGCGCCTGGGCTTGCCGGTGAAGCTGCACGCCGAGCAATTGTCCTCGCTGCATGGCTCCAGCCTCGCCGCGCGGTATGGCGCGCTGTCCGCCGACCACCTGGAATTCATGGACGAGAGCGACGCCATTGCCATGGCCGAGGCCGGCACCGTCGCCGTGCTGCTGCCGGGCGCCTTCTTCGTCCTGCGCGAAACCCAGCTGCCGCCGATGGATGTCCTGCGCAAGCACGGCGTGAACATCGCCATCGCCAGTGACCTCAACCCCGGCACCTCGCCGGCGCTGTCCCTGCGCCTGATGCTGAACATGGCCTGCACCGCCTTCCGCCTGACCCCGGAAGAAGCCCTCGCCGGCGTCACCCTCAACGCCGCTCGTGCGCTGGGCATGGCTGACAGCCATGGCAGCCTGGAAGCGGGCAAGGTTGCCGACTTCATCGCCTGGGACATCCAGCGCCCCGCCGAACTCGCCTACTGGCTCGGCGGTGACCTGCCCAAGCGCGTCATTCGTCACGGCGAAGAGCTTTGAAGCCACAAGAGCAAAAACCCCTCACCCTAGCCCTCTCCCGCAAGCGGGAGAGGGGACCGGTTCGGCAGCACTCGAAACTCTGGCGTCAGCCTGCGAGCGAAGTGGCAGCGTGGCACGAGTGGCCCGCTTCAATCGGATGCCCCCTCTCCCTTCAGGGAGAGGGCTGGGGAGAGGGAAGCAGCGGCACGGGTTTCCAGCAGGAAACGTTGCTCGCACGAACAGCGAATACATCTCGCCCGTACTGGAGATAGCCCCATGGACAACGTTCTCGAATTCAAACGCGGCCGCGTGCCGCTGCTGATCAGCATGCCGCACCCCGGCACCCGCCTGACCCCGGCCGTGGAAAACGGCCTCGTAGATGAAGCCCGCGAGCTGGCCGACACCGACTGGCACATCCCACGGCTCTACGCCTTCGCCGAAGAGCTGGGCGCCAGCACCCTGGCCGCCGGCTACTCGCGCTACGTCATCGACCTGAATCGCCCGGCCGATGACAAGCCGCTGTACAGCACCGCCACCACCGGCCTCTACCCCGACACGCTGTTCGACGGCCGCCCGCTGTTCAAGGTCGGCCAGACGCCGTCGGCCGAGGAGCGCGCGCGTTACCTTGCGGAAGTCTGGACGCCCTACCACCGTACCCTGGCTGATGAGCTGGCGCGCCTGAAGGCCGAGTTCGGCTACGCGCTGCTGTGGGATGCACACTCCATCGCCTCGGTGATCCCGCACCTGTTCGACGGCAAGCTGCCGGACTTCAACATCGGCACCAACAGCGGCGCGAGCTGCGACGCGGAACTGGCCGAGCGACTGGTCGCGGTGTGCGCCGACGCACCGGTCTACCGGCACATCCTCAATGGCCGCTTCAAGGGCGGGCACATCACCCGCCAGTACGGCCAGCCGCAGGACAACGTGCATGCGGTGCAACTGGAACTCGCGCAGTGCAACTACATGGGTGAGCACGCGCCCTTCGGCTACCGCGAAGACCTCGCCGCACCGACCGCCCAGGTGCTCCGGCGCATGCTGGAAACCTTCATCGCCTGGGGCCGCGAGCGCTACGGTCGCTGAGTTTTACGCAGCTTCCTGCCGCGCCGGGACTGTCGGCGCGGCGCCGCCGGACCACGCATCCCGGCGGCGTTTCCCCGGTGCGGCAGGGGGCTGTCTTTTCATTCGTCGCGTCGCTTCAGCGGCGCACACCTTCCAGGGTGCATTCGATGTGCTCGACGCACCGCTGATCGTTTGCCCAGTCGGCCAGCACCGCGCGCAGTCGGGCCTCGTCGCTGGTCGCGACGGCGAGCAACTGCTCCTGCTGCCAGCTTTCCTCTTCCTCCAGCTCGTGATCGTGCTGCTCGTGCGGATGGCCTTCCGAGCATTGGCGGCACAGTACGCGCACGTTCTTCGACCAGGACTCGTTGGCGATGTCCAGTTCGTCCAGGCGTTGCTGCAACTCGTCGAGGTCTTCCGGCGAGCCGAGTCGGAGGTTGATTTCGTAGGTGCTGTGCGGGGACGCGGTGAACAGCTCGAGGACGTTGAACACCGGATACTCACGGCCCTGGTTCTCGCGGTAGCCGACCGCGGCGCCGTCGTGCAGGACGATGTCGCCATGGCGAAACCCCGAATCCGGATAGGGGATGTTCAGCAAACTGGCGCGCACCGGGTCGATGCGCTGCGCCCAGACGACTTCGGCGCTCTCGTCGGCATTCAGGCGCACTGGGGTCATGCCGAAATCGGCCTCGATCGGCCGGTCGCCCAGTTCGATGGAAATCCCGAGTCGGTTCCACACGGCCCGCGCGCAGCTCCAGTCGCGCAGCGCCGTGGCGGCGATGGCGAGGTTCCAGTTGGCCGCTTCATCGTCCGGCGTCAGGTCGACGGCCTGCTGGTTGTAACGCTGCGAGGCGGGCCAGTCGCCGCGGTATTTGTAGATCAGGCCGATGTTGTAGTGGGTTTCCGACTTCTCCGGCGCGAGCTCGATGGCCTGGAGATACAGCGCCAGGGCCGCATCGCTATCGCCCTGGTCGTCCAGGGTCATGGCTTGTTGGTGCAGTGCGTCGGCTTTCTCGCGGGACATGGCTTTCCTTGTCGGTTCGACTCAATGGCGTCCTGGTGTACCCGAAGGGCACAGATGAGGCCGCCACTTTAAACCAAGGATGCCGCTCTGCCCGGTCTGCTCGCCCGCGCCATCCGGGAAACTATTCGAAGCGATGCTGCGCCAGCTGCTTCTCGGCATGCCGCACCAGCATCTCCAGTAATAGCGCCTGGGTATGCGGTGGGGTTTCGTCGGCGCGGGTCAGGGCGTAGAGCGTCACCTTCACGGTGGGCGTCAGGGTGCGCTGCACTGTCAGGCGCTCGTCCGCGCCCAGCGCGGTGAAGGGATCGACCAGCGCCAGTCCCGTGCCAGCTTCCACCAGCGTGCGTGCCAGGGCATAGGTCTGCACCGCGATGCGCACGCGCGGTGGCGGTTCGACGTTGGCCAGATGGCTTTCCAGGCGGGCCGACAGCGGGTCGGAAGTGGACAACCCGATCATCGGTTCGCCGGCCAGTTCGTCCAGCGTCAGGGGCTGGCCGAGGCGCTCCGCCGGCCAGTGGCCGCGCGGCGCCAGGGCCACCAGCGGGCCGCTGGCGATGGGCTGCGAGCGCAGGCCGGGGTGGTCGGTCTGCTGCAGGGTGAGGGCGAGGTCGAGCTCGCGCATCAGCAGGTTCTGCACCAGTTCGCGGGAATGCTGCGTGGCCAGTTCGCAGCTGCTTTGCGGGTAGCGGTCGGTCCATTCGCGGATCACCGGCGGCAGCAGCGAAAGCGCCATCGCCGGCGTGGCGCCCACGCGCAGGCGGTTCTCCGGCTGGCCGCGCAGGCTCTGCGCGAGGCGGCGCACGCCCTGCAGGCTTTCGCTGACCTTGGCCACTTCGCGCTCCAGCTCCAGCGCTTCGGGTGTCGCCTGCAACTTTCCGCGAACACGGAGAAAGAGCGGGAAGCCCAACTGCTGCTCGGCATGCTGCAGCACCTTGGTCACCGCCGGCTGCGAGACGTGTAGCAATTGCGCGGCGCCGCTGACCGAGCCAGTCTCGCGGATGGCCTGGAACACTTCGATATGGCGCAGGCGCATGGGCGTCTCCCTTGTGTGGATAACCGATGCGTATAACGCAAGGTTATGGGTTACCCATGTTTATTCATTGTTCGTCGCCTGTCACCCGCGCCTAAGGTCGAGGCCAGGTTTGGATGGGCAGTGAGACGGCAATGGCACAGCGGGTATGCATCATCGGCGCGGGCGTGGTCGGGTTGGCCACGGCCCAGGCGCTGGTCCTCGAAGGCTTCGACGTCACCGTGCTGGAGGCGCGGGATCAGGCCGGGCTGGAAACCAGCTTCGCCAACGGCGGCCAACTGTCCTACCGCTATGTCGCGCCGCTGGCCGATGCCGGCGTGCCGCAGCAGGCGCTGGGCTGGCTGCTGCGCGGGGACTCGCCACTGCGTCTGCGCCCGCGCCTGGACCCGGCGCAATGGCGCTGGCTGCTGGAGTTCACCGCCGCCTGCCGGCGCTCGGTGAACCAGGCCAACGCCAAACACCTTCTGCGCCTCGCGCTGTTCAGCCAGGGCACATTGGCGCAGTGGCGCGAGGACGGGCTGGACGGTTTCGACTGGCGGCGCAACGGCAAGCTGGTGGCCTTCCGCGACGAAGGCAGCTTGCGCAGTGCGCGGCAGAACCTGTCTGACCCTGCCGAACAATTCGTGCTCTCGGCGCAGCAGTGCCGCGAGCTGGACCCGGCGCTGGAGCGCGCGCCCTTCGTGGGAGGCATTCATACGCCGGATGAGGAGGTCGCCGACTGCTTCCTGTTCTGCCAGCGGTTGGCCGAGCGTCTCCAGGCATCCGGTCGCTGCCAGATTCTCTATGGTCACCCGGCGTCCCGGCTGATCCAGCGCAACGGCGCCGTGGTCGGAGTGGAGGCGGGCGGGGCGGCTGGTGCGGAAAGCTTCGAGGCTGATCACGTGGTGCTCGCCGCCGGCTACCGCAGCGCCGCGTTGCTGACGGGCGGGCCGCGCCTGCCGCTCTACCCGCTCAAGGGCTACAGCCTGACCGCGCCGATTCGTGCCGGTGATCAAGCGCCGGATGTGAGCCTGACCGACTACGACCGCAAAGTGGTCTATGCGCGCATTGGCGAGCAACTGCGCATTGCCGCCATGGTTGACATCGTCGGCTTCGACCCGCGCCTGGAGCCCAAGCGGCTGGCGCTGATCCGCCAGCAGGCGGCGGACACGCTGCCCGAAGCCTGCGATTACGGTGCCGCGATCGAATGGGCCGGGATGCGCCCGGCCACGCCCACCGGCGTGCCGCTGGTGGGCGCCTGCGGGCCGCGCGGGCTTTGGCTGAATCTTGGCCACGGCGCTCTCGGCTTTACCTTGGCCTGCGGCAGTGCAGAGCTGATCGCCGCGCAGATCAGCGGGCGCAAACCCGGCATCGACACCAGCGGCCTGACGCCCGAACGGCTGGCCGGCTGATTCCATCGAATAGGGAGACTCACCATGCAACTCACACGCATCGCCACCAACGACCGCCTTTCCGGCGCTATGGTCTTCGGCTCGCTGGTTTTCCTCTCCGGGCAGGTGCCCGGCCAGGCCACCGATATCCAGGGCCAGACCCGCGAAGTGCTGGCGAAGATCGACGCACTGCTGGCCGAAGCTGGCAGCGACAAGGCGAACATCCTCAGCGCGACCATTTACCTGAAGGACATCGCGGCAGACTTCGAGGCCATGAACGGTGTCTGGTCCGCCTGGCTGCCCGAAGGCTGCGCGCCGACCCGCACCACGGTGCAGGCGCTGTTGGCGCGGCCGTCGGTACTGGTGGAAATCACCGTGATCGCCGCGCGCCCCTGACCTCAACCCGACTCACAACAACAAGAGGGACCGAACCCATGAAACGACTCGCACTGGGAATGCTGGCGGCGTCCAGCCTGGTCTGCGCGCTGGCGCAGGCGAACGAAGCGCTGGATGGCACGCTGAAGAAAGTCGCCGATCGCGGCACGATAACCCTGGGTTATCGCGACGCCTCGGTGCCGTTCTCATACCTGGGCGACAACAGCGGGCAGCCCATGGGCTACTCGGTGGACCTGGCCGGCAAGGTGGTCGAGCGCATCAAGCAGAAGCTCGACAAGCCGGACCTGAAAGTGAAGTACAACCTGGTGACCTCGCAGACGCGCATCCCGCTGGTGCAGAACGGCACGGTCGATCTGGAGTGCGGCTCCACCGGCGTCACCGCCGAGCGCCAGAAGCAGGTCGCCTTCTCCTACGGATTCATCTACGTGAAGGGCCAGTTGCTGACCGCCAAGGACAGCGGCATCCAGGGCTTCGACGACCTCAAGGGCAAGAACGTGGTGACCACCGCCGGCACCACCAACGAGCGCTACCTCAAGGCCTACAACGCCGAACACAAGCTGGGCATGAACGTGGTCAGCGCCAAGGATCACGGCGAAGCCTTCCTCATGCTGCAATCCGGCCGCGCGGTGGCCTTCTACATGGACGACGCGCTGCTCTACGGCGAGAAGGCCAAGGCACGCGACCCGCACCATTGGGTCGTGGTGGGCGAGCCGCAGTCACGGGAAATCTACGCCTGCATGGTGCGCCGCGACGATCCGCAGTTCCTCGCCCTGGTCAACCAGACCCTGGCCGACCTCTACGCCTCGGGCGAGATCAAGGGCATCTACCAGCGCTGGTTCGAGCAACCGATCCCGCCGAAGAACCTCAACCTGGAATTCCCCATGACCGCCGAGCTGCAGGAGATCATCGCCAAGCCCACCAGCGAACCGGTGCAGTAACGCCGCTAGCGTTGCAGGCCGAGGTGGCGGATCAGTGGCTGCGCCTCGGCCAGGCGCTCCCAGACATCGTCGAGCAATTCGGCGGGGTAGTAGGAGGGCAGGCGCGGCAGTTCCTGGCGCGGCACCCAGGCGACCTCGCGGATATCGAACTCGTCGCCGCCCATGCCGCGCAGGTTGTCCAGGCTGACCCGGCCATCCCAGGCGTCCACGCGGTAGAACAGCTCCATGTGGAAGCGCCCGGCCACCGGCTCGGCGAACTCGCGCACGTAGACCAGCGGGCCGACTTCCACCGCCAGCCCGGTTTCCTCCCGGCACTCGCGCCGCACCGTGTCGCGAGTGGATTGGTCCTTGTCCGACTCAAAGCCGCCGCCCGGCGGAATCCAGTACACGTCGCCGGCCACCTCGTGGCGCACCAGCAGGATCTCGTCGTTGCGCAGCAGCAGGCCGGCGGCGCGGATGCGGTGTTGCAGGGGGAGAGTCATTGCCAGTCGAGCCTCGCCAGTTTCCATTCAGAACCCTCGCGCCACCACTCCAGCTTCACGGAATAATGCCCGGCGCTGTCGGGGATGAGGTTCTCGGCGCCGGTGAGGGCGACCTGCGCGTCGGTATGGCCGCGATTGGTATAGGTCGGGTCTATCCGGCTCTCGCTGCTGAGCAGGATCACCTTGACCTGCTGGTGGCGCAGGAACATCAGCGTCATGGTGCGCTTGGCCCAGTCGCGGTCGAACTCGCCATTGGCGCGGAAATCGCCGGCCAGCTGATCGATCACGGCCCCGCTATTCTTGGCTTCGAGGTTGTCCTGCAATTGTTTGACGGCGGCATCCAGTTGCGCGCGCGGATCGTCCCGGCCACAGCCGCTCAGAGCGAACAGCAGCAGGAACAGAGAAAGAAACAACTTCCGTGGCATGGCTCACTAACTCCCTTATGGGTTTTTCGCTGGCCCGAGTATCATGCCCGACACCGTGGGGGCCGAAGACTTTCGATGGAAGTCGCGCCGCGGCAACGCGACTTTCTATAAGGTGGCGACAGGCCCTAGGATGGTTACTGGTCCGGAGCGACCGTACGTACTGATCCAGGAGCGAGCCATGCAAACTTTGTATCCGGAAATCAAGCCTTACGCGCGCCATGAACTGGCCGTCGAAGCGCCGCACGTCCTCTATGTGGACGAGAGCGGCACGCCCGACGGATTGCCGGTTCTGTTCATCCATGGTGGCCCGGGCTCCGGTTGCGATGCCATGTCGCGGCGCTTCTTCGATCCCAATATCTACCGCATCGTCACCTTCGACCAGCGCGGCTGTGGCCGCTCCACGCCCTACGCGAGCCTGGAGAACAACACCACCTGGCACCTGGTCGAGGATATCGAGCGCATCCGCGAGCACCTGGGTATCGACAAGTGGGTGCTGTTCGGCGGCTCCTGGGGCTCGACCCTGTCGCTGGCCTACGCCCAGGCACATCCCGAGCGCGTGCTGGCGCTGATCGTACGCGGCATCTTCCTCTGCCGCCCGCAGGAAATTCGCTGGTTCTACCAGGAAGGCGCTAGCCGCCTGTTCCCTGATTATTGGGAGGACTACCTGGCGCCGATTCCTGCCGACGAGCACGACGACCTGCTGCACGCCTTCCACCGCCGCCTGACCGGCCCGGACCAGATCGCCCAGATGCACGCCGCCCGCGCCTGGTCCACCTGGGAAGGCCGTACCGCCACGCTGCGACCGAACCCGGCGGTGGTCGAGCGCTTCGCCGACCCGCACCGCTCGCTGTCCATTGCGCGCATCGAAAACCATTACTTCGTCAACGACGGCTTCCTCGAGCCCGACCAGCTGCTGCGCGACATGCACAAGATCGCCCACCTGCCGGGCGTGATCGTCCACGGCCGCTATGACGTGGTCTGCCCGCTGGACAACGCCTGGGCGCTGCACAAGGCCTGGCCCAACAGCGAGCTGCAGATCGTCCGCGACGCCGGTCACGTGGCCGCGGAGCCGGGCATCACCGATGCGCTGGTGCGCGCCACCAACGAAATCGGCCGGCGCCTGCTGAACCTGCCGCCGGAGGCTGAATGAAGGGTCTGATCCAGCGGGTGCGTGGCGCCCGCGTCGAGGTCGACGGCGAAATCGTCGGCGCCATCGACCATGGGCTGCTGGCCCTGGTAGGGGTCGAACCCCAGGATGATGAAGAGTCAGTGAACCGTTTGTTGCACAAGCTGCTTAACTATCGAGTGTTTGGCGACGATGAAGGTAAAATGAACCTTTCATTGAGCGATGTCGGCGGCGGTCTGCTGCTGGTTTCGCAGTTCACCCTGGCCGCGGATACCCGAAAGGGGCTGCGACCGAGCTTTTCCAGCGCGGCGCCACCTGAAAAGGGCGCCGCGTTGTTCGATCTACTCGTGGAACAGGCGCGAGAGCGTCATCCGCTGGTCGCCACTGGCCGTTTTGGCGCCAACATGCAGGTCCACCTGGTCAATGACGGCCCGGTGACCTTTCTACTGGAGGCTTGAACGCGCGGCAGCTTGTCATATCGCCGTGGGATGATGGTTAGGGCTTATGCACTTAGAACAATGCGCCTCCGGGAGCTCGAAGTACCCGTGGAAAAAATCGGGGAATCATTCAGGCTCACCGGGGTCGGAATTCAATCGCCAGCAGATTGGCATCGCCTTTGCTGGCTTTAATCGTTTTGTGTTCACGGACGAGGGGGACTCGTGATTTTCCGTTCCGTTCAACAACCGCTTTCGCGCCAAATCCTTCGCGGACTGGTCGGCTCCGCCCTGTTGGCGTTGAGCGCTACCCATGCCTGGGCCTTCAATCTCGACGACGTTGGCGAAAAGGCCAAGGCGCTGGCTGCAGAGAAGTACAGCGCACCGACGAGCAACCTGCCATCGGAATTCAGCGAAATGAAGTTCGCCGATTACCAGCAGATTCGCTTCCGTAACGAGAAGGCCTACTGGGCCGTCGAGAAGACCCCCTTCAAGATCAGCTTCTATCATCAGGGCATGCACTTCGACACCCCGGTGAAGATCAACGAAGTCACGGCGACCGACGTCAAGGAGATCAAATACGATCCCTCCCGTTTCGACTTCGGTTCCCTGAAGTTCGACGCCAATGCCACCAAGGATCTGGGCTACGCCGGCTTCCGCCTGCTGTACCCGATCAACGCCCCCGACAAGCAGGACGAGATCGCCACCTTCCTGGGTGCGAGCTACTTCCGCATCATCGGCAAGGACCAGTGGTGGGGCCTCTCCGCCCGTGGCCTGGCGCTGGACACCGCGCTGCCGTCGGGTGAGGAATTCCCGCGCTTCCGCGAGTTCTGGATCGAGAAGCCCAAGCCCAAGGACAAGCACCTGGTGATCTTCGCGCTGCTGGATTCGCCCCGTGCGACCGGCGCGTACCGCTTCACCATCCGTCCGGGCAACGACACCGTGGTCGATGTGAAGGCCCGCGTGTTCCTGCGCGACAAGGTGACCAAGCTGGGCCTGGCACCGCTGACCAGCATGTTCCTGTTCGGCTCCAACCAGCCGTCGCCGGAGCACAACTTCCGTCCGGAGCTGCATGATTCCACCGGCCTGCAGATCCATGCTGGCAACGACGAGTGGATCTGGCGCCCGCTGAACAACCCGAAACACCTGTCCGTCAGCGCCTACAGCGTCGAGAACCCGCGTGGCTTCGGTCTGCTGCAGCGTGGCCGCGAATTCTCCCGCTACGAAGACCTCGACGACCGCTACGACCTGCGTCCGTCCGCCTGGGTCGAGCCGCAGGGCGACTGGGGCAAGGGCACCATCGAGCTGGTGGAAATCCCGACCCCGGACGAGACCAACGACAACATCGTCGCCTTCTGGAACCCCGAGAAGCGCCCGGAGGCCGGCGAGCCGCTGGACTTCGCCTACCGCATGCGCTGGACCAAGGACGAGCAGGCCCTGCACGATCCGAAGAACGCCTGGGTCATGCAGACCCTGCGCTCGGTCGGTGACGTGAAGCAGAAGAACCTGATCCGCCAGCCGGATGGCAGTGTCGCCCTGGTCGTCGATTTCGTCGGCCCGACCCTGAAGGCGCTGGCAGGCGATGCCCCGGTGAGCACCCAGGTGAGCACCGACGACAACGCCGAAGTGAAGGAAAACAGCCTGCGCTACAACGCAGTGACCCAGGGCTGGCGTCTGACCCTGCGGATCAAGGTCAAGGATCCGAAGAAGCCGACGGAAATGCGTGCTGCCCTGGTGAACGGTGGCCAGACCATTTCCGAAACCTGGAGCTACCAGCTGCCTGCCGATGAATAACTCCACCGCTACCACCGCGCCGGTGGCCGACTACCTCGCGCACCTGCCCCTTTCGGCGCAGGAGCGTGAGCAGCTGGCCAGGGCCGGTTCCTTCAGCGAGCTGCACGAGCAGCTCGCTGGCGATGCCCAAGGTGATGACGCTGCACTGGCTTCGGTCGGTGCGCGTCTGCGCCACGGCTATGGCCAGGACCTCGACGATGCCCAGATGCTGGGCATGGACGACAACGGCCGCACTTACCTCAAGGCCGCACCGCCGATCCAGCGCACCAAGGTAATCCCCGAACCCTGGCGCACCAACCCGATCATGCGCGGCTGGCGCCGCCTGACCGGGCGCAGCAACCCCTCCAAGCCTTCCCGTGACCTGCCCAAGGCGCGCTGGCAGCGGGTCGGCTCGCTGCGCCGGTTCATCCTGGTCCTGCTCATGCTCGGCCAGACCAGCGTCGCTACCTATTACATGAAAGGCATCCTGCCCTACCAGGGCTGGGCCTTCGTCGACCTCGAAGAGATCAACCGCCAGACCTTCCTGCAGACCCTGGAACAGGTGCTGCCGTACGTCATCCAGTTCGGCGTGCTGGCGCTCTTTGCCATCCTCTTCTGCTGGGTCTCGGCAGGTTTCTGGACCGCCCTGATGGGCTTCTGGGAACTGCTCACCGGCCGCGACCGCTACCGCATCTCCGGCAGCAGCGCGGGCAGCGAGCCGATCGCTCCTGACGCGCGCACCGCCATCGTCATGCCGATCTGTAACGAGGACGTCCCGCGCGTCTTCGCCGGCCTGCGGGCGACCTACGAATCGGTGGCGGCCAGCGGCGAGCTGGATCGCTTCGACTTCTTCGTGCTCAGCGACACCAACCAGCCCGATATCGCCATGGCCGAAGAGAAGGCCTGGATCGAGCTGTGCAAGGAAGCCCTGGGCTTCGGTCGCATCTTCTACCGTCGCCGCCGGCGCCGGGTGAAGCGCAAGAGCGGCAACATCGACGACTTCTGCCGTCGCTGGGGCGGCCAGTACAAGTACATGGTCGTCATGGACGCCGACAGCGTGATGAGTGGCGACTGTCTGACCAAGCTGGTGCGCCTGATGGAGGCCAACCCCGAGGCTGGCATCATCCAGACCGCACCCAAGGCGTCGGGCATGGACACCCTCTATGCGCGCATGCAGCAGTTCGCCACCCGCGTCTACGGCCCGCTGTTCACCGCCGGCCTGCACTTCTGGCAGCTGGGCGAATCCCACTACTGGGGCCACAACGCGATCATCCGGGTGAAACCCTTCATCGAGCACTGCGCCCTGGCGCCGTTGCCGGGCAAGGGTTCCTTCGCTGGCGCGATCCTCTCCCACGACTTCGTCGAAGCCGCGCTGATGCGCCGCGCCGGCTGGGGCGTGTGGATCGCCTACGACCTGGAAGGCAGCTACGAGGAATTGCCGCCCAACCTGCTGGACGAGCTCAAGCGCGACCGCCGCTGGTGCCACGGCAACCTGATGAACTTCCGCCTGTTCCTGGTCAAGGGCATGCACCCGGTGCACCGCGCGGTGTTCCTCACCGGCGTGATGTCCTACCTGTCGGCGCCGCTGTGGTTCTTCTTCCTGGTGCTGTCCACCGCGCTGCTGGCGGTGCACCAGCTGATGGAGCCGCAGTACTTCCTGGAGCCGCGCCAGCTGTTCCCGATCTGGCCGCAGTGGCACCCGGAGAAGGCCATCGCCCTGTTCTCCACCACCCTGACCCTGCTGTTCCTGCCCAAGCTGCTCAGCGTCATGCTGATCTGGGCCAAGGGCGCCAAGGGCTACGGCGGTGTGATCAAGGTGACGATGAGCATGCTGCTGGAGATGTTCTTCTCCGTGCTGCTCGCCCCGGTACGCATGCTCTTCCACACCCGCTTCGTGCTGGCCGCGTTCCTCGGCTGGGAAGCCCAGTGGAAGTCGCCGCAGCGTGACGACGACGACACCCCGTGGAGCGAGGCGATCCGCCGCCATGGCCTGCAAACCCTGCTGGGCCTGTGCTGGGCGCTGCTGGTGGCGTGGCTGAATCCGCGCTTCCTGTGGTGGTTGTCGCCCATCGTCGGTGCCCTGATGCTGTCGATCCCGGTCTCGGTGATCAGCAGCCGGGTCAAGCTCGGCCTGGCCTCGCGCGACGAGAAGCTGTTCCTCATTCCCGAGGAATACGACACTCCCCGCGAGCTGCGTGCCACCGACGAGTACACCTACCAGAACCGCTGGCAGGCGCTGAAGGACGGCTTCGTCCGCTCCGCCGTCGACCCGGTACTGAACGCCCTGGCGTGCGCCATGGGCACTGCCCGCCACGGCCAGTCCGCCGCCATCGAAGCGACCCGCACCGCGCTGGTCGAGAAGGCGCTGGAAGCCGGCCCCGAGCAGCTCGACGGCAATCGTCGCCTGGCGCTGCTGAGCGACCCGGTGGCGCTGTCGCGCCTGCACCTGGCGCTCTGGCAGGGTGACAAGGAACAGTGGATCGGTCCCTGGCGGCAATCGCTGCAGGCCGATGCCCATGCCCCGGCCGTGCCCCTGGCGCCGGTCGCGGAGCAGGGCGCCATGGCACTGCCCGCCGCGCAATCCTGACCCAGCGCCTCCCTCGTCCCGTCCGGGGCGAGGGAGGCGTGGCGGTTTAGCCTGTTTTCCCCGCGCACCGCTGCTGGTACCCTTCGCCAGCTATCCAGAAAAGATTGAGATATCCGCCGCATGGGGTACGCTTCGCACCCTTCTGTGCCCGGCATGCCAGGGCGCGCGCGATTCGATCGCTGGGAAAAACAAGAAGTTCTTTCACTTGCTTGGGAGTATGGGGATGAAAAAGTACCTGGCATCGCTGGTGATGGGCGTCTGCGCCCTGGTCAGCGTGAGCGCGGCTCAGGCCGGCGCCATCGATGAAGCGGCCAAGCGCGGCACCCTGCGCGTAGGCATGGACCCGACCTACATGCCGTTCGAGATGACCAACAAGCGTGGTCAGATCGTCGGTTTCGAAGTGGACCTGCTCAAGGCCATGGCCAAATCCATGAACGTCAAGCTGGAGCTGGTCTCCACCGCCTATGACGGCATCATCCCGGCCCTGCTCACCGACAAGTTCGACATGATCGGCTCGGGCATGACCCTGACCCAGGAACGCAACCTGCGCCTGAACTTCTCCGATCCCTTCATCGTGGTCGGCCAGACCCTGCTGATCCGCAAGGAACTGCAAGGCGAGATCAAGTCCTACAAGGACCTGAACGATGCGAAATACCGCATCACCTCCAAGATCGGCACCACCGGCGAATTCGTCGCCAAGAAGCAGCTGTCCAAGGCCCAGTACCATGGCTTCGACAACGAGCCCGAAGCGGTCATGGACGTGGTCAACGGCAAGGCCGACGCCTTCATCTACGACTCGCCCTACAACGTCGTCGGCGTGAGCAAGTTCGGCGCCGGCAAGCTGGTGCACCTGGACCAGCCGTTCACTTACGAGCCGCTGGCCTTCGGCCTGAAGAAGGGCGACTACGACTCGATCAACTTCATCAACAACTTCCTCAAGCAGATCCGTGAAGACGGCACCTACGATCGTCTGCACGACAAGTGGTTCAAGAGCACCGACTGGCTCAAGGACATGGAATAATCCACGTCTGACGCAAGTCGACCCGACGCGCAGGCCACAAGCCTGCGCGTTCGCATTTTCACGGTAGAGATTCGTGGCTAGAACGAAACGCGCAACCTGGCCCTGGCACGGGCTGACCGGACTGATCCTGCTGATGATCGGCCTGGCCCTCTGGTACTCCACTTCGCTGATTTCCTACGAGTGGCGCTGGAATCGCGTCCCGCAGTACTTCGCCTACCAGGCCGAAGAACCGCTGCGTGCGGACAACGTCTCGCGGGTGGAGAAGATCGAGGGCCAGGGCGGCAATGCTCGCGTCACCCTGGTGGACGAGGATGGCAAGCAGCAGGTGCTCACCGTAGCCGCCGACAGCCTGCAGTTCTCCGAGAACGACGACGTCGCCGAGGGCGATGTGGTCGGCTCGACCCGCCACTGGGCCGCCGGCCCGCTGGCCTGGGGCCTGTGGACCACGGTGTGGATTTCCTTCGTCTCCGGCGCATTCGGCCTGTTCATCGGCCTGTTCACCGGTCTCTGCCGCCTGTCGAAGAACCCGACCCTGCACGACCTCTCGACTCTCTATGTCGAACTGGTACGCGGCACGCCGCTGCTGGTGCAGATCTTCATCTTCTACTTCTTCATCGGCACCGTGCTGAACCTCTCCCGCGAGTTCGCCGGTGTGGCGGCGCTGGCGCTGTTCACCGGCGCCTACGTGGCCGAGATCGTCCGCGCCGGCGTGCAGTCCATCGCCCGTGGCCAGGATGAGGCCGCACGCTCCCTGGGGCTGAACGCCGCACAGTCGATGCGTCACGTGATCCTGCCGCAGGCCTTCAAACGCGTGCTGCCGCCGCTGGCCGGACAGTTCATCAGCCTGGTGAAGGACACTTCCCTGGTCTCGGTGATCGCCATCACCGAATTGACCAAGAGCGGCCGCGAGGCGATCACCACCTCGTTCTCCACCTTCGAGATCTGGTTCTGCGTCGCCGCGCTCTACCTCGTGATCAACCTGCCGCTGTCGCATCTGGCGGGGCGCCTGGAGCGGAGGCTCGGCCAAAGTGATTGAAGTCCGTAATCTGACCAAGGTCTACGACACCCGCGGGCTGGTCGTGCGCGCGGTGGACGATGTCAGCACCGGCGTCGCCCGCGGCGAAGTGGTGGTGGTGATCGGGCCGTCCGGCTCGGGCAAGTCCACCTTCCTGCGCTGCCTGAACGGCCTGGAAGAGTTCGACTCCGGCTCGGTGAGCATCGACGGCGTCGACCTCGCCAACCCGAAGACCGACATCAACGCCTACCGCCGCGAAGTCGGCATGGTGTTCCAGCACTTCAACCTGTTCCCGCACATGACCGTGCTGGAGAACCTGTGCCTGGCGCAGAAGGTCGTGCGCAAGCGCGGCAAGGCCGAGCGCGAAGACAAGGCCCGTGCGCTGCTGGAAAAGGTCGGTATCGGCCAGAAGGCCAACGAGTACCCGTCGCGCCTCTCCGGTGGACAGCAGCAACGCGTGGCGATTGCCCGTGCGCTGTGCATGGAGCCGAAGGTGATGCTGTTCGACGAACCCACCTCGGCGCTCGACCCGGAAATGGTCGGCGAGGTGCTGGACGTGATGAAGACCCTGGCCGTGGAAGGCATGACCATGGTCTGCGTGACCCACGAAATGGGCTTCGCCCGCGAAGTGGCGGATCGCGTGCTGTTCTTCGATCACGGCAAGCTGCTGGAGGACGCCGCCCCGGCGGAATTCTTCGCCCAGCCCAAGGATGCGCGCGCGCAGTCGTTCCTGCGGCAAGTGCTGTGAATTTCGCGCACTGCTGACAAGGCCGCCTTCGGGCGGCTTTTTTGTGCCTGCCCGGAGGGGAAGTCTGTTCTCTGTGATCAGCCGCTGGCACCCGTAGGGCGAATAACCCGGAACGGGTTATCCGCCAGGGCGGCGGATAACGCCGTAGGCGTTATGCGCCCTACGCGGGCAGGTGAGGTGCAGGGCTTTTGTAGGATCACAGGGTGTATCGGCGACAAATCGCGGGCAAAAAGAAACCGCCCCGAAGGGCGGTTTCTTCTACAGCATCACTCGCGGTTGCGGGTCAGCAGCGCGGGACGCTCGGTCTTGCGGCGCGGTTCCAGCTCTTCCAGCTGCTCCGGCGTCGGGAAGCGGTCGGTGCGAACCAGGTCGCGCTTGTTGATCACTACCGGCTGGCGGGTCGGCTTGGCGGCGCCGTACTCGCTCGGCTCGCGCAGCGGGGCGTCGTTCATGCGCGAAGCCGGAGCCTTGCCACCGCGCTTGCGCTGGCCTTGACCCTGGCCCTGCTTGCCCTGGCCGTTACTGCCCTGGCTGCGACCACCGCCGTTAGGCTTCTTGGCGGCGCGACCCTGACCTTGTCCTTGGCCCTGGCTGCGACCTTGACCGCTTCCGCCCTGGCCGCTGCCCTGACCACCCTGGCCGCGGGCGCGCTGCTGGCCCTGACCCTGGTTCTGGCCCTGACCTTGGCCTTGCCCCTGGCCCTGACCGCCACGGCGGCGCTGGCCGCGTTGCTGGTCCTTGTCCGGGAACGGGCTGACGTAGTCGGCGCGGTTGCCGAAGTTGTCGAAGTCGTCGTCGAGGAATTCTTCAGGATCGCGGTTGCCGTCGGCTTTCGCTGCGCGTGCCGGCTTGGCCTGCTGCTGGCCGCCCTGGCCCTGCTGATCGTGCTGCTGGCGGGGCTGGCGCGGTTGACGGGGCTCGCGCGGTTCGCGCGGCTCGCGAGCCTGAGCGTTGGCGTTTGGCTGAGCGTCGCCGCCCTGGCCGTCGCCCTTCTTCTTGCCGCGACCGCCACGACGGCGGCGCTTGCCGGCCGGCTTGTCGCCGTCGGCGGCTTCGCCTTCAGCGCCGGGAGCGGCGCTCTGCTGCTCTTCGGCCTGCGGCTGTTGTGGCTTGTCCTTGTTGCGGTCCTTGCGCTCGCCGCGCTTGGCCTTGTCCTTGCGCGGCTGGCGCTGGGGGGCTTCCTTCGGCTCGGGCTGCTGGACTTCCGGCAGCACGGTGTTGGGGTCGAAGCCCAGCATGTCGCCGTCGGGGATGCGCTGCTTGGTCAGGCGCTCGATGGCCTTGAGCAGCTTGTCCTCGTCCGGCGCCACCAGCGAGATGGCTTCACCGGTACGACCGGCGCGGCCGGTACGGCCGATGCGGTGGACGTAGTCTTCCTCGACGTTGGGCAGCTCGTAGTTGACCACGTGGGGCAACTGGTCGATGTCCAGGCCGCGGGCGGCGATGTCGGTGGCGACCAGGATGCGCACGTCGTTGGCCTTGAAGTCGGCCAGGGCCTTGGTGCGCGCGTTCTGGCTCTTGTTGCCGTGGATCGCGGCAGCCGGCAGGCCGTGCTTGGTCAGGTACTCGGCGAGACGGTTGGCGCCGTGCTTGGTGCGGGTGAACACCAGCACCTGCTCCCAGGCGCCCATGGTCACCAGGTGTGCCAGCAGGGCGCGCTTCTGTACCGACGGAATGCGGAATACGCGCTGCTCGATACGCTCGACGGTGGTGTTCGGCGGGGTGACCTCGATGCGCTCCGGGTTGTGCAGGAGCTTGTTGGTGAGGTCGATGATGTCTTTGGAGAAGGTCGCCGAGAACAGCAGGTTCTGGCGCTTGGCCGGAAGCTTGGCGAGGACCTTCTTCACGTCGTGGATGAAGCCCATGTCGAGCATGCGGTCGGCTTCGTCGAGGACGAGGATTTCCACGCGGGACAGATCGACGCTGCCCTGACCGATCAGGTCGAGCAGGCGGCCGGGGCAGGCGACCAGGACGTCGACGCCCTTGGACATGGCCTGGACCTGCGGATTCATGCCGACGCCACCGAAGATGCAGGCGCTTTTCAGGGGCAGGTCACGGGCGTAGACCTTGAAGCTGTCGTGCACCTGGGCAGCCAGCTCGCGGGTCGGCGTCAGTACCAGGACGCGAGCCTGGCGCGGGCCGTGGCGGTGCTCGCGGTCCGGGTGGCCTTCGGGGAACAGGCGTTCGAGTACCGGGAGGGCGAAGCCGCCGGTCTTGCCGGTGCCGGTCTGGGCGGCAACCATGAGGTCGCGGCCTTGCAGTACGGCGGGGATGGCGCGTTCCTGAACGGGAGTGGGGCGCGCGTAGCCGGCGGCTTCAACGGCGCCAGCCAGGGCCTCGGAGAGACCGAGGGAAGTAAAGGACATGCGGGGTTCCTGTAGGCCGGCGACCTGCCGGCTCGAGGGCGCGTGATTTCAGGCTCGGGGCGAGCGCTCAGCCGATGGCTGGAAGCACCCCGTCCACGATACGCCGGCGTTGCGCTGGCCGGGATCGCGGACGGTAAGCCCGGAGCAATGATCCTCAGCGGGGGAGCTTGAGGTTGTTCCAGAGCGCCAGGCTGGGTTCAGCCTGGTTCAGGGTGTAGAAATGCAGACCGGGTGCGCCGCCCTCGAGGAGGCGTTCGCACATTTCGGTGATGACCTGCTCACCAAAGGCCTGGATGCTGGCGATGTCGTCGCCGTAGGCTTCCAGCTGCTTGCGAATCCAACGGGGGATTTCCGCGCCACAGGCGTCGGAGAAGCGGGCCAGTTTGGTGTAGTTGGTGATCGGCATGATACCCGGTACGACCGGAATGCTGACACCGAGTTTCTCCGCACGCTCGACAAAATGGAAGTAGCTGTCGGCGTTGAAGAAGTATTGTGTGATGGCAGAGTCGGCGCCGGCTTTGACCTTGCGCACGAAATTCGCCAAATCATCCTCGAAATTGCGTGCCTGCGGGTGAACTTCCGGATAGGCGGCAACTTCGATGTGGAAGTGATCGCCGGTTTCGGCGCGGATGAAGTCCACCAGTTCGTTGGCGTAGCGCAGCTCACCGCTGGCCATGCCCATGCCCGAAGGCAGGTCGCCGCGCAGGGCGACGATGCGACGGATGCCGGCGTCCTTGTAGTGGGCCAGCAGGGCGCGCAGCTCGGGCTTGGTGTCGCCGACGCAGGACAGGTGCGGTGCGGTCGGCACCTTCACTTCGCCATCCAGCTGCAGCACGGTGGTCAGGGTACGGTCGCGGGTGGAGCCGCCGGCACCATAGGTGCAGGAGAAGAAGTCGGGCTTTTTCGCGGCCAGCTGGCTTGCGGTGGCCAGCAGTTTTTCATGGCCGGCTTCGGTCTTGGCGGGGAAGAACTCGAAGCTGAAACGGCGTTCTTTCTGACTCATGGTCGTTCCTTCGGCGCCGCGTCATCGCGTGGCTGCCGGCATGTGCCGTCGACTTCAGAAGTAACGGCGGTAGTTGTCTATCTTCGTGCGCAGTCGCTCGGCGCTGGGCTCGTGCGCATGGCCGAGGACGGCCAGGATGCGCTGCGACTGAACATGGTATTCGGCGATCTTGCTCCGCGCCCAGGTCGAGGGTGGCGGCTGCAGGTTGGTGATCCGGTCGCACAGCTTGACGATCGCATACTGCGGCGCGCCGGTCGCCAGCCTTTCGAGGTAGATGTCGAATGGCAGTTTCTCGCCATTCACCACCTTGCTCAGGCGCTGGGCGCCTTCGGCGACAAAGTCGCCGAAACGCGTCTGCAGTTCCTCGAAGGGCACCGGGGTGTCTTCGAGCACGTCGTGCAGCAGGGCGATCTGGACCGTTTCCGCCAGGCGCTGGATGGGCGCTTCGCGGTCGGCCGCCATCACTTCATTGGTCACCATCGCCAGGTGGACTGCGTAGGGCAGCGTCGAGGCGGTCAGCGTCTGCCCGGCGTGAGCGCCGGCGGCGAAGAGCCAGGCCTGGTTGTAGCTGTCCTGCAGATCCATGGGGCACCAGATGGCAAAGAGGGCAGACGATTGCTCGTCTGCCCTCTGGCACATCAGTAGCGGTAGGTGTCCGGCTTGAACGGGCCTTCCACGGTCACACCGATGTACTCGGCCTGTTTCGGGGTCAGCTGGGTGACGACGCCACCGAAGCCTTTGACCATTTCCAGGGCCACTTCTTCGTCCAGTTTCTTCGGCAGGACTTCGACGGTCAGACGCTCGGCTTTCTTCTGCGCGGAGAGGTCAGCGTACTTCTGCTCGAACAGGAAGATCTGCGCCAGCACCTGGTTGGCGAACGAGCCGTCCATGATGCGGCTCGGGTGGCCGGTGGCGTTGCCCAGGTTCACCAGACGGCCTTCGGCCAGCAGGATCAGGTAGTCGTCGTTGGCCGGATCGAAGTCGCCAGCGCCGGTGCGGTGGATCTTGTGCACCTGCGGCTTCACCTCTTCCCAGGCCCAGGTCTTGCGCATGAAGGCGGTGTCGATCTCGTTGTCGAAGTGACCGATGTTGCACACCACGGCGCGCTTCTTCAGCGCTTTGAGCATGCCGGCGTCGCAGACGTTGACGTTGCCGGTGGTGGTGACGATCAGGTCGATCTTGCCCAGCAGGGCGGCGTCAACGCTGGCTTCGGTGCCGTCGTTCAGGCCGTTCTTGTACGGGGAGACCAGCTCGAAGCCGTCCATGCAGGCCTGCATGGCGCAGATCGGGTCGACTTCGGAAACCTTCACGATCATGCCTTCCTGGCGCAGGGACTGGGCGGAGCCCTTGCCCACGTCGCCGTAGCCGATCACCAGCGCTTGCTTGCCCGACAGCAGGTGGTCGGTGCCGCGCTTGATGGCGTCGTTCAGGCTGTGACGGCAGCCGTACTTGTTGTCGTTCTTGCTCTTGGTCACAGCGTCGTTGACGTTGATCGCCGGGACTTTCAGGGTGCCGGCCTTGAGCATGTCGAGCAGGCGGTGCACACCGGTGGTGGTCTCTTCGGTGACGCCGTGGATGCGCTCGAGCATCTGCGGGTATTTCTTGTGCAGGATTTCGGTCAGGTCACCGCCGTCGTCCAGCACCATGTTGGCGTCCCACGGCTGGCCATCCTTGAGGATGGTCTGCTCGATGCACCACTCGTATTCCTGCTCGGTCTCGCCTTTCCAGGCGAAGACCGGGATGCCGGCGGCGGCGATGGCGGCAGCGGCCTGGTCCTGGGTGGAGAAGATGTTGCAGGACGACCAGCGGACCTCTGCACCGAGCGCAGTGAGCGTCTCGATCAGCACGCCGGTCTGGATGGTCATGTGGATGCAGCCGAGGATCTTCGCGCCTTTCAGCGGCTGGCTGGCGGCGTACTTGCGGCGCAGGCCCATCAGAGCCGGCATTTCGGACTCGGCGATGATCAGCTCGCGGCGGCCCCAGGCGGCCAGGGAAATGTCGGCGACTTTGTAGTCAGTAAAAGCAGCGCTCATGTGTAACTCCATTCGTTGTCTGCGAATGGGCGCCGTTGATGCGTTTGGCGATCGGCGGCAGCCGACCGTGACGCGCCCCGTCCGAGCCTGACAAGCCGAAGCGAATCGACCTGCTGCAGCGCCCCTCGGACAGGTGGCGGGAACGACCGGGCAGCGCCGGCCGTTATTGAAGCTCGCGGATTATAGCCATGGCGCATGACAAGCCAAAGGCTTTTGGTCGCGTTCGCGCAATGGATCGCGGCCGGGATCCCCGTCGCGCCCGCGCCAGGGGCCGTGAAAACCCTGGCGCGGGCGTCGTTGCGGGGATCGTTGGGCGCCCGCTGGAGCGCGGCGCCGGCTGTCAGTTGGCTCAGATCACGCCGTCGTCGCGCAGCTTGCCGATGGCGGCCTGGTCCAGGCCCAGCACGCCTTCGAGGATTTCCTGGGTGTGCTGGCCGAGGGTCGGCGGGGCGTTGCGGTATTCCACGGGCGTCTCGGACAGACGGATCGGGCTGGCCACCTGCGGCACGCTGCCAGCCAGCGGATGCGGCAGGTCCACGCGCAGGCCGCGGGCGATCACCTGCGGGTCGGCGAAGACCTGCGCGAGATCGTTGATCGGGCCGCAGGGCACGCTGGCCTGTTCCAGCAACGTGATCCATTCGGCAGTGGTGCGCATCACGGTGGACTGGCGGATCAGCGGGATCAGCACCTCGCGGTGCGCCACGCGCGCCTGGTTGGTGGCGAAGCGCTCGTCGGTGGCCCATTCCGGGTGGCCCGCCAGTTCGGCGAACTTGCGGAACTGGCCGTCGTTGCCGACGGTGAGGATGAGGTCGCCATCGGCGGTGGGGAAGTCCTGGTACGGCACGATGTTCGGGTGCGCGTTGCCCAGGCGGCGCGGTGGGTTGCCGGTGGTCAGGTAGTTCAGGGTCTGGTTGGCCAGGCAGGCGACCTGCACGTCCAGCAGCGCCATGTCGATGTGCTGGCCGATGCCGCTGACGTCGCGGTGGGCGAGGGCGGCGAGGATCGCGGTGGACGAGTACAGGCCGGTGAGGATGTCGGTCAGCGCGACGCCGACCTTCACCGGGCCGGCGCCCTCCTCGGCGTCGGAACGGCCGGTCAGGCTCATCAGGCCGCCCAGGCCCTGGATCATGAAGTCGTAGCCGGCGCGCTTGGCGTAGGGGCCGAACTGGCCGAAGCCGGTGATCGAGCAGTAGATCAGCTTCGGGTTCAGCGCCTTCAGCGACTCGTAGTCCAGGCCGTAGGCTTTCAGGCCGCCGACCTTGAAATTCTCCAGCACGATGTCGGCCTTGGCGGCGAGTTCGCGCACCAGGCGCTGGCCTTCGGGCTGGGTGAAGTCGATGGTCAGGGATTTCTTGTTGCGGTTCGCCGACAGGTAATACGCCGCTTCGCTGGTGTCGCGGCCATCGCTGTCCTTGAGGAACGGCGGGCCCCAGGCGCGGGTGTCGTCGCCGCTGCCGGGGCGCTCGATCTTGATCACTTCCGCGCCGAGGTCGGCGAGGATCTGCCCGGCCCAGGGGCCGGCGAGAACGCGGGAGAGGTCGAGGACACGGATGTGCGAAAGGGCGCCGGACATGCAATCACCTGCAACGTGAATAGGGGCGGGGAGGGCGCAGTGCGGGGACTCCACGGTCCTCCCCGGGGCCTCTCGGGCGAGAGGTAAGCGGTCGCCAACCCGGCCCTCGATGAGAGCCGGGCCGGCGCGAGGCGTTTAGAAGAACGCCTGGATGCCGGTCTGGGCGCGGCCGAGGATCAGCGCGTGGACGTCGTGGGTACCTTCGTAGGTGTTCACCACTTCCAGGTTGACCAGGTGGCGGGCAACGCCGAACTCGTCGGAGATGCCGTTGCCGCCGAGCATGTCGCGGGCCAGGCGGGCGATGTCCAGGGCCTTGCCGCAGCTGTTGCGCTTCATGATCGAGGTGATTTCGACGGCGGCGGTGCCTTCGTCCTTCATCCGGCCCAGGCGCAGGCAGCCTTGCAGGGCGAGGGTGATGTCGGTCTGCATGTCGGCCAGTTTCTTCTGGATCAGCTGGTTGGCAGCCAGCGGGCGGCCGAACTGCTTGCGGTCCAGGGTGTACTGGCGAGCGGTGTGCCAGCAGGCTTCGGCGGCACCCAGGGCGCCCCAGGAGATGCCGTAGCGGGCGGAGTTCAGGCAGGTGAACGGACCACGCAGGCCGCGCACGTCCGGGAAGGCGTTCTCTTCCGGGCAGAACACGTTGTTCATCACGATCTCGCCGGTGATCGAGGCGCGCAGGCCGACCTTGCCGTGGATCGCCGGGGCGGACAGGCCTTCCCAGCCTTTTTCCAGGACGAAGCCACGGATCTGGCCTTCGTCATCCTTGGCCCAGACCACGAAGACGTCGGCGATCGGGCTGTTGGTGATCCACATCTTGGCGCCGGTCAGGCGGTAGCCGCCGTCGACTTTCTTGGCGCGGGTGATCATCGAGCCCGGGTCGGAGCCGTGGTCCGGCTCGGTCAGGCCGAAGCAGCCGATGTATTCGCCGCTGGCCAGTTTCGGCAGGTATTTCTGCTTGGTGGCTTCGTTGCCGAATTCGTTGATCGGCACCATCACCAGGGAGGACTGCACGCTCATCATCGAGCGGTAGCCGGAGTCGATGCGCTCGACTTCACGGGCGATCAGGCCGTAGCACACGTAGTTCAGGCCGCTGCCGCCGTATTGTTCGGGGATGGTCGCGCCGAGCAGGCCGGTTTCGCCCATCTCGCGGAAGATCGCCGGGTCGGTCTGCTCGTGGCGGAAGGCTTCCAGCACGCGCGGGGCCAGCTTGTCCTGGGCGAACTGGTAGGCGCTGTCGCGCACCATGCGCTCTTCTTCGGTGAGTTGCTGATCCAGCAGCAGCGGATCTTCCCAGTTGAAGCTTGCTTTGGTCGCCATGGAGAAACCTCGAACGCAGACAGTGAAAGACCCGCACAAGTCTAGGCGGGCTCGGTGTGGGCCATCCTAGTCAGCCGTCGGGAAGCCGGGCAACCGACTAATTCGCACGCTGTTGTGCTATTTTGTCACTCCGTAATCGCCTGCTTGCGGCGCTATTTTGCGCGTCAGCCTCTATATCAGGCGTTCCTGGCGTTTCCTGCGCATCACGATATTCCGAAGAGGCATTCGATGCGACGCAAGATCCCGACCACCGCGGCGCTGGTCGCCTTCGAATCCGCCGCCCGCCACGAGAGTTTCACCAAGGCCGCCGACGAACTGTCGCTGACCCAGAGCGCTATCTGCCGGCAGATCGCCACGCTGGAGGAGTTCCTCGGCGTCGAGCTGTTTCGCCGTTCGCGGCGCGGGGTGAAGCTGACCGAAGCAGGGCTCAACTACAGCCGCCGCGTCGCCCAGCGGCTGGACGCCGTGGAGCGCGACACCCTGGCGGTGATGGGCCAGCAGGGCGGCGGCACGCTGGAGCTGGCGGTGGTGCCAACCTTCGCCACCCAGTGGCTGCTGCCGCGGCTGAAGGACTTCAAGCGCCTGCACCCGGAAGTCACGGTCAACCTGACCAACCGCACCCGGCCCTTCCTCTTCGCCGACACCGAGTTCGATGCCGCGCTGTATTTCGGCGATGGCGTGTGGTCCGGTACGGTCGCCAACTTCCTAATGCACGAGAACCCGGTGCCGGTGTGCAGCCTTGAGCTATTGGATGGGCGGAGGGAGCTGTCCGCGGCGCAGATCGCCGAGCTGCCGCTGATGCAGCAGACCACCCGGCCCTACGCCTGGCGCCAGTGGTTCGGCTCGCTGGGCATGAGCGTGGCGCACGACATGAGCGGCACCCGCTACGAGCTGTTCTCCATGCTCGCCCAGGCGGCGATGCATGGTATGGGCGTGGCGCTGATTCCGCCGATGCTGATCCAGCAGGAGCTGGCCGACGGCCGGCTGATCGTGCCGATGCAACATGCCTATTTGAGCGAAAATGCCTATTACCTGATGATTCCCGAACGCAAGGTGGAGTCGGCGACCCTGGGCGCGTTCCGCGACTGGCTGGTCGACGAGGCGGCACGGTACAGAGCCGAAGCCGGCCTTGGCTGAGCCATGACAAGCAGACAGGCGCCGGCCGGGTCCAGACTTGCATAGCCGGCGGGGCTTTCCCCGTCATCGCGCTCACGAGGCGCAATCTCCCAAGAAGGAGCTTCCATGAATTTCCATACCCGCAAATGGGTCAAGCCTGAAGACCTCAACCCGAACGGCACCCTGTTCGGCGGCAGTCTTCTGAAGTGGATCGACGAAGAAGCGGCGATCTACGCCATCGTTCAGCTGGGCAACCAGCGCGTGGTCACCAAGTTCATCTCCGAGATCAACTTCGTCAGCTCCGCGCGCCAGGGCGACATCATCGAACTGGGCATCACCGCCACCGAGTTCGGCCGCACCTCGATTACCCTGAGCTGCGAAGTGCGCAACAAGATCACCCGCAAGAGCATTCTCACGGTCGACAAGATGGTCTTCGTCAACATCGGCCCGGACGGTCAGCCGGCGCCGCACGGCCGCACCGAGATCCTCTACATCAAGGACCAGTTCAAGGACGACGCCATTCCCCAGCCCTGATGGCTGACTCGCCGAGGTGATTGCCAGCGTGCCCGGAGCCAAGCCGAACCGCGGCGAAAACCTTTGCATTTGCGTCGATTGAATGTGAGCCTTTGCCCGCCCACGGCGGGCATGGGCCGACGCACGCTCCCCGCCGATCCAGCAGCACGCATTCACCCGAATGTGCCTGCAAAACAATGACCGGGGAGAGACCATGCACACCACCTTCGCATCCGCGCTGCGCCAACTGGCCGTGGCCACCTGCGCCAGCCTGCTGCTGGCCGGCGCCGCGCACGCCGCAGCGATCAAGGCCGACACCAAGCCCGAAGCCGGCACCTTCAAGATGGGCATGCAGCCCTGGCTGGGCTACGGCCAGTGGTATGTCGCCGAACAGGCTGGCGCCTTCAAGGCCAACGGCCTGGAACAGGTCGAGCTGGTCAACTTCACCGAAGACAAGGACATGAACGCCGCCCTGGCCAGCGGCCAGATCGACGGCGGCAACCTCGCCACCCACACCGCCATGGCCATGGTCGCCGCCGGCCTGCCGGTGAAGATCGTCCTGCTGCTGGACCAGAGCACCAGCGCCGACGCGCTGATCGTCGACCCGTCGATCAAGACCCTGACCGACCTCAAGGGCAAGCAGGTTGCCTACGAAGAAGGCACCACCAGCGACATCCTCCTGCACAGCGCCCTGCGCAAGGCCGGCCTGACCATCGCCGATGTGCAGCCGGTGCCGATGCCTGCCGCCAACGCCGGCAGCGCGCTGATCGCCGGCCAGGTCCCGGCCGCCGTGACCTACGAGCCCTACCTGTCCGCCGCCAAGCAGCAGAACCCCAAGGTCAACCTGCTGTACAAGGGCTCGGATGATCCGGGCATCATCAGCGACGTATTCGTGGTCCGCGATGAGGTCCTGAAGGAGCGTCCCGGCCAGGTGCTGGCGCTGATCAAGAGCTGGGAAGCCGGCCTCAAGCACTACAACGAGCAGGGCGCCGAAGGCCGCGCCGCCATCGCCAAGGGCGTGGGCGCCGACGAGTCCGAGCTGACCAGCGCCTTCGACGGCGTGCACTTCTACTCGGTGAAGGAGAACAAGACCGAGCTGAAGGGCGCCTTCCAGAAGGGCTCGTTCGAGCACATCCAGAAGGCCGCCAGCGAAGCCGGCATCCTCCAGCAGCCGGTCACCCCGGCGCAGGCCATCGACGCGCGCTTCGTCGAGGCTCTCTGACTTCGTGATCCACCCCGCGCGCCGGCCCTGAGCCGGCGCGCGTCTTTCTCCGTTCGACGAGCCCGACATGAAAGCCCGTAAATCCAACCCGCTGTTCACCATCGGCAAGCCGATCGCGCAGCGCCACTTCCTGCTCATCGGCGGCGCCGTGTTCGTCCTGCTGGCGCTGCTCTGGTGGCTGGCCGGCGCCAGCGGCGCAGTGCCGAAGATCTTCCTGCCGGCGCCCGGCGACGTCTGGGCGCGGATGCTCAAGCTGGCCGCCGACGGAACCCTGTGGTCGGACCTGAAGGTCAGCGTGTACCGCATTGCCGTGGCCTTCCTGGTGTCCTCGGCGATGTCCATCGTGATCGGCGTATTCGCCGGCTGCTACGGCTTCTGGAAAGCCACCACCGAGCCGCTGGTGGACTTCGTGCGCTACATGCCGGTGGTTGCCTTCGTCCCGCTGACCATCCTCTGGGCCGGTACCAGCGACTTCCAGAAATTCCTCATCATCTGGATCGGCACCTTCTTCCAGCAGGTGCTGATGGTGATGGATGCCATCAAGCGCGTGCCGGCGGACTTCGTCGGCCTCGGCCGTACCCTCGGCATGCCGGACCGTCGCATACTCTTGAAGATCGTCCTGCCCAGTGCGCTGCCGGGCATCTGGGACGCCCTGCGGATCAGCCTCGGCTGGGCCTGGACCTGGCTGGTGCTGGCCGAACTGGTGGCCGCGACCTCGGGCCTGGGCTATCGCATCACCGTGTCCCAGCGCTTCTTCCAGACCGACACCATCATTGGCTACATCCTTCTGCTGGGCTTCCTCGGGCTGGTCACCGACCAGGCCATGCGCGCCGGCGAGAAGGTCCTGTTCCGCTACAACCGGAGACGCAGCTGATGGCGACCCTGGAAATCTCCGGCCTGAACAAGAGCTTCGCGGTCGGCAAGGAGCGCCGCGAGGTGCTGCGCAGTATCGACCTGACCCTGGCGGACAACGAGTTCGTTTCCATCGTCGGCACCTCGGGCTGCGGCAAGAGCACGCTGCTGTCCATCGCTGCCGGCCTGGAGGAATTCGACAGCGGTAGCGTGAAGGTGGACGGTGTGCCGATCGCAGGTCCCGGCCTGGACCGTGGCGTGGTGTTCCAGTCCTACACCCTGCTGCCCTGGCTCACTGCGCGGCAGAACGTCGAGTTCGCCCTCAAGGCGGCCGGCATGTCCCGCGCGCAGTGCCGCGAGATCGCCGACGAGCACCTGGAGCTGGTGAAGCTGACGAAGTTCGCCGAGGCCTATCCGAACGAATTGTCCGGCGGCATGAAGCAGCGCGTGGCGATTGCCAGAGCGCTGTCCTACCGGCCGAAGATCCTGCTGATGGACGAGCCCTTCGGCGCGCTGGATGCCATGACCCGCCACCAGATGCAGGAGCTGCTCACGCGCATCTGGGAGACCCACCGGCTGACAGTGATGTTCGTCACCCATGACGTGGAGGAGGCGGTCTACCTGTCCGACCGCATCGTGGTGATGGGCCTGGGCCCGGGGCGGATCAAGACCACCTTCGACGTGAAGCTCGGCCGCCCGCGCCACGAGGACATGGCCGCCAGCGCCGAGTTCATCGACCTGCAGCGGCAGGTGCTGCGTTCGATCCGCGAAGAAGAGCAGGGCGTCACTTCCCTGTAGTTCTCAAGCGTGCATGGGCTTACCAGCGGCCGGAGGCCCCGCCGCCGCCGCTGGAGCCACCGCCGCCACGGAAGCCACCGCCTCCGCCGCCCCCACGCCCACCGCCGCCACGGCCGATCGAGCTGATGATCATCAGCAGCAGCTGCAGTACGCCCGAGGTCAGCCACATCGGCGGCAGGAAGAAGATGTACAGCACCAGCGGAATTGAGAAGGAACCGATCATCTGCTGCTGCAGGGCTGCGGGATTGGACTCGCTGAACAGCAATACCGCCGAGGCCACGCCGCCGACCAGCGCACTGCACAGCAGGTAGCGGCCCATGCTGCGCTGGCGCAGCCACTGCACCGGGAACAGCAGGCACAGCAGCGGCACACCCACCAGCAGGGCGAGCAGGCCGAGCAGGCGCGCAGGCGGGATGTCCTCGGCGGCGCTGGCGTTGCGGTTGGAGTAGGCGTCGCTGTAGCCCGTCACCGGGCCCGTCTGCGGCAACTGATCCGCTGCGCCCGCATCGGGTTCGGCAGGGGCTGCCGCTGGCGGTTCTATCAGCGCTATCAGGCTGTCCACGCCGGCCTGGATGCCGCCGGCGAAGTCACCGGTCTTGAAGTGCGGGACGATCTGATCGCGGATGATGCGCCCGGCCTGCACGTCGGTGATGGTGCCTTCCAGGCCGTAGCCGACTTCGATGCGCAGCGCGCGGTCATTCTTGGCGACCACCAGCAGCACGCCGTCGTCCACGCCCTTGCGCCCCAGCTTCCACTGTTCGAAGGCGCGGACCGCGTAGTCCTCGATGCTGTCCTCGCCGGTACTGGGGATCAGCAGCACGGCGATCTGCGCACCCTTGCGCTGCTCCAGGCCGGCGAGCTGGCTTTCCAGCTGCGCGCGCTGGCCCGCGTCGAGTGTCTGGGTGAGGTCGGTGACGCGGGCGCTGAGCGGTGGGATGGCGACCGGCGCCGCCTGCAGCAGGCTCGCCCAGCACAGCAGCAGGGCGGCCAGCAGCCAGCGCGGCAGGGTCATTGCGCGGGCTGCGCCGGCGCGTTGCCGAAGTCCACTTTAGGCGCGGTGGAGATGGCGGCTTCGTTCTCCACGCTGAAGTTGGCCTTGGGCTGGTAGCCGAAGATCTTCGCGGTGATCACCTGCGGGAACTGGCGAATCATCACGTTGTACTCCTGCACGGACTTCACGTAGCGGCCGCGGGCGACGGTGATGCGGTTCTCGGTGCCTTCGAGCTGGGTCAGCAGGTCCTTGAACAGGCCGTCGGCCTTGAGCTGCGGGTAGTTCTCGGTGACCACCAGCAGGCGCGAGAGCGCCGAGCTGAGTTCGCCCTGGGCCTGCTGGAAGCGCTTCACGGCAGCCTCGTCGCCGAGCTGGTCGGCGTTGAGCGTGGTGCTGCCGACCTTGGCGCGGGCCTCGGTCACCTGGGTCAGCACGCTGGCTTCATGGGAGGCGTAGCCCTTCACGGTGCTGACCAGGTTGGGGATCAGGTCGGCGCGGCGCTGGTACTGGTTGAGCACTTCCGACCAGGCAGCCTTCACCTGCTCGTCGCCGGCCTGCATGGCGTTGTAGCCGCAACCGGAGAGCAGGGTGACCAGGATGTAGCCGGTGAGGAACTTGATCAAACGGGGCATGGCAGACGCTCGTGCTGGCGAAAAGGCCCAGTCTAGGTCAGTTCCGGCTGAGGAGTCAGATGGAAATGTCCGAAACAGCCGATGCTTGCGGGCCATGGGGTGGCTCGGGGTAGAATTGGCTTGGTCTATACCAGGAGTTCGCTTTCGTGCTCGCCACTACCCTGGTGCTGCTGGCCGCCCTGCTGCACGCCACCTGGAACACCCTCGTCAAATTCAGCAGCGACCGCCTGCTGGTGGTCGCCTGCATGGACATGGTCGGCCTGGCCGCCGCGCTGGTCCTGCTGCCCTGGATCGAGATTCCCCCTGCCGAGGTCTGGCCCTGGCTGCTGGCCGCCGTGTCGCTGCAGCTGGTGTACCGGGTGCTGCTGATCCAGGCCTACAAGGTCGGCGACCTGGGGCTGGTCTACCCGCTGATGCGCGGGTTGTCGCCGCTGGTGGTGCTGGCGCTGACCTTGTACTTCGGTGGCGAGCACCTGACCGACAAGCAGATCCTTGGCATCCTGCTGATCCCGGTCGGCATGCTGTTCCTGCTCAAGGGCGGTGGCGGCTCGAAGCTGCCGTGGATCGCCTATCCCACCGTGCTGCTGATGGGTGTGTGCATCGGCAGCTACACCTGGACCGACGGCAACGCGCTGAAGCTCTGGCCCAAGCCGCTGGACTACCTGGTCTGGCTGTCGCTGCTGTCCGGCCTGCCGTTCCCGCTGGTGGCGCTGGTCGGGCGAACGCGAGCCTTCGCCAAGTTCTGGATCAACGACTGGAAGCTCGGCCTGAGTGTCGGCTTCTGCGTGCTGCTCAGCTACGGGCTGGTGCTCTGGGCCATGCAGATGGGCTCCATCGCCGAGGCCGCCGCGCTGCGCGAGACCAGCGTGCTGCTGGTGGTGCTGTTCGGTATGCGCTTCCTCAAGGAGCCCTTCGGCCTGCCGCGCCTGGCCGCCTGCAGCCTGGTGCTGGCGGGCATGCTGGTGATGAAGCTCTGAGGATTGGCCCGCGCTACGCCGCGTGGCGCCAGGCCGGTCAAGGACGCGGCGTGCGGCGATGACCTAAGCTGCGCGCTTTCCCCTCGACGAGATTCCCCCCATGCCCATTGCCTTCTGGTGCGTCCTGATCGCGATCTTCCTGCCCTACGTCGGCACCAGCCTCGCCAAGTTCACCGGTGGCGGCTTCGGTCCCCGGCAGAACCACGACCCGCGCACCTTCCTCGCCACGCTGGAGGGCTACCGCAAGCGCGCCAACGCCTTCCAGATGAACAGCTTCGAGGTCACCCCGGCCTTCGCCGCGGCGGTGATCATCGCCTACGTGGTGAACAACGCCGAACCCGCCACCATCGACCGCCTGGCCATCGCCTGGGTCACCAGCCGCCTGCTCTACCTGATCTTCTACGTCGCCGACCTGGCGCTGCTGCGCTCGCTTGTCTGGTTCCTCGGCATGGGCCTGATCATCGCGATCTTCGTCGTTTCGGCCGCCTGAACGGCGGCTGAACGAAAGGCGCACGGCTGCGGCGGATGGCCGCAGCTGCTTGGGCGTGGTCTGGAACATTCGGACATCGGGGCGGATAATCCGGCGCTTCCGTGAATAGCCGTCCTACAAGAGTCCCCCATGAAGTTGAAGACCCTGCTCGTTCTGCTGCTCGCCGGCACGGCGCTCGCCGGCTGCCATCGCCAGGACCCCAACTCGCCGGAGTACAAGCGCCAGGCGGTGTTCAAGGAGATGCTCAAGACCAGCGAGGACATGGGCGGCATGCTGCGCGGACGCATCCCCTTCGATGCGGACAAGTTCCGCGCGAACTCGACCAAGCTCGGCGAGCTGGCCGACAAGCCCTGGCAGTATTTCCCCACTACCCAGCCGCCAGCTGACAAGGTGGAAAGCGACGATACCCGCGCCAAGGCGGAAATCTGGCAGCGCCAGCTGGAGTTCCAGGCCGACGCCAAGACCTTCCAGCAGGCTGTCCACGCGCTTGGCGAGAACACCCGCAACGCCGCGCCGACGCCCGAGGGCGTGCGCAAGGACTTCGCCGCGGTGGAAGACGCCTGCGAAGCCTGCCACAAGAAATTCCGCGCGCTCTAAAGCGCAGAGCAGTGGCGGACCTTGTCCGCCTTCGCGGGCGTGGCCCGCTCCAGCAGGGGCGGGCCGATTCGCGCTCCGGTTACTCCTCCAGCTCGCGCTTGGCCTGCTCCAGTTCGGCGCGTGCTTCAGCCAGCTTGTCCTTGCGCTTCTCGATCTTCTCCGCGTCGCCCTTGTTCATCGCCTTTCGCAGGTCCTTCTCGCGCTGGGCGACGTCCTTCTCGGCATCCAGCACGTTCTGCTTGCGCTCCTGCGTGAGGCTGGCGTCGGTGCAGTAGGTCTTCACCTTTTCCAGCGCGGTCTGCAGGCCGGCAACTCGGTTGCCGTTGCCCTGGGCCTTGGCCTGTTCGAGCTGGGTTTCGATGGCGGCACGCTTGGCCGCGCAGCCGGTCAGCGGTTGCTTGGCGGCATCGGCGGCAAGCAGCGGGCTTGAGCAGCCGAGGGCGAGAACGGCGGCCAGCAGGGCAGAGCTTCGGAACATTTTCGGAGTCCTTGGTTACCAAACACTATGACGTTGGAGTCAACGGCTAGAGTTTGCCATGGACGGCGCGGCGAGGGGCTGCCTCAGGACAATTGCCCCCGTCAGGACCAGGCCGGGACTCGCAAGGCCCGCCAGGCGGGCAAGGAGAGGCGGTATGCGGGTGGCGATGCGGATCGTGCAGGCACTCATCGCGCTGCTGGTGCTGGCGCTGCTGGTGGGCGGCTGGTGGTACGTGCCCGGTGAGCTGAAGCTGCAGCCGGTGCTGACCGGCAGCAGCGAAGATGCCTCGGTGCGCCAGGGCGAACGGCGCCGCAGCTATGTCCTTTACGTGCCGCAGAAGCTGGCCGAGCGCCCGGCGCTGCTGGTGGTGCTGCACAGCTCGCAGAGCAACGGCGAGCGCATGCGCCGCGACAGCGGCTACCGCTTCGATGCCCTGGCCGATCGCGATGGCTTCCTGGTGCTCTATCCCGATGGTTTCGAAGGGCACTGGAACGACTGTCGGCGGGTGGCTTCCTACAGCGCGCGGCGCCTGAACATCGACGACGTCGGTTTCCTCTCGCAGATGATCGAAAGCCTGCAGCGCGAGCGCGGCGTCGACCCCGCGCGGGTATTCGTCACCGGCTACTCCAATGGCGGGCAGATGGCCCTGCGCCTGGCCGCCGAGGCGCCGGACAAGGTCGATGGCGTCGCCGCCGTGGCTGCCAGCCTGCCGGGCGCCGACAACGACGCCTGCCGTCCGGCCGAACAGCCCAAGGCCGCACTGTTGATGAATGGCACGCGTGACCCGATCAATCCCTACGCGGGTGGCCGGGTCACGCTGTTCGGCTTCGGTGATCGCGGCGACGTGCTCTCAGCCGAGGACTCTGCCCTCGCGCTGGCGCGGCGTAACGGCCAGGGCGGCGAGCCGCAGGTGGACAAGCTGACCCAGCCGGGCCCGGTGTGGACGCAGCGGCAGCGCTGGGCTGCCGGCGACGGGCCGCCCGTGGAACTGGTGACGGTGTTCGGCGGCGGGCACCTGATATCGCAGCCGCTGTACCGACCGCCGCGCCTGCTCGGCCAGGTCGACCCGCAACTGGACGGGCCGGCTGAGATCTGGCGCTTCTTCAGCGAGCTGTCACCCGACGAGCCGGCACGCATCGAGCCGCCGCTCTAGAGTTCGATCACCCGGCAGGGATCGAAGCCGCTGTCCTCGCCGGGGTAGGCGCCGGGGTTGGCGACGATCCGGCCCCGGCCGACCCGATAATCCAGGCATTCGTGCACGTGTCCGTGAATCCACAGGTCACAGCGCTCGACCAGGCCTTCCAGGTTCGAGGCGAAGGCCGGCGACAGGGCGTCGCCGACGTAGTGCGAGGGAATGGAGCGGGCGCTGGGTGCGTGGTGCGTCACCACCACCGTCGGGCCGGCGAAGGGTTGATCCAGTTCCGCCGCCAGCCATTCGCAGCTGGCGCCGCAGAGTTCGCGGCTCATCTGCGGGGTGAAGGGCTGGGTGAAGTAATCCACCGTATTGAAATCGGGCATCAGCAGCTGTGCCTGCTCGCAGGCCAGTTCCGACGCGCGTTCACCGTAGAGCTGGAAGTCCGTCCACAACGTGGTGCCGAGGAAGCGCACGCCGCCGAGGATCAGCGCATCCTTCTCGAGGAAGTGGATATCCAGTGCGCGGGCCAGGTTGCGCATGGCCTGCGTCAGCTCGGGCAGATCGGAGTGGTAGTACTCGTGGTTGCCGGCGACGTAGATGATTTCGCTGTCCGGGAATTCCTCCCGCGCCCAGTGCAGGCCTTGCAGGTGCTCATGAATGTCGCCGGCCAATACGACGACATCCGCGGCCGTCTGCGGCAGTTCGCGGCGGCCGTTGGGAAAGTGTTCGTGGTGGAGGTCGGACAGGACTCGCAGGCGCATGGCATGAAATTGGTCTGTAGGAATGTGCCGAGCATAACGAAGGGCGATGCGTTTGACATGGGTCATGGCATTGCCGATAGCCGACTAAAGACCTTTCGAAATTAAGGGATGATTCAGAAGATTCCTTCAGCTTCCCGCTTGGGCTCGCTGCTTTGGCGCCCCAAGGAGGACTCATGAAACTCATCTGGATCGTACTGCTGGCCGTTGCTGCCACCTTTGGCCTGGCGCTGTTCGTCGACCCGCCGGCAACCCTGGACATCTGGGTCCTGCGCAAGCAGGCCATTCTCTTCACCGGCGTCGCGTCCTTCGCGCTGATGTCGCTGATCATGCTGCTGGCGGTGCGCCCGGTCTGGCTGGAAAAGCCGCTGGACGGCCTCGACCGCATGTACCGCGCGCACAAGTGGGCCGGCATCCTGGCCATCGTGCTGGGCCTGCTGCACTACCTGATGGAGCTGGGCGGGCCGCTGCTCGCCGAGTTCATCGCCAAGCCCGCCAAGGGGCCACGGGTAGAGACCTTCCTCGACGTGTTCCGCGGATCGGCCAAGGACCTGGGCGAATGGTCGGCCTGGCTGCTGGCGGCGATGCTGGTCATCACCCTCTGGCAACGCTTCCCGTACCACCTGTGGCGCTACGTCCACAAAACCCTCGCGGTGGTCTACCTGGTGCTCGCCTTCCATGGCGTGGTGCTGGCGCCGGCGGGTTACTGGACGCAGCCGGTGGGCTGGCTGGTGGCGTTCTGCGCCGTGGTGGGCAGCCTCTGCGCGCTCTGGTCGCTCACCGGGCAGATCGGTCGCCGGCGTACCCATGAAGGCGTTGTGGTGGCGATCGAACGCCCCGGCGAGCGCATGCTGGAAGTGACCTGCAAGCTGCAGGGCCGCTGGCAGCATCGCGCCGGCCAGTTCGCCTTCCTCACCTGTGATCGACTGGAGGGGCAGCATCCCTTCACCCTTTCCAGCGGCGACTTGGGCAATGGCGAGGTGCGCTTCAGCATCAAGGCGCTCGGGGACTACACACAGCGCCTTCAGGATGCTCTGAAGGTCGGTGATCCGGTGAAGGTGGAAGGGCCCTACGGCCGCTTCGACTTCCGTCGCGACAAGGGTGAGCGGCAGGTGTGGATCGCCGGTGGTATCGGCATCACGCCGTTCCTGGCCTGGCTCGAGTCGCTACAGGCGCGGCCGGAGGACTGCCCGGAAGTGACCCTGCTGTACTGCGTGCGCTCGCCGTCCGACGCAATCTACGCCGGCCGCCTGCGTGAGCTCTGCACGAAACTGCCACGCATCGATCTGCGCGTGCATTACAGCGAAAGCGAAGGCTACCTGCAGGCGGCGGACCTGGGCCTGCAGCCCGGAGCGCAGGGGCGTTGGCCGAGCGTCTGGTTCTGCGGTCCGCAGGCGCTGGCCGAACTGCTGCGCCGTGACCTGCGCCGCCAGGGCATGCCGGGCAGCCGCTTCCACCAGGAAGCCTTCCAGATGCGCTGAGGCGCTCAGAAACCGGAGACGCCGAGGTCGTGCAACCGCTCGCGCAGTTGCACGACTTCCGGTGCCTGGAAGAAGGCTTCCAGTTGCGTCGCGCGGACCTTGCCGACGCCGGGTAGCTCCTGCCACTGCGGCGCGCTGCGGGTGGCCAGTGCGGACCAGTCTTCTCCAGCCGGATGGGCGTTCGGCGAGGGCGCGCCGAGCGCGCGCAGCCAGACAGCGAACGAGCGTTGGCGAGCCAGCTGGAACTGCTGGTGCAGGCTGGCGGCACTGCGCTCGCCCAGGCCGGGTACCTGGCTCAGTTGCTCCGGGGTCAGCGTCATCCAGTCGAGTAGTCCCGCCAGCAGGCCGGCTTCGTGCAGGCGCCGCCAGGTGCCCGGACCGACGCCCGAGAGTCCCAGGCCGCTCTTGCCGCTCAGCCATTGCAGGCGGGCGAGGAACTGTTCCGCGCAGCCCTCGGTGGGTTTCCAGCAGGAGAGGGCGTTGAACTGCTCGTCCTTGGGTACAGCAAGTTCGGGGCGAATCGGCGAGCGCCAGACCACGCCGTCCAGGCGAGGGATGGTCAGCCCGGCGAGGGCGATGGCGACCTGGTCGCCGGGCCGGATGTCGAGGCTGCGCCAGCGCTTGAGCGAGCCGGCGCCGACGCGCTGGATGGTCCGCCCATCCAGCTCCACCGGGGCGAGATGCAGCACCGGCGTCACTCGCCCGCTGCGGCCGACCTTGAACTCCACTCGTCGCACATCGGCCAGCGCCAGTTGATGCGGGTATTTCCAGGCCACCGCCCAGCCCGGTGCCTGTGCGCTCCAGGCCTTGCCCGGCGGCCGACGGCCCTGGCGGATGACGATGCCGTCGCTGGCGAACGGCAGGGGCTGGCGATACCAGCGTTCGCGCCAGGCTTCGATTTCGGGCTGCCCTGTCACCGCCTCGGTCAGCTCGGCGCTGTCGCCGAATCCCAGCTGGCGCAGGCGTGCCAGGCGCTCGGGCATCTCCAGCGGGCCGTCCGGCAGCTCCCAGACGAACAGGCCTATCTGCGTGCCCTCGTCGCCAAGCTCCTTGCGCGCCATCAGTCCGGCGACCTTGCCGCGCGCGCCCGCACCGCCCTTCAGCGCCTGCACATGCTGCGGCAGGCGCCAGTACAGTTCGCCTTGCAGCACCAATTCGCCACCCGTGCCGGGCAACTCCTTGGGGATGGCGTCGATCCGCTGCGCATTGGCAGTCCAGTCCTGCCCGCGGGTGCCGTCGCCTCGGCTGATTGCCTGGGCGAACCGACCGTTGCGGTAGACCAGCGTGACCGCCACACCGTCGACCTTGGGCTGCACCCAGAGATCGCTGCGGTTCGCCAGCCAGGTGCCCACGGCCGAGGCGTCGGGAAGCTTGTCGAGGCCTGTGTGGACGAATGGCTGGCGAACCTCCCCGGCACTGCTGGCCAGCGGCGATTCTGGGGTGGCAGTGGCTTGCGGGAAGCACGCCTGCCATTGGCGCAGGCGCTCGCGGGCCTGGTCGTAGAGTTCGTCGGCGACCGGTGATTGGCCGTCACGGTGGTAGTCGTCATCCCACTGTGTCAGTTGTGCCTGGAGTGCGTCGATCTGGCGGAAGGCCTGCTCGGCCGGCCCGTCGGGACAGGCCTTGGCGACGAGGGGGAGGCACAGCAGGAAGGCGAGGGCAAGGCGAGGCATGGCGAGCGTCCGGACGGCGTAAACCCGCAAGGCTAGGACTGTGGCGCAGCGCTCGACGCTGGGATGGATGTGGATTCTTCGTGAGGTTTTGTGGGAGAGCGGAAACGAAAAAGCCCCGCCGAGGCGGGGCTTTTCCTGCTACCGGGTCTTACAGGCCGGCGGCGTCACGCAGGGCGGCAGCCTTGTCGGTGCGCTCCCAGGTGAAGGCGGTGAAGGTGTCGTCACCGTAGGTCATTTCGATCGGGTTGCGACCGAAGTGGCCGTAGGCCGCGGTCGGCTGGTACATCGGGTGCAGCAGGTCGAGCATCTTGGTGATCGCGTACGGACGCAGGTCGAAGTGCTCGCGGACCAGTTGGATGATCTTGTCATCGCTGATCTTGCCGGTGCCGAAGGTGTTGATCGAGATGGAGGTCGGCTGGGCCACGCCGATGGCGTAGGACACCTGAATCTCGCAGCGCTCGGCCAGACCGGCGGCAACGATGTTCTTGGCCACGTAGCGGCCGGCGTAGGCGGCGGAACGGTCAACCTTGGACGGGTCCTTGCCGGAGAACGCGCCGCCGCCGTGACGGGCCATGCCGCCGTAGGAGTCGACGATGATCTTGCGGCCGGTCAGACCGCAGTCGCCCACCGGGCCGCCGATCACGAAGTTGCCGGTCGGGTTGATGTGGAACTGGGTGTCCTTGTGCAGCAGCTCGGCCGGCAGCACCTGCTTGATGATCAGCTCCATCACGCCTTCGCGCAGGTCCTTGTAGCTGACTTCCGGGTTGTGCTGGGTGGACAGGACGATGGCGTCGATGCCGACGACCTTGCCGCCTTCGTAGCGGCAGGTGACCTGGGACTTGGCGTCCGGGCGCAGCCACGGCAGCAGGCCGGATTTGCGGGCCTCGGCCTGGCGCTCCACCAGACGGTGGGAGAAGCAGATCGGCGCGGGCATCAGCACGTCGGTTTCGTTGCTGGCATAGCCGAACATCAGGCCCTGGTCGCCAGCGCCCTGGTCTTCCGGCTTGGCGCGGTCGACGCCCTGGTTGATGTCCACGGACTGCTTGCCGATGATGTTCAGCACGCCGCAGGTGGCGCCGTCGAAGCCGACGTCGGAGCTGTTGTAGCCGATGTCGATGATGACCTTGCGCACGAGGTCTTCCAGGTCGACCCAGGCGGAGGTGGTGACTTCACCGGCGATGATCGCGACACCGGTCTTCACCAGGGTTTCGCAGGCCACGCGGGCGTATTTGTCCTTGGCGATGATGGCGTCGAGCACCGCATCGGAAATCTGGTCCGCGATCTTGTCCGGATGGCCTTCGGAGACGGATTCGGAGGTGAAAACAGAGTATTCGCTCATCTAACGGTTCCCATTCAATTACCGGTGGGTGAGGACGCTTCGCGAATCCGGTTTGGCGAAGTGCCGTACCTGGATCTGAAAGCCATTACGTAAACCGATGTAAACACTTTCGCCAGACGCGAGCCCGGCGGCGTCGGCCCAGAGGGCCAGATCTTCCTGTTCGAACCCCAGCCAGAGATCACCACAGGCCTCGCGGGCCCAGCTCTGGTCGTGGCTGCAGAGTTCGGTCACCAGCAGGCTGCCACCGGGTTTCACCAGGTGTGCCAGCTGCTTCACGGCCTCCGCCGGTGCGGCGAAGTGGTGCAGCACCATGTTCAGCACCACGCAGTCCGCCGCGTCGTCGACGTCCTGCAGGGCATCGCCCAGCCGTAGCCGGACGTTGTTCAACCCTTCGCTGGCGCAACGTTGCCGCGCCATCTCGAGCATGGTCTCGCTGTTGTCCAGCGCCGTGACCTGACCGAAACGCCGGGCCAGCTCGGGGAGGAATCCGCCGTCGCCGGGGCCGACTTCCAGCGCCGTGGCGCCGGGGACGAAGCTCAGGGCATCGAGCAGCGCCAGCACGCTTTCGCGGTATTGCGGCAGTCCTGCGATCAGGTCCTGGGTCGCCTGGAACTTCTCCGCGCTGCGGGCGAAGAAATCGCGGCTGACGGCGGCACGCTGGGCGTGTACGCCATCGATGCGGGCGCTGACGTCATCGGCCAGTGCCAGTTCGTCCACTTCTTCGAGCAGTGCCCCGTGCAGCGTGCCACCCAGGCTTTCGCCCTGGGGCAGGGCGCGGCGATAGAAGATCGCGTTGCCTTCGCGGCGGGTGGCGACCAGTCCGGCCTGGGCCAGCACCTTCAAGTGGTGGCTCATGCCTGACTGGCGGACGCCGAAGATATGCGCCAGCTCCAGCACGCCGAACGAATCGTTGGCCAGCACCCGCAGGACATTCAGCCGCAGCGGATCGCCGCCGGCCTTGCACAGGGCAGCCAGCTGGTCGCAATCGTCGTGGCGGATTTCGGGCAGGCGCAGACTCATAGGTCGGGCAGTCTAGTCGCGGCTTCCGGAGCGGGCAATAGCTGTATCAAAAAGTTTTGATATTGACGGATGAGCGGTTTTTGACCAGTTGGATGCCCTCTGCGCGTGCCTTGCATCAGGCATCTGCCGATCTGTCATTGCCCCGCGAGGCCCGGCTGGGCGAAAATACCGGCCTTTTTTCATTCCCTTCGATCTTTCGAAGCAGCCCCCGCAGGAGATTAGCGATGCCCAGCCGTCGTGAGCGAGCCAACGCCATCCGCGCACTGAGCATGGATGCCGTGCAGAAAGCCAACAGCGGCCATCCCGGCGCCCCCATGGGCATGGCGGATATCGCCGAGGTGCTTTGGCGCGACTTCCTCAAGCACAACCCGAGCAACCCGCAGTGGGCTGACCGTGACCGCTTCGTGCTGTCCAACGGCCACGGCTCGATGCTGATCTACTCGCTGCTGCACCTGACCGGTTACGACGTCACCGTCGATGACCTGAAGAGCTTCCGCCAGATGGGTTCGCGCACCCCGGGCCACCCGGAGTACGGCTACACCGCCGGCGTCGAGACCACCACCGGCCCGCTGGGCCAGGGCATCGCCAATGCCGTGGGCATGGCGCTGGCCGAGAAGGTGCTGGCCGCGCAGTTCAACCGTGACGGCCACAGCATCGTCGACCACTACACCTACGCCTTCCTGGGCGACGGCTGCATGATGGAGGGCATCTCCCATGAAGTCGCTTCGCTGGCCGGCACCCTGCGCCTGAACAAGCTGATCGCCTTCTACGACGACAACGGCATCTCCATCGATGGCGAAGTCCACGGCTGGTTCACCGACGACACCCCCAAGCGCTTCGAAGCCTACGGCTGGCAGGTGATCCGCAATGTCGACGGCCATGACGCCGACGAGATCAAGACCGCCATCGAGACCGCCCGCAAGAGCGACGCGCCGACCCTGATCTGCTGCAAGACCATCATCGGCTTCGGCTCGCCGAACAAGCAGGGCAAGGAAGAAAGCCACGGCGCCGCCCTGGGCGTTGACGAAGTGGCCGCCACCCGCGCCGCGCTGGGCTGGAACCACGCGCCGTTCGAAGTCCCGGCGGACATCTACGCCGAGTGGAGCGCCAAGGACACCGGCGCCACCCGTGAAGCCGAGTGGAACAAGCGCTTCGCCGCCTACCAGGCCGCGCACCCGGAACTGGCCGCCGAGTTCGAGCGCCGTGTTGCCGGTGAGCTGCCGGCCGACTTCGCCGAGAAGGCTGCCGCCTACGTCGCCGACGTCGCGCTGAAAGGCGAGACCATTGCCAGCCGCAAGGCCAGCCAGAACGCCCTGAACGCCTTCGGCCCGCTGCTGCCGGAACTGCTGGGCGGCTCCGCCGACCTCGCCGGTTCCAACCTGACCCTGTGGAAAGGCTGCAAGGGCGTGACTGCCGACGACGCCAACGGCAACTACATGTTCTACGGCGTGCGCGAGTTCGGCATGAGCGCCATCATGAACGGCGTGGCCCTGCACGGCGGCTTCATCCCCTACGGCGCGACCTTCCTGATCTTCATGGAATACGCCCGTAACGCGGTGCGCATGTCCGCTCTGATGAAGCAGCGCGTGCTCTACGTGTTCACCCACGACTCCATCGGTCTGGGCGAAGACGGCCCGACCCACCAGCCGATCGAGCAGCTGGCCAGCCTGCGCCTGACCCCGAACCTGGACACCTGGCGCCCGGCCGACGCCGTGGAATCCGCGGTGGCCTGGAAGTACGCCATCGAGCGTGCCGACGGTCCGTCCGCGCTGATCTTCAGCCGCCAGAACCTGCCGCACCAGCCGCGCGACGCCGCCCAGCTGGCCGACGTGGCCCGTGGCGCCTACGTGCTGAAGGACTGCGACGGCGAGCCGGAACTGATCCTGATCGCCACCGGCTCCGAAGTCGGCCTGGCCGTCCAGGCGTTCGACAAGCTCAGCGCCGAAGGCCGCAAGGTGCGCGTGGTCTCCATGCCGTCCACCAGCGTCTTCGACCAGCAGGACGCCGGCTACAAGCAGGCCGTGCTGCCGGTCCAGGTAGCTGCGCGTATCGCCATCGAAGCCGCCCACGCCGACTACTGGTACAAGTACGTCGGCCTGGAAGGCCGCGTCATCGGCATGACCACCTTCGGTGAGTCGGCCCCGGCCCCGGCGCTGTTCGAGCACTTCGGCTTCACCGTCGAGAACGTGCTGGAAGTCGCCGCCGAGCTGCTCGAAGCCTGACGAGCGCCTGAGCCTGCCGGGGCGCATCAAGCCCCGGCAGCGATCACCAAGGGATAACAATGTCCAAGCGCCCTTACCGAGTTGCCCTCAACGGCTACGGCCGTATCGGCCGCTGCGTGTTCCGTGCTCTGCACGAACGCGGCGCCAAGGCTGATTTCTCCATCGTCGCGCTGAACGACCTGGCGGACCTGGCCAGCCTGGAATACCTGACCCGCTTCGACTCCACCCACGGCCGCTTCCCTGGCGAGGTGAGCGTGGCCGACGGCTGCCTGCATGTCGGCGGTGACTGCGTGAAGGTGTTCCGCGAAGCCGAGCCCGAGGCCATCGACTGGCGCGCCCTGGACATCGACCTGGTGCTGGAATGCTCCGGCGTCTACAACACCCGCGCCGACGGCGAGCGCTTCCTCGGTGCCGGTGCGCCGCGGGTGCTGTTCTCGCAGCCGATGGCCAGCGAGGCGGACATCGACGCCACCGTGGTTTTCGGCATCAACCAGCAGGGCCTCTCCGGCGCCGAGACGCTGGTGTCCAACGCCTCCTGCACCACCAACTGCAGCGTGCCGCTGCTCAAGTTGCTGAACGAAGCCGTGGGCATCGAGTACGTCTCGATCACCACCATTCACTCGGCGATGAACGACCAGCCGGTGATCGACGCCTACCACCACGAAGACCTGCGCCGCACGCGCTCGGCCTTCCAGTCGGTGATCCCGGTGTCCACCGGGCTGGCGCGTGGTATCGAGCGCCTGCTGCCGGAACTCGTCGGGCGAATCCAGGCCAAAGCCATTCGGGTGCCGACGGTGAACGTCTCGGCCCTGGACATCACCCTGCAGGTCTCCCGCGATACGTCCGCCGAGGAGATCAACCGCGTGCTGCGCCAGGCCGCCACCGAAGGCCCGCTGAAAGGCCTGCTGGCGTACACCGAGCTCCCCCACGCCAGCTGCGATTTCAATCACGACCCGCACTCGGCCATCGTCGATGGCAGCCAGACCCGCGTTTCCGGCCCCCGCCTGGTGAACGTGCTGGCCTGGTTCGACAACGAGTGGGGGTTCGCCAACCGCATGCTCGATACCGCAGGGCACTTCCTGTGGGTCGCCGCTACCGAACGTTAATCAAACAGCCCCAACAGGACTGACTGTCATGACCGTGTTGAAGATGACCGACCTCGACCTCCAAGGTAAGCGCGTGCTGATCCGCGAAGACCTCAACGTTCCGGTGAAGGACGGTGTGGTCAAGAGCGACGCGCGCATCCTGGCCTCGCTGCCGACCATCAAGCTGGCCCTGGAGAAGGGTGCGGCAGTGATGGTCTGCTCGCACCTGGGCCGCCCGACCGAAGGCGAATTCTCCGCCGAGAACAGCCTGCAGCCGGTCGCCGACTACCTGTCCAAGGCCCTGGGCCGCGCCGTGCCGCTGGTCAAGGACTACCTGGGCGGCGTCGAAGTGAAGCCGGGTGAAGTCGTGCTGTTCGAGAACGTGCGCTTCAACAAGGGCGAGAAGAAGAACGCCGACGAGCTGGCCCAGCAATACGCCGCCCTGTGCGACGTGTTCGTCATGGATGCCTTCGGCACCGCCCACCGTGCCGAGGGTTCGACCCACGGCGTGGCCAAGTTCGCCAAGGTCGCCGCCGCCGGTCCGCTGCTCGCTGCCGAACTGGATGCCCTGGGCAAGGCCCTGGGCAACCCGGCGCGCCCGATGGCGGCCATCGTCGCCGGCTCCAAGGTGTCCACCAAGCTCGACGTGCTGAACAGTCTGGCGCTGATCTGCGACCAGCTGATCGTCGGCGGCGGCATTGCCAACACCTTCCTCGCCGCGGCGGGCCACAAGGTCGGCAAGTCGCTGTACGAGGCCGATCTGGTCGATACCGCCAAGGCCATCGCCGCCAAGGTCAGCGTTCCGCTGCCGGTGGACGTCGTGGTTGCCAAGGAGTTCGCCGAGACCGCCGTCGCCACCGTCAAGGACATCGCTGACGTGGCCGACGACGACATGATCCTGGACATCGGCCCGAAGACCGCCGCCCAGTTCGCCGAGCTGCTGAAGACTTCGAAGACCATCCTGTGGAACGGTCCGGTCGGCGTGTTCGAGTTCGACCAGTTCGGCGAAGGCACCAAAACCCTGGCCAAGGCCATCGCCGAAGGCTCCGCCTTCAGTATCGCTGGCGGTGGCGACACCCTGGCGGCGATCGACAAGTACGGCATCGGCGAGCAGATCTCCTACATTTCCACCGGTGGTGGCGCCTTCCTCGAGTTCGTCGAGGGCAAGGTCCTGCCGGCCGTGGAAGTGCTGGAGCAGCGCGCCAAGGCCTGATCCAGGCAACACTGCCGGGCGACAGTAAAGCAAACCTCTGCGGCATCCCTGGGTCACAACCCTTGTACGGATGCCAAGGAGAACGGTCATGCGAGCTGTCACCCCTCTGCTGTCGTTTTGCCTCGTGCTGGTCGGCTGTGCCGGAAGCGGTGGAACCCCCAGTACCTGTGAAGTGATGAGCCCGCCCTCGGTCATGGTGCCTTCGGACCAGAACCGCGAGCGGGTGGATAGCCAGAGCAGCGGCGATCCGACGCCCGACCAGAAGCCGGTGAACTGCCCCTGAGGCAGCGCCCTGGCGGCCGGGATCACGATCTGACAGTACCGCCCGCGCCCCGGCGCAGGCGGCACTGGCGTTCCTGCGGCGGGACGGGCAATCTGGCGCATTGGATATCCGGCGGCGCGTCCGCCCGAAGGAGAGTCGCCCGATGTTGCGTTATCTCGTCCCGGCCCTGGCGCTTGCGCTGGTGGCGGGTTGTTCCAGTCACTCGACAGGCGGCAGCTCCGCTGCGCAGGGCGGCTGGAACCACTGGGTCTGTGACAGCGAGGCCGAAGTGCGGTGGCGCTACGTTGACCCCAGCAAATCGGTCGTCGACCTGAAGCTGGGGGAGGATGACGTGGTTCATCACCTGGAAGAGGAACCCGGCGGCTCCGGCGCTTTCTATAGCGACGGGCTGATCGGCTTGAGCATCAAAGGCGACCAGGGCCTGGTCTACTGGGTCGAGAGCAACGACCTGATCGGTCGTGGTTGCAAGGCGCGCTGAGCGCCGATTGTCCGGCACGCGCCGGAAGACTTGAACACGGCCTGCCCCTGCGGCAGGCTTCCAAACATGTAGTTAAGGGGCTCGTGTAACCGAGCCTGACTTCTGGGAGAAGCGAAGACCATGGCACTCATCAGCATGCGCCAAATGCTGGACCACGCCGCCGAGTTCGGCTACGGCGTTCCGGCTTTCAACGTCAACAACCTCGAGCAGATGCGCGCCATCATGGAAGCGGCCGACAAGACCGATTCCCCGGTGATCGTGCAGGCCTCCGCAGGTGCCCGCAAATACGCCGGTGCGCCCTTCCTGCGCCACCTGATCCTCGCGGCCATCGAAGAATTCCCGCACATCCCGGTGTGCATGCACCAGGACCACGGCACCAGCCCTGACGTCTGCCAGCGTTCCATCCAGCTGGGCTTCTCCTCCGTCATGATGGACGGCTCGCTGAAGGAAGACGGCAAGACTCCGGCCGACTACGACTACAACGTCCGTGTCACCCAGCAGACCGTTGCCTTCGCCCACGCCTGCGGCGTGTCCGTGGAAGGTGAACTGGGCTGCCTGGGCTCCCTGGAAACCGGCATGGCCGGCGAGGAAGACGGCGTTGGCGCCGAAGGCGTGCTGGACCACAGCCAGCTGCTGACCGATCCGGAAGAAGCCGCCGACTTCGTCAAGAAGACCCAGGTCGACGCCCTGGCCATCGCCATCGGCACCAGCCACGGCGCCTACAAGTTCACCAAGCCGCCGACCGGCGACGTGCTCTCCATCGAGCGCATCAAGGAAATCCACAAGCGCATCCCTAACACCCACCTGGTGATGCACGGCTCCTCCTCGGTGCCGCAAGAGTGGCTGAAGGTGATCAACGAGTTCGGCGGCGACATCAAGGAAACCTACGGCGTGCCGGTCGAGGAAATCGTCGAAGGCATCAAGCACGGCGTGCGTAAGGTCAACATCGACACCGACCTGCGCCTGGCTTCCACCGGTGCCATCCGCCGCATGATGGCCGAGCAGCCGAGCGAGTTCGACCCGCGCAAGTTCTTCGCCCAGACCATCGTCGCCATGCGTGATATCTGCATCGCTCGCTACGAAGCCTTCGGCACCGCCGGCCATGCCTCGAAGATCAAGCCGATCTCCCTGGAAGGCATGTTCCAGCGTTACGCCAAGGGTGAGCTGGTGTCGAAGGTCAACTGATCCCGGCCCAGGTTTGCTCCTGAAGAGCCCCGCCCTGCGGGGCTCTTTCGTATCCGCTAGAAGGAAATTGTCGATGCTGCGTGCCTTGCTTTCCGTCCTGCTGCTGACGCTTCTCGCCGGTTGTTCGCTGCGCCCGCCCGCGCCTGTCGAGCCGCCGGCCAAGCCGCCGGTGGACCTGCCGGTGGACGCACAGAACTGCCTGACCCATCAGGAGTGCACGCTGAAGACCTCGCGCACCCTGCTGTTCGTCTTCGACTATGCCGAGGCGGGCGCGGCCCTGGTAGAAAACGAGAACCGTGTACTCAGCACGCCGGAAAAGTCGCCGAAGAAGGGCTGGCCGGCTATTCGCATCCAGCTCGCCGCCCCGGATGGCGGCCGCTTCGAGTTCTCCAGCGAATGCCGGCAGAAGCGCTGCCGTATCAAGGAATCGCGCCTGCTCAGCTGCTACCGTAGTTACCTTGATGGAAAGACCACTCTCGACGGCAAGGCCTGCCGGTTCCGCTGAGCGCTGGTGCTCGGGCCGGGCGGGCTCTGGAGGCACGATGACGGATGTACATGGCAGTGCGCAGGAAGGTTTCTCCCGTGAAGCGAAGGCTTACGCCCATGGGCGCCCGGACTATCCGGACGAGCTGCTGGGCTGGCTCGGCGAAGAGCTGGGCATAGGTGCCGGCCAGGAAGTGGTCGACCTTGGCGCGGGTACTGGGAAGTTCACTTCGCTGTTGTTGCGCACCGGTGCGCAGGTCACTGCTATCGAGCCGGTGGCGGCCATGCGCGAGCAGCTCGGCGCTTCACTGCCCGTCGTGAAGGTGCTCGATGGAACGGCCCAGGCGATGCCGCTGGTGGCGGAAAGCATCGATGCGCTGACCTGCGCCCAGGCCTTCCACTGGTTCGCCCACGAGCGGGCGCTGGAGGAAATCCATCGCGTGCTGCGACCGGGCGGCCATCTCGGGCTGGTCTGGAATGTGCGCGACGAGCGTGTCGACTGGGTCGCCCAGGTGACGCGCATCCTCGAGCGCTACGAAGGCAGCACGCCGCGCTTCCACACCGGGCTGTGGCGCCGCGCCTTTGCCGGGTCGCGCTTCGAGGACCTGCGCCTGCGCGAGTTCAGCTACCAGCACATCGGCCCGCCGGAACAGGTGATCGTCGCGCGCACCCTGTCGGTGAGCTTCATCGCGGCGCTGCCCGACGAGCAGAAACAGCGCGTCGCCGAGCAACTGCATGAGCTGATCGCCACGCACCCGGCGCTGAAGGGGCGCAGCGAAGTCGCCTTCCCCTATCGCACCGAGGCCTACAGCACCCGCGCGCTGGCCTGATCGGGGAATGCGGTAGACTGGCGGACGTTTCCTCCGCCAGTCGTTTCCCATGCAGCCGCTTCGTTATCTCCAGGCCTATCCGCCACAACTCCAGGACCAGGTGCGCCAACTCATCGAGCAGGACCGCCTCGGCGAGTACCTGGAGCGCCGCTATCCGGGCCGCCATGACGTGCAGAGCGACAAGGCGTTGTACGGCTATGCCATGGACCTCAAGCAGCAGTACATGCGCACCGCGCCGGCGGTGGACAAGGTGCTCTACGACAACAAGCTTGACGTGGTGCAGCGCGCGCTGGGGCTGAATACTGCGATCTCCCGTGTACAGGGCGGCAAGCTCAAGGCGAAGAAGGAAATCCGCGTCGCCTCGCTGTTCAAGGACGCGGCCCCCGAATTTCTGCAGATGATCGTCGTTCACGAGCTGGCGCACCTGAAGGAGCGCGATCACAGCAAGGCGTTCTACCAGCTCTGCGAGCACATGCTGCCCGGTTACCACCAGCTGGAGTTCGACCTGCGTGTCTACCTGACCTGGCGCGACCTGCCTCAGTAGTACAGGCGCCCGAGGTAGAGCAGTCCCAGGCTCCACGGCAGCAGCAGGACGAAGCCCAGGTAGCGCAGCGCCGTGAGCGGGCCGTTCTCGCCCCGGTTCAGCCAATTGATGCCCACCAGTACCAGCGCATAGAGCGCGAGGCCCGCCAGCAGCCACTCGTATTGCTCTGTGGTGGGCGAAACCGGGCCGAGGTGGGTGTGGGTGAGGTGCCACGCGCAAAGGGCGATTGCCGGCACCAGGAGCGCCAGCGCCACCAGGACTCTCCCGGCAAGGCGCAGCAGGAAGGCAATCAGCAGGCCCGCCAGGCCGGCGCTGGCAATCAGCACGGCAAACAACTGGTCGAGATAGACGAGATCGGGTGCGGGTTCGAGCGAGCGGGGTTGTGCGAGCAGGCGCAGCAAGGGTGCGCCGAGAAGAAGGGCGATCAGGCAGAACAGCCAGCCTGGCAGGGCACGTGGCATTCAAAACTCCTGATGAAGTTGCCGCGGGAAGCCCCTGACGCGCCGGATGGGGTCGGTCGCCTGGGGTTGTTCGCCGCCGCAAAGCCCAGATTAATCAATGATTTGGCGAAATGCCATAACTTTGTCGGGAATGACTCCCGAAAATGAGAAGGCCCCTCCGAGGAGGGGCCTTTCTGTCAGAACAGGTCGATCGGCGCTTCTTCGTCCGCCGGCATGCCGCTGCCGGGGGCGCTGCCGGGTGCCAGTTCGTTCATCGACGGAGGCGTGTCTTCGTTCTTGAACAGTTCGAAGTACGCGCCCGGGGTGCCCGGAGGCGCCGCGCGGCCGGTGACCGGATCGATGCGCAGGCTGACCAGGCCGGGCGGCTCGGGCAGCAGGTGCGACGGCTTGTCTTTCAGCGCCGCGCCCATGTAGCGCATCCAGATCGGCAGGGCGACGTTGCCGCCGTATTCGGCGCGACCGAGGCTTTCCGGCTGGTCGAAGCCGACCCAGACGGTGGTCATGTAGTCGGCGTTGAAGCCGGAGAACCAGGCGTCCTTCGACTCGTTGGTGGTGCCGGTCTTGCCTGCCAGGTCATCGCGTTTGAGTGCCAGTGCGCGGCGGCCTGTGCCGCGCTTGATCACGTCCTGCAGCATGCTGGTCATGATGTACGCGGTGCGCGCATCGATGACGCGCTCGGCGGCCGCCGGCTCGATTGTGGTCTTGGCCTGGCTCGGGTCGTCGTTGCCGAAGGCGTCGGTGCCGGCCGGTTGCGGCTGCGCCTGCACCTGTCCCTCGTTCTGCGGAATGCTCGGCGGGTTGGCCTGGTAAAGCACCTGCCCGTCGCGGCTTTCGATGCGCTGCACGATGTAGGGCGCGACCTTGAAGCCGCCGTTGGCGAAGACGGTCCAGGCGCTGGCGATCTCCATGGGAGTCAGGGTCGCGGTGCCCAAGGCCATGGACAGGTTCGGCGGCAGGTCGTCCTTGTTCAGGCCGAACTTGCTGATGCAGTTGCGTGCGCGGTCGACGCCCAGGGCCTGGAGGATGCGGATCGACACCATGTTGCGCGACTTGTACAGCGCCTCGCGCATGGGGATCGGGCCGAGGAAGGTGTTGGTGTCGTTCTTCGGACGCCAGACCTTGTCCAGGTACTCGTCGTAGAACACCACCGGGGCGTCGTTGATCAGCGAGGCGGCGGTGAAGCCGTTGTCCAGCGCACAGCTGTAGATGAATGGCTTGAAGCTGGAGCCGGGCTGGCGACGGGCCTGGGTGGCGCGGTTGTAGTTGCTCTGTTCGAAGGAGAAGCCGCCGACCAGCGCCATGATCGCGCCGTCCTGCGGGTTGAGCGAGACCAGGGCGCTCTGCGCGGCCGGCACCTGGGTCAGGCGCAGCGAGCCGTCGTCCTTGCGCTGTACGCGGATCACGTCGCCGGCCTGCACCACGTCGCTGGGCTGGCTGGGCATGCGGCCCATGCTGTTGTTGCTCAGGTAGGGGCGAGCCCACTTCATGCCGTCCCAGCTCAGGGCTTCTTCCTTGCCGTCGCGGGTCATGACCATGGCGCCGCTCTTCTCGACCTGGGTGACGATGGCCGGTTCCAGGCCGCCCAGCGGGCGCTGCTGCGTGATGGCCTGGCGCCAGGCGTCACGAGTCTTGCCGGGGAGGCGCGTCTCGGGGCCGCGGTAGCCGTGTCGCTGGTCGTAATCCTGCAGGCCTTCGCGCAGCGCGGTGTTGGCGTCTTCCTGCAGGTCACTGCGCACCGTGGTGTAGACGCGATAGCCCTCGGTGTAGGCGTCGCCACCGAAGCGGCCGACCAGTTCGGCGCGGGCCATCTCGGCGATGTACGGGGCTGCCAGCTCCGGAGTCTGGACGTGGTAGGACGCGCCGACCGGCTCCTGGATGGCGGCCTGATAACGCGGCTGGTCGATGAAGCCGAGCTTGAGCATGCGCTCGAGAATCCAGTTGCGACGCTCCAGGCTGCGTGCGGCGTTGGCCAGCGGGTTGTAGCGCGACGGTGCCTTGGGCAGGCCGGCGATCATCGCCATCTGCGCCAGGCTCAGGTCCTTGATGGACTTGCCGTAATAGACCTGGGCGGCGGCTTCGACGCCGTAGGCGCGGTTGCCCAGGTAGATCTTGTTGACGTAGAGCTCGAGGATCTCGTCCTTGGTGAGCGAGCGCTCGATCTGCAGGGCAAGCAGGATCTCATTGATCTTGCGGGAGAAGCTGCGTTCGTTGGTGAGGAAGTAGTTCTTCGCCACCTGCATGGTGATGGTACTGCCGCCGGTCTGGATGTGCCCGGTCTTCAATAATTGCGCGGCAGCACGCATCAGGCTTTTGACGTCCACGCCATAATGGTTGGCGAAATTGTCATCTTCAGCCGATAACAGTGCGTGGGTGAAATCCGGGGGGATTTCAGCAAATCGAATCGGCGTTCGGCGCATCTCGCCAAACTCTGCTATCAATTTGTTATCAGCACTGTACACGCGCAGCGGCATCTGCAGCCGCACGTTGCGCAAGGCCTCCACGGACGGGAGGTTCGGGCTGAGGTACAGATAGGCGCCGCTGAAACTGAGCAGCACTCCACAAATAATGGTGACGCATGTCCACCACAGAAACTTCAGCAGGCGCATCGGGAAGGTCTTGGATTTCCAGGGAAAAGAAAGAGTTAAGCGGATGGCGCGGTAAAAAGGGAAAAGCTGATCACATTATAAGCAGTTTTTTTGCTGGCGAGCCATTTGCGAAGCTGTCAAGTCTGGTATCTAATGTGGAAAAACATAAATCGTCCGTAAGTCTCGGATGCTGATAGGAAATCAGTCGTGCTAGGGCTCTTCAATAAGAAAGCGAACACGCTGCTGGGGATAGACATCAGTTCGACTTCGGTCAAACTTCTCGAATTGAGCCGCTCTGGAGGCCGCTACAAGGTAGAGGCCTACGCTGTCGAGCCGCTCCCGCCCAATGCAGTGGTAGAAAAGAACATCGCTGAGCTGGAGGGTGTCGGCCAGGCGCTGTCACGTGTGGTCGCCAAGGCGCGGACCGCAGTGAAAACGTCTGCGGTCGCGGTTGCCGGCTCGGCGGTCATCACTAAAACCATCGAGATGGACGGCGGACTCTCGGACGACGAGCTGGAGAATCAGCTCAAGATCGAGGCCGACCAGTACATCCCCTATCCCCTCGAAGAGGTCGCGATCGACTTCGAGGTGCAGGGCACGTCCGCACGCAACGCGGATCGCGTCGATGTTCTTCTCGCCGCATGCCGGAAGGAGAACGTCGAGGTGCGCGAAGCTGCGCTGGCGCTCGCGGGCCTGACGGCCAAGGTCGTCGACGTCGAAGCCTACGCGCTGGAGCGAGCGTTCAGTCTGCTGGGAGACCAGTTGGGCGGCAATGCCGACGAGCTCACAGTTGCGGTGGTCGATATCGGCGCCACCATGACCACGCTGAGCGTCCTGCACCATGGCCGCACCATATATACGCGTGAGCAGCTTTTCGGCGGGCGTCAGCTCACCGAGGAGATCCAGCGTCGCTATGGACTGTCGGTCGAGGAAGCTGGTCTCGCCAAGAAGCAGGGCGGTCTTCCGGATGACTACGACAGCGAAGTGCTGCAGCCGTTCAAGGACGCCGTGGTTCAGCAGGTGTCGCGTTCGCTGCAGTTCTTCTTCGCGGCCGGCCAGTTCAACGATGTGGACTACATCCTGCTGGCGGGAGGCACTGCGTCCATCCCTGACCTGGATCGCCTGATCCAGCAGAAGATCGGTACTCCGACCCTGGTGGCCAACCCGTTCGCGGACATGGTGCTGAGTGGCAAGGTCAACGCCGGTGCGCTGGCCAGTGATGCGCCCGCGCTGATGATTGCCTGCGGTCTGGCGATGAGGAGTTTCGACTGATGGCACGCATCAACCTATTGCCGTGGCGGGAGCAGCTGCGCGAGGAGCGCAAGCAGCGCTTCCTGGTGATCCTGGGTGCCGTTCTGCTGGCTTCCGGAGCGATCGTTTTCTTGGGTGATCAGTACTTCAACTCTGCCATCGAGAACCAGACTGCGCGTAACGACTTCCTGCGCAAGGAAATCGCCGTGCTGGATGCGCGCATCAAGGAGATCAGCGAGCTGAAGACCCGTCGCCAGCAATTGCTGGAGCGGATGAAGATCATTCAGGACCTGCAGGGCAACCGCCCGATCATTGGCCGGGTGTTCGACCAACTGGTCCGCACCTTGCCCGATGGCGTCTTCTTCACTGAGTTGAAGATGTCCGGGAAATCCATTGCCATTGCCGGCGCGGCCGAGTCCAACAACCGCGTCTCCAATCTCATGCGCAACCTCGACTCGTCGGAGTGGCTGACTTCGCCGAACCTGACCGAAGTGAAGGCCGTTACCCAGGGCGCGCTGGATCAGGCGAACGTCTTCCAGTTGACGGTGCAGCAGACCCAGCCCGGCAGCGAAGAGCAGGACAAGCAGAACACCCCGCAAGGAGCCAAGAAATGAGTCTGGCCAGTTCTCTTGAGAGCTTGCGCAAGATCGATATCAACGATCTTGACCTGAACAACCTTGGTTCCTGGCCGGCAGCAGTCAAGGTCATCGCCTGCATCCTGCTGATGGCCGTGGTTCTGGCGCTTGGCTACAACTTCCATCTGAAGGACCTGCAGGATCAGCTTGACCGCAACCGCGAGGAAGAACAGACCCTCAAGCAGCAGTTCTCGACCAAGGCCTTCCAGGCGGCGAACCTGGAAGCCTACAAGGGTCAGATGAAGGAGATGGAAGAATCCTTCGGTGCCCTGCTGCGCCAGCTGCCGAGCGATACCGAAGTGCCTGGCCTGCTGGAAGACATCACCCGCACCGGGCTGGGTAGCGGTCTGGAGTTCGAAGAGATCAAGCTGCTGCCGGAAGTGACCCAGCAGTTCTATATCGAGCTGCCGATCCAGATCAGTGTCGTCGGCGGATATCACGATCTGGCGACCTTCGTCAGTGGCGTGTCCAGCCTGCCGCGGATCGTCACGCTGCATGACTTCGATATCAAGCCGGCGAGCACCGACAGCACCTCCAAGCTGCGCATGAGCATCCTGGCGAAAACCTATCGCTACAACGACAAGGGCGTGAAGGTTACGGCCCCGGCGGCTGGAGCGAAGACAGGAGCGAAGAAATGAGGGGGCGCCTGATCATTTGCAGTTTCCTGCTCCTGACCTTGAACGGTTGTGGCTCGGGTAGTGATTTTGCCGACCTGCAGGGATACATGGACGAGGTCCGCGCTCGCCCGAAGGGGACGATCGAGCCGCTGCCCAAGTTCCAGAGCTACGAGGCTTTCACCTATAGCGCCTCGTCCCTGCGCAGTCCCTTCCAGCCGCCGGTGAAGATCGACCTGGCGATCAAGCAGAAGGGCAACAGGGTCATCAAGCCCGATGAAACACGGGTCAAGCAGTTCCTCGAAGGCTTCAACATCGAAACCTTCGAAATGGTCGGCACCCTGGCCAAGGACAGTCAGGTATTCGCTCTCGTGAAAGGTGCAGGAGGGGTGCATCGGGTGCGAGTGGGTGACTACCTTGGGCGCAACGACGGCAAGATCGTTGCGATCAACGAAGCCAAGATCGACGTGATTGAAATCGTTCCTGATGGTGAGGGTGGCTGGCTGGAGCGTCCGCGCAGTCTGACTCTCAAGGAACGCTCCTAAGGGCGGGGATGAACATGGATAACAAACAGCAGTCTGCACGACGGATTCAGACGATGAATAGAAAGCTTTCCCGCCTCGGCATTTCCGTGCTCGCGGCCGTATTCGCGCCGGCTCTTCTGGCCGCGAACCTGCAGAGTGTCGATGTGGCGGCACTGCCGGGCGATCGCGTGGAGCTGAAGCTGGGCTTCGACGAGCCGGTGGCCGCGCCGCGTGGTTACACCATCGAGCAGCCGGCGCGCATCGCGCTGGACCTGCCGGGCGTGCAGAACAAACTGGGCAGCAAGAACCGCGAGCTGGGCGTGGGCAATGCCCGCAGCCTGACCGTGGTCGAGGCGAAGGACCGTACTCGCCTGATCGTCAATCTGGCGACCCTCGTGCCCTACAGCACCCGTGCGGAAGGTTCGAACCTGTACGTCGTGGTCGGTGCGGGCGCAGCGACTTCCAGCTCCTACGCCTCCGCGGCGCCGGCAGCGGCTCCAGCGGCCAAGCCCGCTCAGCCCAAGCCCTACATCCCGGCTGGCAAGGCGATTCGTAATATCGACTTCCAGCGTGGCGAGCAAGGCGAAGGCAATGTCGTGATCGATCTGTCCGATCCGACTGTCAGCCCGGACATTCAGGAGCAAGGCGGCAAGATTCGCCTGGACTTCCCGCGTACCCAGCTGCCGGACAATCTGCGCGTCCGTCTGGACGTGAAGGACTTCGCTACCCCGGTACAGCTGGTCAACGCTTCCGCGGTCGGCGACAAGGCCAGCATCACCATCGAGCCGACCGGTCTGTACGACTACCTCGTCTACCAGACCGACAACCGCATGACCGTCAGCATCAAGCCGCTGACCCAGGATGATGCCGAGAAGCGCAAGAAGGACACCTTCGCCTACACCGGTGAAAAGCTGTCGCTGAACTTCCAGGACATCGATGTGCGCTCGGTACTGCAGCTGATCGCTGACTTCACCGACCTGAACCTGGTGGCTTCGGACACCGTACAGGGCAACATCACCCTGCGCCTGCAGAACGTGCCGTGGGACCAGGCGCTGGACCTGGTGCTCAAGACCAAGGGCCTGGACAAGCGCAAGGTCGGCAACGTACTGCTGGTCGCGCCGGCTGACGAGATCGCGGCTCGCGAACGTCAGGAACTGGAAGCGCAGAAGCAGATCTCCGAACTGGCTCCGCTGCGTCGCGAGCTGATTCAGGTGAACTACGCCAAGGCGGCGGACATCGCCAAGCTGTTCAGCTCCGTCACCGGCAGCGGTGCCAGCGCTCCTGGAGTTGCGGCGGCTGCGCAGGGCGACAACCGCGGTTCGATCACCGTGGATGACCGCACCAACAGCATCATCGCCTACCAGACCCAGGATCGCCTGGACGAGCTGCGCCGCATCGTCGCCCAGCTGGACATCCCGGTTCGTCAGGTGATGATCGAGGCGCGCATCGTCGAAGCCAACGTCGACTACACCAAGGAGCTGGGTGTGAACTGGAGCGGCTCGCTCTCCGGTCACGGCAACTTCGATGTCTCCGGCGGCACCAACAGCACCGGCAACACCTTCGTTGACCTGGGCTCGTCGAATACCACCCCGACTTCGGGTATCAGCATCGGCTTCACCACCAACAACACCATCCTGGACCTCCAGCTCAACGCCATGGAGAAAACCGGTAACGGTGAAGTGGTATCCCAGCCGAAGGTCGTCACCTCGGACAAGGAAACCGCGAAGATCCTGAAAGGCTCGGAGATTCCCTACCAGGAAGCCAGCTCCAGCGGCGCGACCTCGGTGTCCTTCAAGGAAGCGGCACTGTCCCTGGAAGTGACCCCGCAGATCACTCCGGACAACCGCATCATCATGGAAGTGAAGGTCAACAAGGACGAGCCGGACTACGCCAACGCCCTGAACGGCGTGCCGCCGATCAAGAAGAACGAGGTGAACGCGAAAGTGCTGGTCAACGATGGCGAAACCATCGTGATTGGTGGCGTGTTCTCCAATACCCAGACCAAGTCCACGGCCAAGGTGCCGTTCCTGGGCGACGTGCCGATGATCGGCCGCCTGTTCAAGAACGACTATGTGACCGACAGCAAGAACGAGCTGCTGGTTTTCCTTACCCCGCGGATCATGAATAATCAGGCCATTGCAATCGGCCGTTGATCAATGTCGTGTCCAATTTGATTCTGGTAGGCCCGATGGGAGCTGGTAAAAGCACCATCGGGCGTCTTCTCGCCAAAGAGCTTCACCTCGTCTTCAAAGATTCGGATAAAGAGATCGAGCAGCGCTGCGGAGCCAACATCCCCTGGATATTCGATGTCGAGGGCGAGGCTGGCTTCCGTGAGCGTGAGCAAGCGATGCTGGCCGAGCTGTGCGATGAAGGGGGCATGGTCATCGCCACCGGCGGCGGCGCCGTCATGCGTGACGCCAATCGACTCATCCTCAAGGGTGGCGGCAAGGTGATCTACCTGCACGCTTCGGTCGAGCAGCAGATTTCCCGTACGGCGCGCGACAAGAATCGCCCGTTGCTGCAGAAGCCCAATCCGGAGCAGATCCTTCGCGATCTCATGCAGATGCGTGATCCGCTTTATCGCGAAATTGCCGACGTGATCATCGAAACCGACGAGCGGCCTCCGCGTCTTGTCGTCCTGGAGATCATCGAGCGCCTGCGTGAGCTGGAGCGCCATTAACGGCGCTGCAATCTGCGGTATCCTAGTCCCCTTTCTTGCCTGGGGGTTCCATGCGCACACTCAACGTCGATCTGGCCGATCGCAGCTACCCGATCTATATCGGTGAGGGGCTGCTGGACGATCTGCGCTACTTCGAGCCGCACATCCGCGGCCGTCAGGTAGCCATCGTCACCAACGAAACCATCGCGCCGCTATATCTGGATCGACTGCAGAAGACCCTGGCCGGCTACAAGGTCACCACGGTCGTGCTCCCTGACGGCGAGGCCTACAAGCAGTGGGAAACCCTGCAGCTGATCTTCGATGGCCTGCTCACCGCGCGCCATGACCGCAAGACCACCCTGATCGCCCTCGGCGGCGGCGTCATCGGCGACATGACCGGTTTCGCCGCAGCCTGCTACCAGCGCGGCGTCGACTTCATCCAGGTGCCGACCACCCTGCTGTCCCAGGTGGATTCCTCCGTGGGCGGCAAGACCGGCATCAACCACCCGCTGGGCAAGAACATGGTCGGGGCCTTCTACCAGCCTCAGGCCGTGGTCATCGATACCGCCACCCTGAAGACCCTGCCGCCGCGCGAGCTGTCTGCGGGCCTGGCGGAAGTGATCAAGTATGGCTTCATCTGCGACGAGCCTTTCCTCACCTGGCTGGAAGCGCACATGGACGACCTGCTGGCGCTGGAGTCGACAGCGCTGACCGAAGCTATCGAGCGCTCCTGCGCGGCCAAGGCCCGCGTGGTCGGTGCCGACGAGAAGGAAACCGGCGTGCGCGCCACCCTCAACCTGGGTCATACCTTCGGCCACGCCATCGAGACTCACATGGGTTATGGCGTCTGGCTACACGGCGAAGCCGTGGGTGCGGGAACCGTGATGGCACTTGAGATGTCGCATCGGCTGGGATGGCTGACAAAGGCCGAGCTCGATCGCGGCATCCGCCTGCTCGCCGCGGCGAAGCTGCCAGTGGTCCCGCCGCAGGAAATGAACGCCGAGCATTTTCTCGAGCACATGGCTGTCGACAAGAAAGTGCTCGATGGCCGTCTGCGTCTGGTATTGCTCCAAGGGCTGGGGGGCGCGGTCGTGACCGCCGAATTCCCCCGTGAGATTCTGGAAGAAACACTGCGCGCTGACTACCAGACACTGGTCGGTCAGGCAGGAGAACACTGAGGTCCCATGTCCAGCTTGCATGCCGATGAGGCCTTCCTGGCCCACTACCAGTTCAGCCACGACCCGTTCGCACCGCGGGTTCCGGGCTTCAAGTTCTTCCCGGCGCAGCGCAAGCCCGTACTGGGTCAGCTGCACCACCTGGCGCGTTACAGCCAGTTGCTGCTGGCCGTCACCGGCCCGCTGGGCAGTGGCAAGACCCTGTTGCGCCAGGCCCTGGTGGCCAGCACCAACAAGGACGCCGTCTCCAGCGTGGTGATTTCCGGTCGCTCGGTGACCGATGAAGCCACTCTGCTGCGTCAGCTCGCACAAGGACTGGGCATCACCCAGACCAGCATCGAGCCGATCCTCGCCAAGGTCGCCCAGCTGGCGATCACCGGCCAGGATGTCTACCTGCTGGTGGATGACGCCGAGCAACTGCGCGACGACGCCCTCGAAGTCCTGCTGCTGCTGGCGGCCGGCAACTCCGAAGCGCGCCTGCACGTCTTCCTGTTCGGCGAGCCCGAGCTGCTGTCGCGCCTCGAAGTGCTGTCCGAGGGCGAAGAGCGCTTCCACGCCATCGAGCTGCAGCCGTACAGCGAGGAAGAGACCCGCGAATACCTGGCGCAGCGCCTCGAAGGTGCGGGGCAGGGCATCGAGCTGATCTCGGCCGACCTGCTGGCCGACATCCACGAGCAATCCGGCGGCTGGCCCGGCACCATCAACCAGACTGCCCGCGACGCCATGATCGAAGCGATGCTGGCCGACCGCAGTGGCGAGCGCAAAGCCGCCGGTGCCGGCTTCAAGCTGCCGAAGAAGCACCTGGCGATCCTTGGCGTGGTCGCCATCGGCGTCATCGCTGCCTGGTTCATGCAAGGCAAGACCACCAAGCCGGAGACTGCGAGCAACACCGCCGCGCAGACTTCGTCGCAACTGCCGCTGGGTGGCGCTGCTGCTCCGCAGCCGGGCGCGCAGCCGCAGCCGGATGCCCAGGGCAATGGCCCGTCGGTGGAGTTCGCCGGCTCCAACCAGCCGCTGCCGCTGCCGCTGGTAGGCGAAAGCCAGCCGGTGATCCGCGAACCCATGGCCCAGGCCGGTGGCCAGGAAGATGCCGACGAAGGCGCCATGCCCTCTGCCGCCATCCCGCCGACCGTGACCACCACCGCGCCGCCGGTGACCCCGCTGGCGAACAATGGCCCGAAACCACTGAACCCGGTGCCGGCGGCTCCCGTCCAGCAGCAGGCTGCGATCCAGCCAGCCCCGACTCCTGTGCCCACTCCGCGTCCGGAGCCGGTCAAGCCTGCCGCCACCGCGCCGGCCAAGCCTGTCCAGGCTGCCAAGCCGGCTGCGACCAAGCCCGCCACCACCGTTGCCAGCGCCAAGCCGGCGACCGCCGCCAGCAAGCCCGCCGGCGCAACCGGTAGCGCCGGTGGCAGTAGCTGGTACCAGTCCCAGGCCGGTTCGCGCTACTCCGTGCAGGTGCTGGGTACCGGCTCCGAAGCCAGTGCCAAGGCCTTCATCAGCCAGCAGGGGGGCGGCGACTACCGCTATTTCCGCAAGAACCTGCAGGGCAAGCCGTTCTATGTCGTGACCTACGGCAGCTTTGCCGACCGCGCCTCCGCGCAGGCGGCGATCAAGAAGCTGCCGGCGAAGATCCAGGCTTCCAAGCCCTGGGCTCGTCCTTTCTCCAGCATCCAGCAGGACATCGCCGGGGCGCGCTGAAAGGTCGCAGGGTCGCAATACTGAAAAAGCCGAGCCCCATAGCCTGGGGCTCGGCTTTTTTATTGGCTTGTGTCTTTTGCTGCATTCTTATAAAAATGCGACATCGGGTGTCAGCAGTGCGTCAAAAAAAACAGTGACGTCGCTTTCCCCATGTGTACAATGACCTCCCTTTGCCTATCGGAAACTTGCCGCTTGAGCGAGTAGACAGGCGAAGTGCTTGAAGAGGGTCTGCTGACGTTTCGTCATGGCCAGGGCCGGAACCGCCGCCACGTTGGGTAAGACGTGGCACCTCGCGCGGAACGGTCATTCCAGGTGAACCAGGGGCTAGAACGGCGCTGCACGATAGATGCGGCCCGAGCCTTTGGGGTGCGCGGGAAACGAGCCTGCACGGCGAAACAGGGCGATGGCGAAACGTCAGCAGACCCTGGAATTTATAAAAGTTTTGCCGGTGAGAGTTCCCTATGAAAGCAGGTCTGTACCATCCTGAGACGTTCAAGGATAACTGCGGATTCGGTCTGATCGCCCATATGACGGGCGAGGCAAGCCACGAACTTCTGCAAACCGCCATCGAAGCACTGACCTGCATGACCCACCGAGGTGGGATCAACGCGGACGGGAAAACCGGGGACGGCTGTGGGCTGCTGATCCAGAAGCCCGACCAGTTCCTGCGCGCCGTGGCCCAAGAGTCCTTCAGCGCCGAGCTGCCCGCCCAGTATGCTGTGGGCATGGTCTTCTTCAACCAGGACCCGGTGAAAGCCGAAGCCGCCCGCGCGAACATGAATCGCGAGATCGAGCGCGCCGGCCTGAAGCTGGTCGGCTGGCGCAAGGTGCCGATCGACACCAGCGTCCTGGGTCGCCTGGCGCTGGAGCGCCTGCCGCAGATCGAGCAGGTGTTCATCGGTGGTGAAGGCCTGTCCGACCAGGAATTCGCGGTCAAGCTGTTCAGCTCCCGTCGCCGCTCCTCCGTGGCCAACGCCGAGGACGCCGACCACTACATCTGCAGCTTCTCGCACAAGACCATCATCTATAAGGGCCTGATGATGCCGGCGGACCTCGCCGCCTTCTATCCGGACCTCTCCGACGAGCGCCTGAAGACCGCCATCTGCGTCTTCCACCAGCGCTTCTCGACCAACACCCTGCCGAAATGGCCGCTGGCCCAGCCGTTCCGCCTGCTGGCGCACAACGGTGAGATCAACACCATCACCGGTAACCGCAACTGGGCCCAGGCCCGTCGCGCCAAGTTCGCCAACGAGTGGATGCCGGACCTCGACGAGCTCGGCCCGCTGGTCAACCGCGTGGGTTCCGACTCCTCCAGCATGGACAACATGCTCGAGCTGATGGTCACCGGCGGCATGGACATGTTCCGTGGCCTGCGCATGATCATTCCGCCGGCCTGGCAGAACGTCGAGACCATGGACGCCGACCTGCGCGCGTTCTACGAATTCAACTCGCTGCACATGGAGCCGTGGGACGGCCCCGCCGGCGTCGTGCTGACCGACGGCCGCTACGCCGTCTGCCTGCTCGACCGCAACGGCCTGCGTCCCTCGCGCTGGGTCACCACCAAGAACGGCTACATCACCCTCGCCTCGGAAATCGGCGTGTGGGACTACAAGCCCGAGGACGTCATCGCCAAGGGCCGTGTCGGTCCGGGCCAGATCCTCGCGGTGGACACCGAGACCGGCCAGCTGCTGCAGACCGAGGACATCGACAACCGCCTGAAGTCGCGCCACCCCTACAAGCAGTGGCTGCGTCAGAGCGCGCTGCGCATCCAGGCGACCCTGGACGATGACCAGGGCGTTGCCAGCTACGACGGCGACCAGCTCAAGCAATACATGAAGATGTTCCAGGTCACCTTCGAGGAGCGTGACCAGGTGCTGCGCCCGCTCGCCGAGCAGGGCCAGGAAGCGGTCGGCTCGATGGGCGACGACACCCCGATGGCGGTGCTGTCCAAGCGCATCCGCTCGCCGTACGACTACTTCCGCCAGGTCTTCGCGCAGGTGACCAACCCGCCGATCGACCCGCTGCGCGAAGCGATCGTGATGTCCCTGGAAACCTGTCTGGGCATCGAGCAGAACATCTTCGAAGAGTCCCCGCACCACGCCAACCAGGCGATCCTGACCACCCCGGTGATCTCCCCGGCGAAGTGGCGGACCCTGATGAACCTGGAGCGTCCGGGCTTCGACCTGCACCACATCGACCTGAACTACGACGAGTCCGTCGGCCTCGAAACGGCCGTGCGCAACATCGCCGACCAGGCCGAGGAAGCCGTGCGCGCCGGCAAGGTGCTGCTGGTGCTGTCCGACCGTCACATCGCCCCCGGCAAGCTGCCGGTGCATGCGGCCCTGGCCGTCGGCGCCGTGCACCACCGCCTGGTGCAGACCGGTCTGCGTTGCGACTCCAACATCCTGGTGGAAACCGCCACCGCCCGTGACCCGCACCACTTCGCGGTTCTCGTGGGCTTTGGCGCTTCCGCGGTCTACCCGTACCTCGCCTACGAAGTGCTGGCCGACCTGATCCGCACCGGCGAAGTGCTGGGCGACCTCTACGAGGTCTTCAAGTACTACCGCAAGGGCATCTCCAAGGGGATGCTGAAGATCCTCTCGAAGATGGGCATCTCCACCATCGCCTCCTACCGTGGCGCCCAGCTGTTCGAAGCCATCGGCCTGGCCGACGAAGTCACCGGCCTGTGCTTCCCGGGTACCCCGAGCCGCATCCAGGGCGCGCGCTTCCTCGACATCGAGAACGAGCAGAAGCTGCTGGCCTTCGAGGCCTGGAACAACCGCAAGCCGATCCAGCAGGGTGGCCTGCTGAAGTTCGTCTACGGCGGCGAATACCACGCCTACAACCCGGATGTGGTGAACACCCTGCAGGCCGCTGTGCAGCAAGGTGATTACGCCAGGTTCAAGGAATACACAGCGCTGGTGGACAGCCGCCCGGTGTCGATGCTGCGCGACCTGCTCAAGGTGAAGACCGTCGAGCAGCCGCTGAGCCTGGACGAGATCGAGCCGCTGGAATCCATCTTCAAGCGCTTCGACGCCGCCGGTATCTCCCTCGGCGCGCTGTCGCCGGAGGCCCACGAGGCCCTGGCCGAAGCCATGAACCGCCTGGGCGGTCGCTCCAACTCCGGTGAGGGTGGCGAAGACCCGGCGCGCTACGGCACGCTGAAGAGCTCGAAGATCAAGCAGGTGGCCACCGGCCGCTTCGGTGTGACCCCGGAATACCTGGTCAACGCCGAAGTCCTGCAGATCAAGGTGGCTCAGGGCGCCAAGCCCGGCGAAGGCGGCCAGCTGCCCGGTGGCAAGGTCAACGGCCTGATCGCCCGCCTGCGCTATGCCGTACCCGGTGTGACCCTGATCTCGCCGCCGCCGCACCACGACATCTACTCCATCGAAGACCTCGCCCAGCTGATCTTCGACCTCAAGCAGGTCAACCCGCAGGCGCTGGTATCGGTGAAGCTGGTTTCCGAGCCCGGCGTCGGCACCATCGCCGCTGGCGTGGCCAAGGCCTATGCCGACCTGATCACCATCTCCGGCTATGACGGCGGTACCGGTGCTTCGCCGATCACCTCCATCAAGTACGCGGGTTCCCCGTGGGAGCTGGGCCTCGCGGAGGCGCACCAGACCCTGCGCGGCAACGACCTGCGTGGCAAGGTCCGGGTACAGACCGACGGCGGCCTGAAGACCGGCCTGGACGTCATCAAGGCGGCCATCCTCGGCGCCGAAAGCTTCGGCTTCGGCACCGCGCCGATGATCGCCCTGGGCTGCAAGTACCTGCGTATCTGCCACCTGAACAACTGCGCCACTGGCGTCGCCACCCAGAACGACAAGCTGCGCAAGGACCACTTCATCGGTACCGTGGACATGGTGGTGAACTTCTTCACCTTCATCGCCAGCGAGACCCGTGAGTGGCTGGCCAAGCTCGGCGTGCGCAGCCTGGAAGAGCTGATCGGCCGTACCGACCTGCTGGAAATCCTGCCGGGCGAGACGCCCAAGCAGGGCAACCTCGACCTCACGCCGCTGCTGGGCAGCGACCTGATCCCGGCCGAGAAGCCGCAGTTCTGTGAAGTCGAGAAGAACCCGCCGTTCGACCAGGGCCTGCTGGCCGAGAAGATGGTCGAGCTGTCGCGCTCCGCCATCCAGGGCGCCAAGGGCGGCGAGTACGAACTGGACATCTGCAACTGCGACCGGTCCATCGGCGCGCGGATTTCCGGCGAGATCGCCAAGGTCCACGGCAACCAGGGCATGGCCAAGTCGCCGATCACCTTCCGCTTCAAGGGCACCGCGGGCCAGAGCTTCGGCGTGTGGAACGCCGGCGGCCTGCACCTGTACCTAGAAGGCGACGCCAACGACTACGTCGGCAAGGGCATGACCGGCGGCAAGCTGATCGTCACCCCGCCCAAGGGCAGCCCGTTCAAGTCGCAGGAATCGGCCATTGTTGGCAATACCTGCCTATACGGCGCCACAGGCGGCAAGCTGTTCGCCGCCGGCACCGCGGGCGAGCGTTTCGGCGTGCGCAACTCCGGCGCCCATGCCGTGGTTGAAGGTACCGGTGACCACTGCTGCGAATACATGACCGGCGGCTTCATCTGCGTACTGGGCAAGACCGGCTACAACTTCGGCTCCGGCATGACCGGCGGCTTCGCTTATGTCCTCGACATGGACAACACCTTCGTCGACCGCGTGAACCATGAGCTGGTGGAAATCCAGCGCATCAGCGGCGAAGCGATGGAAGCCCAGCGCAACCATCTGCGCAAGGTGCTGGTCGAGTACGTGGCGGAAACGGCGAGCGAGTGGGGCGCACATCTGCTGGAGAACCTCGACGACTACCTGCGTCGGTTCTGGCTGGTGAAACCGAAGGCCGCAAGCCTCGGTTCCCTGCTGACCAGCACTCGTGCCAACCCGCAATAAGCGCCAGAAGTTTGATGAGGTCTGAAAATGTCTGAACGTCTTAACAATGACTTCCAGTTCATCGAAGTCGGGCGCAAGGATCCGAAGAAGAAGCTTCTTCGCCAGCGCAAGCGCGAGTTCGTGGAAATCTACGACCTGTTCAAGCCGCAGCAGGCGGCTGACCAGGCCCACCGTTGCCTGGGCTGCGGCAACCCGTACTGCGAGTGGAAGTGCCCGGTCCACAACTTCATCCCCAACTGGTTGAAGCTGGTTTCCGAAGGCAACATCCTCGCCGCCGCCGAACTGTCCCACCAGACCAACACCCTGCCGGAAGTCTGCGGCCGGGTGTGCCCGCAGGACCGCCTGTGCGAAGGCGCCTGCACCCTGAACGACGGCTTCGGCGCGGTCACCATCGGCTCGGTGGAGAAGTACATCACCGACACCGCCTTCGCCATGGGCTGGCGCCCGGACATGTCCAAGGTCAAGCCCACCGGCAAGCGCGTAGCCGTGATCGGCGCGGGCCCGGCGGGCCTGGGCTGCGCCGACGTGCTGGTGCGCAATGGCGTGGCCCCGGTGGTGTTCGACAAGAACCCGGAAATCGGCGGCCTGCTGACCTTCGGCATCCCCGAGTTCAAGCTGGAGAAGCAGGTGCTCTCGCGCCGTCGCGAAGTCTTCACCGGCATGGGTATCGAGTTCCGCCTGAACACCGAGATCGGCAAGGACGTCACCATGGAGCAGCTGCTCGATGAGTACGATGCCGTGTTCATGGGCATGGGCACCTACACCTACATGAAAGGCGGCTTCCCCGGCGAGGACCTGCCCGGCGTGCATGACGCGCTGGACTTCCTGATCGCCAACGTGAACCGCAACCTGGGCTTCGAGAAGTCGCCGGAAGACTTCGTCGACATGAAGGGCAAGCGTGTCGTGGTACTGGGCGGTGGCGACACCGCGATGGACTGCAACCGCACCTCCATCCGCCAGGGCGCCAAGAGCGTGACCTGCGCCTACCGCCGTGACGAAGAGAACATGCCCGGCTCGCGCAAAGAGGTGAAGAACGCCAAGGAAGAAGGCGTGAAGTTCCTCTTCAACCGCCAGCCCATCGCCATCGTCGGCGAGGACAAGGTGGAAGGCGTGAAGGTCGTCGAGACCCGTCTCGGCGAGCCGGACGCCCGTGGCCGTCGCAGCCCCGAGCCGATCCCGGGTTCCGAGGAAATCATCCCGGCAGAAGCCGTGCTGATCGCCTTCGGCTTCCGCCCGAGCCCGGCCCCGTGGTTCGACCAGCACCAGGTGGAAATCGACAGCCAGGGTCGCGTCATCGCCCCGGCCGCCTCGCAGTTCAAGCACCAGACCAGCAACCCGAAGATCTTCGCCGGTGGCGACATGGTCCGCGGTTCCGATCTGGTAGTGACGGCGATCTTCGAAGGCCGCACCGCCGCCGAAGGTATCCTGGACTACCTGGGCGTCTGAGTGCGATCCACATAGGGCGAGTAAGGCGGAACGCCTTATGCGCCCTACGAGGTTGACGCAGCGACAAACTGTCGCGATGGACGAAAGGCACGGCACCCGCCGTGCCTTTTCTTTTGGGCTTTGCGAAAATACCCGCACTTTTTTGCCGGATGCCGTTATGACTGTCTTGAAGAACGATCGCTTCCTCCGCGCCCTGCTCAAGCAGCCCGTCGATGTCACCCCTGTCTGGATGATGCGCCAGGCCGGCCGCTACCTGCCGGAGTACCGCGCCACTCGCGCCAAGGCCGGTGACTTCATGAGCCTGTGCATGAACCCGCAGATGGCCTGCGAAGTGACCCTGCAGCCGCTGGACCGCTACCCGCAGCTGGACGCGGCGATCCTCTTCTCCGACATCCTCACCATCCCCGACGCCATGGGCCAGGGCCTGTACTTCGAGACCGGCGAAGGCCCGCGTTTCAAGAAGGTCGTCAGCAGCCTGGCTGACATCGAAGCCCTGCCGATCCCCGATCCGGAAAAGGACCTGGGCTACGTGATGGACGCCGTGCGTACCATCCGCCGTGAGCTGAACGGCCGCGTGCCGCTGATCGGCTTCTCCGGCAGCCCCTGGACCCTGGCCACCTACATGGTTGAGGGCGGCTCCAGCCGTGACTTCCGCAAGTCCAAGGCGATGCTTTACGAAAATCCGCAGGCCATGCACGCGCTGCTGGACAAGTTGGCGCAGTCGGTCACCAGCTACCTGAACGGCCAGATCCTGGCGGGCGCCCAGGCGGTGCAGATCTTTGATTCGTGGGGCGGCAGCCTGTCGGCGGCGGCCTATCAGGAGTTCTCCCTGGCCTACATGCAGAAGATCGTCGACGGCCTGATCCGTGAACACGAAGGGCGTCGCGTGCCGGTGATCCTCTTCACCAAGGGTGGCGGCCTGTGGCTGGAATCTATGGCCAATACCGGCGCCGAAGCGCTGGGCCTGGACTGGACCTGCGACATCGGCAGTGCCCGCGCCCGCGTCGGCGACAAGGTTGCCCTGCAGGGCAACATGGACCCGGCGGTGCTCTACGCCAAGCCGGATGCCATCCGCGCTGAAGTCGCGCGTATCCTCGGCGCCTTCGGTAACGGTAATGGCCACGTGTTCAACCTCGGCCACGGCGTCACCCCGGAAGTCGATCCGGCGCATGCTGGTGCCTTCTTCGAAGCGGTGCACGAGTTGTCGGCGCAGTATCACTAAGCCTGACACGTCACTGAAAAGCCCCGCCTATGCGGGGCTTTTTTGTGGCTCCCTGTAGGAGCGGGCCATGCCCGCGATCCGCCGGCTGGGCCGGCGCTTTCTTTTACTCTGGTGTTGCAGGTTTGCTGCGTTGGCTTGGGTGTTTCTGCGCCGCTTCGGCGTGCGCGTGGACTCTGTGTTTCGCCCCCTCGGGCGAGTTACTTCTTTCAAACGCCAAAGAAGTAACCAAGAAGGCTTGCCCCGGACATCCGGTTTTTCGCTTGGGGCGAAAAATACCCTCGTTGAAGCGCAGTTTCAGGGGCACGCTGCGAAGGGCCATCCTTGGCCCATCGCAGCTCTCGCGACATCCATGTCGCTCAACCCCTGAAACTCCGCTTCAACGAGGCCTCCTGAACGGGGCAGTCGGCGTGTGCGGATGTTTCTATGGAAGTCCTCAAGAGCCAAAGCCCAAGCCAGGGGCGGGCGAGGCATCGGCTCTTCGTAGGAGCTTGCTCGCGAACTGCTTGGCGCCGACCGTCCTCTGCAGAAGCAGGTCATGCCCCGTATGAATGCAGATATGGGCGTAGGAGCGGACTCTGTCCGCGATCGGCCTGAACGGCACGGCATTTCGCGACGCAATAAAAAAGCCCCGCTCTGCAGCGGGGCTTCTTCATTCCCTTAAGGAGCCTCAGGCCCCTTCAGAATGCATCACGCAGCGTCGCCCACCAGGCCGGCGGCGCGCTGGGACTTGCGGCGGTTGGACACCAGCAGGCCGGAGCAGACCACCACGACGGTCAGCAGGGTGGTAGCGACCACTTCCATGCGGTGATCCGGGCGGATCAGCATGATCACCAGGGCGCCGACGATGAAGATGATCACCGCCCAGGTCAGCCAGGGGAACAGCCACATCTTCAGCTTCAGCTGGTGGCCCTGGGCGAGCAGCTTCTTGCGCATGCGCAGTTGCGACATGGCGATCACCAGGTACACCAGCAGGGCGATGGCGCCGGAGCTGGCCAGCAGGAAGTTGAACACTTCGGCCGGGGCCAGGTAGTTGGCGAAGGTGCACAGGAAGGCCATGGCGGTGGACAGCAGCACGGCGTAGACCGGGGTGCGGCTGGCGCTGGTTACCTGGGCGATCTTCGGTGCGTCACCGCGCTTGCTCAGCGAGTACATCATGCGCGAAGCGGTGTAGAGCGCCGAGTTCAGGCAGCTGGTCACCGAGACCAGCACGATGATGTCGACGATCAGCTTGGCGTACGGGATATGCAGGTGCTCCAGCACGGTCTGGTAGGAGCCCATGCTCACCAGGCGCGGGTCGTTCCACGGCACCAGGCAGACCACGATCATGATCGACAGCAGGTAGAACAGCGCGATACGCCAGATCACCGAGTTGGTGGCGCGGGTGATCTGCTGCTCCGGGTCCTTGGACTCGGTGGCGGCGATGGTGACGATTTCCGAACCCATGAAGGAGAACATGGTGGTCAGCAGCGCGGCGAGCACGGCGCCCCAGCCCTTGGGCAGGAAGCCTTCGCTGGTCAGATGGCCGATGCCGGAGACTTCGCTGTTGGGCGAGAAGCCGAAGATGGCCGCGCAGCCCAGCACCAGGAAGGCGATGATCGAGACGACCTTGATCAGCGCCAGCCAGAACTCGAACTCACCGTAGTTCTTCACGCTGAACAGGTTGGTCACGGTCAGTGCGGAGGTGATCAGGAAGGCCAGGATCCAGATCGGCGCGCCGGGGAACCAGGCGTGGATGATCGCTGCGGCGGCGTTGGCTTCCAGCGGGATCACCAGGACCCAGAACCACCAGTACAGCCAGCCGATGGTGAAACCGGCCCAGTGACCGATGGCGCGGTCGGCGTAGGTGGAGAAGGAGCCGCTGTCCGGCTGCGCGACGGCCATTTCGGCCAGCATGCGCATCACCAGGACCACCAGCAGGCCGGCGACAAGATAGGAAACCATGACGGCCGGGCCGGCTTCGGCGATGGCGTGGCCGGAGCCTACGAACAGGCCCGCGCCAATGGCACCGGCGATCGAAAGCATCGTGACGTGACGATTTTGCAGGCCCTGGGAGAGCCCGGAAGAGGGGGTGCTGCTCATGCTTTACCTACAACTGCGGAGGGAATTGCGTACTGCGGGAGTCGAGGTCCGTTTCAGGATTCCAACAAGTCGTTCGACATAATGAACGCAAGGATCGCGCCACATTCTGTTACGACTTAAGTCGTAGGTTGGGAATTTATCCCACAACGCCCGCCTGGCAGGCGTTGTCGGATCTGAGATAAATGTCTTTGTACGACCGTTCCATGTCGTTTTTAGGCATGCAGATTGTTATATGTGTAGAAACTACCCAGCTTTGTTGAGTACGGGCAGGGCGCGCGGTAACACAGGCAGGCGCGCCAGGTGCAGGGCCACCAGCAGGCCGATGCCCAGCAGGCTGGCGATGAACAGGCCCACGCCGTTCCAGCCGTACTGGTGCCAGAACAGGCCGCCAGCGGTGCCGGCGACGCTGGAACCGGTGTAGTAGCAGAACAGGTACAGCGACGACGCCTGGCCCTTGGCCTTGAGGGCGCGGCGGCCGATCCAGCTGCTGGCCACCGAGTGCGCGCCAAAGAAGCCGAAGGTGAACACCAGCAGGCCGACCAGTACCAGGGCCAGCGGTTGCAGCAGGGTGATCAGTACGCCACCGAGCATCAGCGCGATCATTGCCCAGAGCACCTTGCGCCGGCCCAGCTTGTCGGCCAGCGAGCCGACCCAGGCCGAGCTGTAGATGCCCGACAGGTAGACCAGCGAGAGCACGCCGACGATGGCCTGGCTGAGGTGGTAGGGCTCTGCCAGCAGGCGGTAGCCGATGTAGTTGAACAGGGTGACGAAGGCACCCATCAGCAGGAACGCCTCGAGGAACAGCCAGGGCAGGCCGGCGTCGCGGAAGTGCCCGGTGAAGCCCTCGATGAGCCGGCGCGGCTTGAGCGGCGCCGGGCGGAAGTTCTTCGATTCGGGAAGGATGCGCCAGAACAGCAGTGCCGCGGCCAGGGCGAGCACGCCCAGGGTGGCCAGAGCGACGTGCCAGTTCACGTAGTCCACCAGCACGCCGCTGATCAGTCGTCCGCTCATGCCGCCTATGGCGTTGCCGCCAATGTACAGCCCCATGGACAGCCCGATGTGCTGCGGGTGGATTTCTTCGGAGAGGTAGGTCATGCCCACCGCCGCCAGGCCGCTAAGTGACAGGCCGAGCAGCGCGCGCATGGCCAGCACGCCGTGCCAGGTCGGCATCAGCGAGCTGCCGATGGTGAAAAGGGCGGCGAGGACCAGCGAGGCGACCATGATCGACTTGCGCCCGATGGCGTCGGAAATCGGCCCGGTGACCAGCAGGCCGAAGGCCATGGTGATGGTGGAGATCGACAGTACCAGGCTGCTCTGCGCGGCGGTCAGGCTGAAGGCCCTGGACAGCACCGGCATCATCGGCTGCACGCAGTACAGCAGGGCGAAGGTGGCGAAGCCGCCGGAGAACAGCGCCAGCGATGTGCGCATGAATTCCGGGGTGCCTTTCTCGATGTAGGTTTCGATCTCTTCGACGGCGCGCACCACGTCGTCGTTGGCTTCACGCGCAGCGTCCAGCAGCTCGGCCGGGTCGTTGGCGGCTACCGGTTCTTGTACGACAGACGGCTCGGCCGCCATGGAATGTTCTTCCCGCAAAGCCCGCAGGGCAGGTTGACTCACGACACACCTCTGGATGGAAAAGCTGGGGTAGATGACAGCAGAGGACCTGGAGTGGCGGAAAAGGCCCGCGCGGCCAGGCAAGGAGCAGGTTGGTAGTCGTTATTGGGCTTGTGTGGAAAGGATAAGGAGCGGGCTTTATTATTTCCAATATATTAATCGACACGTTTGATTCGTTTTACGAATCGTTAAGGGCGGAGGCCGGATGGAACTGCGACACCTGCGTTATTTCATTGCCGTTGCGGAAGAGCTGCACTTCGGCCGCGCCGCCGAGCAGCTGGGTATTTCCCAGCCGCCGCTGAGCCAGCAGATCCAGGCGCTGGAGGAAGAGATCGGTGCGCGCCTGCTAGAACGCACCAACCGCCGCGTGGCGCTCACCGAGGCCGGCAAACTGTTTCTCGACGAAGCGCGGCAGGTGCTGCAGCAGGTGGACCGAGCCGTCTTGCTGGCGCGGCGTGCGCACCAGGGCGAAATCGGCGAGCTGAAGGTCGGCTTCACCGCCTCGGCGCCGTTCACCTCCAGCATCCCGCGCGCCATCCTGGCGTTCCGTCAGGCCTACCCGGACGTGCATCTGGACCTGCAGGAACTGAGCAGCGGGCAAGCGGTGCAGGCGCTGCTGGAAGAGCGCGTGCAGGTCGGCCTGATTCGTCCGATCCCGCTGCCGGAAACCCTGGAAGCCGTGGAGCTGTTCAGCGAGCCGCTGGTCGCCGTGCTGCGCGCCGATCATCCGCTGGCGCAGGCCAGCCAGGAGGGGCTGGAGTTCGCCTTGCTGGCGGACGAGCCTTTCGTGTTCTTCCCGCGCAGCTACGGCACGGGCCTCTACAGTCAGCTGATGGCGCTGTCGCGGCAGGCCGGCTTCAGCCCGCGCATCGCCCAGGAAGCGGGCGAGGCGATGACCATCATCGGCCTGGTGGCGGCCGGGCTCGGCGTGTCGATGCTGCCGGCGTCGTTCCGCCGGACGCGGGTGGACGGCGTGGTCTATCGCACCCTCAGCGATCCGGGCGCGACCAGCTCGGTGTGGCTGGTGCGGCGGCGCAACGAGACGTCACGCCTGGCGCAGTCGTTCTTCGACCTGGTGACCCAGCAAATCCAGGCTTGACTCTGGCACATCGGCGGATAACGCGGAACGCTTTATCCGCCGATGGCCAAAGCTGGGCACGGCGGATAGCGTTGTGGGGCAGAGGCTTACTTGGCGTAGTCGCCCTTCAGCGCGACGCCGGCGATGACCGCGCCGGCGTGGCACTCGAACTGCTTGGCGTCCTTGAACTCGTTGCGCTTGTAGTAGCTGACGATGTTGGTCACGGCGGTGGCGCCGGCCTTCTTCGCCGAATCCTGCAGGGTGATCAGCGCCGATTGCAGGGCCCAGCGGCAGGCTTCCTCGTCGCTCTTGTTGAAGGCATTGGTCTTCTTGTTGGTGATGGCGCCGGACTGGACCACGCTCAGCTTGTCACCCGCCGGGTTGCCCGCCAGGTAGAACTTCACGCTGCCGTCCAGGCGACCGGCCTTCACCGCCTCGGCGACGACTTCGTCGAAGGGCAGGTGCAGGGTGGTGTCGCGAGCCTGGCTGATGCCGGGGATGGACGCGCAGAGCGCGAGGGCGAACAGCCCGAGGGTCTTGCGTTGCATGGATCGACTCCTTGTCGATGAGGGGGATCAGTTGCTCGGCGGGGCGAGGTGCAGGTTCTGCAGGATCTTGTTGTTGAGGATGGCGACCCACTTGTTGTAGTTGCGGTGGATCTGCCCGTCCTTCTCGTCCAGGCCGCGGCTGCTGCGCAGCTTGATGGAGTACTGCTGGCTGCTGTACGGAATGCTGACTTCGGCGTGGTGCCGCTCGCGCACGGTGATCTCGGCGTAGATCACGTTGCCGGAGTCCTGCTGCACGGTCCATTTCTGCTCTTCCAGCGCATCGTGGATCGCCGCCTGCACCTGCACCGAGGTGCGGTTGCTGTCCGGCGGCAGGCTCTGGTCGATGTTTTCCACGGGCTTTGTGGTGCAACCGACGGCCATCGCGGTGGCCACGCAGAGCAGCAGGCTGCGGATCAGTCGGGACATGGTTTGCTCTCCTTGCAGTGTCGTTGGGCGGTAACAGTGAGAAGGGCTCAGTGCCAGCGGCGGAAGACCAGCGAGGTGTTGATGCCGCCGAAGGCGAAGTTGTTGTTCATCACGTACTCGTGGCTCATCGCGCGTGGCTCGCCCCGCAGGTAGTCGAGGTCGCCGCAGCGCGGGTCGATCTCGTCCAGGTTGAGGGTGTGCACGTAGCGGTCGCTGTTCATCATCTCGATGCTGAACCAGGACTCCAGCGCGCCGCACGCTCCCAGAGTGTGGCCCAGGAAACTCTTCTGCGAGCTGATCGGCATGCGATTTCCGAACAGTTCGCTGGTGGCCAGGGTTTCGGCGATATCGCCCTGCTCGGTGGCGGTGCCGTGGCCGTTCACGTAACCGATGGCCTCGGTCGGCAGGCCGGCATCTTCCAGCGCCAACTCCATCGCGCGGCGCATGGTCGACTGTTCCGGGCGGGTGGTGTGCTGGCCGTCGGCGTTGCTGCCGAAGCCGACGATCTCGGCGTGGATGCGCGCACCGCGGGCGAGGGCGTGGTCGAGGTCTTCCAGTACCAGCATGCCGGCGCCTTCGCCGATCACCAGGCCATCGCGGCTGCTGTCATAGGGGCGCGGCGTCTGCTGCGGGGTGTCGTTCTTCAGGCTGGTGGCGTAGAGCGCATCGAACACCATGGCCTCGGTCGGGCACAGCTCCTCGGCGCCACCGGCGAGCATCAGCGGCAGGCGGCCGAAGCGGATTGCCTCGTAGGCGTAGCCGATGCCCTGGCTGCCGCTGGTGCAGGCGCTGGAGGTGGGGATCACCCGGCCGGTGAGGCCGAAGAAGATGCTGATATTCGCCGCCGTGGTGTGCGGCATCATGCGCACATAGGAGTTGGCGTTGAGGCCGTCGGCCACCGAGTTCAGCAGCATGTTGCCGAACGCCTTGATCTCGTCGGTGCTGCCGGTGGACGAGCCGCAGGCGACGCCCATGCGGCCGTCGCGGATGGATGCGTCGCCCAGCAGCCCGGCGTCGGCCAGCGCGCGCTCGGCGGCGCCCACCGACAGGCGCGAGACGCGGCCCATGCTGCGCAGCTGCTTGCGGGTCCAGTGCTTGGGCACTGTGAAGTCCAGCACCGGGCCGGCCAGGCGGGTGTTCAGCTCGGTGAAGCGGTCCCACTCGTCCATGCGGCGGATGCCGCTCTGGTTGGCGCTGAAGTTCGCCTCGATGCTCGCCCAGTCCGAACCCAGTGAGGTGATGCCGGACATGCCGGTGATGACGACGCGCTTCATCAGCACAGCCCTCCGTTGACCGCCAGCACCTGGCGAGTGATGTAGCCGGCCTCGGCCGACATCAGGAAATTCACCGCGCCGGCGACTTCTTCCGGGGTGCCCATGCGCTGGGCGGGGATCATCTTGAGGATTTCCTCCACCGGCACCTGCTCGTCGAGCATCGCGGTGTCGATGAGGCCCGGCGCTACGCAGTTCACGGTGATTTTCCGCTTGCCCAGCTCGATGGCCAGCGCCTTGGCGGCGCCGATCACACCGGCCTTGGAGGCGCTGTAGTTGACCTGGCCGCGATTGCCGATCAGCCCGGACACCGAGGTGATGCAGACGATGCGTCCCGGCTGGCGGCGGCGGATCATCGGCATGATCACCGGGTGCAGGACGTTGTAGAAACCGTCGAGGTTGGTCCGCAGCACCTGGTCCCAGTCCTCTTCGGTGAGCGCAGGGAAGGCGCCGTCGCGGGTCAGGCCGGCATTGCACACCACGCCGTAATAGGCCCCATGGGTTTCCACGTCGGCCTCGAGGATGTTGCGCGCGGCTTCGCGGTCGGCCACGTCGAACTGCAGTACGCGGGCGCTGCGCCCCAGTGCCTGGACTTCGGCCTGCACGGCATCGGCTTCGGTGCGGCCGCTGCGGCAGTGCAGCACCAGATCGAAGCCGGCCCGCGCCAGGCGCAAGGCGATGGCGCGGCCGATGCCACGGCTGGAGCCGGTTACGAGGATGGAATCAGTCATACGCTTGGCTCTTTCGGCTCTCGGTTCTCGGTTTTCTGATCAGCGAGAGCGGGTTCTTGTAGGTAGCTGGCAACCTCTGGCGGGCGGAACACGGTGAGGCGCGCCAGCGCCTTGATTCCCGGCCCTTCCAGATGGCATTCGAAAACGCCCATGCCATTGTCGTCCTGCAGGGTGCGGATGGCATGGATAGTAAGTTGCGCGCCGGCCGGGAAGCTCGCCACGTCGCACTGGTACTGGCGGGTGCCGAGCAGGAAGCCCAGCTCCACCGGCTCGCCGCGCGAGCGTGCCTGGCAACCGGCGTAGGCGGCGACGCTCTGCGCCATCAGCTCCACGCCGACCCAGGCCGGCAGGCTGCCGTCGGCCTCGTTGAACAGGCCGCCCGGGCGCACCGTCAGGCGCGTGCGGATGTCCTCGTCGCCGAAGTCGAGCACTTCGTCGATGAGGATCATGTCGCCCGCGTGGGGCAGCAGGGAGGCGATCGGCCAGTCGATCATCGGGTCACTCCAGAATCCTTGCTCATCTCGCCCAGGATCAGGCTGATGTTGTTGCCGCCGAAGGCGAACGAGTTGCTCATCAGGTAGCGCGGGCCTTCGGCCGATAGTCGCGGCGCGTCGTCGCCCACCAGTTGCAGCGCCGGCAATTGCGGATCGGCGACGCCATCCCAGCGCTGCGGCGGCAGGCGCCGGTCCGGGTTGTGCTCGCCCAGCAGCAGCCAGCAGAACGCCGCTTCCAGCGCGCCGGCGGCGCCGAGGGTATGCCCGGACAGCGGTTTGGTCGAGGAGCAGGGCACGCCGGCGGGGAATTCCGCGCTGACGGCAAGGCTCTCCATGGCGTCGTTGTGCGTGGTCGCGGTGCCGTGCAGGTTCAGGTAGGCGATCTGCCCGGCGTCCAGTCGTGCCTCGGCCAGCGCCTTGCGCATCGCTTCGCGGGCGCCACGCCCTTCGGGTTCGGGGGCGGAGATGTGGTGCGCGTCGGAGCTGGCGCCGGCGCCGAGCAGGGCGACTGCGCCGGGCTCGCGGGTCATCAGGAACAGCGCGGCGCCTTCGCCGATGTTGATGCCCTTGCGGTTCGCGGAGAACGGTTTGCACAGCTCATCCGAGACCGCTTCCAGCGCGCTGAAGCCGTTGAGCGTCAGCTCGCACAGGCTGTCCACGCCGCCGCAGAGCACGGCATCGCATAGCCCCAGGTTCAGCAGCCGGCGCGCGCTCTGCAGGGCGCGGCCGCTGGAGGTGCAGGCAGTGGAAATCACATAGGTGGGGCCGGCCAGTTCGTAGTGTGCGGCGAGGTACACTGCCGGGTCCGACAGCTCCTGGTGGGAGTAGTGGAAGCCTTCGGGCAACTGCCCGTGCAGGCTGTGGTGGCGCACGCCCTGGGTGGTTTCCTGGATGCCCGAGGTGCTGGTGCCCAGCACCACCGCCACGCGTGCGGCGCCGTAGCGCTGGATGGCGGCGCGGATGGCCGGGTCGATCTGCGTGGCGGCGGCCAGCAGCAGGCGGTTGTTGCGGGTGTCGTGGCGCTTGTCGGGGATGGCTGCCAGGCGTGCTTTCACCGTGCCGACGGGAACACTCTTGCCCGGCACCCAGCCGGCCTGCACCTGCATGCCGGCGGACTCGCCCGCCAGCAGCGCGGCGGCCACTTCGCGGCGGTCGTTGCCCAGCGCGCAGATCAGGCCCAGCTCGTTGAGATAGCTCACGTTGAGGTGCGTGGCGGTCATGGTGCGGCGCTCTCGGCGTTCAGGGGCGTCACCCGGTAGCGAAGGTCAGCGGATTCGAGGGTGAAATCCTGCGTCGACCGGTAGGTGATCTTCCAGCGTTGCTGCAGGTGGCGCCCATGCTCATCCGCCTGGTAGTCCGTTGCCCGGTAACGCGAGGCGAGATCACCCTCGGGCGTCAGCGCGAACAGCAGTACGGCGAACAGCTCGCGCGCTTCGGGGTTGGGCGGCAGCAGTCCGTCGTTGCTCCATTCTCCCTCACGCAGCAACTGGCGCGACAGCGGGATGCCCAGCGGATCGATCAGCGACCAGCGCAGCGCTGTGCCTTCCTGCTGGATCACCAGCAGCCAGTCCTGTGTCGAGGGTTGGCTGGCCTGGCCTTGTTCACGCTGGATGTGCAGCTGCAACGGCGTCGCCAGCGGCGGCAGCGCGGACGGCAGCGGCGCATGCTGGGCGCAACCGGCCAGCAGCAGGACGAAGGCGAGACTCAGCCAGCGGATCATGCTCAGCGGCTCTCCAGGGGCTTGCGCACCACGGCGTTGACCAGGGTTTCCTCGCGCTGGCCGAACGGCTTCGCCTTGCGCAGGCCCCAGCGCTCCAGCAGGCCGAAGTCCTTGGCGCGGCTCCACCACAGGTAGGGGTAGGAGACGTTCTTCTCGCTGAATTCGAAGCCCTGCTCGCGGAGCATCTGCAGGTACTGCGCGGCGCTCTTCTGCACGTGCATCGGGTGGCGGAAGAACCAGCGGATCACCCAGGTATCGATGTACGCCTCGGTGGACTCGGCGAACAGCAGCAGACCGCCCGGCTTGAGCACCCGCCAGAATTCCTGCAGCGCCTGCTCCTGCTCCACCAGGTGATGGAAGGTCTGGTGGCAGAACAGGATGTCGATGCTGGCCGAAGGCAGCATCAGGTCGGCGCAATCGGCGCAGTTCAGCTCCACCTCGATGTTCTCCCGCGCCGCTTCCACGGCCGAGCAGTCGAGGCTGTGCGGGTCGGCGTCGAGACCGATCATGCGGCCGGGCCTGAAGGCATCGCGCAACAGACGGAACGAGCGGCCCTGGCCGCAGCCGGCGTCCAGCAGCACCGGATTGGCCGGGATGTCCCAGCTGGCCAGGCGCTTGAGGTCGTTGATCGCCACACGCAGCACGTGGTGCTGCCAGGTGTGGCTCTGCAGGAACCAGAAACCGAAACGGGTTTCTTCGACGTAGGTGGAGGCGGGGCGGGTCATGACAGTCCTTGTCCTTCAGCTGGCACAGATTTCGGAGAGCACCCGCAGGCGACGCTGCGGTTCGGCGACGAAGGGATTGCGCGTGTCCCAGGCGTAGCCGGCGAGGATGGAGCAGATCATCCGGCGGATTTCCGGGGTGGCCTTCTCGTAGAAGATCACGTCCTGGAAGCTGCCGTCGTACCAGCCCTCGACGTAGGCGCGGAAGGTGTCCACGCCGCGCTTGAGCGGTTGGGCGAAGTCGCCTTCCCAGTCCACCGTCTCGCCCTTGAGCTGACGGTCGAGCAGGTTGGCCGCCATGCTGGAGGAGCGCATGGCGATGGTGACGCCGGAGGAGAATACCGGGTCGAGGAATTCCGCTGCGTTGCCCAGCAGGGCGAAGCCCGGCCCGGCCAGGCGCTTGACGTTCGCCGAGTAGCCGCCAAGGGTGCGCGCCGGGGTGTCCCACACGGCATTCTCCAGCAGCGGGCGCAGGTTCGGCGCGGCGTCGAAGAAGCCCTTCAGGCAGGCGTCCAGATCATCCAGCTTGCCTTCGAAGTGACGGTCCTCGGCGACCACGCCGACCGAGGTGCGGCCATCGCTGAAGGGGATGGTCCAGTACCAGATGCCGCGCTCCTCGGGGTGGATGCTGATGAGGATCTTCTCGCGGTCGAATTCCGGCGCGTCGATGCGGTCCTCGATATGCGTGAACACGGCGCGACGTACCGGGAAACCAGACGGTGCCTCCAGGTCCAGCAGGCGCGGCAGCACACGGCCGTAGCCACTGGCGTCGAGGACGAAGGCGCACTCCACCTCGTACTCGCTGCCGTCCAGGCGGCGCACCCGCAGGCGCGGGCAGTCGCCGGCGAAATCGGCGGCGATGATTTCTTCTTCGTAGTGGATTTCCACGCCCTGCAGCTCGGCCTGGTCGGCCAGCAACTGGTCGAAGCGAGCGCGCTGGACCTGGAAGGTCGACCCCTTGCCTTGCGTGAACTTGTCGCGGAAGTCGAACGCGGTGTAGCGCTCGCCCCAGCCGAAGGCGGCGCCGTGCTTCACCTGGAAGCCGGCGGCGAGCACGGCGTCGAGCATCCCCGCTTCCTCGACGAAGTCCAGGCAGTGCGACAGCAGGCTCTCGCCGATGGAGAAGCGCGGGAAGCGCTGGCGCTCCAGCACCAGCACGTCGTGGCCCTTGCGCTTGAGCAGGGCGGCGGCGATGGCGCCGGATGGACCGGCGCCGATGACGACGACGGTGCGTTGTTGCAGATCAGGGGCGGACATCTGAGGGGCTCCTTGCCGGGGCATGATCCTGGGAGTCAGGCTGGGTGGCGGCGCGCGGACGACGCACGCCGCAAAGGGCGGGCAGTAGGGTGGCGAACAGGCTCATCAGCAGCAGGCTGAAATACAGCAGCGAGTCGATGTGGCCCTGCTGGAACAACAGGTTGAGGAAGACGATCTCGGTCAGCCCGCGAATGTTCAGCAGCAGGCTTTCCTTCCACAGTTCATCCAGGCTCGCGCCCGGCAGCGCCCAGCGCAGGCCAAGCCAGCTGCCGGCCAGCTTGCTGAGCACCGGCAGCGCCAGCAGCGCGCCGAGGTACAGCCAGGAGTAGCCGGCAAGGGCGTGGTGGAAGTCGATCTGGAGGATGCCGAAGGCCAGCACCAGCGGCACCAGCAGGGTGTTCTGCAGGGCCAGTGCCGCGCGGGGCGAGATCGGCAGGCGGAACGGCTGGCGCACCGCGGCCTGGGCCATCAGCCAGGTGATGGCGAACACCAGGGTATTCAGGTGCCAGTGCTGGAAGGCGATCATCAGGCCGAAGAACGGCAGGCTGTAGGCCAGGTGCTGGCGCACGCCGAGCAGCCGCAGCAACAGCGGCACCACACCGGCCAGTAGCGGCCAGACCAGCTTGGACGGATCGCTGCTGCCCTGGGCCAGGCCGAACAGGCTCCAGCACCACAGGTCCATCAGCACCGCCGCGTGCATCAGGCGGCGGGTGGCGTCCTCGGGGTAATCGATGTTGCGCAGGAACAGGTAGAGCACCGGGATCGCGGTGATCGAGAACAGCAGGCCGATGCCCAGCACGCTCATGCCCTCGCGCACGCCCAGCAGCCACCAGGCGCTGGCCATGCCGCAGGCCAGCGGTACGGCGAAACTGGGCAGGGCGATCTTCAGGCTCTGGCGGCTGACGTCGAGGTCGATCACATCACTGAGGATGTGCCCCAGCAGCAGCGCGAAACCGATGTCGTAAAGCGGCTTGAGCCAGGGCGCGGTAACCAGCGTGCGCACCTCGAAACCCTGGCCCTGCAGCACGACGAACAGCAGCGGCAGCAGCAGGCCGGCCACCAGCAGCTGGCTGACGATGGGCAGCAGGCGCAGGCGCCGCCCGCCGATCACCGCCACGGCGAACAGCGGCGGCATGGCCAGCCAGAAGAGGAGCGTCAGCATGCCGGAGTTCCTTCTCGGTCGCTTTCACCTGCCCAGGGGCAGAACAGGAAACAGAACCCCAGGCCCAGGCCCACGGCCAGGCCGAAGTTGCTGATCACCGGCGTGGCCGACAGCGCCAGCAGGCCGAACGACAGCCAGGTGGTGATGGCCGCCAGCAGCACGCCGATCAGGCTCACCGCCGTGCCGCCAACGCGCTCGCGCATGAGGATGGTGTAATCCACGCCGATGGCGGTGACCAGCAGCAGGCCGAACAGGCTGAACAGCGTCAGCGGCTGGCCCAGCCAGCCGAGGCTGGCGAGGCTGCATAGCGCTGCCAGCAGCGGCAGCAGGACGATGCGCAGTGCGCCGCGCGGGCCGAAGGGCTTGAGCAGCAGGGCAAAGATCAACACGCAGGAGAGCAGCTTGAGTTCGGTGGCGCTGACCTGGGTGGCGGCGAACAGGCGGTTCAGCTCGCCGAGGCGATCCACCAGCTGCACGCCTTGCAGCCCCTTGGCCTGTTCGGTCAGCACGCCAGCATCGGACAGGCCCTGCAGGCTTACCAGCCCGGCCACGCCGCCGTCCACCGTGCCCAGCCACAGCGGCCGCCACGGCTCGCCGAGCGGACCCTTCAGGGCCTGGTCCAGGGACTGTGGCGGAAGCTGTTCCAGCCGCTCCAGCTCGGCTTGCAGCGCGGCCTGCGGAATGCCCAGGTCGATCAGTGCCTGCCAGTGTTGCGGCAGCTGGCGCAGCGCTTCACGGGCCTGCTGTTGCTGCTGCGCGGTGGCAAGCAACTGGTTGAGCGCGAGGTAGCCCTTGAGCTGGCCGGAGGCGACCAGCTTGTCCAGTCGCGCAGCCAGTTCAGCCTGGCGTTGCAGCAGCTGGGTTTCATCGCTGGCGCGCACCAGGAAGAACTGGCTGGTGGGCTGGTAGCCGGTGATGCGCGCGGCGGCCTGGGCTTCGCTGAGCAATTGCGGCTTGGCGCCCAGCCACTGGCGCAGGTCGTTCTTCACCTGCAGTTGCCACAGCCCACCGGCGCAGAACAGCGCGACCACCGCGAGCAGCGGCCAACTGCCGGTGCGCTGGAGCAGGGACTGGCGCAGGCCGATCAGGCGCTCGCCCAGCGAGAGCAGCAGAGGTTGTGGAGCGATGGCGTTGCCGCGCAACAGCAGCGGCAGCAGGCCGATCACGCACAGGTAGGCGGCGAGCAGGCCGGCCACCGAGAAGGTCGCCACCTGGGTCAGCGCCGGGAAGGGCGTGCAGGCCAGGGCGAGGTAGCCGATCAGGTTGGTGGCGAGGCTGAGGAACAGCCCGCGCTGGCTCAGCTTCAAAGCACGCCAGGGCTGCCAAGGAGCGACAGTCCAGGCTTTCGACAGATAGTGCAGCGGGTAGTCCGAGGCCACGCCGATCAGGCTGGCGCCCAGCATTAGGGTGAGCAGGTTGATCTTGCCGAACAGCGCGATGCACGCGGTGGCGCCGGCCAGCACGCCGACCAGCACCGGCAGGAAGGCCAGCAATGCGCGCACGCGGCGGAAGGCGAAAAGCAACAGAAGCAGCGTGCCCAGCGCGGCGCCGCCGCCGACCCAGGTCATCTCGCGGCTGGCCTGGCGCTGGCCGTCGGCGGCGTAGAGCAGGCCGCTGGCGGCGACTATCTGCCCACCATCGGCAGCCAGCTGCTGGCGCGCATCGGCGATTTGCGCGGCCACGGCGCGCGGCAGGTTCATGTCGAAGGCATCGGCGCGGGTGCGTGCGCGCAGCAGCACCCAGCTGCGCCCGTCGTCTTCGGCGACCAGTGCGCCGCTGCCGATGTCCAGCTGCACCTTGGCCGTCAGCGGCTGGTGGTGCTGGATGCGCAGGGCCAGGCCGAACCAGTCCTGGTCGTTGGGCAACAGGCCGAAGCCCGAGAAAGGATCGAAAAGTTGTTCGACGCGCTGCTGGATGAAGGCGGCGGGCTCATCGGCGAGCTGGCGGCGGTCGTCGGCGTTCAGCAGCGCGAGGCGGCCGGCGCGCAGTTGTTCGCGCAGGGCCGGCAGGTCCGCCTGTACGCCCCATTGCACCTTTTCGTAGAGGCCGCTGGCCTGCCAGCGTTCGGCCAGTTCGCGGGCGTGGGTGATGGCGGTGTCGCGCTCGGGGTAGCCGACCAACACCAGCAGTTCGCGGTTGAGCGGCTCCTGCATGCGCTGCTCGGCCAGCTGCTGCAGGGCGTCACGGCTGCCGCCGGGCACCAGTTCCAGCAGGTCGGTGCTCAGCGGCGCGGTGCCGCGCCATTGCCAGGCGGCGAGGGCGAGCAGCGCCAGCAGCCCGGCGATCACCAGGCGTGGCAGCCACTGCGGCCGCTCAGCGGGCAAAGTCACTGCGCTCCGCATCGGTCAGGCTGTCGCCGGGCTGGCTGCTGGTCATGCGCAGCACGGTGCGGTCGCCCTGGGCTTCGTGCAGTTCGATGCGCTGTACCAGTTCGCCGCCGGCGATCTCGATGCTGTCGAAGATCTGCTTGAGCAGCACGGCGCGCGGCGTCAGGGTGAGCTTCCAGTCGTTCGCCTCGCCGCTGAGGGCGAGGTCGAAGTCGCGCTGCAGGCCGCTGCTGTCACCTTCCAGCACGGCGAGGAACAGGCGGTTCTGCTGCGCGCTGGCGCTGCGTTGCGGCAGTTGCTGCCAGCCACTGGCGTCGCGCCGGGCGATGCCCAGGTCGTCGATGCGGTAGTCCTGCTTGAGCGGCGTCTGCAGCAGCCAGAGCAGGCCGTGCTGCTTGGCGAGGACGAAGTGGCCCTTGCTCACCAGCGGCTGCGGCAGCGAACGCAGGTGCTTCTCCTGGACGAACTCGCCGCGCACCACTGCCGGCTTGCCGAGCTGTGCGGCCAGTTGAGGCAGGTCGAAGGCGTGGGCCAGAGGCGCGAGCAGGAGGCCGCAGACGAGCAGGGCGCGCTTCAGCATGCTTCTGCCTCCAGCGCGCGCTGCACGGCGTCGATGAACACCGCGGGCGAGGCCATCTGCATCTCGCGGCTGGCGATCTCCACCGCCACCTGGGTGCTGCTGGCGCGGGTCAGGCGCTCGCCGGTCTCGGCGTCGCTGATCAGGTAGTTGATCTTCAGGCGGTTCTCCCACTCCACCAGGTCGGCGCGCACGCTGATGCGCTGGCCGAAGCGGGCGCCGCGCACGTAGCGCAGCTGCAGGTCGATCACCGGCCAGGCGTAGCCGGCCTCGCGCATCTGCGAGTAGTTGTGGTCGAGCCTGTCGAGCAGGGCGCAGCGCGCGACTTCCAGGTACTTGACGTAGTGGCCGTGCCAGACCACTTCCATCATGTCGACGTCGAAGAACGGCACGAGGATTTCCACCTCGGCCTGCAGCACGCCGGCCTTACGCATAGAGCCCCCAGTGGCGTGCGCGGATGCGCTCCAGGCACAGGCGCAGCTCGCTTTCCAGGGCGCGGTCCTCGATCAGCGGCGGGAAGTCCTGGCCGAGCTGTTCGTGCATGCCGCCCAGCGGCGCCGGCAGCGGGCGCGCGCCGGCTTCGCCGCAGCGCAGCCAGACGCCCTGTTGCGCGGCCAGCAGGGTGGCGGCGGCGACCTGCTCGGTCAGCTCCAGGGTGCGCAGGGCATCGCGCGCGGCGATGGTGCCCATGCTCACCTTGTCCTGGTTGTGGCACTCGGTGGAACGCGAGAACACGCTGGCCGGCAGGGTGTTCTTCAGCGCCTCGGCGGTCCAGGCGCTGGCGCCGATCTGCACGGCCTTGAAGCCGTGGTTGATCATCGCGCGGTCCGCCGGAGCGCCCGAGAGGTTGCTCGGCAGGCCGTGGTTGTAGCGGGTGTCCACCAGCAGCGCGAGCTGCCGGTCGAGCAGGTCGGCGACGTTGGCCACGAGGTTCTTCAGGCTGTCCATGGCGAAGGCGATGTGCCCGCCGTAGAAGTGCCCGCCGTGGAGCACGCGCTCGTCCTCGGCGTCGATGATCGGGTTGTCGTTGGCGCTGTTCAGTTCGATCTCGATGAACTGCCGCAGCAGGCCCAGACTGTCGGCGAGCACGCCCAGCACGTGGGGAGCGCAGCGCAGCGAGTAGCGGTCCTGCAGGCGGTGCAACGGCGGCGTCGGTGCGTCGATGGCGAGGTCCTGGCGAATCCACGCGGCGACCTGCATCTGCCCCGGATGCGGCTTGGCGGCGAACAGGCGCTCGTCGAAGTGCTCCGGGTTGCCCTGCAGGGCGATGACGTTCAGCGCGGTGATGCGCGTGGCCAGCTTGAGCAGGTAGTCGGCGCGCGAATAGGCGAGGCAGGCCAGGCCGGTCATCACCGCCGTGCCGTTCATCAGCGCCAGCGCTTCCTTGGGCCGCAGCACCAGCGGTTGCCAGCCCAGCTCGGCGTGGACGTCGGCGGCGCTGCGACGCTCGCCGCGCCACAGCACTTCACGCTCGCCGGCGAGGGTCGCGGCAACGTAGGACAGCGGCGTGAGGTCACCGCTGGCGCCCACCGAGCCTTCTTCCGGGATCAGCGGCAGGATGTCCAGTTCGAGGAAGGCATGCAGGCGCTCCAGCAGCTCCAGGCGTACACCGGAAACCCCGTGGCTCAGCGAGCGCAGGCGCGCGGCGAGCACGGCGCGCACGGCGGCCGGCTCCAGCAGCTTGCCCAGGCCGCAGCCGTGGAAGGTGAACAGGTGCTGCGGCAGCGCCTCGACGTGCTCCAGCGGCACAGCCACCACGCAGGAATCGCCGTAGCCGGTGGTGACGCCGTAGATGACGCCTTCCTTGTCCAGCAGGGTGTCGAGGAACTGCGCGCCGCGGGCGATCCGCGCGCGGAACTCGGCGTCGTCGTCCAGGCGGCTTTCGACGCGGCGCTCGGCGAGGGCGACGATCTGTTCGATGCTCAGGTGGCCTTGGCCGAAAACCGGCGCTTCAGTGGCTGTCGTCATGGGCTTTCCAGAACGGGTAGAAGTTGAACCACTGCTGCGGCGCGCGCAGGCAGTAGTGTTCCAGGCGCTGCGCGTAGCGCTGGGTCCAGTGTTTCAGGACCTCCGCGCGGTCGCTGCGGCGCCACTGGATGCGCTTGGCGAAGGGCTCCAGGTGCACGCGGTAGCGGCCCTCTTCCTTCAGGCAGAACATCAGGTTGGCCGGGCACTGCAGCAGCCCGGCGAGCAGCCAGGGCCCCTGCGGGAAGGCGGCCGGGGCGCCGAGGAAATCGACCTCGACGTTGCGCCCGCCGTGCAGCGGAATGCGGTCGCCGGCAATCGCCAGCCATTCGCCGGCGTCCAGGCGCTGGGACAACTGCAGCATGATCGCCGGGTCCAGCTCGCTCACCTGGATCAGCCGCAGGTGGCTGGCGCCGGACTCGCCCAGCAGCTTGTTGAACTGCTCGGCGTGGCGGGTGTGCACCAGTACGTTCATGCGCACCTTTTCGCCCAGTTCCGCCAGCGCGCGGCAGACCTCGAGGTTGCCCAGGTGCGCGCCCACCAACAGCTGGCCACGGCCGCTGCGCAACTGCGCGCGCAGGTTGTGCGGGTCGTTCAGTTCGATGCTGGCGAGGTCCAGGCGGCCGGCCCAGACATCGAGCTTGTCGAGGATGGCGTCGGCGAAGGCCATGAACTGGCCGAACACGCGGCCGGTGGTCGGGCTCAGCGAGGCGTCACCGCTGTGCTGCGCCAGGCGCTGCTGGTACTCGCGGATGGCGCCGCGCGCACGGGCGCCGAAGAGGAAGAAGTACAGCACGATCAGGTGCAGCAGCGGCGACAGCAGGCGCCGGCCGAGGGTGCGCGCCGCCCAGGCGGTGAAGCGCATCAGCAGCAGGCTGCCGCGCTCGCGCTGTTGCGCCCAGTGCTGCGCGCTCACGCGGCGCTCCGCAGGCGGCGCCAGAGGATCGCCGGCGAGCGCCAGAGCATGCCGAAGAACAGCCGGGCGTGCATGGAGGAGATCAGCGCGTTGTCGTGGAACAGGCGGAAGTGCGAGAGGCCGTCCAGCGGGTACTGCACCTTCGTCGGCAGCCATTGCATCGGCTGGTTGCGCCAGGCCAGGCGGACGAGGATTTCCGGGTCGAAATCCATGCGCTTGCCCAGCGAGGTGCTGTCGATCAGTTTCAGCGTGGACGCCAGCGGGTAGACGCGGAAGCCGCACATGCCGTCGCGGATGGACAGCGACAGGCTGTTGATCCACACCCAGACGTGGGTCAGGTAGCGCGCGTAGAGGCGACCCTTGGGCACGCTTTCGTCGTACTGCGGATAGCCGCAGACCAGCGCCTCGGGGTGCTCGCGGGAGGTGCCGAGGAAGCGCTGCACGTCGCCCAGGTCATGCTGGCCGTCGGCGTCCACCTGCAACGCGTGGGTGAAGCCCAGGCGCGCCGCTTCGCGCAGGCCGGCCATCACCGCGCCGCCCTTGCCCTGGTTCACCGGCAGGCGCACCAGGTACGTGTCGCGGCCTGCGGCGAGCTGGTCCATCACCGCCGCGCACTCGCGGCTGGAGGCGTCGTCGACCAGCACGCAGGGCAGGCCGGCGGCGAGCAGTTCGGCGACCACGTGGGGCAGCGCGTGCTCGTGGTTGTACACCGGAATCACGGCACACGGTTTGGTGCTCATTCGTCCGCCCCCAGCAGGATGCGCCCTGAAGAACAGGCGGCCTCGCCACGGGTGAAGGCGAAGTACAGCTTGCCGCGCTCGGCGTCCCAGCGCAGGGCCAGCTGGCAGAGATCGCCCGGCCGCAGCAGTTGCTGGAACTTCAGCACTTCCATGCCGCCGAAGCGTGGCGGCAGGTCGAAGACCTGGCGACCCAGTTGCTGCGCCCATTGCACCTGGACCACGCCCGGCAGCACGGGAGCCTTGGGGAAGTGGCCGGGGAAGTAGGCGAGGTCCAGGGGGATTTCCAGCTGGAAGTGCTGTTCACCGTCCACCGCGTTGTGCGTCATCACGTCGGGATCGCGGCTGCGCGGCGCGTGCAGCAGTTCGTCCACCAGGCTTTGCGGCAGCTTGCCCTGGGCGTTGCCCGGCAGGCGCCGCAGCAGGCGCCAGCGGCGCGGCAGGGCGAGGGCTTCGCAGTGGTCGGCGAGGTGTTCGCGCAGCCGCTGGGTCAGCGCGCGGCGGCCGCCGTTGCGCAGCTCATGCAGGCCGGCGTCGCTCAGGGCGACCAGTGCGCCGAGGCTGGCGCGGTTCTCCTGCACCACGCCCAGGCGTGCTTCGCTGACGAAGGGATGCTTCATCAGCGCCGCTTCCAGTTGCGGCAGGGAGATGCGTTTTTCTTCCAGCTTGACGATGCGGTCGAGCCGGCCGAGCAGCTCGAAGCGGCCGTCGGCGCAAATTCGTGCGGCGTCGGCGGTCTGTTCGGTTTCGCCGAGCGGCAGGTAGGTCGATTCGATGCGCAGTGCGCCGTGCTCGTCCTGGCTCAGCACCACGCCTTCGAACGGCTGCCACAGCTGGCCGCCCTGGCGCCAGGCGATGCCGCCGGTCTCGGAGCTGCCGTAGATTTCCGTGGGTGCCTGGCCGAGGCGCTCGTGCAACTGCTCGCCGGCTTCGGCTGGCAGCGGGCCGCCGGAGGAGAACACCCGCACCACCGGGCGCAGCGCCGGCCAGTCGAGGTTGTCGCCCATGCGCTTGAGCAGCGCCGGGCTGCCGACCCAGGCGAAGCGCGGCTGGTCGAGGCTCAGGCGTTGCAGGTCTTCGGGGAAGGCGATCTGCCGACGGAGGAAGGCGCGGCCGGCGGACAGCGGCCAGAGCACGCGGAACAGCAGGCCGTAGATGTGCTGCGCGGCGACGCTGCCGAGGATGCGCGCATCGCCCAGTTGTTCGCCCCAGAGGGCTTCCAGCACCTGCACTTCGTTGCTCAGCTGGCGCAGGGACTTGCCGATCAGCTTGGGCTCGCCGGTGGAGCCGGAAGTGCTGAGCACCAGGCGGCAGGCGTCGAGGTCCAGCTCTTCAGGTGCAAGAGGGGCCGGAGGCAGTGCCGAGCCGTTCAGTTCGGTCAGCAGCAAGTCACCGGGCTGATCGCCGATCCAGGCGTCGATCTGCGAGGCCAGTCGCTCGCGGCTGTGGGCGAGGTTGTCGGCCGGCAGCACCGCTTCGGCACCGGCTAGCCACGCCGCGTAAAGGGCGATGGCCAGCTCGGCGGCGTCTTCCAGGTGGATCGCCACGCGCTGGGCATTGCGCTGGCGCAGGGCGCCGGCAGCTGCGCAGACGCGTTGCAGGAAGTCGCTGGCGAGCAGTGTCGGCTCCAGCGCCAATGGGCGCCCGGCGGGCAGCTCCAGCAGCAGCCGGGCGAGGGAAATCGATTTCATCCTTGACCTCTGACCCGCTGCCGTACCAGCCACTCGACGGCGAACAGCACGCCCATCAGCAGGTAGGAAATCAGGCCGTTGTACAGCGTCCACCAGGCCAGCGGCGCCCACAGTGTGAGGGCCGCGGCAATCAGGCCGTTGCCCAGGAAGAACAGCACCCAGGCCTGGGTCACCCGGCGGGTGTAGCGCACCGCGTGGGGCGGCAGTTCCGGCTCGCGCAGGCGCGCCAGGCGCTCGACCAGCGGCGGGCCGAACTTCAGGCTGAGGGCGAACAGGCTGAGCAGGCCCGCGCTGATCAGCACCGGGTACCAGCGCAGCAGGTGCGGTTCATTGAGGAACCACAGCAGCATGCAGAAGGCCACGGCCGCCAGCGCCATCCAGCGCTGCCCGGGGCGTTGCCCGCTGCCCAGGCTGCGGGCGAACCACAACCCGCCCAGCAGCAGCGCGAAGAATTTCGGCGACAGGTGATCGATGCCGAAGTAGATCGCGAACGGGTAGAGCAGCCCGGCCAGCAGCAGGCCGAGCCCGACCAGGCGTGTCATGGGTTGGCCAGGCGATAGACCGCTTCGACCACGTCGCCGACGGTACGCACCGACTTGAACTCCTCGGCGGCGATCTTCTTGCCGGTCTGGCGCTTGAGGTGGTCGATCAGGTCGACGGCGTCGATGCTGTCGATCTCCAGGTCCTGGTACAGGTTGGCGTCGAGGCTGATCTGCTCCGGTTCCAGTTCGAACAGCTCGACCAGGGCGTCGCGCAGGGTGTTGAAAATGTCCTCACGGGTTTGCATGGTCAGCGGTCTCAGGCGGCTTTCTGGGCGGTCACGAAGGCCGCCAGGCTCGCCACATTGGCGAAATGCTGGCGGGTGTCCTTGGCATCGGCGTCGATCTTGATGCCGTAGCGTTTCTGGATGGCCAGGCCCAGCTCCAGGGCGTCGACCGAATCCAGGCCGAGGCCGTCGCCGAACAGCGCGTCTTCGGCGCCGATGTCGTCAGGGCCGATATCTTCGAGGCCGAGGGCGTCGATGATCAGCTGTTTAATCTCCAGTTGCAGATCGCTCATCTCTTGCGAGCTCCTTGATGAAATGCTGGTGCAGGAAGGCATTGAGCCGGCGCGAGGCTGCCGGGGCGGGGCCCTGGCTGGCAAAGACCTGTGGGTCCAGGTCGTCGCCGACGCGCAGCCGGAAATGCACGCGGCGGGCGGGAATGCTGTACCAGGGCTCGGCCTTGGTCAGGGTGGTCGGGGTCACGGTGATGGTCACCGGGGTGATGACGCTGGCGCCGCGCAGGGCGATGGACGCCGCGCCGCGATGGAACTGCGGAGCCGCACCCGGCGTAGTGCGGGTGCCCTCGGGGAAGACGATCAGGGTCTGGCCCTGCTGCAATGCGTCCACGGCCTCATCGAACATGTCCATGCTGCCGTTGTTGCTGATGTACTGCGCCGCCGTCAACGGGCCGCGGGTGAAGGGGTTGGCGAACAGACTCTGCTTGACCACGCAGTTGGCATCGCGGATCAGGCCGATGAGGAAGACCACGTCGATCAGCGAGGGGTGGTTGGCGATCACCATCTGCCCCGGCCGACCCAGGCGCTCGATGCCTTCGACTTGATAGGTGAGAACGCCGCTGCGCTGCATGATCTGCACGAACAGCCAGAACAGCCGGCTGACCGTCTGGCGCGCGCGGGTGCGGCGGCGCAAGGCGTCGCCGGGCAGCAAGGCCAGCAGCGGGAAGACCAGCGCCCGCAGCAGCAGGCCGCCGATACCGAAGAGGGCGAAGCACAGGCCGGTGGCGAACAGGCGCCACAGCCAAGCGTCGGCGCGCTTGCTCAGTGGTTGCGTTGCCAGGTCCATAGACGCTTCTTCCAGGGGTGGTGGATCAGGCCGGTGCGCTCGATCAGCGCGCGCACCAGGTTCAGGGCATTGGGGTGGGACGGCGGAGCAAGGGCCGTGCCGTTTTCCGCGAGTTCCAGCGACCATTCGCTGCCAGCCTTCAGGCGCAGGGCCACGGCGTAGGGGAAGGGCACGTCGTCGACCCAGGGGGCATACAGCTCCGGCAATGGCTCTTCGGTCACCACCAGCAGCACCTCCGGGGCGCCTTCGGCGAGCAGTGCCGCGGCTTCCAGCAGGCCGTGCTCGAAGCCGTCATTTCGCAGGTGTCCTGCCGCAGGATCGACCACAGGCCGATCACCGCGTTGTGCACGGAAAGGCTGAACTGGGTCGGCGACAGTGGTTGTTCGACGGCCAGCTCGCGCAGCAGTTCCAGGCTGCGGCCGGTTTCGCCGTGGCGGGAAACGAAGATCAGCGGCATCGGCGGCCGCCCGTCAGCCAGGGGCCAGGCGACACTGAACACCATCCGCGCCAGGGGGCTGAGGCGACGGCGTTGCATGGCGGGGAGAAAGGCGACATCCGCTTGGGCGGCGCTGTCAGGAAGGCGCTCTTCCCGTACCCAGCTCTGCCAGTCGGCAATCGTGGACAGACCCGGGGCCCAGGCGCTCCACTGGTCGATATTGAATTGAATCACGCTGCGAGCTCTTGTGGGCCCTTCGGGGCATTCCGGTCGGCTAATGGGTCTTCCTTGATCCACCAAGAGCTTCGTCGACACGTGCCATGGCGCAGGGCCGGTATTATCCCGGTCATGCTGCTGTCAAGCAAACTTTTGCTTACAAAAGGGCAGATGCAGGAAACAGGGCATTAATCGAATTAGATGCCGACTTTATGACGAACCGCTGTATGAAATTTCGTCAGCCGCCGAGCGGTAGCGCAGCCTTGGTGCGAGGGTGCTCGCCCTTGTCATGGGCTTTGCATAGAATCCCGGGGTCTTGAATGGTTCTGGAGGGATGGCTCATGCGGCGCGTGGTGTTCAATCAGAAGGGCGGGGTCGGCAAGTCCAGCATCGCCTGCAACCTGGCGGCAGTGAGCGCAGCGGAGGGCTATCGCACCTTGCTGGTGGACCTGGATGCCCAGGCCAACTCCACGCATTACCTCACCGGCCTGACCGGCGAGGACCTGCCGGTGGGCATCGCCGACTTCTTCAAGCAGACGCTGTCGTCCGGGCCTTTCAGCCGCAAGGGCAAGGTCGACATCTACGAGACGCCCTTCGACAACCTGCACATCGTCACGGCCAGCCCGGAGCTGGCGGACCTGCAGCCCAAGCTCGAGCAGAAGCACAAGATCAACAAGCTGCGCAAACTGCTGGACGAGCTGTCCGAAGACTACGACCGAATCTACCTGGATACGCCGCCGGCGCTGAACTTCTACACGGTTTCCGCGCTGATCGCTGCAGATCGCTGCCTGATTCCCTTCGACTGCGACAGTTTCTCCCGCCAGGCGCTGTACGGCCTGCTGCAGGAGATCGAAGAGCTGAAGGAAGACCACAACGAGGACCTGGAAGTCGAAGGTATCGTGGTCAACCAGTTCCAGCCGCGCGCGACCCTGCCGCAGCAGCTGCTGGATGAACTGGTGGAAGAGGAACTGCCGGTGCTGCCGGTGTACCTGATGAGCTCGGTGAAGATGCGCGAGTCGCACCAGGCCTGCACCCCGCTGATCTTCCTTGAGCCGCGGCACAAGCTGACCCAGCAGTTCGTCGAACTGCACAACCTGCTGGAAGCCTGAACGGCTACTGGCTGATCAGCACATCGCAGGGCGGCCGGCGCAGGAAATAGCGCGTCGAGCTGCCCAGCATGGCCTGCTCGATGGCGCCGCGGCTGCGGCTGCCGAGCACCAGCAGGTCCGGCGTCCATTCCCGTAATGCCGTTTCCAGCGCCTGCTGGGGCGTGCCCTGCTGCACCGCACAAAGCAATTGCGGCCCCGTGGCCGGCACCTGCGCGCGCTCATCCTGCAGCGCCTGGCGCAGCAGTTCGCGCTGGGTGTCGAGGTGGCTGTCGGCGCGGCCGGCCTTCTTGCCCGGCTGGTAGGCGTTGAGTGCCAGCAGCTCGGCGTCGGCCGCGAGAAGCCGGTAGCCGGCGCGCCAGGCCTGGCAGGAGCAGTGCGACAGGTCCAGCCCGGCAAGGGCCTTCGCGTAAGGTCTGGCGGACTCGTCCACGGCCAGCAGGATCGGCGCGCGGCAATGCCGGGCGATGCGCTCCAGGGTGGTGCCGTCGAAGCGTTCCAGCAGTTGCTGGTGGTGCGCGCCGATCACCAGCAGATCAGCGTTCAGTTCCTGCACCGTCGCGGTCACGGTATTCGCCGCGCGGCCCTGGCGGATCACCAACTGGTAGTCGGTGATATCGCTGGCGCGGGCTGCATCGCGCAGCGCCACTTCGGCGGCTTCGCGCACCGTGGCCATCATGCGGTCGGGGAAGAATTCCTCGATGACGTGCAGCAGCGTGACGCTGGCGCCGTGCTGGCGGGCCAGCTGGGCGGCGCGGCGTACGGCGATATCCGCCTCGACGCTGAGGTCGTGGGCGACGAGCAGGTTCCTGTACATGGTGGGCTCCCTCTGTGGCGCTTCCACTGTCGCGCCACGTAGGAAATTTCACCTTGATGCAGGGCAATGGCCCGGATTCAGCGGCTACGCAGCTGATAGATGGCGTGGCTTTCGGCGACGACGTTGCCTTCTTCGTCCTTCAGCTGCAGGTCGAGGACGAATTCGGCCTTGCCGAGGTTCGTGGCTTCCTCGCCAATGCGCTGGATGTCCTCCTCGCTGAGCCGCGCCTCGACCGTCACGTCGCTCGAAGCAGGGCGCAGGAAGCGCAGGCCGGCTTCCTTGACGATGGGATAGAAGCGCCGGGCGTCGAAGCTGGTCAGCATCAGCACGCCCCCGGGCAGCTCGGCCACGGTGAACAATGCGCCGGCGTACATGTTGCGCAGGTGGTTCTCGTTGTCCTTGAGCGGCATGCGCAGGCGCACGAGGCCCGGTTCCAGCACCTCGGCCTTGAGGCCGGTGCGCTTGACGAAGGCGATGTGCTCTTCGGTGAGTTGGCGGATGAATTCCAGGTTGTGACGCATGGGCGCGCTCCGATTCGCCAGCGGGGTGTGCCCCCAAGCCTAGCCGCACCACTCGGCCTGGCAATGACCGCGTGGATTGACCGAAACGCTCGCCCTCAGATGCCCTGGCGCGACAGCCAGTCGAGCAACTGCGGCAGCGGCATTGCGCCGCTCTGGCGCGCCACTTCCTGGCCGTTGCGCAGCAGGATCAGGCTCGGGATCGAACGAATCCCCAGGCGCGTGGAGAGGTTCGGGTTGGCATCGCTGTCGAGCTTGGCCAGGCGCACCTTGCCCGACAGCCGCGCGGCGGCCTGCTCGAACACTGGCGCAAAGCCCTTGCACGGCCCGCACCAGTCGGCCCACACGTCTACCAGCAACGGCAGGTCGCCCTTGGCCTGGGCGGCGAAGCCGGCCTCGTCGAGGTCGAACGGCGTATCCAGCACGATCGGCGACTGGCAGCGCCCGCAACTGGGCGAATCGTTCACCCGCGTGGCGGGAACGCGGTTCAGGCCGTTGCAGTGGGGGCAGGGGATGATCAGGGAATCGGACATGACGGGGCTCCTCGGGCTATGGGGAGCTAGGTGGTGGCGATCCGGGGGATTATCAACTGTACCCGGTGGCGAAGCTCAGTTTCGATGAGCCTGCATGTACTGCCGCAGAAGCTGGTTGATGCGAGTCTGGTAGCCGGCCCCCTGGCTCTTGAACCACTCCAGTACGTCCGCGTCCAGGCGGATGGTGACGGCTTGCTTGGCCGGCACATGAATTTCGGCGTTCTTGAAGAAGTCTTCGCCCAGCTCGGGGATATCGCTGGTGTCGATGTCCTTGTCCTTCAGTTTGCTCAGGCGCTTGAAGTCAGTTTTCGATGGTTTGGACATAGTGTCTGGCCTCCCGTCTGGTGGCTTTCCGGGCGGAGATGATGCGGATGACATCTCCTTCTCGTTCGGTGCTCACGACCACTCCAATCAACGACCTTATTCGGCCGAGATTGATCCAGCGCTCCTCGGCGTAATTCTCGCGGTCATCGCGTTGTGCGAGGTAGGGCTGCTGGAACAGCTCCAACGCGTCGTTGAAGTCGATTCCGTGCTTGCGGATGTTTGCCAGGTTCTTGGCTTCGTCCCATTCGAATAGCATGCTGCTCTCCGTATTGACGTTTGTACATACAAAATGTCCGTGGCGGTCGTATTACGTGACGAAATGCATGGGTTGGCTTGCTCTGTCGCTGGCGTCGGCGGCCGCCGACGGATCGCGGGCATGGCCCGCTCCTACAGGGGCGGGCCGTGCGCGTCGTGGGCTAGCTGTGGCTGATGCGTTGCGCGTGGTCTGCCTCGTACAGCGAGTGGGCGTCGGAGGCCAGCAGCAGGAGGGCGCGGTTGATTTGCAGGACGTTGCGCAGCGGCTGGGCGTCGAGGGTGGAGAGGGAGAGGATGCCGAGCAGGTCGATGACGGCGCTCAGGCGGTCTTCGGCGGCGTTGTAGAGTTCTTCGGCAGGGGCGTCGGTGCGCAGGTAGAGGGTGGCGTTGCGGGGATGGGCGTGGTGTTGTGAGTCGGTTCCCAGCGGGAGGAAACGGTCTTTTTCGGGGTGTGCGGGTGCCTTACCATCGGTTTTAGCCATGATTAGTTGCCTGTTAACTGATTGTGGTTAGCGGGCCTTCGGTGTTGGTAGCACCGGGGGCTCGCGTCTTTCGATCCGTGCCGTTCGGCAGTTCTGGATCGCAATCTTCCGCCGCGAGGAACATGCAGAAAAATTCCTGCATCGTGCTGCTTTTGCTCAGGAAGATGTCGCCATTCTACGGATTCGAGATAGAGGAAAACCCGGCGGGAAGGGGAATCCACCGTGTCTGGCAGGAGCTTGCGAAAAGGCGGGTCTGGGCGGGGTAGGACGGCGGGAATTTGATGTAGTCCCGCCGGGCACCGGCATCAGACGTGATCGCGAACAGGTCCCTGATCGTCCGGCGCATGCCCGCGATCCGGCCGGTAGGCCGGATGATTCGTCGGTGGGGCAGCGCTTCCTGCCCCTGCGTGTCACACGCGGAAGTGACTGACCAGTGTCTGCAACTGGCCGCCCAGGCGGGCAAGTTCGACGCTGGACGCGGCGACTTCCTGGTTGGCCGAGGCGGTCTGTTCGGAAACGTCGCGCACGTTGACCACGCTGCGGCTGATTTCCTCGGCCACTGCGCTCTGTTCCTCGGCGGCGGTGGCGATCTGCTGGTTCATCGCCTGGATATTGGAGACGGTGCGGGTGATCTCGCCGAGGGATTCGCCGGCCTGGCGGCTCAGGGCGACGCTGCTGGCGGTGAGTTCGCGGCTGCCGAGCATGACGCTGGAGACCTGGCGGGTGCCGCTCTGCAGGCCGGCGACCAGGGCTTCGATCTCTTCGGTAGATTGCTGGGTGCGTTGGGCCAGGCCGCGTACTTCGTCGGCGACCACGGCGAAACCGCGACCGGCCTCGCCCGCGCGGGCGGCTTCGATGGCGGCGTTGAGGGCCAGCAGGTTGGTCTGTTCGGCCACCGACTTGATCACGTCCATGACCTTGCCGATCTTCTCGCTCTCCTGCTCCAGGCGCTGCATGGCCTCGGCGGAGCGTTCGACTTCCTCGGCCAGGCGCTCGATCTGCTCGACCGCCTTGTTCACCACGCGGTCGCCGTCCTGTGCCTGGTGGTCGGCGGCGGAGGCGGCCTGGGAGGCCTGCTCGGCGTTGCGCGCGACTTCCTGCACGGTGGCGGACATCTCGTGCATGGCGGTGGCGACCTGGTCGGTCTCGACCTTCTGGGTGTTGGCGCCGGCGCTGGTCTGCTCGGTGACGGCGGAGAGCTCTTCGGCGGCGCTGGCGATCTGGGTGACGCCATCGCGGATGCCGCCGATCAGCTCGCGCAGGCTCTGGCTCATGCGCTGCATGCTCTGCTGCAGGCGGCCCAGTTCGTCGCGGCGGCTGACCTGGATGGTCTGCGACAGGTCGCCGGCGGCGATGCGGTCGACCACGGCCATGGTGTCGTGCAGCGGGCGGGTGATCTGGCGGGTGATGATCAGCGCGGCGATGCTGCCGAGCACCAGCGCGAGCAGGGTCACGAGGGTTTGCAGGCTGCGGGCCTTGGCGCTTTCGACGTCGCGGCGATCGAGCTGCAGCTGGTAGAGATTTTCGCTGATCTTGACGATGTCCTGGCCCTGGGTGGTCATTTCCTTGCGTGCCTGGACGATCGTGGCCATGTTCTGGCGCAGCGTGACGACGGCGTCGCGGTAGGTGCGCAGGGCGCTGCCGAGTTGCTGGACGTACTGCGCTTCGGCGACGCCGAGCACGCTTTCCAGGGCCGGCAGGCCGGCGATGCTTTCGTCGAGGCCGCGGGTCACGCCGTCACCGTTGCTGGTGAGGGCGGTGGCGAGGTAGTCGCGCACGTCGTAGCGGGCCTGCAGCAGGTCTTCGCGGGTGCCGGTGATGGCCTGGAAGCGGGTGGCGCGCTCTTCGTCGGCGGGGGCCTTGAGGATGTCCTGCTGGATCTGCGCGGTCAGCTCGTTGGCGCGGGCGGCGTTGTCCTGCAGCGTGCGGCGGGTGATGCCGGCACTCTGGTAGCCGGCGCGCATGGCGGCCAGGGATTTCTCGTAGTCACCGATGATGCCGCCGAGCTGATCGAGCATGCGCACGTTCTCCGGGCTGACGAAGGACGCGCGCAGTTTCTGCTGCTGCGCCTTGAAGTCGGCCAGGGTGCTCATGACGTTGGCGGCTTCCTGCTCGGCGCCGTCGGCGATCATGTACTGCAGGCGAGTGATGCGCAGCTTGGTGAGGCGCGAGTTCAGCTCGGTGATGTCGCTCATCCAGTTGCTGCGGTCGATCAGCGAGCCCAGGCCGAACCAGCTGACGATGGCGAGTATGGCGGTGAAGGCGAGGACCAGGCCGAAGCCCAGGGCCAACTTGAGATTCACGCTCAGGTTGGAAATCCAGCTGTTCATTGACGATCTCCAGGAAAGGTTGTGTGAAGTCAGGCCGTTCGGAGATTGTTGTTATTGGGGGCCAGGCGGGAGTACCGCGCTCAGTCGCTATCGGCAGCGTTCGGCAGAACCGTATGGTCGAGGCAAAAAAAACCGCCGACCTGCTGCGCAGCCGGTCGGCGGTTCGGTTGAAGCGAGCGTGATGCGGGTGTCAGGCCTCGGCGGCGTCCAGCGCCTGGGCCAGGTCGGCGAGGATGTCGTCGATGTGCTCGATGCCGATGGACAGGCGCACCATGTCGCGCGGCACGCCGGCCTTCTCCAGTTCCTCGTCGTTGAGCTGGCGGTGGGTGGTGGAGGCCGGGTGGCAGGCCAGGGACTTGGCGTCGCCGATGTTGACCAGGCGCACCACCAGCTTGAGCGCGTCGATGAAGCGCGCGCCGGCTTCCTGCCCGCCCTTGATGCCGAACGAGAGAATCGACGCGGGTTTGCCGCCCATGTAGCGCAGCGCCAGTTCCTGCTCGGGGTGGTCGGCGAGGCCTGCGTATTTCACCCAGCTGACCTGCGGGTGGTCCTGCAGGTATTGCGCGACTTTCACCGCATTCTCGCAGTGGCGCTCCATGCGCAGGGCGAGGGTTTCCAGGCCCTGCAGGATGAGGAAGGCGTTGAACGGCGAGAGTGCGGCGCCGGTGTTGCGCAGCGGCACGACGCGGCAGCGGCCGATGAAGGCGGCGGGGCCGAAGGCTTCGGTGTAGGTGACGCCGTGGTAGGACGCATCCGGCGTGTTGAGCAGCGGGAAGCGCACCTTGTTGTCGGCCCAGGGGAATTTGCCGGAGTCGACGACGATGCCGCCGATGCTGGTGCCGTGGCCGCCGATGTACTTGGTCAGCGAGTGCACGACGATGTCCGCGCCGTGCTCGAACGGGCGGCAGAGGATCGGTGTGGCGACGGTGTTGTCGACGATCAGCGGCACGCCGTGGCGGTGCGCAGCATCGGCCAGGGCCTGGAGATCGACGATGTTGCCCGCCGGGTTGCCGATGGATTCGCAGAACACCGCCTTGGTGCGTTCGTCGATCACTGCTTCGAGGGCGGCGATGTCATCGTGCGGCGCAAAACGGGTCTGGATGCCGAAGCGCGGCAGGGTATGGGCGAACAGGTTGTAGGTGCCGCCATAGAGCTTGGCCACCGAGACGATGTTGTCGCCGGCTTCGGCGACGGTCTGGATGGCGTAGGTGATGGCGGCCATGCCGGAAGCCACGGCCAGCGCCGCGACGCCACCTTCCAGTGCGGCCACGCGCTCCTCCAGCACCGCGTTGGTGGGGTTCATGATGCGCGTGTAGATGTTGCCGGCGACCTTCAGGTCGAACAGGTCGGCACCGTGCTGGGTGTCGTCGAAGGCGTAGGAGCTGGTCTGGTAGATCGGCACGGCCACGGCCTTGGTGGTCGGGTCGGGGCTGTAGCCGGCGTGGATGGCCAGGGTTTCCGGTTTCATTGTTCGAGCGTCCTTGTGGCAGAAAGCCCCGAGGATGCGAGCGGCGCCCGGCCCCGGTCAATGACCGGGAGCAATGCTGGCGGGGCGCCGCTAGATCGCTTTTCGCTGAGCTTATAACCGCCTCAGGAGGAGCAACTGATCTCCAGGTGACGGCCCCAGTCCGGCGGGCGACGGGTGAATACCTCGGCGTCGGACTGTTCTTCGAAGGGTTTGCTGAGTACTTCGTGCAGGCGGCGCACCACGCTGAAATCGCCTTGTTCGGCGGCGCTGATGGCTTCCTGGGCGAGGTAGTTGCGCAGCACGTAGAGCGGGTTGACCAAGTGCATGCGGGCGCGGCGCTCGTCCTGGCTGCCGCCTTCGCGCTCGGTGCGGGCCTGGTAGTCGGTGGCCCAGGCGTCGAAACCGGCGAGGTCGACGAAGTCTTCCCGCACCACCGCCAGCGCCTGCTCCGGTGCCTGGTCGCCGAGGCGGCGGAAGAACAGCGAGTAGTCCACGGCGCCCTTCTGCATGGTCTGCAGCAGGCGCTGCACCAGCTCCAGGTCGCCCTCTTCGGCCGTGGTGAGGCCTAGGCGGCGGCGCATGAGGTCCAGGTAGCTGGCCTGGTAGAGCGGCAGGAACAGGTCCAGCGTGGCGCGCAGGTCGTCCACTTCGACGAAGGGCGTCAGTGCCTGGCCGAGGGCCGCGAGGTTCCAGTGGGCGATGGGCACCTGGTTGCTGAAGGAGTAGCGGCCGGTGTCGTCGGAGTGGTTGCAGATATGGTTGGCGTCGAAGTCGTCGAGGAAGGCGTAGGGGCCGTAGTCGAAGGTGATGCCGAGGATCGACATGTTGTCGGTGTTCATCACCCCGTGGCAGAAACCGTAGGCCTGCCAGTAGGCGATCATCTCGGCGTTGCGCTCGACCACTTCGCGGAAGAATGCGAGGTAGGGCTTCTCGTCATCCAGGCACTGCGGGTAGTACGACTGCAGGACGAACTCGCCGAGGGTGCGCAGCTGGTCTTCCTGCTTGGTGTAGTAGAAGTATTCGAAGTGGCCGAAGCGCACGTGGCTGGGCGCCAGGCGCAGCAGCATGGCGCCGGTTTCCTTCGACTCGCGCCACACCGTGGTGCTGGAGCCGGTGACGCACAGCGCGCGGCTGCTGGGGATGCCCAGGGCAGCAAGGTATTCGCTGGCGAGGAATTCGCGGATCGACGAGCGCAGCACGGCACGGCCATCGCCCATGCGCGAGTAGGGCGTCTGTCCGGCACCCTTCAGGTGCAGGTCCCAGTGCTCGCCGGCCTCGTTCACCACTTCGCCCAGCAGCAGGCCGCGGCCGTCGCCCAGGCGCGGGTTGTAGGAGCCGAACTGGTGCCCGGAATAGACCATCGCGCGCGGGTCGGCTGCTTCCCAGAGCTTGTGGCCGGCGAAGATTTCCGCGAACAGCGGGCTTGCCGCCTCGCTTGGGTCGAGGTCGAGCAGGGCCATGGCGGCGGGGCTGGCGACGACCAGGCGCGGATCGGCGATGGGGTCGGGCAGGACCTGGGTGGAAAACACGTCGCCCAGGCGGGCGAAGCGGTTATCGAAGGTCAGTTCGTCGAGCTTTTTCACAATCTAACTCCGGACAAGTCCGAGCATTGTGCTCGGACTTGTCCGAAGGCGTCCACCCTCAGGCCTTGTCGCCGCCGGGCTTGTCGGTGCCCTGGGGGCCGCTGATCTTCACGGGTATGGCGGCGGGTTGCTGCCCGACGATGACCTGGGCTTCCTGGCCCTGGAAGTTCTTCAGGAACACGTCGACCTGGTTGAAGGCCATGTCGATGCCGGCTTCGCGGAAAGCCAGGGCGATGCGCGTGAGGGTCTCGTCCACCGCCGGGTTGCGGTCGCCCAGCTCGCGCACGTGGAAGCGCAGCTCGTAGTCGAAGGTGCTGGCGCTGATGGTGGTGAAGTACAGCACCGGTTCCGGGTCGCGCAGGATGCGGGTGTTGGCGTGGGCGGCGTCGAGCATGATCTTGCGCGCCAGCGGCAGGTCGCTCTCGTAGGCCAGGCCGATCTTGATGGTGACGCGCGTGACGGTATCGCTCAGCGACCAGTTCACCAGCTGGCCGGTGATGAAGGTCTGGTTGGGGACGATGATTTCCTTGCGGTCGAAGTCGGTGATGGTGGTGGCGCGGATGCGGATCCGGCTGACGGTGCCGGACAGCGTGCCGATGGTCACCACGTCGCCGATCCGTACCGGGCGCTCGAAGAGGATGATCAGGCCGGAGACGAAGTTGGAGAAGATCGCCTGCAGGCCGAAGCCGAGGCCGACCGACAGCGCGGCCACCAGCCATTGCAGCTTGTCCCAGCTCACCCCGAGGGTGGACAGCGCGCTGACGAAGCCGATGCCGCTGATGGTATAGGACAGCAGGGTGGTGATGGCGTAGGCGCTGCCCTGGGCCAGGGTCAGGCGCTGCAGCACCAAGACTTCCAGCAGGCCGGGCAGGTTGCGCGCCAGGGCGACGGTCACGGCGGCGATGACCAGCGCCATGAGGAAGTCGCTCAGGCTGATCGGCGTGGTGGACGCCGCGTCGCCGGTGCCGCTGGTGTACTGGTAGAGGGTCACGTTGTCGAGGTAGGAGACGACGCTGATCAGGTCGGCCCAGACCCAGTACAGGGTGACCACGAAACCGATCAGCAGGCCCAGGCGGATCAGGCGCATGGACTGTTCGTTGATCTGTTCGATGCCCAGGGTCGGCTCTTCCACCACCTCGGTGCCTTCGATGCCTTCCTTGGGCGCGTTCTGGCGGTTCTTCAGGGCGCGCTGGTAGGCCAGGCGGCGGGCGGCGACGCCCATGCCGCGGACGAAGGTGGCTTCCACCACCATCCAGAACATCAGCAGGAACAGGGTGTCGATCAGGCGGTCGGTGAGCTTGAGCGCGGTGTAGTAGTAGCCGAAGCCCACGGCCAGGAACAGCGCCACCGGCAGGGCGGTGAAGCCCAGGCCGACGATCATCTTGATCATCGACGGGCGCTCGCTGGACGGGCTCTTGAACAGCAGCTGGGCGAGCAGCCAGGTCATGGCGCCGTAGCCGAACAGCACCACGGCAATGCCGATCACGTCATCGGCCAGCGAGGCCGGCGAGTGCTCGGCGACGGTGACTACGGCGACCAGCGACATCACCACCAGACCCAGTCGGCGCATTAGCTTGCCGAGGAACTGCACCTGCGACTGGCTCCAGTGGAAGTGCCGCTCGGCGATGCCGCCCGGCCGCAGGATGCGGTGTGCGGTGTAGAACACCAGCCAGACCTGCGCCATCTCCAGCAGCGCGCTGCCCAGGGTGGCGTTCTGTCCGCGGGCGTCGAGCAGCAGGGCGAGGCCGGCGATGGCCAGGGCCAGGGTGCCGGGCAGTGCCAGCAGCACGGCGAGCAGCAGGGCCAGCGGGGTGTGGGCCTGGCTGTCGCGCTTGAAGTGGCCGATGTCATCGTTCAGCGATTCCAGCTTGTCGTAGAGGAACCTGCGCTTCCACAGCAGGGCCGCGACCAGCAGGAGCAACGGCAGGAACAGGAAGGGCCGGTCGATCAGGCCTTCGCCCAGCTCCTTGACGCCTGAGCCCCAGGGCACTTCGGCCAGCTGGTGGTGCAGCAGGGTCGGGGTCATCTTGAACCACGACAGGTCCAGCGGGCGGTTGCTGGGGATCCAGAACATCTGCTCGTCGAGGGTGGCGCGCAGGCTGCCGCTGGTTTCCTTGAGCTGTTTCTGGTTCAGCTGCAGGGTGATGGCTTCGTTGAGCAGCGCGTTCAGCTCGTGGTTGAGGCGCTCCATCAGTTCCAGGCGGGTGTCCACCAGCTCGGAAAGGTCGTGGCGCAGCTGTGGGGTGACGCTTTCCTGCGATTGCTGGGCCAGCAGGTTGTCGATGTAGACCTGGGTGTTGTTGATCTCGTCGCGCTTCTGGTTCAACTCGAACTGGTACAGGCGCAGGTCGGCGATCTCGTCGGCGAGGTCCTGGTCGGTCTTGATCACCGGCAGCGACTGCTTCTGCTGGTAGAGGATCTTCGACAGCAGCAGGCTGCCGCGCAGTACGTTGATCTGCTCGTCGAGGGCCTGTTCGCCCTGGGTCAGGTTGTCCAGCTGCTGCTTGGTTTCCAGGTTGCGCCGGGTCAGGGTGTTGAGGCGGTCGGTGGTGCGCAGCAGGTAGTCGGAGAGCTTGAGGTTGGCGGCGTTCTCGTGGCTGAGCAGGCTGTCGGTGCCGGCGGCCTGGTCGGCATCCTTGGACAGCTCGGCGACGGTCTTCTCCGACTGCTCGCGGCGCTTGTCGCTGATCATCGCCTGCAGTTCAAGGGTTTCGCGCTCTTCGCGGCCGATGCGTTCGGCCAACAGGTCGCGCTGGCTGGAGGCGAGGTCGAGCAGCAGATTGTTGCCGGCCAGCTGCTTGCGCAGCAGCAGGTTCTGCGCGGTCAGCGCGGCCTGTTCGGCGAGCAGCTCGTTGCGGCGTTCGTCGGTCAGGGGCTTGGCGCCTTCCTTGCCGGCCTTGAGGGCGGTGTTGATGTCCAGCAGGCGCGTCTGGTTCTTGCTCAGGTCGGCCTGGGCGCGCTCTGGGCGGGTCTGCGCGGTGAGGATCTCGCTCTTGGCGTCGATCATCTCCTTCTGCCAGGCGGCCAGCTGGGTGGATTGCTCGTTGAGGAGCATTTCCAGCTGGGTGGCGTTGTAGCCGCCGTAGCGCTGGGCGGCGGGCTTGTCGGCGCTGCTCTTGAGGCGACCGAGGGCCTTCTGGTTCTCGCTGATCAGCTTGGGCGCATCGGCCAGGCGGCCGTTGAGCTCGCTGAGCTGCTTCTCGCTGTCATCCTTGGCCGCCAGCAGCTTCAGGGTGTTCTCCAGGCTGGCCTTGAGCGGCTTGGCTTCGGCATCGCTGAGCTTGCGGTCGGCCAGGCCGTCGAGGCTCTGCTGCACCTTCTCGGCGCTGGGGACGGTGGTATCGGCGGCCAGCGCGGGCAGGCCGGTGAGCGAGCCGCCCAGGAGGACGGCAGTCAGGAGGGTACGCAGCAGGAATGACATGGTCGCGTTCAGCGGCTCGTGCGAAAAAAGTGGAGTGAGGGTAGTGCTGGCTGGCCGGCACCCGCAAGCGGGCGCCGGTGGGCGGTCAGAGGAACAGACCGGGGCCGGGACGGCCTTCCGGGAATTTGACCCCGACCTTGCGGATCTTGTTCCCGTCCAGGGCGGCCACGGTCCAGGTCAGGCCGTTCCATTCCACCTGGTCGCCGATGATCGCCTGGCCGCCGATTTCGTGGGCGATGAAGCGGCCCAGGTTCTGCTCGCCGTCGACGCCTTCGAGCTTCAGGCCATAGAGCGAGGCCACGGCGGATAGCTGGGCGTCGCCCTCAAGGACGAAGTCGCCGAAGAAGCGTGCGCTCAGGCCGCGATCCGGCGCCTGGCTGAACAGCTTGCCGAGCGGCGAGAGGTCATGCTCGTGGCCGATCACGCAGAGAATGTCGTCGGCCTCGAGGATGGTACTGCCGGACGGGTGCAGCAGTTGGGTGCCCCGGAACAGCGCGGCGATACGGGTTCCTTCGGGCATCTTCAGCTCGCGCAGGGCGGCGCCGATGCACCATTTTTCCTTGCTCAGGTGGTAGACGAACAGCTCCCACTCGCTGGTCGGGTGGACTTCCAGGCCGGCGCGGGAGATCGGCGCCGGGTCGGGCGGAACCACCACGCGCAGCAGCTTGGCGGCCCAGGGCAGGCTGGTGCCCTGCACCAGCAGCGAAACCAGCACGATGAAGAAGGCCACGTTGAAGAACAGCTGGGCATTGGGCAGCCCGGCCATCAGCGGGAACACCGCGAGGATGATCGGCACCGCGCCGCGCAGGCCGACCCAGGCGATGAAGGCCTTCTCGCGGCCGTGGAAGGCGCGGAACGGGAACAGGCCGACCAGCACCGACAGCGGGCGGGCGAAGAGAATCATCCACAGCGCCAGGCCCAGGGCGGGCAGGGCGATGGGCCAGAGGTCGTGGGGCGTGACCAGCAGGCCCAGCACCAGGAACATGCCGATCTGCGCCAGCCACGCCATGCCGTCGAGCATGTGCATGATGCCGTGGCGCGAACGGATCGGCTGGTTGCCCAGCACCAGGCCGCACAGGTAGATGGCGAGGATGCCGCTGCCGTGCACCGCGTTGGCCAGGGCGAAGATCAGCAGGCCACCGCTGATCGCCAGCAGCGGGTAGAGGCCGTTGGCCAGATGGATGCGGTTGATCACCTGCAGCAGCAGCCAGCCACCGGCAAGACCCAGGATGGAGCCGATGCCGAACTCGCGCAGGAAGTGCCAGAGGAAGCTCCAGGACAGGCCGCTTTCGCCGTGGGCGAGCATGTCGATCAGGGTGACGGTGAGGAACACCGCCATGGGGTCGTTGCTGCCCGATTCGATTTCCAGGGTGGCGGTGACCCGCTCGTTCAGGCCCTTGCCGCCGAGCAGCGAGAACACCGCTGCGGCGTCGGTGGAGCCGACGATGGCGCCAATCAGCAGGCCCTCCATCCAGCTCAGCTTGAACAGCCAGGCGGCAGCAACCCCGGTGAGGCCAGCCGTGATCAGCACTCCGGCGGTGGCCAGCGACAGGGCCGGCCAGAGTGCGACGCGGAAGCTCGACACCCTTGTGCGCAAACCGCCGTCCAGCAGGATCACCGCCAGTGCCAGGTTGCCCACCAGGTAGGCCATGGGGTAATTGGAGAAGCCGATGCCGCCGGGGCCGTCGGTGCCCGCGATCATGCCCACGGCGAGGAAGATGACCAGAATCGGGATGCCCAGGCGCGAGGACAGCGAGCTGACCAGGATGCTCATGCCGATCAGCACAGCAGCGATCAGGAAATAGCTGTTGATGGCCACGGCATCCAAGGTGTCGACCTCCTGGGGAGTAGGGGAGTGGCGACGCTACTTGGGGATCAGGATGCAGGCCGCATGCCAATCGATTCTAACCTGCGGATTTACAAGGCTGTCAAAGGTTTGTTGAGGACCGTTCGGCGGCGCTTTCCGGCCAGGCGGGGAGCCCTCGCGCGAGCGGCAGCAGATCGAGGGCCGCGAGCTCGATAGGCGCCCAGGTGATGGTCTCCTCCAGCGGCAGCCGAACGGCATCCAGGCAGGCCTGGCGATCACGCTGCAAGGTGGTGCGGGCCCTGCTCACTTCGCCGGCAATGTTCGCCTCGCCGCTGATGGCGCGCACCTGCGTATGCCACAGGTGGCGGGCCGAGCTACCGGCGACGCCGCAGCTGCCCAGCGGGTCGTAGTAGGACGAGCCGAACTGGGCGTAGCCGGCGTTGACCAGGGCATTGAAGTAGCGGCTCTGCGCGGCGATCGACTTGCCGTCGCCGCCGCGCAGGACTTCGAGACCGTTGAACATGGCCTTGTCGATGCTCTGCAGGTAGTCGTCAGCGTGCTGCAGGGCTTCCGTGCTGGGATCGGTGAAGATCGGTGCAGAATTCAGTGGGGACGCCAGTTTGCCTTGCGGGTCGCTCTGGGGGAGCGCGTCGGCAGGGCGGGTATTGAACAGCGCGAGCACGCAGCCCAGCGCCGCAGTGATGGCGAAGAGCGGGAAGAGATGCAGGCAGCGGCGTGAAGTGGTGGCGAGTAAGGAGGGATGCATGGCCATGGTCGTGAAGGCGAAAAGTTGCGCGGGCGCCATTCAACGGCAAACGCCCCCGGCTTCGCTGTCGGCCTGGTCAGCTGTTGTTGTCGGAATTTTCCTTCAGTTAACTCGGCTTACTGCTGCATCCCTGTCAGATATGCACTTTTCCACAGGCATAAAAAAGCCCCGGACGTGACCGGGGCGAAAGGGACATGCGGGGGCCTAGAACCAGGCGTCCTGCATGGTGGAACAGGTATCGTCGCGGCCTTCGAGCAGGGCCAGGTCGTGGTGGCAGGACGGCACTTCCCAGGTCAGGAAGTAGCGCGCGGCCTGCAGCTTGCCGCGGTAGAAGTCAGTGTCCGACGCATCGCCGCGCGCCAGACCTTCCTCGGCGCGAATGGCCTGCTCCAGCCAGCGCCAGCCGATCACGGCGTGGCCGAAGACCTTCAGGTACAGCGCGGAGTTGGCCAGGCCCTGGGCCACGCGGCCCTGCATCAGGTCGCCGAGCAGGCTCAGGGTGGTCGCCGACAGGCGCGCCATCAGTTGCTCCAGCGGCTCGCGCAGCTTGTCCAGCGACGGGTGCGCGCTGGCGCGCTCGCAGCACTGGCTGATCAGGCGGGTCAGCTGCTTGAGGCCGGCGCCGTTGTTCTGCGCCAGCTTGCGGCCGAGCAGGTCCAGCGACTGGATGCCGTGGGTGCCTTCGTGGATCGGGTTCAGGCGGTTGTCGCGGTAGTACTGCTCCACCGGGTATTCGCGGGTGTAGCCGTGGCCGCCGAGGATCTGGATCGCCAGCTCGTTGGCCTTCAGGCAGAACTCCGAGGGCCAGGATTTGACGATCGGGGTGAGCAGGTCGAGCAGCTCGTGGGCCTGCTTGCGTTCTTCTTCGGTGGCCAGCGTCTCGCAGTCATCCACCAGGCGCGCGGCGTACAGGCCGAGGTCGAAGGCGCCTTCGACGTAGGCCTTCTGGGTCAGCAGCATGCGTCGCACGTCGGTGTGCTCGATGATCGATACCGGCGCGGAGGTCGGGTCCTTGGCGTCCACCGGGCGGCCCTGTGGGCGCTCGCGGGCGTACTCCAGGGAGTACAGGTAGCCGGCATAGCCGAGCATGATGGCGCCCATGCCAACGCCGATGCGCGCCTCGTTCATCATCTGGAACATGTAGGCCAGGCCGTGGTGCGGCTTGCCGACCAGATAGCCGACGCACTCGCCCTTGTCACCGAAGTTCAGCGCGGTGGAGGTGGTGCCGCGCCAGCCCATCTTGTGGAACAGGCCGGCCAGGGTCACGTCGTTGCGCGCGCCGAGCGAGCCGTCGTCGTTGACCAGGAACTTGGGCACGATGAACAGGCTGATGCCCTTCACGCCGGGCGGTGCGTCCGGCAACTTGGCCAGGACCATGTGGACGATGTTGTCCGACAGCGGGTGGTCGCCGCCGGAGATGAAGATCTTGTTGCCCTTGATCCGGTAGCTGCCGTCGGCGGCCGGTTCCGCGCGGGTGCGGATGTCGGCCAGGGACGAACCGGCATGGGGCTCGGTCAGGGCCATGGTGCCGAACCAGCGGCCTTCGATCATCGGCTGGAGGAACAGGTGTTTCTGTTCTTCGCTGCCGAAGGTCTCGATCAGGTGGCTGGAGCCCATGCTCAGCATCGGGTAGGACGAGGTGGCAATGTTGGCCGACTGGAAGTGCGCGAAGCAGGCGCGCGACAGCAGGTGCGGCAGCTGCATGCCGCCCTGTTCGAAGCTGCGCGAGGCGTTCTGGAAGCCGGCCTCGTTGAAGGCGTCCACCGCCGGCTTCACTTCCGGAATGAGCACCGCGCCGCCATCGACGTACTGCGGTTCGTTCTCGTCGTTCTTGCGGTTGTGCGGGGCGAACAGCTCCTCGGCGATGCCGCGGGCGGTGCCCAGGGCGGCGTCAAAGGTCTCGCGGTTGTGGTCGGCGAAGCGTTCGCGCTGGGTCAGGGCCTCGGCGTCGAGCACTTCGTAGAGTTCGAAAGCGAGGTTGCGGGAGCTGAGCAGGGTCTCGGACATGGATCGACCTCCGTGGGAATCGGCGCAGTCTAGTCTGGTGAATGAAGCGCGCACAGAATCATCCATGAGCGTGATAAAGGGCTAAAACGCCCGGCCTCCCGGCGGGCCCCGGCGACGGCGGACTCGCACCGCACCCGCCCCAGGACCTAAACTGCGCGCCTTGAGGAGTCCGCTATCCATGAACTACCGCCACGCCTACCACGCCGGCAACCATGCCGACGTGCTGAAACACATCGTCCTCGCCCGCATCTTCGCGCTGATGGCGCGCAAGGACACGCCCTTCGCCTACCTCGACAGCCATTCCGGCATTGGCCTGTACGATCTGCTGGGCGACGAAGCCAGTCGCACCGGCGAGTGGGAGTCGGGCATCGGCCGCCTGTATGAGCGCGATGACCTGCCGGAGCTGCTGCAGGATTACCTGGGCGTCGTCAGCGCACTGAATCCCGATGGCGGCCTGGAGTTCTACCCCGGCTCGCCGGAGCTGGCGCGTCGCCTGACCCGCCCGCAGGACCGGGTGATGCTCAACGAACTGCACCCGGAAGACGGTCGCCTGCTCAAGGCCAACATGGCCGGCGAGCGGCGCATCTCGGTGCACCAGGGCGACGGCTGGCTGCTGCCCCGTGCCTTCCTGCCGGTTTCCGAGAAGCGCGGTGTGCTGCTGATCGACCCGCCCTTCGAGCAGCCGGATGATCTGGAGCGCTGCGTGACCGCGCTGGACGAGGCCGTCGGCCGCATGCGCCAGACCGTGGTCGCCATCTGGTACCCGATCAAGGACCGCCGCCAGCTCAAGCGCTTCTACCAGCGCCTGGAGAACAGCTCGGCGCCGAAGATGCTGCGCGTGGAGCTTTGCGTGCATCCGGCCGACACGGCTGATCGTCTGAACGGTTCCGGGTTGGTCATCGTCAACCCGCCGTGGCCGCTGGATGAAGAGCTGCGCGGCCTGCTGCCGTGGTTGGCCGAGACACTGGCGCAGAGCGAAGGCAGCAGCCAGGTGGACTGGCTGATCGCCGAATGAAAAAAGCCCCGGCAGTGCCGGGGCTTTTTCGTGGTGTGGCCAACGAAGGTTCACGCCGGCAGGCAGACGCCCGTGCCACCCAGGCCGCAGTAGCCGTTGGGGTTCTTCGCCAGGTACTGCTGGTGGTAGGCCTCGGCGTAGTAGAACGGCGGCACTTCGCGGATTTCCGTGGTGATCGCGCCGTAGCCCTTGGCGTCGAGTTCCTTCTGGAAGGCCGCGCGGCTGGCATCGATGGCGGCTTTCTGCGCCTGGTCGAACCAGTAGATCACCGAGCGGTACTGGGTGCCGGTGTCGTTGCCCTGGCGCATGCCCTGGGTCGGATCATGGGATTCCCAGAACACCTTCAGCAGCGCTTCGATGCTGGTTTCGCGCGGGTCATACGCTACCAGTACCACTTCGCTGTGGCCGGTCAGGCCGGAGCAGACTTCGTCGTAGGTCGGGTTCGGCGTGTAGCCGCCGGCATAGCCCACCGCGGTGACCCACACGCCTGGCTGTTGCCAGAAGCGCCGTTCGGCGCCCCAGAAGCAACCCAGGCCGACAACGATCTGCTGCACGCCGGCAGGGTAGGGCGCGGACAGCGGGCGGCCATTGACGTAATGCGCTTCGGGCACCGGCATCGGGCTCTCGCGCCCCGGCAGGGCCTGGGCGGAGCTGGGCAGTTCCAGCTTGTGGGCAAGTATTTGCGAGCGCAGGGTCATGGCATTCGTCTCCTCTGAATAGGGGCGGCAATAGACTCGGGTAGTCGCCGAAGATTACAGCGTTTTTTCCGGGAGCGGGGATGGCTGCGGGCACGCCGTGCCAGTGCGGCTCAGTGCGGGCGGCAGGGGTAGCGCTGCAGGCTGGAGGAGAGGTCGTGGCTGGGGATGGGCTTGTCGAACAGGTAGCCCTGGCCGATGTCGCAGCGGTTGCGTCGCAGGAAGGCCAGCTGGGCCGCGGTCTCGACGCCTTCGGCGACCACCTGCAGCTTGAGGTTGTGGGCCATGGCGATCACCGCCGAGGTGATTTCCATGTCGTCCTGGTTGTCCGGGATGTCCTTGATGAAGCTGCGATCGATCTTGATCACGTCGATGGGGAATTTCTTCAGGTAGCTCAGCGACGAGTAGCCGGTGCCGAAATCGTCCATGGCCAGGGTCAGGCCGAGGCTCTTCAGGCGCTCCAGCTGCTGGCGGGTGTCGTCGGTGGCGTCCAGCAGCAGGCTTTCGGTGAGTTCAAGCTCGAGCTGGCAGGCCGGGATGCTTTCCTCGTGGAGGATCGCGGCGATGGAGCCGACCAGGTCCGGGTCGCTGAACTGCTTGGGCGACAGGTTGATCGCCATGTGCAGCTCGCCCAGGCCCTTGGCGGCCAGCTCGCGCACCTGGCGGCAGGCCTGGCGGATCACCCATTTGCCGATGGGGATGATCAGGCCGGTTTCCTCGGCGACGCTGATGAACTGGTCCGGGCGGATCATGCCCTTCTCCGGGTGCTGCCAGCGCAGCAGCGCTTCCAGGCCGAGCAGCGCGCCGCTGCGCAGGCACAGCTTGGGCTGGTAGTGCACCGCCAGTTCGTCCTGCACCAGCGCGCGGCGCAGGTTGCTCTCGACGAACAGCTTGTAGCTGGCCTCGGCGGTCATCGCCTCGGTGAAGGTCTGCACCTGGTGCTTGCCGTTGGCCTTGGCCTTGTGCAGCGCCAGGCCCGCGTGCTTCATCAGGGTCTGCGGATCCTGCCCGTGCTGCGGCGCGTAGGCGATGCCCACGGAGCCGGTGATGCTGATCAGCTGGTTGTCGACGAACAGCGGCTTGTCGAGTACGTCGAGGATCTGCGCGGCGACCTTCTCGCCACGGCCGGCCACGGACTCCTCCAGCAGCACGGCGAATTCGTTGCTGGCGAAGCGCGCCAGGGTGGCGCTGTCGCTCAGGCTGCTGCGCAGGCGCCGGGCGAGGTTCGAGAGCAGCTTGTCGCCGGTCTGGTGGCCGAGGCTGTCGTTGATCCGCTTGAAGTTGTCGATGTCCACCAGCAGCAGGCTCAGCGAGTGCTCGCTGCCCACCTGCAGGCGCTCTTCCAGGGCGTTGATGAAGAAGTGCCGGTTGGCCAGGCCCGTGAGGTTGTCGCGGTAGGCGAGCTTCTCGATGTGCTGCTGGGCCAGCTTGCTCTGGGTGATGTCTTCGTAGATGCCGATGTAGTGGGTCAGCTCGCCCTTGTCGTCGTAGACCTTGGACAGCGACAGCTGGCCCCAGTAGGGCTCGAGGTTCTTGCGCCGGCTGCGGAACTCGCCCTGCCAGCTGTTCTGCGTGACCAGGGTGGAGCGCGCGTCGAACAGCAGCTCGCTGAGGTTCGCCAGTGCCGGCAGCTCCGGCAGGCGGCGGCCACGCACTTCGTCGGCGCCGTACTGGGTGATCGCGGTGAAGCTCGGGTTGACGTATTCCACCAGGCCGTCTCGGTCGATCAGCAGGAAGGCGCTGGCGCTCTGCTCGACGGCGCGCTGGAACAGGTGCAGGGCGCTGGAGACGTTGCGCCGCTCGTGGTTCATCAGCACCTGGGCGTACTGGTCGGCCAGCTCGCCGGCGAAGGCGATCTCGTCGCTCTGCCACATGCGCACTTCGCCGACGTGTTCCAGGCAGAGCACGCCGACCACTTCACCGCCGACGCGGATGGTGGCGTCGAGCATGGCGCTGATGCCCTGCGGGCGCAGGTAGCGCTGGGCCAGTTCCTGGGTGCGCGGGTCCTGCTGGGCGTTGTGGGCGTCGATGGCGCGGCCGCTGTGGACCGCGTCGAGGTAGTTGGGGAAGTTGCTGGCGTCGATGTCCTGCGGCTTTTCGTACTGGTCGGTGTCGCGGCGGTAGATGGTCACCGCTTCCAGGCGATGGTCGGTGTGCAGGCGCCAGATGCCCGCGCGGGCCACGTCATAGGCCTCGCAGGCGGCCTGGGCGATCAGCTGGGCGGCTTCGAGCAGCGGGTCGCTGGACAGGTAGCGGTGACGCGCCAGGCGCACGATCAGGTTCTGCTGGGTGCGCGAGCGCACCAGGTGCTGCAGGTGTTCGTCCTGGGAGCGCTGGTACATCTCCAGGGACATCTTCAGGCGGATGTTCTGCGCTTCCAGGTCCAGCAGGCGCGGGTCCAGCTCGGTTTCGTGCTCGTCTGCCTCGGTCTGCAGCAGGTAGCCATGCAGCAGCTGGCGGCCGTGTTGCTGGAAGCTTTCGCCGACCTCCAGCACGTTCAGCGTGCCGCGCGGCGAGTGGAGCAGGTAGCGCACCCGGTAACGGCCGTCCTTGAGCAGTTGCTGCTGCACCTGCTCATGCAGGCGATGGCGCGCCTCGGGCTCCATCAGGCTGGCGTAGGGGGCGTCGAGGATGCCGCAGAGGTCCTGGGCCGGCACGCCGATCTGGCGTTCACAGCCGGGGTCGAGGAACAGCAGGGTCCAGCTGGGTTCATTCAGGCGCTCGAAGCGCAGCATCCCGAGCCTCGAAGGGACGGGAAGCTGCGTGACAACCTCGGCCGCCTGACGGCTGGCGGCATCGGGATGACTCTTCATGCGCGGTGGATTTCCAGGGTGCTGGACGAGGTACATGGCCTCGCCCGACTTCTATGGGCGTTGGCAAGATTTGCATGAGGCACGGGGCCATGACAAGCCAAGACTGTATCGGCCGTCACAGAGCGAAGTTGAGGCGGCGCCGGGAGCCAGGCGTGACCGCCGGTCCGGACAAAAAGAAGCCCCGCCATCCGGCAGGGCTGGAGAGTACGAGCGTGGCGTGCTCGTCGAGAGGAAGGCCGGCACGGGGCCGGCCTTTTACAACTCTTACAGCAGCAGGGTGCGGATATCACCCAGCAGGTCGGACAGGCGCTTGGTGTAGCGCGCGGCGGCCGCCCCGTTGATCACGCGGTGATCGTAGGACAGCGACAGCGGCAGCATCAGGCGCGGCTGGAAGGCCTTGCCGTCCCATACCGGCTGCATGGTCGCCTTGCTGACACCCAGGATCGCCACTTCCGGCGCGTTGACGATCGGCGTGAAGCCGGTGCCGCCAATGTGGCCGAGGCTGGAAATGGTGAAGCAAGCGCCTTGCATGGCGTCGGCGGAGAGCTTCTTGGTGCGCGCTTTCTCGGCCAGTTCGGCGGCTTCGGCGGCGAGCTGCAGGAGGCTCTTCTGGTCGACGTTCTTGATCACCGGGACCAGCAGACCGTCCGGAGTGTCCACGGCAAAGCCGATGTTCACGTACTTCTTGCGGATCAGCGCCTTGCCGCTGGGGGCGAGCGAGCTGTTGAAGTCCGGCATTTCCTTGAGCAGGTGGGCACAGGCCTTGAGCAGGATCGGCAGCACGGTCAGCTTGACGCCGGCCTTCTCCGCGACGGCTTTCTGGGCCACGCGGAAGGCTTCCATCTCGGTGATGTCGGCCGAGTCGAACTGGGTCACGTGCGGCACGTTCAGCCAGCTGCGATGCAGGTTGGCGGCGCCGACCTGCATCAGGCGGGTCATGGCCACTTCTTCCACTTCGCCGAACTTGCTGAAGTCGACTTCCGGGATCGGCGGGATGCCCGCACCACCGCTGGCGCCAGCCGGCGCGCCGGATTTGGCGCGTTGCAGCTGTTCCTTGACGAACGCCTGCACGTCTTCCTTGAGGATGCGGCCTTTCGGGCCGGTGCCTTTGACTTCACCCAGCTCGACGCCGAACTCGCGGGCGACCATGCGCACCGCGGGGCCTGCGTGGACCTTGGCGCCGTCACGGCTGGGAGCGCCCACCGGAGCGGCCTCCGGAGCCTTGGCCGGGGCCGCGGCAGCCGGTGCGGGAGCGGCAGCGGCCGGAGCCGGTGCAGCAGCCGGAGCTTCTGCGGCGGCCGGGGCTGCAGCGCCCGCGACCTTGAGCTTGAGGATCAGGTCGCCGGTGCCGACTTCGTCACCGACCTTGATCGACACGCTCTCCACCACGCCGGAAGCCGGCGAGGGGATTTCCATGCTGGCCTTGTCCGATTCCAGGGTGATCAGCGACTGGTCGGCTTCGACCGTGTCGCCGGCTTTCACCATGACTTCGATGACGTTGGCTTTGCCGGCCGAGCCGATGTCCGGGACATGGATGTCCTGGACGCTGGCAGCGGCGGGCGCGGCAGCCGGCGCCGGGGCAGCGGCCGGAGCCTCTGCCTTCGGAGCTTCCGCAGCCGGGGCCGGCGCTTCGGCCTTGGGCGCTTCGGCGGTAGCCGAACCACCCTCGACTTCCAGCTCGAGGATCTCGTCGCCTTCCTTCAGGGTGTCGCCCACCTTGACCTTCAGGCTCTTCACCACGCCGGCTTTCGGCGAGGGGATTTCCATGCTGGCCTTGTCGGATTCCAGGGTCAGCAGGCTCTGGTCGGCCTCGACAGTGTCGCCGACCTTGACCAGCAGTTCGATCACTTCACCCTGACCATTGCCGATGTCGGGTACACGAATCAGTTCGCTCATCGTGCCTCTCCTCAGCAGTCCAGCGGGTTACGTTTTTCGGGGTTGATGCCGAACTTGGCGATGGCTTCGGCCACGACCTTGGGTTCGATATCACCGCGATCGGCCAGGGCTTCCAGCGCGGCCAGCACGACCCAGTGGCGGTCGACTTCGAAGAAGTCGCGCAGCTTGCGGCGGCTGTCGCTGCGGCCGAAGCCGTCGGTGCCCAGGACCTTGAATTCCTTGCTCGGAACCCACTGACGGATCTGCTCGGCGTAGAGCTTCATGTAGTCGGTGGAGGCGATCACCGGGCCCTTGCGGCCGGCCAGGCACTCTTCGACGTAGCTCTGCTTGGGCTTCTGACCCGGGTGCAGGCGGTTCCAGCGCTCGATGGCCAGGCCGTCGCGGCGCAGTTCGTTGAAGCTCGGAACGGACCAGACGTCGGCGCCGATGCCGAAGTCTTCGCGCAGGATCTTCGCGGCGGCTTCGACTTCGCGCAGGATGGTGCCCGAGCCCAGAAGCTGCACGTGATGCGCGGCGTCCTTCTTGTCCTCATCGAGCAGGTACATGCCCTTGATGATGCCTTCCTCGGCGCCCTTGGGCATGGCCGGCTGGACGTAGTTCTCGTTCATCACGGTGATGTAATAGAAGATGTCCTGCTGCTCTTCGATCATCTGGCGCGAACCTTCGCGGATGATCACCGCCAGCTCGTACGCGTAGGTCGGATCGTAGGTGCGGCAGTTCGGGATGGTCGCCGCCAGCAGGTGGCTGTGACCGTCTTCGTGCTGCAGGCCTTCACCGTTGAGGGTGGTACGGCCGGCGGTGCCGCCGATCAGGAAGCCGTGCGCGCGGCTGTCGCCAGCGGCCCAGGCCAGGTCGCCGATACGCTGGAAACCGAACATCGAGTAGAAGATGTAGAACGGCAGCATCGGCTGGTTGTGCGTGGAGTACGAGGTACCCGCGGCGATCCAGCTGGACATGGCGCCGGCTTCGTTGATGCCTTCCTCGAGGATCTGACCTTTCTTGTCCTCGCGGTAGAACATCACCTGGTCTTTATCCACCGGCTCGTACAGCTGGCCGACGGAGGAGTAGATACCCAGCTGGCGGAACATGCCTTCCATGCCGAAGGTACGGGCTTCGTCCGGAACGATCGGGACGATGCGCGGGCCGAGTTCCTTGTCCTTGACCAGCTGCGAGATGATCCGCACGAAGGCCATGGTGGTGGAGATTTCGCGGTCGCCCGAGCCGTCGAGCATGGCCTTGAGGGTTTCCAGCGGGGGAACCGGGACCTGGAAGCTCTTCTCGCGGCGAACCGGCATCACGCCGCCCAGCGCGGCACGGCGGGAAGCCAGGTACTTGGCTTCGGCGCTGCCTTCCTCGGGGCGGTAGAACGGCAGGTTTTCCAGGTCGGCATCCTTGATCGGGATGTCGAACTTGTCGCGGAACGACTTCAGGGACTCGACGTCGACCTTCTTGACGTTGTGCGCGATGTTCTTCGCTTCGCCCGAACCTGTGCCATAGCCCTTGATGGTCTTGGCCAGGATGACGGTCGGCTGACCCTTGTGGTTGACCGCCTGGTGATAGGCCGCATAGACCTTGTAGGGGTCGTGGCCGCCACGGTTGAGTTTCCAGACTTCCTCGTCGGAGAGGTCCTTGACCATCTCCAGCAGCTCCGGACGCGCACCGAAGAAGTGCTCACGCACGTAGGCGCCGTCTTTGGCCTTGTAGTTCTGGTACTCGCCGTCGATGACCTCGTCCATGCGCTGCTGCAGCAGGCCGGCGGTGTCCTTGGCGAACAGCGGGTCCCAGAAGCGACCCCAGACCACCTTGTTGACGTTCCACTCGGCGCCACGGAACACGCCTTCGAGTTCCTGGATGATCTTGCCGTTGCCGCGAACCGGGCCGTCGAGGCGCTGCAGGTTGCAGTTGATGACGAAGATCAGGTTGTCCAGCTTCTCGCGGCCGGCCAGGGAGATCGCGCCCAGGGATTCGGGCTCGTCGCACTCGCCGTCGCCCATGAAGCACCAGACCTTCTGCTTGCCGGCGGGGATGAAGCCGCGGCTTTCCAGGTACTTCATGAAGCGCGCCTGGTAGATCGCCTGGATCGGGCCCAGACCCATGGAAACGGTCGGGAACTGCCAGAAGTCCGGCATCAGCCAGGGGTGCGGGTAGGAAGACAGGCCGTTGCCGTCCACTTCCTGGCGGAAGTTGTTCAGCTGGTCTTCGGTGATGCGGCCTTCGAGGAAGGCGCGGGCGTAGACGCCGGGGGAGGCGTGGCCCTGGAAGAACACCAGGTCGCCGCCGTGTTCGTCGGTCGGGGCCTGGAAGAAGTAGTTGAAGCCAACGTCGTACAGGGTCGCCGAGGAGGCGAAGGAGGAGATGTGACCACCCAGATCCGGGTCGGCCTTGTTGGCCTTCATCACCATCGCCAGGGCGTTCCAGCGCACCAGGGAGCGGATGCGGCGTTCCATGAACAGGTCGCCGGGCATGCGGGCTTCGTGGGTGACCGGGATGCTGTTGCGGTACGGCGTGGTGATCGCGTAGGGCAGTTGGGTGCCGGACCGGCTGGCCAGCTCGCCCATACGGGTCATCAGGTAATGGGCGCGGTCTTCACCTTCACGGTCCAGGACCGATTCCAGGGCGTCCAGCCATTCCTGGGTTTCGACGGGATCGAGGTCTTGCATGGCTTGCTCCAGGGCGGAAAGGCTTCCAGAATCGGAAGCCAGTAGATCGTTGCCGACAGCTGCGCCAACCTCGTGGGCGACGCGGCGAATTCTTGGAAGTGCACCGGGGGTACGCCCGGCGGGTTGTAGTTTTACTACAAATCGCCAGCGGATACATCCCTCCCCCTGAAAAAGTTAGTAGTAAAACTACAGGGGCGCGAAAAGACAGGAATGCCGGCGCCTCGCCGACCACTCAGGATAGACCATGAGCCTGCCGTCCCTGGCCGCTTTGCCGGCTACTCTCAAGCCTCTCGCCGAGCGCGCTGAGCAGAATTTCCGCACCGCCATCGCCGCGCTTTCCGCCGAGCAGATCGCCAGTTTCGACAGCTGGTCCGACGAGCGGCATGCCGATTTCGCCCGCGTCACCGCCGGCAGCGACTTCGTCGCCGAGCAGGTGCAGCGCGATCCTGCCTTTCTATTGGCGCTGGCCGCGACCGGCGAGCTGGAGCGTGCCCTGCAGCCCGGCGAGATGGGCGCGCAGCTGGAAGCGCTGCTGGCCGACTGCGCCGATGAGGACGAGCTGGGCCGCCGCCTGCGTCGCTTCCGCCGGCGCCAGCAAATGCGCATCATCTGGCGCGACCTGACCCGGCGCAGCGACCTGGCCGGCACCTGCCGCGACCTTTCCGACCTCGCCGACGCCAGCATCGACCAGTCCCTGGCATGGCTCTACCAGCGCCACTGCCAGCAGTTCGGCGTGCCCATCGGCAACCGCTCGGGCCTGCCGCAGAAGATGATCGTGCTGGGCATGGGCAAGCTGGGGGCGGGCGAGCTGAACCTGTCTTCCGACATCGACCTGATCTTCGGCTACCCCGAGGGCGGCGAGACCCAGGGCGCCAAGCGCGCGCTGGATAACCAGGAGTTCTTCACGCGTCTGGGGCAGAAGCTGATCAAGTCGCTGGATGCGATCACCGTCGAAGGTTTCGCCTTCCGCGTCGACATGCGCCTGCGCCCCTACGGCTCGAGCGGCCCGCTGGTGCACAGCTTCGCCGCGCTGGAACAGTACTACCAGGACCAGGGGCGCGACTGGGAGCGCTACGCGATGATCAAGGCCCGCGTGGTCGGCGGCGACCAGGAAGCCGGCCAGCGCCTGCTGGAGCTGCTGCGCCCGTTCGTCTACCGGCGCTACCTGGACTTCTCCGCCATCGAGGCGCTGCGCACCATGAAGCAGCTGATCCAGCAGGAAGTCCGGCGCAAGGGCATGAGCGAGAACATCAAGCTGGGCGCCGGCGGCATCCGCGAAGTGGAGTTCATCGCCCAGGCCTTCCAACTGATCCACGGCGGCCGTGATCTCAGCCTGCAGCAGCGGCCGCTGCTGCGGGTGCTGGCGATCCTCGAAGGGCAGGGCTACCTGCCGCCGCAGGTGGTTGCCGAGCTGCGCGAGGGCTACGAGTTCCTGCGCTACGCCGAGCACGCCCTGCAAGCGATCGCCGACCGCCAGACGCAGATGCTGCCGGAGGATGAGTTCGAGCGTATCCGCGTCGCCTTCATCATGGGATTCGCCAACTGGTCGGCCTTCCATCAGGCCACCAACCAGTGGCGCGATCGCATCGACTGGCACTTCCGCCAGGTCATCGCCGACCCGGATGAAGATGAAGAAGGCCAGGTGGATACCACCATCGGCGGCGAGTGGATTCCGCTGTGGGAAGAGGCGGTGGATGAGGAGTCCGCCTGCCGGCAGTTCGCCGACGCCGGGTTCGCCCAACCGGCGGCGGCCTGGAAGCGCCTGACCGACCTGCGCAATGGCCCGCAGGTGCGCGCCATGCAGCGTCTGGGCCGCGAGCGGCTGGATGCCTTCATGCCGCGCCTGCTGAACATGATTGCCGAGCGCGGTCCGGCGGACGCGCTGCTGGAGCGGGTGCTGCCGCTGATCGAGGCAGTGGCGCGGCGCTCGGCCTATCTCGTGCTGCTCACCGAAAACCCCGGCGCGCTGGAGCGCCTGCTGACGCTCTGTGCGGCCAGCCCGATGGTGGCCGAGCAGATCGCCCGCTTCCCCATCCTGCTCGACGAGCTATTGAATGAAGGGCGGTTGTTCCGTCCGCCACAGGCTGCCGAGTTGGGTGCCGAACTGCGCGAACGGCTGATGCGTATCCCCGAGGACGACCTCGAGCAGCAGATGGAAACCCTGCGCCACTTCAAGCTGGCCCATGCCCTGCGCGTGGTGGCTTCGGAAATCGCCGGTACCTTGCCGCTGATGAAGGTCAGCGACTACCTGACCTGGCTGGCCGAAGCGATCCTCGAACAGGTGCTGAGCCTGACCTGGGACCAGCTGGTGCAGCGCCATGGCCGACCGACCCGCGTGGACGGCACGCCTTGCGACCCGGACTTCATCATCATCGGCTACGGCAAGTCCGGCGGCCTGGAGCTGGGCCACGGCTCCGACCTCGACCTGGTGTTCATCCACGACGGTGACCCGCAGAGCGAAACCGACGGCGCCAAGCCCATCGATGGAGCGCAGTTCTATACGCGCCTGGGGCAGAAGATCATCCACTTCCTCACCGCGCAGACGCCCTCGGGCATGCTCTACGAGGTGGATATGCGCCTGCGCCCGAGCGGCGCTTCCGGCCTGCTGGTCAGCTCGCTGCGCGCCTTCGAGGCTTACCAGCTGGGCGAGGCCTGGACCTGGGAACACCAGGCGCTGGTGCGCGCCCGCGTGCTCGCCGGCTGCCAGCGGGTGGCCGTAGCGTTCGAGGCGATCCGCGCGAAAGTGCTCGGCCAGCAGCGCGACCTGGCCGAGTTGCGCAAGGAAGTCAGCGAGATGCGCGCGAAGATGCGCGACAACCTCGGCACCCCGGGCACGGCCGCCGGCACCGCGCCGAATGCCTTCGAGGCCGCGGCCCCGTTCGATCTCAAGCAGGATGCCGGTGGTATCGTCGATATCGAATTTATGGTGCAATACGCGGCCCTGGCCTGGTCGTGGCAGCACCCGGAGCTGGTGGAGTTCACCGACAATATCCGCATTCTGGAAGCCCTGGAGCGGGTCGGGTTGATGTCCGGCGAGGATGTCCTGAAGCTGCAGGACGCCTACAAGGCCTACCGGGCGGCGGCGCACCGATTGTCCCTGCAGAAGCAGCCGGGCGTGGTGAGCGGCGATCACTTCCATGCGGAACGTCGCATGGTGATGCAGATGTGGAAGGCCTTCGAGCTGACCTGATTCGCTGCGATTTCCCATGAAACAGATAGCATCCGGCGAGATGATGCTCGCCGGAACGGATCGCGCTGTCAGTGCTGGTCTGGCAGTAGGAACAAGGCGCGTAATGCCATTGCGCCAGGTCACAGGGAGTGACGAAAACCGCCCGGCCCGAAGAGTGGCTGGGCTAGACTGCCGGCATTCGCTGCTCGGCACCCGACCGCAGAGGCCCGCGCCTTGCGGCTGGATGAATGGAGTACGGGGAGGCGAGAGCCTCCCCGCTTGTTTTCGGAAAAGGCATGAGAATTCTGATCGTAGGCCCCTCCTGGGTGGGCGACATGGTGATGGCGCAGACGCTCTTCCAGTGTCTGAAGCGGCAGCATCCGGACTGCGTGATCGATGTGCTGGCGCCCGACTGGAGCCGGCCGATCCTCGAGCGCATGCCCGAAGTGCGCCAGGCCCTGAGCTTCCCGCTTGGCCACGGCGTGCTGGATATCGCCTCGCGCCGGCGTATCGGCAAGACCCTCAAGGGCCAGTACGACCAGGCGATCCTCCTGCCCAACTCGCTCAAATCGGCGCTGGTACCGTATTTCGCCGGCATCCCCAAGCGCACTGGCTGGAAGGGCGAGATGCGCTACGGCCTGCTCAACGACATCCGCGCGCTGGATAAAGAGCGCTACCCGCTGATGATCGAGCGCTTCATGGCCCTGGCCTATGCGCCGGGCGCCGAGCTGCCGCAACCTTATCCGCAGCCGCGCCTGTCCATCGACCCGCAGAGCCGCGAGGCCGCGCTGGCCAAGTTCGGCCTGAGCCTGGATCGCCCGGTGCTGGCGCTGTGCCCCGGTGCCGAGTTCGGCGAGGCCAAGCGCTGGCCGGCCGAGTACTACGCCAAGGTCGCCGAGGTGAAGATTCGCGCCGGCTGGCAGGTGTGGATCTTCGGCTCGAAGAACGACCATCCTGGCGGCGAAGACATTCGCATGCGCCTGATTCCCGGCCTGCGCGAAGAGTCGGTGAACCTGGCCGGCGAGACCGCCCTGGCCGAGGCCATCGACCTGATGTCCTGCGCTGGCGCCGTGGTCACCAACGATTCCGGCCTGATGCACGTGGCGGCCGCGCTGAACCGCCCGCTGGTGGCGGTCTACGGCTCCACGTCGCCGCAGTTCACCCCGCCGCTGGCCGATGCCGTGGAGATCGTCCGCCTCGGCCTGGAATGCAGCCCCTGCTTCGATCGCGTGTGCCGTTTCGGCCACTACAACTGCCTGCGCGAGCTGAAGCCGCGCCCGGTGATCGAAGCGCTGGACCGACTGGTCGCCGACCCGGTGGATGTGGAAAGCGCTGAATGAGGGTCCTGTTGATCAAGACCTCGTCCCTGGGCGATGTCATCCACACCCTGCCGGCGTTGACCGACGCTGCCCGTGCCATTCCCGGCATCCAGTTCGACTGGGTGGTGGAGGAGGGCTTCGCCGAGATTCCCGCCTGGCATCCCGCCGTGGCCCAGGTGATCCCGGTGGCGATCCGCCGCTGGCGCAAGAACCTCTGGCAGACGCTCAGGAGTGGCGAATGGGGGCGCTTCAAGCGCCGCCTGAAGGAAGTCGACTACGACCTGGTGATCGACGCCCAGGGCCTGCTGAAAAGCGCCTGGCTGACCCGCTACGCGCGCCGCCGCACGCCGGTCGCGGGGTTGGACAAGGAGTCGGCCCGCGAGCCGGCCGCCAGCCGCTTCTATAACCGCACCTACCCGGTTGCCTGGGGCCAGCACGCCGTCGAACGCGTGCGCCAGTTGTTCGCCCAGGCGCTGGACTACCCGCTGCCCACTGGTACCGGCGATTACGGCCTGGACCGCAATCGCCTGCTGGATTCGGTGGAGACCGAGCCCTACCTGGTATTCCTGCACGGCACCACCTGGGTGACCAAGCACTGGCCCGAGGTCTACTGGCGCGAGCTGGCGCTGCGCATGGGCGAGCGCGGCTGGCAAGTCCGCCTGCCGTGGGGCAACGACGCCGAGCGGCAACGCGCCGAACGGCTCGCCGAAGGCTTGGAAAACGCCTCGGTACTCCCCAAGTTAAGCCTCGCGGGCATGGCCAAGGTCCTGGCCGGCGCTTCCGCCTGCGTGGCGGTCGACACCGGGCTCGGACACCTGGCCGCCGCCCTGGACGTGCCGACGCTGTCGCTGTTCGGCCCGACCAACCCCGGTCTGACCGGCGCCTACGGGCGCTCGCAGGTGCACCTGGCCGCCGACTGGCCTTCGTGCGCGCCCTGCCTGCAGAAGACCTGCACCTACCAGCCGACGGCCGAAGACAAGCGCCAGTTCGACCTGCGGCATGAACAGCCTCTGTGCTTCACGCGCCTGAATCCCCAGCGCGTGGCGAACCAGCTGGAGGCGCTGCTGCTGGCCCCGGAGACGCTTCGATGACCCTGGCTTTCGTTCTCTACAAATACTTCCCGTTCGGCGGGCTGCAGCGCGATTTCATGCGCATCGCCCTGGAATGCCAGCAGCGCGGCCATTCGATCCGCGTCTACACGCCTATCTGGGAAGGCGAAGTGCCGCCGGGCTTCGACGTGCGCGTGGCGCCGGTGAAGTCGCTGTTCAACCATCGCCGCAACGAGAAATTCAGCGCCTGGCTGGCCGCGGACCTCGCGCGTTCGCCGGTGGACCGGGTGATCGGCTTCAACAAGATGCCGGGCCTGGATGTCTACTACGCCGCCGACGGCTGCTTCGAGGACAAGGCGCAGACCCTGCGCAACTCCTTCTACCGTCGCTGGGGTCGCTACAAGCACTTTGCCGACTACGAGCGCGCGGTGTTCGCGCCGGAGTCGAAGACCGAGATCCTGATGATCTCCGAGGTCCAGCAGCCGCTGTTCATCAAGCATTACCGCACCCCCGAGGCACGCTTCCACCTGCTGCCGCCGGGCATCGCCCAGGACCGCCGCGCACCGGCCAATGCCGGCGAAATCCGTGCGGAGTTCCGCCGCGAGTTCAAGCTGGGCGACGACGACCTGCTGCTGGTGCAGATCGGCTCCGGCTTCAAGACCAAGGGCCTGGACCGCAGCCTCAAGGCGCTGGCCGCGCTGCCGCGTTCGTTGCGCAAGCGCACCCGCCTGATCGCCATCGGCCAGGACGATCCCAAGCCGTTCCTACTGCAGGTGAAGGCGCTGGGCCTGTCGGACAATGTGCAGATTCTCAAGGGGCGCAGCGACATTCCGCGCTTCCTGCTCGGCGCCGACCTGCTGATCCACCCAGCCTACAACGAGAACACCGGCACCGTGCTGCTGGAGGCGCTGGTCGCGGGACTGCCGGTGCTGGTCACCGACGTCTGCGGCTATGCGCACTACATCGACGAGGCGAAAGCCGGCCGTGTGGTGCCGTCGCCGTTCGAGCAGGACCGTTTGAACACGATGCTTCAGCAGATGCTGGAGGACGATGCAGCGCGGGCGGAGTGGGGGCGCAACGGCCTGGCCTTCGCCGACAGCGCCGATCTCTACAGCATGCCGCAGCACGCCGCCGACCTGATCCTGCGGGAGCGCGCATGAAGCTCGAACTGCACGAGCCATTCAAGCGCCTGTGGGCCGGCAAGGACCCGTTCGCCGAAGTCGAGCGCCTGCAGGGCAAGGTCTACCGCGAGCTGGAAGGTCGCCGCACGCTGCGCACCGAGGTCGAAGGTCGCGGCTATTTCGTGAAGATCCACCGCGGCATCGGCTGGGGCGAGATCGTCAAGAACCTGTTCAGCGCCAAACTTCCCGTACTCGGTGCGGGCCAGGAGCAGCGCGCGCTGGAGCGCCTGCACCAGGCCGGCGTGGCGACCATGACCTCGGTGGCCTATGGCGAGCGCGGCGGTAATCCGGCCGCGCAGCATTCCTTCATCATCACCGAGGAACTGGCGCCGACCACCGACCTGGAAGTGCTCTCGCTGGACTGGCTGCAGACACCGCCCGAGCCGCGCCTGAAGCGCGCGCTGATCGCCGAAGTGGCGAAGATGGTCGGCACCATGCATCGCGCCGGGGTCAATCATCGCGACTGCTACATCTGCCATTTCCTGCTGCACACCGACCGCCCGATCAGCGCCGATGACCTGCGCCTGTCGGTGATCGACCTGCACCGCGCCCAGACCCGCGCCGCTACCCCGCGCCGTTGGCGCGACAAGGACCTGGCGGCGCTGTACTTCTCCGCGCTGGACATCGGCCTTACGCGTCGTGACAAATTGCGCTTCCTGCGCGGTTACTTCCTGCGTCCGCTGCGTGACATCCTCCGCGAGGAAGCCGCGCTGCTGGCGTGGATGGAGCGCAAGGCAGCCAAGCTCTACGACCGCAAACAACGATACGGAGACCTGCTCTGATGGCCGGCTGGGTACTCGAAGCCGACTACCAGCATCTCGCCGCCGATTTCGGCAGCCTGGATGCCGTGTTCGCCCTCGAAGGTGAGCGCATCACCAAGGATGCGATGTCTGACGTCGTGCGCATCGAACGCAACGGCGTGCGCTATTACGTCAAGCGCTACCGCAAGCCGGGCAAGGGCTTTCGCCGCTACCTGCCGCGCCCGCGGGTGAAGGCCGAGTGGCAGAACCTCAAGCAGTTCGCCAAGTGGGGCATACCGACCGCGAAGGTGGTGGCCTACGGCCTGGAGCGCGTCAATGGCGGCTTCTCCCGTGGCGCGATCATTACCCGCGAGCTGGTCGGCACCGAGGACCTGCACGCCCTGGCCAAACAGGACGATCCGCGTCTGAAGGATCGCGCCTGGGTCGCGCACGTCATGCGCCAGCTGGCTGGCTACACCCGGACCATGCATGACCACCACTTCACCCATAACGACCTGAAGTGGCGCAACATCCTGGTGGACGGGGAGGGCACGGTGTACTTCATCGATTGCCCGATCGGTGATTTCTGGGTCAGCTTCATGCTGCGCTACCGCATCACCAAGGACCTGGCCACCCTCGACAAGGTCGCCAAGTACCACCTCTCCTACACGCAGCGCCTGCAGTTCTACCTGCTGTACCGTCGCCGCGAGCGACTGAACGCGTCGGACAAGAAGCGTGTCCGGCAGATCGTCCATTTCTTCGAGGGACGCGAGTGAAGGATTTCATTGCCGAGGGCGACCAGGCCCTGCTGGAAAACAACGCCCTGGCCGATTTCGACGCCCTCTGGGCCCTGCAGCTGGAAGCCGTGGACGAGCCCAACACCGAGCGCGGCGGCTGGAGCAGCGTGTACCGCCTGGAGCTGGACGGCACCGCCTACTACCTCAAGCGCCAGAGCAACCACCTGACCCGCAGCCTGAAGCGTCCGCTCGGCGAGCCGACCTTCAGCCGCGAGTTCCGCAACATTCAGCGCTACCATCAGCTCGGCATTCCGTCGATGCAGGCGGCCTTCTTTGGTGCGCGGCAGGTCGGCGGCGAGCGCCGGGCGATCCTGATGACCCGCGCCCTGGACGGTTGGCGTGATCTCGACAACCTCCTGCAAGGCTGGTCGAACCTGCCCGCCGAGCGTCGCCAGGCCATCCTGCGCGCCTGCGGCATGCTCGCCCGTCGCCTGCACGAGGCCGGGCAGATGCATGGCTGCTTCTATCCCAAGCACATCTTCCTGCGCGAAACCGACGACGCCTTCGAGGCGACCCTGATCGATCTGGAAAAGACCCGTCCGCTGTGGTTCGGCCAGCGCGACCGCGTGCGCGACCTCGAGCCGCTTCTGCGCCGCGCGCCGGACTGGAACGAAACCGACGTGCGCAACCTGCTGGCGGCCTACCTGGGCACTGCTTCCGGCGGCCCGGAGGTTGACGACTGGTACCGCCGCCTGGGCGCGCGCCGCAAGAAGAAGGAAAACCGCGCATGAGGCTGTCTGCCCTGCGCGATGCCGGCCGCGCTCCGGCGCTGCCCTTGCGCATCGAGCTGGAGGACGGCGCCGGTCCGGCCGAACTGCGCCTGGACAGCCTGCTGCGCGTGCTGCCCGGCCAGCGCTATGTCGGTGCGGCCAATTGGCGTAGCCGCCCGGTGCTGGCCAAGCTGCTGGTCGGCGGCCGTGCAGCGAAACAGTTCCAGCGTGAACGCGAGGGTGTGCGACTGCTCGCCGAACAGGGCCTGACTACGCCGCAGCTACTGGCCGACGGTCTGAAGGACGGCGAGGGTGGCTGGCTGCTCTTCGAACTCCTCGATAACGCCGAGAGCCTCTGGGACGCCTGGCGCGCCGTAGAGGGCGAAGCGCTGCTGTCCGACGGCCAGACCGCCGTCATCGCCGAGGCGCTGACCGCCATCGCCCGGATGCACGCCAAAGGCCTGTGGCAGGAAGACCTGCACCTGGACAACCTGCTGCGCCACGCCGGCCAGCTGTACCTGATCGACGGCGCCGGCATCCGCGCGGAAACCCCCGGCCAGCCACTGTCGCGCAAGCACGTGCTGGAAAACCTCGGAGTGTTCTTCGCCCAGCTGCCCGCCAGCCTCGATCCTTATTTGGAAGAACTGCTGATCCACTATCTGCTGGCCAACGCTGAGCACGCATTGCCGCTGGAAGCCCTGCAGAAGGAAATCGCCAAGGTTCGACGCTGGCGCGTCGGCGACCTGATGAAGAAGATCGCCCGCGACTGCAGCCTGTTCAGCGTATTCAAGGGGCCGTTCGGCCTGCGCGCGGTGCGCCGCGAGGAAGAGGAGGGCCTGCAGCCTCTGCTGGCCGATCCGGATTCCTACATAAATCGCGGACACATCTACAAGACCGGCGGCGCCGCGACCGTGGCCCGTGTCGAGCTCGACGGCCGGCCGCTGGTGGTCAAGCGCTACAACATCAAGAACCTGCTGCACTGGTTCAAGCGCTTCTGGCGCCCCAGCCGCGCCTGGGCTTCCTGGCGCGAGGGCAACCGCCTGGACTTCCTCGGCATCGCCACGCCCAAGCCGCTGGCGGTGATCGAGCGGCGCTGGCTGTGGCTGCGCGGCCCGGCCTTCCTGATTACCGATTACCTGGCGGGTCAGGATGTAATCGCCCGTTTCAAACCCTACCTGGACCATCCGGAGGGGGGCGGCCTGCCGCCGGAATCGGATCTTGTGGCCCTGGACAGACTGTTCGCGGCGCTGGTGCGCGAGCGCATCAGCCACGGCGATCTGAAAGGGCACAACCTGTTCTGGCAGGAGCAGGGCGAAGGCGGGCAGTGGTCGTTGATCGACCTGGATGCCATGCAGCGTCACTCGCGAGAAGCGAGCTTCGCCCGCGCCTATGCCCGTGACCGTGCGCGCTTCCTGCGCAACTGGCCAGAGGGCAGCGCACTGCACCGGCTGCTCGACGAACGTTTACCGCAGGTGCCTGGCACCCGTCCAGACGAACGGGGCTAGGTCTTCTGGCATTGACCATCCGTGGCCTGTCCGGGGTCGCGAGTCGGTAGCCTGGCCCCGGGCTGCATGAAGTTCGACTCGCGGCGTGCCCCCGGCGGTTGTTCGATTGTCGGTTGTCCGAGTTCTCCTGGCGTTGCCGGCCGCATCAACGCGCAGATAACGATCCCCGATTGCTGCTGGCCCTTCTGCCCTTCTGCTCGTCGACGCTCGATAGCATTGGCCCGCAGATCTTCACTATCGCCCCCTGGGGCCCCGCACGACCTGCACCTTCGAGGTCAACGAAAAGCACAGACCCCGCGTAATGGAAGTTGTCCACGAGGACGTCGTCCCTGCGCACAGGTGATCAAGTGCGAGTCCAACCGGCGCTACTACTCATGTTGACTCACCGGTAACGGAATGGCGTTCAGCGCCTTGCTGAGCCGCCGTGGCGAACCGATGATCTGCTCGCCCACCGGTGCCCGGAACCTGTTTTACGGCTCGACGCTGCAAGGCCTGATAATGCAGGACGCCCGGCTGATCAGGGCGGCTGTCGCCGGCGTTGAAAGTTGAACCACGGCAGGCGGCGGTGCGGCAGCGTGGAGCCGGATTGATGTCATGGTGCCCAGCTCTTGCTGGCGACGAGCTGTGAAGGCGTGCGCTATTGGTTGCAGGGGCCTGATCCTATTGGTGCCATGGGCATCCATATTCTGGAAGTTACAGGGCTGCAAGTTATCGATGACCCGCTTGCGCGTGCATCGTTCTTCAGAGGTTTTGCATGTCGATTGTCAGGGTATTTGAGGCCAACGACTTATCACCTGATGAGTCGTTGGAAATTCTCGCATTTACAAGAAATTCCGCTGGATTGCGTCGCCTCAGCCTCCACGAGGAAGCAACACAAACCTGGCTTTCCAACAGCGGCCGACTGGTCTTCAAGGTATTCGATATTCCGCGCCTGAAGCAGCGCTGGCGGGCGCGCTGGGGAATCGATTGCCCGGAGTACGGGAAACGATACGGCCAAGCGGAATTTACCAATGCCCTGCGATTTGCCCACTTGGGTATCAGCGCCCCAGCGTTGTGTGCCTACATCGAAATGCGCGGTCTGTTGACGTGTTCGCGGCAGGTCGTCGTCTATCGCTGCCTTTCCGGTATGCGGACCCTTCAGGAGCACCTGGAGGCTGGCGCCGAGCCGTTCGCGTTGCTGGAGAACATCGATACCGTCCTGCTCGAAATGACAGAGAAGGGCGTATTCCATCTGGACCTCAACTCTCGAAATGTCATGCTCGACCGGCAGGGGCAGGTGAGTGTCATCGACTTCGAATACGTCACCTGGGTCGCTCCCGGTCTGGCCTCGCTTTACGGCTACTACTGGGGCTATCTGTTCCAGAAATGGGCCGGCAAGCACATCGGCGAAAGCGAATATGAGAGTTGGGTCACTGAACGTCTAGAACGGCAGGCAGATCGCGCCAGCTGTTCGCCGCGGGAAATATCCCGATGGTACATGACCGGCAAGACCAAGGAGTTCTCCCGGTCAAAACGTTATCGGATGTTTGTATGACATTGTTGTTGCGGTTGCTGGTGAGTTGGCGCCTTTTTCGTTGGCGCAAGAAACTGAAGACGGACCGGGGGTTCAGCCTGCGGGTTCGTCACCCGAAGAAATTCCTGCGCCGGCTGGAGCAGCAAAACACTGCTTACGTGACGCTTCGCTGGTACGCGGAGTTGCCAGGAGTCCTTGACGGCGAAATCAAGGATGATGTCGATATCCTCGTCGAGCATGGCTCACTGGCGAAGTTGGCTGCGGCGTTGCCGTGGCCGAACTTCGGCAGCAAGTTGAGCAAAGTGAAGTTCGACGTCTACAGCGATTCAGGTCGCAGTGGCCTGTCCTACCGCCACATGCCTTACTACCCGCCCTATCGGGCCCGGGAGTTACTGGATTCGCGAGTGAAGGACTCCCGTGGCTGGTACCGGATCGCGCCGAGGCATTATCTGCAGGCGCTGGCCTATCACCTGACCTATCACAAGCGCCTCTCCTCCGGGATGCCCCTGGAGCAAGGTCAGGCTCCAAGTACCTCGGTGCGCGCAAAGAAGGATTACCTGGCGCTCTTTCGAGCCGAAGCCCTTCGTGAGGCGGGTGCGGCACCCGGTTGGGCGTCGCTGCTGGAGGCGCACCAATGGCTGCATGCCCAAGGTTGGGCTATGCCCTTCGACCTGATTCGCCGCTGGCCCGATCAGGATATCTGGCTCGAGCGGTTGTACCAGTATGAGTGTGAGTGCCTCGAAGCGCTGTCGGCAGCTCGCCAAGTTCCGCAAGACATGGTGATTCTGGTCACTCGGGAAGAAGCACGAATGGCCGCGTGCGAGCCGGAGGTGCTGGGGTTCCTGTCCTCGGTCGGGACATTGCGGGAAAGTCGGGAACTCTCTCCCGAGGCCTGTGATCGTCTGCTCTGGTGGGCGCGCGGCGGGAATTGGTTGGCGACCAAGGAGTACCGCCTGAGCAAGCCTCAACTGTCCATCCAGTGCCTGCTTCCCGATGGTGCTGCCGAACACAAGGAGAGCCTGCGTAAGCGGTTGTCCGGCCGGTATGGCAAGCAGAACTGGCTGCATGGAACGGATGACCTGCATGAAGCCATCTTCTATCTGGCGCTCATTGACGGCACATATTTGAACGCTGCGCAGGGCGTGGGGAAATGAGGTTGCTCGTTGTTACCAGGGCGCAGCGGGCTCGCTCACTGGATACGCTTTACAACGGCCTTGCCAGCGGTTTCGAACAGATTGATATCCACAAGCTGGACAAGGATGAGGTGCACGACATCCGTCCTTATTTGCGCCGAACCGATTTTTCCGCCTGGGATCGGGTGCTCTTCGATATTCCGTTGCGTCGAGTGGGGCGTGCGGCGGCGGATCTGGCGTCGATCAGAGGGCTGGTCTTCTACGAAGAGGACGCCTGCCAGGAGTTCGTGGCGCAGAGCAAGTATCGGAACAGGTTCGCGCGGGACTTCGCCGCACTGCCCAACGCACGCCTGATCGTCACCAGTTATTACATTCGCGACTATATGTGCAGTAAAGGCATCGAGGCGTATTGCATTCCCAAGGCATACGACGACGCTGCGCTTTCCGATCTGGCGCGCGTGCGCGATATCGATCTGGCCTTTATCGGACGAGTGAAGAGCAAGGTCTACAACGAGCGACGCAATCTGCTGTTGTCGCTTCAGGATCAGTTCGGCCTGCAAATGCTCAGAACAGAAACAGTCGATGCCTATCACGACCTGCTCAATCGAATACGGATCTTCGTCAGCGCCGATATTGGGTTCAATGAATACATGGCCAAGAACTTCGAGGCGATGGCTTGCGGCTGCCTGTTGCTGGCTAAGCGCCATTCTAGTGAAGCCGAACGCCTTGGCTTTATCGATATGTACAACGTCGTGCATTACGACACGCTCGAGGAGGCTCGGGATCGGGTTCAGATGCTGCTTGCCAACCCTGAATTGATCAGCCGAATTGCCGAACGCGGCAAAGAACTGGTCAATGAGTGCCACAGGCTTTCCAGTCGGGTAGCGGAGTTCACTGCGGTTTTGCAAATGTCTCCACTTTCGGTGCCAGCTCCCAGAGCGGGACGGCTGGGGTGGATTCTGCGGAGCTTGGTTCGCGCCGCCGGTCGTTAAGTGGCAGTCATCAGACAGAAAGCGATCAAGGGCGATTGCCCTTGCAGTGATTGGAATGGGGAAAATTCATGGCCGATTGGAAGGCGCAGTCGATCAGCCTCCTGGTGAGTAAACAGGCTTTGATCGGAATAGTGGGGTTGGGGTACGTCGGCCTGCCGTTGATGTTGCGTTACATTGCTGCCGGCTATCGTGTGCTGGGCATTGATATCGACGGCAACAAGGTCGAACACCTGAATGCCGGAGAGAGTTATATCGAGCATATCCCCGCGCTCCGTGTTGCGCGTGCGCGCGCCGCGGGCTTTGAAGCCACGACCGATTTCTCGCGGGCCGGGGAATGCGATGCACTGATCATCTGCGTACCGACCCCGCTGAACCGACATCGTGAGCCGGACATCAGTTATGTGATCAACACCACCGAGGCCCTGGCGCCTTACCTGCGGGCAGGTCAGGTGGTGTCGCTGGAAAGCACGACCTATCCCGGCACCACCGAGGAGGAGTTGCTTCCCAGAATCGAGGCGCAGGGGCTGGGCGTCGGGCAAGACGTGTTCCTGGTCTATTCGCCGGAGCGCGAGGATCCGGGCAATCCGCACTTCGAAACCCGCACCATTCCCAAAGTGGTCGGCGGGCATACGTTAGCTTGCCTGGAGGTGGGGGTGGCGCTGTACGGCTCGGCCATCGACCAGGTTGTCCCGGTCAGTTCGACCAAGGCTGCCGAGTTGACCAAGCTGCTGGAGAACATCCATCGTGCGGTGAACATAGGCCTGGTCAACGAGATGAAGGTCGTTGCCGACCGGATGGGAATCGATATCTTCGAGGTGGTAGATGCCGCTGCCACCAAACCCTTTGGCTTCACCCCGTACTACCCGGGGCCCGGGCTGGGGGGGCACTGCATTCCCATCGATCCATTCTATCTGACCTGGAAGGCCCGGGAGTACGGCATCCATACCCGGTTCATCGAGCTATCCGGCGAGATCAACCGGGCCATGCCCGAGTATGTGGTTGGCAAGTTGGTGGACGCCCTCAATGGGGCCGGCAAGGCTCTGAGCAGGAGCCAGGAGCCAGGTGCTGGTGCTGGGGGTGGCCTACAAGAAGAACATCGATGATTTACGCGAGTCGCCCTCGTCGGCGATCATGGCGCTTATTCGGGCTCGTGGTGGTGAGGTCGCTTACAGTGATCCGCACGTTCCTGCCTTTGTTTCGGACGAGGAACACGGTGGTTCCGGCTTCGAACTGAACAGCCTGCCATTGTCCGCCCAGATGCTGAAAAGCTTCGATGCAATCCTGCTGGCGACTGATCACGATGATTTTGACTACGAGATGATCAAGCAGCATTCGAATTTGATCATCGACAGCCGCGGACGCTTCCGGGAGACGCTGCCCAATGTCATCAGGGCCTGATGTTGCAGTGCCTTTGTCCTGGCGCTCTCGCAGTCGGGCATCGCCTCCCAAGTCTCCTGCTGAGTCAGCAACGTCCTGCAACAGGAAGTCGACGTCGGACGGTCATTTCTCCCCGCGCCGACGAAGCCCATTCGCCCCCGACATCTACTCGGCGCTTCGTCTGAGGCGGATTCGCCGTGATGGAAATTGGTTCGTGGGGCATTTGCTTTTGTCTGGGCTATGATTCGGCGCTTTGACGCATCCTTATAAGGTATCGAATAGCAACTGGTTGTGGCCGCACGGCCTTCCTGATTACCGATTACCTGGCGGGTCAGGATATAATCGCCCGTTTCAAACCCTATCTGGACCATCCGGAGGGGGGCGGCCTGCCGCCGGAATCGGATCTTGTGGCCCTGGACAGACTATTCGCGGCGCTGGTGCGCGAGCGCATCAGCCACGGCGACCTGAAAGGGCACAACCTGTTCTGGCAGGAGCAGGGCGAAGGCGGGCAGTGGTCGTTGATCGACCTCGATGCCATGCAGCGCCACTCGCGAGAAGCGAGCTTCGCCCGCGCCTATGCCCGTGACCGTGCGCGCTTCCTGCGCAACTGGCCAGAGGGCAGCGCACTGCACCGGCTGCTCGACGAACGTTTACCGCGGGTGCCTGGCACCCGCCCAGATGAAAGAGGCTAGACCCTGTGGCATTGACCATCCTCGGCCTGTCCGGCGCCGTAAGCCATGACCCTTCCGCCGCCCTGTACATCGACGGCAAGCTGGTCGCGGCCGTCGAAGAAGAGCGCTTCGTCCGCGACAAGCACGCGAAGAACCGCATGCCCTACGAGTCGGCCAAGTTCTGCCTGGAGCAGGCCGGGATCAAGCCGTCGGACGTTGACGTGGTGGCCATTCCCTTCGCCCCCATCAGCATCTTCGACAAGGCCCGCTGGCACTACGCCAAGCGCTACGCCTACGCGCCGGACCGCGCGCTGGACGCCATCCTGCTCGGCAATCGTCGCTACAAACGCTACTACAAGCGCATCGAATGGTGCCTGCAGCAGCTGGGCTTCGACCTGAAGAAGACCAAGATCCAGCCGGTCGAGCACCACCTGGCCCACGCCTCCAGCGCCTACCACTGCTCGGGCTTCAAGGAGAAGACGGCGATCCTCGGGATCGACGGCAAGGGCGAGTACGCCACCACCTTCTTCGGCTACGGCGAGAACGGCAAGATCCACAAGATCAAGGAGTTCTACGATCCGGACTCCCTGGGCGGCCTGTACGGCGCGCTGACCGAATACCTCGGCTTCGACATGCTCGACGGCGAGTTCAAGGTCATGGGCATGGCGCCCTACGGCGATGCCAGCAAGTACGATTTCTCCCGCCTGGCGAAGTTCGAGAATGGCGAGCTGATCATCAACACCGAGTACGCCAACGTCATCGGCTTCCGTCGCTACAAGGAAAAGGGCAAGGGTTACTACTTCTCGCCCAAGCTGATCGAGTGGCTCGGTCCGAAGCGTGAAGGCGACATCGCCGACGATCCCTACATCCACTACGCCGCCAGCATCCAGGCTCTGTTCGAGAAGCTGTCGCTGGAGATGATGGATTACTACCTGGGCGACATTATCCGCGAGACCGGCAAGATCGCCTTTGCCGGCGGCTGCGCGCTGAACGTCAAGCTCAACCAGAAGATCATCGCCCGTCCCGAGGTCAAGGAGCTGTACGTGCAGCCTGCGGCCAGCGACGCCGGCACCGCCGTTGGCGCTGCGGCGTACGTGTCCTGGGAGCGTGGCGTGCCGGTCGAGAAGATGGAGCACGTCTACCTCGGCCCGGAATACAGCAACGAAGACGTCATCGCCGCCTGCGCCCGCCACGAGGCCAAGCCGACCTGGCGCAAGATCGACAACCTGTCCGAACTCATCGCCAAGGTGCTGGTGGACGGCAACCCGGTGGCCTGGTTCCAGGGGCGCCTGGAATTCGGCCCGCGCGCCCTCGGCGGCCGCTCGATCATCGGCTGCCCGAGCGTTCCCGGCGTGGCTGACCGCATCAACGCGCAGATCAAGTTCCGCGAGCGCTGGAGACCCTTCTGCCCGTCGATGCTCGATACCGTCGGCCCGCAGATGTTCAAGATCGACCACCCGGCGCCGTTCATGACCTTCACCTTCGAAGTCAACGAAGAGTGGAAGACCCGCGTGCCGGAAGTCGTCCATGAGGACGGCACCTCCCGCGCCCAGGTACTCAAGCGCGAGTTCAACCCGCGCTACTACGACATGATGAAGGAGCTGGAGCGGCTCACCGGCAACGGAGTGGCGCTCAACACCTCGCTGAACCGCCGTGGCGAGCCGATGGTCTGCTCGCCCACCGATGCCCTGAACATGTTCTACGGCTCGGACCTTCAGTACCTGATCATGCAGGACATCCTGGTGGTCAAGGATGGCGCGGAGCCCTATGACTCGCTCGGCTGAACCGCGCGTCCTGCAGTTCTGCCACGGCTATGACGGGCCGTTCCTCGACTGTGCCCGTCAGTACGCCAGCCTGTTCGCCGGCACCGGTTACCGGGTTACCACGGTGTTCCTCACCGGTGCGCCCGATCCGGAAGTCGTGGCCGGTTGCGCCAGCGACGAGGTGCTCTTCCTCGACTACAGCTCGCGGGACATCCGCGGGCTGAAGCTCCGGGCAATCCGCGACCTGCGCGAGATCGCCCGTTCCCGCGATTTCCGCTTCTGCATCGCACACCGCTTCAAGCCGACCTGGATTGCCATGCTCGGCACTAGGTTGCCGATCATCGGTGTGCACCATGGCTTCGGTGACTTCCAGCGCCTGGGGCGCAAGCTGTTCGCGCGCTTCTTCGCCGCACGCCTGAGCCTGCTGGGCGTTTCCAACGCGGTGCGCGACGAAATCCGTGCCTGCCTGCCGGCCTGGCCGCAGGACCGCATCGAGACGCTGTACAACCGGGTCGATGTCGACGCCCTCAAGGACCAGCAGGTCGAGCGCTATCCGGCACGCCAGCACCTGGGGCTGGCGGACAACGCCTGGGTGGTTGGCAACGTCGGCCGCCTGCATCCGGACAAGGACCAGGCCACCCTGCTGCGCGGCTTCGCCCGCGCGCTGCCGCGCCTGCCGCACAACAGTCTGCTGGCGATCCTCGGCAAGGGGAGACTGGAAGAGGACCTCAAGGACCTCGCTCGCGAGCTGGGCATCGCCGACCGCGTGCTGTTCCTTGGTCAGGTTCCGGACGCCAAGCGCTACTTCAAGGCCTTCGACGTATTCGCCCTGACCTCCGACCACGAGCCCTTCGGCATGGTCCTGCTGGAAGCCATGGTCGCCGGAGTGCCGCTGATCTCGACCTCAGGCGGCGGCGCCGGGGAAATCGTCGAAGGGCTGGGCATCCTCTTCCCGCTGGGCGACGATGCCGCACTGGCCGAAGGTCTGCGCCATCTGTCGGTGCTGGACCGCGAGCAGCGGGTGATGTGCGTTGAGCAGATGGAGCAGCGTCTGCAGACGCGCTTCTGTGATGAGGCGGTGCGCCGGGAATTCTGGAGTCTGCCGCTGGTGAAGGCGTTACTCGCCCCATCCCGCTGACGGTCCTGCGGTTCTCCCTTCATTTTTACTGGCCTGGACGCTGGGTGCGCCCTTTGGCGAATCATTGACGAGCGCGCGATTGCAAATGCTGGAACTCAAACTGGAAGGTGGTCGACGCTGGCTGGGCGATGGGAATGTGCAGATTCCCATCATCGAGTTCGGGGAGTGCCGCGGGCGCTATCAGGGGAGTGTGTTCCTGCTCGCTTCCGGGCCTTCCGCCGGGGAGTTCCCGCTGGCGCGCTATGCGGACTGGCCGGTTATCGCGATGAATGGCTCCATTGTTCGCTGCGCCGACCAGAAGATCACGCCGTTCTTCTATATCTGCGATGACCCCGGGTTCGTGCGCGATCGCCCTGACCTTGCCGGCCTCGGCGCGCGCAGCGCCACGCATCTGGCGATGAGCCTGAACTGCTTCCAGGCGCTGCATCGTCATGACCCGACCTTGTTGCCGCAGAGGACGAATGTCTTTCTGCTGGAGAGGGTCAACCGTCGGCACGGCATGGCCGTGCTTTCCGACCGTTCCTATGCCTGGTCGATTCGCCATGATCCCGATCTCATCTGCGGGTTTTCGCTGCTGCGCAGGAAGGCCAATCGCATCGGCTTCAGTCGCGACATGAGCAAAGGTTACTTCGGCGGCCGCACCATCCCCTATGCCGCAACGCAACTGGCCTGCCACCTCGGCTTCGATCAGGCATTCATCGTCGGGATGGACCTGAACAAGAGCATCGGGCGTTTCTACGAAACCGGCGCGGCGGCCCTGCCCAGCAGCCTCGACGAGGATTTCGAGGATTACATCCTGCCCAGCTTCCGGATCGTCGCCGAGAAGGTCACGCCCCGGTATCCGCTGCGGCTTTTCAATCTGTCGCAAGGCAGCCGTTTACCGGCCAGCGTTGTGCCTAAAGTCGAACCCACCCAGCTGGATGCATTGCTCGAAGCAGAAATGGCAGCCACGGATGGGAAACGCCTGCGAGCGAGGTCGTGATGGATCTGCAGCAACATTCGGCAGAGCTTGACGGTGGGCATCAAGACACTGGGGCTATCGCGATACTCACTGGTGATCGGTGACGATGTGAGCCTCGGCGCGCACAGCTGCATCATCGCCGATGAACTCGAGATTGGCAGTGGTGTCACCATTGGGGCGATGTCGTTCGTCAACAAGGACCTCCCCGCGGGTTGCACCTATTACAACGTCCGTCAAGGCCAAATCCTGCCTGCTGCATCCTGAGACGGCCATCACCTTGACCGGGTTGTTCAGCGTCCCCTAATCTTCGCGGCGCATTGTCCTTGTCGCCGATTTACTTGCGGAGGATGACGGGCAGAGCGCATGGAAGCTGGGCGATTGCTGTAACCGGCCCGGGATGCACGTTAATTCGATTGCCCGCACTCTGGGATGCAAAAGGTGAGTCTTGAAAGTTCTGTTCCTGGTCCAGAAAGAACAACGCGCCATCCTCGATCGCCTGTATGACGGTATCGCCGAACATTGCGACTGCGACCTGCGCTGGCTGAGCAGCGATGAGCAGGCCAACCTGCGCCGTTACTTCCGTGAGCACGTGGATGCTTCGAAGTACGACCGCATCCTGTTCTTCCTGCGCTTCAAGAAGGAGATGCGCCAGGCATCCTTCATCCGCAGCGTGCCCAACCTGGTCATCCTTGAGCACGATGCCTACCAGAACTACATCCCCTGCAAGTACACCGGGAAGTTCAGTGCGCACTACCGCCGGCTGCCCTGGGTGCGGGTGATCAGTTCGGGCTTCATGGTCAGCGAACGCCTGCGCCAGGAAGGTTTCGACGCAGTCTTCGTGCCCAAGGGTTACGACCAGGACCTGTTGCATGACCTGGGGCGCGAGCGGGATATCGAACTGGCCTTCGTCGGCAGCACCGGCAGCGTGGCCTACAGCGGCCGCAAGGCGCTGCTGGACGAGCTGGGGCAGGTGGAGAATCTGCTGGTGACCAAGACCAACTCGGGCGAGGATTACCTGAACACGCTCAACCGCATCCGCTTCTTCGTCAGCGCGGATGTCGGCATGGGCGAGTACATGATCAAGAATTTCGAGGCCATGGCCTGCGGCTGCGTGCTGCTGGCCTATGACCAGGGTGAGGCGGAGAGCCGCGCGCTGGGCCTGCAGGACATGCACAACGTGGTGCTGTACCGCCATGTCGCCCAGCTGCGCAGCAAGTTGCAGTTGCTCCGCGATGACCCGCAGCTCGCGAGCCGAATTGCCGAAGCCGGACGGATGCTGGCAGTGGAGGGTTTCGGGTTCAGCCAGATCGGGGCACGGATTGTCCAGGCCATGGCTGTCCCGCTGCGAGCAAGGCCGCAGCCCGGTATGCTGGAGCGCTGGCGGCTGGCTTTGGGGTTCTGACCTGTGGCCAATACCTGTCGGTTATTGAGGTGTCTGTGGAATACCCGCTGATTTCCGTGCTGGTGCCTTGCTATAACCGCGAGCGTTATATCGAAGAGACACTGCTGAGCATTCTTGGGCAGGACTATCCCAACTTCGAGCTGATCGTGGTGGATGACGGATCCAGCGACCGCAGTGCCGAGATGATCCAGGCGCTGCAGCGGAAACATGGCTTCCAGTTCTACCGCCAGACCAATCAGGGTGTCAGTGCCGCGCTCAACACGGCGCTGGGCCATGCTCGGGGCGAGCTGGTGGCAACACCGGACTCCGACGACATCATGATGTCGGGGCGCCTGAGCCTGCAGGCGAACTACCTGCGAGAGCACCCCGAGGTCGGTTGCCTTGGCGGGCGCGCCGTGTACATCGATGCTGACGGCAAGTTCCTGAAGGGCGGCCCGGGCAATGCCGTGCGCCAGTACAGCTTCGACGAATTGCTGGGACAGGCGATCGCCATCGGCGCGACCGTTGCCATGTACCGGCGCGAGGCCATGGACAGGGTCGGCGGCTACGATCCGCAGATCCGTATCCAGGACTTCCAGATGACCCTGAAGATCGCCCACCTGGGCTACCGGGTCGAAGTCCTGCCGGAAGTAGTCAGCGGCTACCGCCGTCACGAAGGCAACCTGTCGCGGACGGCATTCAAGAACCAGTTGCATTATGACCGGATGGCGGTCGCTCCCTATCGTGACCACCCGGCGTATGGCCCTGGCATGACCTGTATCCTCAACAAGGCGCTCAAGCAGTCCGTGGTCGCTGACAAAGGCTACGCCTGGTCGCTGCTGCTACAGCTTCCGCCGTGGCGCTGGAATCGCATCACCCTGCGGCGGATTCGCCATTTGCTGTTCAAGTTCGGGCGGGAATAAGACGTTTGCCGATGAAAGATGTAATTGCTCCTGCCTGGAAATCCTGGTGCCCCACTGTGACCCCCACTGGCGTATCACAGCGCCGGGGAAGCCGGATAGCCGAGGCGATGCTGGGCATCGGCGTGCTCTGGAGCATCGCCGGGGTGATGCTGACACCCAGCATGAAGTTCTATTTCCAGATGGTCGCGCTGTTCGTCTACTTGCCGTCGTTGTGGTTGTGCATCACCCGCCGGCAGGAGCTCGGCCACCTGTTTCGGGCTCACCGGGAGTTGTGGCTTCTGCTGGCGCTGTTCGGCTGGGCGGTGCTTTCTCTGCTGTGGTCCAAGACGGGCAAGCCGGCGGGCAACCTCAAGAGTGTTTCGTTGTTCATGCTGTTCATCTTCGGCTGGGTGCTCTGGGCCCGCGCAGATGAGCGCCGGCTGCGCCTGACGATGTTGTCGCTGGCTCTGGTGGTCGGCCTCTATAGCGTGGCGGCACTCCTGTTCGCCCCGACCTATGGAATGGGGCGTCTGAGCGGGTTTGGTGGCTTCCTCGATAACCCCAATGCGGCGGCCTACTCGATCGCCTTCGTCACGGTGTTGTGCGTGCCGTTACTGCCGCGCCGCGGCTGGTCGCAGCTGCCCTGGGTGTTCCTGCTGGCCGCATCGCTGATCTACGTGGTGCTCTGCGGAAGTCGGGGGGCCTTGCTGGCGCTGATGGTCACCGCCATCTTCAGCTTGAGCCTGGTGCCGGGCCGGATCGCCAAGCTGCTTCCGTTGTTGCTTCTGGTAGGTGGCGCAACGCTGGTTGTCGTCGAGCCGGGGCTGATGGAGCGCGGCGACGCCGAGCGCTTCGAGCTGCTGCGCAACGCCTGGCCGCAGATCCAGCAGCATTTCTGGTTCGGCGTTGGGCTGGGGGGCGATTATTCGGTGACCAGCGGGAATTCCGTGTACGAGAACGGGGCACACAACTTCCCCGTGCACACAGCGATTCAATACGGCGTGCCGGCTCTGCTGGTATTCCTGATGCTGTGGGGATCGATCGGCTACCGCGCCTGGTGCTGCCGCTCGCGGGCGCTGGGTCTGTCGGTGATGCTGCTCTGGGTGTTCTCCAGCGTCGCCATGCAGTTCGACGTGTTCAGCCTGTGGGAGCGCACGCGCGCCATGTGGCTGATGCCCTGGGTGGTGATCCTGCTGGGGCTGAGTCTGGAGCGCTGGCCGCAGGTGCGGCCGGCGATCATGGAGCCGAACTGAGGACCTGCTGGAGTTCGGCCAGCGACCAGCGTACCCGGCTGCGAGCGAGGTAGGCCTGCGCCAGGCTCTGGGTATTGCCGGCCAGCAGCCACTGGCGATCCTGGGTATAGCGCAGCATGTGGGCGAAATTGCGTTTGCGCTGCTGGCGCGATAGCGCCCGGCGCTGCTTCTTCATGTCCGCGAGGTCGATCAGGCCCAGGGCGCCTTCGGGGGTCTTCACCACGTTGCCCAGGTGCAGCGAGCGGAAGTACACGCCCTGGTCATGCAGTCCGGCGATCAGCTCGCCCAGTTTCGCCGCCAGTTGCGTGTCCGCCTCGCCGGCTTCGATCACCTGGCGCAGCGTGTCGCCCGGCAGTGGCTGGTAGTGCACCGCGTCGCGGGCGATCTCGGGGATGCGGTACACCGCGATGATCTGCGGGCAGGGCACCGCCAGGCGTTGCAGCGTCTGGGTATTGTCGGCGAAGCGCTGTGCGTAGGGATAGAGCGCCGCCGAAGAGATCAGCCGCTTGCGCCGGAACAGTTTCAGGAAGTTGCCATCGGCCAGGCGCAGGACCTTGTCGCCATGCTTGTCGGCTTCCAGCACCTGGGCGCCGGCGCGCAGCGCTTCGTAGGCGGAGAGAGCGAGGTCTTGCATGGCGGGTCCCTGAATCGATAGCCGGCTATAGTAGCCCAGCCGCCGGGCAAACGAGAGCGCTGTGTTATAATCGCCGACCTTTTAAGCGTGCGATTCCTACATGTCCGGTAAAGAACCCCAGGCTCCTTCGAGCCTGAAGATCTACTTCCGACTGCTGTCCTATGTGCGTCCGTACATCGGGATGTTCCTGCTCAGCATCATCGGCTTCCTGATCTTCGCCGCGACCCAGCCGATGCTGGCGGGCATCCTCAAGTATTTCGTCGACGGCCTGGCCCATCCGGATGCCAAGCTGTTCCCCAATTCCTCCGTGGCCTGGCTCCGTGACCTGTCGCTGCTCTACGCAGTTCCGCTGCTGGTGGTGTTGATTGCCGTCTGGCAGGGCGTTGGTTCCTTCCTCGGCAACTACTTCATCGCCAAGGTTTCCCTGGGGCTGGTGCAGGACCTGCGTATCGCGCTGTTCAACAACCTGCTGACCTTGCCCAACCGCTATTTCGACAGCAATAACTCCGGCCACCTGATCTCGCGCATCACTTTCAACGTGACCATGGTCACCGGCGCTGCCACCGACGCCATCAAGGTGGTGATCCGCGAAGGCATGACCGTGGTCTTCCTGTTCCTCTCGCTGCTGTGGATGAACTGGAAGCTGACCCTGGTGATGCTGGCAATCCTGCCGATCATCGCGGTGATGGTGACGACCGCCAGCCGCAAGTTCCGCAAGCAGAGCAAGAAGATCCAGGTGGCCATGGGCGACGTGACCCATGTGTCGTCCGAGACCATCCAGGGTTATCGCGTAGTCCGCAGCTTCGGCGGCGAGCCCTATGAGCGCGCGCGCTTCCGCCACGTGACCAACGAGAACACCAGCAAGAACCTGCGCATGAACAAGACCTCGGCGATCTACACGCCGATGCTGCAACTGGTGATCTACAGCGCCATGGCGGTGCTGCTGTACCTCGTGCTGCTGCTGCGCGGCGACGCCACCGTTGGCGACCTGGTGGCCTACATCTCCATGGCCGGCCTGCTGCCCAAGCCGATCCGCCAGCTCTCTGAAGTCAGCTCGACCATCCAGAAGGGCGTGGCTGGCGCGGAAAGCATCTTCGAGCAACTCGACGAGCAGCCCGAGGTAGACAACGGCACCATCGAGCGTGACCGCGTACAGGGCCGACTCGAAGTGAAGAACCTCAGCTTCACCTACCCGGGCACCCAGAAGAAGGTCCTCAATGACCTGAACTTCAGCGTCGAACCGGGCCAGATGGTGGCGCTGGTCGGCCGCTCCGGCAGCGGCAAGTCGACCCTGGCCAACCTGATCCCGCGCTTCTACGACCACAGCGACGGGCAGATTCTGCTCGACGGCACGGACGTCGAGGACTACAAGCTGAGCAACCTGCGCCGGCACATCGCACTGGTGACCCAGCAGGTCAACCTGTTCAACGACAGCGTGCTCAACAACATCGCCTACGGCGACCTCGCCAGCCGACCGCGCGAAGCGGTGGAAAAGGCTGCCGATGACGCCTTCGCCCGCGAGTTCATCGACCGCCTGCCCGAAGGTTTCGAGACAGAAGTCGGCGAGAACGGTGTGATGCTTTCCGGCGGCCAGCGCCAGCGCCTGGCGATTGCCCGCGCACTGCTCAAGGACGCCCCGGTGCTGATCCTCGACGAGGCCACCTCGGCGCTGGACACCGAGTCCGAGCGGCACATCCAGGCCGCCCTGGAAAAGGTCATGGAAGGCCGCACCACCCTGGTCATCGCCCACCGCCTGAGCACCATCGAGGCGGCGGACCTGATCCTGGTGATGGACCAGGGCCACATCGTCGAGCGTGGCACCCACGACCAGCTGATCGCCCAGAACGGCTACTACGCCCGCCTGCACGCCCGCCAGTTCGCCGACGATCCGGTCGGTGGCAGCGAGGAAGCGCCCGTCGAGCAGCCGGTATGACGCAGGTGTGGAATACCCAGGGATGCTGAACCGTCTGCGAGTCTTCCGCGAACGCGGCTGGACGCCCATTGCGGCGGCCGACTATGCCTCAGCTTGGCAGCGCTTCGGCGGCAGCGTCGCCACCCACCCGGATGTGGTAGAGCGCCTGGCCCATCTGGCCGGCATTCCGGTGCGTTACCTGGGCTGGTTCGACGGGAATGAACTGCGAGCCGCCGTGCCGACCTGGGGGCGCAACCTGGCGCTGTCCAAGGACGTGCTCAAGCGCGAGGGCAAGAAGGCGCTGTTCGACCTGGGCAATGCCGAGATCATCCTGCCCATCGCCGAAGGTGCGCGCATCGAACTGCGCCATCAGGTGCGCTACCTCTCCGAGCTCAACCGCGAGCAGGTCAGCGACGCCCGCGAGCAGCCTGAACAGTTGGCGATGAACCGCGCGCCGGCCGACTTCTCGAAGAAATTCCGCTACAACCAGCGCCGCGAACAGCGCCTGCTGGAAGAGGCGGGCGGCGTGCTGCAGCCCATGAGCGAGCTGAGCCCCGAGGAGCAGGCGAGCATCTATGCCGACCTGTTCCAGCGTCGCTGGGAGTTCGAAGTGCCGGGCAAGGCACGACTGGCCGAAGTCTTCGGCCTGATGCGCGACTTCATGCGGGGTTCGCTGGTGCGCCTGGACGGCGAGCCGGTGGCGATCCAGATTCTCTATCGGGTCGAAGCGCCGAAGTGGGTCAGCGTCGAGTACATCAACGGCGGCGTGGCTCCGGAGAACCGCGAGTTCAGCCCCGGCAGCGTGCTCAGCTTCGTCAATACGCAAGAGGCCTGGGCCGAGGCCGAGGCGCTGGGTAAGCCGCTGCGCTATTCCTTCGGCCGCGCCGACCGCGAGTACAAGGACCGCTGGTGCCACCGCGTGCCGGTGTTCCAGGTCTGACGCCCCGCCCGCGAAAGCGGGCTTGATGGAGAGTCGCCATGAGCGCCCGCAAGCAGCACCTGCTCAAACAGCACCGCCGCAAGAAGCGCGCGGTTCTGCTCGTCGCCCTGCTGGCGCTGATCCTGCTGGGTATCTTCGCGCCCTGGTGGAGCGTGCCGCTGGCCGTGTTGCTCGGCTGGATCGCCCATGAGGCGTGGTTCGCTGATCACCTGTTCTATTCGCCGCGCGACGACTACCGCTACGACTTCCCCGAGGGCTCAATCGCCCTGCCGGTTTCCCTCGGCCCGCACGGCCTGCACGTCGCCACCGGTGCGCTGCCGGCGAGCGAGGAGACGCTGGTGCTGGAGATCGAGGTCAAGGCCTCGCTGCTCGGCCGCTGGCTCGACCCGCAGGTGCTGATCGAAGGTGTCGAATCCGATCGCCAGGACTTCGAGCGCGGCGTCAGCGGCAAGCGCTACATCAACCTGTCCGGCCAGGGCGAAGCGCTGCGTTCCGGACAGCTGCGCATCCGCAGCCGCCACTGCCGGCTGGCGCAGCAGGGCGTGCTGCACGCCTTCGACAATCCCGACTACGCCCGGCAGCGCCTGCTGATCATCGCGCCCCACGCGGACGATGCCGAGCTGGCTGCCTTCGGCCAGTACAGCCGCTGCCCGGAAGCCTGGATCGTCACCCTGACCCAGGGCGAGATCGAGGCTGAACACTACCAGCGGCTCGGACTGGGCAAGGCCGAGGCCGCTCGGCTCAAGGGCCGTCTGCGCACCTGGGACAGCATCGCTGCGCCGCTCTGGGGTGGTGTGCCTACCGAGCGCTGTGTGCAACTGGGCTACTACTGCCTGCAGCTGCCCGCCATGGCCGCCGAGCCGAGCCAGGCCTTCGGCTCGAAGGAGTCCGGCGAAATCGATATCCGCAGCGTGCGCGGCTTCAACCCCTTCGCGCTGCCAGGCGACAGCGACGGTGCGCCGACCTGGCTCAACCTGGTGGCCGACCTCACCGCGCTGATCGAGCACATCCGCCCGGAAGTGATCCTCACCGCGCACCCGGAACTGGACCCCCACGCCGACCACGTGCACGCCACCCGCGCGACGCTGGAAGCCATCGAGCGCAGCAGCTGGAGGCCGCAGACCCTGCTGCTCTACGCCAACCACCTGCACGACAACGACCGCTGGCCCATGGGTCCGGCCGACGGCGGCATCGCCCTGCCACCTTGTATCGAGGTATTGCCGGCCGACCCGCTGTGGAGCCCGGTACTGGACGCCGCGACCCGCGTCGACAAGGCCCAGGCCCTGGCCCTGCAGCATGACCTGCAGACTCCGCTCACCGGAAAGAAGCGCCTGCGTCGGCTGATCCAGCGCGTGCTCGCCGGGCGTCAGTGGCCGGCCACTGGCGACGACGAGTTCTTCCGCAAGGCAGTGCGCCGCCACGAGCTGTTCTGGGTGCGCAAAGTCCCGTAGCGATTGCCGTGACCGCCCGGTGTTCGGCGCAAGTCGCACTGGGCGGCTATGGTATTATCCGCGGCGATTTCGACCTGCGGAGTTCCCATGAAATTGACCATGCCCCGATTCGATCAGGCCCCCGTGCTGGTGGTAGGCGACGTGATGCTCGACCGCTACTGGCACGGCGCGACCTCGCGCATCTCGCCCGAGGCGCCGGTGCCCGTGGTGCGAGTCGAGCAGCATGAGGACCGCCCCGGTGGCGCCGCCAACGTCGCGCTGAACCTGGCCGCCCTCGGCGCCCCGGCCTTCCTGGTCGGCGTCACCGGCGTCGACGAGGCTGCCGACAGCCTGAGCGACAGCCTGCAGGCCGTGGGCGTGACCACCCGCTTCCAGCGCATCGCCGGCCAGCCGACCATCGTCAAGCTGCGCGTCATGAGCCGCCACCAGCAACTGCTGCGCGTGGACTTCGAGGAAGCCTTCCGCACCGACGCCGTGGCCCTGTCCGCCGACGTCGAGGCGCTGCTGGACCAGGTCCGCGTGCTGGTGCTCTCCGACTACGGCAAGGGCGCGCTGAAGAACCACCAGCAACTGATCCAGGCGGCCCGCCAGCGCGGTATCCCGGTGCTGGCCGATCCCAAGGGCAAGGACTTCGCCATCTACCGTGGCGCCAGCCTGATCACCCCGAACCTCTCCGAATTCGAAGCCATTGTCGGTCGCTGCACCGACGAGGCCGACCTGGTCGCCAAGGGGCAGAAACTGATGACCGAGCTGGAGCTCGGCGCGCTGCTGGTCACCCGTGGCGAACACGGCATGACCCTGCTGCGCCCCGGCCACAGCGCCCTGCACCTGCCGGCCCGTGCCCGCGAAGTGTTCGACGTCACCGGCGCCGGGGACACGGTGATTTCCACCCTGGCCGGCGCCATCGCCGCTGGTGAGGACCTGCCGCAGGCCGTGGCCCTGGCCAACCTCGCGGCGGGCATCGTCGTCGGCAAGCTCGGCACCGCCGCCATCAGCGCCCCGGAACTGCGCCGCGCCGTGCAGCGCGAGCAGGGCTCCGAGCGTGGCGTACTGAGCCTCGAGCAACTGCTGCTGGCCATCGAGGACGCCCGCGCCCACGGCGAGAAGATCGTCTTCACCAACGGCTGCTTCGACATCCTCCATGCCGGTCACGTGACCTACCTGGAACAGGCCCGCGCCCAGGGCGACCGCCTGATCGTCGCCACCAACGACGACGCCTCGGTGACCCGCCTGAAAGGCCCGGGCCGCCCGATCAACAGCGTCGACCGCCGCATGGCCGTACTCGCCGGCCTCGGCGCGGTGGACTGGGTCGTCAGCTTCGCAGAGGACACCCCCGAACGCCTGCTCACCGAAGTCCGCCCGGACGTGCTGGTGAAGGGCGGCGACTATGGCGTCGAGCAGGTGGTCGGTGCTGACATCGTCAAGGCCTGCGGCGGCGAAGTCCGCGTGCTGGGCCTGGTGGAGAACAGCTCCACCACCGCCATCGTCGAGAAGATTCGCCACCAGGGCTGATCCGCTCCGTCGCAAGCAGGGCGCTACCGGGTAGCGCCCTTTTTGTTGGGGGCAGGGCACTGACCGCTCTGCCAGTCATCGACGGCAAAGCGGTCATGGTCCCTGCGGCATTTTGCAGCGCATGATCGGGGCATCCACCCTCCGCGGAGCGAGATGCCATGACCACCGACGTGCAGGGCCGCGCCCTGGCCGTGCTGAACCGTGTCGCCCAGGCCGACTGGCCGGACCGACTGAAGCTGCGCAAACCCTTCGAAAGACTGCTCTACAGCGGCAGCCGCACCGGCTTCCGGCTGGCCAGCGAGCGCGCCGCCAAACAGCCCAAGAAACCACGCAAGGCCGACCCGGACGGGCTGTTCGACCTGTCCCTGTCCGACGAGCAGCAGATGCTCGTGGAGATGCTCGAAGGTTTCGCCGCCGAAGTACTGCGCCCGGCTGCCCATGAGGCCGACGCCAAGGCCAGCCTGAGTCTCGAGCTGCTGGCCCAGGCGCAGGAGCTGGGCCTGACCCATTACGGCGTCAGCGAGGTACATGGCGGCATGGCCGGCGAGCGCACCGTGGTGACCAACGCGCTGATCGCCGAGTCCCTCGCCCGTGGCGACCTGAGCCTGGCTGCCGCGCTGCTGGTGCCGCTGTCGGCCGCCAACTGCATTCGCCGCTGGGCTTCGCCGCAACAGCAGGCGCGCTGGCTGCCGGCCTTCGTCAGCGAAGAAGCGGCGCCGCTGATCGCCATCGCGGTGAACGAGCCGCAGTTGCTGGCCGATCCTCTGCGCCCGGCCACCAAGGCGCGCAAGCGGGGTTCGAGCTACACGCTGACCGGCGAGAAGTGCCTGGTCGTGCGTGGCGTGGATACGCAGAAGCTGATCGTTGCAGCGGATGCCGGTGACGGCCCGGCGCTGTTTCTCGTCGATACCCGCGCCAAGGGCGTCGAAGTGCGCGCCGAACCGGCCATGGGCCTGAAGGCCACCGGCACCGCGCGGGTTCGCTTCAAGGGCGTGAAGGTTCCGGCCGAACAGCGGCTGGCGGCGGAGCGCTTCGACTACCAGGCCTTCCTCGATCACACCGCACTGGCCTGGTGTGCGCTGGCCGTAGGCACCGGGCAGGCCGCGCTGGACTACGTGATCACCTACTGCAACGAGCGCGAGGCCTTTGGCGAGCCGATCAGCCATCGCCAGGGCGTGGCCTTCATGGTCGCGGATATCGCCGTCGAACTGGACGCCATGCGCCTGATGGTCTGGCGCGCCTGCGCGCTGGCCGAGCGTGGCGAGGCGTTCCACCGCGAGGCTTATCTCGCGAAGCTGCTCTGCGCTGAGAAGGCGATGAAGATCGGTACCGACGCGGTGCAACTGCTCGGCGGCCACGGTTTCACCCAGGAACACCCGGCCGAGCGCTGGTACCGCGACCTGCGCGCCGTCAGCCTGATGGCTGGCGGCCTGCACCTGTAAGGAGCTTTGCATGTACCTCGAGACGCCGAAGAAATTCCGCACCTTGCAGAATCAGGCCCGCCAGGTGGCGGAGAACTACCTGCGACCGATTTCGCGCAAGTACGACAAGGCCGAGCACGCCTACCCCAAGGAGCTGGACCTGCTGGCCGCGCTGCTGGACGGTATGAACGCCGGCTCGCCGGACGCCGTCGGCGCCACCTCGGCCAGCAAGCGCAAGGCCGGGGCGGAGGAGGGCGTGAAGAACGGCGGCAATCTGTCCGCCTGCCTGGGCGTGATGGAGATGTGCTGGGGCGACACCGGCCTGCTGCTGGCGATGCCGCGCCAGGGCCTGGGCAACGCCGCCATCGCCGCGGTAGCCAACGAGGAGCAGCTCAAGCGCTTCTCCGGCACCTGGGCGGCCATGGCCATCACCGAGCCGGGCTGCGGCTCGGACTCGGCGGCGATCCGCACCACCGCCACTCGCGACGGTGATGACTATCTGCTCAACGGCGAGAAGATCTTCGTCACTTCCGGCGCCCGCGCCGACGCGGTGGTGGTCTGGGCGACCCTGGACAAGAGCCTCGGCCGTGCGGCGATCAAGTCCTTCGTGGTGGAGAAGGGCACGCCGGGGATGACCGTCACCCGCCTGGAGAAAAAGCTCGGCATCAAGGCGTCGGACACCGCGTCCATCAGCTTCAGCGACTGCCGTGTGCCGGCCGCCAACCTGCTGGGCAATGCCGAGATCGACGTGCAGAAAGGTTTTGCCGGGGTGATGGAAACCTTCGACAACACCCGTCCGCTGGTCGCTGCCATGGCCATCGGCGTGGCCAAGGCTTCGCTGGACCGCACCCGCGAGCTGCTGAAGAAGGCCGGCTGTCGCTTCGATTATCGCCAGCCGCTGCTCAGCGCCAGTCATGCCGAAGCGACGCTGTATCGCCAGGAGGCCGAATGGGAGGCGGCACGCCTGTTGACCCTGAAGGCCGCCTGGATGGCCGACAATCGCCTGCCCAACTCCAAGGAGGCTTCCATCGCCAAGGCCAAGGCCGGGCGAGTGGCCAACGAGGTGACGCTGAAGTGCGTCGAGCTGGCCGGCGCACTGGGCTATGGGGAAGAGGAACTGCTGGAGAAGTGGGCGCGGGATTCGAAGATTCTCGACATCTTCGAAGGCACCCAGCAGATCCAGTTGCTGATCGTCGCGCGGCGGTTGCTGGGCAAGAGTTCCAGTCAGCTGAAGTGAACGGTCTTCGACCGTTCATCGCGGGCATGGCCCGCTCCTACAGGGGAAACCTGCTTTTGTAGGAGCGGGCCATGCCCGCGAACCGGCCGTCAGGCCGGAGTGATCATGTCGGCGGGATCAGGCCGTGCGCCGCCCGCTGCCGGCATTACCGGCGGCGGGCGGCCACTGCTCCATCCATTCGCGGAAGCGGATGCGTTCCTCGCGCACGAGCCAGCCATCCTGCTCGGCAAAACTCTCTGACAGCCACAGGCCACGGGTGCTGGCCTTGCACAGCTCGCCCTTGCTCAGGGTGAACAGCTCGCCGGTCGGCTCGCCGTGCTCCAGCGGCAACAGGTAGATATCCGGGCGACGGCGGTCCAGCCGCGCCACCAGCGGGCCGCTTTCGAGTTTCTCGTCGACATGGAACAGGCTGACCTCGCGGGCATCCTTGGGCAGCTCCATGCGCAGGTCGTAGACCAGCTGCAGTGAGGCCGTCGGTAGGTGCACGTAGGCCTGCGGGCGCTCCAGCAGGCGCAGCGCGCCGGCCTGCACCGGACGCGAGGCTCCGGAAAGCGGGGTCAGGGAGAAGTGGCTGCTCTCGCGGTAGCGCAGGATGCCCTCGTAGGGCGTCGGCAGCCAGGTGTCGCCGAAGCGCCCGCCGAGCCAGCCGTCGGCGGTCTCCACCAGGCATTCCTCGGCCACTTCCTGGATCGCGGTAAGCAGCGGCAGGTTCAGTTCGTGGGCCGGCACGTAGCCGGAAATCAGCTTGAGCACCGTGTCGCCCCGGTCCAGGCGGCGCTGGCGCACCAGGATCCAGTGGTCGCGGCCCTGGTAGTTCAGGGTCAGGCGCACCGAGACGCCAAGATTGGCCAGTTCGGTGACGAAGCGTTCAGTCTCGTTGATCTCGATGGGGCGGCGCTTTTCCAGGACCTGGGCGAAGTTCAGGGGCTTGCCGAGGGTCTGGTAGATGAGACTTTCCGGGCTGGCTTCCACCAGCAGCGGCAGGGTCTTGAAGGCGGTCGGGTCCTTGCGGGCGAGCGTACGGGGCATAGGGTCTTCCTTCTCGTACAGGGCGTCGTACAGGGCGCCGGGTTGCGCTGACGCATCCTCTTCCAGTGACAACTGGCAGGCGACGCCGACGCGAACGCTGACCGTCTGGTGGGGACGGTCCGGCCGATCATTCAATTACGGGGTCGCTACAACCTAGACAGCCTGACACCGCTCCTGGTGTCATCGAAAATCCAAAGGATTTCCGGATTTTTCCCTGAAAGGCTTGGCGATTCCGAGGCTTTTGCGTGGGAATCGCCGGCTGGCGACAGTTTCTGTGTCCACGGTTTTCGCCGGGGGAGTTGGAGCATGGCACAGGAATACGTAATCCACATGACCGCCGATCAGCGGTCGAGGACCTCGGCGGCGATGTTCACGTTGTGCGCGAGATGCAGCGGATTGATGGTGCCAACGATGGCGCTGGCGACACCCGGATGGCCCAGCACCAGCTCGAAGCTGGCGCGCACCGGGTCGACGCCGGGGGCGAGGGTAGCGTGGCCGCTGGCCAGGGCCTTCTTGATCAGGATGCCGCGGCCATGGGCCTGGGCATGGTCGATCACCGGCTTTTCCGCCTGCTCGTTGAGGTTGTAGGTGACCATCGCGCAGTCGCCGCGCTCCAGGGCCAGCAGGCCGCCGTCGGCAGTCTTGCCGGAGAAGCCGAAGCCGCGGATCAGCCCTTCGTCCTTCAGGCGCTCCAGGGTCGCGTAGACCTCGGTGCCACGCAGGATGTCCAGGTCGTTGCCGTCGGAATGCACCAGCACCAGGTCGATGTAGTCGGTTTCCAGGCGTTGCAGGCTGCGCTCGACCGAGCGGCGCGTGTGGGCGGCGCTGAAGTCGAACTGCGACTGGCCGCCGACGAACTCCTCGCCGGTCTTGCTGACAATCACCCACTGGTCGCGCTGGCCGCGCAGCAGCGGGCCGAGGCGCTCCTCGCTGTGGCCGTAGGCCGGAGCGGTGTCGATCAGGTTGATGCCCAGCTCGCGGGCCAGCGCGATCAGGTCGGCAGCCTCGCGGTCATCGGGGATGCGGAAGCCTTCGGGGTACTTCACGCCCTGGTCGCGGCCGAGCTTCACGGTGCCCAGACCCAGCGGCGAGACGTTCAGGCCGGTGCTGCCCAGCGGGCGATGCAGGTGATGCAGGGTCTTCATCCGAGCAGTTCCTCCCACACCGGGCGGGCCATGGCCGGGCGCGGCAGGTCCGGCAGGGCGACGTTCGCCTGTGGGCGGATGCCGCTCTTCTCCAGGGACTCCAGCACGCGGTCGGCGAAGTTCGGCGCCAGGGCCAGCTTGGTCGGCCAGCCGACCAGCAGGGCGCCGTCCTCGGCGAGGAAGGCGCTGTCCGGGCGTAGCAGGTTGTTCTGCGAGGGTTCGGCGCGGTCCACGCGCAGGGTGGCCCAGCGAGCGGCGGAGAGGTCGATCCACGGCACCAGCTTGTGCAGCTCGCGCTGCGCCTCGGCGATCTGCTCGGCCTCGTTGCGCGCCACGCCGCCGGCTTCGGCGATGTCGCCGCCCAGGTACCAGACCCAGTCGCCGTTGCTCAGCGGGTGGGTGGTGACGGTAACGCGCGGTTTCGGCCCGCCGCCAAGGCAGTGGGCGTACAGCGGTTTCAGGGTCGGCGCGGTGACCAGCACCATGTGCAGCGGGCGACGCTGCATCTCCGGGCGCTCCAGGCCCAGCTCGCGCAGCAGGGCCTCGTTGCCGGCGCCGGCGCTGAGCACCACGCGTTGGGCGCGAATCTCACGGCCATCCACGCGCAGGCCTGCCAGCTTGTCGCCGTCGTGCAGGGCTTCGATGCGTTCGCCGGCCAGCAGGCTGTCACCGGCCAGTTCGGCCAGGCGGGCGACCAGGCTGGGCACGTCCAGCACCAGTTCGGTGAGGCGGTAGGCCTTGCCCTTGAACGCCTTGTCCTGCAGGGCTGGCGGCAGGTCGCTGCCCTTCACCTGGGCGACCCGGCTGCGCACCGCCTTGCTGGCGAAGAAGCTGGTGAGGTTGCCGGCCAGGCCGCCGGGCGACCACAGGTAATGGGCGTCGGACAGCAGGCGCACGCCACGCAGGTCTACCTCGCCGGTGCCGGCCAGGCAGTCGCGCCACAGTGCCGGCATGTCGGCGATGGCTTCCGAGGCGCCAGTCAGCGCGCCGTGCAGCGCGTACTTGGTGCCGCCATGGATGATCCCCTGCGAGCGCATGCTCTGCACGCCGCCCAGCGCAGTGTTCTCCACCAGTACGGTGGAGAAGCCGGCGCGCCGCAGGCGGGCATTGAGCCAGAGACCGGCGATGCCGCCGCCGACGATGAGGATGTCGGTGCTCAGGGATTCGGACATGAAAACGCCTCGAGGGGAAAACGAAGCGCGCAGTATAACCCGATGGCGCGCGGCGACAGGCCGCGCACCATGGCCACATCAGTGACCGGCGTTGCCGGAGAACAGCTGGATCACCACCACGCCGCTGACGATCAGGCCCATGCCAAACAGGGCCGCGGTATCGAGCTTCTGCTGGTAGAGCACCAGCGCCGCGATGCTGACCAGCACGATGCCCAGGCCCGCCCAGATCGCGTAGGCGATGCCGACCGGAATGCTGCGCACCACCAGGGTGAGCATCCAGAAGGAAATGGCGTAGCCGACGATCACCAGCACCAGCGGCAGGGGCGTGGAGAAGCCCTTCACTGATTTCAGCGAAGCGGTGGCGATGACTTCGGCGACGATGGCGATGGCGAGGTAGAGATAGCCGGGCATGGTGGGTGCTCCCCGGAACGACACGCCGCTCGGTATGAGCGACACGCAGCTGACGTTCGAATCTGCCGGGCATTCTAGTCCCCCGGATGATGGGATAAAGTCATTACCTATCTGAATTGGAGATGGGTGTCGGCCATGCAGTGGAACCTGGATCAGTTGCGACTCTTCGTCAGCGTCGCCGATCAATCTTCCTTCTCGGCGGCGGCGCGACAGCTGCAGCGCGTGCAGTCGGCGGTGAGTTCCTCCATCGCACTGCTGGAGAGCGACCTGGGCGTGACCCTGTTCGAGCGCAGCAGCGGCCGCCAGCCGGTGCTGACCGGCGAGGGCAGGGCGCTGCTGGATGAAGCCCGCGAGGTGCTGCGCCAGTGCGAGCGCCTGGAAAGCCGGGCGCTGGCGCTGGTGCGCGGCACCGAGCCGTTGCTGCGCCTCGCGCAGGACGAGGCGATGCCCTACCAGCCGGTGCTTTCCGGGCTGCAGGCGCTGGCGCAGGAGTTCCCCACCTTGGAGGTGCAGCTGGCCAGCGGCGCCCAGGGCGACGTGGCGCGCAAGCTGCTGGAGCGCCGCGCCGACCTCGGCCTGCTGTTCCATCATGAGGGCATGCCCGAGCAACTGGAGCGGCAGCGGCTGGGCACCATCGAAATGGTCACCGTGTGCGGCGCCGGGCACGAGCTGGCCAGGCTGGACTACGCCGACCGTCGTGAGCTGGCGCGGCATCGCCAGTTGCTGATGGCCCCGCAGGACAGCCACTACCCCGGCGGCGAGCAGATCAGCCCGCTGGTCTGGCGCGCCGACAGCTTCTACGCCATGGCCGAACTGCTGATGCGCGACCTCGGTTGGGCCTGGCTGCCGACCCACGTGGCGCAGTACCCGGCTTACCAGCCGCTGCTGGTGGAACTGGCCAGCGACTGGACGCCGCCGCCGCTGGTGGTAGAGCTGGTCTGGCGCCGCGACGAGCCGTTGGGGCCCGCGGCGCAGTGGTTGGGCGAGTGCTTTGCGGAGCATCTTGCTTCGCCGGTATGACTGGCTTCGCTTGGAAATAGCTGGCTTGCCCGGATAAGTCTCTGCCTGCGCTTTCCCTCACCCCAGCCCTCTCCCAAGGGAGAGGGGGCAGATCGTGCCGGCTCACACCACGATTTCATCCTGCACCGAACGGTCCCCTCTCCTGCTTGCGGGAGAGGGTTAGGGTGAGGGGCTCTTGCTCTCGGCCGCGCGGAGGCTTCGGCGTTGCGGTGAAACGTGGTGCAGCCTGCTGGCCCGCGAATTTGCTAATCTCCGCCGCCATGAACCGGACCCTCTATACCCTGCTGTTCCACCTGGGCCTGCCGCTGGTCGCGCTGCGCCTGTTCCTGCGTTCGCGCAAGGCGCCGGCCTATGCCCAGCGCGTCGGAGAGCGCTTCGCCCTCGGCCTGCCGGCGCTCAAGCCCGGTGGCATCTGGGTGCACGCGGTGTCGGTGGGCGAGAGCATCGCTGCCGCGCCGATGATCCGCGCGCTGATGCAGCGCCACCCCGGCCTGCCGATCACCGTCACCTGCATGACGCCCACCGGCTCCGAGCGCATCCGCGCGCTGTTCGGCGACCAGGTGCAGCACTGCTACCTGCCCTACGACCTGCCCTGGGCGGCGGCGCGCTTCCTCGACCGTGCGCAGCCGGTGCTGGGCGTGATCATGGAAACCGAGTTGTGGCCCAACCACATCCACCAGTGCGCCAAGCGCGGCATTCCGGTGGCGTTGGCCAACGCGCGGCTGTCCGAACGCTCGGCGCGCGGTTACGCACGCTTCGCCGGGCTGACCCGGCCGATGCTGGAAGAGATGAGCTGGATCGCCGTGCAGACCGAGGCCGAAGCCGAGCGCTTCCGTCAGTTGGGCGCGCGTCCGGACTGTGTGAGCGTGACCGGTTCGATCAAGTTCGACCTGACCATCGACCCTGAACTGCTGGCACGCGCCGATGACCTGCGCACCCAGTGGCAGGCGCAGCAGCGGCCGGTGTGGATTGCCGCCAGTACCCATGGCGGGGAAGACGAGATCGTCCTCGCTGCGCATCGCCAGTTGCTGGAAAAACACCCGGAGGCGCTGCTGATCCTGGTGCCCCGCCACCCGGAACGCTTCAACCCGATGTTCGAGCTGTGCAGCCGCGAAGGCTTCCGCACCCAGCGGCGTTCGACTGGCGAACGGGTGACGGCAGATACCCAGGTGCTGCTGGGCGACACCATGGGCGAGTTGCTGTTCCTCTATGCGCTGGCCGATGTCGCCTTCGTCGGCGGCAGCCTGGTGCCCAATGGCGGGCACAACCTGCTGGAACCGGCGGCGCTGGGCAAGCCGGTGCTGTCCGGCCCGCACCTGTTTAACTTCCTGGAAATTGCCGCGCAACTGCGCGAGGTCGGCGCGCTGCGCGAAGTGGCCGATGCGCCTTCGCTGGCGGTGGCGGTGGCCGCCCTGTGGGACGAGCCGGCTTCTGCCGAGCGCATGGCCGATGCCGGTCTGGGCGTGATGAAGGCCAACCAGGGTGCGCTGGAGCGTTTGCTGGATGGCCTCGGGCGACTGATCAGAAAGTCGGCGGCGTAATTACCCAGAGCACCACGGCATCCACCTCGCCGGGGTTGCCGTAGCGGTGCGGCTCCTGGCTGGAGTAGCTGAAGCTGTCGCCTTCGTTGAGCACGAAATGCCGCTCGCCCACCCAGAGCTCGAAGGTGCCGCTGAGCAGGTAGCCGGCTTCCTCGCCGTCGTGGCTGTAGCTCTGCTGGCTGTAGGTGCCGGGCGGAAACTTCGAGTGGAGGATTTCCAGCTGGCGGCTGGGCTGCGGGCTGAGCAGTTCGTCGACGATGCCGTCTTCGTAATGCACGCTGGTGCGGGCATTGCGGCGCACCACGTAACCGGCGTCGGCCGGGTCGACCTGCACTTCGCTGGCGAAGAACCACTGGATGGTGACGCCCAGGCTGCGGGCGATGTTGAACAGCGCCGGGATCGACGGATAGGCCAGGTTGCGTTCCAGTTGGCTGATGTAGCCGGCGGTGAGTCCGCTCTGCTCGGCCAGCTCCGCCAGCGTCATGCCACGGCGCTTGCGCAGGCCGCGGATGCGGGTGCCGAGGAACTGCGCTTCGGCGTTGGCGGGGGCTTCCTGCGGGGCTTTGCGGCTCATGCGGCGGTGGTCCTGGCGATTGGCGTCGTGAGGCATTCTAAACAATGCGCCGGGGCTGTGGATGTGCCGGTTTGCCAGGCGACGCAGGAGTCGACCTGTAGGAGCGCGCCATGCGCGCGATCGCGGGCATGGCCCGCTCCTACAGGGGAGTGCCTTTTCAGGCTCAGATCGCCCAGCCCGCCTTGAGCCCTTCGTAGATCGCTTCCTCCGCCGTGCGCGGCGCCAGGCAGTCGCCGATGCGGCGGACCTCGGCGAGGTCGGCGATTTCGTCGGCCAGTTCGTCCACCGGCTGGTGGCCCTGGCAGAGCACCAGGGTGTCGATGTTTTCCACCAGCATCGGCTCGCCGCTGGCGGTGTGCTGCAGGTACACGGTGCTGTCGTCGACGCCGTACAGGCGCGCATAAGGGGTGATGGTGATGCCCAGGCGGTGCAGCTCGCCGGCCATGTGGTCGCGCACGTAGAGCGGCAGGCTTTCACCGGCGTGGGTGCCATTCACCGCCAGGTGGACCTGGTGGCCGTCGCGCACCAGGCGCTCGGCGATGCCGGGGGCGATCCAGTCGGCGCGCCAGTCGGTGACCAGCACCGAGCGGCCCAGCTTCACTTCGCCGCGCAGCACCTGCCAGGCGTCCACCACCTGCAGTTCGCCGGCTTCCTCGTAAGGCGGGCGGTAGGGTTTGGCGCCGGTGGCGACTATCACCACGTCGGGGCGTTCCTGCTCGACCAGTGCGCGGTCGACGCGAGTGTTGCGGCGCACTTCGACACCGGCCAGCTGCATCTCGCGCTGCAGGTTGGTGGAGGCGCCGCCGAACTCCGCACGGCGCGGCAGCAGCTGGGCGAGGTTGACCTGCCCGCCGAGCTGACCGCTGGCTTCGCACAGGGTGACCTCATGGCCGCGCTGCGCCGCGACGGCGGCGGCCTTCATGCCTGCCGGTCCGCCGCCCACCACCAGCACGCGCTTGCGCTGGGTGGCCATCTTGCGTTCGGCGTAGATCAGCTCGCGGCCGGTTTCCGGGTGCTGGATGCAGGAGATCGGGTAACCGCGGTGGAAGTGGCCGATGCACGCCTGGTTGCAGGCGATGCAGGCACGCACGTCTTCGACGTGGCCGCTCTCGGTCTTGCTCGGCATCTTCGGGTCGCAGATCAGCGCGCGGGTCATGCCGCAGACGTCGGCCTGGCCACGGGCGACGATCAGCTCGGCCTCCTGCGGCTGGTTGATGCGCCCGGTGACGAACAGCGGAATTTCCAGGTTGCGCTTGAAGGTGCCGGCCTCGTTGGCCAGGTAGGCCGCTTCGATGGCCATCGGCGGGACGATGTGGATGGCGCCGCCCAGTGACGCCGAGGTGCCGGCGACGATGTGCACATAGTCCAGCGAGTTCTGCAGGCCTTTCACGCCCTGCAGCGATTCGTCTTCGGTGAGGCCTTCCGGATCGCGCTCATCGGCGGAGATGCGCAGGCCGATGATGAAGTTTTCGTCGGTGGCGGCGCGCACGGCGGCGATCACTTCGCGGGTGAAGCGCAGGCGCGCGTCGAGGTCGCCGTTGTAGCCGTCACTGCGGCGGTTCACCCGTGGGTTGAGGAACTGCGCCGGCAGGTAGCCGTGGCTGGCGACCACTTCCACGCCGTCGATGCCGGCGGCATGCAGGCGTCGTGCGGCGTCGGCGTAGCCCTGGACGATCTCGTCGATCATCGCCTGGCTCAGCTCGCGGGGCATCACCCGGAAGCGTTCGTTGGGCGAGGCGGACGGCGCATAGGCGACGGCCAGCAGGCCGTCGCTGGACTCCATGATCTCGCGGCCGGGGTGGAACACCTGCGACAGCACCACGGTGCCCTCGGCGTGGCAGGCCTCGGCGATGCGCCGGTAGCCGGGGATGCACTCGTCATCGGTGGCCATCAGCACGTGGGAGGTGTAGCGGGCGCTGTCGTGCACGCCGGCGACCTGCAGCACGATCAGGCCGACGCCGCCTTTGGCGCGGGCGGTGTGGTAGGCCACCAACTGGTCATTGACCAGGTTGTCGGTGGGCATCGAGGTGTCGTGCCCGGTGGACATGATGCGGTTCTTCAGCTCCTTGCCGCGGATGCGCAGCGGGCTGAACAGGTGGGGAAACTGGCTCATCGGGCAACTCCGGATTCTTGTTGTGGTGCAGCTTGGGGTGCAGCGTTGGAACGCCGGCCGCGTCGGGCGGCCGGAAGCGGACTCAGGCGTTGCGCGCCTGCCAGTCCACCGGGTAGAGCGCGTAGAACACGCAGGCTTTCTCGCCTTCGTAGGCCAGCGGCGTGCGTTCGGGGACCCAGATCACGTCGCCCGGCTTGGCGTCGATCACCTGGTCGGCCAGGCGCAGGCGGAAGTTGCCTTCCAGCACCACGATCAGCTCGTCGTAGAGCACCGTCCACTCGATGGACACACCGTCGAAGCGCGCCAGGCCCGCACCCATGGTTTCGCTGTCCGCCGGGCCGATCAGCCGGCAGATGGCGGCGCGTTCGATGTCCTGCCCACCGTAGGGCTGGAACTGCAGGGCGGATTGCTGGAAGTGACGGACCTGGGACACGGCGGCTTCTCCTCACATGGAAAATGTTGTTTAAGTTATTCCTATGGAAATTTACCGTCAGTAAAAAATCAACTTGTTTTTTTAAAAGTGACTGGGTAGTTTCGATAACGCACCCGGAGTACTCCGGGGCAACCGCGACGTGCTCCACAACAACTACAAGAGGAGAGGCGCATGAACCGTCCCGTACGGTCCCCCCTCGCCTGGCGGGCCCACCCGCTGGCAATCGATTTCTCTCTGCCCTGCCTTTCCTGCAACGTTGTTTCGGCGCGCCCGTCCAGCGTGTGCGCGGCCATCCCGGCTGCGCCCATTGCCACCTATGACTGGGGGTATGCTCGATGACTTTCCACCGCAACAACTTCCATAAGCGCTCCTTCCTCAAGACCGCCGTCTCGCCGCTGCTGCTCGCCCTCGGGCTGTGCTGCGGCGCCGCCCAGGCCGCCGAGAACATGGTCGTGGTCGGCTACGGCGGCGCCGGTCAGAAGGCCCAGGACGCGGCCTTCTTCCAGCCCTTCAGCAAGCAGTCCGGGGTCGGCGTGACCCAGACCGAGTACAACGGCGAGATGGCGCGCATCAAGGTGATGGCCGATACCGGCCATGCCGACTGGGACGTGGTGCAGATCGAAGGGCCGGACCTGGCCCGTGGCTGCGATGAAGGCCTGTTCGTGCCGCTGGACTGGCAGCAGATCGGCAACAAGGACCAGCTGATCCCCAACGCCGCCAAGGACTGTGGTTCCGCCGCCCTGGTGTGGGGCGTGGCCATCGCCTACGACGCCGACAAGCTCAAGCCGGCGCCGCAGTCCTGGGCGGATTTCTGGGACGTGCAGAAATTCCCCGGCAAGCGCGGTCTGCGCAAACGCGCCATCTACAACCTGGAGTTCGCCCTGATGGCCGATGGCGTGAAGCCTGCGGACGTCTACAAGGCACTGGGCACCAAGGCCGGCGTCGACCGCGCCTTCGCCAAGCTCGACCAGATCAAGCCCTACGTACAGTGGTGGGAGGCCGGCGCGCAACCGCCGCAGTGGCTGGCCGCCGGTGACGTGGTGATGACCACCACCTACACCGGGCGTATCGCCGACGCCTTCAAGGCCGGGCGCAACCTGCAGCTGGTCTGGCCGGGCAGCCTGTACGGCATGGACTACTGGGCGATCATCAAGGGCTCCACGCACGTCGATGCGGCCAAGCGCTTCATCGCCTTCGCCAACGGCGCCGATGCGCAAGTCGACTACGTGAAGCACATTGCGTATGGTCCGACCAACACGCAGGCCGCCGAACGCCTGCCAGCCGACCTCGCTGGCTGGGTGCCGACCTCGAAGCAGAACCTGCCCGTGGGCCTGGCGATGGACGACGAGTTCTGGGTTGACCACGGCGAGGAGCTGGAAGAGCGCTTCAACGCCTGGGCCGCGCAATGACCAGATCGTGACCGTGACGCCGGGGCAATCGCTCCGGCGCCTTTTGCCTTGAGGAGGAGAGCACCATGACGTCGCTGCAGGCGCCGGCCCCGAGCCGCGCCACCTGTTCGCCCGAAGAATGGAAACTGCGCGAGGAGCTGGCGGCCTGCTACCGCCTGATCGCGCACTACCGCATGACCGACCTGATCTTCACCCACATCTCGGTACGCATCCCCGGTCCCGAACACCATTTCCTGATCAACCCCTACGGCCTGATGTTCGACGAGATCACCGCCTCCAGCCTGGTGAAGATCGATCTCAGCGGCCATGCCGTGGAGCCATCGCCGTACAAGGTCAACCCGGCCGGCTTCGTGATCCACAGTGCCATCCACGGGGCTCGCGAAGACGCGCAGTGCGTGTTGCACACCCACACCCGCGCGGGTTGTGCGGTGGCGGCGCAGGCCTGTGGCTTGCTGCCGCTGAACCAGATCTCCCTGGAGTTCTACGGACGCCTCGGCTACCACGACTACGAAGGCATCGCCCTGTCGATGGACGAGCAGGAGCGCCTGGTACGCGACCTGGGTGACCACTACGGCCTGATGCTGCGCAATCACGGTCTGCTGACCGTAGGGCAGACGGTGCAGCAGGCGTTCCTGCGCATGTACTACCTGGAGAAAGCCTGTGACATCCAGCTGGCTGCTCAGGCGGGCGGTGAGCTGGTGATCCCGCCGGAAGAGGTGTGCCGTCACACCGAGCAACAATTCAACGCTCCGGCGCGGCCGCTGGCGGAAGGGGAGCTGAGCGACCCGGATGGCTACGACCTGGCGTGGTCGGCATTGCTGCGCATGCTGGACCGGGTGTCGCCGGGGTATCGCGACTGACCGGCGCGTTCCGCTGGCGCTGAGGCGCCCCCTGTAGGAGCGGGCCCTGCCCGCGATCCACCGGCAGGGCCGGCGCTTTCCTTTGCTCCGGTGCTGCCGTTCTGCTGCCTTGGCTTGGGTGTTCCTGCGCCGCTCTGGTGTGCTCAGGCTTCCTGTTTCGCCCCCTCAGAAACGTAGGGCGTACAACCGTTCGCGGTTGTACGCCGATGCGGCTGGGACGAGTCGTAAGGTCTGAAACTGCCTGCCATGCTTTTCTGTCGGGCGTTCAGCGCCGCGTCGGTGCGCGCGGGGAGATTTGGTTTCGCCTCTCGGCGAGTCACTTCTTCCAAGCGCCGAAGAAGTAACCAAGAAGGCTTGCCCCTCCATCCGGTTTTTCGCCCAGGCGAAAGATTCCCTCGTTGAAACGAAGTTTCAGGGGCACGCGCTGACGGGCCATCCCTGGCCCGACAGCGCTCTCGCGACATCCATGTCGCTCAACCCCTGAAACTCCGCTTCAACGAGGCCTCCTGAAAGGGGCCGTTCGGAGTGTGCGGGTGTTTCGCTGGAAGTCTCTGAAGAGCCAGAGCTAGCGCAGGGCAGAGGTCAGAGCGATGTGGTGCCTGAAGTCGGCATCAAAGAAAAAGCCCCGCACTGCGGGGCTTTTTCGTGGGGCTGCTGGATCAGTACTTGCCCTTGGAGTTCAGCTGCGCCTCGGCGGCCTTGGCCAGGTCCGGCGGGAGGAAGTCCTTGTCCGGGTTGTAGTCCGGTTTCAGGTACGCGCCCAGTGCCTCCAGGTCGCTCGGCGCGAGGGTGCCGGCGGTCTGCTTGAGGCTCAGGTTGTCGAGGATGTAGTCGTAGCGGGTGTTGTTGTAGTCGCGCACCGAGTTGTACAGCGAACGCTGGGCGTCCAGTACGTCGACGATGTTGCGGGTACCGACCTGGTAACCGATCTCGGTGGCTTCCAGCGAGCTCTGGTTGGAGATGATCGCCTGGCGACGCGCCTTCACCTGCTCCACGTCGGTGTTCACCGCGCGGTGCTGGTTGCGGGCGTCCTGAACCACCTGGCGGCGTTCGCTTTCGCGCAGCTGCTCGCTCTGGTTCAGGCGCTGGTAGGCCTCGCGGACCTGGGAACTGGTCAGGCCGCCGCTGTAGATCGGTACGTTGAGCTGCAGGCCGATGCTGCTCTGGTCGACGTACTTGCCGTAGTGGGGCTCACCCGGCAAACCGGAGTTGGAGAAGCCCAGGGCATCGTTGTCGCCCTTCTGGTACTGGGCCACGGCATCGACGGTCGGCAGGTGGCCGGCCTTGCGTTGGCGCAGGGTTTCTTCGGCAGCGTCGACCGCGTAGTTGCTGGCCTGCAGACGCAGGTTCTGCTGGACCGAGGTGTCCACCCAGGCCTTGGCGTCGTTGGGCACCGGTGCGACGACCGGCAGCGAGTGGAGGATGCCCTCGATGGAGCTGTACTCGCGGTTGGTCAGGGTCACCAGGGACTGGAAGGCGTCATCCACCTGCTGTTCGGCCACCAGGCGGTTGGCCCGCGCGGTGTCGTAGCTGGCCTGGGATTCGAGCACGTCGGTCTTGTCGGAGAGGCCGACGTCGAAGCGTTCGTTGGACTGGTCGAGCTGGCGCTTGAACGCCGCTTCCTCGGCCTTGCTGGCGGCCAGGTTGTCCTGGGCGCGGAGCACGCCGAAGTAAGTCTGGGCGGTCTGCAGGATCAGCTGCTGCTGGGTTGCGGAGAATTCCAGCTGGGCCTGTTCGGTGGTGTTTTCCGCAGCCTTGAGCTGGAACCAGCGATCAGCGCGGAACAGCGGCTGGCTCAGGCTCGCCTGGACCAGCTGGGTGTTGCGGTTCAGCGTGGCGCTGGGGGTGTCCAGCGAAGTGCGGGTGCTGCCCGTGCTGGCGCCGGCATTGATCTGCGGCAGCAGGCCGGAGCGTGCCTGGGGCACGGCTTCCTTGCGCGCCAGGTAGTCGGCCTGGGCAGCGGCGAGGTCGGCGTTGTTGTCGACGGCATCTTTATAGACGCTGATCAGGTCGGTCTTGGTGGGCAGAGGTGTAGCGGCCGGAGCGGGCTGTGCAGCCCAGGCAAAGCCTGTCGTTGCGGCTACAGCGACAGCCAGAGAGAGTCTGCGCAGCATTCGTTCATCCTGGAAAGTGATGCGAGGTGGGGCAAGGCTACGGTCGCCGCCGGTGGCGGTCAAGGCACGTTCGTACGAGCCTTCCGAGGCAGGAGTGTAGCCGCGTGTAGGCAATTGCGCGTTTTCGGCCGGGCGGCGTTGGCTTATCCGTGCGCACTTGATTAGACTGCGGGCGTTCTTGTCGGGGTGCCCCATTGCGAGGGGCTGAGATCGGATAGTTCCGGATCCCGTTGAACCTGATCGGGTTAGCACCCGCGTAGGGAACAAGAAGTACGCATCCCGCGGCGCATTCCGCCCCGGCCCCAGCCCTCTCCGGGATGCGTCCCTTCGCTGCAGCTAGCAGCTCCTCTCGTCCCAGGTTCTCCCCCGGCAATCAACCCCAGGAGAGCCAGGATGAGCACCCAGAAAAACAACGTCACCCGCCTTGAACAGCTGGACCGCCAGTCGACCCAGCCCTTTCCGAATTCGAAAAAGGTCTACCTGACCGGCTCGCGCCCGGACATCCGCGTCCCCGTGCGGGAAATTTCCCTTGCCGATACCCCCACCGCCTTCGGTGGCGAGAAGAACGCCCCGGTCATGGTCTACGACACCTCCGGCCCCTACACCGACCCGGACGTGCGCATCGACCTGCGCAAGGGCCTGCCGGACGTGCGCTCGCGCTGGATCGACGAGCGCGGCGACACTGAAATCCTTCCCGGCCTGACCTCCGAGTTCGGCCAGTCGCGCCTGGCCGACGCCAGCCTCGACGCCCTGCGCTTCGCCCACGTGCGCACCCCGCGCCGCGCCAAGGCCGGCGGCAACGTCACGCAGATGCACTACGCGCGCCAGGGCATCATCACGCCGGAGATGGAATACATCGCCATCCGCGAGAACATGAAGCTGCAGGAAGCCCGCGCCGCCGGCCTGCTGGACGCCCAGCACCCGGGGCAGAGCTTCGGTGCCAGCATCCCGAAGGAAATCACCCCCGAGTTCGTCCGTGAGGAAGTGGCCCGCGGCCGCGCGATCATCCCGGCGAACATCAACCACATCGAACTGGAACCGATGATCATCGGCCGCAACTTCCTGGTGAAGATCAACGGCAACATCGGCAACAGTGCGCTGGGTTCTTCCATCGAGGAAGAGGTGGAGAAGCTCACCTGGGGCATCCGCTGGGGCGCCGACACGGTGATGGACCTGTCCACCGGCAAGCACATCCACGAGACCCGTGAGTGGATCCTGCGCAACAGCCCGGTACCCATCGGCACCGTGCCGATCTACCAGGCGCTGGAGAAGGTCAACGGCGTCGCCGAGGACCTGACCTGGGAAATCTTCCGCGACACCCTGATCGAGCAGGCCGAGCAGGGCGTGGACTACTTCACCATCCATGCCGGCGTGCTGCTGCGCTACGTACCGCTGACCGCCAAGCGCGTCACCGGCATCGTCTCCCGTGGTGGCTCGATCATGGCCAAGTGGTGCCTGGCCCATCACCAGGAGAATTTCCTCTACACCCACTTCGAGGAAATCTGCCAGATCATGAAGGCCTACGATGTCAGCTTCTCGCTGGGCGACGGCCTGCGTCCGGGCTCGGTGGCCGACGCCAACGACGCCGCGCAGTTCGGCGAGCTGGAGACCTTGGGCGAGCTGACCCGCATCGCCTGGAAGCATGACGTCCAGGTGCTGATCGAGGGCCCCGGCCATGTGCCGATGCACCTGATCAAGGAGAACATGGACAAGCAGCTGGAGTGCTGCGACGAGGCGCCGTTCTACACCCTCGGCCCGCTGACCACCGACATCGCGCCGGGTTACGACCACATCACCTCGGGCATCGGTGCGGCGATGATCGGCTGGTTCGGCTGCGCCATGCTCTGCTACGTCACGCCCAAGGAGCACCTGGGCCTGCCGAACAAGGATGATGTGAAGACCGGCATCATTACCTACAAGATCGCCGCGCACGCCGCCGACCTTGCCAAGGGCCATCCGGGCGCGCAGATCCGCGACAACGCGCTGTCCAAGGCGCGCTTCGAGTTCCGCTGGGAGGACCAGTTCAACCTCGGTCTGGACCCGGACACCGCCCGCGCCTTCCACGACGAAACCCTGCCCAAGGATTCGGCCAAGGTGGCGCACTTCTGCTCCATGTGCGGGCCGAAGTTCTGCTCCATGAAGATCACCCAGGAAGTCCGTGACTACGCCAAGGAGAACGGCCTGACCGATGAGCAGAAGGCCATCGAGGCCGGCTTCCAGGAGCAGGCCACGCGCTTCAGGGACGAAGGCTCGGTGATCTACAAACAGGTGTGACACCCGCGCCCGGCTCTTCGCGGAGCCGGGCGTTTTCGCTCCATCCCAAGAACAAGACCCACTCCAACCACACTGAGCCCTGCACGCATCGTGACCACTACCGCCATCGACTATTCACCGACTTCCGCCGTGGGCAGCGCCCAGCGCGTGCTCGGCCTGCGCGACCTGTTCTCCCTCTGGTTCTCCCTGGGCATCGGCCTGATGGTGCTGCAGACCGGCGCCCTGCTGGCGCCGGGCCTGGGCCTGGCCGGCGCGCTCGGCGCGATCCTGCTCGGCACCCTGGTCGGCGTGCTGCTGCTGGCCAGCGCCGGGGTGATCGGCACCGACACCGGCCTGTCCGCCATGGCGTCGCTCAAGCTCAGCCTGGGCAGCCACGGCGCCGCGCTGCCGGCGCTGCTCAACCTGCTGCAGCTGGTCGGCTGGGGCGCCTTCGAGATCATCGTCATGCGCGATGCCGCCAGCCTGCTGGCGACCCGCGCCTTCGGCGAAGGCAGCCTGTGGACCAATCCGGCCCTCTGGACCCTGGTGTTCGGCGCGCTGGCGACCCTATTGGCGGTCGCCGGCCCGCTCGCCTTCGTGCGCAAGGTGCTGCGCCGCTGGGGCATCTGGCTGTTGCTCGCCGCGTGCATCTGGCTGACCTTCGACCTGTTCCAGCGCGCCGACCTGGCTGCGCTCTGGGCCAAGGCCGGCGACGGCTCGCTGTCCTTCGCCGTGGGCTTTGACATCGCCATTGCCATGCCGCTGTCGTGGCTACCGCTGATCGCCGACTACTCGCGCTTCGGCAAGCGTGCCGGGCACACCTTTACCGGCGCGGCGCTGGGCTTCTTCATCGGCTGCTTCTGGCTGATGGGCCTGGGCGTGGCCTACACCCTGGCGTTCGCCGAGGGCAGCGACGCCAATGCGCTGCTGCTGGCGCTGGCCGGCGCGGGAATGGGCATTCCGCTGCTGCTGATCCTGCTGGACGAATCGGAGAAGGCCTTCGCCGACATCCATTCGGCGGCGGTCTCCAGCGGCATCCTGCTGCCGCTCAAGGTCGAGCTGCTGGCCCTGGCCATCGGCGTGATCTGCACCCTGATCGCCTGGTTCGCGCCGCTTGCGCAGTACCAGAACTTCCTGCTGCTGATCGGCTCGGTGTTCGCGCCGCTGTTCGGCGTGGTGCTGATCGACCACTTCGTCCTGCGCCGTCGCGCGCCGGCCGCGATTCCCCACGGCCTGCGCTGGGGTTCGCTGGTTGCCTGGGGCGGTGGCGTGGTGGTGTATCACCTGCTGGCGAACTACCAGCCGGACCTGGGCGCGACCTTGCCGGCGCTGGTGGTGGCCGGTGTGCTGCAGCTGCTGCTGGGGCGCGTTGGCGCCAGGGTTCCGGCTTCGGCGTGATGCGGTTCGCGGGCATGGCCCGCTCCTACAAAAGCTGCACCCGCGCTCCGCGGCCAACTGTAGGAGCGGGCCATGCCCGCGACCGGGAACGCTCCTGAGCAGCCGGTGAATCGCGGACGAATCGCGATGGCGCTCTGGCTATTTTGATCGAGTCTTACTGCGCCCCGCGCCCCGGGAAGTAGTAGGTCTTCACGATGCCATTCAGGCGCGGATACGGAATCTTCAGCTCCGGGTGCCCGACCGAATGCGGGGCGATGCGGTCGATGTCGTACTTGAGCGTCATCGCGCCGAAGGTCAGGGCGAAGTGCTCGGTCGGCTGGAACGGCCAGTCCTTCGAGAAGTTCGGGTCCTGCTCGTCCAGCTTGTTCTGCAGGATCCACGCCTGGTGCGCCATGCGCGCCACCTTCCAGAAGTTGTCCTCCTGGCCGGGCAGAAGAATGTCCTGCAGGGTGAGCACCTTGTGGATGCGTCGATCATAATTGATGAACGCGCGGCCGGGCTGGCCGTACTCGCCGCCGGTGAAGCGATAGCTGGACAGCTCGATGATCACCAGACCGTCATGCTGTTCGCGGATCTTCGCTTGCAGGTAGGAACTCCAGCCGGGCTGGGCCGAATCGAGGAAGCGCTTCTCGTAGACGTCCAGGCTGGCGGGCGCCACACCGTCGCCTTCGCGGGCCAGTTGCAGCAGTTGCGTGTTGATCGCCTCGTTGAGCGCCGGCTCGTCGTCGAAGCTGAGGGTATCGAGGTTGAACAGCGGGCACTGCTCGCCCTGGCAACCGGGTTGGGGATGTTCGAACGCGGTGTGCTGCGCGGCCAGCGGTTCGTCGAGCGCGGGCTTGAACAGACCCTGGCATGCCCCCAATAACAGGCTGATGCCGCACAGGGCTGCTAGTTTCAGAAGTCGCATGGGATTCCTTGTCGTGGACGTTCGCCGGCAATGGAGTGGTTCGACCGCCATCGGCGCTGCCGGTTCGGCGGTTGATTATGAACCACTTTGCGAACCCCGGCTGCGTGCGGCGGTCACAGCCAATCTGGTCGTCCGGCCGCCCGCGAAAGAGGCTGCGCCTGCCCCGGCGGCGCGATAGGATGGCGCGAAGTTCAACGTACTGTCAGTAGGAACGGGAGTAGGAACGGGATGTCGGAAACGTTCAAGCCAGGCCCCCAGGACATCGAGATCCAGAAGCGCGAGCAGTGCTTCAAGGGCTTCTACAAGGTCGACCGCCTGCACCTGCGGCACCGCCAGTTCGCCGGCGGCATGGGCCCGGTGCTCAAGCGCGAGTTGTTCGTGCGCCACGATGCCGTGTGCGTGCTGCCCTACGATCCGCAGCGCGATGAAGTGGTGCTGATCGAGCAGTTCCGCGTCGGCGCCATGGACGCCGGGGTCAATCCCTGGCTGATGGAACTGGTGGCAGGGCTGATCGACAAGGACGAGGAGCCCGAGGAAGTCGCCCGCCGCGAAGCGGTGGAAGAGGCCGGCCTGACCCTCGGCGCACTCTGGCCGATCGCCCAGTACCTGCCGTCGCCCGGTGGCAGCAACGAGCTGGTGCACCTGTTCGTCGGCCGCTGCGACAGCAGCAACGCCTCGGGCATCCACGGGCTGGAGGAGGAGGGCGAGGACATCCGCGTCCATGTCATGCCGTTCGAGGAAGCACTGCAGGCCGTACGTGACGGCCGCATCAACAACGCGGCGAGCATGCTCGCCCTGCAATGGCTGGCGCTCAACCGCGCCGAGGTTAGGGGGTTATGGGTGTGAATCTGTTGCGCGAGCGCTATCGCGTCGACCTGGCGGGTCTGCAGGCGACCTGCGAGGCGAACTACTTGCGCCTGATGCGCCTGTTGCCGGAAATGCGTGAGGCCCAGGTCTCGCGCCGCGTGGCGCTCAGCGAAGGCGAGCGTCTGCTTGGCGTGCTGGCGCTGGATGTGATCGAAGCCTGCCCCTACACCACCGTGCTGCAGGTGCGCCAGGAGCTGGGCCTGCCCTGGCTGCCGGCGCCCAAGCTGGAAGTGCGGGTGTACCACGACGCGCGCATGGCCGAGGTGGTCGGAGCCGAGCAGGCACGTCGCCTGCTGGCGATCTACCCCTACCCGAACCAGGCGATGCACCAGCCGGACGAGAAGAACCAGCTCAACCAGTTCCTCGGTGAATGGCTGAGCCACTGCCTGTCCTGCGGCCACGAGCTGGAGCCGGTGCTGCAACGCTGAAATCGCGATGATGGCCATGTGACATGGTTGCGCGTGATATCCTGCCCGCCCATCGCAGACTCGTGTCCCTAACTGTGATCTGTGACGCTTTCCCGGTTTGCTCAGGGGGGCGCCTGTCACCATACTTCGTCACGAATTCCCGCACGCCCGCCTCACAGGAGAAGGCGTTTTGCCCACCCAGCCCACCGCTTCCGATTCCGTCCTGGTCGTCCAGCTTTCCGACAGCCACCTGTTCGCGCAAGAGAACGGCCGGCTGCTGGGTATGGACACCGCCGACAGCCTGACGCAGGTCGTCCGTCTGGTGGGCGAGGAGCAACCGGTAATCGACCTGGTGCTGGCCACGGGTGACCTTTCCCAGGATGGTTCGGTCGAGTCCTACCAGCGCTTCCGCGCCATCACCGCGCCGATCGCCGCCGCGACTCGCTGGTTCCCCGGCAATCACGACGAAATGGAGCCGATGCGCGAAGCCGCCGCCGGCACCGACCTGCTCGACCCGGTGATCGACCTGGGCGCCTGGCGGGTGATCCTGCTGGACTCCACCATTCCCGGCGCGGTGCCGGGGCAGATGACCGTCGAGCAGATCCAGCTGCTGGAGCGCGCCATCCAGGCCGCGCCGGACAAGCACCTGCTGATCAGCTTCCATCACCATCCGGTATCCATCGGCAGCCAGTGGATGGACCGCATCGGCATCTACAACCCGGAACGGCTGTTCGCCGTCATCGACCGCCACCCGAACGTGCGCTGCCTGCTCTGGGGACATGTGCATCAGGAAATCGACCGCATGCGCGGTGACGTACGCCTGCTGGCCTCTCCGTCGACCTGCGTGCAGTTCACTCCGGGCAGCGAGGACTTCTGCGTCGACAGCCCGGCGCCGGGCTACCGCTGGTTGCGGCTGATGGCAGATGGTGAAGTGCAGACCGGCGTTTCGCGAGTGACCGACATCGAGTTCGAAGTCGATTACAGCATCAAGGGCTATTGAACGGTCACGCTTCGAACGCCTTGCGACGCTGACCCACTTGCGGCATGCCACTTGCAGCTTGTAGCCTCCCGGCCCATGACCGCATTCCTCTATATCCACGGATTCAACAGTTCGCCCGGCTCGCAGAAGGCGCGCCAGTTCACGGCTGCCATGGAGCGCCTGGGCCTGGCCGAGCAACTGCGCGTGCCCGCGCTGCATCACCATCCGCGCAAGGCTTTGGCGCAACTGGAAGCCGCCGTCGCCGAACTGGGCCAGCCGCTGCTGATCGGCAGCTCCCTGGGCGGCTACTACGCGACGTACCTGGCCGAGCGCCATGGCCTGAAGGCCGTGCTGATCAACCCGGCCGTGGCGCCGCACCGACTGTTCGACGGCCAGCTCGGCCCGCAGACCAACTACTACAGCGGCGAGACCTGGGAACTGACCCTGGATCACGTTGCCGCGCTGGCGGAACTTGAAGTCCCCGCGCCCATCGACGGCTCGCGCTACCAGGTGTGGCTGCAGACCGCCGACGAAACCCTCGACTACCGCGCCGCCGAGCGCTACTACCGGGGCGGCGCGTTGCGCATCGAGTCCGGTGGCGACCACGGCTTCCAGCGCTTCGTCAGCCATCTGCCGGCGCTCCTGGCCTTTGCCGGGGTGCCGTCCAGCCAGTGGCGCGACGTGGATTTCTCCGAATTTGAAGCCATCACCTCTTCGACTGATTAAGCAGGAACCCCATGGCCCAGCAGAACGCCTATAACGCAGACGCCATCGAGGTTCTCTCCGGCCTCGACCCGGTGCGCAAGCGCCCGGGCATGTACACCGACACCTCGCGGCCCAACCACCTGGCCCAGGAAGTCATCGACAACAGCGTCGACGAAGCCCTCGCCGGCCACGCCAAGAGCGTGCAGGTGATCCTCCACGAGGACAACTCGCTGGAAGTGATCGACGACGGCCGCGGCATGCCGGTGGATATCCACCCCGAAGAAGGCGTGCCCGGTGTCGAGCTGATCCTCACCAAGCTGCACGCCGGCGGCAAGTTCTCCAACAAGAACTACCAGTTCTCCGGCGGCCTGCACGGCGTGGGCATCTCGGTGGTGAACGCGCTGTCGACCCTGGTCGAGGTGCGGGTCAAGCGTGACGGCAACGAATACCGCATGACCTTCGCCGACGGCTTCAAGTCCAGCGACCTCGAGGTCGTCGGTACTGTCGGCAAACGCAATACCGGCACCAGCGTGCACTTCTGGCCGGACGCCAAGTACTTCGACTCGCACAAGTTTTCCGTCAGCCGCCTCAAGCACGTGCTCAAGGCCAAGGCCGTGCTGTGCCCGGGGCTGCTGGTCAGCTTCGAGGACAAGTCCAGCGGCGAGCGCATCGAGTGGCACTACGAGGACGGCCTGCGTTCCTACCTGGTCGACTCGGTCTCCGAGAACCTGCGCCTGCCCGACGAGCCGTTCTGCGGCTCGCTGGCCGGCAACAAGGAAGCGGTGGACTGGGCCCTGCTGTGGCTGCCCGAGGGCGGCGAATCGCTGCAGGAAAGCTACGTCAACCTGATCCCCACCGCCCAGGGCGGCACCCACGTCAACGGCCTTCGCCAGGGCCTGCTGGATGCGATGCGCGAATTCTGCGAATTCCGCAACCTGCTGCCGCGCGGCGTGAAGCTGGCCCCGGAAGACGTCTGGGAACGCATCGCCTTCGTCCTCTCGATGAAGATGCAGGAGCCGCAGTTCTCCGGCCAGACCAAGGAGCGCCTGTCTTCCCGCGAGGCCGCCGCATTCGTCTCCGGTGTGGTCAAGGACGCCTTCAGTCTGTGGCTCAACGCCCACCCCGAGCTGGGCCTGCAGCTGGCCGAACTGGCCATCAGTAACGCCGGCCGCCGCCTCAAGGCGGGCAAGAAGGTCGAGCGCAAGAAGATCACCCAGGGCCCGGCGCTGCCCGGCAAACTGGCCGACTGCGCGGGGCAGGACCCGATGCGCTCCGAGCTGTTCCTGGTGGAAGGTGACTCCGCCGGCGGCTCGGCCAAGCAGGCGCGCGACAAGGAGTTCCAGGCGATCATGCCGCTGCGCGGGAAGATCCTGAACACCTGGGAAGTGGACGGCGGCGAAGTGCTCGCCAGCCAGGAAGTCCACGACATCGCCGTGGCCATCGGCGTCGATCCGGGCGCGGCCGACCTGAGCCAACTGCGCTACGGCAAGATCTGTATCCTCGCCGACGCCGACTCCGACGGCCTGCACATCGCCACCCTGCTGTGCGCGCTGTTCGTCCGTCACTTCCGCCCGCTGGTGGAAGCCGGCCATGTCTACGTCGCCATGCCGCCGCTGTTCCGTATCGACCTGGGCAAGGAAGTCTTCTACGCCCTGGACGAAGCCGAGCGCGACGGCATCCTCGACCGCCTGGCCGCCGAGAAGCGCCGTGGCAAGCCTCAGGTCACCCGATTCAAGGGCCTGGGCGAGATGAACCCGCCGCAGCTGCGCGAAACCACCATGGACCCGAACACCCGCCGGCTGGTCCAGCTGACCCTGGAAGACACCGAGGGCACCGTGGAGATGATGGACATGCTGCTGGCCAAGAAACGCGCCGGCGACCGCAAGTCCTGGCTGGAAACCAAGGGCAACCTGGCGGACATCGCCTGATGCGCTGGCTGTTGGTTTCGCTTGGGCTTTGCGCCGGCCTTGCCGTCGCCGCCCAGGCTCCCGAGCAGGCTCCCAGGGCTGCCGCGCCGTTCGCCACGCCCATGGCGCCGGCGTCGCTGCAGTTCGTCGCGGAACATCCGGTGGAAGGTATGCCCAGCGGCAACCTCTCCGGGCTCGCGCTGTGCGGCAACGAGATGTGGACGGTGTCCGACCGCGACGACGACCGCATCTATCGCCTGCTGATCGACGAGACGCCGGGCAAGGCCTGGCAGGCCAGTGCCGAACCCTTCGTGGTGCCGGGCACGCCGGAAAGCGGCCTGTCCTGGGGCACCCGCGCGCGGGTCAGCATCGGCGGCCTGCTGCGTGGCGGCGCCATGGACTTCGAAGGCATCAGCTGCGACCAGGCGGGCAACCGCTATGTGGTCAGCGAGGGTTATGCCGCCGTCCTGCTGCTGCCCGCCGTCGGCGAACCGAGCTGGCTGCCGTTACCGCAGAACCTGCTGCGCCAGGCCCGCGCCAGTGGCCTGCTGATGGAATTCAATGCGCTCTACGAAGGCATCGCCATTAGCGCCGACGGCAAGCAGCTGTGGCTGGCCGCCGAGCGTCAGCGCCGCGGCCTGCTCAAGGTGCATAACGAGAACGGCACCTGGAAGTGCGATGGCAACTGCGTGATGCTCAGCGAAGGCGGCACCGCGCTGCCGCCGCCGGAGCTGGGCGCCGAGCGCGCCCTGCCGATCGATTTCTCCGACCTCGCGCTGTACAAGGACAAGCTGTTCACCCTGGAGCGCCTGGCGCACCAGATCTGCCGCCGCGATGCCAAAAGCGGCGTGCAGGAGCTGTGCTGGTCCTTCGCCGCCGGTGCGTTGGCCCCGGAACGGCGCTACGACCTGCCTTACGGCGTGGCCGAAGCGCTGATCCTCGACGACCAGGGAGCCTGGATCGGCCTGGACAACGGCGAGCACGCCCGCGCCGATGGCGACAGTCGCCCCTACGTGCTGCGCTTCGCAGCGCCGGCTGGCGGCTGGCTCGGTGGCAAATGAACGACGCGGTGCCGGGCAAGCGGATCGGCAAGATCATGATGTTCCTCGCCTGGGGCGCGGGCATCCTGCTGGCGACCCGCTATTTCGGTGCCTGGGAAACCCGTCAGCACAACCCCAACCCGCAGCCGCAGTCGACCCGCGGCGACGGCTACGTGGAAGTGCGGCTGATCGGCAATCGCGCCGGCCACTACGTGGTGGACGGCAGGATCAGCAACGAGACGGTGACCTTCATGCTCGACACCGGTGCCACCCAGGTGGCCCTGCCGCAGCGCCTGGCCGACCGCCTCGGCCTGCCGCGCGGCTTGCCGGTGACCCTGGACACCGCCAACGGCCGCAGTCAGGGCTGGCGCACGCGCCTGCCCAGCCTGCAGCTTGGCGACATCCGCCTGACCGATGTGCCGGCGCTGATCGCGCCGGGCATGGAGGGCGACGAGGTGCTGCTCGGCATGAGCGCACTCAGACAACTCGATTTCACCCAGCAGGACGGCACCCTGGTGCTGCGCCAGCGATCTACACCGTGAGGCACGCATGAGCGAAACCCTCGATCTGAGTCTGGAGGGCGTGGAGCGCCGGTCACTGGCCGACTTCACCGAACAGGCTTACCTGAACTACTCCATGTACGTGATCATGGACCGCGCCCTGCCGCACATCGGCGACGGTCTGAAGCCCGTACAGCGGCGCATCGTCTACGCCATGAGCGAACTGGGTCTGGACGCCGACTCCAAGCACAAGAAATCGGCGCGTACCGTCGGCGACGTGCTGGGTAAATACCACCCCCACGGCGACTCGGCGTGCTACGAAGCCATGGTGCTGATGGCGCAGCCGTTCTCCTACCGCTACCCGCTGGTGGACGGCCAGGGCAACTGGGGTGCGCCGGACGATCCCAAGTCCTTCGCCGCCATGCGTTACACCGAGGCCCGCCTGTCGCGCTATGCCGAGACCCTGCTGTCCGAGCTGGGCCAGGGCACCGCGGACTGGGTGCCGAACTTCGATGGCACCCTGGATGAGCCGGCCGTGCTGCCGGCGCGCCTGCCGAACCTGCTGCTCAACGGCACCACCGGCATCGCCGTGGGCATGGCCACCGACATTCCGCCGCACAACCTGCGCGAAGTGGCCGCTGCCTGCATCCGCCTGCTGGATGAGCCGCAAGCGACCATCGTCGACCTGATGGAGCACGTCCAGGGCCCGGATTTCCCCACCGAAGCGGAAATCATCACCCCCCGTGCCGACCTGCAGAAGATCTACGAAACCGGCCGAGGCTCGGTGCGCATGCGCGCCGTGTACCGCGTCGAGGACGGTGACATCGTGGTCACCGCGCTGCCGCACCAGGTCTCCGGGGCCAAGGTGCTGGAGCAGATCGCAGGGCAGATGCAGGCCAAGAAGCTGCCAATGGTGGCCGACCTGCGCGACGAGTCGGACCACGAGAACCCGACCCGCATCGTCATCATCCCGCGCTCCAACCGCGTGGATGCCGAAGAGCTGATGACCCACCTGTTCGCCACCACCGATCTGGAAAGCTCGTACCGGGTGAACATGAACGTCATCGGCCTGGACGGCAAACCCCAGGTCAAGGACCTGCGCCAGGTGCTGAGCGAGTGGCTGACCTACCGCACCGACACCGTGCGCCGCCGCCTGCAGTTCCGCCTGGACAAGGTCGAGCGCCGCCTGCACCTGTTGGAAGGCTTGCTGGTCGCCTTCCTCAACCTCGACGAAGTCATCCACATCATCCGCACCGAGGACCAGCCCAAGCCGGTCCTGATGCAGCGCTTCGAGCTCTCCGAGCTGCAGGCCGACTACATCCTCGACACTCGCCTGCGTCAGCTGGCGCGCCTGGAAGAGATGAAGATCCGCGGCGAGCAGGACGAGCTGGCCAAGGAGCGCGCCAAGCTGCTGGCGATTCTGGGTTCCAACGCCAAGCTGCGCAAACTGGTGCGTGACGAACTGCTGGCCGACGCCGAGACCTACGGTGACAACCGCCGTTCGCCCATCGTCGCCCGCGCCGAAGCCCGCGCCCTGTCGGAAACCGAGCTGATGCCGACCGAGCCGGTGACCGTGGTGCTGTCCGAAAAAGGCTGGGTGCGTTGCGCCAAGGGGCACGACATCGACGCCACCGGCCTGTCGTACAAGGCCGGCGACGGCTTCAAGGTGGCCGCGCCGGGCCGCTCGAACCAGTACGCGGTATTCATCGACTCCACGGGGCGCAGCTACTCGCTGGCGGCCCACAGCCTGCCGTCCGCCCGTGGCCAGGGCGAGCCGCTCACCGGCCGCCTGACACCGCCGCCGGGCGCGTCCTTCGATCGCGTGTTGCTGCCGGAGGATAATGCCCTGTATGTGCTGGCCTCCGACGCCGGCTACGGCTTCGTCGCCAAGGGCGAGGACATGCAGGCCAAGAACAAGGCCGGCAAGGCGCTGCTGAGCCTGCCCAACGGCGCGCAGGTCATGGCGCCGCGGCCGGTCGCCGACCTGGAGCAGGACTGGATCGCCGCCGTCACCACCGAAGGCCGGCTGCTGCTGTTCAAGGTGTCCGACCTGCCGCAACTGGCCAAGGGCAAGGGCAACAAGATCATCAGCGTACCGGGCGACCGCGTCGCGAGCCGCGAGGAGTACCTCACCGACCTCGCCGTACTTCCGACGGGCGCGACTCTGGTGCTGCAGGCAGGCAAGCGGACGCTCTCGCTCAAGGGTGACGACCTGGAGCACTACAAGGGCGAAAGGGGCCGTCGGGGCAATAAACTGCCGCGCGGTTTCCAGCGAGTGGACGCCTTGCTGGTAGAATCGCTGTCTCAGGATTGAAACGCGGCTCGATACACTCTGCCTCTGGAGCTGAGGCGCCGGTTAAGGGATGATATGTCCCTTTGGGTAACCGGCGCCGCGGCGCGTTGCCTGAAGTCATATTGGTTTTTGTTGGAAGTAGCGCCGATATTCGGCGAATGACGGTGATCCAGATGAGCGCATTGCGCGCCTTGGCCTATCTTTCCCTCGTCAGCCTCCTCGGGCTGGCGGGTTGTACGGTGAATCGACCGACCCAGCTGTTCCAGCTGGATGCGGGTGCGGTTCCCGTCCCGACCCGTGACAACGGTGTCGCCGTACTGCTCGGCCCGGTCTCCCTGGCCGATTACCTGAAGCGCGAGACCATGGTCCAGCGCCAGGCTGACGGAATCCTCAACCTGTCTACCGAAGCCCGCTGGGCCGGCAGTCTCGAGACCAACGTCAGCCAGCAGCTGATGCGCCTGCTCTCGGGTGAGCTGGACAGCACCCGCCTGGCGCTGTTCCCGGAGAAGCCTGGCTTCACTCCGCAGGTCCAGGTCATGCTGACCATCAGCCGCCTGGACTCCGGCCCCAAGGAGCCGGCGGTGCTGGAGGCGCGCTGGCGTCTGCTCGACCCGAAGGGTGAACTGCGCGACAGCCGCGTCTTCCGTGAGGAGGAGGCGCATTCGGGTAGCGTGCAGGACCAGGTGCGTGCGCAGGGCGACCTGCTGCGCAAGCTGTCCGTGCAACTGGCCCGTGACGTGCGACCAGTTGCCGCAGCGGTTGCCGAGCAGCAGGCGGCGCCGCCTCGCAAGCCGGCGGTGGCCAACTCCGAGCAGGCCGCCAAGCCCAAGGAAGAGGGGCCGAAGATCCCGCTGGTGGTGCCGATCCGCACCGATGTCGAGGTCTACCGCTTCTAGGTCGATCCTCGCGATTGCAGTATTCACGGCCCGCACAGCATAGCTTTGCGGGCCGTTTTGCTTCTGCCGTGGCCTGTTTTGACATCTTCTTGACGGCCCCCGTGGTATCTACGGGCGCTTGTGCAGGTTATTGGCGCCCGGACGTTTCCGCGCGGAACCTGCGAGAGACTCGCGCGTGTCGTCACTCCCTCAATTCCCCGGTGTTCAGGCGGATTTCGCCCTGGGTCGTCAGACGCTTTGCGTCATGCTGGCGGCGCTGGTGCTGTTCCTGCTCGGTGTGCGGGGCGATGCCTTCATCGGCTTCGACTCGCGCTTCGTGCTGTTCGCGCGTGAAATGCTGCGCCATGGGCCGGGCTGGTTCCCGTCCACCTACGGCGCGCCGTATCCGGACTACCCGGCGACCTCGACCTTCCTGATCTACCTGCTGTCGCTGCCGCTGGGCCGCGTCACCGAATTCACCGCGTGGCTGCCCACCGCGCTGGCAGGGGCGATCTGCACCGGCGTGGTGTATCGCCTGGTAGCTCCGTTCTCGCGAACCTGGGCGCTGATCAGCGTGGCGATGCTGCTGCTGACCGCAACCTTCCTCAGCGAAACGCGGGCCGTGTCCCTCGATCTGATGGTGGCTGCCGTCGCCCTGCTGGCCTTCTACGTCGCCTTCCATAGCGAGCGCCATGGCGTGCCAGGCTTGCTGCTGCGCCTGCTGCCGCTGCTGCTGCTCGGTTTCGCGCTGCGCGGCCCGTTGGGGCTGGTGGTGCCGGCGGGCATGGTGTGCAGTCAACTGCTGCTGGACCGGCGCTGGAAGCCGCTGGTCGCCTTCTCGGCGAGCGCGCTGGCGCTGCTGATCCTCTGCGTGTTCGCGCTGATCGCCCTGGCGCGCATGGTGGGTGGCGAGGCCTTCGTCCAGGACGTCTTGCAGATGCAGGTGATCGGTCGCCTGGACGGTTCCGCCGGCTCCAGCGGTGCGCTGTATTACTTCCGTAGCTCCCTGGGCAATTACGCGCTGGCCTTCCCGTTGGCGCTGCCGGCGCTGGCGCTGCTCTGGCAGCGTCGCCGCGAGCCGGCGTTCCGCCTGGTGGCGGGCTGCGCCCTGGCGGCGCTGGTAGTCATGGCCGGGCTCTCGGTGCCGCAGGCCAAGAAGGCGCGCTACATCATCGCGCTGGCGCCGCTGGCCGCCATCGTGGCGGGCTACCCGTTCATGGTCGCCGGCAGCCGCCTGGCGCAGGTACTGCGTGGCTTGCTGCGCGTGCTGTGGGTGGCCCTGCCGGCCCTACTGCTGGCGGGTTTGTGGCTGGCCTGGAAGCGTTTTCCGCAGGAGCTTGCCGCGCTGGGCTGGCACTTGCCCGCGTGCATCGTGGTGCTTGCCGCGCTGCTGGCCTTCGGCGCCCTGCGCTGGCGCCGTCCGGCAGCACTGGCGCTGGGTGCTGCGCTTGCGCTGTGGGCGAGTTACATCCTGGTCTTCGAGCCGATGGAACACCGTCTGTACGACAGTCAGGCGTTTTCCCGCGAGGTGCTGCGCCAACTCGACGCGCAGCCCGCGCCCCTGGCGCTCTATGGCATGGCGCCGGACGCGCAGGCGATCAAGCTGATGGTCAACCTCGACCGCGACCTGAAGCCGCTGTTCCTCGACCGCCCTGAGCAGTTGGTGGCGCAGGGCGGCCCGTTCTACCTGATGATCCAGGCCCGCGATGCCGAGCGCATAGTCGCCACCTTGCCGGCGGCCTCCCAGCTGTTGTTCGAAGGCCGTTTCGACAAGGACACCTTCCGCCTGCTGCGCCTTCCCGGAGTGGGCTCCAAGCCGTGATGAAAGCACTGACCTCCCTGCTCGCCGGCTGCCTGCTGCTGGGCGGCTGCGGTGATTCCGATACCCAGGATGTGGTCGAACGAGACCAGGCGTTCTTCCGCCAGCACCCGTTGCCAGCGCTGGAGATCACGTCCGGCGGCGGCAGCTTCGTGCTGCCCCTGTTGCCCGATACCCAGTTCTATGCGGAGAACAACCACCGCAAGCGTCACCTGTTCCGCAGCGAACAGCGCTTCCCCGACCTGCCGTATCAGCCGGCGCTGGCGTTCTTCGCGCAGACTTTCTGGCTGGCCAAGTACGCCGAGGTACTGCAGGTCCCGCTGGTGGTGCACCTGGGCGACGTGGTGGAAAACGCCGGCGTCGCCACCCAGTGGCAGACCGCCAGCGGCGCCATGCGCACGCTGGAGGAACGCGGCGTGCCCTATAGCATCGCTACGGGTGAGCGTGATGTGCACGAAGAGGCCAGCACGGATGACCGCCGCTCCTTCCTCGATCGTTTCGCGGATCACTTCGGCCCCGAGCGAGCCGCCTGGCAGAGCACCTACGTCGGCAGCGACCCCAAGGGCCTGAGCCAGGTGCACCTGTTCCAGCGCTACGGCCAGTCGTTCCTGCTGCTGGCGCTGGACTGGAGCCCATCCGAGGCCACCCTGACGTGGGCGCAGAGCGTCATCGACGAGCATCCCCATGTGCCGGTGATTCTCGCCTCGCACAGCATCCTGCGGCGCAGTGCTGGCGGCGTGGCGGAGCTGTCTCGCGAAGACAACGCCAGCGGCGCGCTGCTATGGGATCGGCTGATTCGCCGTAACGATCAGGTATTTCTTACCCTGAACGCCCATGCCGATGGCGCGGCGCACACGCGGATGCTCAACGACCTGGGGCACAGCGTGGACATGGTGATGGTCGACTACCAGCACCAGTACCTGGGCGGTAACGGCCTGCTGCAGTTGCTGGAGCTGGACCTGCGGCGCAACAGCCTCGCGGGATTGTCGCTGTCGCCCTGGGTGCTGTGGAAGCGTCAGGTCTACCCGCAGGCTTACAAGCCCTGCGCGACGCCACAAGCCCTGCATGATTGCGATCAACTGATGCCGGAGGATTCGCCCGGCTGGGACAACCGCTTCCAGATCGAGCTGGATTACCAGGCGCGGTTCAGCAGCTTCCAGGGCTACAGCGCGAACCTGCCTTTGCCGAGCACGCAGGCGCCATTGCTGGAGCAACTTCAGATGCAGCTGGGCAAGCGCTGAGTCAGTCGTTGCGACGCAGGGCGCGGCGCAGGCCGATGCCGGCCAGCGCCACGCCCAGGCAGGGCAGCCAGACCCAGCGCGCCTCCGAGATCAGCACCTCCAGCCCGCGCGGGCTGAGGAAGCGTGACAGGCCGATGGGCGAGACTTCGATGGGGTGCAGCGGCAGGAAGTAGCGCTGATCGCTCCACGGCCAGAACCAGGCGACGCCCAGGCCGCCGTCGGTCATCGCATCCAGCACACTGTGAGAGGTGGTGGCGAGTCCCACCCACAGGCCGGCCTTCAGCGGGCCGCTGCTCAGCAGGCGGCAGCACAGCGCTCCGAGCACACCCATGCACGCCGCGAACAGCAGGGAATGGCTGAAGCCGCGATGACCGAAGGCATCGTTATAGGCAATGCCCAACTTGAAGGCGACCACATCGAGGTCGGGCAGGCAGGCGGCGAGCATGCCGGCCAACAGCAGGCGCGGTGGGATGAAGCGTGAGCCGAGCGCAAGGCCCACGGCGAGCGCGGGCAGGGGATGGGTGATCAGGGTGGTCATGGAATCCTTTCCACGAGGGGCCAGGCGGCCCCACCTCTCATTCTATTGGTGTCAGGTGGTGCGCAGGGCGCGCATGCGCGAGAGCTGGCGTTCGAGCATGGAAGGATAAGGTTCCTTCAGCCATTCCACACAGCAGGCATTTTCCGGGCTGGCGATAGGGCGAATACGTGCGCGCTCGCGGACTTTTTCATCGTCGCCGATGGATTTCTCCACCAGCAGCAGGTTGCGGCTGTGCTGGCTCAGGGCCAGGGCATCCTGGGCGGAAGAATCCTGCAGCAGCTCGGCCTGTTCCAGGTCGGCAACGTCCTCGCCGAGCACCAGACCCAGTTGCAGTTGCAGGGTGATGCCGCTGTCGGCCACCTCGATCTGCAGGGCATGGCCCAGGGCACGCATCAGCTCGCCGCAGCACAGGGCGTTGGTGAGGAATTCCTCGTCCTGGTCGCGACTGTGGAAGAGGATCAGGCTGCCGCCGTCGCTGAGGGTGTAGAGCGTGCCCTTGTACAGGCGCGCGGCCTGTTCCAGGCAATCGCGGTAGCGCTGCAGCAGGTCGACCAGGCGGGCGCGCGGCAGGCGACGCAGCTGTTCCTGGGCGCCCAGTTGTACCGCCAGTACGGCGCTGGTGCCGGCGGAAACCGGCTCCGGCTCGGCTTCGGGCTGTTCTTCTTCGACGCCGATCTCGTCTTCGGCTTCCTCTTCCGTCACCGCCTCGAATTCTTCCTCGGGGAAGTCCTCGTCGGCGTCGGCCCTGCGGCGCGCGGCGGGGGCGAGCAGTTCGTCGTCGGAGAAGATGTTCTCGTCGAATTCATGTTCGTCAGTGGCGCCAGCGGCTTCCAGAGACGGCTCCTTGGCAGCGGGCTTGCCAACCTTGGCCGGCGCTTTCGGGCGCGGCGCAGGGGTGCTGACCACTGGCTCGGGGGCCGGCGGCTTCTCCGGCGCCAGGCGCGCCTGGAGCTGACGGGCGAGGTCGCCGATCTCGTTCTGCAGGCCGGCTCCCGGCGCGCTGTCGTCCGGATCGCGCAGCCAGACACGAAGCTGTAACAACGGTGTGGAAATCTGCCGCCCCAGGCGCAGGCCGAAGGTCAGGGTGAGCAGCAGCAGGATCAGGCTGATCAGCCCCATGCTCTGCAGGCTGACGGTCATCGGCTGCTCGAACTGGTGCATGTCGAGGCTGATGCGCAGGTGGCCGGCGATCACTTCCTGGAAGGTGATAGGCGTGGAGTACAGGCCTTCGGCGTCTCCCAGCAGGCCCTGCTTGGGCCGCGTGCCGGACTCGGCGAGGATGCGGTTGTCCACGCTGTAGATGGCCGCGTGGGCCACCAGCGGGTTCTTGGTCAGGTTGTTGAGCAGCACGTTGAGGCTGAGGATGTCGTTGGACACCAGCAACTCGGTGGCTGACTGCGCAGTCTGCGTGGTCAGGCTCTGGCCAAGGGCGTCGGCCTGCTGCTGCATGGCCTGCTTGAACTGCAGGCCCATCACGCAGGCGTAGATCACCAGGGCCGTGGCCACCAACAGCAAGCTGTGGACGGCGATGCGCAGGGCAATCGGCACGCGGCGCTGGCGCAGGGCGTGGAAGAGCAGCAGGAAGAAATTGTCGGGCTTGACGGAGGTGGGCCGGGTCACAGCGGGCTCGGTCTTCTCTAGGGCAGATGCGGGGCAGTATAACGAGGCCCTACCGGGGGGCAAAGCGCCGCAGGCGCTGTCAAGGCGGCGAAAGTCTGCGCGGCGCGTCGATCTGCCGTGCATTCCGATCGGCGGTGTCGCCTCTTGATCAGCGGCCGGACGGGCGAGCGGAGCATCCGCAGGCAGTGAAAGCAGGTAGAATGACCGCCTTTTTTCCATGGCGGAGACAGCGCCTTGCGCGAGATCGTCCTGATCAACATCACCGGGGAAGACCGCCCCGGCCTCACCGCGGCCATTACCGGCGTCCTGGCGCAGGGTGGCGTGAACATCCTCGATATCGGCCAGGCGGTGATCCACGACACCCTGTCCTTCGGCATCCTGGTGGAAATCCCGGACAATGAGCGGGCCTCGTCGGTGCTCAAGGACGTGCTGTTCACGGCCTACAAGCTCGACCAGCAGGTGCGCTTCACGCCGGTCTCCGAAGACGACTACCGCCAGTGGGTCGGTGGCCAGGGCAAGCCCCGCCACATCGTCACCCTGCTGACGCGTCGGGTGACCGCCGAGCAGCTGCAACGAGTCAGCTCGATCACCGCCAAGTACGACCTGAACATCGACCAGATCGATCGCCTGTCCGGGCGCATGCCGCTGGACATGCCGGCTGACGAGGGCAAGGGTTGCATCGAGTTCTCCGTGCGCGGCGAGCCTGCCGATCCGGCAGCGCTGCGCGCCGAGTTCCTCAGCGTGGCCCAGGAGCTGAACGTCGACATCGCCTTCCAGCAGGACTCGGTGTTCCGTCGTAACCGTCGCCTGGCGGTGTTCGACATGGACTCGACGCTGATCGAGGCTGAAGTGATCGACGAGCTGGCCAAGGCCGCCGGCGTCGGCGAGCAGGTCTCCGAGATCACCGAGCGCGCCATGCGCGGTGAACTGGACTTCCGCGCCAGCTTCAAGGAGCGCCTGGCGCTGCTGCAGGGCCTCTCCGAGGACGTGCTGGAAGAGATCGGCGCCTCGCTGCGCCTGACCGAAGGCGCCGAAACCCTGTTCGCCGAGCTCAAGCGCCTGGGTTACAAGACCGCAATTCTCTCCGGTGGCTTCAGCTACTTCGCCAAGCAACTGCAAGCGAAGCTGGGCATCGACTACGTGTTCGCCAACGAACTGCAGATCGTCGACGGCAAGCTGACCGGCGTGGCCATCGAGCCCATCGTCGACGCCCAGCGCAAGGCCGACCTGCTGCGCGAACTGGCGGCGAAGGAAGGCCTGCAACTGGAGCAGACGATTGCGGTGGGCGACGGTGCCAACGACCTGCCGATGCTCGGCCTGGCCGGCCTCGGCGTGGCGTTCCGCGCCAAGCCGCTGGTCAAGCAGTCGGCCAAGCAGGCGATCTCCACCCTCGGCCTGGATGGCATCCTGTACCTGCTCGGCTTCCGCGATCGTGAAGGCGCCTGATCAGCGCCGATCGACGCCGGAATGAAAAAGCCGCCCCTTGGGGCGGCTTTTTTGTTTTGGGACGTGGACTCTGTGCAGGAGCGCTCTACTCGTCCGAGGCGAAGTCGTAATCCATCGCCTGGCTGGGGCCCTGCAGGTAGCGGCCCTGGATGTAGTTGGCGCCGGCCTGCCACAAGGTGGCGAGGGCGGTGGCGCTTTCCACCATGGGCACGATGGTCAGCTTGGCCTGTGCATGCAGGCTGGCCATCAGGGTCTTCAGGTTTTCCTGGTTCTCCGGGACGTTCAGGTCCTGCACGTAGGAGCCGTCGACTTTCACGAAGTCGACGTTCATGTGCTTGAGCGTGTTGAACGGATTGAGCGCGCAGCCGAACTGGCAGAGCGCGATCTGGCAGTGCAGCTCGGCCAGGCCCTGGCTCAGTACCTTGGCCTGGCGCAGGAAGGCGATGGCGTCCGGTTCGCTGATCTGCACGATCAGTGCGTCGGCCGGCAGGCGCGAAGCCTTGAGGGCCACGCTCAGCCACGGCAGCAGTTCCGGATCCTGCAGGCTGGAGCTGGAAAGGTGCACGAAGAGTTTGGTCTCGTGCCCCTTGGCGCGGTGCTCGGAGAGCAGCTTGATGGAGTTGAGCAGTACCCAGCGGTCGATCTTCTCGGCCAGGCCGCTGGCCTTGGCGGCGTTGAGGAAATCTGCCGGCGGCACTTCCTCGCCCTGCGGGTTGAGCAGGCGCAGCAGCACTTCATAGTGTTCGTGGGTGTCGCCGCGCAGGCTGATGATCGGCTGGAACAGCAGGCGGAAGCTGTTCTGCTCCAGTGCCTGGCGGATGATTGCGCTGATGTCGCCACGGTAGGCGGCGGCGGCCAGTTCATCGGCCGGGTTGAAGACCTTCAGGCCGTTGCCGTTCTTCTGCGCGACCTCGTCGGCGCCGCGGTGGGCGCGTTCGATGACTTCCTGGGCGCGGGTGGTCTTCTCGTCCAGCCCGGCTGTGCCGATGGACAGGGTGACCTGTGCGCTGCGCCCATGGATGTCGAACAGGTGTCCTTCGATTTTCTTCAGCAGCGAGTTGAAGCGTGGCGCGGAGTGCTCCGGGGCTTCGCCCGGCAGCAGCACGGCGAATACGTCGTCGCTCAGGCGCGCCAGCTGGGCCGGCTCGGGGAATTGCCCGCGCAGCAGGTTGCCCAGGTCCGCCAGCAGCAGGTCGATGCTGGCGACGCCAAGGTCCAGTTGCAGCGCCTGGGCGCGGTCGAGCTGCATGTAGGCGAAGGTGGCCGGTTGGCCGGCGGTCACCGCGCGCTCCACGGCGCTGTCCATCAGGTCGAGGAAGTGGGCGCGGTTGAACAGGCCGGTGACCAGGTCCTGGCTGCTGACTTCGCGGAGTTTTTCCTCGAGCTGGGCGTTGTCGGACTCGGCGCGGATCACTACCTGGATGCACGGCTCGCCGTCGTAGGTGGCGGGCGAGAAGGTCATGCGCGCGGCGAAGGCCTGACCGTCGCTGCGGATGCCGCTGCAGGCGAGGTCGGCGTTGTCCTCGGTGGTCTGGTAGCCCTTGAGGAAGTCCTTGAAGTTGGCCTGGTCGCAGCCGGCGATCAGGTCGATCATCGGCATGCCTTCCAGCTCCTCGGCATCCTCGTAGCCGAACAGGCCGACGTAGGCGCGGTTGGCGTAGATATGCATGCCGTCGTGGACGTAGGTGATGGCGTCCACCGAGCTGTCCAGCAGCAGCTGGCAGCGCTTCTCCGCCTCGCGCAGGGCGACTTCGGCGGAGCGGCGCGCGCGGCGTTCCTCGAGGTTGGCCAGCTCGCGGTTGGCCACCAGGATCAGGCGCTCGTCCTCGCCTTGCGGCAGGGCATCCTGCGCGCCGAGGGCCAGGGCCTCGGTCACGGCGTCGGAATCAGTGCCGCTGACCAGCTGGATGAAGGGAATGTCCTTGGCCTGGCGGCGAATCGCGCCCAGCGCTTCGCTCGGGTCCAGCGCCTCGGCTTCCGGGGCTGCGATCAGCAGGTCCCAGCCCTGGGGCAGGATGTCCGTCAGGTCTTCACTGGAGGTGATGCGGTGGACGCGGGTCGCACGACCGGCGTTGCGGAACAGGCTGACCAGGCGCTCGGCTTCGTTCTGCGAGTCTTCCAGGATCAGCAGGCGGATGGTTTTCTTTTCATTGGCCATGAGGAAGGCTGCTTATACCGCGCTAGACGGCAGCAAAAAGGCGACGAAAGGGAAGTCTCCGGAATCTACAGAGACTTCCACAGCGAGTCAAAGTCTTCCTCCCCGCCGGGGCCGCGAGCGTTCGGGGCTGTGATGGGCTTATCGCTCGGTGCGCCGGCTGCATCCTGCGCCTGGTATTCGAACTGGGTGAAGCTGGCGGTGGCGGTGACCTTGCGTGTCAGGCTGGCACGGCGTTCTTCCCCATGCAGGTTGAGCTGCACGCGGTTGCCTTCCTGGAAGGGCAGGCGCGGGGTGATGACGGTCGCCGGGCGGGAGATCGCGGCGATCTCCGGCAGCAGCAAGGCGCGCAGGTACTGGCTGCCCTGCTCGGTCTTGCGCAGCAGTTGCAGGCCGCAGGGCTGGGCGAGCGGGGCGATCAGCTCGATGCCCATCTGCGTGCCGCCGCCGCGGACCTGACGAATCCAGCGCACCACGGCGACGCTCCAGCTGTGTTCCGGGGTGTCCTGGATGCCGAGCAGCTCGCCGGCCTGCAGCTGGCTGGGAATTTCCTTCGGCCAGGTCAGGCAGTAGCCGCCGGGGCTGTGGTTGACGATGGCCAGGGTGTGCACCGGGTAGTCGTCGCGCGGAGTTTCCGTCGCCACGCCCACACCGCTCTCGTCGGTCGCGCGCGGCGCGGTGTACTCGATTTCTTCCAGCGGCATGCCGGGTTGCCAGTCGTTGAGCTTCTGCGCGTCGAAGGCGTCGGACCAGGCGTCTTTCACGTCGGCCTTGAAGGTCGGGACCTGTTCCTGCACCTGAATCTTCAGGAGGTCATTGAAGCTTTTGCGGCCGGCGAGGAAGTAATGCAGGGCGCTCATGCCGATGCACAGGGTCAGCTGGCCCTGGCCGGGGGTGCGGTGGAAGGTGCGCTCGGCGATGTCGCCCCAGGCTGCGGCGAGGTGCTGCAGCAGGTCGATGCTGACGCCCTCGGGCACTTTCAGACGGGCCTGCGCGCGGTTTTCCGGCGGCAGCAGGAGGTATTCGCGGATCACGTCCACCAGCGGCTGCGGGTCGATGCCCAAGGCGCCGACGAGGTCGCTTTCCTTGAACAGGGTGCGGTAGCGCGGCGGGCCATCCACCTGCGGCACCACCACGAACAGGGTGGAGGGGGCATCCGCCGCCTGCACTTTAACCTGCGCGGCCCAGCCCTCGAGGACTTCGGCGACGCGGGCGATGTTGTTCTGGCGCATCTGGTTGCAGCGCGCCGAGCCGAGCATCAGCGCCACCAGGTAGGAGTGCTCGATGGACAGCCCCTGGGCCTGGCGGGCCAGCGCGTCACGCACCGGGGTGTGCTGCAGGCCGTGCTGGCGGGCCAGCTGGTAGAGCTGGTGGAGCTCCAGCCAGAGGTTTTCCGGCACCGGGCAGTACAGCTGCGAGGCGCGCACCAGCGGGCCGCAGAGGCTGCGGACGGCGCGCTGGATGGCGGCGGTCATGACCTGGGCGCGCTCGCGGGTGAAGCGCGAGGCTTCGCGCACGACGATCAGCTTGTAGCCGATGGCCAGGTGGTTCTGCAGTGCCTGGCAGAGGTTGGCGACCTTGCGCGGACGCTCGTCCAGGACGATGGACTGGTTGAGGAAGTGGCGCTCCAGGTTATGGCAGACGAAGTGCACTTCCGGGCGGAACAGTTCCAGCAATTGCAGGCGCGTCTCGACCGGCAGCTTGAGCTGGTTGAGTTCGATCAGCCCCTGGTAGAGCTGGCGGGCCGTTTCCCCGAGGTTGGCCTTGGGCAGGTGATCCAGCCAGTTTTTCAGCTCGCGCGTGTTCGCGTTGCAGAAGCTCAGGCTCTCGTGCGTCGGGGTGGGGACACGTAGAAACTGCTGGGGACTGTTGTCCATGGTGGGAATGGTTTCTCCACAAGCCGGCTCGTTGTACGAACCGGTTGGTCATAACTGTCGGCTTTTTCCGAACTCTAGCAGCATCCGTCGCCCGCCGCAGCCCATCGCCCGGATGGTGCGCGGACAGGTCACGCCAGCGGTGTTTCGCCTTTGATCTGCCTTTGCAGGGCGTTCTTCGCCGAGTCCTGCGCCGTGCTGCGCACCCAGCCGTCGCCCTGGGCGATCACCGGATGGGCGGCCCAGTCGAGCAGGTCCTGGCGACGGCACACGCCGGTGTTGCCCTTGCCGGCGCCGGCCACCACCTTGTAGACCACCTGGTCCTGGCGGCCGCGCTTGTCCGGGTGGTCGTCGATCACCTGGCGCACGGCCCAGGCGTCGCCGCTCAGGGCATTGCTGTAGCTGGCGCCGAGCAGGACATCTTCCGGCGTCAGGCGCTGCGCCTGGGCGTGCTCCTGGGCCAGCTGGAGGATCTTCAGCAGGTCGTCGAACTGCACGTCGATGAACGAGTCCATCTTGCGCAACGCGTGGTAGAGGTCTTCCGGAGACGGGCCGGCGGGCAGCTTCGGCGAGTCCGGCAGGCGTGCCAGCGGAGCGGGGTAGCGGCGCCAGGCGAACAGCCCGTTGAACAGCACGGCGACGAGGAGAATCAGCACCACGTTGAGCAGCACCGGGCTGAGCACGTAGTGGAAGCCCAGCGCGGTCACGGCAGGGCCGCCGGAGACGGCGGCCAGTGCGGTGGCGCCGCCCGGCGGGTGGATGCAGCGCGCGTAGTGCATGACCAGGATCGCCGCGCCCACGGCGAGGGCGGGGGTGAAGGGCTGATCAGGAAAGAGTTTCTGGCAGATCACCCCGACGATGGCCGAGAGGACCTGGCCGCCAAGCACGGCCCAGGGCTGCGACAGCGCGCCATGGGGCACGGCGAACAGCAGCACGGCGCTGGCGCCCATGGAGGCGACGACCCAGATGGCCGCTTCGCCGGGCAGGACCCAGTGAGTGACGGCATAGATGGCGGCGATGCCGCACAGCGCTCCGATTGCGGAGAGCCATTTTTCCAGATGACTGGTGGCATTTGCCCGCCAGCCGAACAGGTGCAGGAAGCGTTTCATGGCAGGGAACTGGCACGATGAGGCGAAAAGCGTTGGCGGGCGACTCATTGGCCGCCCGCCTTATAAGAGTGGGCGTCAGCCCTGGCGCGCGCCACCCAGGCGCTCGCCCATGCGCACGGCGCTGGTGGCGGCGAGGTTTTCCGCCCAGCTGACCTGCTCCGGTCCGAACAGCACGATGGCGGTGGAGCCCAGCTTGAAGCGGCCCAGCTCGGCGCCTTTCTCCAGGTGGATCGGTGCGCGGGAAGCCTCGTCGTAGGAGAAGGACTTCAGCTCGCGCTTGGGCGGAGTGACCAGGCCGGCCCAGACGGTTTCGATGGAGGCGACGATCATCGCGCCGACCAGAACCACCGCCATCGGCCCGCGCTCGGTGTCGAAGATGCACACCACGCGTTCGTTGCGGGCGAACAGCTCAGGCACTTGCTCGGCAGTCAGCTGGTTCACCGAGAACAGCCGGCCCGGCACGTAGACCATCTCGCGCAGGGTGCCGGCCAGCGGCATGTGCACGCGGTGGTAGTCCTTGGGCGACAGGTAGACGGTGGCGAACTCGCCGCCCATGAAGGGCGCGGCGCGCTCGGCGTCGCCGCCCAGCAGCTCCATCAGGCTGTAGCTGTGGCCCTTGGCCTGGAACACGCGGCCGTGTTCGATCGGGCCGAGCTGGCTGATGGCGCCATCGGCGGGGCAGAGCACCGCGCCTGCGCTTTCGTCCAGCGGACGTGCGCCGTCTTTCAGGGCACGGGTGAAGAAGGCGTTGAAGTGCTCATACGCGCTCAGGTCCTCGACCTGGGCTTCGCGCATGTCCACTTTGTATCGGCGGGCGAACCAGGGAATCAGGCGGTCCTTGAACCAGGGCGCGCGGCACTCCGCGGCGCAACCGATCAGGCGCGACAGCAGGTGATGCGGCAGCAGGTACTGGGCGAGGATGAACAGACGATCTTTGAACGACATTCCTTAAACCTCTACGGGGGTGTCGGGATGGTTGCCCCATTCCGACCAGGAACCGGCATAGCCCTTGACCCGCGGATAGCCGAGGGCCTTGGCCACCAGGTAGGTGAAGCCGGAACGGTGGTGGGTCTGGCAGTGGGTGATCACTTCCTTGTCCTTGGTGATGCCCAGGTCCTGGAGGATCTGCGGCATATCGGTACGGATGCGCAGGGCGCGGGCCGGATCCATTCCGGCGGTCCATTCGAAATTGACGGCGCCGGGCACGTGGCCGGCCTTGGCGGCGAGGACTTTCTGGCCGCTGTATTCGCTGGGGTTGCGGGCGTCCCAGACGGCCAGGTCGGCGGCGCCCAGGCGGCTCTGCAGGTATTCGCGGGTGGCGGTGGGCTCGTCGTGCAGGGTCAGCGGCAGCGGGCCACCGGCCGGCGCCGGGACGTCCTCGGAGAGCGGCAGGCCGTCGGCGAGCCAGGCGTGCAGGCCGCCATCGACGTAGTGGTAGTTGCTGTGGTCGATCACATCCAGCAGCCAGATGAAGCGGCCGGCCCAGCCGCCGCCTTCGTCGTCGTAGACCACGTAGACGGCATCGGGGTTGTGGCCCAGTTCGCCGAACAGCGCTTCCAGGTCGGCCTTGGTCGGCAGCAGGCCCGGTGCTGGCCCGCCCAGCTGGGTGCGCGCGGGGGCAACGAAGCGGGCGCCGGGAATGTGGCCCTGGGCATAGCGTGCAGCGCTGGTCAGATCGACCAGGATCAGTTCGGGGGCGTCGAGGCGGCTGGCGAGGTCAGCCGGTTCGATCACCAGGGGCAGGGCGGAGAAGGCAGACATGTCGGAGTCTCCCGGCGGGAACGGTGGGGGGAGGCAACGTGAGCAGGCGCCCTGGGCTACCCCGTGAGGGCGGTTAGTTTAAAGGGGACGCGGCGGGGCGCAAACCTTTCGCGGATCAGGAACCCCGAGCCATCTGCTTCACCGCATGCTCGATGCACTGCACGGTGCGGCCAAAGGCCTGTGCGTGCAGGTCCGCCAAAGGCTGGCCGTTGCGGTCGCAGATGATCAGCATGACGACCCGCGCGCCGTTGCCCAGCGAGCGCAGCAGCAGGTGTTCGCTGGGGATCAGCGCCTTCAGCGCGCCGGGAATCAGCGCCGAGAACTCGGCCATGTTGGCCGGGCTCAGGCGCAACTGACCGGGTTGTTGCAGGAGTTTGCGCAGCACCGGGCTGGCGGCGACTTCCAGCTTGAAGTCGCCGATCTCGCCGTCCAGGCCGAAGTCCCGGCGCGCCTGCAGCCAGCTGCCGCCCTTGTCGGCCAGCAGGATCATGCCGCGTTGCAGCCCGCAGGCCTGCAGGGCATCGCTGGCGCAGTCGAGCAGTTGCACGGCGTTGCCGAACGGGCTGGGCGTCTGCATCAGGCGGGTGCAGTGTTGGCGCCACTCGGCCAGGGTGTCCGGTGCCTTGGCCGGCTCCTCGGCCTTCGGGCCGTTGAGCCAGCGGCGCGCCTCCCAGGGCCAGAGCAGCGCCTCGGCCGGGTGCCAGAGCTGCGGGCGGGCGTGGCGCCGGGCGCTCTGAGCGGCAAGCCCGTGGACGGTCTGCTGCAGCTCCTCCAGCGGCATCTGCAGGTAGAGGCTGGTCAGGCGCTGCCAGCGCAGCATGTGCACGCCGCCCCACGACTGGTGCGCGGCCATGGCGATGCTGTTGGCGAGGAGGATCGTGTTGGCCGGGCGAGTCAGCCAGCGCTGCAGCTCCGGGTCGGCGTCCAGGCGCTGCTGCTGGCCCAGTGCATCGTGTTCGGTGTGGGCGACGTGCAGGGCGCGCACCAGCAGGCGCTTGTCGTCGCTGAGCAGCGCGTAACCCTGACCGACCCAGTCCGGCAGGCGCCAGCTGTCGGCGAGTGCGCGGCACAGTGGCAGCAGGCGGGTGCCGAGCAGTTCTTCCTCGACTTCGCTACTGCAGCGACCCAGGCCGTAGACCTGGCGCTGCCAGTTCTCCATCAGCTCGGGCCGCGCGGTCGCCAGCGCCCACAGCGGCGCCAGGGTGAACAGGCTGCCCCAGTGGATTTCCTGCCAGAGCCGCGCCAGGCGGTTGGCGAACAGGCCGCTGGCCTGCTGCATGGCGTGACGGCTGATCAGCAGCAGTTGGTTCAGCGCGCGCGGCATCTGCGCCTCGGGAACAGCTGGCAGGCTGTCGAGCAACTGGCTGGCGCGACTCAGGCCCAGACGATTGAGGGCGACCTCCAGGCTTTCCGCCGGATTGTCCCGTGCGCTCGGCGCGCGGTTGGCTTCGCGCAGGATGGCGAAAGCCAGTGTCGGCGCATCCTGCAGCAAATCGGCGATGTCACGGATCGAGCGGCGGCTATCGTTCAACGCACGGCGGATATCGTCGCGCTGCTCCAGCGGAACCGGCAAAGGCAGGTCTTCCAGCTGGGTAAGCCAGGCCTTGAGACGCTCTGGATGAAGCATTTGCTTGGACATGCGTGAGGCGCCGAACTGGTTTTTAGTGTTTTCGGCCTATAGTCTTGCCCGAAATCTCCGATAACAACAGGGAGGCGGGAAACTTGCCTCCCTTTCTGTTCACCGTTTCAGTCCGGTCCCCATGGCAAAAATCATCGGCATCATCGTTCTCATGGCCAGCGTGCTCGGCGGCTACATGCTCTCCGGCGGCAAGATCGCGGCCATCATCCAGCCGTTCGAGGTGCTGATCATCGGCGGCGCCGCGCTGGGCGCGTTCCTCCAGGCCAACCCTGGCAGCACCTTCATGACCGTGCTGAAGAAGGCGCCGAAGATGTTCGGCAACCGCTTCACCCACACCTTCTACCTGGAAGTGCTGGGCATGCTCTACGAAGTGCTCAACAAGAGCCGCCGCGAAGGCATGATGGCCATCGAGGCGGACGTCGAGGACCCGGCCGCAAGCCCGATCTTCAGCAAGTACCCGGCGGTGCTCAAGGACGAACGCATGACCGCGTACGTCTGCGACTACCTGCGCATCATGTCCTCCGGCAACATGGCCCCCCACGAGCTGGAGGGCCTGTTCGACATGGAACTGGGCAGCCTCAAGGAAGACCTCGAACACCCGGCCCATGCGGTGACTCGCGTGGCCGACGCCCTGCCGGGCTTCGGTATCGTCGCGGCTGTACTGGGCATCGTGATCACCATGGCCCTGCTCGGCCAGGGCAGCCAGGCCGAGATTGGCCACCATGTGGCCGCAGCACTGGTCGGTACCTTCCTCGGTATTCTCGCCGCCTACGGCTTCGTCGGTCCGCTGGCCAACGCCCTGGAGCACGACGCCAAGGAAGAGCTGAACCTGTACGAATCGATCAAGGCCTGCCTGGTGGCTTCCGCCTCCGGCATGCCGCCGTCGCTGGCCGTCGAGTTCGGCCGCAAGGTGCTGCTGCCGGCGCACCGTCCCAGCTTCAGTGAGCTGGAGCAGGCGGTTCGTGGGCGCTAAGCATGGATAACAACCAGCCGATCATCGTCAAGCGCATCAAGCGCTACGCCGCCGGCCACCATGGCGGTGGGTGGAAGATCGCCTTCGCCGACTTCGCCACCGCCATGATGGCGTTCTTCCTCGTGCTCTGGCTGCTGTCGTCGGCCACGCCGGAACAGAAGAAGGCCATCTCCGGCTATTTCCAGGACCCCATCGGTTTTACCGAGAGCGCCAGTCCCTACGTCATCGACCTGGGCGGCACGCCGACGCCGGCGCCGGACAAGACCCTGAACCCGCAGATCCAGGCCCAGCCGGACGCCGACGAGACACGGATCAACCCGGACGAGAACGCCAAGATCACCGAGCAGCAGGCCCAGGACGTCGCCGAGCAGGTCGAAAAGGAGCGCCTGGAGCTGCTGCTGCAGGAGTTGCAGAACAAGGTCGACGAGAACCCGACCCTCAAGCGCTTCAAGGACCAGATCCTCTTCGAGATCACCCAGGACGGCCTGCGCATCCAGATCGTCGACTCGGACAACCGGCCGATGTTCGACCTGGGCAGCGCGCGCCTGCAGCCGTACTTCGAGGACATCCTGCTGGCGCTGGCCGAGACCATCAAGCAGGTGCCGAACAAGATCAGCATCAGCGGCCACACCGACGCCAAGCCCTACGCCGGCAATGGCGACTTCGGCAACTGGGAACTCTCGGCCAACCGCGCCAACGCCGCGCGCCGTGCGCTGGAAGCCGGCGGCTACCCGGAAGACCAGATCGCCCGCGTGGTGGGTTACGCCTCGTCTGCGCTGTTCGACCGCAATCAGCCGCTCAATCCGGTGAACCGCCGCATCGACATCATTGTCCTGACCAAGAAGGCCCAGCGCGCCATCGAAGGCCAGGATGGCGGGGCTGACAAGCCTGCCGATGGCGTCGCTCCGGCAGCTCCGGGCGCGGCTGCGCCCAACGGTGCGCCGGCCAAGCCGGCGGCCGGGCAGGGCGACCCGCTGCCGCCTGACCAGCTCAAGCAGAAGCTCAACCTGTTCGACGACGGCGGCACGCTGAAACTCGACGAGCTGAACAAGCAGCAGTGAAAAACCAGAAGGCCAGCTGAAAAGCTGGCCTTCTTCGTCTAGGGCGGATAAAGCGGAACGCTTTATCCGCCATCTCGTCGCAAAGGCTGATGGCGGATAACGCCAGAGGCGTTATGCGCCCTACGGGGCTTTGCACGCAGTGGGCTTTTGTAGGAGCGGGCCATGCCCGCGATCCGCCGGCAAGGCCAGCGTTGCCGCCGGTGAGACGAAGGGCGGCTAGTACTCGTCTTCCGGCAGGCTCGCGAGGATGTGCCGGTAGCTGGCCATCCGCTGCGGCGAGATGCGTCCGTCTTCCAGCGCCTTGAGCAGCGCACAGCCCGGTTCGCGGTCGTGCTTGCAGTCGCGGAAGCGGCAGTGGCCGAGCAGGTCGTGGAACTCGATGAAGCCCGCTTCCACGTCGTCACGGCTGACATGGCCGAGGCCGAATTCGCGGATGCCGGGGGAGTCGATCAGGTCGCCGCCGGCGGGGAAGTGGAACAGCCGCGCGGTGGTGGTGGTGTGAGTGCCCTTGCCGGTGACTTCCGAGAGGTCGCCGACGCGGGTGTCGACGCCCGGCAGCAGGGCGTTCACCAGCGACGACTTGCCCACGCCTGACTGGCCGACGAACACGCTGACGTGCTCGTTCAGCGCCGCGCGCAAGGCGTCCAGCGCCAGGCCATTGGCAGCCGAGACTTCCAGCAGCGGGTAGCCCAGCTCGCGGTAGGTGCCCAGCAGCGAGTCGAGGAAGGGCGCATTTTCCTCGTCGATCAGGTCGGCCTTGTTCAGCAGCAGCAATGGCTTGATGCCCGCGTGCTCGGCAGCCACCAGGTAGCGGTCGATCAGGTTGGCGTGGGGCTCGGGGCGCGGCGCGAAGACAATGACGATGCGATCGACGTTGGCCGCGACCGGCTTGAGCACGCCGCGCATGTCCGGGCGGCGCAGCTCGGAGGTGCGCGGCAGCTGCGCGACGATCACGCCGATGCCCTGGTTGCCCGGGCGCCAGACCACCTGGTCGCCCGTCACCAGCGGCGGCAGGTTGGCGCGCAGGTGGCAGCGGAACACCTGGCCGGCGTCGTCGCCGTCCTGGGCCTCGACTTCCACCTGCACACCGAAGTGGGCGATCACCTGGCCGGTCTGTTCCGGGCCGAGGTCGCCGCCTTCCAGTTCTTCCAGGGCGCGCGACTCGCGCTTCGCCGCGCGTGCGGCGCGTTCTTCCTGGACTTTTTCGATCCGCCAGCTCTGCCGGCGGGTGAGGTGACGCTTGGCCATAGGGTATCCACAGGGAAAATCGCGGCGGAGTTTAGCATGCGGCGGCGCGCTTCCCGCTAAACTAGAGGGCTGAGCTGAGGAGCCCCATCATGCAGAACCCGCAGAACCTGATCTGGATCGACCTGGAAATGACCGGGCTGGACCCGGACAAGGACGTCATCATCGAGATGGCGACCATCGTCACCGACAGCGACCTGAACATCCTCGAGGAAGGCCCGGTGATCGCCGTGCACCAGAGCGAGGAGCTGCTCGCCGGCATGGATGAGTGGAACACCCGCCAGCACGGCCAGTCTGGCCTGACCCAGCGCGTGCGCGAAAGCACCATCTCGGCTGCCGAAGCCGAGGCGATGACCATCGCCTTCCTGGAAAAGTGGGTGCCCAAGCGCAGTTCGCCGATCTGCGGCAACAGCATCTGCCAGGATCGCCGCTTCCTCTATCGCCACATGCCGAAGCTGGAAGGCTACTTCCACTACCGCAACCTGGACGTCTCCACCCTCAAAGAACTGGCCGCGCGCTGGGCTCCGGCGGTGCGTGACGGCTTCAAGAAAGGCAACACCCACCTGGCCCTGGACGACATCCGCGAGTCCATCGCCGAGCTGCGTTACTACCGCGAGCACTTCATCAAGGTGTAAGCGGTTCCGACTAGAGCGCCCTCTCCCTAACCCTCTCCCTGAAGGGGGAGGGGACTGAATCGGCGTGATGCCAGGTACTGGTTTCTTCCTGAATGCTGATGTCTCAGGAGTGCACGGCAGGCAGGCTGGGCGCGGATACTCCCTCTCCCTTCAGGGAGAGGGCGGGGGAGAGGGGCTTTCAGGCTCCGTGCCGGCCCAGCGCCCACTCCACATGCTCGCGCACCAGTTCCGACGGGAACTCCCGCCGCGCGCGCAGCGCTTCGATCACCGGGATGGTCGACGGCGCATTGCCCAGCCCCACGGCCAGGTTGCGCAGCCAGCGCTCGTAACCGGCGCGCCTTAATGGCGAGCCCTCGGTGCGGCTGAGGAATTCCTCTTCCGTCCACAGGAACAGCTCCGCCAGCGCGGCGTTGTCCAGGCTGTGGCGCGGCTGGAAGTCGCCCTGGTCTGTTGCACGGGCGAAGCGGTTCCATGGGCAGACCATCTGGCAGTCGTCGCAACCGAACACGCGGTTGCCGATCAGCGGGCGCAGGTCTTCGGGAATCGGGCCCTTCAACTCGATGGTCAGGTAGGAAATGCAGCGCCGCGCATCCAGCACATAGGGCGCCACGAAGGCGGCAGTGGGGCAGATGTCCATGCAGGCCGTGCAGCGCCCGCAGTGCTCCGTGCCGTGGGGCTGGTCCACCGGCAGCGGCAGGTCGGTGAACAGCTCGCCGAGAAAGAAGTAGCTGCCGGCCTTGCGGTTCAGTACCAGGGTGTTCTTGCCGATCCAGCCCAGGCCCGATTGCTCGGCGATGGCCTTCTCCAGCACCGGTGCACTGTCGACGAAGGCTCGGAAGCCGAACGGCCCGACCCGTTGCTGGATGCGTTCGGCCAACTGCTGCAGGCGCTTGCGGATTAGCTTGTGGTAATCCCGGCCAAGAGCGTAGCGCGAGACATAGGCCTTCTCCGGATCACCCAGAACCTGCGCCATGCGCGTATCGCCAGGCAGGTAATCCATGCGCAGCGACACCACTCGCAGGGTGCCGGGCACCAGTTCGTCGGGCCGCCAGCGCTTGCTGCCGTGGGCGCCCATGTAGTCCATTTCGCCGTGGTAACCCGCCTCCAGCCAGCGCTGCAGGTGCTCGCCGTGAGCCTCGAGATCGAGCCCGCTGATGCCTACCTGCTGGAAGCCGAGTTCGCGCCCCCAGTCCTTGATGGAGAGGGCGAGGTCGGCATAGTCGAGTGTCGAATCGTGCATGGAAGGCGAGAAAGGGAAGTCCGGGTGCGTATAATTCTGCCAGACCTTGCCGGCGTCGGCCCGTCCGTACGCCAAGGCGACACATTCTGCCGCCCGGAACAGCGATGACTGCCCACGACGATCTGCCCCTGAATCTGTACAGCGCCCAGCAGGTGCGCGACCTCGACGCGCGCCTGATCGCCGCCGGCACGCCCGGCTTCGAGCTGATGCGCCGCGCCGCCCATGCCGCCTGGCGCGCCCTGCGTCGGCAATGGCCGGATGCCGGCGAGATCACCGTGCTGGCCGGCCACGGCAACAACGCCGGCGATGGCTACCTGATCGCTGCTCTGGCCCTGCGCGCCGGCTGGCGCGTGCGCGTGCTGGCGGTGGGCGATGCCTCCCGACTGTCCGGCGACGCCGCCTCGGCCCATGGCGAAGCGCGTTCGGTCGGCGTGGATATCGAAGGCTGGAGCGAGCGCGCCGAGCTGCGCGGTGTGTTGGTGGACGCGCTGCTGGGCACCGGTCTCGGCGGCGAGGTGCGCGAGCCTTGCGCCTCGGCCATCGCTGCGATCAATGCCAGCGGCCTGCCGGTGCTGGCCGTGGACATTCCTTCCGGCCTTAGCGCCGACACGGGGCAAGTGTTGGGTTGCGCGGTGAACGCCAACCTGACCGTGACCTTCATCGGCCTCAAGCTCGGTCTGTTCACCGGCAACGGCCCCGATCGCTGCGGCGAGTTGGTGTTCGACGGGCTCGATGCCGATCCTGCGCTGGTTTCTGCGGATGGCGTGGCGCGCCGTCTCGCCCCGGCATCGCTGGCGCGCCTGGCCGCGCGCCCGAAGGCCGCGCACAAGGGCCTGTTCGGCCATGCGTTGGTGATCGGTGGCGATACCGGCATGGGCGGCGCCGTGCTGCTGGCCGCCGAGAGCGCGCTGCGCTGCGGCGCCGGGCTGGTGTCTCTGGCGACCCGTGTCGCCCACGTACCCGCTGCACTGGCTCGCCGGCCTGAACTGATGGCGCGCGGCGTCTCCTCTTCCGCCGAGCTGCTGCGCCTTGCCGAGCGCGCCGATGTACTGGTGGTCGGCCCTGGCGTCGGCCGCGAAGCCTGGGGGCGTGTGCTGGTCAGTGCCGCCGCGAGCCTGGAGCGCCGGCAGGTGTGGGACGCCGATGCTCTCAATCTGCTGGCTGAAGGACTGGTCGCACGGCCGTCCGGCGACTGGGTGGTCACGCCTCATCCGGCCGAGGCGGCGCGCCTGCTGGGTATGTCCACTGCCGAAGTCCAGGCCGACCGGCCGAAAGCCGCGCATGCTCTGGCGCAGCGTTATCAGGCGGTGGTCGTGCTCAAGGGCGTTGGTAGCCTGGTCGCCTCTCCGGATGGCCGGCTGGCGCTGTGCAATCACGGGCATCCCGCCATGGCGGGTGCCGGGCTGGGGGATGTGCTGTCCGGCATCCTCGGTGCGCTGCTGGCGCAGGGGCTGCCTGCTTTCGATGCCGCTTGCCTGGCGGTCTGGCTACACGCGCGCGCCGGCGAGTCGCTCGGTGCGCAAGGGCGCGGTCTGGCTGCCGCTGATCTGATTCCTGCCGTTCGTCAGTTGCTCGAGGAGCTGTCCCCATGCCTGAACTGAATCTGTTCGCCGACGGCGAAGAGGCCATGGTCGATCTCGGTCGCCGGATTGCCGAAGCGACCGGTGGGCACGGGGTGATCTACCTGCATGGCGACCTGGGGGCGGGCAAGACCACGCTGTCGCGCGGCATCCTGCGGGGATTGGGCCATGGCGGATCGGTAAAAAGTCCGACCTTTACCCTGGTCGAGCCCTACGAAATCGGCGACTTGCGCGCCTTCCACTTCGACCTCTACCGCCTCGCCGACCCCGAGGAACTGGAGTTCCTGGGCATCCGCGACTACTTCGAAGGCGATGCGTTGTGCCTGATCGAATGGGCGGAGCGTGGCAAAGGCATTTTGCCAAAGGCCGACATGGACATTACCATTGTTCCGCATGCGGGCGGACGCATGCTGCGCCTCGACCCGCACGGAACACGGGGCGAAGCCTGGTGTGCCGCCCTGGCCACGGGAGCATAGAAAAAAGATGGGTTGGGGGTTGCGCCTTCGGGCGTTGTTTATCGGGGTGTCCGTTCTGCTGGCATTCTTTGCCGGCGAGGTTTCTGCCGCCACGCAAATCAAGAGCGTGCGCATCTGGCGCGCGCCGGACAACACACGCCTGGTGTTCGATCTGTCCGGCCCCGTGCAGCACAGTCTGTTCACCCTGAGTGCGCCCAACCGCATCGTCGTCGACATCAACGGCGCGCAGATGTCCGCCGCCCTCGACAAGCTCAAGCTGAACAACACGCCGATCACCGCGATGCGTTCTGCCCAGCGCTCGCCCACCGACCTGCGCCTGGTGCTGGACCTGAAGAATGCGGTCACGCCCAAGAGCTTCGTGCTGCCGCCGAACCAGCAGTACGGCAACCGCCTGGTCGTCGATCTCTATGACCAGGGCGCCGATATTGCCCCGGACGTCCCCGCGACCCCGACGCCCAGTGTGCCCGCCACGCCGGTCAGCCCGGCGCAGTCGGTGGCGAAGATTCCCGCGCCCAGCAGCGGCGGCAAGCGCGACGTCGTGATCGCCATCGACGCCGGTCACGGCGGCGAAGACCCCGGCGCCCTCGGCCCGAACGGCCTGCACGAGAAGAACATCACCCTGTCGATCGCCCGCGAATTGCAGCGGCAGATCAACCAGATGAAAGGCTTCCGCGCCGAACTGACGCGGACTGGCGACTACTTCATCCCGCTGCGCAACCGCACCGTGATCGCCCGCAAGAAGGGCGCTGACCTGTTCGTCTCCATCCACGCCGACGCCGCGCCCAGCCGCAGTGCCTTCGGGGCCTCGGTATTCGCCCTGTCCGACCGTGGCGCCACTTCGGAAACCGCGCGCTGGTTGGCCGACACGGAAAACCGTTCCGACCTCATCGGCGGCGACGGCGGCGTGAACCTCGACGACAAGGACAAGATGCTCGCCGGCGTGCTGCTCGACCTGTCGATGACCGCCACAATGTCCTCCAGCCTGGACGTTGGCCACAAGGTGCTGACCAGCGTTGGCCGCGTCACCCCGCTGCACAAGCGCCGGGTGGAACAGGCCGGCTTCATGGTGCTGAAGTCCCCGGATATCCCGTCGATCCTGGTGGAAACCGGCTTCATCTCCAACCCGAACGAATCCGCCAAGCTGGCCAGTGGTTCGCACCAGCAGGCGCTGGCGCGCTCCATCGCCGCCGGCGTGCGCCAGTACTTCGTGCAGACCCCGCCGCCGGGCACCTACATCGCCTCGCTGCGTGACGGCGGCCAGCTGGCTTCCGGCCCGCGTGAATACGTGGTGCGCAGTGGCGACAGCCTGGCGATGGTTGCCAGCCGCTTTGACGTCAGCACCGCCTCGATCCGCAGCGCCAACTCGCTCAAGAGCGACGAGCTGAAGATTGGTCAGGTGCTGAAGATTCCGGGCACGTCCCTGGCGTCGCAGCAATGAGTGACGCGCGCCGTATCCAGCTGCTCACCCCGCGGCTGGCGAACCAGATCGCTGCCGGCGAAGTGGTCGAGCGACCCGCGTCGGTCATCAAGGAACTGCTGGAAAACTGCCTGGACGCCGGTGCCAGGCGCATCGACATCGAAGTCGAGCAGGGCGGCGTCAAACTGCTGCGCGTGCGTGACGATGGCAGCGGTATTCCGGCAGACGACCTGCCGCTGGCCCTGGCGCGCCACGCCACCAGCAAGATCCGTGAACTGGAAGACCTGGAACGGGTGATGAGCCTGGGCTTCCGGGGCGAAGCGCTGGCCTCGATCAGTTCCGTCTCGCGCCTGACGCTGACTTCGCGCACCGCCGACGCCGAGCAGGCGTGGCAGGTTGAAGTCGAGGGCCGCGACATGGAGTCCACCGTGAAGCCGGCGGCCCACCCGGTGGGCACCAGCATCGAAGTGCGCGACCTGTTCTTCAACACTCCGGCACGACGCAAGTTCCTGCGCGCCGAGAAGACCGAATTCGATCATCTGCAGGAAGTCATCAAACGCCTGGCGCTGGCGCGCTTCGACGTGGCTTTCCACCTGCGCCACAACGGCAAGACCATCCTCTCGCTGCATGAAGCCAAGGACGAAGCCTCCCGCGCCCGCCGCGTAGGCGCCGTGTGCAGCTCCGGCTTCCTCGAGCAGGCCATGCCCATCGAAGTGGAGCGCAACGGCCTGCACCTGTGGGGCTGGGTCGGTCTGCCGACCTTCTCGCGCAGCCAGCCGGACCTGCAGTACTTCTACGTGAACGGCCGCATGGTGCGCGACAAGCTGGTCGCCCACGCCGTGCGCCAGGCTTACCGCGACGTGCTGTACAACGGCCGTCATCCGACCTTCGTGCTGTTCTTCGAGGTCGACCCGTCGGTGGTGGATGTCAACGTCCACCCGACCAAGCATGAAGTGCGTTTCCGCGACAGCCGCATGGTCCACGATTTCCTCTACGGCACCCTGCATCGAGCGCTGGCGGAAGTGCGTCCGGACGACCAGCTGGCGCCGCCGGGAGCGACCACCCTGACCGTGCCGCGCCCCACCGGCGCGGAAGCCGGCGAATTCGGCCCGCAGGGTGAGATGCGCCTGTCCGAGACCGTGCTGGAGGCCCCGGCCGCCGCGCGTGCGTGGCAGCCGACCCCGACTTCCGGCGGTTCCAGTGGCGGTGGCTACAGCTACCAGCCGACGCGCCCGGACATGCCGCCGATCCAGGAGGCGCAGGGCGCCTACAAGGCCTATTTCGCCCCGCTGCCCGACCAGGCGCCGCAGGCGCTGCCGGAAAGCAGTCAGGACGTGCCGCCGCTGGGCTATGCCCTGGCGCAGCTCAAGGGCATCTACATCCTCTCGGAGAACGCCCACGGCCTGGTTCTGGTGGATATGCACGCCGCCCACGAGCGGATTATGTACGAGCGCCTGAAGACCGCCATGGCCAGCGAAGGCTTGCGTGGCCAGCCGCTGCTGGTGCCCGAATCCATCGCTGTCAGCGAGCGCGAGGCGGATTGCGCGGAAGAACACGGGGCCTGGTTCTCCCGGCTCGGCTTCGAGCTGCAGCGCCTCGGCCCGGAAACCCTGGCGATCCGTCAGATTCCCGCGCTGCTCAAGCAGGCCGAGGCCACCCAACTGGTGCGCGACGTGCTTGCCGACCTGCTGGAGTACGGCACCAGCGACCGCATCCAGGCGCACCTCAACGAGCTGCTCGGCACCATGGCCTGCCACGGCGCCGTGCGCGCCAATCGTCGCCTGACCCTACCGGAAATGAACGGCCTGCTGCGTGACATGGAAGTGACCGAGCGTAGCGGTCAGTGCAACCACGGCCGACCGACCTGGACTCAGCTGGGGCTCGATGAACTGGACAAGCTGTTCCTGCGGGGACGTTGATTTTCGTAAGCTTGCGTTCAGGAAAGTGCAGTAAACTGCACGCCAATCGATTCAGCAGATTGCATTAACCCGCAGTGCGCCTATCCAGTAGTGCGTAAGAACGAGTCCCCGATGTCCCTGCCTCCCGCGATATTCCTCATGGGCCCCACCGCCGCCGGCAAGACCGATCTGGCGCTGGAGCTGGCGCGTCTGCTGCCGGTGGAACTGGTCAGCGTGGATTCCGCGCTGATCTATCGCGGCATGGATATCGGCACCGCCAAGCCGCCGCGCGAGGTGCTGGAGGAATTCCCGCACCGCCTGATCGACATCCGTGACCCCAGCGAGGCCTATTCGGCGGCGGAATTCCGTGCCGATGCGCTGGCGGCCATGGCCGAGATCACCGCGGCCGGGAAGATCCCGCTGCTGGTCGGCGGCACCATGTTGTATTTCAAGGCGTTGCTGGAAGGCCTGGCCGATATGCCCGGCGCCGACGCTGCCGTGCGTGCCGAACTGGAAACCTGGGCCGCCGCCGAAGGCTGGGGCGCCCTGCATGAAGAGCTGGCGCGCGTCGACCCGGAGTCGGCTGCGCGCATCCACCCCAATGACCCTCAGCGGCTTGTCCGGGCCCTCGAGGTGTACCGCGTAAGCGGTATGTCCATGACTGCACACCGCCTTCGCCAGGCGAGTGAAAATGCGGGTCTTGGCGCGCAAGGCGGTGGACAATTACCGTATACTGTGGCTCATCTGGCGATCGCGCCTCTGCAGCGCCAGGTGTTGCACGAGCGTATCGCGCAACGTTTTGACCAGATGCTGGAACAGGGCTTCATCGCCGAGGTCGAACGCCTTCGCGCAAGGAATGACTTGCACGTGGGGCTGCCGTCCATAAGAGCGGTGGGTTACCGACAGGTATGGGATTACCTCGAGGGCAAACTGTCCTACGCTGAGATGGTGGAGCGCGGCGTCATCGCCACGCGGCAGCTGGCCAAGCGCCAGTTCACCTGGCTCCGCAGCTGGAGCGATCTACACTGGTTGGACAGTCAGGCAAGCGACAATTTGCCGCGTGCCTTGAAATACTTTGAGGCGGTCTCCATATAGGTTCGAGACCTTAATTCCGGCCGTCTATCCTTGGGGTTCAGGACGGCGTTAAGCCAAATTCGACTACTACTAAATCAGTTTTTTACCCTTACAAGGAGTGCGGCATATGTCAAAAGGGCATTCGCTACAAGACCCTTACCTCAATACCCTGCGCAAAGAACGCGTTCCGGTTTCCATCTACCTCGTCAACGGCATCAAGCTGCAGGGTCAGATCGAATCCTTCGACCAGTTCGTCATCCTGCTGAAGAACACTGTCAGCCAGATGGTCTACAAGCACGCTATTTCCACCGTGGTTCCCAGCCGCCCCGTGCGACTGCCCACCGGTGATCAACCGGCCGAGCCGGGCAACGTTTGACGGGAGTCCGCCTTGTTCTTTGAGCGCCCGGGTGGTGGGGAACGGGCCATTCTGGTCCATCTGGAAGGTCAGGACCCCGAGGCGCGCGAAGACCCGCAGGAATTCCAGGAGCTGGCCCGTTCGGCAGGCGCGGAAGCGGTCGCTTTCGTCAGCATTTCGCGCCATCAGCCCTCAGCCAAGTACCTGATCGGCAGCGGCAAGGTCGAAGAGTTGCACGACCTCGTCCACGCCGAGAAGGTCGAGCTGATCATCTTCAATCACACCCTCACGCCGAGCCAGGAGCGCAACCTCGAGCGAGCGCTCGAATGCCGCGTGCTCGATCGTACGGGTCTGATCCTCGATATCTTCGCCCAGCGCGCCCGGACTCACGAGGGCAAGCTGCAGGTGGAACTCGCCCAGCTGGAACACATGAGCACGCGTCTGGTACGCGGCTGGACTCACCTTGAGCGCCAGAAAGGCGGTATCGGCCTGCGTGGCCCGGGTGAAACCCAGCTGGAAACCGACCGCCGCCTGCTGCGTGGGCGTATCCGCCAGATCAAGTCACGCCTGGAGAAGGTCCGCAGCCAGCGCGAGCAGGCTCGTCGTGGCCGTCGTCGTGCGGAGATTCCGGCGGTGTCCCTGGTGGGCTACACCAACGCCGGCAAGTCCACGCTGTTCAATGCGCTGACCACTTCCGAGGTCTATGCGGCCGACCAGTTGTTCGCCACCCTCGACCCGACCCTGCGCCGTCTGGAGCTGGATGACATCGGGCCGATCGTGCTGGCCGACACTGTGGGTTTCATTCGCCACCTGCCGCACAAGCTGGTGGAGGCGTTTCGGGCTACCTTGGAAGAATCCAGCAACTCCGATCTGCTGCTGCATGTGATCGACTCCCACGAGTCGGATCGCGATGCGCAGATCGAACAGGTGCTGGCGGTGCTCAAGGAAATCGGCGCGAACGAATTGCCGATGCTCGAGGTGTACAACAAGATCGACCTGCTGCCGGACTTGCAGCCGATGATCCAGCGCGACGAGCTGGGCAAGCCGGTCCGCGTCTGGCTGTCGGCGCGGGAATCGCGCGGGCTGGAGTTGCTGGAGCAGGCGATCTCCGAGTTGCTGGGGGAGGACATGTTCGTTGGAACGCTCTGCCTGCCACAGCGCCTGGGACGACTCCGGGCTCAGTTCTTCGAGCTGGGTGCGGTACAGTCGGAGAATCACGACGAACAAGGACGCGCCGTTTTGCAGGTCCGCCTGCCGCGTGTCGAGTTGAACCGCATGGTGAGCCGCGAAGGCTGGCAGCCGGCGGAGTTCATTGCGCAACACACTTTGCAATAAAGCCCGGCACACTGTTTTTGGCAGCGTAAGGGGCATTCGGTAGCATAGGTGGGCGCGCCGTAGGCGCGTTTTCGCGTTATCAGATGGAGAGCGCTATGGCTTGGAATGAGCCGGGTGACAACTCGAACAAGAATGACCAGGACCCCTGGGGTGGACGCCGTGGTGGCGGTCGCCAGGGCCCTCCTGATCTGGATGAAGCGTTCCGCAAGCTGCAAGACAGCCTGAATGGAATTTTCGGCAAACCCAAGCGCGGCAGTGGTTCGGGCGGTGGCGGCAGCGGTCGGGGCGGCAGCCTCGGCCTGTTCGGTATCGGCCTGGCGATCCTCGCCGTGCTGTGGCTGTACAACGCCATCTACGTCGTGGATGAGCAGGAGCAGGCGGTGATCCTGCGCTTCGGCCAGTACCACGAGACCGTGGGCCCCGGCCTGAATATCTACTTCCCGCCGATCGACAAGAAGTTCCAGGAGAACGTCACCCGCGAGCGTGCCTACAGCAAGCAGGGTCAGATGCTCACCGAGGACGAGAACATCGTCGAGGTTCCGCTGACCGTGCAGTACAAGGTCAGCAACCTGAAGGACTTCGTGCTCAACGTCGACCAGCCGGAAGTGAGCCTGCAGCACGCCACCGAAAGCGCCCTGCGCCACGTGGCCGGCTCCACCACCATGGACAAGATCCTCACCGAGGGCCGTGAACAGATGGCCACCGAGGTGCGCGATCGTCTGCAGCGTTTCCTCGATACCTACAAAACCGGTATCACGGTGACCCAGGTGAACATCCAGAGCGCCGCCGCGCCGCGTGAAGTACAGGAAGCGTTCGACGACGTGATCCGTGCCCGCGAGGATGAGCAGCGCGAGAAGAACCAGGCCGAAGCCTACGCCAACGGCGTGGTGCCCGAAGCTCGTGGCCAGGCCCAGCGCATCATCGAGGAAGCCAACGGCTACCGCGATGAGGTGGTCTCCCGCGCCCAGGGTGAGGCGGATCGCTTCACCAAGCTGGCCGGCGAATACCACAAGGCGCCGGAAGTGACCCGTCAGCGTCTGTACCTGGATACCATGCAGGACGTCCTGAGCCAGACCAGCAAGGTGCTGGTGACCGGGCAGCAGGGTCAGAACAACCTGATCTACCTGCCGCTGGACAAGATGATGGATGGCCGCGGTTCGGCAACCCCGAGCAGCACGCCGAGTGCGAGCAGCAGCACGCCGGATATCGGTTCGCGCGTTGCCAACGACCTGCAGCAGCGTGACACGCGTACCCGGGAGAGCCGCTGATGAGTAACAAGTCCCTGATCGCCCTCATCGCGGGTGTGGTGGTTGCTGTTGCCGTCTGGAGCAGCGTCTACGTGGTGCAGCAGACCGAGCGCGCCGTCATGCTGCGCTTCGGTCGCGTGGTCGAGCCGGACGTGAAGCCCGGCCTGCACTTCAAGATTCCGTACGTCAACACGGTGCGCAAGTTCGACGGCCGCCTGCTGACCCTGGACTCGCCGACCCAGCGCTTCCTGACGCTGGAGAAGAAAGCGGTGATGGTCGACGCCTACGCCAAGTGGCGCGTCTCTGATGCCGAGCGCTTCTACACCGCGACTTCCGGTATGAAGCAGATCGCCGACGAGCGTTTGTCCCGTCGTCTGGAAGCCGGCCTGCGTGACCAGTTCGGCAAGCGCACCCTGCACGAAGTGGTGTCGGGCGAGCGTGATGCGCTGATGGGCGATATCACCGCTTCGCTGAACCGCATGGCGCAGAAGGAGCTGGGTATCGAAGTGGTCGACGTTCGCGTCAAGGCCATCGACCTGCCCAAGGAAGTGAACCGCAGCGTGTTCGAGCGCATGAGCACCGAGCGTGAGCGGGAAGCCCGTGAGCACCGCGCCAAGGGTCGCGAACTGGCCGAAGGTATCCGTGCGGATGCCGATCGTCAGCGTCGTGTGCTGCTGGCCGAGGCCTATCGCGAGTCGGAAGAAACCCGCGGTGACGGCGATGCGAAGGCGGCGGCGATCTACGCCAAGGCCTACACCGCCGATCCGGAGTTCTACGGCTTCACCCGCAGCCTCAAGGCTTATCGCGAGAGCTTTGCCGACAAGAAGGACGTGCTGGTGCTCGATCCGAGCAACGAGTTCTTCCGCTATCTGGAAAAAGCTAAACCTTGAGTCAAAGTCTCCGGCGGGCGGCAGCGCCCGCCGGAGAAATCGTGTTATCATGGGTCAGCCGGGAAATCCCGGCTTTTTTGCGTCCGCGAGAATGATGTACGAGAGCCATGTGGCAGGAATTCAGCAAGGCGTTCTGTCTGTTGCTGGTGCTGGAAGGCATCCTTCCATTCCTGTACCCGCGTGGTTGGCGCGACGCCGTGAGCGGGCTCAGTCGCCTTGGCGACCGAAGTCTGAGACTCATCGGGCTGGGCAGCATGCTGCTCGGCACCGTCCTTCTTTACTGCATTCATTGAAGTGCCGCCCGGCCTAAAAAAGGAGAGAGGCGACATGGCAACGGTAGACCGCTGGCTGCTGCCAGATGGAATCGAAGAAGTGCTGCCACCAGAGGCGGCTCGCGTTGAAGCAGCCCGCCGTCAGGTGCTGGACCTGTTCCAGCGCTGGGGTTACGAGTTCGTCGTCACCCCGCATATCGAATACCTGGAATCCCTGCTGACCGGTGCCGGCCAGGACCTGGACCTGCGTACCTTCAAGGTCACCGATCCGGCTTCCGGCCGCCTTATGGGCTTCCGTGCGGACATCACGCCGCAAGTGGCGCGCATGGACGCCCACAGCCTGCGTCGTGAGGGCCCGAATCGCCTGTGCTACGCCGGCAGTGTGCTGCATGCCCGTCCGCGTGCATTGGCTACTTCGCGCAGTCCGATCCAGCTGGGTGCTGAGCTGTACGGCAACACCGGTTCGGCCGGCGACGTCGAGGTCATCAGCCTGCTGCTCGACATGCTCGAGATGGCCCAGGTGCCGGACGTGCACATGGACCTCGGTCATGTCGGCATCTACCGTGGCCTGGCTCAGGCTGCGGGCCTGTCCGGCGAAGTCGAGCAGCTGCTGTTCGACGCCTTGCAGCGCAAGGCCGTGGACGAAGTCGCAGCGTTGACCGAAGGCCTGCCGAGCGAGCTCGCCGGCATGCTCCGTGCGCTCGCCGAGCTGTGCGGCAGTCGCGAGGTGCTGGAGCAGGCGCGCGAAGTGCTCGCCGGTGCTCCGGCCAACGTCCAGGCAGCGCTGGCCGACCTGACCGCCATCGCCGACTCGCTGGCTGCGCGCTTCCCGCAACTGCCGTTGTACTTCGACCTCGGCGAGCTGCGTGGCTATCACTATCACACGGGCGTGGTGTTTGCCGCGTTCGTGCCTGGGGTTGGCGAGTCCATCGCTCAGGGCGGCCGTTACGACGACATCGGCGCCGATTTCGGCCGTGCGCGTCCGGCCACCGGTTTCTCTACCGACCTCAAGACCCTGGTCACTCTCGGCCGCGCCCAGCTCGACGAGCCGCGCACCGGAGTCTGGGCGCCGGCCGATGGGGCTGGCTTGTGGCAGGCGGTGCAGCAGTTGCGCCGTCAGGGCGTGCGCGTGGTACAGGCGCTGCCCGGGCAGGATGCGGCTTCGGCTTCCGAAGCGGGCTGCGACCAGCAACTGCTGGTTCGCGATGGCAATTGGCAGGTGGCCGCGCTCTGAGGCGCGCCACTTCGAGTTTCCGCCGGCCGCGGCCGGCACCGAACTTCCAAGGGGACAAGAGTTATGGGTAAGAATGTCGTAGTCCTGGGCACCCAGTGGGGTGATGAGGGCAAAGGCAAGATCGTCGACCTGCTGACCGACCAGGCTGCTGCCGTGGTGCGTTACCAGGGCGGCCACAACGCTGGTCATACCCTGGTGGTCGCTGGCGAGAAGACCGTACTGCACCTGATCCCGTCGGGCATCCTGCGCGAAGGCGTGCAGTGCCTGATCGGCAACGGCGTGGTACTGGCGCCCGACGCGCTGATGCGCGAAATCGCCAAGCTGGAAGAGAAGGGCGTACCGGTGCGCGAGCGTCTGCGCATCAGCCCGTCCTGCCCGCTGATCCTCTCCTTCCACGTAGCCCTGGACCAGGCTCGCGAGAAGGCCCGTGGCGACGCGAAGATCGGCACCACCGGTCGCGGCATCGGCCCGGCTTACGAAGACAAAGTGGCCCGTCGCGGCCTGCGCGTGGGCGACCTGTTCCACCGCGAGCGTTTCGCCGCCAAGCTGGGTGAGGTTCTGGACTACCACAACTTCGTCCTGCAGCACTACTACAAGGAGCCGGCCGCCGACTTCCAGAAGACTCTGGACGAGTGCATGGCCTACGCCGAAGAACTGAAGCCGCTGATGGCTGACGTGACCTCGACCCTGCACGACCTGCGCCGCGCCAACGAGAACATCATGTTCGAAGGCGCCCAGGGCTCGCTGCTGGACATCGACCACGGCACCTACCCGTTCGTCACCAGCTCCAACACCACCGCTGGCGGTACCGCCACCGGTTCGGGCTTCGGTCCGCTGTACCTGGACTACATCCTGGGTATCACCAAGGCCTACACCACCCGCGTGGGTTCCGGCCCGTTCCCGACCGAGCTGTTCGATGACATCGGCGCGCGCCTGGCCAAGGTCGGTCACGAGTTCGGTGCCACCACCGGCCGTGCCCGTCGTTGCGGCTGGTTCGATGCCGTCATCCTGCGTCGCGCCATCGAGATCAACAGCCTGTCCGGCCTGTGCCTGACCAAGCTGGACGTCCTCGACGGTCTGGAAACCGTGCGCATCTGCACCGGCTACAAGAACGCCGCCGGCGAACTGCTGACCGACGCGCCGACCGACGCTGACAGCTACATCGGCCTGCAGCCGATCTACGAAGACCTGCCGGGCTGGAGCGAATCCACCGTGGGTGTTCAGACCCTGGAAGGCCTGCCGGCCAATGCGCGTGCTTACATCAAGCGCATCGAGGAGCTGGTCGGTGCGCCCATCGACATCATCTCCACCGGCCCGGACCGCGCCGAGACCATCGTCCTGCGCCATCCGTTCGGCTGATCCACAGCTGCACACTGCAACGGGCCGCTCATGCGGCCCGTTGTCGTTTCCGAGGTTCGGTTTTACGCGGCGGCACGCGCTTTGCTGGTGAAACGGATTGGCGCCTTTCGCGCCAGATATCCGTTACGTCCGGAGGAAGTCCGCCGTGTCCGCCGTCCTGTCTTTATTGCGCAGTCGCTTGCTGCGCCCCGTTTTCATCGCCCTGGGAGTCGCGCTGCTGGTGCAGCTGGCGATTGCCCTCTGGCTTACCCGTAGCACCGTCGATGGTCTGGTCAGCGACCTGGGGGCGCACCTGGGTAACGAATCGCAACGCCTGGCCGGCGAGCTGGAGCAGGCCGGCAAGGAAGTCACTTCCGGGCTGAACGACCTGTCCGCGCGAACCCGTGAACGCCTGGGCTCGGCGCTTTCGGCGCGTCTGGAGGAAGAGCAGGGGCAGCTGCGCGCAGGGCTGGAGCAGAGCCTGCGCCAGTCCGCCACCGAATTGGCGCAGCTGCTCGCCGCCGTCGCGCCCAAGGCCATGTGGGACAACGACGTGCCGGTGCTCTCGGACTATGCCCGGCGCGCCCAGGCCAACCCCAATGTGCTCTTTGTGGTCTACGACGATCCGCAGGGCCAGCACCTGACCCGCTACCTCAATCGCGAGGATGCGCGGGTGCAGGCGCTGCTGGAGAAGGGCAAGGGCGAACGTGCCCTGGACAAGGTGCTGGAAGCGGCAAGCCATGACAGCTCGGTGTTCCTCGTCGAGGCGCCGATCAGCCCCAATGGCGTGGTCATCGGCACGGTGCGCCTGGGCGTTTCCACCGATGCCATCGAGAAGCAGATCGCCGCGCTGGACCAGCGCTTCTCCGCCCTGGTCGCCAGTGGTGATCAGTTGGTGGGCGATAGCCTTGCCGGTGCGGCTGCCGACAGCACCAAGGCCCTGACGGCGCGCCTGCAATCTGCGAAGCAGGCAGCGGAAGGCATGAGTCAGGGCGCGAAGGCATCCATCGAAGATGCCGCGGGAGCGCTGCGCTGGCGCATCGGCATGGGGCTGCTGTTGGTCGGCCTTGGTGTGTTGCTGTGCCTGGCTGTCGTGCTCGGTCATCGTGTGGTGAATCGCCTGCGCCTGCTGATTGGTGCGCTGAATGATCTGGCGGCCGGGGAGGGCGACCTGACTCGTCGCGTGCGGCTGGACAGCCGTGATGAGCTGGGTGAGATGGCGACGGCGGTGAATCGCTTCGTCGACAAGCTCCAGCCTATCGTGCGCGAGGCGGGCCAGGTGGCGCAGCAGACTGGCAGTGAAATTGCCGCGCTGGCCAGTCGTAGCGCCAGTGCCGAGGCGGCGGCGGATCGGCAGCGCAATGAGGTGGCAGGCAGCCTGGAGGCGCTCTCGGGCATGGCGGCGGAGGCGGAGATGGAGAGCCGCTCAATGCAGGCTGCACTAGCGCGGGTTGGCGAGATCCGCAAAGCAGCGCAGGACAATGCGGCCATCGCTCGTAAAGTGGGTGGCCTGATCGAGACCCTGGAATCCCGCGTGCAGAATGGCGCCGGCGTTATCGAGCGCCTGGCGCGGCAGAGCGAGCAGATCGAAGTGGTGCTCTCAGTGATCCATGGCATCGCCGAGCAGACGAATCTTTTGGCGCTGAACGCGGCCATCGAGGCGGCGCGCGCGGGTGAGAGTGGCCGCGGGTTCGCCGTGGTGGCGGACGAGGTGCGTGCGCTGGCCAGCAAGACCCAGCAATCCACGGGTGATATCCAGTCGCACATCGGAGCGTTGCAGGAAGGTGCGCGCGAGGCGGTGTCCGCCATCGGGCAGGCCCGCGAGCAGGCGGTGCAGGGTTTGGCCGCGCTACAGGATAGCGAGCGGCTGCAGCGCGAAGTGCAGAGTGCGGTGGAGGAGGTGCACGGCGCCATCGAGGCGGCTACTCATTCGGCGCAACAGCAGGCGGCTGGCGCTGCGGCGGTGCGTGGGCGGGTCGAGGTGATCCATGCCGAGGCGAGTCGCGCGGCGGAAGCGGTGAGTGCGACCGCCAGCAGTGGGCGAGTGCTCGATGGATTGGCCGGTCAGCTGCGCGCCAGCTTGGGGCAGTTCAAGGCTTGAGGCTGGCAGGCATTGCCGGGCGTTCGCGTCCGGCATGGTAAAAGGCGGAAAGCCGAAAACGAAAAAGCCGAGCTATGCTCGGCTTTTTCGTTTGAAGATGGTGCCCAGGAGAAGACTCGAACTTCCACGGTGTTGCCACCGCTAGGACCTGAACCTAGTGCGTCTACCAATTCCGCCACCTGGGCATGCTTTTCAGCATGGGGTGCGATGATCGCTCATCGTCTTGCGGTGATGCAACCCTTGGTTGCATCTGACGGTCTATCGTTCGGTTATCAGGGTTCCGAACCCGTCTGATAAAGCCTGCCAGAGACTGACTTTATCCTTGAATAAGTGGTGCCCAGGAGAAGACTCGAACTTCCACGGTGTTGCCACCGCTAGGACCTGAACCTAGTGCGTCTACCAATTCCGCCACCTGGGCACTGGAGTCGATGATTACTCATCGTTTCCGTGTTACAACATCTGTCTGACGCTGTGGGCGCGAACTATACGGAGAGCGTTTTCGCTTGTAAACCCCTGATGCGATAAAAAATTTATTCTTGCCCGAAGCTGACCGACGGGCGGGTTTCGCGCTTCAATAAGCACATGGCGATCCATATCCCTATATATAAGGTGACCGCACTTTAATGGCCGATTGGCAAAACCTCGATCCCGAGGCCGCCCGCGAGGCGGAAAAATACGACAACCCCATCCCCAGCCGTGAACTCATCCTGGCGCACCTTGCCGAGCGCGGCGCCCCCGCGACGCGGTCCCAGCTGATGGACGAACTCGGCCTCTCCGGCGAAGAGCCCGAAGAAGCACTGCGCCGCCGACTGCGCGCCATGGAGCGCGACGGCCAGCTTATCTATACCCGCCGTGGCGCCTATGCGCCGGTGGACAAGCTCGACCTGATCCTCGGCCGCATCGCCGGCCACCGCGACGGCTTCGGCTTCCTGATCCCCGATGACGGCAGTGACGACCTGTTCCTCAGCCCGACGCAGATGCGCCTGGTATTCGACGGCGACCGCGCCCTGGCCCGCGTGTCCGGCTTCGACCGCCGTGGTCGCCGCGAAGGCGCGATAGTAGAAGTGGTCGAGCGTGCCCACGAGACCATCGTTGGTCGCTACTTCGACGAGAGCGGCATCGGCACGGTCGTGGCGGACAATCCGAAAATCCAGCAGGAAGTGCTGATCCCGCCGGGCAAGGCTGGCAAGGCCAAGCACAACCAGTTCGTCCAGGTGCGCATCGACGTGTGGCCGAGCGTGCATCGCCAGGCCCAGGGGGAAGTGGTGGAAGTGCTCGGCGACTATATGGCGCCGGGCATGGAAATCGAAGTCGCCCTGCGCAGCTACGACATTCCCCATACCTGGCCCGAGGCCGTGGAGAAGGAAGCCGCCAAGCTCAAGCCCGAAGTGCTGGAGAAGGACAAGGAAAAGCGCGTCGACCTGCGCGCCCTGCCTTTCGTCACCATCGACGGCGAGGACGCCCGCGACTTCGACGACGCGGTCTACGCCGAGAAGCGCAAGGGTGGCGGCTGGAAGCTGTTCGTCGCCATCGCCGACGTCTCTCATTATGTGAAGGTCGGTTCGGCCCTGGATGAAGAGGCGGCCAAGCGCGGCAACTCGGTGTACTTCCCCGAGCGCGTGATCCCGATGCTGCCGGAGATTCTTTCCAACGGCCTGTGCTCCCTGAATCCGCTGGTCGATCGCCTGGCCATGGTCTGCGAGATGAACCTCTCCAAGGCCGGCAAGATGACCGATTACCAGTTCTACGAGGCGGTCATCCATTCCCATGCGCGCCTGACCTACACCAAGGTCAGCCAGTACCTGGAAACTCCCGACAGTCCCGAAGGCCAGCGCCTGAAGGAACAGCTGCCGGCGGTGGTGCCGCACCTCAATACCCTTTATGACCTGTACAAGGTCCTCGTCGGCGCGCGCCACGTGCGTGGCGCGATCGATTTCGAGACCCAGGAAACCCGCATCGTCTTCGGCGCGGACCGCAAGATCTCGGAAATCCGCCCGACCCAGCGCAACGATGCGCACAAGCTGATCGAGGAATGCATGCTGGCGGCCAACGTCGCCACCGCCAAGTTCCTCGAGAAGCACGCCATCCCGGCGCTGTACCGCGTCCACGACGGCCCGCCGCAGGAGAAGCTGAACAACCTGCGCCAGTTCCTCGGCGAACTGGGCCTGACGCTCTATCGCGGCAAGGGCGACCCGACCCCGGCGGACTACCAGAAGCTGCTGGAGTCCATCCAGGGCCGCCCGGACCTGCAACTGATCCAGACCGTGATGCTGCGCTCGCTGAGTCAGGCGGTGTACAGCCCCGAGAATGCCGGCCACTTCGGCCTGAACTACGAGGCCTACACCCACTTCACGTCGCCGATTCGCCGTTACCCGGACCTGCTGACCCATCGCGCCATCCGTGGCCTGATCCGCTCCAAGGCGGCATCCGAGCACGTGCAACGCGTTGGCGCCGCCAGCATGCCGAAAGCGCGCATCTATCCGTACGACGAAGCCCGCCTGGCCCAGTTGGGCGAGCAGTGCTCGTTGACCGAGCGCCGCGCCGACGAAGCGACCCGTGATGTCACCAACTGGCTGAAGTGCGAGTTCATGCGCGAGCGCGTGGGCGAAACTTTCCCCGGCGTGATTACCGCGGTGACCGGCTTCGGCATCTTCGTCGAGCTGAGCGACATCTATGTGGAAGGCCTGGTGCATGTCACTGCACTGCCCGGCGACTACTACCACTTCGATGCCGTGCACCATCGCCTGAGTGGCGAGCGCACCGGCCGCAGCTTCCGTCTCGGCGATACCGTCGAGGTAGTCGTCGCGCGCGTCGACCTGGACGAGCGCAAGATCGACTTCGAACTCTCCGACAACGTGCTCAGCGCGCCCATCGGCCGCAAGAAGCGTGGCGAGAAGGCTGAACCGGTCGCCAAGGGTAAGGCAGCCAAGGGCAGGGCGCCCAAGGCTGTGGCGGCGAAAGACAAACCGGCGCGGGCTCCGCTTGCGGTGGCGGACGATCCGTACCTCGCTCCGGATGTTGCCGTGCAACCGCGCAAGCGCAAGGTCGGCGTGGTCCAGGCGCTGCCGTCGGTAGCTCCGGACATGCTCGCCAAGGCCGACGAAATCCTCGGCAATACCGATGTGCGCAAGAGCCGCGAAGTGAAGAAGGCGCTGCTCGAAGAGGCCAAGGTCGGCGGCAACAAGCCGGCAGCCGGCAAAGGTAAGGGCGCGCCCGCTGCGGGCAAGCCGCGCAATCCTTCGAAACAGAAAGCCCGGTCCGCCAAGTCTTCCAAGCACCGCAAGGGCTCTGCTGCGCCCAAGGCGGGAGCCACTGGCGGCGCGCCGGCCAGCAAGCGTAAGGCGAAGAAATGAGTCAATGGGAACAGGTCTACGGGGTCCATGCCGTAGAAGCGCTGCTGCGCCATCACCCGAAGCGGGTCAAGCAGCTGTGGTTGGCCGAAGGCCGTCAGGACCCGCGCGTCCAGGCGCTGGTCGAACTGGCCGGTCAGGCGCGCGTGCCGGTGGGCACGCGCGACCGCAAGGAGCTGGATGAGTGGGCTGAGGGCGTGCACCAGGGCGTGGTCGCCGAGGTCAGTCCGAGCCAGGTGTGGGGCGAGAACATGCTGGAGGAGCTGCTGGAACGCTCCGCTGGCCCTGCGCTGCTGCTGGTGCTGGACGGCGTGACCGACCCGCACAACCTCGGCGCCTGCCTGCGCACCGCCGATGCGGCGGGCGCGCTGGCGGTGATCGTGCCGAAGGACAAGTCCGCCACCCTCAATGCCACCGTGCGTAAGGTTGCCTGCGGCGCCGCCGAAGTCATCCCGCTGGTGGCCGTGACCAACCTCGCGCGCACCCTGGAGAAACTCCAGCAGCGCGGCTTGTGGATCGTCGGCACCGCCGGCGAGGCGACCCAGATGCTCTATGAACTCGACCTCACCGGGCCGACCGTGCTGGTGATGGGCGCCGAGGGCAAGGGCATGCGCCGCCTGACCCGCGATCACTGCGACTACCTGGCCAAGCTGCCGATGCAGGGCAGCGTCAGCAGCCTGAATGTCTCGGTGGCCACCGGTGTGTGCCTGTTCGAGATCGTCCGCCAGCGCCAGCTCAAGGTCGGCGCCTGACGTCCCCACGCGAGGCGGCCCCTGTCGCCTCGCGCTGTTCAAAGTTTCGCCAGTTTTCCTTGCGCCCCCCGGCGCGCTTCTCTAGAATGTCGGCCCTTGTCGTCCGGGCAGGCGTTCGCGCGTGCTTCCGAGCGGCAAGGAAAAAATCATTCACTCCTTGTCTGACCGCTTTGTCGGCAGGCTGCAATCCGTAAGGAGCATTTATGCGTCATTACGAAATCGTGTTCCTGGTTCACCCGGACCAGAGCGAACAAGTCGGTGGCATGGTCGAGCGTTACACCAAGGCCATCGAAGAAGACGGCGGCAAAGTCCACCGTCTGGAAGACTGGGGCCGTCGTCAGCTGGCTTACGCCATCAACAACGTGCACAAGGCTCACTACGTTCTGATGAACGTCGAGTGCACCGCCAAGGCCCTGGCAGAAATGGAAGACAACTTCCGTTACAACGACGCCGTGATCCGTAACATGGTCATCCGTCGCGACGAAGCCGTTACCGGCCAGTCCGAAATGCTGAAGGCCGAAGAGAGCCGCAACGAGCGCCGCGAGCGCCGTGAGCGTCCCGAATCGAACGAGGGCGAGTCCGCTGACGGCGATGATAGCCGCGACAGCGCTGACGAGTAATCCCGGACCAGTATTGAGGAGCCACACACATGGCACGTTTCTTCCGTCGTCGTAAGTTCTGCCGTTTCACCGCTGAAGGCGTGAAAGAGATCGATTACAAGGATCTCAACACCCTGAAGGCCTACGTTTCCGAAACCGGCAAGATCGTTCCGAGCCGTATCACCGGCACCAAGGCCAAGTACCAGCGTCAGCTGGCGACCGCTATCAAGCGCGCCCGCTACCTGGCCCTGCTTCCCTACACCGACAGCCACGGCCGTTGATCGGGCAGTCGACTGGAATTGATGGATAGATCGCATGCGCGCATTGGCTGAATTTGTCATGCGAGGCCGCATGCAGGCGACCCTGGTGGTCGTCGCAGCCGCGGTACTGCAGCCGTTGTTCTGGCTCGGTGCCGCAGCAGGCAGTCTGGTGCTGTTGCGTCGTGGTCCGCGTGATGCCTTTGGCATCCTGGGCTGGGCGCTGCTTCCGGCACTGGCCTGGTGGTACCTGGGTGACCCCAGCGTGAGTCTGGTTCTGGTGGGTAGTGCCGTGTTGGCGCAGGTTCTGCGCAGCAAGGTGTCCTGGAATCAGGTGATGCTGGCGAGCGTTTTGCTCGGTGCGGTGTTCGTGCTGCTGCTCAGCACGGTGTCGGCCGGGTTGGTCGCAGGTCTGGCCGATGCATTCGGCAAAGCCCTGCCGCAGGTTCTGGCCGAAGCCAAGCTTCCGCCGGAACAGATGGCCGCCCTGCAGGCGGAGATGGTTCCGACCATCACCGGCCTGATGGCAGCCTCGCTGCAGACGATCAGCCTGTTGTGCCTGATGCTGGCGCGTTATTGGCAAGCAGTATTGTTCAACCCGGAAGGGTTTGGCCGCGAGTTCCGCGCACTGCGTCTGTCGCCGGGCACGGCTGTAGCGCTGCTGGTCGGCGTTGTGGCACTGCCCTTCGCAGGGCCCGCGGCCACCATGCTGGCGCCGCTGTGCATGATCCCGCTGCTGTTTGCCGGGATCGCACTGGGGCACGGCCTGGCCGCGCTGAAGAAGCTTCCGGGCTTCTGGCTGGCACCGCTGTACCTGCTGGTATTCGTACTGGGCAATGTGATCTGTCTTGTCGCCGTAGTCGACAGTCTGTTTGATTTTCGCGGTCGCCTGGCAAAGCGCCAGAAAGCTGCGAACGGTGAAGGTTAAAAGTTAAGAGGTAAGACTCAAATGGAAGTCATCCTGCTGGAAAAGATCGCCAAACTGGGCAACCTGGGCGACAAGCTGAACGTAAAGGGCGGTTACGCTCGTAACTACCTGCTGCCGCAGGGCAAAGCCACCGCTGCCACCGCTGCCAACGTTGCTGCTTTCGAAGAGCGCCGTGCAGAGCTGGAAAAAGCCGCTGCTGATAAAAAAGCCGCTGCTGAAGCTCGTGCTGCCCAACTGGCCGAACTGATCGTGACCATCGGCGCCCACGCTGGCGACGAAGGCAAGCTGTTCGGTTCGATCGGCACCCGCGACATCGCCGACGCCGTTTCGGCTGCCGGCTACCCGCTGGAAAAGAGCGAAGTTCGCCTGCCCGACGGCGCCCTGCGCGCTGTAGGCGAATACAACATCGAAGTGCAACTGCACATGGATGTTGATGCAACCCTGCACGTGGTTGTAGTCGCCGAGTAAGCGATCCGTCGCTAGGACGTTTCGCACATCTTGCATGGGCGAATCAGTCCGCTAACATCGGGCACGGTACTGAGCATCAGTACCGTGCCCTTTGTTTTTTCCGCCTTTGAATTTCTACGAAGAGCCCGCACGAACAGCCCATGAACGACATCACCGTCCCCGAGCAATACGACCTGCAGACCGCTTCCCTCAAGGTGCCACCGCACTCGATCGAAGCCGAACAGGCGGTGCTGGGCGGGCTGATGCTCGACAACAACGCATGGGAACGTGTGTCGGACGCCGTGTCCGATGGCGACTTCTACCGCCATGACCATCGCCTGATCTTCCGCGCTGTCTACAAGCTCGCCGAAGCCAACCAGCCGATCGACGTGGTGACCCTGTCCGAGATGCTCGAGCGCGAAGGGCAGCTGTCCCAGGTGGGCGGCCTCGCGTACCTTGCCGAGCTGGCGAAGAACACGCCCTCGGTAGCGAACATCAAGGCCTACGCGAACATCATCCGCGAGCGCGCCACGTTGCGGCAGCTGATCGGCATCAGCAGCGATATCGCCGACAGTGCCTTCAACCCTGAAGGGCGCAGCGCCAACGAAGTGCTCGACGAAGCCGAGCGGCGGATCTTCGAGATCGCCGAAGCGCGCCCCAAGACCGGCGGCCCGGTCGGTATCGGTGACATCCTGGTGAAGACCATCGATCGCATCGACCACCTGTTCAACACCTCGGATGCGCTGACCGGTATCACCACCGGCTTCACCGACCTCGACGAGAAGACCAGCGGCCTGCAGCCGTCCGATCTGATCATCGTTGCCGGCCGTCCGTCGATGGGCAAGACCACCTTCGCCATGAACCTGGTGGAGAACGCCCTGATGCGCAGCGACAAGGCGATCCTGGTGTACTCCCTGGAGATGCCCTCCGACTCCATCGTGATGCGTATGCTCGCCTCGCTCGGCCGCATCGACCAGACCAAGGTGCGTACCGGCAAGCTGGACGACGAGGATTGGCCGCGCCTGACCTCGGCGGTGAACCTGCTCAGCGACCGCAAGCTGTTCATCGATGACACCGCCGGCATCTCGCCCTCGGAAATGCGTGCGCGTACCCGCCGCCTGTCCCGCGAGCACGGCGAGATCGGCATGATCATGGTCGACTACCTGCAGCTGATGCAGATTCCCGGTTCCGCCGGCGACAACCGGACCAACGAGATTTCCGAGATTTCCCGCTCGCTGAAGGCACTGGCGAAGGAGTTCAACTGCCCGGTGGTGGCACTCTCCCAGCTCAACCGCTCGCTGGAACAGCGCCCCAACAAGCGCCCGGTGAACTCCGACCTGCGTGAATCCGGAGCGATCGAGCAGGACGCCGACGTGATCATGTTCGTCTACCGCGACGAGGTGTATCACCCCGAGACCGAGTTCAAGGGCGTCGCCGAAATCATCCTCGGCAAGCAGCGTAACGGCCCTATCGGCACGGTGCGCGTGGCCTTCCTCGGCCGCTACAGCCGCTTCGAGAACCTCGCGCCCGGCATGTACAACTTCGAAGACGAGTAACGATGCCGCATTCCGCGTGACCGACGGGCGCCTTAAGATAGGCGCCCGTTTTCATTGCAGAGGCCGCCATGCGCCCGCTCGTCGCCCACGTCGATCTAGCCGCCATTCGCCACAACTACGCCGTCGCCAAGCGCTGCGCGCCCGGACGTGAAGCCTTCGCGGTGGTCAAGGCGAACGCTTACGGGCATGGCGCTCGGGAGGTGGTGAGCGTGCTGCACGACGAGGCCGACGGTTTTGCGGTGGCCTGCCTGGAGGAGGCCGCCGAGGTGCGCGCGCTGCACGCCGGCGCCCGCATCCTGCTGCTGGAGGGCTGCTTCGAACCCTCGGAATACCTGATCGCCGCCCAGCTACGGCTGGACGTGGCGGTGCAAGGCCCCGAGCAGGCCCAGGCGCTGCTCGCCGCTCAGCTGCCCAGTGCGCTCAATGTGTGGATGAAGCTGGACACCGGCATGCATCGTCTGGGCTTCTCGCCCGAAGCGCTGCGTGACTGGCACCCGCGCCTGCGCCAGGCGCCGCAGGTGGCCGAGCTGAACCTGATGAGCCACTTCGCCAATGCCGACCTGCGTGGCGACGAGCTGACCGAAGACCAGGTGGCCTGCTTCCTCAGCGTGCTGGACCTGGATTTCGACCTGCGCTCGCTGGCCAATTCCGCCGCCGTGCTGACCATTCCCGCCGCGCACATGGACTGGATTCGCCCTGGCATCATGCTCTACGGCGCCACGCCCTTCGCCGATATCGGCGCCGCCGAGCTGGGCCTGCGCCCGGCCATGAGCCTTGAGGCGCAGTTGATCGCCGTGCGCGAGGTGGCGGTCGGTGAGAGCGTTGGTTACGGCGCGACCTGGGTGGCCGAACGGCCTTCGCGCATCGGCACCGTGAGCTGCGGGTATGCCGATGGTTATCCGCGCCATGCGCCGAGCGGCACGCCGGTGCTGGTGGATGGCCAGCGCACGGTGCTGGCCGGGCGCGTGTCCATGGACATGCTGGCGGTGGACCTGACCGATCTGCCCAATGCCGCTGTCGGCGATCGCGTCGAGCTGTGGGGCGCCAACCTGCCGGTGGACGAGGTGGCGGCCCACGCCGGGACCATCGGCTACGAGCTGCTGACCAAGGTCACCACCCGCGTGCCGCGTCGCTATCGCAGCTGATCAGGCGCGGTCTTCGCTTTCCAGCCATTCGTTTTCCAGCCAGAGCTCGCTGGTCTCGCCGGCGGGCTCGCTGGCCATGGCGTAGGCCGCGCGGCCATTGCCCTTCACTTCGTAGAGCGCCTGGTCGGCGGCCTTGTAGAGCTTGCTGAACTGCATCGCATGGCTGGGGTAGATGGCCACGCCGATGCTTGGCGTGACGCGCAGTTCCAGCGTTTCGAACCTCACCGGGCGCGCCAGTTCGTTGAGGATGCGGCAGGCGATCTCCTTGGCGTGGCTCTCGGCATCCGGGCCGGAGATCAGCGCCGCGAATTCATCGCCGCCCAGACGCGCCACGCAGTCGCTGCCGCGCACGCACTGGCGCAGGCGATTGCCGACGTTCTGCAGCATGAAGTCGCCGGCGTCGTGGCCGTGACTGTCGTTGATCGGCTTGAAGTGGTCCAGGTCGATCAGCATCAGGGCCAGGGTTTCGCCGTTCTGCTGGGCGCTGGCCAGGGCGTGTTCGGCGTGCTCCACCAGATAGCGGCGGTTCGGCAGGCCGGTCAGCGGGTCATAGTGGGCGGCGTGCTGCAGCTGCACTTCGCGCTCGCGCAGCAACTGGTTGCTCTGGGTGAGTTCGGCGGTGCGCTCGGCCACGGCGGTCGCCAGGTCCTGCTGGGCGCTCTGCATCAGCGTCAGGCGCGCGCTTTTCTCGCGGTCGGCCTGTTCCAGGGCCTGGGCACGCTCGCGCTTGAGGCCCTGAATGCGCGAGGTGAGGGCGAAGGAGAACAGCACCGACTCCATGGCCACGGCGATGGGGAAGATGTACGAGGTCAGCGGCGACGGCTGCACCACGCCGGTTGCGCGCATCACCGAAATGCTCACGCTAGTCAGCACCAGACCGAAGCCGAGCAGGTAGAGGAACGCCGGGAACGAACCCTGGCGCCAGCGCACCAGGGCGCCGCCGAGCGCCGCCGGCACGCCGATCAGGGTGATCGCCACCAGCATCCAGCCCGCCACGCCACGCAGGTGCAGCGCGCCGAGGACGATGGTCAGCACATACAGCGCGCAGTTCAGGTTCAGCAGCCAGTGCGACCAGCGCACGTGGCGGCGGGTCTGCAGCAGGGTGATGGTGAAACGGTGCACGCACAGGCCCCAGAGCGAGGGCAGGGTGATGCGGTCCAGCCACCAGGGCACCGGGTGATCGGGCCAGAAGTATTCGAAGCCGTGGCCGCTCATCCCCAGGCTGAACAGCAGCGCGCTGGCGGTGGTCAGCACGTACCAGAAGTACGCCGGGTCGCGCAGGGTCAGCAGGATGAACAGGTTGTACAGCAGCAGCGCGGCGATCAGGCCGTAGATGAAGCCGAGGAACAGGCTGGTATCGGCGCGGTGGTCCTGCAGATCATCCAGCGACCAGATGCGCAGCGGGAAGGAGTTGCCGGCCGGATCGTAGACGCGGGCATAGATGCGCACCGGACCGCTGCCTTCGGGCAGGTGGAAGACCGGGCGGCGATAGTCGCGGTCGCGGCCCTGGGCGAAGGGCACGGCCTCACCGGACAGCGTTTCCCGGTAGACGCCCCGTTCGTCGGGTACGTAGAGACGAAAATCCTGGAGGTTGACCGCGTCCACCTCCAGCCACCAGCCGCCCAGCGGGGTGGTGCGGCGATCCAGATCCAGGCGCAGCCACCAGCCGTCGGGGCTCTGACCGACGCTGGTGCGTCCGTTGGCGGGCACGAAGTCGCGGCTGGCCTGCACGGCTTCCAGCGACAGCGGGCCGTCACGCTCCTGCAGCAGTTCGAGATGATCGTTGAGCCAGGCGCCGCTGGCCTTGTCGTCCAGTTCGAAGGCTAGCGCCGTGTGGCAGAACAGCAGGGTAAGCAACAGCACGAAGGCACGACGCACGACAGGTACTCCCTGGCCTGGGTGGGATGGCCAGGCGTACTGCGGATAGTGGCTGGAGTATAGCCAGATGATGGCACTTGCAATCTACCGTGCGCCGGCTAAATCCCAGTTAAATCTGAGCTCACTGGTCGGGTGTTGTACACTTTTTGTGCTATATTCCGCGCCCGCGTTTTTCCGCGATACCTACTTAGAGATACCCCGGTGCCCGTGATGCAAGCCGCCAAGCCGTTGTTCGACTATCCCAAGTTCTGGGCCGAGTGTTTCGGCCCGGCGCCGTTCCTGCCCATGAGCAAGGAAGAGATGGATCAGCTGGGTTGGGACTCCTGCGACATCATCATCGTCACCGGGGATGCCTACGTTGACCATCCGTCGTTCGGCATGGCCATCATCGGCCGCCTGCTGGAAGCCCAGGGCTTCCGCGTGGGCATCATTGCCCAGCCGGACTGGCGCTCGAAAGACGACTTCATGAAGCTCGGCCAGCCGAACCTGTTCTTCGGCGTGGCGGCGGGCAACATGGACTCGATGATCAACCGCTACACCGCGGACAAGAAGATCCGCAGCGATGACGCCTATACGCCGGGCGGCCTGGCCGGCAAGCGCCCGGATCGCGCCAGCCTGGTCTACAGCCAGCGCTGCAAGGAAGCCTACAGCGAGACCCCGGTGATCCTCGGCGGCATCGAGGCTTCGCTGCGCCGCATCGCCCACTACGACTACTGGCAGGACAAGGTACGCCGATCCATCCTGATGGACGCTACCGCCGACATCCTGCTGTACGGCAACGCCGAACGCGCCGTGGTGGAGATCGCCCAGCGCCTCGCCGCCGGCGAGACGGTCGAGCAGATCACCGACGTGCGCGGCACCGCCTTCGTGCGTCGCGACACCCCCGAAGGCTGGTTCGAGGTGGACTCCACCCGCATCGATCGTCCGGGCAAGGTCGACAAGATCATCAACCCGTACGTGAACACCCAGGACACCGCCGCCTGCGCCATCGAGCAGGAAAAGGGCGAGCAGGAAGACCCGAACGAAGCCAAGGTCGTGCAGTTGCTGGCACACCCGCGCCTGGAGCGCGATCGCACGGTGATCCGCCTGCCGTCGTTCGAGAAGGTGCGCAGCGACGCGGTGCTCTACGCCCACGCCAACCGCGTGCTGCACCTGGAGACCAACCCGGGCAACGCCCGCGCCCTGGTGCAGAAGCATGGCGAGGTGGACGTGTGGTTCAACCCGCCACCCATTCCGATGAGCACCGAGGAAATGGACTACGTGTTCGGCATGCCCTACGCGCGCGTGCCGCACCCGCTGTACGGCAAGGAGAAGATCCCTGCCTACGAGATGATCCGTTTCTCGGTGAACATCATGCGTGGCTGCTTCGGTGGCTGCACCTTCTGCTCGATCACCGAGCACGAGGGGCGGATCATCCAGAACCGTTCCCACGAGTCGATCCTCGCCGAGATCGAGGAGATGCGTAAGGTGCCGGGCTTTACCGGCGTGGTCTCCGACCTGGGCGGCCCGACCGCCAACATGTACCGCATCGCCTGCAAGGACCCGGAGATCGAGCGTCACTGCCGCAAGCCGTCCTGCGTGTGGCCGGGCATCTGCGAGAACCTCAACACCGACCATTCCTCGCTCATCGAGCTGTACCGCAAGGCCCGCGCCCTGCCGGGCGTGAAGAAGATCCTGATCGCCTCCGGCCTGCGCTACGACCTCGCCGTGGAGTCGCCCGAGTACGTCAAGGAACTGGTGACGCACCACGTCGGCGGCTACCTGAAGATCGCCCCGGAGCACACCGAGGAAGGCCCGCTGTCGAAGATGATGAAGCCGGGCATCGGCACCTATGACACCTTCAAGCGCATGTTCGAGAAGTTCTCCAAGGAGGCGGGCAAGGAGCAGTACCTGATCCCGTACTTCATCGCGGCGCACCCGGGCACCACCGACGAGGACATGATGAACCTCGCCCTGTGGCTCAAGCGCAACGGCTTCCGCGCGGACCAGGTGCAGGCGTTCTATCCCTCGCCCATGGCCAGCGCGACCGCCATGTACCACTCGGGCAAGAACCCGCTGCGCAAGGTCACCTACAAGAGCGACGGCGTAACCATCGTCAAGAGCGACCAGCAGCGTCGCCTGCACAAGGCCTTCCTGCGCTACCACGACCCGAAGGGCTGGCCGATGCTGCGCGAAGCGCTGGAGCGCATGGGCCGCGCGGACCTGATCGGTAACGGCAAGCACCACCTGATCCCGACCTACCAGCCGCAGACCGACGAATACCAGAGCGCGCGCCGCAAGAACTCCACCCCGGCCGGCAGCAAGAAGGCCGGCCAGCCGCTGCTGACCCAGCACACCGGCCTGCCGCCGCGCGCCAGCAATGGCTCCAAACCGTGGAACAAGACCGAGGAAGGCAAGGCCACCGGCTACGCCAAGGGCAAGAAACGCACCACCAAGCGGCAGCCGAATATCCCGCGCTGATCCGTCTGCCCGTGCTGTGAAAAAAGGCGTGCCCGCTATGCGGTCACGCCTTTTTGCTGGAAGAAGCTCACGTAAGCCTTGTCCACCTTGAGAATGTGGTGGATCAGCCAGGCCTTGAGCAGCTCCAGCGCCTCGACCGAGACCACCTCGCCATCCTCGTGGCGGTACAGCAGGTCGATGATTTGCCGGTTGAAGCGGTCATGCTCGGCGCGGTGCGCTTCCTCGTCCGGGTAGCCCAGGCGCTGGAACAGCACCTCCTCGACGATGAAGTGGTTCATCGTGTACTCCACCAGTTGCTCCAGCAGTTCTCCGAGGGGCTGGCCCTCGCCATCCGGGCCGTTGAGGCTGTCGTACAGCGCGTTGGTGAGGTCGACCAGCCAGCGGTGCTGTTCATCGATCCGCTCGATTCCGATCACGAACTCGTCGTTCCAGGGCATGAAGCTCATCCGTGTACTCCTTGGGGTGGACGCGCAGATCATCCCGATCCGCCACCGCGAAGCAGTGACGCCAATCAATCAAAGTGCGATGTGTCTGAAGGGCTGGCGTGGCGCGGGATGTAGGAGTATTCTCCGGTTCAGTTGGTACGATAGTTCCATATCATAAGAACAAGACCGGAGCCCGCCATGCGTCTCGCCACTCTCTCCCTTCTCGCATTCTCCATTGCCCTGGCCGCCTGCGGCGAAGGCGACAAGCCCACCGCCGCCGTCAGCAGCGACTTCCAGAAGGACCTGCAGGCCCGCCTGATCAAGGCCAAGGCCGGCGATGTCATCGACATTCCCGCCGGCACCTACCACCTGGACCGCAGCCTCAGCCTGAAGGTGGACGGCGTGACCATCCGCGGCGCCGGGATGGACAAGACCATCCTCAACTTCAAGAACCAGAAGGCCGGCGCCGAAGGTCTGTTCGTCGACGCCTCCGACTTCACCCTGGAGAACCTCGCCATCGAGGACACCAAGGGCGACGGCCTGAAGGTCATCGGCGGCAAGAACATCGTCATCCGCAACATCCGCACCGAGTGGACCAACGGCGCCTCCACCGAGAACGGCGGCTACGGCATCTACCCGGTGCAGACCGAAAACACCCTGCTCGAAGGCAACGTCGCCATCGGCGCCTCCGACTCGGGCATCTACGTGGGCCAGTCGCGCAACGTCGTGGTGCGCAACAACCGCGCCGAGCGCAACGTTGCCGGCATCGAGATCGAGAACACCATCGGCGCCGACGTCTACAACAACGTCGCCACCGACAACACCGGTGGCATCCTTGTCTTCAACATGCCCAACCTGCAGCAGCCGGGGCGCGGCACCCGCGTCTTCGACAACGACGTGCAGGGCAACAACCACGAGAACTTCGGCCACAAGGGCACGCCGGTGGCCAGCGTGCCGGCGGGCTCGGGCGTGGTGGTGAACTCCAACGATGACGTGGAGATCTTCAACAACAAGATCGGCAACCACAAAACCGCCAACGTCATCATCAGCAGCTACTTCAGCACCAACTATTCGGAGAAGGCCACGCAGCCCAACTTCGACCCCTATCCCGAAGGCATCTTCATCCACGGCAACACCTTCGGCCCGGGTGGCGACAGCCCGGACCACCTGGAGCTGAAAGCGCTCAAGGTCGCCAAGTTCGGCCTCACCGGGCGCCTGCCTGACATCCTCTGGGACGGCTACTTCAACGAGAAGAAGCTGGTCGACGGCAAGCTGCCCGAAGCCCTGGCCATCTGTATCGACAACGGCAGCGCCGGCATCGTCAACGTCGACGGCCCCAACGGCTACAAGAACATCAGCACCGACATGACCTCGCACCAGTGCAAGCTCCAGCCACTGCCGAAGATCGAGCAGGCCGGCCTGGGTGAAAAGGGCAACAAGGCATGATGAAACCCGCTTCGTTCCTGTTGTCGCTCGCCCTGGCCACCTTGGTGGCCGGGTGCGGGCAGGAGAGCAAGCCGCGTTATCAGCCCGAAGGCGACGACTACCCGGAAAAGCTCAGCGGCTGGGGCATGCTGCACCTGGCGGGCGGCCACCTGACGCCGACCGCCGAGGTGCTGCCCTATGACCTGAACACTTCGCTGTTCACCGACTACGCGCACAAGCTGCGCACCGTGTGGATGCCCGAAGGGCAGTCGGCACAGTACGCCGAGGACCGCTTCGACTACCCCGTCGGCACCGTGCTGACCAAGACCTTCTATTACCCGAAGGACGCCCAGGGCAACCTGCTGCAGAACAGCCAGGACGACCGCGACCCGAAGGCCGGGCTCGACATGGCCAGGGTGCACCTGGTGGAAACCCGCGTGCTGGTACGGCAGAAAGACGGCTGGGCGGCGCTGCCCTACGTGTGGAACGCCGAGCAGAGCGAAGCGACCCTGGAAGTTGCTGGCGACAGCCCGGCGCTGGAGTTGACCGCCGAGGATGGCAAGAAGACCGCCTTCACCTACATGGTGCCGGATGCCAACCAGTGCTCCGAATGCCACGCCGAGCAGAAAGGCGGTGGCATCGCCCCGCTGGGGCCCAAGGCGCGGCACCTGAACAAGGACTTCGCCTACGCCGAAGGCAGCGACAACCAGTTGCAGCACTGGCAGGCGCGCGGCTTCCTCAATGGCCTGCCGGCGCTGGCGCAGGTACCGCAGAATGCGCTGTGGGGGCATCCGCGCCCCGGTGAGGACCTGGAGAAGCAGGCGCGCAGCTACCTCGACGCCAACTGCTCGCACTGCCACAACCCCAAGGGGGCGGCGCGCACTTCGGGCCTCTACCTCGACCCGCACACGCCGGTCTCCATCGCCTACGGCATCTGCAAACCGCCGGTGGCAGCGGGCGGCGGCACCGGCGGGCGGCTGGAGGATATCCACCCCGGCAGCCCGGACAAGTCCGTACTCAGCTACCGCGTCGGCAGCGACAAGCCGGGCGACATGATGCCCGAGCTGGGGCGCACCCTGGTGCACCGCGAGGGGCTGGAAATGCTCAATCGCTGGATCGCCTCGCTGCCCGGCGACTGCTAGTGGAATAGCTCCCGGAGCCCGCCAGGGCTCTGGGCTGCGCGCTGCGACGAGCAAACGGCTGGGGCCGTGCTAGCGTTCATCTGGTCCCTTTCTCTCGCAGGTGCGCTTCCATGGAAGATACGAACATCATCAATGTGGGTACGGAGAAGATCAACGCACTGTGGGCGACGGTTTCGCAGTACGCGCTCGCATTCGGTGTGAAGATCATCGTCGCCATTCTCTTCTGGGTACTCGGCCGCTGGCTGATCGGCTTCGCCGTCGGGTTGGTGGAGAAGGCGCTGGCCAGGCAGAGCGTCGATCCGACGGTGCTGCGCTACGTCGGCTCCTTCATCACCGTCACCCTGAACATCCTCCTGGTCGTTGGCATCCTCGGCTACTTCGGCGTGCAGACCACCAGTCTCGCCGCACTGATCGCCGCCATCGGCCTGGCCATCGGCATGGCCTGGTCCGGTCTGCTGGCCAACCTCGCGGCGGGCGGCTTCATCATCGTGCTGCGGCCGTTCAAGGTCGGCGACTTCGTCTCCGCTGGCGGCGTGACCGGCACCGTGAAGGAGATCGGCCTGTTCGCCACCGCCATCAACACCCCGGACAACGTCCTGACCCTGGTGGGCAACAACAAGATCTTCAGCGACACCATCCAGAACTTCAGCCACAACTCGTTCCGCCGCGTGGAACTGAAGGCCCAGCTGTCCGGCGCCGCCGACTACGCCGCCGCCGTGGTCGTGCTCAAGCAGCGCATTGCGGCGATTCCCAACGTACTGACCGATCCGCCGGTGGACGTGGAAATCCTCGAGTTCAACCTGGTCGGCCCGGTGCTGGCGGTGCGTCCGTACTGCCACAACGACAACTACTGGCAGGTCTACTTCGACACCAACCGCACGATCAAGGAAGCCCTGGGCACCGACTTCCCGGCACCGATGCCGGCGCAGACGGTGATCGTCCAGCAGTCGTCGAACAGCTGAAGGCTCGTGCCCCGGAAAAGGCCACCGTAAGGTGGCCTTTTCTTTTCCCAGCGAGAATCCCGGCGCGAACAACCTCGCCGGGACCGATGGTGCCTCGGTACGGATGAGTGGCACGGTACTTCGGACGCCTTCCTAGCCGCACGCCTGATCCTCTCCGGCTGACGGACTTTTCCCCGCGATCTCCCAGCAATTGTCTGGCTGACCGCCCCGCGCTACGCCTTGCACCCTTGAGGCTCACTCTTCAGCGGCGAGGCGATCAACATGGCTGGCGGCAAGCGCAGCGAAGGTTTCACCCTGGTGGAAGTGCTGGTCTCGGTGCTCGTCCTCGGCATTGGCCTGCTAGGGCTGGCGGGGCTGCAGAACGTTGGTGTCAGCGCCGGTTACAGCGCGCTGCAACGATCCCAGGCGTCCTGGCTGGCCAGCGAGATGGCCGACCTGCTGCGCGCCAATCCCGTCGCCGCCCGTGCCGGCGCCTACGACACGAACTTCCTCGACGTGGCCGCTGGATGCCCGAAAGCCGGTGGCTCGACGCGGGCGCAACTCGATGTCGGCCTGTGGCAGGCCGATGTCTGCGAGACGCTCGGTGGATCGGGTAGCGGCTCGGTGACGGTGACCCGCAGCGGCGATCTGTACAACGCGGTGATTGGCGTGCGCTGGAGCGACCGGAGGGCTCATCAGCGTCTGGGGGAGGCGGGTAATGCCAGGGAAACCTTCACCTACCGGGCAGGCCTCTGACATGCGCCAGCGCGGACTTTCGCTGGTTGAGCTGCTGGTGGCAATGGCGCTCGGCCTGCTGCTTCTGGCGGGCATCATCCAGGTCGTCCTCGGCAGCAAACGCAGCTATCAGAGCAGCGTCGCGCTGGCCGAGCTGCAGGAGAGTGGTCGCTTCGCTCTGGAGGCCATTGCGCAGGATGTGCGCAATGCCGGATTCACCGGCGCCTGCGCTGGTGGACTGGTCAACACCGTGGGCGCAGAAGGTACAAAGTACGCGATCGAGACGTCCGCAATCGAAGGCTTCGGAGCAGGGATGCCAGCTCCGGCGTGGATGCCCGCCGAGCGCTTGGCCAACACCGATGCGGTGTTACTGCGTTATGCGTCCGAGCCTGTTCTCGAGGCGCGCTCGATCAGCGGCAACCGGCTGTTCCTGGCGTCTTCGGGTGCAGTTTCCGGGGCCTTCTATCTGCTCAGCGATCAGCAGTCCTGCCTGCTGCTGCGCAATGCCGGGAACGCGGCGAGCCTGTTGGCGGATCGTTCGCTGGAGCACTTCCTGGCTGCGGCGACGCGGGTCTATCGATACCGCTACGTCATCTACTCGATCCGCCGGAACGATGATGGGACGCCTGGGCTGTTCGTGACGGACAACAGCCAGACCTCAAACAAATCGAACACCGAAGAACTGGTGAACGGCGTCGCAGCCATGAGCCTGCGCTATGGCGTGGCAGCGGCAGGCAGCGAGGCAGTTGCAGCCTACAAGGCGGCGCGGGAAATGACCGCGGGCGACTGGCGTCGGGTACGTACGGTGCGCGTCAGCCTGCTGCTGCAGAGCCAGACTCGCGAGGTCGACGAGGCGCCCAAGGCACTTCAGTTCGACGGCCGCACTCTCGCACCGAATGCGGAGCGAAGGCTGCGGCTGGTGATGAGCAGCACCATCGCGCTGCGCAATCTTTCGCCATGAAGGGAAGGTCGCCGATTCGCCATGAAGCCGAGTGCGGAGCAGTGCTGCTGGTCTCGCTGGTCATGCTGTTGCTGCTCACCCTCATTGGCCTCGCGGGCATGCGCTTGGTGCAGCTGGAAGAGCGCATGGCCGGCAACCTGCGTGACCGGCAGATGGCCTTCCAGGCGGCGGAAGCAGCGCTGCGGGCCGGCGAAACGGCTGCACTGGAGCGCTATCGGCGCGACGGCCCCATGGCCTCTCTCGACGCTGCTGAAGGAGTGGTTGGTGGTTTTTCCGCGAGCGTGGCGAAGCCTGCCTACCGGCTGCGCTTCCTGCGCTGGCTGGCCAGCGAAGGGCTGGAGGTCGGCAAGGGAGGCTCGGCCAATGGTCTAGCCATCGAGGTACGCGCCGAAGGCTTCGGCGCCCGTCGCCAGCCTTCGGGGGAGCCGGTTTCCAGCGTCCGGCTGAGCAGCATCTTTTTCATCCAGTAGCGGGCAACAAGGAGGTGGTAGTGAGGCTCGGAAGACTCTGTTCCCTGATGCTGTGCGCCATGCTGACGGGTGTACTGTCGGCTGCGCCGGTCAGCCAGGTGCCGCTGCAGATCGCCAGCGGTGCTCCGGGCAATATTCTGTTGCTGCCCTCAGCAGCCCATGGGGCGACGGCGGCAGCAGCCAATCCGAGCCCGGTCTACGTCACCGGCGAGCGGTATTTCGGCTATTTCGACCCGGACAAGTGCTACGCCTACCGCACTGGCGAAGCGGGGACGGAGCGCTATTTCCAGCCCGTCGGGCCGGCCCTGGCCCAAGTCTGCCGGCAGGCCTGGAGCGGCAACTTCCTCAACTGGGCAACGGCACAGGCCTTCGATGTGTATCGCGCCGTGCTGACCGGCGGCGATCGCTTCATCGACAGCGCCGCACTGACGGTGCTGCAGAAGGAGCGGAATCGGGAGCGGGACGGCGCCTTCCCGGATCGTCTTCTGCCTTTCGACACTGTGGCGGGCGCCACGCCATTCTCCGGTGTAACGCTGCACCTGCGTGTTGCGGGAGAGGAGCGCAGGCTTTTGCTGAGTCGCAGCCCGGAGTTTCCCGGCGAGCCGCAGGAACTCCTGCCCGGCGAACCGTTGTTGCCGGCAGTGACTTATCAAGTGACGGTGCGCGTGCAGGTCTGCGCTACCGGCCAGCTGGAGCGCAACTGCCAGCGCTATGGCGAGCACTTCAAGCCCGAGGGGTTGCTGCAGCAATACGCCGGTCGCCTGCGCTTCAGCCTCTTCGGCCGGGCTGGGCGCGAAGCGGGAGCGGTGCTGCGCGCGCCACAGAAGTTCGTCGGTCCGTGGCTGGATGATGGGGGCGACAATCCGCTGAAAGAGTGGTCGGCGCAGACCGGAATCTTCATCGACAGGCCGGCTGGAGTGATCGCCCAGTTCAATCGCATCGACGAGTCCCCTTCACCGCCATTGGATGACCCGGGCGAGCTGCTCCATGCCGCCACTGACTACCTGCGCCATCAGGGAGACCATGCAGACCCGCTCACCCATGCCTGCCAACGCACCGCCCTGCTCGGGATTGGCGGTGCGGGTGAGGGCGAGGCTGGCGCGAGTTTGCTGCGCCTTGGCGATGCGCAATTGGCGCAGGCCACGCAGCAAGTGGCGACCATGCAAGGCGGGGCAGGCTCCGCCGCGTCGCTCGCGCTGGCAGGCCTGGCCTATGACGCCCATGTGCGCGATTTGCGCCCGGACCTGCCCGGCCGGCAGAACGCCGCCACCTACTGGCTGGCGTCTTCCCGTGAGGTGGCCGGGCCGGGCAGCGCCCTGTGGCTGGCGACCCAGTACGGCGGCTTTGCCATCCCGCGTAGCTACTCCTTTGTGCGCACATCACCGCTGCCGGAAAGTACGTGGCAGGGCGTGGATGGCTGGCCGCTCAACCTCCTGAAACTCGCCGACCCTGACCCGCTGCGCGATGAGCTGAAACAGGCGTTCGTCCGTGCGGCCGACGATGAGCCAAGGAGCATTGGCAATTTCAGCGCCGGCCCGAACCCCGGCGAGTGGTTCAGTACCTTGCTGGGCGGGCGGCGCTGGAGTGGCGACCTGCAGCTATGGCGCGAAGGCGAGCGGCAGCCGCAGTGGTCGGCCGCGCGGATGCTGGACGAGCTGAGCGAAGCGCAACTGGCCGGGCGGAACATCCTCACGGTGCGGCCCGCCGGGGCAGGGGCGGATGGATCGCTGATCGCGCGCGCAGGCATGCCCTTCGCCTGGAGTGCCCTGGATGACGAACAGCGCCGCAGGCTGGGGAGCGAGCAGGGCGAGACGCTGGTCGATTACCTGCGCGGTTCGCGCCTGCAGGAGCGGCGTGAGCCCGGCAGTGCGTTGCCGTTCCGCCTGCGTGACAGTCGGCTGGGCGATATCGTTGGCTCGCGCGCGGTCTATTCCTGGCACGACCCGCAGCCCTATGGCGAGTTGCCCAAGCCGTTGGGCGCCGGCTACCGGGAGTTTCTTGCCAGCGAGCAATACCAGCAGCGTGCGCCGCTGGTGGCGTTGGGTGCCAACGACGGCATGCTGCATGGCTTCGATGCGCGCGATGGGCGCGAGTTGTTCGCCTATCTGCCGGCGGCAGTGCTGGGCCACCTTCGTGAGCTGGCCGATCCCGGCTATGCCCACCGCCATTACGTCGATGGGTCTCCCACGGTGGGTAACGCCTGGATTGGTGGCGAGTGGCGAACCCTGCTGGTGGGCAGCACCGGAGCGGGCGGCAACAGCCTGTTCGCGCTGGACGTGACCGACCCTGAACGCGTCCGGTCCGGCAGCGTGCTCTGGGAATTCAGCCATCCCGACCTCGGCTACACGCTGGGGCGGCCAAGCCTCATGGCGCTCGGGTCGGGAAAGTTCGTGGTGGCGGTCTCCTCCGGCGCCAGGGACCCGGAAAGCCGCGGCGGGGAGATCTGGCTGCTCGATGCGGCGGATGGTCGTGTGCTCAAGCGCATCCATCTGCCCGAGGCCGGCGACCTGGGGCCGGTTACGGCGATCAGCAGCATGGGCGATGTAACCGCCAACCGCCTCTATGCGGGCGACAGCCTCGGCAGTCTCTGGCGTGTGGATCTGGCGGGCGATGCGGGTGGCGATTCGGCGGTTCCACCGTCGCTGGCCGGCAAGCCGCTGTTCAGGGCGCTGGCGCCGGATGGAAGTCCGCAGGCAATCAGCACGTCGGTGGCGGCTGCTCTGGATTCCAGCGGGCAGGTGCGAGTGTTGTTCGGAACCGGGCGCTTCTACCGCGTGGGTGACGACGAGCCCTCGGCAAAGACTGAAAGCCTGTACGGCGTGTTCGACGATGGGCGGTCCCTGGCCGGTCGCTCAGAGCTCCTGCCGGCGCCCGGCAAGGACGGCGGTCGCGGCTGGTATCTCGATCTGCCGGCAGATGGCTGGCGCGCGGTGGAGCAGCCGCAGATTCGCGATGGGAAGCTGGTGCTGTTCAACCTGATCGCACCGGGAGATGACCCCTGCAGCGATCCGCTCGCTCACGCTTCGGTGGTGCTGGATATCGGCAGCGGAGAGCGGCTGGCAGGCGGCCTGCCAAGTGCTGTCATGGCGGGTAGCGACGTAGCGCAGCAGTCCAGCGGCGCGCTGCTGCAATCCGATCCGGCCGGTGCTCTGCGCATCCTGGGGGTGGATCGCGATGGCCGTCCGCAGGGGCAGGCGGTCGATCTGCTTCGCGATTCCGGGCGCAAGGCCTGGTGGGAGTCTCGTTGAAATGACATCGCCGAACGAACGCGCCGGCGGTTTCACGCTGGTGGAGTTGCTGGTCTGCCTGACACTGATCGGCATCCTGCTGGGTATTGCCCTGCCGGCGTACCAGGAGCACATCCAGCGGGTGCGCCGGGTGGACGCGCAGAAGTCGCTGGTGGAGCTGGCGCAGTCGCTGGAGCGCTTCTACACCAGCCGTGGCACCTACGTTGGCGCAACGCTGCCGTTCGACCAGTCGCCGCATGATGCGGGAAAGGCCTTCTACCGCCTCGGGTTCGCCAGTGGCCCGGACGAGTCGGGCTATGTTCTGCAGGCCGAGCCGGTCGGGGCGATGGCGGGGGATGCCTGCGGGGTACTGACGCTGGCCAGCAGCGGGCTCCGTGGCGCGGCCGCGGAGCGCTGCTGGTAGGCGTGTGTCAGCTCGGCGTACGGTCGACCCACTTGGGCGCGGCCAGGGGCTTCCAGGCGGCCAGGGCGCTGACCAGCTCGGCTGGCGAGGCGGCGCGCTGCAGCATGTCGCGGTGCGGCTGGCGCACGAAGCGCTCCTGCACCAGGTGGTCGAGGAAGGTCAGCAGCGGATCGAAGAAGCCGTTCACTTCCAGCAGGCCCAGCGGCTTGGCGTGATAGCCCAGCTGGCCCCAGGTCCAGACCTCGAACAGCTCTTCCAGGGTACCCAGGCCGCCCGGCAGGGCGATGAAGGCGTCGCTCAGCTCGGCCATGCGGGCCTTGCGTGCGTGCATGCCGTCTACCACTTCCAGACGGGTCAGGCCGCTGTGTCCGACTTCGGCGTCCTTCAGGCTCTGCGGGATGATGCCGATGACTTCGCCGCCCGCGGCCAGCGCGGCATTGGCGACCATACCCATCAGGCCCACGGCGCCACCGCCATAGATCAGCTGGATGCCGTTCTCAGCGAGGTGGCGGCCGAGGGCTTCGGCGGCTTCCTGGTAGATCGGGGTGGCGCCGGGGCTGGCGCCGCAGAATATGCAGATGGAACGCAAGGTCATGGAGCTGTCCTCGTTTTGCTGGCCTGATTTTGCAGGCCGTCAGGTTACCGACTGCGAGGAAAGCGACCAAGCCGAATTCAGTCGTCCTGGCAGCCGCCGGCGGATGCGCCGAGTGCGTAGCAGGCGAGCAGGTGCTGTAGCAGCGGGCTTTGTAACAGCGCGAGACGGTGCATGGCGTGAACTCCTGTGGGGCCGGGGGATGGCGTCTATGCTAGGCGGGGTGCGCTGATCTGCCTCGTTGATCCTGCTGATCGACCTGATAGACAGTTCGAAGCTTCGCTCGTGGCCGAAGGCCATTGATGCAGATCAGGGGAACCCCGATCGCGTTCGGGCAGTCTTCCCCTTCAGGATTCTCCGCCCAACCTGCCTAGGAGGCATGTCATGTTCCGTAAACTCGCCGCTGTATCCCTGCTTGGCCTGTTCAGTGCCCCGCTGCTGGCCGCCGAATGCTCCGTGGACATCCAGGGCAACGACCAGATGCAGTTCAGCACCAACGCCATCAGCGTCGACAAGAGCTGCAAGACCTTCACCGTTAACCTGTCCCACCCGGGCAGCCTGCCGAAGAACGTGATGGGCCATAACTGGGTCCTGACCACTGCCGCCGACATGCAGGGCGTAGTGACTGACGGCATGGCCGCTGGTCTGGACAAGAACTACGTGAAAGAAGGCGACACCCGCGTGATCGCCCACACCAAGATCATCGGCTCCGGCGAGAAGGATTCGGTGACCTTCGACGTCTCCAAGCTGAAGGCTGGCGATGAATACGCCTTCTTCTGCTCCTTCCCGGGTCACTCGGCCATGATGAAGGGCACCCTGGCGGTGAAGTGATCCCGCTTTCGCTCGAAAGCGTGTGATCCGAAAAGCCCGACCCATGGTCGGGCTTTTTATTTCACACAAGCAGGGTAGGGTGTGGGCGTGGTTGAAATCGCAACGGGGGACTCATGTACCACGGTGAACGCTTCAACGCCTGGACTCACCTGATTGGCGCCGTGCTGGCGCTGGTGGGCGGCATCTGGCTGCTGGTAGCCACCAGCCTGGTGGGCGAGCCGCTGCGCATCGTCAGCGTGGCGGTATACGGCACGACGCTGACCATGCTCTACAGCATTTCGACGCTCTACCACAGCGTGCGGGGGCGGGCGAAGGTCATCCTGCGCAAGCTCGATCACCTGTCGATCTACCTGCTGATCGCCGGGAGCTACACGCCGTTCTGCCTAGTGACACTCAAGGGGCCCTGGGGCTGGACGCTGTTCGGCATCGTCTGGTCGATGGCGGTGATCGGCATGCTGCAGGAAATCAAGCCGCGCTCCGAGGCGCGGGTGCTGTCGATCATCATCTACGCAGTGATGGGCTGGATCGTGCTGATCGCGGTCGGCCCGCTGTACCGCGCATTGGGCGGCGCGGGTTTCGCCTGGCTGGTGGGCGGCGGGGCCTTCTACACCATCGGCATCATCTTCTTTGCCTACGACAGCCGCTTCCGCCACTGGCATGGCATCTGGCACCTGTTCGTGATCGCCGGCAGCCTGCTGCACTTCATCGCCATCTGGCGCTACGTCATTCCCCAGCACTGAACCCTTGAGCTCGTTGGCGCGGGATTTCCCCGCGCCAACGGCTGCCGTTCGCCTACGGCGCGGTGGGCAGTGCGCGTTTGTGGCGGGTCTTCTCGAAGGTGCGGACAATGATGTCGAAGGCCTCCTGGCCGACGTCCTGGCCGTGCAGGAAGGCATCGATTTCCTTGTAGGTCACGCCGTGGGCGTGCTCGTCCGGCTTGCCGGGGGCGAGGTCCTCGAGGTCGGCGGTCGGCACTTTCTCCACCAGATGCTCCGGCGCGCCAAGGCTGCGGGCGATACTGCGCACCTGGTTCTTCACCAGGCCGGTGAGCGGGGCGAGGTCGCAGGCGCCGTCACCGAACTTGGTGAAGAAGCCCATCACCGCCTCGGCGGCGTGGTCGGTGCCGACCACCAGGCCGGCGCGGGCGTTGGCGATGGTGTACTGGGCGACCATGCGGACACGTGCCTTGGTGTTGCCCAGGGCGAAGTCGCGGGTGGCCGGAGCCAGGCCTTCCAGCGCGTGGGTCTCGGCGGCCAGTGCCTGCACCGACGGGCCGATGTTCACGGTGTGGCGCTCGTCGGGGGCGATGACGTCCACCGAGTCCTGGGCATCCTGCTCGTCACCCTGCACGTTGTACGGCAGGCGCACGGCGAGGAAGCGGTAGTCCTGGTTGCCGGTTTCGGCACGCAGGCCTTCCACGGCGCGCTGGCAGAGCATGCCGGCGGTGAGCGAGTCGACGCCGCCGCTGATGCCCAGCACCAGGGTCTTCATCCCCGAACCCTTCAGGCAGTCCTGGATGAAGCGCACGCGACGCTGGATCTCGGCCTGCAGCTCGGCGTCGGACTGGAAGGGCGGCTGCACGTTGAGTTCTCTGGCGATGGCGGCCTGTCTGTCTTTCATCTGGAGGGCTCCTGTGGAAAGCGGGAAAAGGGTTACACCGGCACCTTGAACACGTGGCGCAGGTAGGCGACGAAGTTCTCGTCGCGGCATTGGGTCTTGCCCGGGGTGTCGGAAATCTTCGCCACGGGATGGCCGTTGCAGGCCGTCATCTTGATCACGATGTTCATCGGTTCCACACCGGGGATGTCGCAGGTCAGGTTGGTACCGATACCGAAACTGACGTTGATCTTGCCACGCAATGCGCGGAAGAGCTGCAACGCCTTGGGCATGTCGAGGCCGTCGGAGAACACCAGGGTCTTGCTCATCGGGTCGATCCCCAGGCGGCGGTAGTGGGCGATGGCCTTCTCGGCCCAGACCAGCGGGTCGCCCGAATCGTGGCGCAGGCCATCGAAGAGCTTGGCGAAGTACAGGTCGAAGTCGCTGAGGAAGGCGTCCATGGTAATGCAGTCGGTCAGCGCGATGCCCAGCTGGCCGCGGTACTCGCGCACCCAGCAGTCCAGCGCGGCGATCTGGCTGTCGATCAGCCGCGGGCCGAGTTGCTGGTGCGCCATCAGCCATTCGTGGGCCATGGTGCCGATGGGCTTCACGTCGAACTCGCGGGCCAGGTGCACGTTGCTGGTGCCGACGAAGCGGCCGGGGAAGTCGCGCTTGAGGATGTGCACGACTTCTTCCTGGGTGCGGTAGGAGAAGCGCCGGCGGGTGCCGAAGTCGGCCACCTGGAATTCCTTCAGCTCCTCCGCGCTGGCGTTGCCGGCGAGCCAGTCGAGCTTGCGATAGAGCTGCTCACCGACCTGCTCCAGCACGACTTCGCGGTAGCGATAGCGGTTGCGCACTTCGCTGACGATGGCCAGCAGCGGCACCTCGAAGAGGATCACGTGCAGCCATGGCCCGCGCAGGCGAATGGCCAGCTGGCCGTCCTCGATGCTGGTGTGCACGTAGCGCAGGTTGAAGCGGAACAGGCTGAGGAAGCGGATGAAGTCCGGCTTGATGAACGGGATGCGTTCGAGGAAGGCCAACTGGTCCGGGGTGGCTTCCAGCTCGGCCAGACGTTCGATCTGGTAACGGATTTCCGCGAGGTACGGGCGCAGGTCCTCGGCGTTGCGGCAGCGGAACTCCCACTCCACCTCGGCGTTGGGGTAGTTGTGCAGCACCGCCTGCATCATCGTCAGCTTGTAGAAGTCGGTGTCCAGCAGGTTCTGCACGATGCTGTCGGCAAACACGCTCTCGGCCATGATCAATTCTCCCTGATGCCCATGAGGGCCTCGTCCAGTTCGTTCGCGTCCGCGCAGAGCAGAACCCCGGCGCTGCGCATCTCGGCGCAGGCGACCTTCGCGGTTTCCTCCGCGATGGCGCGGCAAGCCGGCAGGTACAGCAGCACCTGGAAGCCGGCGCGGCGCAGTTGCAGCGCGGTGGTCTTCACGCAGTAGTCCAGCGCCAGGCCGCCCACCAGAACGTGGCTGACCGCATTCTGCCGCAGGTATTCGATTACCCCGGTGCTGCGACGTTCCGCCAGGTCGTGGTAGCACGCACCGTAGGGGTGCAGGTCCGGCTCCACGCCCTTCCAGATGAAGAAGTCGTAGTCCATCGGTTTGGGCAGCTCATCCAGCAGCTCGAAGCCCGGCGTGCCCGGCACGCAGTGGCTGACCCAGGTGAGGTCGGCATTGGGCAGGGCGAGCGGTTGCAGCATCTGTGCCGGTTCGCTCACTACCCAGGGCGCTTGCGGGCTGTGGGCGTCCTTGCTGCCCAGGCGCAGGCTGGCGCGTTCGGCCATCAGGTTGAGGGCGCCGCCGATGGCATCACCGCCGGGCACCGGCAGCTCGTTGGGGCAGAGTGGGGTGAAGCTCTTCTGGGCGTCTACATCGAAGCTGGCGATCAGGTTCATGGAAGCCTCCGCTTGACCGTTGGTGGTCTGTCGTGGCTACATAATTCACGACGTGAAATAAGTCGTCAAGCAGAAAGATGGAAAATCATGGGAGGTGGAAGATGCTTTCTGTACATGGTGAAATAAGTCACAGGGCTTCTTCCGGCGAGGAAGCATTCGAGGAGCATCGATGAGTACCGCTGAAGTGCTGGCCACCGTGGATATCGTGGCGCTGCGCCTGAACCCCGAGCAGGGGTTGGAGCTGCTGCTGATTCGCCGCGCCCAGGCACCGTTCGAAGGCCAGTGGGCGCTGCCCGGCGTGCTGATCAATGGCCGCTGCGCCGACCATGGCCTGGATGATGCCGCCCTGCGTGCGCTGCGCGAGAAGGCGCGGGTGAAGCCGGCGTACATGGAGCAGGTGGCGACCGTGGGCAATGCGGTGCGTGACCCGCGCGGCTGGTCCTTGAGCGTGTTCTACCTCGTGCTGGTGGCGCCGGATACTGCACTGGCCGCCGACGACCTGGATTTCGTGCCATTGGACGCCGTGCGCGGCGAGCGCTTCGCCTTGCCCTTCGACCATACCCAACTGGTGCAGCAGGCCTGTGAGCGGCTGGCGGGCAAATCGGTGTACAGCGCGCTGCCGCTGCACCTGCTGCCGGAGCGCTTCACCGTGGCCGAGGCGCTGAAGGCTTTCGAGTGGTCCATCGGCGAGGAAATCCAGCATTCCAGCCTGCGCGGCCGGCTGGAGCGGATGAAGGCGGCGGGCTGGGTGGAAGACACCGGAGAGCGCCACCAGCCGCCGATGGGGCGGCCGCAGCATATTCTGCGCTTCACGCCACAGGGGGATGGGGCGTTTGTGTTTGACCGGAGTCTGCTGGTCTGAACACCCAGCGCTAGCCCTCCATCCGTTCCCCAATCCACTCCACGAACGCCCTGACCTTGGGCACCGCCGCCGCATGCTCGGGGTAAGCCAGGTAGTAGCCGCTGCGGCTCTGCAGGCCGTGCTGCCAGGCGATCACCAGCTTGCCTTCGCTCAGCTCCTCTTCCACCAGGAACCGCGGCAGCAGCGCCACGCCGCAGCCGGCTTGCGCTGCGCGGATGCACATGTAGAAGGTGTCGAAGCGCGGCCCGTGGTAGCTGTGCTCGCTGTGCTGGCCGAGGCTGAGGAACCACTCGTGCCAGGCTTCCTGGCGCGTGGCGTTCTGCAGCAGGACCAGGTCCGCCAACTGGGTCGGGTCGTTCAGCAGCTGCGCCGGCAGGATCGCCGGTGAGCACACCGGCACCATCTCCTCGCCGAACAGCGCCACGCACTCCGCGCCAGGCAGGGTGCCGGCGCCGAAGAAGAATGCGATGTCGCAGCGTGATTGCAGCAGGTCGCCGGGCTCCAGCTCCTGGCGCAGATCCAGGTGGATGTTCGGGTGACGGTGACGCCAGCCGTTCAGCCGCGGGATCAGCCAGCGCGCGCCGAAGGTCGGTGGCGTCGCCACGCGCAGCACTTCGGTCTCGCCGCCGTAGGACAGCAGGTAGTGGGTGGACATCTCCACCTGCGTGAGGATCTTGCGCACCTCTACCAGGTACAGGTCGCCCGCCGGGGTCAGTTGCAGCCGGCGGCGTACACGGCGGAACAGCAGGTGCTGGAGCATTTCCTCCAGCTGCGCCACCTGCTTGCTCACCGCGCTCTGGGTCAGGTTCAGCTCTTCGGAGGCACGGGTGAAACTCAGGTGCCGCGCCACCGCTTCGAAGCATTGCAGGGCGGTCATGGACGGCAGGTGGCGTTTGCTCAGCATGGCGGGCAGTTCATGAATTTACGGAATGATGTGCATAGGAAACGTCGTTTGTTGTGCCCAGGCAAGCCGTTTATTACTGCTGGCATTCCAACTGGTTCTGAACCCAATCAGGAGTCCGCATGATTTCCGCACTGCTCGAATCCCTCGGCGTCGACGCCCGCCTGGTCACCGGTGGCGATCAGGTCATCCACTCTCCCATCGACGGCAGCCGCCTGGGCGCGGTGCGCCTGGAAAGCGCCGCCGAGGTGGAGCAGAAGATCGGCCGCGCCGCCCATGCCTTCGACGCCTGGCGCAAGGTGCCGGCGCCGCGTCGCGGTGAGCTGGTGCGGCTGTTTGGCGAGGAGCTGCGGGCGAGCAAGGCGGCGCTCGGCGAGCTGGTGTCCTGGGAGGCCGGCAAGATCACCCAGGAAGGCCAGGGCGAAGTGCAGGAGATGATCGACATCTGCGACTTCGCCGTCGGCCTGTCGCGCCAGCTCTACGGCCTGACCATCGCTTCCGAGCGCCCCGGCCACCACATGCGCGAAACCTGGCACCCGCTGGGCGTGGTCGGGGTGATCAGCGCGTTCAACTTCCCGGTCGCCGTGTGGTCATGGAACACCGCGCTGGCGCTGGTCTGTGGCAATTCGGTGGTGTGGAAGCCGTCGGAGAAGACCCCGCTCACCGCGCTGGCCTGCCAGGCGCTGTTCGAGCGCGCATTGAGCAAGTTCGGTGATGCCCCGGCGCACCTCAGCCAGGTAGTGATCGGTGATCGCAGCGCCGGCGAAGCGCTGGTCGACGACGTGCGCGTCGCCCTGGTCAGCGCCACCGGCAGCACCCGCATGGGCAGTGAAGTCGGTCCGCGCGTGGCAGCCCGTTTCGGCCGCAGCATTCTCGAACTGGGCGGCAACAACGCGATGATCCTGGCGCCCAGCGCCGACCTCGACATGGCTGTGCGTGCCGTGCTGTTCAGCGCCGTCGGCACCGCCGGGCAGCGCTGCACCACCCTGCGCCGGCTGATCGCCCACGAGTCGGTGAAGGACGAATTCGTCAGCCGCCTGAAGACCGCCTACGCCAAGGTGCGCATCGGCCATCCGCTGGAAGGCAACCTGGTTGGTCCGCTGATCGACGAGCGCAGCTTCCTCGCCATGCAGGGCGCGCTGGAGCAGGCGCGCGGCGAAGGCGGCGTGGTGTTCGGCGGCGAGCGTCAGCTGGCCGAGAAATTCCCCGAGGCCTACTACGTGTCGCCGGCCATCGTCGAGATGCCCGAACAGAGCGACGTGGTGCGCAGCGAGACCTTCGCGCCGATCCTCTACGTGGTGCCCTACAAGGACTTCAACGACGCGGTGGCGCTGAACAACGGCGTGCCCCAGGGGCTGTCGTCGTGCATCTTCACCACTGACCTGCGCGAGGCGGAAGCCTTCATCTCGGCGGTGGGCAGCGACTGCGGCATCGCCAACGTCAACATCGGCCCCAGCGGCGCGGAAATCGGCGGCGCCTTTGGTGGCGAGAAGGAAACCGGCGGCGGTCGCGAATCCGGCTCCGACGCCTGGAAGGGCTACATGCGCCGGCAGACCAACACCGTGAACTACTCGCGGGAACTGCCGCTGGCGCAGGGCATAGTCTTCGACTGAGGCCAGTTCCGGCCCGCCAACGTAGGGCGAATAACCGCTTGCGGTTATCCGCCGGCCTTTTGTGCTGGGCTGCGTTATGCGCCCTACGAAAGGCACAGCTGTACAGAGTCATTCACAAAGGTTCGCGTAGAAGGATCGCTGGATGTCGCTTCGCCAAGAGTGTCTGTGGGAACACCTGACTCCCGCCCGCCCGGAAGCCCCGGAGCTGCGAGGGGATCGCAAGGTCGACGTGTGTGTCATCGGCGCGGGCTTCACCGGCCTGTCCGCCGCGCTGCATCTGCTGGAGCGCGACCAGAAGGTCTGCGTGCTGGAAGCCCACACCACCGGGCACGGTGGCTCGGGGCGCAACGTCGGGCTGGTCAACGCCGGCCTTTGGATTCCCCCGGACGAGATCGAAGCGGGCATGGGCGCGGAGATTGGCCAGCGGGTCAATCGCATGCTCGGCAACGCACCGTCGCTGGTGTTCTCGCTGATCGACCAATACGGCATCGATTGCCAGGCGCGCCGCGAAGGCACGCTGCACATGGCACACAACGCCCGTGGCCTGGCTGACCTGCGCAGCCGCTGCGAGCAATGGGGCCGCCGTGGGGCACCAGTGGAACTGCTCACCGGTACCGATTGCGAGCAGGCCTGCGGTACCGACAAGATTGCTGGTGCGCTGCTCGACCGCCGCGCTGGCACGCTCAATCCCATGGGCTACGTCAGCGGCCTGGCCCGCGCGGTGGTCGGCCTGGGTGGCGAGCTGTACCACCATTCCCCGGTGGTCGGCCTGGTGCGCGTGGGCAGCGCGTGGAACGTGATCACTGCCGGAGGCGTGGTGACCGCCGACAAGGTGGTGATCGCCTCCAGCGCCTACACCGAAGGCGAGTGGACGGAGCTGCGCCGCACCTTCTTCCCCGGTTACTACTACCAGGTTGCCTCGCGTCCGCTGGAGGGCGCGGAAGCCGCGCGCATCCTGCCGGGTGGGCAGGGCTCCTGGGATACCCGCCAGGTGCTCAGCAGTATCCGTCGCGACGCCGACGGCCGCCTGCTGCTCGGCAGCCTCGGCAAGGGCACCGGCAAGCCGGCGTGGTTCCTCAAGAGCTGGGCGGACCGCATCCAGCAGCACTACTTCCCCAGGCTGGGCAAGGTGGACTGGGAGTTCACCTGGACCGGCTGCATCGACTTCACCCCCGACCACCTCATGCGCCTGTTCGAGCCGGCGCCGGGGCTGGTCGCCATGAGCGGCTACAACGGTCGTGGCGTCACCACCGGCACGGTGGTGGGCAAGGCCTTCGCCGACTTCCTGCTGGACGGTGACGCCAGCGCCTTGCCGATGCCGCTCAGGCCCATGGAGGAAATCTCCGCGGTGGGCCTGCGCAGCTGTCTGTACGAAGCCGGCTTCTCCCTCTACCACGCCGGGCAATGCCTGCGGGTGGTGATCTGAGGTCGCGGCATTTGAGGGGAGGGCGCGGGGCGAGGGCCGCCCCGGTTTGACCTGCCAACGCTCGCTGCACTTTGGTCTAGCCTCTTATGGTGCGTTACCCCGACGGGTCTGCACCGCGGATGTGCAGTTCGGTGACAGCAATGGTTACGGTTGGGGTTGCGCCTGTGGTGGCTGGAAAAAGCCAGCTCACGGGAAGGTCGGTTGCACCCTGCCACCTTCTCGGTTGCACCTTATTCTTTCAGTGGGTTGCACGTGTCTAGCACTTGATGTCTGCCAGCTCGGGCTGTTTTCGCTGTAGGACTTGGTTAATAACAAAAACGAATGGCACGCCGCTTGCTGTTGATTGATCGCTAAGTCGCTGAATCGCTACACGAGAAATCGCCAACAAGAAATACAACGCGCCATTACAAAAACCCTCAGGAGCAAAACTCCATGTCGCAGAAGATTTTCAGAAAAGGCTTTCTGGCTCTGGCGGTAACCACCGCACTGGGCATGTCTTCCGTTGTACAGGCCGATGTCGTTATCGGGGTCGCAGGTCCGCATACCGGGGCCAACGCCTCGTTCGGGGAGCAGTACTGGCGTGGGGCTAGCCAGGCCGCGGAAGACATCAACGCCGCCGGTGGTATCAATGGCGAGAAGATCAAACTGGTGAAGGCGGACGACGCCTGCGAACCGAAACAGGCCGTGGCCGTGGCCAACCGCCTGGTGGACCAGGACAAGGCGGTCGCCGTGGTCGGCCACTTCTGCTCCTCTTCCACCATCCCCGCCTCGGAGGTCTACGACGAGGCCGGCGTCATCGCCATCACCCCCGGTTCCACCAACCCGCAGGTCACCGAGCGCGGCCTTTCCGGCATGTTCCGCATGTGCGGCCGTGACGACCAGCAGGGCGTGGTCGCCGGCGACTACATCGTCGACGTACTGAAGGCCAAGAAGGTCGCGGTGATCCACGACAAGGACACCTATGGCCAGGGCCTGGCGGACGCCACCCGTGCGCAGCTGAACAAGCGCGGCGTGAAGGAAGTGCTGTACGAAGGGCTGACCCGTGGCGAGAAGGACTTCAACGCCCTGGTCACCAAGATCCGCGCCTCGGGCGCAGAAGTCGTCTACTTCGGCGGCCTGCACCCGGAAGCCGGCCCGCTGGTCCGTCAGATGCGCGAGCAGGGCCTGACCGCCAAGTTCATGTCCGACGACGGCATCGTTACCGACGAACTGGTCACCACCGCTGGCGGCCCGCAGTACGTCAAGGGCGTGCTGATGACCTTCGGCGCCGACCCGCGCCTGATCCCGGACGGCAAGGCCGTGGTGGAGAAATTCCGCGCCAACGGTTTCGAGCCCGAGGGCTACACCCTCTACGCCTACTCCTCGGTACAGGCCCTGGCCGCCGCCTTCAATGGCGCGGGCAAGACCGACCCGGCCAAGGCCAGCGCCTGGCTGAAGGCCAACCCGGTGCAGACCGTGATGGGCAAGAAGGAGTGGGACAAGAAGGGCGACCTGAAAGTCTCCGACTACGTGGTCTACGAGTGGGACGACAAGGGCAAGTACCACCAGCTCGACGCGTTCAAGAAGTAACCGCCTGACCGGCCGGCGCCGCTACCCGCGGCGCCGGCTTCCCCGCAGGTCGACGAAACGCGCGCAGCTGGTCACGAGCCGGTGATTGCGCGAGCCGTCCGCCTTTCCTGCCCTGCTTGCGCGAGTACTCAATCGTGGACGGTATCTTCCTCCAGCAAATGATCAACGGGCTGACCCTGGGGTCGGTCTACGGCCTGATCGCCATCGGCTACACGATGGTCTACGGCATCATCGGCATGATCAACTTCGCCCACGGCGAGGTGTACATGATCTCCGCCTACCTCTCCGCCGTGGGCCTTGCGCTGCTCGCCTTCTTCGGCCTGCAGTCGTTCCCGCTGCTGATCCTCGGCACGCTGGTCTTCACCATCTTCGTCACCGGAGTCTACGGCTGGGTGATCGAGCGTATCGCCTACAAGCCGCTGCGCAACTCCACGCGCCTGGCCCCGCTGATCTCCGCCATCGGCATGTCGCTGATCCTGCAGAACTACGTGCAGCTGGCCCAGGGCCCGCGCCAGCAAGGCGTGCCGACCCTGCTCGACGGCGCCTTCAAGTTCCACATCGGCGAAGGCTTCGTGCAGCTGACCTACACCAAGGTGTTCATCCTCATCGCCGCCTTCGTCGGCATGGCGGTGCTGACCTACGTGATCCAGTACACCAAGCTCGGGCGCATGTGCCGCGCCACCCAGCAGGACCGCAAGATGGCCTCGATCCTGGGGATCAACACCGACCGGGTGATCTCCTACGTGTTCATCATCGGCGCCGCCATGGCCGCGCTGGCCGGCGTGCTGATCACCATGAACTACGGCACCTTCGACTTCTACGCGGGCTTCATCATCGGCATCAAGGCGTTCACCGCCGCAGTGCTCGGCGGTATCGGCTCGCTGCCCGGTGCCATGCTCGGCGGATTGATCCTGGGCGTGGCCGAGGCGCAGTTCTCGGGCATGGTGAACACCGACTTCAAGGACGTGTTCGCCTTCGGCCTGCTGGTGACCATCCTGATCTTCCGGCCGCAAGGGCTCCTGGGTCGTCCCCAGGTGTCGAAGGTGTAAGCATGACGTCCGCCTCCCAGACTTCAGCCGCGCCCAAGACTGCGCGCATCGATATCAAGAAGAGCCTCGTCGACACCGTGCTCGCCGGGCTGATCGCCCTGATCGTGTTCGGCCCCATCGTCGGCATCGTGCTCGATGGCTACAGCTTCAAGGTCGAACCGGTGCGCCTCGCCTGGATGATCGGCGCGGTGATGCTCGGCCGCCTGCTGCTCAGCCTGTTCCTGCAGACCCCCGCCGGCTCCCGCGTGATGGACCGCTTCGAGACCTCCGACTCGGGCATCAGCGTCCTGCCGCCGGGCTACAAGACGCGCCTGCGCTGGATAGTCCCGCTGGTGATCCTCGCCGCGGTGATCTTCCCGTTCTTCGCCAGCAAGTACCTGCTCACCGTGATCATCCTCGGGCTGATCTACGTGCTGCTGGGCCTGGGCCTGAACATCGTGGTCGGCCTCGCCGGCCTGCTCGACCTGGGCTACGTGGCCTTCTACGCCATCGGCGCCTACGGCCTCGCGCTGGGCTACCAGTACCTAGGCCTGGGCTTCTGGACGGTGCTGCCGCTGGCGGCCATCGTCGCCGCGCTGGCGGGGGCACTACTGGGCTTCCCGGTGTTGCGGATGCACGGTGACTACCTGGCCATCGTGACCCTGGGCTTCGGCGAGATCATCCGCCTGATCCTCAACAACTGGCTGTCCTTCACCGGCGGCCCGAACGGCATGCCGGTACCGGCGCCGACCTTCTTCGGCCTCGAATTCGGCCGCCGGGCCAAGGACGGCGGCACGCCGATCCACGAGTTCCTCGGCATCGATTACAACCAGAACTTCAAGTTCCTGTTCATCTACGTGGTGCTCTTCCTGGTGGTGCTGCTGGTGCTCTACATCAAGCACCGGCTGACCCGCATGCCGGTCGGCCGCGCCTGGGAAGCGCTGCGCGAGGACGAGATCGCCTGCCGCGCCATGGGCCTGAACCACGTGCTGGTGAAACTCTCGGCGTTCATGCTCGGCGCCTCCACCGCAGGTCTGGCCGGGGTGTTCTTCGCCAGCTACCAGGGCTTCGTCAACCCGTCGTCCTTCACCTTCTTCGAGTCCGCGCTGATCCTCGCCATCGTGGTGCTGGGCGGCATGGGCTCGACGGTGGGCGTGGTGATCGCCGCCTTCGTCCTCACCGTCGCGCCGGAACTGCTGCGCAGCTTCGCCGACTACCGCGTGCTGCTGTTCGGCATCCTCATGGTGCTGATGATGATCTGGCGCCCGCGCGGGCTGATCCGCATCAGCCGCTCGGGCTTCGCCGTACGCAAGGGGGTGGCGCCATGAGTGCTGACAAGATCCTCAGCGTCGAGCACCTGATGATGCACTTCGGCGGCATCAAGGCGCTCAACGACGTCAACCTCGACGTGGAGCGCGGCTCCATCACCGCGCTGATCGGCCCCAACGGCGCCGGCAAGACCACGGTGTTCAACTGCCTCACCGGCTTCTACAAGGCCACCGGCGGCAACATCCTGCTCAACACCCAGGGCGGCACCACCGACGTCATCAAGGTGCTCGGCCAGCCGTTCCAGGGCAGCGACTTCGTCAACCCGGCGCAGTTCGGCAATCGCGTCTTCTACAAGATGTTCGGCGGTACTCACCTGGTGAACCGCGCAGGGCTCGCGCGCACTTTCCAGAACATCCGGCTGTTCCGCGAGATGTCGGTGGTGGAGAACCTGCTGGTGGCCCAGCACATGTTCGTCAACCGCAACCTCATCGCCGGCGTGCTCAACACCCCCGGCTACCGCCGCGCGGAAAGCGAGGCGCTGGACCACGCCTTCTACTGGCTGGAAGTGGTGGACCTGGTGGATTGCGCCAACCGCCTCGCCGGCGAGATGTCCTACGGGCAGCAGCGCCGCCTGGAGATCGCCCGCGCCATGTGTACCCGGCCTGAGCTGATCTGCCTCGACGAACCCGCCGCCGGCCTGAACCCGGCCGAGACCCAGGCGCTGGCGCGCATCGTGCGCTACCTGCGCGACCACCACGGCATCACCGTGCTGCTGATCGAACACGATATGGGCATGGTGATGAACATCTCCGACCACATCATCGTGCTCGACCACGGCGTGGTCATTGCCCGTGGCGCGCCGGACGAAATCCGCCACAACGAGAAAGTGATCGCCGCCTATCTCGGCGCAGACGAAGAGGAGCTGGCATGACGGCGCCGATGTTGGAATTCCGTGAGGTCGATGTGTTCTACGGGCCGATCCAGGCGCTGAAGAAAGTCTCGCTGACCGTCAACGAAGGGGAAACCGTGGCGCTGATCGGCGCCAACGGCGCAGGCAAGTCGACGCTGCTGATGTCGATCTTCGGCCAGCCGCGCGCAGCCGGTGGCGCGATCCTCTACAAGGGCCAGGACATTCGCCACAAGTCCGCGCACTACGTGGCCTCCAACGGCATCGCGCAGTCGCCGGAAGGGCGCCGGGTGTTCCCCGACATGACCGTGGAGGAGAACCTGCTGATGGGCACCATCCCCGTCGGCATGGAGCATGCGCAGGAGGACATGCAGCGCATGTTCGACCTCTTCCCGCGGCTGAAGGAGCGGCGCAACCAGCGCGCTATGACCATGTCCGGCGGCGAGCAGCAGATGCTCGCCATCGCCCGCGCGCTGATGAGCCGGCCCAAGCTGCTGCTGCTCGACGAACCCTCGCTGGGCCTGGCGCCCATCGTGGTCAAGCAGATCTTCCAGACCCTGCGCGAGCTGGCGCAGAGCGGGATGACGCTGTTCCTCGTGGAGCAGAACGCCAACCACGCGCTGAAGCTGTCCGACCGTGGCTACGTGATGGTCAACGGCGAGATCCGCCTGAGCGGCACCGGCGCCGAGCTGCTGGGCAACCAGGAGGTTCGCAACGCGTATCTGGGCGGGCACTGACCCATCACCTTACGTAGCGGTATTTGTCGTTCTATGGAAAACCGGTGCCGCGTCCTGCCCTCACCCCAACCCTCTCCCGGAGGGAGAGGGGGCAGATCGTGCCGGCTGACGCCATAGTTTCATCCTGCTCCGAATGGTCCCCTCTCCCGCTTGCGGGAGAGGGTTAGGGTGAGGGGCTCTTGATCTTCGGGGTGGACTACCCACCGTTCTCTCCAAGAGGGGTTTCCATGCAAGACCTCCGCTTCCTCACCAACGCCGACGTCGCCGAACGCCTGAGTTATCCCCAACTGATCGAAGCCCTGCGCATCGGCCTCGCCGGAGCCTGCGAAGCCCCGGTACGCGGCTGCCATGAACTGCCCGGCAACGCCTCGCTGCTGACCATGCCGGTGTGGCGGCCGGGGCAGGACATCGGCGTGAAGCTGGTTACCGTGTTCCCCGAGAACGGCGCGAAGAACCTGCCGGCGGTGGCCGCGCTGTTCTGCCTGTTCGATGGCGAGACCGGCCGTCCGCTGGCGATGCTCGAAGCCTCGGAAATGACTGCCCGGCGCACCGCCTGCACCTCCGCACTGGCCGCCGATTACCTGGTGCGCCGCGATGCGCGCCGGCTTCTGGTGGTCGGCAGTGGCACCCTGGCGCCGCACATGGTCCGTGCCCACTGCTCGGTGCGCGAGTACGAGGACATTGCCCTCTGGGGCCGACATGAAGACAAGGTGCATGCGCTGGTGAAGCAGCTGCAGGACGAAGGCTATCCCGTCCATGCCTGCGCCGATCTGCGCGGCGGCGTGGCGGCGGCGGACTGCATCAGCTGTGTCACCACCTCGCGCGAACCCATCGTCCATGGCGCCTGGCTGCGCTCGGGCTGCCACCTCGACCTGGTCGGCGCCTTCCTGCCGTCCATGCGCGAGACCGACAGCGAAGCCGTGCGCCGTGCGCGCATCGTGGTCGATACCCGCGAAGGCGCGCTGGAAGAGGCGGGCGACCTGCTGATTCCCATGGGCGAAGGCGTGATCGACGAGAGCGCTGTCGACTGCCAACTGGCCGACCTCCTGCACGGCCGCGGCGCACGCAAGGACGACAGCGAGATCACCCTGTTCAAGTCCGTGGGTTATGCACTGGAAGACCTGATCGCCGCGCGCCTGCTGCTTTGCGTGAATTAATCCAAGGAATCTGTGGGCGGGCCTGTGGATAACGTCTGGGAGAACCTCGCCAGGCCCCATGGCCGCAGGCGCCGCCCGAGGCGGTCGATTTCTGTTCGATCACCCCGTAACCCCTGTATGGATGGACAGTTACGGCTTCGCGGAAAAGTTCCGTGCCTCCGCTAGTTGTCCCCGCCAGCCGTTGAAAGATCTGTGGATAACCTTGGGAAGAACTTCTCCAGCGCAGCGGCGGCGGGGCTTGCGGCGGGGCGCTCGAAAATCGTCCAGGGGAAACCCCGGTTCCGCTTGCCCACAGAAACCGTGGAGCAGCCTGTGGACAAGGTGGGTGCAACTCGTGCCAGGCCCGTGGTCATGGGGCTTTCAAGCCGCTGTTCGGGTTTTATCCAGCACGGCTGTAACGCAACGCGGAGGGTTCGGGCTGTTATGCTCGGCCGACCGACAAGAACGCGCACCGTACGATTCCCCGGCATGTATCGGCGACGGCAGTGCCCAGCATGAGGATTTTCAGTGATGACCACTCCCACTCTGTTCATTACCGGCGCCACCTCCGGCTTCGGCGAAGCCTGTGCGCGGCGTTTCGCCCGTGATGGCTGGTCGCTGGTGATCACCGGCCGCCGCGAGGAGCGCCTGAACGCCCTGGCCCAGGAGCTTTCCGCCGAGACCGAGGTACTGCCGCTGGTGCTCGACGTGCGCGACCGCGCGGCGATGACCGCCGCCGTGGACAGCCTGCCGGAGAAGTTCGCCAAGCTGCGCGGCCTGATCAACAACGCCGGCCTCGCCCTGGGCACCGACCCCGCGCAGAACTGCGAGCTGGATGACTGGGACACCATGGTGGACACCAACATCAAGGGCCTGATGTACGCCACCCGCCTGCTGCTGCCGCGTCTCATCGCCCACGGCCCGGGTGCGAGCATCCTCAACCTGGGTTCGGTGGCTGGTCACTGGCCCTATCCGGGCGGTCATGTCTACGGCGCGACCAAGGCCTTCGTCGAGCAGTTCTCGCTGAACCTGCGTTGCGACCTGCAGGGCACTGGCGTGCGCGTCACCAACCTCGAGCCTGGCATGTGCGAGAGCGAGTTCTCCCTGGTGCGCTTCGGCGGAGACCAGGCGAAGTACGACAAGACTTACGCAGGCGCCGAGCCGATCCAGTCCACGGACATTGCCGAGACCATCCACTGGATCATGAACCAGCCGCCGCACATCAACATCAACACCCTGGAGATCATGCCGGTGAGCCAGGCGTGGGCAGGGTTTGCGGTGCATCGCAAAGGGTGATGTCCTTGCCCGGGAGTTCCCCTCTCCCTAACCCTCTCCCTGAAGGGAGAGGGGACCGTTTGGTGCAGGTTGAAACCTTGGTGTCAGTCGGCATGGATAGCTCCCTCTCCCTTCGGAGCGGGGCGCGCAGCCAGGGCGGGGGGAGAGGGGAGGGCCCGCGCAGAGTTTTCAGGTAGGAGCCTCAGCCCGCGAGCAGCCAGGCGCCGGCACCCGCCGAAGCCAGCCCGGCGAAACGCACCAGTGGCGCTGCGGCTTGCGGCAGCAGGCGAACGATCCCGTAACCGGCCGCATGCAGTGCGGCGGTTGCGCCGACGAAGCCGGCGGCATACAGCCACGGGCTGCTCAGCTCCGGTAGCTCCAGCCCATGGGCCACGCCATGGGCGAGGGCGAACAGCGCGGTCGCGCCCATCGCCAGGAACAGCGGCGGACGCACCGCCAGCGCAACGCACAGGCCCAGCGCCAGCACGGAAGCGGCGATGCCGGTTTCCATGAACGGCATCTCCAGCCCCTCGAAGCCCAGCAGCCCGCCGATCAGCATGGTCACGACGAAGGTGCACGGCAGCGCCAGCCGCGCCGCGCCTTTCTGCTGCGCGGCCCAGAGGCCTACGGCGAGCATCGCCAGCAGGTGGTCGAGGCCGGTGACGGGGTGAGCGATGCCGGCGATCAGGCCGTGGTCGCCGTGGCCCGGATGGGCGAAGGCCACGGCCGGGGTGAGGAACAGCGCCAGGCTGTAGAAGGCTTTGCGCAGCTGCATGGAAAACTCCCTGGTTCTTGTCGTAGAGCGTCTTTTCATGGGGCGGCCGGCATCCGCGGCCGCGAAGAAAACATCAGGCTGCGCTCAGCAGGCCCTGGCGTTCGATGAAGGTGATGATCTCGGCCAGGCCCTGGCCGGTCTTCTGGTTGCTGAAGACGAACGGCTTATCGCCGCGCATGCGCGAGGCGTCCTGGTCCATCACTTCCAGCGAGGCGCCCACCAGTGGGGCGAGGTCGATCTTGTTGATCACCAGCAGGTCGGACTTGCAGATACCCGGCCCGCCCTTGCGCGGGATCTTGTCGCCGGCGGAGACGTCGATCACGTAGAGGGTCAGGTCCGACAGCTCGGGGCTGAAGGTGGCCGAGAGGTTGTCGCCGCCGGACTCCACCAGGATCAGGTCGAGGCCGGGGAAGCGGCGATTGAGCTGGTCCACGGCCTCGAGGTTGATCGAGGCGTCTTCGCGGATCGCCGTGTGCGGGCAGCCGCCGGTTTCCACGCCGATGATCCGCTCCGGCTCCAGCGCTTCGTTGCGCACCAGGAACTGCGCGTCCTCCTGGGTGTAGATGTCGTTGGTGACCACGGCGATGTTGTAGCGCTGGCGCAGGGCGCGGCACAGCGCCAGGGTCAGGGCGGTCTTGCCGGAGCCCACCGGGCCGCCGATGCCGACGCGAAGAGGTTGAGAGTTCATGGCAGTTCTCCTAGGAGCGGAACAGACGGCTGTATTGGGTTTCGTGGGTCATGCAGGCCAGCGCGAGACCGAAGGGCGCGCCGCCGTGGGGATCGTTCTGCAGCGCGGCCCGGCAGGCGGCGTCGAGGTCGGGGAGCAGTTGCGAGGTGAGCTTCTGCGCGGCCATCTGGCCCAGCGGCAGGGTCTTCATCAGTACCGCCAGCTGGTTCTCCAGCCAGCTCCACAGCCAGGCACCGAGGGCCTGTTCCGGGCTCAGCCCCCAGGCGCGGGCGGCCAGCGCCCAGGCGGCGGCGAAGGAGGGCTCGGCTTGCCCGGCGAGCCAGGCGCGCGCGGGGTCGTCCAGCTCGGGCAGGGCCTCGAGCAACTGGCCGAGGGAGAAGCCCATCTGCCGGTTCTCCAGGCCCAGCTCACGGGTTTCGCGGCTGGCGCGATGACGCTCGGCGGCGTCGCGCAGGGCGTCCCAGTCAGCGTCTTGTGCGGCACGCAGCAGCTCGGCCAGCAGCGGGCCTTCGAAGCGTGCGAGGTTCAGCTGCAGCTGATCGGCGAGCCAGGTACGGGCGCTGTCGGCGTCCTTCACCTGGCCCTGGTCGATGGCGCTTTCCAGCCCTTGGGAATAGCTGTAGCCGCCGATGGGCAGCTGTGGGCTGGCGAGGCGCAGCAGCGACCAGATGCTTGAGGACTCAGCCATGAGCGACGGCCTGTACAAGCGCGCCGATCTGCCCCCTCTCCCTCCGGGAGAGGGTTGGGGTGAGGGAATCGGTTCTGCGCAGGAACATCACAAACGCACCCCGAACTGGTGCAGTTTCGGCGCGTAGTTGAATTCCTCTTCGCCGTGGTGCGAGTGGTGATGTCCGCCGCCATAGGCACCATGCTCCGGCTGGAAGGGCGCTTCGATGGCCTCCACCGTGGCGCCGAGCTGGTCGAGCATGGCCTTGAGCACGTAGTCGTCGAGCAGTCGCAGCCAGCCGTCACCGACCTGCAGGGCGACGTGGCGATTGCCCAGGTGGTAAGCCGCGCGGTTAAGCTCGCGGGCGTTGGCGCAGGTGACGTGGAGCAATTTTTCCGGCGCGGCGCAGACGCGCACCACGCGGCCATCGTTGGCCAGCAGGCACTCGCCATCGGTCAGCGGCGACTGGCCGCGTTCGAGGAACAGGCCGACGTCTTCACCGGTGCTGGTGAAGCAGCGCAGGCGGCTCTTGCTGCGTGCCTCGTAATTCAGGCGCAGCTCGGCGTCCCAGTGTTCGCGGGGTTCGATTCGTTGGTGGATGACCAGCATGGCAGTGTCCGGCAGTAGCAATGGCGGTGCTACAGCAAGGGGCTTGCCAGTGCGGGTGCGCGTCAGTGCTGGCGCGGGCTGCAGCCCTTGTCCGAACGGTCAGCAATGGTGCGTGCGCGCAAGGATGGTGCGCACGAAAACGGTGCGCACCAAGGCGGGGCGTTCGAGTGGGCGCTGTCGGCGATTTTCTGTCCGCTGCATCGAGGCTCCTTGTAGGAGCGCCCCATGGGCGCGATCGCGGGCATGGCCCGCTCCTACAGGATAACGCCAGCGCAAGGGCCCGTGTGTAGGGCGGGTAACCCGGAACGGGTTATCCGCCATTTCGGCGGATAACGCCTGGGGCGTTATGCGCCCTACGGTTCGCGAAGCGCCGTCAGGGGCGCGAGCCGATCCCGGTCCAGTGCTTGGCGCCGATCATGATGAAGCGCAGCTGCTGGGTGATCTTCGCCTGGGGCGAGAGGTGCGTCGGCAGGCTGTCGGCCGGCGGGTCGATCAGCTCGGGGAGGGTGGCGAACACCGTCTTCACCACCAGGTCGGCGATCACGTCGATGTCCTGGGTGGTGAGGTGCGGCAGCTTGTTGAGCAGCGCAAGGTCGGCGGCGAGGTCGTCGGTGATGCGCTGGCGCAGGGCGCCCACGGCCTGGCGGATCGGGTGCGAGCCGCCGTACTGCTCGCGGGCGAGGAAGAGGAACTGGGTGCGGTTGGCGGTGACGGCGTCGAGGAAGATGCGCACCGAAGCCTCGATCACGCCACCCAGCTCGAATTCGTTGCGACGGACCACGCGCAGCGTCTCGCGGAAGGTCTCGTCGACATCGGCGACCAGGGCGAGGCCGAGCTGGTCCATGTCGGTGAAGTGCCGGTAGAAGCCCGCCGGCACGATGCCCGCCGTCTTCGCCACTTCCCGCAGGCTCAGGCTGCCGAAGCCGCGTCCACTGTCCATCAGGCCGCGCGCGGCATCCATCAGGGCCAGGCGGGTCTGTTGTTTCTGTTCGGCGCGGGGAGTGGCCATACGGCAGTGCTATCCAGGGCAAAGGCGCAGGCACTCTAGCAAATGCCGGTCGGCGCGGGGGAAGTTCCTGCAGCAAATAGTGAACGAGTGTTGACTGAAAACTCCTGCTCGTGAGATTTTAAGTGAACACGTGTTTACTGTTCGGTGTTCGCCCATGTCCCTGCTTCCCTTTGCCGGCCTGCGTTTCCTTTCGCCGCTGTTGTCGCCGCTGCGCGCCCTGGTGCGCGGCCAGTGGCTGCGCGAGTCGGATGTCGATGCCGTGCTGCTCGCCTGCAACCGTGGCTGGTCGCTGCGCCGCGTGTTCGCGCGGGTCGAGGCGCGGCAATGGGTGGCGGACGACATGCTCGAACTGCGCCTGCGCCCCAATGCACACTGGCGCGGCGCGCGGCCCGGCCAGCACCTGCAACTGTTCGTCGAGCGCGACGGTGTGCGCCATAGCCGCAGCTACAGCCTGACCCGCGTCGCCAAGGACGGCTGTCTGGAGTTCGCCGTGAAGCTGCAGCCGGGCGGGCGGATTTCCACCTTCCTGCTGCAGCAGCTGTGCGTCGGTGAAGTGCTGGAACTGGGCCAGCCGGACGGCGACCTGAGCTGGCCGGCCGATGACCAGGGCGTGCTGCTGCTGGCTGCGGGCAGTGGCTTGACGCCCTTGCTCGGCCTGCTGCGCGAGGCGCTGGCGCGCGGCTACAGCGGCCCGGTGACGCTGCTGCACTACGTTCGCGAGCGCGGCCAGAAGGCCTTCGTCGATGGCCTTCAGGCGCTGGCGCGGCAATATCCGAATCTCGAACTGCGCTGGGCGCTGAGCGGCGATGCCGCGCTGGACAGCGAGTTGTCCGGACGTTTCCAGCGCGATCACGTGGCCGACCTGGATGGCCGCCATGTACTCGCCTGCGGTCCCGGCGGTTTCGTCGAAATCGTGCGCCAGGCGCTGGGCGCGACCAGCCGCAGCCTGCAGGTGGAAAGCTTCAGCCCGCCGGCCTGGGACGACCGCGAGCCGGCCAAGGCCGTGAACCTGCGCTTCGCTCGCAGCGCGCTGCAGGTGACTGGTGACAGCCGCCGCAGCCTGTTGGAGCAGGCCGAAGCCAGCGGCCTGCGCCCGGTGCACGGCTGCCGCCAGGGCGTTTGCACCAGCTGCACTTGCACGCTGGTCAGCGGCTGCGTGCGTGATCTGCGCAGCGGCGAGCTGTTCAGCGAACCGGGCCAGCCCATCCGTATCTGTGTCAGCGCGCCCCAGGGCGACCTGACCGTCGATCTCTGATCCTCAGGAGAATGTCCATGCGCGAAGATCGCGACCTCAGCGCCGCCGAACTGGCGGCCTTCGGTGCCGAGCTGGACGCCCTGCGCCAGCGCACTCTGCATGACCTGGGTGAGAAAGACGCCCGCTACATCCGTCGCATCCGCGCGGCGGTACGCTTCTGCTGCTGGTGTGGCCGCGTGCTGCTGATGGCCGGCTGGTTCCCGCCGACCTGGCTGCTGGGCACCTTCCTGTTAGGGCTGGGCAAGATCCTGGAGAACATGGAGCTGGGCCATAACGTCATGCACGGCCAGTACGACTGGATGAACGACCCGGAATTCTCCGGGCGCAACTACGAGTGGGACATCGTCGGCCCCGCGGACTTCTGGCGGCACACGCACAACCACGTGCACCACACCTACACCAACGTGCTGGGTATGGACGACGATGTCGGCTATGGCGTGGTGCGGCTGTTCCCCGAGCAGAAGTGGAAGCCGTTCTACCGCTGGCAGCCGCTCTGGGTGACCCTTCAGGCGCTGCTGTTCCAGTACGCCGTGGCGGTGCAGCACCTGCGCCTGGACAAGTACGTGAAGGGGCGGATGAGCAAGGAAGAATTGCGCCCGCTGCTGCGCCAGTTCAACGCCAAGGTCGGGCGCCAGTGGGTGAAGGACTACCTGGTGTTCCCGCTGCTCGGCCTGTTCACCGGCGCGTTCGGCGCGGTGCTGCTGGGCAACGTCATCGCCAATCTGATGCGCAACCTGTGGACCTTCACCGTGATCTTCTGCGGCCACTTCACCGAGAAGGCAGCGGTATTCCCGCCCGAGGTGGTGCAGGGCGAGACGCGCGGCCACTGGTATCTGCGCCAGCTGCGCGGATCGAGCAACCTGGAAGGTGGCCCGCTGTTCCATATCCTCACCGGCAACCTCAGCCACCAGATCGAGCATCACCTCTATCCGGACCTGCCGGCGCGCCGCTATGCGCAGCTGTCGAAGGAGGTGCAGGCGATTGCCGCGCGCTACGGCCAGACCTACAACAGCGGCCGCCTGTCGGCGCAGTTCGCCACGGTGCTCAAGCGCATCTGGATCCATCGCCGACCGACACAGCCGGCGATCGCCTGAGGCGAATCAGGCGCGGCGGGTCAGCGGCGAGACGATGTCCTCACGCAGGGCGCGCAGGTCGGCGGCGTCCTGGTTGAGGTGGTGGATGGACTTCAGCAGCTTCTGTCGGAGCAGGTCATCCTGGACCTGTTCGACTGCCCGCATGACTTCCAGGGCCGTGGCCTCGTTGTTGGCGGCGACGGCGTCGAGAGTCTTTCGCAGGCTGCGGGTTGCGTGGTGCACGTTGGTGATCTCCTGAAAACTGCGTGCACCCTACGACCCGAGTATTTCCAATAAATTTCAACAAGTTGCTTTCCGATCGGCGGTCATGATGTCGCATCAGTGGCGCATCGATTCAGGAAAGCATGCACAGCGCCAGCAGTGGCACCAGGTTGAGCAGCAGTACGCCGATCTTGTAGACGGCCATGCCGCCGTAATGAATCGCGTCGAACTGCTCGACTGGCAGGGCGAACCAGCGCGAATGCAGGCGGTAGACGAAGTCGTGGGCGAAGGTGAAGGCGGCGAACCAGACCAGCAGGACGACGTAGTTGATCAGGGTGCAGTAGAGCAGGAAGGGTTTCAGCTCCAGGAGCGGCATGATGATTCTCCGGCCACATACTGCATTGGAGTAGCCGCCGGGCGCAGGGTTTCACCGGATTGCCGGCGGGCGCGCATCCGATAGCCGGCGCGCTGGCCGACGGCCATAATGCGCACCTGCCGCAATCCCTGTGATCTTTGCCGCGCGACCGCTGTCCGATGTGCGGACGGCTAACCTTGCCGTAACACCCATCTTCTTCATCTGCCTGCCGGACTCGCCATGTTCAGCCCGCTCGTCACGTTTCCCGCGCTCTATACCGCCACACTGCTGATGCTCGCCGGCTCCGGCCTGTTCACCACTTACATGGGCCTGCGCCTGACCCAGGAAGGCGTCAGCGACCTCTGGGTCGGCGGCCTGATGGCGGCGTACTACTTCGGCCTGGTCTGTGGCGGCAAGTTTGGCCACAAGCTGATCGCCGGTTTCGGCCACATCCGTTCCTACGTCGCCTGCGCCGGCATGGCCACGGTGATCGTGCTGATCCACGCGCTGGTCTCGCAGCTGGAGGTGTGGATATTCCTGCGCTTCATCATGGGTGCGGTGATGATGAACCAGTACATGGTGATCGAGAGCTGGCTCAACGAGCAGGCAGAAGGGCACCAGCGCGGCAAGGTGTTCGCCGGCTACATGGTGGCGGTGGACGCCGGCCTGGTGGTCGGCCAGGGCCTGCTGGCGCTGAGCCCGGCGCTGGATTACAAGCCGCTGCTGCTGGTCGCGATGTGCTTCTCGTCGTGCCTGATCCCGCTGGCGCTGACCCGCCGTGTCCACCCGGCCAAGCTGGTGGCGGCGCCGCTGGAGATCGGCTTCTTCTGGAAGCGCGTGCCGCAGTCGCTGGGCACCATCTTCGTCGCCGGCCTGATGGTCGGCGCGTTCTACGGCCTGGCGCCGGTGTACGCGGCGCGCAACGGCCTGGACACCGCGCAGTCGAGTTTCTTCGTCGGCATGTGCATCGTCGCTGGCTTCTGCGCGCAGTGGCCGCTGGGCTGGTTGTCGGACCGGGTGAACCGCAGCTGGCTGATCCGCGCCAACGCCTTGCTGCTATGCCTGGCCGCGGTGCCGATGTGGGGGCTGATCGAGTTGCCCTATACGCTGCTGCTGGCGAACGGTTTCGTCACCGGCATGCTGCTGTTCACCCTCTATCCGCTGGCGGTGGCGCTGGGCAACGACCACGTCGAGCAATCGCGCCGGGTGGCGCTGTCGGCCATGCTGCTGACCACCTACGGTGTCGGCGCCTGTATCGGCCCGCTGTTCGCCGGCGCGATGATGCGCCACTTCGGCCCGGGCATGTTCTACATACTGGTGTCGGCCTATGCGCTGATCCTGATCTTCTGGGTGCAACCCAAGCGCGTCACCGGCGTGCACCGCGTCGACGAGGCGCCGCTGCACCACGTGGCCATGCCCGACACCGTCAGCCCGATGGCCGCCGCGCTGGACCCGCGTGTCGAGGAAGTGCCGGAGGAGCTGGTGGTGGAAGCGCCGGCAAGCATTGGCCGCTCCGATGGCGAGCCCGATGCTGGCGAGACGAAACACTGATCGAATTGCGCTAACGCAGAAATGAGAAAGCCCGGCAGATGCCGGGCTTTTCTTTCGCCTGTCAGGCGTATTTCGTCTAGATCAGGAAACACGCTTGAGGTGGGCATCGAACACGGTGTCACCACCGGACTCGGCGACCATGTTGCTGTGCAGCTTGTCGATGGTGTGCTCGGAGCCGTTCTCGGCTACGCGGACGTCATCCATCTGCTTGTGCAGGCGGTCGATGGTGCGCTCGGAACCGTTGTCGGCAACGCGGGCTTCTTCCATCTGCTTGTGCAGGCGATCGATGGTGCGGTCGGAGCCGTTCTCGGCAACACGGGCTTCAGCGCTCTTCTGCTGCAGCTGGTGTTCGTGTTGCGGGAGGGTGCGCGGGCCGTTGTTGAGGATGGCCGGGGCGGCGAAGACGGCGCTGGCGGACATCAGGGAAGTGAGTGCAAGGCTGAGGGCGATCTGGCGTTTCATGTTGTGTGGCTCCGAAAGGGGGGCGGTATGTTTTGGCTACAGGGTTATTTTCCCTTCGGATAAATCGATTTAAAAACGATGCCGGGTAATACAGCGCATCAGTGTTGTCGATTATTTAGCCGGCTAATTTCTACTATCGCCGTTAATGATGTAACGACGAAAACCGCTCTAGGGCGGTATTTTCAGGCGTGTTTCAGGAGGTTTCAGGCAAGACGCCGTTACAAATCACGGCTGGCCTGTTATCGATGGCGGGGTTTCGCGGATTTCCAGCGATAAGAAAGCCCGGCAGAGCCGGGCTTTTCTCTCACCTTGCGGTGTACTGCCTTGGGCGTCAGGCCTTCAGGTGGGCGTCGAAGACGGTGTCGCCACCGGACTCGGCGACCATGTTGCTGTGCAGCTGGTCGACGGTGTGCTCGGAACCGTTCTCGGCCACGTTCATCTCTTCGTGCAGACGGTCGATGGTTTTGCTCGAACCGTTTTCAGCCACGCCCAGTTGCTTGTGCAGACGGTCGACAGTCTGGCTGGAGCCGTTCTCGGCGACGTTCATTGCCTGGTGCAGGCGGTCAACCGACTTGCTCGAACCGTTTTCGGCGACGCTCATCTCGCTGTGCAGACGGTCGATGGTTTTGCTCGAGCCGTTTTCAGCCACGCCCAGTTGCTTGTGCAGGCGATCGACAGTCTGGCTGGAGCCGTTCTCGGCGACGTTCATTGCCTGGTGCAGGCGGTCAACCGACTTGCTCGAACCGTTTTCGGCAACGCTCATCTCGCTGTGCAGACGGTCGATGGTTTTGCTCGAACCGTTTTCAGCCACGCCCAGTTGCTTGTGCAGGCGGTCGACGGTCTGGCTGGAGCCGTTCTCGGCCACGTTCATTTTCTGGATCAGACGATCGACCGACTGGCTGGAGCCGTTTTCGGCGATACGGGCCTTGGCCGCGTCCAGTTGTTTCTGCTGCTGACCCAGGCTGCGTTCGGCGCCTTCCTGAACCAGGATCTGGGTCTGGCTGGCGTTGATCACAGGGGATTCCTGCTGGGAGCCGGCGAAAGCGGCATTGGCAGCAAGTACGGAGAGGGCAAAGCCAAGTACGAGGGTGCGTTTCATGATGCGGCTCCAGAAAGAGTGGGGGAGTTCGTTGGACACGGACTCAGTATCTGTTCTGGATTATCGATTGGAAAACGATGCTGGGAGATAGTCGCTATCGATGTCGATGATTGTTGAATAGTGTCTTTAAAATCAGATAGTTGGTTTTGAAAATTGACTTCTATCAACGCCTTCGATGGGCGATATCGGCGTGATTGGTAGTATCTGATTGTTCGATGTATTTGCAAGTCAGGTTTGGCTCGACGGCTCTGGGATGCGGGTTTTCGCCGAATGACAGGGCGCACAAGCACGAAGCCCGGCCGGAGCCGGGCATCGATGAGGGCGATGGAGAGGGGTTACTTGAGGTCCTGCAGGAGGTCGGCCATGTCGTCGGCGTGCTCTTCCTCCTGGGCGAGGATTTCCTCGAACAGGCGGCGCGAGGTCGGGTCGTCGTCGCCCAGGTAGACGACGATCTCGCGGTAGCTGTCGATGGCGATGCGTTCGGCGACCAGGTTCTCGGTGATCATCTCGCGCAGGTTGGCGCCGGCCACGTATTCGGCGTGGGAGCGTTCGGTCAGCCCTTGGGGGTTGAAGTCCGGCTCGCCGCCCAGCTGCATGATGCGCTCGGCCAGCTGGTCGGCGTGCTGCAGCTCCTGGGTGGCGTGCTCGAGGAATTCGGCGGCAGCCACGCTGGCCTTCAGCCCGGTGGCCATGAAGTAGTGGCGCTTGTAGCGCAGGTAACAGACCAGTTCGGTGGCCAGCGACTCATTGAGCAGACGCAGCACGGTCTTGCGGTCGGCATGGTAGCCCTCGGTCACCGCGCCGTCCTCGATGTTCTGGCGCGCCCTCTGGCGCAGGGTCTGGACGTCGGTCAGTTGTGCCTGGTTCATCAGCTGTCTCCTTACGGCGGGCCTTGTGGCGGGCCGGCGCTGCGGTGGCGCGCGGCCGGGTTCGGGTCTCAAGGGTGTGAGTCGCGGGCCGCCTTGAAAGTTTGGTTTTTTTGCCCGGCAACGCCGTGGCGCACAATTGCCGCGCAGATTGCGGGAGCCATCACCTCGCTATGCTGGTCCAAGACGACAGGCCAAGGGAGAATGCCGGCCCGGCATGCTCAGGCGGCCGATGATGACCGGCAGCGGCGTGGGGACGTCGCTGCTTCCACCGACGCGGCAAGCAGGGAGTTCAGGTATGACGCGCGGGAAACGAATCTGCCTCTGGAGCTTCACGGGTTTCATCGCGGTGATCGCCGCGCTGGTGGTGTTCATCGCCACCTTCGACTGGAACCGGGTGAAGCCGACCATCAACGAAAAGGTCTCGGCCGAGCTGGGGCGCCCCTTCGCCATCAATGGCGACCTGCTGGTGTTCTGGCGCACCGAGCCGGAAGAGGGCGGCTGGCGTGCCTATGTGCCGTGGCCGCATTTCAGCGCCGCCGACATCACCCTGGGTAATCCCGAGTGGGCGGCGGGCAAGACGCGCTCACCCAACTTCGCCAGCCTGGAGAAGGTCGAGTTCCGCCTCGCCCCGCTGCCGCTGCTGTGGCAGACGGTGAACATCCCGCAGATCGTCCTCACCCGCCCCAGCGCCGATCTGCTGCGGCTCGCGGATGGGCGGGCGACCTGGACCTTCGAGCTGCCGAAAAAGGAAGAAGACCCCAACGCCCCGCCCGAGCAGTCGGCGTGGAAGCTGGATATCGGCGAGATCGGCTTCGACAAGGGCAGCGTCACCCTCGATGACCAGCGCCTGAAGACTCGCCTGGAATTGCTGGTGGACCCGCTCGGCAAGCCGGTGCCGTTCGGCGAACTGGCGGGCAAGGCGCTGGCTGGCGGCGACAAGGCCGAGACCCAGGACTACGTGTTCGGCTGGAAGCTCAAGGGCCAGTACAAGGGCCTGCCGCTCAACGGCTCGGGCAAGGTCGGCGGCATGCTCGCCCTGCAGGATGCGGCCAAGCCCTTCCCGGTGCAGGCCGACGTCTCCGCCGGCAGCACCCGCGCGAGCATCGTCGGCACGCTGGTCGACCCGCTGAACCTCGGCGCGCTGGACCTGCGCCTGAAACTGGCCGGCACCAGCATGGCCAACCTCTTCCCGCTCACCGGCGTGACCCTGCCCGATACCCCGGCCTACGAGACCGACGGCCGCCTGAAAGCCGAGCTGCACGATTCGGCCGGCGCGCAGTTCCACTACGAGAACTTCAACGGCAAGGTCGGCGACAGCGATCTGCATGGCGACCTGGTGTTCGTCAATCGCCAGCCGCGGCCCAAGCTCTCCGGCAAGTTGCGCTCGGACCAGTTGCGCATGGCCGACCTCGGTCCGCTGATCGGCGCCGACTCCAACAAGGAGAAGCAGGCGCGTGGCCAGAGCACCCGCCAGCCGGCGGACAAGGTGCTGCCGGTGGAAGAGTTCCGCACCGACCGCTGGCGCGCCATGGACGCCGACGTGGAATTCACCGGCAAGCGCATCGTGCACAGCGACAAGCTGCCGATCAGCGACCTCTACACCCACCTGGTGCTCAACGACGGCCTGCTGACCCTGGAACCGCTGCGCTTCGGCGTGGCCGGCGGCACCCTGGAGTCGCACATCCGCCTGGACGGCGGCAAGACGCCGCTGCAGAGCAAGGTCCAGCTGCAGGCGCGCAACTTCAAGCTCAAGGAGCTGTTCCCCAGCTTCGCGCCGATGCAGTCCAGCTTCGGCGAGCTGAACGGCGACGCAGCCATCAGCGGCACCGGCAATTCGGTGGCAACTATCCTCGCCGGCGCCAACGGCGAGATGAAGCTGCTGATCAACGACGGGCGCATCAGCCGCAGCCTGATGGAGATCGCCGGGCTCAACGTGGGCAACTACGTGGTGAACAAACTGTTCGGCGATGACGAAGTGAAGATCAACTGCGCCGCTGCCGACGTGGGGATCGCCAACGGTCTGGCCAAGCCGCGGGTGTTCGCCTTCGATACCGAGAACGCGATCATCACGGTGGACGGCACGGCCAACTTCGCCACCGAGCAGCTGGACCTGGACATCACCCCGCAGAGCAAGGGCGTACGCATCTTCTCCCTGCGCTCGCCGCTCTATGTGCAGGGTACTTTCAAGAACCCGAAGGCGGGTGTGCATGTATTGCCGCTGGCGGCGCGCGGGGCGGGGATGGTCGCCCTGGGCGTGGCCGTGGCCCCGGCGGCAGCGCTGCTGGCGCTGATTGCTCCGAGCAAGCAGGACGACAACCAGTGCGCCGCGCTGCTGGAGCAGATGAAGCAGCCGGCGAAAGCGCCCACGAAGGGCAAATGAGCACCTGCCGGTGACGCCAGTGCGTAGGGCGGATAACCCGGCACGGGTTATCCGCCGTTCAGGCGGATAACGCCTTAGGCGTTATGCGCCCTAATGGCTCACTGTAGGAGCGGGCCATGCCCGCGATCGCGCGCATGGCGCGCTCCTACAGGTGGCGTCAACTTAATAGATGGGCACGTACAGATCGGTTTCCGAGGCCGGGTCCTGCGGGCCGAGGAAGCGTTCAGTGTAGCGCTCCAGGTCCACGCCTTTCCTCGGCTCCAGCCCATGGCGGGCCAGCAGGCTGGAATAGATGGCCTGGAAGCTGTCGGCGATGGCGCTGACCGGGCCGATATGGGTGAACACCGCGTACTTCTGCGCAGGCACCTCGAAGCTCATCATCCCCTCGGGCACGGCCGCGCCGGCATCCACCGGCAGGCCGGCGATGTAGTGGAACTCACCGCCCGGCAGTTGAGTGCATACGCCATAGGCGGTCTTGTCCGTCGCGCTGGCCGCGACTTCCTGCTCGCGCGGCAGGAAGCGCTGCCACAGCTGGCCGATGCTGTCGCCCGGCGCGCTGCCCTGGTAATCCATGCCCACCACTTCGAAGGCGGGCAGTTCGATGATGCGGTATTTCATGGGCGGCTCCTGAGATGGCTGCTGGGATGATAGACGGCCACCGTGTGGCGGGAATATCCCCGGCGTCCGCGACTGTGGCGATGGTCCGAATGAAAAGGCCCCCGCCGTTGGGCGGGGGCCTTGTCGTCACGGGGAGGAAGCCGTCACGGCTGGTAATCACGCTCGTGGCGATCCAGCTCGGAGCAGGTCATGAAGCCCGACCCGTCCACCCGGCCACTGCCGTCGAAGCTCACGTAGAAGGGCTGTTGCTGCCCGTCCTTGCTGAGGATGTAGCTGTTGCAGCTGCCCGGCTTCATCAGGCGCTTCTGGGTCGCCGACGGGGTGCCGCCGATCTTCAGGACTTCTTCCTGGCTCATCCCCTTCTCGACATTGCGCACCAGCGGCTGGTCGCGGAAGGTGATGTAGTTGACCGGGTTCTGCACCTTGGTGGAAGCGCAGCCCGCCACCGAGGCCAGGACCAACAGCGCCAGCAGTGATCGCTTGTACATGGTGTTCTCCTTGGTTGAGCAACTCACTCGCTCAACTTGGAGCCTAGGCCATGATCCGGCGTTCAAGAAATCTGTGGGGCAGGGGGGTTACTGCGCCTCTTTCACAGCGTCATCCAGGCGTTGCTGGCTCTGCACGTTGGCCGCGTCGATCTGCTGCTTGAGTTGCTGCATCTGCTGCTGGGCCTGTTGCGCCTGCTGGGCCTGCAGGTTGGCGGTGGTGGCTGCGGTGGCGGCGGTCTCGCCCAGGCCGCAGGCGGAGAGAGCGGCGGACAGGAGCAGCAGGCTGGTCAGTTGGAAGGGGCGCATGGCGGACTCCGGGCGCGAGGGGTATTGCCGCCACACTAGCGCATGGCGGCATGTCCGTCAGTGAGCGGCTGCTCAGCCGTAGCGCTTCATCGCCTCGATGGCCAGGCCGTTGCCGATGCCGCCGAAACGGTCGCCGTCGACGTGATGGGCGTTGGGCAGCATCGCCGCCACGCTCTGGCGCAGGGCCGGCACGCCGGAGGAGCCACCGGTGAAGAACACGGTATCGACTCGCGCCGGGTCCACGTCGGCGGAATTGAGCAGTTCAGTGATGCTGCCCCGCACGCGCTCCAGCAGCGGGCCGATGGCGCCCTCGAACAGCTCGCGGCTCAGCTCGGCGATAAGCCCCGCTTCGACGCGTGTCAGGTCGATATCGCGGCGCTCGGCGTCAGACAGCTCGATCTTGCTGGCTTCCACCTGCATCGCCAGCCAGTGGCCGGCGCGCTGCTCGATGAGCTTGAACAGGCGGTCGATGCCGGTGGCGTCGACGATGTCGTAGCGCATATTCTGCAGCGCCAGCTGGGACTTCTGCGCGTAAACCGCGTTGATGGTGTGCCAGGTGGCGAGGTTGAGGTGGTAGCTGGTCGGCATGAAGGCGTCGCTCTTCATCTTGCTGCCGTAGCCGAACAGCGGCATCACGCCCTGGATGCTCAGCTGCTTGTCGAAGTCGGTACCGCCGATGTGCACGCCGCCGGTGGCGAGGATATCGCTCTGGCGGTCGGCCACTTCGCGGCGCTCCGGCGACAGGCGTACCAGCGAGAAGTCGGAAGTGCCGCCGCCGATGTCGACGATCAGCACCAGTTCTTCACGCTCGATGCTGCGCTCGTAGTCGAAGGCCGCGGCGAGCGGTTCGTACTGGAAGGACACGTCCTTGAAGCCGAGCTTCTGCGCCACGGCCACCAGGGTGTCCTGGGCTTCCTGGTCGGCCTTGGGATCGTCGTCGACGAAGAACACCGGACGGCCCAGCACCACGGAGTCGAACTCGCGCCCGGCGACGTTCTCGGCGCGCTTCTTCAGCTCGCCGATGAACAGCCCCAGCAGGTCCTTGAACGGCATGGCGCTGCCCAGCACGGTGGTCTCGCTTTTCAGCAGCGAGGAGCCCAGCAGGCTTTTCAGCGAACGCATCAGGCGGCCTTCGTAGCCTTCCAGATACTCGTGCAGGGCCAGGCGGCCGTATACCGGACGGCGTTCCTCGACGTTGAAGAAGATCACCGAGGGCAGGGTGATCTTGTCGTCCTCCAGGGCGATCAGCGGTTCGCTGTCCGGACGCCACCAGCCGACGGTGGAGTTGGAGGTGCCGAAGTCGATGCCCAGGGCGCGGGCCGCAGTGGTCGGGAACATGATGCGGAGGTGTCCGGAGAAAAAACGGCCGCGCAGTGTACGCGAGTGTTCGGTGAAATTCAGGGTATCCGTCGGAAGACTATGGTGGCAAAGAGGGCTTGGGGAGTAGCTTGTAGTTTTGCTACATTGTGTTCCTGTAGTTTTCCTACAAGAGTTCTCCACTATCTGATTTCCGTTCTCCCACCCCGTACAAGCAGTTGGATCCCACCATGCACAGAGCCTCCTTCCACGAATTGCGCAAGGATTTCCGCGCCTTACTGAATTCTTCAGCCTGCTATCACACCGCTTCGGTGTTCGACCCAATGTCCGCGCGCATCGCCGGCGACCTGGGATTCGAAGTGGGCATCCTGGGCGGTTCTGTAGCTTCACTACAAGTTTTGGCGGCGCCTGACTTCGCGCTGATCACCCTGAGCGAATTCACCGAGCAGGCCACCCGCATCGGTCGTGTCGCCCGCCTGCCGGTGATCGCCGACGCCGACCACGGCTACGGCAACGCGCTGAACACCATGCGCACCATTGTCGAGCTGGAACGCGCCGGCGTGGCCGCGCTGACCATCGAGGACACCCTGCTGCCCGCGCAATTCGGCCGCAAGTCCACCGACCTGATCCCGGTCGAGGAAGGCGTCGGCAAGATTCGCGCGGCACTGGAAGCGCGCATCGACTCGGAAATGGCGATCATCGCCCGCACCAACGCCGAAGTGCTGGAAGTGGATGACGTGATCCGCCGCACCCTGGCCTACCAGGCTGCCGGCGCCGACGGCATCTGCATGGTCGGCATCCGCGATTTCGACCACCTGGAAGCCATCTCCCGCCACCTGTCCGTGCCGCTGATGCTGGTGTCCTACGGCAACCCCGAGCTGCGCGACGACGCGCGCCTGGCCGAGCTGGGCGTGCGCATCGTGGTCGACGGTCATGCCGCCTACTTCGCGGCGATCAAGGCCACCTACGACTGCCTGCGCGAGCAGCGCGGCGTGCATGCCTCCGACCTGACCGCTTCGGAGCTGGCTAAGAAGTACACGCTGCCCGAGGAGTACCAGATCTGGGCGCGCGAATACATGGAAGTCAAAGAGTAGGACCGCCTGTCCTTTTCTGTTCTGTCCTGTGCCGCTCAGCGACGCGGCAGATGCGCCAGCAGGTATTCGACCTGGGCGTTGAAGGGATAGAGCAGAGTGCCCTCGGGTTTCTCCGCCTTGCGCAGGTAGCTCCAGCGCGAGAGCAGGGAGTCCCGGCTGGCACCGGCGGGTAGCGCCGCCAGACGTTCGCCGATCAGTTCCTGCAGTTCCCCGATGCGTGTCGCATCCTTCTCGCTTTCCTCCCCCAGCAAACGTCCGTTGGCCCGTCGCGCCTCCAGCAGCGCCAGCTCGCGCAACTCGTCTTCAAGCCCCTGTGGTGCCGGCTCCCGCGCGAGGATGAAGGTGTCGAACAGCCCGGCCACTTCCCGCGTCTGCGCCACTGCATTCTGCAGGTCCACGTCCTTCTGCGAGTATGCCGCGCGCACCTGTTCCAGGGTCTGCTGATAGAGCTGCCAGAGGTCCTTCAGGTTGGCCGCATTCTTCTGCTGGGACAGCTGCTGCTCGAAGCTCGGCCCGAGGCCATCCAGCCGCGTGAGGAAACGATCGTCGCCGGTGGCGCTGTACAGCAGCAGGTAGCGCTCCATGTCGCGCAGGCCGGCATCCACGGCGTCGGCGTTGGCGGCGCGCGGCAACAGGCCGGCGAGCAGGAGGCTGGCGATCAGGGTGCAGGCTTGGCGCATGGCGGGGTTCCGATAGTCAGAGGTCTCCCGATTCTCGGCAGGCATGCCGGTGCGGACCATCAGACGTATCTGGTTCCGCGGCGACGCACTCGTCGCTTCCTGCGCCATCGCCCTTGCAATCACTGCCGCCGCCCTGCATATCTTCAGAAGACACGACTATTCCACGGGAGGTCGCCATGGCCAGCGGCTGGGCAAACGACGGAGCGGTTCAGGAGCAGATCGACAGCACCATCGAGGATGCCATCGCACGGGCGCGCAACCAGATGCCCAAGGGCGAGAGCCTGACCCATTGCGAGGAGTGCGATGCGCCTATCCCCGAGGCGCGGCGCAAGGCTATCCCCGGCGTACGCCTGTGCGTGAAGTGCCAGGCCGAGCACGACAAGGAGCAGGCCAGCTACGCCGGCTACAACCGCCGTGGCAGCAAGGACAGCCAGTTGCGTTGAGAGGCTTTCGCTCGACATGAAAACGGCGCCCATGGGGCGCCGTTTTTCGTGGGGAGTTATCGGCACGCGGGGTCAGGGCTTCAGCGGCACCAGCACGCTGAAGGTGATGATGCCGTCGGCCTGCTCCACCTCGATGCGGCCGCCGTGGGCGCTGACGATGGCCTGGGAGATGTACAGGCCGATGCCCAGCCCGCTCTTGTTGCGGCCATGGCCGCCGGTGTCCTGCTTGAACGGCTCGAAGAGGTTGGCGATGCGCGCCTCGTCCAGCGCTTCGGCTTCGTTGAGGATACTCAGCCGCGCCAGTTCACCCTGACGGCGCAGCTCCACCAGCACCGGGCGGCCGGGGCGGCCATGGTGGCGGGCGTTGCTCAGCAGGTTGGCGACCACCTGCAGGTAGCGGTCCGGGTCGACCTGCGCCTGCACGCCATCCTCGATGGCGGTTTCGATGGACAGGCCCGGATAGGCCACGTCGGTTTCCTGGACGATATCGCGCACCAGCCGCGAGAGGTCGGCGGCCATCGGCTTCACGGTCATTCCTGCACCGCTCTGCAACCGGCTCATCTCCAGGATCTGGCTGATCAGGCGTTCCATGCGGCTGCTGGAGTAGGTGATGTGCTGGCGCAGTTCGGCGTTGCGCACGTCGCTGGAGGAGAGCATCGCCGCCGCCATGGAGATCGATTGCAACGGGTTGCGCAGATCGTGGCCGAGCACGGCGATCAGGCGCTGGCGCATGCGGTCGATTTCGCCGGCGCGATTCAGGCACAGCTCGACCAGCTCGGTGCGCAGTTTCTCGGCGATGGAGAGGTCGATGCCGGTCCAGGGCATCGAGCGCCCGCGCACCACTTCCTCCCAGGCTTCAAAGGAGCCACGCGGGGTCAGACGCGCGCCGGAGGGGCCGGTCTTGACGATCTTCTCCGGCTTGCCGCCCCAGCGGATGCGGTGTACCTGCTCCAGGCGCAACCAGACGATCCAGCCCGATTCCTGGCGATGGAAACGGATCGCCATGACGCCGCAGTAGCGCGGGTCGTGCGGGCCGTCGGGCAGTGCCAGGCGCTGGTCGCTGTGGAACAGGTCCAGCTCCTCGTCCTGCTGCAACTGGGCGACCATGGCCACCGCCAGATCCTCGAAGTCGCCACCGATGCTGCTGGCGCGCCCGCCGAGCATCACCACCGCGCCGTCGCACGGCAGCAGGTCGGCGATGCTGGCGCCGGGGCGCGACAGCGCGCTGAGCAGGTCGTCGGAGTCGCGGGTGCGGCGCAGTAGCGCCTGCTGACGCTCGGAGGCCTGGCGCAGGAGTTCGCTGACGCGGCTCTGCTCCAGGCGTTCGACCATGGCGCTGCACACCTGGGAAAACACCTGGAACGACATGCGGATCGGGTATGGCACCACCTTCGGGCTCATGTGGTGGCAGGAGAACAGCCCCCACAGGCGCCCGCCGACCACGATGGAAATGCTCATCGACGCGCGCACGCCCATGTTGGCGAGGTACTCGCAATGGATCGGTGAGACGCTGCGCAGGGTGCTGAAACTCAGGTCGAACGGCTTGCCACTGCCTGGGTTCAGCGTGGGGCGCACGGCCACCGGCTGGTAGGCCGCATCGCCGATCAGCCGCACCGGGTTCTGCAGATACAGGCGCCGCGCCTGGGCGGGAATGTCCGAGGCCGGGTAGCGCTGGCCGAGGTAGCTTTCCAGGTCCTCGCGGCGGGATTCGGCGACCACCTCGCCGGAGTCGTCCTCGTTGAAGCGGTAGGCCATGACGCGGTCGTAGCCGGTCATCCGCCGCACTTCCTCGGTGACGCTGACCAGCAGGCTCTCGACGTCGTTGCGCAGCTGCAGCTGGCTGACCAGGCGCTGGGCGTTGAGGGCGAAGGTGGTGAAGGACGCGGTCCCGGCAGCGCGCCGCTCGAATTCCAGGTAGCGCACGCCGTCGTGGCTGTGGCCGATCACGTCGAAGAAGCGCCGGTTGATCCGCGTTTCCACGCTGTTGACCCAGGGGCCTTCTTCATTGAGCCCTTCGGCGAGCATCGCCAGCACGCCGGGGCCGACGTCCGCCTCGGCCAGTGGCTCGCCCAGCGTCGGGGCGATGCCCAGCAGGGTGCCGAGATTGTCGCTGAAGCCGAGCACGCGGCCCTGCTCGTCGAGGGCGATCAGCGCGCCGTGGGGCTGGATGGCGCCGGGCACATGGATGGGCTCGTCCTCGCAGTTGGCGAGGGTGACCGTCTGCTCGCTCATGCCGGGACCGCCCGGCGCGGTGCGGTGTCCAGCACCCAGTCGCGGAACGAGGCGAAGGCGCGTACGGCGGCAGCCTGGGCGTGGGCAATCTCTTCAGGCGTGGTGACATGCTTGGCCAGCAGGCGCTGGAAGGCGCTCCAGCGTTCGCCGGTGTGTTCGCCGTAGCCCTGCAGCCAGTGCAGCGGCAGCGGTTCGAGCGAGGCCTTGAGACGCTTGTAGAGCACCCGTCCGCCGAGGGTTGCGCCTTCGGCCACATAGGCGATGCCGAAGGCTTCGGCGAGGTTGTTCGCAACCGGGGCAGCAGGGCAGTCAGGCCAGTTGGCGGTGAGCTGCGAGCCGGCCTGCAGATCGGCTTCCAGCCATTGGCTCTTGCCGCGCCGCAGGTGTGCATCTTCGGCGTCGGGCCAATGTGGCCAGAGGGCTTGTTCCAGCGGGCGCATCCAGCCCAGCACGCGGGCAGCGTGGTCGAGGTAGTCGGCCTGGGTCAGTGCGGCAGTGAGCGGGGAGCGATTGTCGAGGTCGGCATGCAGCTCATGGGTGGCGGCGCGCAACGCGGCCAGCGCGGGCGAGATGCCCGGGCGTTCGTTCGGTTGCGAAGTCATCGCCGTCATCGCGGGTCCACCTTTTTCATCGAGCTGCAGAGCATAGCAGTTCGGGTTGTACGACCGGGGCGATGGGGAATAGTTGATCGAAGTATCAGGGTTTCGGAGGGGCGCAGGAGTTTCCCTGTAGGAGCGGGCCATGCCCGCGATCCGCCGGCAGGGCCGGCGTTTCTGGTGTTGCAGATATGTTGCGTTGGCCTGGGTGTTCCAGCGCCGCTTCTGCGCGCGCGGACTCCGTGTTTCGCCCCCTCGGGCGAGTCACTTCTTCCAAACGCCGAAGAAGTAACCAAGAAGGCTTGCCCCGGACATCCGGTTTTTCGCCTAGGCGAAAAATTCCCTCGTTGAATTGAAGTTTCAGGGGCACGCCACGACGGGCCATCCCTGGCCCATCGTGGCTCTCGCGACATCCATGTCGCTCAACCCCTGAAACTCCAATTCAACGAGGCCTCCTGGACGGGGCGTTCGGCGCGTGCGGATGTTTCCCTGGAAGTCTCATCACAGCCAGAACCAAAGCCAGAGCCGTGCTGCTCCTGCAGGAGCGAGCTTGCTCGCGAACCGCTCAACGCCGATCTCTCATTGCAGGGGCGTGCCATGCCCGCGCCCGTACAGGGAATCGTCCGCAGAAAAAGGCCGCCGCAGTTGCCTGCGGCGGCCCGGTTCACGGCGGGGTCAGAAGTTGACCTTCAGGCCCAGCGTCACCGCCTGGTCGCGGTAGCCGTTGTCGCCGAACTGCTTGCCCACTTCACCCCAGACGTTGACCCGGCTGTTCACCTTGCTGGTGGCGCCGAGTTTGACTTCGAAGATGTCGCTGGCGCCGTCCATTTCGAACTTTGTGCTGCCCATCTTCGCGCCGAAGTCGTCGGTGTTGTGGATCCAGTTGGTTTCCACGTAGGGCTCCACACCGTAGGTGTTGGCGAAGCCGCCTTCCTTGTTGCTGCGCACGGCGGCGCGGGCACCAAGCCGGGTCATGATGTTGCCGTCGCCCTGGCCGGTGACCTTGGTGCCATTGGCCTCGCGGTGGCTGTCGGCCTTCACGCCCATGTAGACGACCTGTGCCTGGGGCTGCACGTAGTAGCTGGCGCTTTCGGTCTTCGCCACGGTGAAGGTCTTGCCGGCTTCGATGGAGGCAGTGATGCCCTTGGCGTCGTACTTCTCCTTGGCCAGTTGCTCGCCGCGCACTTCAGCATCGAAGTCATTCCACAGGACCCAGCTGTCGACATAGGCGCCATTCTCGTCGTCCTTGTTCTCGTACCAGGTGCCATAGACGCCCAGGCTGTAGCCGTCGATCTCGCCGCGCGAGCGGTAGCCGGTGATGCGCGACCTGGTCGTGGAGTTGCCGTTGGCGTAGCCGGCCATCACGCCGACGACCCAGTCGCCGTTGTCGGTCTGCTTGCGGTACAGGTCGCTGCCCAGTTGCAGCACGTAGCGGTTGGACTCGGTCTTCAGCTGCCCGGTGCTGTCTTCCCAGCGGCTGGAGCCATCGACGTTGCGCATCCAGAGCATCGAGGTGACCTGCTTGCCGGTGTCCGGATCGACGTAGGTCAGGTTGCCGGTGCGGTCATGCAGGCGGTGCAGGAACATCGTGTTGGCTGCCGCGAGGTTGGCGGTGTAGCTGCCGCCTTCGGGCTGGCGCACGCGGTCCTTGTCGCTGGGCGCGGGTTGCTCCGGCACCGGATCGGTCGGGCCCGGATCGATCGGACCTGGCTCTTCCGGGCCTGGATCGACGGGACCGGGATCTTCAGGGCCCGGATCGACGGGGCCCGGGTCTTCAGGACCGGGATCGACGGGACCGGGATCTTCAGGGCCTGGATCTACAGGACCGGGGTCTTCCGGGCCCGGATCTTCCGGTTCCGGTTCGGTCGGCTTGTAGGAGGTCAGGTACCAATCGCTGTCCGCGCCGGTGGAGCCGACGAAGCTGCCACCACGGCGGAGCATGTACTCGTAGCCGCCCTCGGTCACCCGGCTGGAGGTGAACTCGCCGGCGGAGGTGCCGCCGACGGTGATCATCTGGATGCCTTCCAGGGTCTGCGCGCCGGGGCCGCCGGTGTTGTTGACGGTCACCAGCGTCTCGCCCGAGGTGCTGCCGGTGATGGCCAGCTTGTCGGTCTCGGAGCTGTCGTCACCCAGGTAGGTGTTCATCAGCAGGTGGCCGCCGCCGGTGAAGTCGCCATCCACCGTCAGCGTCTTGTAGGCGTACTCGCCGTGCTCGTCGTGGCGGTCGTAGATCAGTTGCGCGCCATTGGTCAGCGAGAGGTTGGTGAGGTTGGAGTTGCCGGTCATGAACCACTGGCTGGCGGCTCCGTCCATGGCCAGGTCGATCACCCCGTCGGTGGCGGTACTGGTGGTGCCGTTGAGGTAGGAGCCGGCGGCCATCTTCAGGTCGAGCCTGCCCTGGTTCTCGGCATAGAGCGCGACGCCCTTGCGGTTCGCGAGGTCGACTGCGGCGCTGCTGTCGAGCATGTAGATCGCGGCGTTCTCCGAGACGATGCTGGAGTCCGCACCGTTGGCGGCCATGGCGCGGTTGCCGTCGGTGACGGTGACTTTCGTGTCACCGAGCAAGTGAACCTGGCCGCCTCGATCACCGCTGGCTGCTGCCAGGGTTTGCACATAGATGCCGTACGCGGCGGAGTGGCTGGTGGAGATATCGGTGCTGCCCAGGGTTATCTCGCCGCCGCGGTTGGCGAAAACGCCATGGGCCGCGCTGCCGGATGTTCGGATCACGCTGTCATCACCCACGGTGACCGTGGCATCCCCGGTGAAGGTCGCTGCACCGGTATTGCGGTTGCCGGCATACACAGCGTAGCCATTACCGTCGGAGGAGTTGCCTCCGGCCCCGGTGGTGGTGATCTGTGCGCGGTCACCGAGGGTGATGCTGTTGGTGCCACCGTTCTTCGAGGTATTGGCGCGCACGCCAATGCCGGATGTGCTGATCACCGCGTCGTCGCCAACGGTCACGGATGAGTTATAGGCGTTCTCGGTGACGTTGATACCGTCGGCGGAGAATCCGGTGGTCTTGATAGTCAGGCTATCGAAATTGAAGACGTTGGTGCCGTTGTTGGCCTGGATGGCATCGGCATAGATACCGCCGGTAGTGATCGACAGCGTGTCGATGCTTTGCCGGGTGCTGTTGCCGTAGATGCCGAAACCACGCAGCCCGCCGGTGCCGCTGGTGGCGCCAATTGTGGTGCCGGTGTTGATCACGACATTCTTGTAACCCGTGGGGTTGCCGTAATACAGCGTCACATCGCAGGTATAGGTATCGCCGCTGCCTGAGCAGCCGGCGGCTGCCATGCCGGCCTGCCCCGCCAGGGCGATGGCCAACGCGATGTGCGAGGCCAGAAGGGTCTTGGTAAAGCGCATTGCAAACCTCCTTGCACCGCTCGCCGTGGGGCGATGCGGGGCGGGTTTCCAGCGCCTGTGTGAGCCTGTCCTGGCGGGAGATCGGAGGGTTCCGGATCGGGGTCCTGCTTTCGCTGGAAGTTACTTTGGGGAGGCGTGGTCGCGAGCGTTTGCGCCACGCCGGACCCGCGGCCGGTAAGGGCTCTGGCGGATCAGTGGGCACATTGTTCAGCGCGCGTTCAGGTAGCCGAATAAGACGAATCTCAATCGGCGGACGGCGGGGTGGGGGATCGGGAAAAGCTTGATTTATGGCAAGGGCAGAAGCCGGACCGGGCATTGCGCACCGGTCCGGAAAAGCGCAGAGGGCCTTATTTCTTCAGCTTGACCACGTCACCGGAAACGGTGGTGGTGTAGCCGTTCAGGACCCAGGCCCAGAACCATTTTTCCTGGACCTGGGTGTTGATCAGTGCGTCGCCGCCCTTGGCCTTGATCGCGGCGTCCTGTGCGCGGACGAAGCGGTTGTTCTGCTGGATCGGGATGACGCCCAGCAGCATCAGGCCGGTGGCCTTGCCCTCGCTGTGACCGATCACGGTGTATTGCTCGGGGCTGTAGTTCTGGGTCTTCATCGGGGTGCCGGTGCAGCCGGCGATGGCGGCGGTGGCCAGCAGGGTGGCGGCGATACGGGAAAACTTCACATGACTCTCCTGAGATACAACCCCCGGGACTCTTTCCCAGGGGGAGCGCAGGGTAGCCATCATCGCGCGGCAACGGAAGCCGGCAATGCGTCGCGTCTCTGGAAGGGCGTTCTTCAGAAGAGGAAGTACCGCTGCGCCATCGGCAGCACCTCGGCCGGTTCGCACCAGAGCAACTGCCCGTCTGCACGCACCTGGTAGTTCTGCGCATCGACCTCGATGTGCGGCAGGTAGGCGTTGTGGATCAGGTCGGTCTTCTGCACGCTGCGGCAGCCCTTGACCACACCGATGGTCTTGCGCAGGCCCAGTTCGTGGTGCACGCCGAGGTCGAACGCGGCCTGGCTGATGAAGGTCAGGCAGGTGGCGTGGCGGCTGCCGCCGTAGCTCGCGAACATCGGCCGGTAGTGCACCGGCTGCGGCGTCGGAATCGAGGCGTTGGCGTCGCCCATCAGGCTCGCGGCGATGGCTCCGCCCTTGAGGATCAGGCTTGGCTTCACGCCGAAGAAGGCCGGGCGCCAGAGCACCAGGTCAGCCAGCTTGCCCACTTCGATGCTGCCCACTTCATGGGCCACGCCATGGGTGATTGCCGGGTTGATGGTGTACTTGGTGATGTAGCGTTTGGCGCGGAAGTTGTCGTTGCGCGCGCCGTCGCCGTCCAGTGCGCCGCGCTGCTTTTTCATCTTGTCGGCGGTCTGCCAGGTGCGCGTGATCACTTCGCCGACGCGGCCCATGGCCTGGCTGTCGGAGCTGATCATGCTGAAGGCGCCAAGGTCGTGGAGGATGTCCTCGGCAGCAATGGTCTCACGGCGAATGCGCGATTCGGCGAAGGCCACGTCCTCGGCGATGCTCGGGTCCAGGTGATGGCAGACCATGAGCATGTCCAGGTGTTCGTCGATAGTGTTGCGGGTGAAGGGCCGGGTGGGGTTGGTCGAGCTGGGCAGCACGTTGGCGAAGCCGCAGGCCTTGATGATGTCCGGCGCGTGGCCGCCACCGGCGCCCTCGGTGTGGTAGGTGTGGATGGTGCGGCCCTTGAACGCGGCGAGGGTGGTTTCGACGAAGCCGGATTCGTTGAGGGTGTCGGTGTGGATCGCCACCTGCACGTCGAGGCGATCGGCCACGGTCAGGCAGTTGTCGATGGCCGCCGGGGTGGTGCCCCAGTCCTCGTGCAGCTTCAGGCCGATGGCGCCGGCACGCACCTGTTCCTCCAGCGGCAGCGGCAGGCTGGCGTTGCCCTTGCCGGTGAAGCCGATGTTCATCGGGAAGGCATCCGCGGCCTGGAGCATGCGCGCCATGTGCCACGGACCGGAGGTGCAGGTGGTGGCGTTGGTGCCGGTGGCCGGGCCGGTGCCGCCGCCGATCATGGTGGTGACTCCGCTCATCAGCGCCTCTTCGATCTGCTGCGGGCAGATGAAGTGGATGTGCGTGTCGATGCCACCGGCGGTGAGGATCATGCCTTCGCCGGCGATCACTTCGGTGCTGGCGCCCAGGGCGATGGTCACGCCGGGCTGGATGTCCGGGTTGCCGGCCTTGCCGATGGCGGCGATGCGCCCATGCTTGAGGCCTACGTCGGCCTTGACGATGCCCCAGTGGTCGAGGATCAGCGCGTTGGTGATCACCGTGTCGACCACCTGCGCGGCGCACAGCTGGCTCTGGCCCATACCGTCGCGGATGACCTTGCCGCCGCCGAACTTCACTTCCTCGCCGTAGACGGTGAAGTCCTGCTCCACCTCGATCCACAGGCCGGTATCGGCCAGTCGCACGCGGTCGCCGACGGTGGGGCCGAACATGTCGGCGTAGGCTTGTCTGCTGATCTTCATCCAGCGCTCCTTGGCTGTTTTCCTGCGGGCGCTCAGAGGCTGCCCATCACCCGTCCGGCAAATCCGTAAACCTTGCGCTCGCCGGCCAGCTCGACCAGCTCCACTTCGCGGCTCTGCCCCGGCTCGAAGCGCACGGCAGTGCCCGCCGGGATGTTCAGGCGCATGCCGCGCGCCGCGTCGCGGTCGAACAGCAGCGCGTCGTTGGTCTCGAAGAAGTGGTAGTGCGAGCCGACCTGGACCGGCCGGTCGCCGCTGTTGGCGACCGTCAGGGCGAGGGTGCGGCGGCCGACGTTGAGTTCGATCTCGCCGGGCTGGATGTCGTATTCGCCAGGGATCATGGGGAGCTCCGTGGGTCGAGGATCAGTTGCATGAAGGTCAGGTCGAGCCAGCGGCCGAACTTCTGGCCCACCTGCGGCATCTGCCCGGTGGTGATGAAACCCAGGCGTTCGTGCAGACGGATCGACGCGATGTTGCCGCTCTCGATGGCCGCGACCATCACGTGCAGGCCCTGGGCTCGGGCGCGCTCGATCAGCGCCTGCATCAGCAGCGGGCCGAGGCCCTTGCCGCGCTGGTCGGCACGCACGTAGACCGAGTGCTCGACCGTCTCGCGGAAGCCGTCAAAGGCGCGCCAAGGGCCATAGCTGGCGTAGCCCACTACTTCGCCGCCGTCTTCGGCCACCAGTACCGGGAAGCCTTGCTGCGCTCGCATTTCCAGCCAGGCGCGGCGGTTCTCCAGGTCGATGGCGACCTCGTTCCAGATGGCGGTGGTGTTGAGCACTGCGTCGTTGTAGATGTCGCGCAGACTGCCGAGGTCGGCTTGGCTGGCGTGGCGGATGAGCATGGTGGTTCCTTCTTTCGTAGGGCGAATAAAGCGGAACGCTTTATCCGCCAAATGGGGGCATCAGGCGATGGGCTGGTGCACGGTGACCAGCTTGGTGCCGTCCGGGAAGGTGGCTTCCACCTGGATTTCCGGGATCATTTCCGGCACGCCTTCCATCACCTGTTCACGGCTCAGCAGCGTGGTGCCGTAGTGCATCAGGTCGGCGACCGTCTGGCCATCCCGCGCGCCTTCGAGCAGCGCGGCGGAGATCAGCGCCACGGCCTCCGGGTAGTTGAGTCTTACACCACGGGCAAGGCGGCGCTCGGCGACCAGGCCGGCGGTGAAGATCAGCAGCTTGTCCTTCTCGCGGGGAGTCAGGTCCATGTCAGGTGCTCCAGATTCGGGGAGGAACGGCCTCGCGGCCGAGCAGCGCGGGCCGCAGCCGGCGCCAGAGTTCGATGAGCCAGGCGCGGGCGTGCAGCGCCTCATGGGCGAGGCAGCGGGCGACCAGCAGGCCGGGCAGTTGGGTGAGGTTGCCACGCCCCTGGCAGGGGATGGCGCGGCAGGCTTCGATCAGCGCCGCGTCGATCTGCCCACTGGCGATCAGCGTCGCCATCACCGGGTGGCCGGCCAGACCGATGGGCGAGTCGAGCAGGCGGTCGTTGCCGGTCACGCGCTGGCGTTCGTGCCACAGGCGCTGCCCGTCGCGGCGGATGTCCAGGGCGGTGGCGAAGTGGCCGTCGGCGAAGCGCTCGCCACTGGCGGGGCGACCGAGGGCGACGATGTCCCAGTAGAACAGCCGGGCGTCCGCTTCGAGATCGATGCGAGTCGTCAGCTCGGCCTGCGCGCCGGAGTAGACGATGGTTTCCTGCGGCAGCCATTCCAGCGTGGCGCCGGGGGATACGCGGATGTTCAGTTGCTGCTTCGCCGGGCAGCCGGCACGGTACCACTTGGCCGCGCCAGGGCTGGTGAGCTGCGCCCAGCTGTCCTGGCCGGTGTGGATGTCGAGATTGAGCGTGTCGCCTCCGGCGATGCCGCCGGGCGGGTGCACGATGATGTGCTGGCAGATCTGCGGCCCTTCCGCGTACAGGTGCTTCTGCACCCGCAACGGTCCGAGGTGACGCCGGGTGACCGGCCGCGTGCTGTCGCCGACGCGGGCGTAGGCCAGCTCCAGCTCGGCGTGCCAGGCGGGATGGAAGAGGGTGGCCGGTGCGTTCATGGGCAGCTGCGAAACCAGGGATGCTCAGGACAGAGCAATCGGCGTGCCGGGATGCGCCAGGATAGTGCGTGGTGTGTGGCAACAGTGCCGTAACGCAGATTTGATGCCGGGTTCAGCGCAAGAGGAGCGATTGTCCGATCGGTCAGATATGAGTGCAGTTGCGGTGCATCAAGGAATTCTGCGCACCGTATTGGTGCGGGATTTCTCTGTAGGAGCGGGCCGCTTTCTAGAGAGGCTGGGGCGCGATCGCGCGCATGGCGCGCTCCTGCAAGCGGCGCCAGGCCGTGGGGTTGCTCAGCCCAGCTGCTTGCGCATGTACACGCGGCGGAAGCCGTTCTCCAGCCGGCGCGCGTATTCCTGGTAGCCGTTCTTCGCGTACAACTCGATGTTCTCCACCATGCGCTCGTTGGTGTAGAGGTACAGCGACTGGTAGCCCAGTTGCACGGCGGCCTCTTCGGCATGCACCAGCAGTTCGCGGCCGATGCCTTGCCCTGCACACTCGGGCAGCACGGCGATGTTGTCGAGCAGGAAGCCTTCGTCGGTCTCGCGCATCACCAGCAGGCCGACCGGTGCGCCGTCCTGTTCGGCGATCAGCACGCGGTCCTCGGCGATCACCGCGTGGTAGTCGTCGAGCATCGGCCCTGGCTTTCGGCCCAGCTTGGGAATCCACTGGGCGTAGGCCGCCGCCACGCAGACCGCGGCGAATCCGGCGTCGTCGTTGACGGCGGGGCGCAGGGTGATCGGCATGGCAGGCTCCAGGAAAAACGAATACGGGGCCTGGCAGCTTGCCACCCGCCGCCGTCATCCGCCAGTGACAGGTCGTCTCAGATGGTCACCAGCCCGCGCACGCCGTCGCTTTCCATGTCTGCGCCACGGCCCTGCTGGACGATCTCGCCGCGGGACATCACCAGGTACTGATCGGCCAGCTCGGCGGCGAAATCGTAGAACTGCTCCACCAGCAGGATGGCCATGTCGCCCCGTTCGGCGAGCTTGCGGATCACCGCGCCGATCTCCTTGATCACCGACGGCTGGATGCCTTCGGTGGGCTCGTCGAGGATCAGCAGGCGCGGCCGGCTGGCCAGCGCGCGGCCGATGGCGAGCTGTTGCTGCTGGCCGCCGGAAAGATCGCCGCCGCGACGCTGCTTCATCTCCCGTAGCACCGGGAACAACTCGTAGATGAACTCGGGCACGGCCTTGGCTTCGCCGGCGCTGAACCGTGACAGCCCCATCAGCAGGTTTTCCTCCACGGTGAGACGCGGAAAGATTTCCCGCCCCTGCGGCACGTAGGCGATGCCGGCGTGCACGCGCTGGTGCGGCTTGAAACCGGTAATCGGTTTGCCCTCCCAGCTGACCTTGCCGTCCTTGGCCGGCACCAGGCCCATCAGGCAGCGCAGCAGCGTGGTCTTGCCCACGCCGTTGCGCCCGAGCAGGCAGGTGACCTCGCCGATCTTCGCGTCGAACGACAGGCCACGCAGGATGTGGCTGCCGCCGTAGTACTGGTGCAGTTTGTCGACTTGCAGCATGGAGTGTTCCTTGGAATCGGGCTGCGGCGGATAACGCTGCGCGTTATGCGCCCTACGGTTGGCTCTGGCGTAGGGCGAATGAAGCGGAACGCTTCATCCGCCATCGTTCTAACGCCCCAGATAAACCTCGATCACCTGCTCGTTCGCCTGCACTTCCTCCAGCGAGCCCTCGGCCAGCACGTGCCCCTGGTGCAGCACGCTGACGTGGTCGGCGATGCTGCCGACGAAGCCCATGTCGTGTTCCACCACCATCAGCGAATGCTGGCCGGCGAGAGACTTGAACAGCTCGGCGGTGAACTCCGTCTCGGCGTCGGTCATGCCGGCCACCGGTTCGTCCAGCAGCAACAGTTGCGGCTCCTGCACCAGCAGCATGCCGATCTCCAGGAACTGCTTCTGCCCGTGGGAGAGCAGCCCGGCGGGGCGGTTGCGCGACTCGCGCAGGCGGATGGTAGTGAGCACTTGCTCGATGCGGTCCTTCTGCTCGCCGGAGAGCTTCGCCCGCAGGCTGGCCCACACCGACTTGTCGGTCTTCTGCGCAAGCTCCAGGTTCTCGAACACCGAGAGCGCCTCGAACACCGTGGGCTTCTGGAACTTGCGGCCGATGCCGGCCTGGGCGATCTCCACCTCGCTCATGCGCGTGAGGTCTAGGGTTTCGCCGAAGTAGGCCTTGCCGTTGTCCGGACGAGTCTTGCCGGTGATCACGTCCATCAGCGTGGTCTTGCCCGCGCCGTTGGGGCCGATGATGCAGCGCAGCTCGCCGACGCCGATGTACAGCGTGAGGTCGCGCAGTGCACGGAAGCCATCGAAGCTGACATTGATGTCTTCCAGGGTGAGGATGGTGCCGTGGCGCACGTCCAGCTGGCCGCTGGCGCTAGAGCCGATGCCGATGGCATCGCGGCTCGCGCCCGGGTCGCGGTTGGGATCGTAGGCCGGTTCCAGCATCAGGTGGGGGACTGCTCTCATTGCTCTTTCTCCCGCTTGATCAGGCCGAGGATGCCGCGCGGCAGGTACAGGGTGACGACGATGAACAGCGCGCCGAGGAAGAACAGCCAGTACTCGGGGAAGGCCACGGTGAACCAGCTCTTCGCGCCGTTCACCACGCCTGCGCCGAGCAGCGGGCCGATCAGCGTGCCGCGTCCGCCGAGGGCGACCCAGACGGCTGCCTCGATGGAGTTGGTCGGCGACATTTCGCTGGGGTTGATGATGCCCACCAGCGGCACGAACAAAGCGCCGGCCAGACCACAAAGCACCGCGCTGAGGGTCCAGACGAAGAGCTTGTAGCCGCGCGGGTCGTAGCCGCAGAACATCAGGCGGTTCTCGGCATCGCGCAGGGCGGTGAGCACCCGGCCGAACTTGCTGCGCGCCAGGGCGAAACCGATGGCCAGGCTCGCCGCCAGCAGCAGGACGATGGCGATGAACAGTGCCGCGCGGGTGCCCGGTGCGGTGATCGGAAAGCCGAGGATGCTGCGGAAGTTGGTGAAGCCGTTGTTGCCGCCGAAGCCCGTCTCGTTGCGGAAGAACAGCAGCATGCCGGCGAAGGTCAGCGCCTGGGTCATGATCGAGAAATACACGCCCTTGATCCGCGAGCGGAAGGCGAAGAAGCCGAACACCAGCGCCAGCAGGCCGGGCGCCAGCACCACCAGGCACAGCGCCCAGAGGAAATGCTGGGTGCCGGCCCAGTACCAGGGCAGCTCGGTCCAGGAGAGGAAGGTCATGAACGCCGGCAACTGGTCGCCGGCCGCCTCGCGCATCAGGTACATGCCCATGGCGTAGCCGCCGAGGGCGAAGAACAGCCCGTGGCCCAGCGACAGCAAGCCGGCGTAGCCCCAGACCAGGTCCAGCGCCAGGGCGACGATGGCGTAGCAGAGGATCTTGCCGGTGAGCGTCAGCCCGTAGGCGGAGAGGTGCAGCGCGTGGCTCTCCGGCAGCAGGTGCAGCAGCGGCAGGATCAGCAGCGCGACGAGGGCGGCGCCGACGAGGCCGGCGGTGAGTTTCGGGCCGGCCTTCTGCGCGGCCGTCACGGTGAGTGGCTGGTTCAATCGATGACCCTCCCTTTCAGAGCGAAGAGCCCCTGCGGACGTTTCTGGATGAACAGGATGATCAGCGCGAGGATCAGGATCTTGCCCAGCACCGCGCCGATCTGCGGTTCGAGGATCTTGTTCGCCACGCCCAGGCCGAAGGCGGCGAACACGCTGCCGGCGAGCTGGCCGACGCCGCCGAGCACCACCACCAGGAAGGAGTCGATGATGTAGCTCTGGCCCAGGTCCGGGCCGACGTTGCCGACCTGCGACAGCGCCACGCCACCGAGGCCGGCGATGCCCGAGCCGAGGCCGAAGGCGAGCATGTCCACGCGGCCGGTGGGCACGCCGCAACAGGCAGCCATGTTGCGGTTCTGGGTGACGGCGCGGACGTTCAGGCCCAGCCGTGTACGGTTGAGCAGCAGCCAGGTGAGTGCCAGCACGAACAGCGCGAAGCCGATGATGACGATGCGGTTCCACGGCAGCACGAGGTTGGGCAGCACCTGGATGCCGCCGGACAGCCAGGCCGGGTTGGCCACCTCGACGTTCTGCGCGCCGAACAGGACGCGCACCAGCTGGATCAGCACCAGGCTGATGCCCCAGGTGGCGAGCAGGGTTTCCAGCGGACGACCGTAGAGATGGCGGATCACCGTGCGCTCCAGTGCCATGCCGATGCACGCGGTGACCAGGAAGGCCACCGGTAGCGCGAGCAGCGGGTAAAGCTCCAGTACGCCGGGCGCATAACGCTGGCAGAGCAGCTGCACCACGTAGGTGGAGTAGGCGCCGAGCATCAGCATTTCGCCGTGGGCCATGTTGATCACCCCGAGCAGGCCGTAGGTGATCGCCAGGCCCAGGGCGGCGAGCAGCAGGATCGAGCCCAGCGACAGGCCGCTGAAGGCCTGGCCGAACAGGTCGCCCATCAGCAGCCGGCGCTTGACCTGGCCGAGGCTGGTGGCGGCTGCGGTGCGCACGGAGTCGTCGGGTTCGACGGCGGGATCGAGCAGGTTCTCCAGGCGAGTGCGTGCCTGCGGATCGCCGGATTCCCCCAGCAGTCGCACGGCGGAGAGGCGCACCGCCGGAGCCGGGTCGGCCAGCTGCAGGTTGGCCAGGGCCAGTTGCAGGGCGGCTTTGACGTCGTCGTCGGATTCTTCGTTGAGACGGTATTCGAGCAGCGTGCGTTGCGCCGGACGGGCGCTCTTCTGCAGTTGGCGCGCCGCTTCAAGACGCACCTCGGCGCTGTCGGCGACCAGCTGGTGGCTGGCCATGGCGGTATTCACCAGGCCGCGCAGGCGGTTGTTCAGGCGCAGCTTGTCGGGCTCGCCGACGGGGGCGGCGCCGCCGTCCGCGGGCTGGTATTGCCCGGCGTCACCGAGGAGGAAGGCACGGCCCTGCGCATCGACGGCGAGACGGCCTGACTGGATGGCTTCCAGCAACGGCAGGCGGTCGGCGTCGGGCGCGGCGGCCCATTGTTCGAGCAGTCTGGCGCGGGCGTCGTTGTCGGCGCTGGCGAAGTCCTGCGCGGGGCCGGCGAAGGCGAGCTGCGGTAGCAGCGCGACCAGCGCGAGGGCGCAGAGGCGGAGCAGGTGGAGCAAGGCAGTGGGCATGGTACGTTTCCTGAGAGGGCGCTGTGGGGCGTTGCACCCTCTCCCTAACCCTCTCCCTTCAGGGAGAGGGCGGGGGAGAGGGGCTCTGGGCCCGCTCCGGATCAGTTACTGCGCACCGCGTAATCCGGCTTCTTGTCGTTGCCCGGAATGAACGGGCTCCACGGCTGGGCGCGGATCGGCTCGGGGGTCTTCCAGACCACGTTGAACTGACCGTTGTCCTCGATCTCGCCGATCATCACCGGCTTGTGCAGGTGGTGGTTGGTCTTGTCCATGGTCAGGGTGAAGCCTGACGGCGCCTTGAAGGTCTGCCCGCCCATGGCCTCGCGGACCTTGTCGACGTCGGTGCTGCCGGCCTTCTGTGCGGCCTGCGCCCACATGTGGATGCCGACATAGGTGGCCTCCATCGGGTCGTTGGTCACGGCGGTGCTGTAGTTGGGCAGGTTCTTGGCCTTGGCGTAGGCCTTCCAGTCAGCGACGAACTTGCTGTTCTCCGGGTTCTTCACCGATTCGAAGTAGTTCCACGCGGCGAGGTTGCCCACCAGCGGTTTGGTGTCGATGCCACGCAGTTCTTCCTCGCCCACGGAGAAGGCCACTACTGGTACTTCGGTGGCTTCCAGGCCCTGGTTGGCCAGCTCCTTGTAGAAGGGCACGTTGGAGTCGCCGTTGACGGTGGAGATCACTGCGGTCTTGCCGCCGGCGGAGAACTTCTTGATGTCGGCGACGATGGTTTGATAATCGCTATGACCGAACGGCGTGTAGACCTCCTGGATGTCCTTGTCGGCCACGCCCTTGCTGTGCAGGAAGGCGCGCAGGATCTTGTTGGTGGTGCGCGGGTAGACGTAGTCGGTGCCCAGCAGGAAGAAGCGCTTGGCCGCGCCGCCGTCCTCGCTCATCAGGTATTCCACCGCCGGGATGGCCTGCTGGTTCGGCGCCGCACCGGTGTAGAAGACGTTGGGCGACATTTCCTCACCCTCGTACTGCACCGGGTAGAACAGCAGGCCGTTGAGTTCCTCGAACACCGGCAGCACGGATTTGCGCGACACGCTGGTCCAGCAGCCGAAGACCACCGCGACCTTGTCCTGAGTCAGCAGCTGGCGCGCCTTCTCGGCGAACAGCGGCCAGTTGGAGGCCGGGTCGACCACCACAGCTTCGAGCTGCTTGCCGTTCACCCCGCCCTTGGCGTTGATCTCGTCGATGGTCATCAGCGCCATGTCCTTGAGCGAGGTCTCGGAGATCGCCATGGTGCCGGACAGCGAATGCAGGATGCCGACCTTGATGGTCTCGGCGGCCTGGGAGCTGAACGGGAACAGACCGGTGAGCAGCAGGGCGCTCATGGCCAGCGTACTTTTCAACAGCGGACGACGTTTCATCGCGGCAGCCTCCTTGGCTATCCAGGGGCGGGGAGTTGCCGGTGCGGCAGCTTCCCCGGAAATGGGGCGATCCCGCGCGGGATCGCAGCTGCCATCGCAGCATCCGTGCCAAACAGGCAAAAGCCTTGGCGCAGATGGGCTGCACGCGATTTTCTGTCGTAATGGTGAGGTTTTTCAGTGCGCAGCTTTGGTGCGCCGAACGCCCTTTGGTGCGCGGCGCTCCCCAAAGGAGCGCGTCATTGCGGGAGGAAGTAGCCGCGCACGCCAGTCATGATGATCTGCGCGGCGAGGGCGCAGACGAACAGCCCCATCAGGCGGCTGACGATCATCAGGCCCTGTTCGCCGAGGACCTTCTCGATCTTGTCGGAGAGGTACAGCGTGACGCCGACGGTCAGGCAGGCCAGGAAGATCGCCGCCAGGGCCGACAGCTTGTGCTCCCAGTCCTGGTTCACCCCCATCACCAGCAGCGCACCGATGGTGCCGGGGCCGACGGTGATGGGGATGGTCAGCGGGACGATGGTGACATCCTGCTGCACGTTGTCCGCCTGCACCGCCGAGCGCCCCTGGGCCATGCCCAGCGCGGAGATGAACAGCACGCTGCCCGCGCCGATGCGGAAGGCGTCCGCGGTAATGCCGAACAGGGTGAAGATGTAGCGCCCGAACAGGTACAGCAGCACGCTGGCGATCAGCGCCGCCAGGGCCACGCGCCAGGCCATGCGTTTGCGGTCGCGCGGGGCGAAGCCGCGGTTGAGGCTGATGAAGCAGGACAGAACGAAGAAGGGGCTGTAGAGCACCAGCATCTTCAGGTACACGCTGAACATCACTTGCATGGGAACGACTCGTCCGGATTGAGAGGGCGCGGCAGGGCAAAGCATAGCGGGTGGGGCGGCGGGTGGCATTGCGGCGGGGCAGTCGCGCGTTGGTTCTTGCTCGCCGATTGCACTGGTTGGTGCCGACGCACCCTGTAGGAACGCCCCATGGGCGCGATCACGGGCATGGCCCGCTCCTACAGAGAGAGCAGGTGCCGGGTAAAATCAGGAAGGCAGCGCGTCGCTCTGCTGGAGCAGGCGGCGATCGCGCTCACCGACCCAGTAGGCCACCAGCTCGCGCAGCTGCGACAGCTCCACCGGCTTGGCCATGTGGCCGTCCATGCCGACCAGCCGTGCGCGCTCCTTGTGCTCGCTGAGGATGTGCGCGGTGAGCGCCACCACCGGGGTGTGCGGGCGGTGTTCGCTGGCTTCCCAGGCGCGAAGGCGCTCGGTGGCGGAGAAGCCGTCAAGCACCGGCATCTCGCAGTCCATCAGCACCAGGTCGTACTGGGTGGACTTCATCGCGGCCAGGGCTTCCTCGCCATTGCTGGCGGTATCGGGCTGCAGGTTGAGCTTGCTCAGCATGCCGCGGATGACCTTGGTGGAGATGCTGTTGTCCTCGGCGACGAGGATGCGGAAGTCGCTGGGCGGCACGTTCGAAACCGGCTCGCTGGCCGGCGAAAGGTAGTTGCTCACGCCGCTCGGGCCGCGACGGGACAGTTCCTCGGCCAGGGTCGCCTTGAGCGTATAACCGGCCACCGGCTTGGCGAGGATGCGCTTGATGCCGGCGTTGCGCGCGATGATCTTGCTCGGTGCATTGCTGATGCCGGTGAGCATGATCAGCAGGATGTCGTGGTTGAGGTTCGGGTCTTCCTGGATCTTGGTCGCCAGTTGCATGCCGGTCATGCCGGGCATGTCCTGGTCCAGCAGGACCACGTCGAAGTACTCGCGCAGGTGCGCCTTGGTGCGCAGCTGGGCCAGTGCCTCCTTGCCCGAAGACACCGCGCTGACGTTCATGCCCCAGGCGCTGCACTGCTGCACCACCACCTTGCGGCAGGTCTGGTTGTCGTCCACCACCAGCAGGCGTGCGCCCTGCAGCGGGCCGTCGAGGTCGGCGCCGACCTGGTCGATCTGCTGCGGGTCGAGCGGCAGGCTGAGCCACAGCAGGTTGCCCGAATCGCCGCCGCTGTCGCCGCTCTCTATTCCAAATTCCCCGGACATCAGGCGGATCAGCTGGCGCGCAATGATCAGGCCGAGGCGGCTGCTGATGCGGGTGGCGGAGAGGAAGTCACGGCTGTGCAGTTCGGCGGTGAGCAGCGCCTGGCGGTCGGCGCTGTCCAGCGGACGGCCGCTGTCCTGCACGGCGATGCGCAGGCGCGGACGCTCGGGCGGGCCGTCGAGGGCGACGACGAGGAGAATCTCGCCCTCGTCGGTCTGCTTGAAGGCGTTGTCCAGCAGGCTCAGCACGGCCTGGCGCAGGCGCGTCGGGTCGCCGCTGACGATGCGCGGCACCTGCGGCTGGGTGAAGCTGATCAGCTCGACCTTCTGCTGCTCGGCCTTGGCGCGGAAGATCGCCAGGCAATCTTCGATCAGCGCGCCAAGGTCGAACTGCACCTCGTCCAGCTCGATCTGCCCGGACTCCAGCTTGGAGATGTCGAGAATCTCGTTGATCAGCGAGAGCAGTTCGTTGCCCGCGCTGTGGATGGTCTGCACGTAATCGCGCTGCTTGGCCGAGAGCGGGGTGCCGAGCAGCAGCTCGGTCATGCCCAGCACGCCGTTCATGGGGGTGCGGATCTCGTGGCTGATCTTGGCCAGGAAGTCGCCCTTGGCCTTCAGCTCGGCGACGTTGGCGGCGCGCTGGCGGCTGGCGGCGAAGTGGTCGTTCTGGATTTTCCGCTGGCGCTCGGCGAGGGCCAGGCTGAGCAGGAAACCGACCACCGCCGAGAGCCCGAGCAGGCCGCTGCCGAGCCATTCCGCGCGGGTCGCCACGTAGCCCAGCAGCGACGGCAGGCACAGGCACCAGACCACCACGAAGAGGCCCATGCCGATGGCGAACAGGCGCGCCGGCCGGTACGCGTGAATCCAGTAGTAGACCGCCACGCCGAGCATGCCCAGGGTCACCAGGGTGATCAGCCCGTAGACCAGGCTGCTGAGGGACAGGCCGAGCAGCAGGTTGAGCGCGACGCACAGCACCGCCAGCGAGGCGGTGCCGCCCAGCAGCAGACGCTTGAGCGGCAGGCGTGGGGTGAGGTCACGGAAGAAGCTGGCGGTGTAGCCCAGCGCGCAGACCAGCGTCACTACCAGGCAGGCCAGGGCGATCACCGGCTGCAGCGACTGGCTATTGCCGTACCAGGGGCTGAGCAGGCCGAACAGGTTGAGGCAGGCCAGCAGCAGGCTCGCGTGTACGCCGGCCAGCCACAGGCCGCTGGCGACACGGGTGTAGGCGAAGCGCACGAGGTTGTAGAGCAGCAGCATGGTCAGGCAGCCGATCAGCACGCCGAAGTGCAGCGGGCGCTGGTCGTTGCTCGGCTGGCCGGCGGCCTCGATGCTGATGTTCGGTCGCAGCGGCAGGGTCGAGGCGAGGCGCAGGTAGAGGTCCAGCGGCTCGGCGGCGGTGCGCAGGGGGATCACCAGGTCGCTGTTGAGCAGCGGGCGCTGCACCGGGGAGAGGTTACCGGCGCTCTTCTGCTCGAGGACTTTCTGCCCGTCGAGGATGAACATCTCGAAGCTGTCCAGGCTCGGCGCGAACAGGCGCAGTTGCTGGGGCTCGTCGTTGGCGGGCAGACGGAAGTGCAGCCAGGTCGCGCCGGGGCCGGCGGGGGCGTGCAGGTCGTTGATGTCGAGGGGGCTGAAGAGGGTGCGGTAGCGCGGGGAGATCACGTCCTGCAGTTGCAGGCGGGCGTCACTGTCGTGGAGCTGGGACCAGCCGGGTTCCTGGCTTGCCGCATAGGTCGGAAGACAGACCAGAGCGGCCAGCAGCAAGCTGACGAGGAGTCCTGTGGCAGTCCAGAGCCGACGCACGGCGAAGTCCCTTCGGTAGTGAGTGGGCGGATTATAGCCAAGTGTGCTGAAGGCCGTAATCCACCCGTGCACGCCGGGACCGGTGTGGAGGAGGCGTCCGACGAGGGACGCCTCCGCCCGTCGGATCAGCCCTCGCCGCGCTCGCGGGCGATGGCGCGATAGCCGATGTCCTTGCGGTAGAAGCTGCCGTTCCAGCGGACCTTCTCGGCCAGGCGGTAAGCCTGTTCCTGGGCCGAGGAGACGGTCGGGCCGATGGCGGTGGCGCAGAGCACGCGGCCGCCGGCGGTGACGATCTGGCCGTCCTTGAGCGCGGTGCCAGCGTGGAACACCTTGCCGTCGAGCTGGGCGGCATCGTCCAGGCCGAAGATAGCGTCACCCTTGGCGTAGTCGCCCGGGTAGCCGCCAGCGGCGATCACCACGCCCACAGTGGGACGCGGGTCCCAGGTGGCTTCGACCTTGTCCAGCGCCTTGGCCAGGGCGGCCTCGACCAGCAGGACCAGGGACGATTCCAGGCGGACCATGATCGGCTGGGTTTCCGGGTCGCCGAAGCGGCAGTTGAACTCGATGACCTTGGGCTTGCCGCTCTTGTCGATCATCAGGCCGGCGTAGAGGAAGCCGGTGTAGACGTTGCCTTCCTCGGCCATGCCGCGCACGGTCGGGTAGATCACTTCGTCCATCACGCGCTGGTGTACGTCGGCAGTCACCACCGGTGCGGGGGAGTAGGCGCCCATGCCGCCGGTGTTCGGGCCGGTGTCGCCGTCGCCGACGCGCTTGTGGTCCTGGCTGGTGGCCATGGGCAGCACGTTCTGGCCGTCGACCATGACGATGAAGCTGGCTTCCTCGCCGTCGAGGAATTCTTCGATCACCACGCGCGAACCGGCGTCACCGAAGGCATTGCCGGCGAGCATGTCGCGCACGGCTTCCTCGGCTTCGGCCAGGGTCATGGCGACGATCACGCCCTTGCCTGCGGCCAGGCCGTCAGCCTTGATCACGATGGGCGCGCCTTTCTCTTTCAGATAGGCCAGCGCCGGCTCGACTTCGGTGAAGTTCTGGTAGTCGGCAGTGGGGATCTGGTGGCGTGCGAGGAAGTCCTTGGTGAAGGCCTTGGAGCCTTCCAGCTGGGCGGCGCCAGCGGTGGGGCCGAAGATGTCGAGGCCACGGGCGCGGAACAGGTCGACCACGCCTTTGACCAGCGGGGCTTCCGGGCCGACGATGGTCAGCTGCACGTTCTTCGCGGCGAAATCGGCCAGTTCTTCCAGGGCCAGCACGTCGATGGCGACGTTCTCGCACTTGGCTTCGGTGGCGGTGCCGGCGTTGCCCGGCGCGACGAAGACCTTCTGCACGCGCGAATCCTGCGCGACCTTCCAGGCCAGCGCGTGCTCGCGACCGCCGCTGCCGATGATGAGTACGTTCATTGGAGTTCTCCTGAACAGTTCCGGCTTTGCCGGATTGTTGGGTATCGCTTCGCTCCACCCAACCTACAAATGCTTTACGACCGAATCGTGCTCTTGATCAATTGATCTCAAGGGGCGCGATGGAGCGGGTAGATGCAAGGCGCCCGAGCGTTCACCAAGCGGAGTTGCCTTCTGGCAATGAGCATTGGGGAACGTTCGGGCAACGCAGCAGATGCCTGCTTCAGCGCGTCCGATCCACCTTAGTGGCGGAAGTGGCGCATGCCGGTGAACACCATTGCAATGCCGGCTTCGTCAGCGGCGGCGATCACTTCATTGTCGCGCATCGAACCACCCGGTTGGATCACCGCGGTGATACCGGCCTTGGCAGCGTTGTCGATGCCGTCGCGGAACGGGAAGAAGGCGTCGGAAGCCATGACCGCACCTTTCACTTCCAGGCCGGCATGCTCGGCCTTGATGGCGGCGATGCGGGCGGAGTTCACGCGGCTCATCTGGCCGGCGCCGACGCCGACGGTCTGGCGCGCCTTGGCGTAGACGATGGCGTTGGACTTGACGAACTTGGCGACTTTCCAGGCGAAGATCAGGTCGTGGATTTCCTGCTCGCTCGGGGCGCGCTGGGTGACGATCTTCAGGTCATCGGCGGTGATCATGCCGATGTCGCGGCTCTGTACCAGCAGGCCGCCGTTGACGCGTTTGAAGTCCCAGCCCGGCGCACGCTCGGCCGGCCACTCGCCGCATTCCAGCAGGCGCACGTTGGCCTTGGCAGCAACCACGGCACGGGCGGCTTCGGAGATTTTCGGGGCGATGATGACTTCGACGAACTGGCGCTCGACGATGGCCTGGGCGGTCTCGCCGTCCAGTTCGCGGTTGAAGGCGATGATGCCGCCGAAGGCCGACTCGGTATCGGTGGCGTAGGCCAGGTCGTAGGCCTTGCGGATGCCGCCCTCGTTTTCCGGAACCACGGCCACGCCGCACGGGTTGGCGTGCTTGACGATGACGCAGGCCGGCTTGACGAAGCTCTTCACGCACTCCAGCGCGGCGTCGGTGTCGGCCACGTTGTTGAACGACAGTTCCTTGCCCTGCAGCTGGATGGCGGTGGAGACGCTGGCTTCGCCCTTCTTCGCCTCGACGTAGAAGGCCGCGCTCTGGTGCGGGTTCTCGCCGTAGCGCATTTCCTGCGCCTTGATGAACTGGCTGTTGAAGGTGCGCGGGAAGGCGCCGCGGTCTTCGGTGGACAGGGTGTCGCGCGCCTGGTCGATGGTGCCCAGGTAGTTGGCGATCATGCCGTCGTAGGCCGAGGTGTGCTCGAAGGCCTTCAGGGCCAGGTCGAAGCGCTGGGCGTAGGTCAGGCCACCGGCTTTCAGGGCGCCGACGATGCTGGCGTAGTCACCGGCGTTGACCACGATGGCAACGTCCTTGTGGTTCTTCGCCGCGCTGCGGACCATGGTCGGGCCGCCGATGTCGATGTTCTCGATGGCGGTCGGCAGGTCGCAGTCGGCCTTGGCCACGGTCGCTTCGAACGGGTACAGGTTGACCGCCACCAGGTCGATCGGCTTGATGCCGTGCTCTTCCATCACCGCGCCGTCGAGGTCACGACGGCCGAGGATGCCACCGTGGATCTTCGGGTGCAGGGTCTTCACGCGACCGTCCATCATTTCCGGGAAGCCGGTGTAGTCGGCCACTTCCACGGCGGCGATGGCGTTGTCCTTGAGCAGCTTGTAGGTGCCGCCGGTGGAGAGGATCTCCACGCCAAGGGCAGCCAGCTCACGGGCGAAATCGACGACGCCGGTCTTGTCGGAAACGCTGATCAGCGCACGGCGGACGGGCAGGCGGGTGGTTTGGTCGGTCATAACGGCTTCCACAAAGGCTTCGGGCTTTTCGCGTGTCAGGCGTGGGCCCGGCTGACCTCGAGGTCGCGGGCCCGCGCCTGCCACCTGTCAGAGAAGATCGTACTGCTTGAGTTTCTTGCGCAGGGTCCCGCGGTTCAGCCCCAGCAGTTCGGAGGCTTTGGTCTGGTTACCCTTCACGTAGTTCATGACGGTTTCCAGCAGCGGCGCTTCGACTTCGCAAAGCACCATGTTGTACACGTCCGTGACCGGCTGCCCTTCGAGATGGGCGAAATAGTTATGCAGTGCCTTTTCCACGCTGTCGCGGAGGGTCTGGCCCTCCTGCGTCGGAGTGGTCAGGTGCTGTTTAAGGTTGGCGTTGTCGCTCACGGGTGTCATTCCACTCACTAATGTCTCGGTCATCGTTGTCATGCGGCCACCCCTTCTCCGTTATTGTGGCGCTCGGCGAAGAACTGCCTGACGCTGGCGCTCTGTGCATCCGTGTCCTGCAAACGATTGAACTGGGAACGGAACTCCGCCGCTCCCGGTAGGGTTGCGAGGTACCAGCCCACATGCTTGCGGGCAATTCGCACACCCATTTCCTCCCCATAAAACGCATGCAATGCAGCGAGATGCTCGAGCAGGATGCTCTGTACCTCGTGCAGACTCGGCGCCGGCAACAGCTCGCCGGTGCTCAGGTAATGATCGATCTCGCGGAAGATCCAGGGATTGCCCTGGGCGGCGCGGCCGATCAGCAGGGCATCCACGCCCGTCTGCTCGAAAACCTGCCGTGCCTTGCGCGGTGAATCGATATCACCATTGGCGAAGACCGGAATCGAAACCGCCTGCTTGATCGCTGCGATGGTTTCGTACTCCGCCTCGCCGGTGTAGAGGTCGGCACGGGTCCTGCCGTGTACCGCCAGCGCCTGGATGCCCGACTGCTCGGCGATCCGCGCCACCGTCACACCGTTCTTGTTCGACCGGTCCCAACCGGTGCGAATCTTCAGGGTGACGGGAACCTCTACCGCCGCGACCACCGCCTCGAGGATGTCGGCCACCAGCCGTTCATCCTTCATCAGCGCGGAACCCGCGGCCTTGTTGCAAACCTTCTTCGCCGGACAGCCCATGTTGATGTCGATGATCTGGGCGCCGAGCTCCACATTGCAGCGTGCAGCTTCCGCGAGCATCTGCGGGTCGCCGCCAGCGATCTGCACCGAACGCGGTTGATCCTCATGGTCGTGCTGCAGGCGCAGGCGCGACTTGCGGCTGTTCCACAGGCGGACGTCGCTGGTGACCATCTCCGACACCACCATGCCGGCGCCGAGGCGGCGGCAAAGCTGGCGGAACGGACGATCGGTGACGCCGGCCATCGGGGCCAGGATCAGTCTGTTGGGCAGTGTGTAGGAGCCGATGCGTACCACCGACTGGTTTTCCATGGTCAATGGGGCGGGAACACCGAGGCGCCGCGCGTTACAAGACTCGCGGGTGCTTTCGGGGCCTGCCACCGGTGCTAGCAAAAAAGGGAGGGCATGATACCCGCTCTCGATGACCGGATAAAGGCGATTTTGGATAAATTCTGAACAATCCCGGGCTTAGTACCCCAGGTAGGAAGACGAGCGGAACTGGCGCTCTCAGGCGCTTTGAGCTACCCGCCGGGTCATTCCGGCGAGTGGAAGCTCAGGCTGTAGTTCACCGCTTTGGGACCCGGATCGAGGATGTCCAGGGAGATGTGGATCGGCGTCTGCGGCGGCATCTCGCTCTGCCCGGCCAGCTCGCCCGAGAGATACTCGCTGGGCTTGAAGCGGCGGCTGGCGATCAGTTGGCCGTTCATATCGGCGAAGCGCATTTCCAGCAGCGGGAAGGGCTGCGAGAAGTTGGCGCGGTTGTAGATGATCGCGTCCACCACCAGCGCACCGCTGAAGTCCGGGTGGCTGCGCACCACCAGGTTGCTGCTGCGGATCTGCTCCACGTCGACCTTGGAGGGCAGGGTGCAGCCCAGTTCCGGGCAGGCCTGGGCGAACCAGGGGCGGTACTGGTCCTGGCGGGCCAGTTCGTCGAAGTGATAGGCGATGTACTGGCCGGCGAGGCCGGCCAGGGCCAGCAGCACCAACAGCAGCCAGAACAGGCGGCGGCCCCAGCGGCTCTTCGGCTTCTGCCAGTCGAGTTGCAGGGGCTCGTCGCTCAGGTCGTGCAGGCCGCCATCGTGCAGGCCGGGTTCGGCACGGCGGTTGTCGCCGCGCTGGTCGGCCAGGGGCGGCTCCCCGTCTTCATCGTCGTCGGTGTCGGGTTCGTCGTCATCGCGACGGGCGCTGAAGGCGGGAAGTTTCTCGTCGTCGCTCGCTACTCGCAGAGGCTCGACGCGCGAAGGCTCGACACGCAGGGGAGCCGGGTCGATGCGTGGTTCATGCTCGGGTTCGTCCTCGGGCTCTTCCGGCTCGGGCTCCCTGTCGGCCACCAGGCGTGCGCTGGCGGGCGGCTCCTCCGGTTCTTCCGCGGAAAGCTGGCCGAGTCTGGGCTCCTGGCGGGAGGCACGGCTGGTGCCGTTCTGTTCCTCTTCGATCAGGGCTTCGGCCCAGCGCTCGTCGTGCGGGTCGCGCTTCTCTTCCTGGCGAGTCTGCAGGGCTTCGCTGGGGCGCGGCGCGCGGTCGATGCTGAGGAATTCCTGGGACAGCTCGAACTCGTCGAGCTTGGCCAGTTCCTCGTCGAGGTTGAGGCTGTCCAGGTCGAGATCGTCGTGGATCCACAGCGTCTCGTCTTTCTTTCCTGGTGCGGGCTTTCCTGGTGCGGGCGTCGGCGCAGGCTTGGCCGGCTCGCTGGTCACGGTCGCCGCCGGGGCGATCACCGTGGCCGCGGCAACGGCCGGGGCGGGCTCGGCAACCGGTGCCGGTTTCGCTTCCACCTTCGCTTCGGCGATGGCGGGCTTTTCCGCTACATCGCTGGAGTGCCGCGCAGCATGGGGAGCCAGCGGCCAGCCGAGGGTGGCGGTGCCAGGGACGCTCGGTGCGGCGGGCTTTTCCGGCGTGAAGGTGTGGAAGGCCGGCGCGGGAGCGGGCGCGGCTGTGATCGGCTCCGGGGCTTTCGGTGGCGCAGGCGGCGCGACCGGCTCCGCTGCCGGGACAGCTTTCGGGGCTTCGACGGGCGGTGTCGCCGTGACAGCCGGCGCCGGAACCTGGGTCGGCTCGCCGACCATGTTCTGCGGCGCGCTGAAGACCTTCAGGCAGGTTCCGCAGCGCACAGCACCGCTAGCCGCGCCCAGTTGCGCCGAGTTGACGCGGAAACGGGTCTGGCAATGGGGGCACTGTGTGATGAAGCTTTCGCTCATGCGGCGGTCCGGCGGAAAAATCTGGCGGTTAGTCTAACTCAAGCCCTGTACGGCGGGCACTCAGCGGCGGCGGCCGCTGATGCGGATCCAGCCATCGCGCTCGGCGGTCGGGTCGAGGTCGAAGGCGTCTGCATAGGCGGCGCGCACTTCCTCGGCCTGCTCGGCGAGGATGCCCGAGAGGGCCAGCAGGCCACCAGATTTCACCAGGCCGGTGAGCTGCTCTGCCAATGTGACCAGCGGACCGGCCAGAATGTTCGCCACCAGGACGTCCGCCTGCTGCTTGGGCAGATCAGCGGGCAGGTAGACGGGGAATTTCGCCGGGTCGATGCCGTTGCGCGAGGCGTTGTCGCGGGAGGCTTCCAGCGCCTGCGGGTCGATGTCGGTACCGACCGCCTGCTCAGCGCCCAGCAGCAGCGCGGCGATGGCGAGGATGCCCGAGCCACAGCCGAAATCCAGCACCTGCTGGCCGGCCAGGTCCTGGCCGTCGAGCCATTCCAGGCACAGTGCGGTGGTCGGGTGGGTGCCGGTGCCGAAGGCCAGGCCTGGGTCGAGCAGCAGGTTCACCGCGTCCGGTTCCGGGGCGTCGTGCCAGCTGGGGACGATCCACAGGCGGCGGCCGAAGCGCATCGGCTTGAAATTGTCCATCCAGCTGCGTTCCCAGTCCTGGTCCTCGATGCGCTCGATCTGGTGCTCCGGAAGTTCGCCGCCGGTGAGCAGGGTCAGGTGGGCGATCAGCGAAGTTTCGTCCGTGTCGGCCTCGAACAGTGCGAGCAGGTGGGTGTGGCTCCACAGCGGGGTGGTGCCCAGGTCCGGCTCGAAGATCGGCTGGTCTTCGGCGTCCATGAAGGTCACGGAGACGGCGCCGACTTCCAGCAGCGCATCTTCATAGGTTTCCGCCTGATCCGGGGTGATGGCGAGTCGGACTTGAAGCCAGGGCATGGGGCGGTACCTCGATCGTGCCGGGATGGAGCTGGAAAAGACAACGGACCGCTTGGGCGGCCCGCAGATAAAGGCGGCAAGCTTACTGCACGGCACCTTGCCATGCCAGCGTGCAGGGGCCGCAAAGCACAAGGGCCGCCCGGAGGCAGCCCTTGTGATGGAGCGAGGCGGAGCAGGGCAGGCTTAGTGCTTGTCCATGCCCAGCTTCTTCTCCAGGTAGTGGATGTTCACGCCACCCTTGCAGAACTCTTTGTCGCGGACCAGCTCCTTGTGAAGCTCGGTGTTGGTCTTGATGCCATCGACGATCAGTTCGTCCAGCGCATTGCGCATGCGCGCCATGGCTTCATCGCGGTCCTTGCCGTAGGTGATGATCTTGCCCACCAGCGAGTCGTAGTTCGGCGGTACGGCGTAGCCGCTGTACAGGTGCGAATCCACACGCACGCCGTTGCCGCCCGGTGCGTGGAAGTGCTTCACCTTGCCGGGGCTGGGCATGAAGGTCTTCGGGTCTTCGGCGTTGATCCGGCATTCCAGCGCATGGCCACGGATGACCACGTCTTCCTGCTTGATCGAGAGCTTGTTGCCCGAGGCGATGCTGAGCATCTCCTTGACGATGTCGATACCGGTGACCATCTCCGACACCGGATGCTCCACCTGCACGCGGGTGTTCATCTCGATGAAGTAGAAGCGGCCGTTCTCGTAGAGGAACTCGAAGGTGCCGGCGCCACGGTAGCCGATTTCCACGCAGGCCTGGACGCAGCGGGCCAGCACTTCGGCGCGGGCCTTCTCGTCGATGCCCGGGGCTGGAGCTTCTTCCAGTACCTTCTGGTGACGACGCTGCAGGGAGCAGTCGCGGTCGCCCAGATGGATGGCGTTGCCCTGGCCGTCGGAGAGGACCTGGACTTCCACGTGACGCGGGTTGGTCAGGAACTTCTCCAGGTAGACCATCGAGTTGCCGAAGGCCGCGCCCGCTTCGGTGCGGGTCAGCTTGGCGGACTTGATCAGGTCTTCTTCCTTGTGCACGACGCGCATGCCGCGACCACCACCGCCACCGGCGGCCTTGATGATCACCGGGTAGCCAACCTCGCGGGCAATCGCCAGCGCAGTTTCCTCGTCTTCGGGCAGCGGGCCGTCGGAGCCCGGTACGGTCGGTACGCCGGACTTCTTCATGGCGTCCTTGGCGGACACCTTGTCACCCATCAGGCGGATGACGTCGGCGCTCGGGCCGATGAAGGTGAAGCCCGAGCGTTCGACCTGCTCGGCAAAGTCGGCGTTCTCGGCGAGGAAGCCGTAGCCGGGGTGGATACCCACGGCGCCGGTGACCTCGGCGGCGGCGATGATCGCCGGGATGTGCAGGTAGGACTTCGCAGCGGGTGCCGGACCAATGCAGACCGCTTCGTCGGCCAGCGACAGGTGCATCAGCTCACGGTCGGCGGTCGAGTGCACGGCCACCGTCTTGATGCCCAGTTCCTTGCACGCGCGCAGGATGCGCAGTGCAATTTCGCCGCGGTTGGCGATCAGTACTTTTTCCAACATCGCAGGTTCCCCGCGGTTTAAACGATGGTGAACATGGGCTGGTCGAATTCGACCGGCTGGCCGTTCTCCACGAGGATCTGACCGATCACACCGCTGGTCTCGGCCTCGATGTGGTTCATCATCTTCATGGCTTCGACGATGCAGAGGATGTCGCCTTTCTTCACGCTCTGGCCGACTTCGACGAAGTTGGCGGAGGTCGGCGAAGCAGCGCGGTAGAAGGTGCCGACCATCGGCGAGCGCACGGCGCCGGCGAGGTTCTGGGCAGCCGGGGCGGCTTCAGCGGCCGGGGCAGCAGCGGCCGGGGCGGCGACGGGTGCGGCGGCCGGGGCCGGAGCGTAGGCCGGGGCGGCAGCGTAGATCGGCTGGGCGGCGGTCTTGCTGTGACGGCTGATGCGTACGGACTCTTCGCCCTCTTTGATCTCCAGTTCGTCGATACCGGATTCTTCGAGCAGTTCGATCAGTTTCTTGACTTTACGGATGTCCATCAGTGTTCGCTCTCCCAGGTGAGGTCACGGGCGTTCAAGTTGTTCGAGGGCGGATTCCAGGGCCAGGCGGTAGCCTGTGGCTCCCAGACCGCAGATCACCCCTACCGCCACGTCGGAAAAGTAGGAGTGATGCCGGAAAGGTTCACGTTTGTGCACGTTGGAGAGGTGCACTTCGATGAATGGGATGCTCACTGCGAGCAATGCGTCACGTAGAGCGACACTTGTATGCGTGAAAGCGGCCGGATTGATCAGGATGAAGTCCACGCCTTCGTGGCGCGCGGCGTGAATCCGGTCGATCAGTTCGTACTCGGCGTTGCTCTGCAGGTGCATCAGGTGGTGGCCGGCTTCGCGGGCGCGGCGCTCCAGGTCCTGGTTGATCTGCTCGAGGGTGACGGAGCCGTACTTGTCGGGCTCGCGGGTGCCCAGCAGGTTGAGGTTGGGCCCGTGCAGTACCAGTAAGGTCGCCATCTGGATGCTGTAGTCCTTGTTCTTGGCGGGAAAAGATAGGGCGGGACTATGCCGGAAAGCCGGCGTGACTGTCCAGTCATGCGGGTTTTGCCGTAGATGTCAGCATGTTGCCAGCCGATTACGGCAAAACCATTGCAATCAAACTGTGATCAGGAGCGCGTTCCAGCCTGTTTCAGGCGGTCGGCGAGGGTGGCGGCGTCGGTCTCGCCGATGATGCGCAGGTCGCTCCATTCGTCGCCTTTTGCCGAGAAGAACAGCAGCGCAGGCGGGCCGAACAGGTTGTAGCGGTCGAGCAGCGCGCGCTGCTCCTCGGTGCTGGCCGTCATGTCGAAGCGCAACAGGACGAAGCCGGGCAGCTGCGACTGGACCTCCGGCGCCGGCAGTACCTGGCGCTCGATGATCTTGCAGCTGATGCACCAGTCGGCGTACCAGTCCAGCAGCACCGGCCGACCGGCGGTCTGGGCGCTGGCCAGCGCGGCGTTGAGCTGCGCCGGGGTGGTGATGTTCTGCCAGTCGCCGGGGGTGGAGCTGGGCGGGCCGGCGTGGACGCTGACGCCGCTGCGGCCCAGTGGGTGCAGCGGATCGGATTCGCCGCGCAGGGCGCCGGTCCAGGCGGCCACGGCGTAGACCAGCAGCATCAGGCCGAACAACTGGCCGAGGCGCTGCAGCGGCTTCTTCGGCCCCAGTTCGAGGGTGCCGATGGCCAGGGCGATACCGCCGGCCAGGGTACCCCAGAGGGTCAGTGCCACCGGTCCGGACACCAGGCGCTCGAGCATCCAGATAGCCACGGCGAGCAGCATCACGCCGAAGACGTTGCGTACGCCGTTCATCCAGGCGCCGCTCTTGGGCAGCAGCGCGCCGCCGCCGACGGCGAAGATCACCAGCGGCGTGCCCATGCCCAGGCCCAGGGAGAACAGCAGCAGGCCGCCGCCCACCGCATCGCCGGTGCTGCTGATGTACAGCAGCAGGCCGGCCAGCGGGGCGGTGACGCAGGGCGACACCAGCAGGCTGGAGAGCACGCCCAGGGTCGCCGCGCCGGCGATGGAGCCGCCACGGGTGTTGTTGGCCATGTTGTCCAGGCGCTCGCGCACGAAGCCCGGCAGGCGCAGCTCGAAGGCGCCGAACATGGCGATGGCGAAGACCACGAAGAAGGCCGCGAAGGGGATCAGCACCCAGGGCGACTGCAGCATCGCCTGCAGGTTGAGCTTGGCGCCGAACAGGCCCATCAGGGTGCCGAGTACTGCGTAGCAGGCCGCCATCGGCAGCACATAGGCCAGCGACAGCGCCAGGCCGCGCATGCCGCCCGGACGACCGCGCAGGACCACGCCGGAGAGGATCGGCAGCATCGGCAGCACGCAGGGGGTGAAGGTCAGCGCCAGGCCCAGCAGGAAGAAGATCGCCAGCGCGCGGCCGAGTTTCTTGATCTTGCCCGGCTCGTGGTCGCCCAGCAGGCTGGCCAGCGGGTTGCTTGAGGCGGTGGACTTGGCGGCGGAGGGCGCTGGGCCGGTCACTACGCTGGCGGCCTGGCCGTCGGCGATCTGCAGACGGGTGGTTTCCGGCGCGTAGCACAGGCCCTTGTCGGCGCAGCCCTGGTAGTTGACGACCAGGGTGAAGGGCTTGTGCTGCGGGTTCACCAGCGGCACGTCGATGTCGGTGATGGCGTAGTAGACCACCGTGTCGCCGAAGTAGTCGTCGTGGTGCTGCTTGCCTGGCGGCAGCTTCACTTCGCCGACGCTCACGCCGCTGTCGGCGGGCTCGACCTTGAAGCTGAAACGGTGCTGGTAGAGGTAGTAGCCGTCGGCGTTGATGAAGCGCAGCTTCACCTGCTGGCTGTCGCTGTCCTCGACACTGACGCGGAAGGCCTCGGCCACCGGCAGGAAGTCGCCCTTGGCCGGTTGCCCGACGGCGAAGCCGCCCTTGTCGGCGGGTTTGTCGAACAGGCCGGCGGAAGCGGGCAGGGCGACCAGGAGCAGGAGCAGGGTGAGCAGGCGGCGCATGGACATCTCGCGGACTACAGGGTGGCGGGCATCATAGCGGAAAGCTTCCGACGCGGCCCGAGGCGTTGCCGGATCAGCTGTCACAAGAAGTGATAGACGCTGTGGGACTACGCCTACGAGTCCCGGTTCCCGCGACGCGGCTGCGTCAATCGGCCGCGTGCTGGCCGAAGGCTGCCAGCAGGTCGCTGACGAAGGCCTGCTCGGCGTCGCCGGGATGGCGGCCGCGGTGGCGGGTCAGGCTGAAGGCCACATCGAAGCCCAGTTCGCCGGGCAGCAGTTCGCGCAGCTGGCCACGCTCGATCCACGGCTGGGCGACATGTTTGGGCAAGTAGCCGATGTGCGCACCGGAAAGGATGAATGCCAGGCTGCCGTCCACCTGCTCGCAGCGCGCGCTGCTGCGGCTGGTTTGCAGCGGCTCGTCGGCGGCGATGAAGCGATAGGGGTGCAGGACCTGGTCGGCGTCGGCGAGGGAGTCGCGGGTCGGTTTCTTCTCGCTGAAGGCCGGATGCCCGGCGCCGCAGTAGAGGCCCTGGGGTTCGCTGAACAGCTCGACATGTTCCAGCGCCGCCTGGGTGCCGGCGAAGTAGCCGACCGCCAGGTGCAGGCGGTCCTGCAGCAACTGGCGCTCCAGCTCGGCGGGCGTGGCGGTGATCAGTTCCAGGCTGACCGCCTCGTTGCGCTGGCGGAAGCGGCGGATCGCCCCGGACAGCTGCGCCAGCACTTCTGCATCCAGCCCCTCGGAAAGCCCGATGCGCACCTCGCCCAGCAGCTTGTCGGCGACGCCGCGCGCCTCGTCGCGGAAGCCCTCGATGGCGACGAACAGCCGCCGCGTCGATTGCAGCAGGTGCTCGCCCTTGGGTGTCAGGCGAAAGCCGCCCTTGCCGCGTTCGCACAGGCGGTAACCCAGGCGCGTCTCCAGCTTGGCCATCTGGATGCTGATGCTCGGCTGGCTCAGCCCCAGCTCGCCCTGCGCGGCGCTGAAGCCGCCGCATTCCACCACGGTGACGAACAGCCGCAGCAGTTGCAGGTCGAGGTCGCGCAATTGGCTGAGCATGGCCGTCTCCAAACATTGTCATGGTGAAATGCCAAAGTAATTAACTTTGTATTTTTACAAAGTAAAGCCCGCCCCATGCTCGCCCCATAACCACAACAACCCCGAGGCGATGATCATGCGTGCGTTCTTCCGGGCTTCTCTCACGGTTCTGGCCGTGGCCCTGGCCATGCCCCTGCAGGCGCAGGAGCGGGTGCTCAACCTCTACAACTGGGCGGATTACGTCGGCGCCGATGCCCTGCAACGCTTCCAGAAGGAAACCGGCATCCGCGTCAAATACGACACCTTCGACAGCGCCGAGGTGCTCGACAGCAAGCTGATGACCGGCAGCAGCGGCTACGACGTCGTGTTCCCCGCCAGCAGCGGGCTGGCCCGTGCCATCCAGGCCAAGGCCGTGCAGCCGGTGGATGATGCGCAGCTGAAGAACTTCGCCAACCTCGACCCGGACCTGCTGGCCAAGCTGGCCGCCATCGACCCCGGCAATCGCTTCGGCGTGCCCTACACCTGGGGCACCGTGGGCCTGGCGATCAACAAGGACGAGGTGCTCAAGCGCATCCCCGACGCACCGCTGGACAGTCTCGACCTGCTGTTCAAGCCCGAGTACGCCAGCCGTCTGGCCGACTGCGGCATCTCGCTGATCGATTCGCCGCAGGAAGTCATCAGCGTGGCGCTGAATTATCTGGGCAAGTCGCCGTACAGCACCGACGCGGCCGACCTGGCCGAGGTCCGCCAGTTGCTGGAGAAGTTGCAGCCCAACGTGCGCTACATCGCCAGCGGCAAGCACATCAACGACCTGGCCAACGGCACGCTGTGCGTCGCCCTGACCTACACCGGCGACGCGCTGATGGGCGCCGCCCAGGCCAAGCAGGCGAACAAGCCGTTCGAGGTGATCTACCGGATTCCGAAGGAGGGCACGCTGATCTGGTTCGACACCATGGCCATCCCGGTGGACGCGCCCCACCCGCAGGAAGCCCGCGCCTTCATCGACTTCATGCTGCGCCCGGATTCCATCGCCGAGCTGACCAACACCCTGTACTTCGCCAACGCCAACCTGAAGGCCACGCCGTTGCTGAATGCCGATGTTGCCGGCGACCCGGACATCTACCCGGCGCCGGCCATGCGCCAGAAGCTGTTCAGCGAACAATTGCTGACCTTGAAGCAGCAGCGCGAGCGCACCCGGCTGTGGTCGGCGTTCCGTACCCGTAGCTGAGCCCGAATCTCCCTGTAGGAGCGGGCCATGCCCGCGATCGCGCCCATGGGGCGCTCCTACAGGTCACCACCGTGATCAACTGATAACGACAACGAGGAAGCCATGGATCTCGCCCAAGACAACGACCAGGCCATCACCCGCGACAGCCTTTATGGCACCGCCGCCGAATCCACCTACGCCGGCATCACCAGCTTCATGCGCCGCCGCTACAGCCGCGACCTGCGCGGCGTCGACCTGGTGGTCAGCGGCGTGCCCTTCGATACCGCCACTACCAACCGCCCCGGCAGCCGCTTCGGACCGCGGGCGATCCGTGCCGCCTCGGTGCAGATGGCCTGGGCCCGGCACTTCCCCTGGGAATTCGACCCCTTCGACCACCTGGCGGTGATCGACTACGGCGACTGCTCCTTCGATCACGGCGTGCCGCAGGAAACCCCGGAAGTCATCGAAGCCCACGCCGCGCGCATTCTCGATGCCGGCTGCGCGCTGCTGACCCTGGGCGGCGACCACTTCATCAGCTACCCGCTGCTCAAGGCCCACGCGAAGAAGCACGGGCCGCTGTCGCTGATCCACTTCGACGCCCACAGCGACACCTGGCCGGACGAGGATTGCCAGCGCATCGACCACGGCACCATGTTCTACCACGCTGCCCGCGAGGGGCTGGTCGACCCGGCGCGCTCGGTGCAGGTCGGCCTGCGCACCACCAACGACGATGTGATGGGCTTCCAGGTGCTGGACGCCCGCGAGGTGCACCGCAACACGCCGCAGGCCATCGCCGAGCGCATTCGTGCGCGAGTGGGCGACAACCCGGTGTACCTGACCTTCGACATCGACTGCCTCGACCCGGCCTTCGCTCCGGGCACCGGCACGCCGGTCTGCGGCGGGCTGAGTTCGCACCAGGCGCTGGAAATCCTTCGTGCGCTGCGGGGCATCAACCTGGTGGGGATGGACGTGGTGGAAGTCGCGCCGCCCTACGACAACGCCGAGATCACCGCGCTGGCCGGCGCGACCCTGGCGATGGAGATGGTTTGCCTGTATGCGGCGCGGCACAAGCTGGGCGAGCGTTGATGAATTGATCTTGCAGGAGTGCTGATGAGGCGCTTCTACAAGATCAAAGGCCCCTCACCCTAACCCTCTCCCGCAAGCGGGAGAAGGGACTGTTCGCTGCAGGATGAAACCGTGGCGTCAGCCGGCACATACGGCCCCCTCTCCCTTTGGGAGAGGGTTGGGGTGAGGGCTTGCCCGGGCACGAAAAGTTGATCCGACGGATACGGAACTATCAAACACGGAACGCCCTGACGGCCGTGTGCAACGCCCCGCCCAACTCCTGCAACTGCTCGCCCTGACTGCGCCCCTGGCCGATCAGGCGCAGGTTCTCGCTGCCCAGTTCGTGGATGCGCTCGCTGTGCGAACGGATCTCGCTGACCGCGCCGCTCTGCTGAGCGGAGCTTTCGGCGATGCGCTCGGCCATGCTGGCGATGGTGCGGATGGCGCCGACCACCTCGTCCAGCGCGCCCTCGGCGGCGCCGGCCTGGTTGGCGGTGACTTCCGCATGCTCGACCTGGCTGCGCATCGCGTCCACCGACTGCCGTGCGGCTTGCTGCAGGCGCGCGGTGAGCTGCTGGATTTCCTCGGTGGCGCCGGTGGTGCGCAGGGCCAGCGAGCGCACTTCCTCGGCGACAACTGCAAACCCACGGCCCTGCTCGCCGGCCCGTGCAGCTTCGATGGCGGCGTTGAGCGCCAGCAGGTTGGTCTGGTCGGCGATGGAGCGGATCACCCCCAGCACGTTGCCGATGGTGGCGGACTCCTCGGCGAGGTTCTCGATGGCCTGGGCGTTGCTCTGCACTTCGTCCACCAGCGCACGCATCCCGCTCAGGCTGTTGCCGATCACCTGCTGGCCCTGCTCGACGGCCGTACCGGCCGCGTGGCTGGCCGAAGCGGCCTGGCTGGCGTCGCCGGCCACCTGCTGGATCGCCGCTTCCATGTTGCCCAGCGCGTCGCGGATTTCCCCTGTGTCGCTGGCCTGGCGCTCGGCGCCGGCGTGCAGGCCACCGCTGAGTTCGGCCAGGGCGCGGCTGCTGCCGGCCACTTCCTCGGCGCGCTGGTGGATGGTGCCGACCAGGGTGCCGAGGAAGTCGCGCAGGCGGTTCAGCGACTCCTGCAACTCCACCAGGTCGCGGGTGCGGGTGGCCAGGGCGATGGGCTTGGCGAAGTCGCCGCGGGCCCAGGTGGAGAGCGCCGGGACCAGTTGGCCGAGCACGCGCGCCAGGCGGCGTTGCAGGGTGTCGATAAGCAGCGCGGTGGCGAGGATCAGGGCGATCAGCGCGCCCTGGATGATGCGCACCTGGGTCTGGATCTTCGAGCGCTCCTCGCGCACCTGCGGCTCCAGGGTCGCCAGCGCCTGCTGCACGGCGCCCAGGCGTTGGGCGGTGGCATTGGCCAGTTCCTGGCGCTGGGCGATCAGCTGGCGGGTGCGGTTGAGTTCATCCGGGTAGCGGCGCAGCACGCTGGCGAGGTCGCGCTTCAAGGTGACGCCACGGTCCTCGCTCTGCGCCTGCGCGGCCGGCTGGGATTCCAGGCCCATCATGGCGGCGAAGTCGTCGGAGGCGGAGGCCTGTTGTTCCAGCACGCCGAGCAGGGGCAGGGCGTCGATGCGTTCGGCCAGCTGGCGCAGGGTTTCCAGCTCGCGCTGGATGTCTTCGGCCAGCGCCGGGTTGCCGCTTTCCACCAGCTTGGCGCGGGCGTGGGCCAGGCGCGTCAGGTGCAGGCCAGCTTGCAGCAGCGGCGTGCGGTACTCGGCGGCGGCGGGGTTCTGGCTGGCGTCGGCGTAAGTGCCGAGCTGGTCCAGCGCGGCCAGCAGGTCACGCTCGGCCTGCAGCAGCAGGCCCTGCGGGTCGCCGGCAAGCTTGCCGGCGGCGAGCAACTGGTTGCCGCTGAACTGGCGCAGTTCGTCGAGGCTCTGGCCGAGCAGCTGGCTGAGGCTGTCCGGCAGTTGCGGCAGCTCCTGGGCCAATTCGTCCAGGCCCTGCTGGGCGGCTTTCTGCTTGAGCGCGTCGCCGCTGGCGAGGTACGCCTGGATGTTCTGCGCGACCTTGCGCTCGAAGCCCTGGGAGAGTTCCAGGTAACGGTCCATCAGGGTGAATGGGCGCTCCAGGGCGCGTTGCGACCACCACAGGGTGGCGCCCAGCGCGAGGCAGACGAGCAGGAGCAGGAAGGTGTTGAGGTTGGTGAGCAGCTTGAGGCGCATGGCAGGTCTCGACCGACAGCGAAAAAACGGCGAGCCCTGAACCTATTGCAGTTTCGTTACTGGCTGATGACACGGTGCCAGCATTCGGTCGGGAAATGGCGCGGCAGAGCGCCGCGCCGGACCACTGGTGGGTGCTACTTGTAGACCTCGACGCGGTTGCGGCCGCCGTGCTTGGCGGTGTACAGCGCCTCGTCGGCCTGCTTGGCGAGGGTCTTGATGTCCATCTCCTCGCCCAGCTCGGCGATGCCGCAGCTGAAGGTGCAGGACAGGTCGTGGGGCTGCGCCGGGTAGTGAATCTCGGCGAAGCGCTGGCGGATTTCCTCCAGCACCTTGTGCGCCGAGGCGGCATCGGTGTCCGGCAGCACCACGGCGAACTCTTCGCCGCCGTAACGGCCGATGTGGTCGGTCTTGCGCAGGCGCTGCTTGAGGAACAGCGCCAGGCTCTTGATCACCCGGTCGCCCATGGGGTGGCCATAGGTGTCGTTGACCCGCTTGAAGTGGTCGATGTCGAGCATCGCGAAGGTCAGCGGACGCTCCTCGCGGCGCGCGCGGAAGCGGGCATCGTCGAGCAGCTGCAGGGTGTGGGTGTGGTTGTACAGGCCGGTGAGGCTGTCGCGCACCATCCGCGCCTTCAGGCTGCGTGCGCGGGCGGCGCGGTTGCGCACGGTGGCGATCAGGTGGCGCGGCTTGATCGGCTTGGTGAGGAAGTCGTCGCCGCCTTCGCTCATGGCGTCGAGCTGCTTGTCCAGGTCGTCCTCGGCGGACAGGTAGATGATCGGCACGCTCACATAGCGCTCGTGCTGGCGGATCACCTTGGCCAGCTCGGTGCCCAGGCACTCGGGCATGTACATGTCGAGGATGATCAGGTCCGGCTGGAACTCGGCCAGTTCGGCCATCACCGAGAGCGGTGCGGTGAGCGCGCGGGTGACGATGCCGGCGCTGTTGAGGACCATCTCGGTATGCGCGGCCTGGGCGCGGGAGTCGTCGACGATCAGTACGCGGAACGGCTCGTAATGGGCCACGCGGGTCAGCGTCTCGATCTTCTCCAGCAGGCCGGAGGCGTCCAGCGCGCCACTGAAGAAGTCCTGGCCACCGGCGCGGGCAGCGGCCAGGCGGGTCGGGGTGTCAGTTTCTTCGTGGCTGAAGAACAGCACCGGCAGCTTCTGCTTGAGGCCGGCCTGGGCCTCGTCGGCCAGCGCCAGGCCCTGGCCGTTGGCGAAGTCGATTTCCATCACGATGGCCGCCGGATGGCGGTCGGCCATGGCGGCGCGGAAGGCGTTGGCGTGCTCGCAGGGCTGCGCGGCCATGCCGAAGAATTCCAGCTGCTGGGCCAGGCGCTCGGCGCGCTCCTGGTCCTGCAGGGCCAGGTAGACCGGCTTGCGCAGCGGCGGCAGGTTGGTCTGCTCGAACTGGTCGCCGTGGCGCAGGCCGGTGCGCGACAGGCGCTGCATCAGGCGGTTGAGTTCGGTGATCAGATCGCTGGAAAGACGCCCGCGGTTGTCCTGCACGGCACGCAGGCATTGGTCGATGGCCTTGGCCAGGTCCGCATGCTCGGCCTGCTCGAAACGTTCGGCGTAGCGCTGCAGGCGCAGGCAGGCCTCGGCCAGCTCGGCCATGCCGGCACTGTTCCACTCCGCGCGCGACAGGCGCTGCCAGACTTCCAGCAGGTGACGGGCCTGGTGGATCACCCGCTGGGCGAAGTGATGCTTGAGGCGGTCGAGGGATGGATCGTCGAGCTCGGTCATCGCGCGCTTCTTTATAGAGCCGTACCGGCGGCCTGCGGGGCGAACATGTTTCCGCCGTGATACACAGTGGTGGCCCTATGCTACCAATCCTTGATGGCAATAACAGTGCCTTCGGTCAAACATCCGAAGCTTTGTATTTCGCAGCATTAACCAGCACCATGCGCAGGGTAGGCTGCGCTGCCCCGCCTGCGTGCGGCATGCTTGCGCAGTGGGACCGAAAATCCCGGCACCCTGGGGCCGGTTGCGGGTCCAAGCTATCTTCGAATTCGGGACATCAAGGAACTTGCCATGTGGAACTGGAAGAAACGCGGCTCCGTGCGTGATCGCATGAATGACTCGGTGGATGACGCGCGCGCCTATTTCGGCGGCCCCTGGCTGGGTCGCGTGCTGGGTGGCCTGCTCGGTGCGTATCTGCTGATCTGCGGCGCGGTGGGCTGGTACTGGAGCCAGGAGCCTGACCTCTTCCCCGTGCAGCAGAACGCCCAGGCCGCCGCCGAGCGCGCCGGCCGGCAGATGGTGGTGGGCTACACCACGGTGGAAACCCTCAAGGAAGTGGTCGCCACGCTGCTCAACAAGCCGGGCGGCTACCTGTCCAACGACATCTTCCCGCCGGGCGTCTGGCTGGACAACATGCCCAGCTGGGAATACGGCGCCCTGGTCCAGGTGCGCGACCTGTCCCGCGCGCTGCGCAAGGACTTCGCCCGCTCCCAGTCGCAGTCCACCGAGGACGCTGACCTGGCACGCGCCGAGCCGCGCTTCAACTTCGACAACAAGAGCTGGGCGCTGCCGTCCTCCGAGTCGGAATACGCCGAGGGCATCAAGTCCCTGGACCGCTACCTCGGCCGTCTCTCCGCCGATCCGGCCGGCGCGCAGTTCTATGCCCGCGCCGACAGCCTGAACAACTGGCTGGGTGACGTTTCCACCCGCCTGGGTTCGCTGTCCCAGCGTCTCTCGGCCAGCGTCGGCCGGGTCAAGCTGAACACCAACATCACGCCGATGCAGCCGGTCACCCCGGGCCAGGCGCCGGAAGTCGAGGAAGTGATCCAGGAAACCCCCTGGATGCAGATCGACAACGTGTTCTACGAAGCCCGCGGCCAGGCCTGGGCGCTGTCGCACATCCTGCGCGCCATCGAGGTGGATTTCGCCGACGTGCTGGCGAAGAAGAACGCCACTGTCAGCGTGCGCCAGATCATCCGCGAGCTGGAGGCCGCTGAGGCTCCGCTGTGGAGCCCGATGGTCCTCAACGGCAGCGGCTTCGGCGTGCTGGCCAACCACTCGCTGGTGATGGCCAACTACATCTCCCGCGCCAACGCCGCGATCATCGACCTGCGTCAGCTGCTGGCTCAGGGCTGATCCATGGCTGGCATCAGCGACAAGGAGGTCGCCCACCGGGCGGCTTCGGATGCCGAGCTGGTCGCCTGGGTGAATCGCGACGACCAGCTCAAGGGCAGCCTGCCGCGCGCCGAACTGCGCGAGCGCGGGCTGATCGGCCGGGGCACCTTCATCCTGCTGTTCAATTCCGCCGGTGAGCTGTGCGTGCACCGCCGTACCCTGAGCAAGGCGATCTACCCCGGCTACTGGGACCCGGCCGCCGGCGGCATGGTGCAGGCCGACGAGAGCTACGCCGAGTCCGCCGCCCGCGAACTGGAGGAGGAACTGGGTATCTCGGGCGTCGAATTGCGCGAGCACGGTTCGTTCTTCTTTGACCAGCCGGACAATCGCCTGTGGTGCGCGGTGTTCTCCGCCGTGTCCGATGCGCCGCTGAAGCTGCAGCCCGAAGAAGTACTGGAGGCAAAGTTCATCGACCCGCACCAGGCGCTGGCCGAGGCCAGGGCGGGCACGCCTTACTGCCCGGATTCGCTGGCGGCGCTGCGCAAGTACCTGGTCAGCTTCTGACGTGCAGGGCGACCTGTAGGAGCGGGCCATGCCCGCGATCGCGCGCATGGCCCGCTCCTGCAACAACCCTGCCACGCGGGCATGTCGCCAAACCGCCGATCAATGACGCATTTTCGCTCTTAGCATTTGCCTTCAATGCTGCTAAATTGCGCGACCTTTCCGGCAGGGTCCTCCGCCGGGAATTGCGCAGCCCCTGCCTGAGTGGGGCGTCGCGGTCGGCACCCGCCGGCCATTCGTTGACCTGGCCCGAAGAGGCCAATCCTGGGGAAACGCCCGGTGGTCAAGAAAGCATCCTCCCTGTCCGCCCTCGGCGGGCTCGTCTACTCCACTGATTCCGGCCGGCATTGCCCGGACTGCAATCAGCCCATTGGCGCGTGCATCTGCAAGCAGGCCGAGATTCCGGCCGGCGATGGCATCGCTCGCGTGCGTCGGGAAACCAAGGGCCGCGGTGGCAAGACCGTGACCACTGTGACCGGCGTGCCGCTGGCGGCCGATGCGCTGAAGGACCTGGCCACGGCGCTGAAGAAGCGCTGCGGCACCGGTGGCGCGTTGAAGGACGGCATCATCGAGATCCAGGGCGACCACGTCGACCTGCTGCTCGAAGAGCTGACCAAACGCGGCCTCAAGGCGAAGAAATCCGGCGGCTGAGCCGTCTTCCGCCGTCTGTCTCAACTGACAGGCGACTCTCCCCTGTCGAGAACGGGTTCCAGGCGACGCGCGCGCAGCGCTTTGCCGGCAAGCCCTTTCCCTAGATGGGAGATTTATCGGCGCGCCCTGGGCGTGTCGTCGGATTTTCCTAAACTTACCGCCAAGCCCGGCGGTCAACACGGCAACGTCACGAGGCCCGGCTAGGTTTACACCACCAGGCCTGACGACTCACCCGCACGCCGGGCGGGCGCCTGCACACATTCGCGCAATTTGAGGAGACCACCCCGCATGGCCGCTAGACGGACCCGCAAAGACGACGGCAGCAACTGGACCGTGGCAGACAGCCGCAGCATCTACGGAATTCGCCACTGGGGTGCTGGCTACTACGCCATCAACGACGCCGGTAACGTGGAAGTTCGCCCGCAGGGCGCCGATGCCCAGCCGATCGATCTGCATGCGCTGGTCGAGCAGCTGCGCGAGGCGGGCCTGTCGCTGCCGCTGCTGGTGCGCTTCCCGGACATCCTCCAGGACCGCGTGCGCAAGCTCACCGGCGCCTTCGACGCGAACATCGCGCGCCTGGAATACAGCAGCCGCTACACCGCGCTGTACCCGATCAAGGTGAACCAGCAGGAAGCGGTGGTGGAAAGCATCATCGCCACGCAGAACGTCTCCATCGGCCTGGAAGCCGGCTCCAAGCCCGAGCTGATGGCCGTGCTGGCGCTGGCGCCCAAGGGCGGCACCATTGTCTGCAACGGCTACAAGGACCGCGAGTTCATCAAGCTGGCGCTGATGGGACAGAAACTCGGCCACAACGTGTTCATCGTGATCGAGAAGGAATCCGAGGTGCAGCTGGTGATCGAGGAGGCCGCCGTCATTGGCGTACTGCCCCAGGTCGGCCTGCGCGTGCGCCTGTCCTCGCTGGCTTCGTCCAAGTGGGCGGATACCGGTGGCGAGAAGGCCAAGTTCGGTCTGTCCGCCGCGCAGCTGCTGTCGGTGGTCGACCGCTTCCGCGCCGCTGGCCTGGACCAGGGCGTGCGCCTGCTGCACTTCCACATGGGTTCGCAGATCGCCAACCTGGCTGACTACCAGCACGGCTTCAAGGAAGCCATCCGCTACTACGGCGAACTGCGCGCCCTCGGCCTGCCGGTGGACCACGTGGACGTCGGCGGCGGCCTGGGCGTTGACTACGACGGCACCCACTCGCGCAACGCCAGCTCGATCAACTACGACATCGACGACTACGCCGGTGTCGTGGTGGGCATGCTCAAGGAGTTCTGCGACGCCCAGGGCCTGCCGCATCCGCACATTTTCTCCGAAAGCGGCCGCGCGCTGACCGCGCACCACGCGGTGCTGATCACCCAGGTCACCGATGTCGAGCGCCACAACGACGAAGTGCCGAAGATCACCGACCTCGCCGAGCAGCCGGAGATCGTCCAGTGGCTGGCCGACCTGCTCGGCCCGACCGACGCCGAAATGGTCACCGAGACCTACTGGCGCGCGACCCACTACATGAGCGACGCCGCCGCGCAGTACGCCGAGGGCAAGATCAGCCTGGCGCAGAAGGCCCTGGCCGAGCAGTGCTACTTCGCCATCTGCCGTCGCCTGCACAACCAGCTCAAGGCGCACCAGCGTTCGCACCGCCAGGTACTCGACGAGCTGAACGACAAGCTGGCCGACAAGTACATCTGCAACTTCTCGGTGTTCCAGAGCCTGCCCGACACCTGGGCCATCGGCCAGGTGCTGCCGATCCTGCCGATCCACCGCCTGGGCGAGGAACCGAGCCGCCGCGCGGTGCTGCAGGACCTGACCTGCGACTCCGACGGCAAGATCACCCAGTACGTCGACGAGCAGAGCATCGAGACCAGCATGCCGGTGCACGATGTGAAGGAAGGCGAGGACTACCTGATCGGCACCTTCCTGGTCGGCGCCTACCAGGAAATCCTCGGCGACATGCACAACCTGTTCGGTGACACCGACTCGGTGAACGTCTACCAGAACGCCGACGGCAGCTACTACCACGCCGGCATCGAGACCCACGACACCATCGAGGACATGCTGCGCTATGTGCACCTGTCGCCCGAGGAGCTGATGACCCACTACCGCGACAAGGTCGCCGGGGCCAAGCTCACCGCGCGCGAGCGTACGCAGTTCCTCGACGCGCTGCGCCTGGGGCTGACCCGTTCGGCCTACCTGTCGTCCTGATAGGTCCGCAGTCCGCGTGATGAGAGCCCCGCTCCGGCGGGGCTTTTTCTTGCTCGCACCTTGTATGTCGACGACCCGCTCTACAGGGATGCCCGGTGATGTTCAGATCGTAGGGCGCATAACGCGCCAGCGTTATCCGCCGTGAGGCAATCGGCGGATAACCCGTTCCGGGTTATGCGCCCTACGCTCCTGTAGGAGCGCGCCATGCGCACGATCGCGGGCATGGCCCGCTCCTACAGGGGAATGCCGAGCGTCAGAAGGTGCGGATGCTCAGGCGTCGCGCAGTTCGAAGCTCGGGAACAGCGCTTGCAGTTCTCGCCACAGATCGGGCGCGCCATGGGGCGCCGGCGTGGCGATCAGTTCGGGGTCGAGTTGCCGGCCGCTGCGGGCCAACTGCACGACGAAATTATCCACACCCCTCTCGCGCAACCGCATGGCCAGTTGGCGCAGGCGTTCCAGGTCGAACAATTGCCAGTGCACAGTCGTGCGGCACTCGTAGCCAGCGCCGCTCTCCAGCAACAGTTCGAGGCTGCGCCAGTTGGCCAGCCCGCTGCGTTTCACGCAGGTTGTAGCGTCCATGTCCTCGGCCAGTGCCTTCACGTCGAAGCCGATCCAGTCGGCATGGGGCAGTGCGCGGGCGAAGGCCTCCGGGCGGATACCGGCGCTGTGCAGCCCGGCGCGGAAACCCATCTCGCGCACGCTGGCCATGGCCTCCGGTAGCGCGTTCTGCAGCGTCGCCTCGCCGCCGCTGAACACCACGGCCTGCAGCAGGCCCTGGCGGCGCCGGAGGAAGGCGAGAATGGCTTCCCAGGGGATCTCCGCTTCGCCGCGCGGCGGGATCAGCTCCGGGTTGTGGCAATACCGGCAGCGCCACGCGCAGCCCTGGCAGAACAGCACGCAGGCGAGCAGGCCGGGGTAGTCGAGGGTGGTCAGGGGCACCAGGCCCCCGACCCTGAGCGCACTGCTCATCGCGTCTCGCGGAAGTGACGGCGCTCGCGGTGCTCGGATTGCTTGCCGGCGTTGAACGCCGTCACCGGGCGGTGATAGCCCATCACGCGGGTCCACACCTCGCAGCGCTGGCGCTGGCTTTCGGGCAGTTGGTTCGCGGTCATCGTGTTGCTCCTTTTTTTGCGGGGATGAATGGGCGGGGATGAAAGTGAATGGTGCTCAGTTGCCGCAGCAGCTGCTGGTGGCGGCTTTCTGCAGCGCGGCTTCGTCGCACCGGGGGCAGAACTCGTGTTCGCCGGCGAGGTAGCCGTGCACCGGGCAGATGGAGAAGGTCGGCGTCACCGTCAGGTAAGGCAGGCGGAAGCGTCCGAGGGCGGTGCGCACCAGGGTCTTGCAGGCCTCGGCGCTGGAGATGCGCTCGGCCATGTACAGGTGCAGCACGGTGCCGCCGGTGTATTTGCACTGCAGGGCATCCTGCAGTTCCAGCGCCTCGAACGGATCGTCGGTGAGGCCCACCGGCAGCTGCGAGGAGTTGGTGTAGTAGGGCGCGTCCGGCGTGCCGGCCTGGAGCACGTCCGGGTGGCGCTTCTGGTCCTCGCGGGCGAAGCGGTAGGTGGTGCCTTCGGCCGGCGTGGCTTCGAGGTTGTAGAGGTGCCCGCTGTCTTCCTGGAAGCGCACCAGCCGCGCCCGCACATGGTCCAGCAGCTCCAGCGCCATCTGCCGGCCGACCTCGGTGTGCAGGCCTTCGCGGTCGTCGGTGAAGTTGCGCAGCATCTCGTGCAGGCCGTTCACGCCGATGGTGGAGAAGTGGTTGCGCAGGGTGCCCAGGTAGCGCTTGGTATAGGGGTAGAGCCCGGCGTCCATGTGCTGCTGGATGACCTTGCGCTTGACCTCCAGGCTGTCGAAGGCCAGCTCCAGCAGGTAGTCGAGCTGGGCGTAGAGGGCGGCCGCGTCACCGCGATGGCGGTAGCCCAGGCGCGCGCAGTTGATGGTCACCACGCCCAGCGAACCCGTCTGCTCCGCCGAACCGAACAGGCCGTTGCCGCGCTTGAGCAGCTCGCGCACGTCCAGTTGCAGGCGGCAGCACATGGAGCGCACCTGGTTGGGCTGCATGTCCGAGTTGAGGAAGTTCTGGAAGTACGGCAGGCCGTAGCGCGCGGTCATCTCGAAGAGGCGCGTGGCGTTGTCGCTGTCCCAGGGGAAGTCGTGGGTGATGTTGTAGGTCGGGATCGGGAAGGTGAACACCCGGCCGTGGGCGTCGCCGGCCTGCATCACCTCGATGTAGGCGCGGTTGATCAGGTCCATCTCGGCCTGCAGCTCGCCGTAGGCGAAGGGCATTTCCACGCCGCCGACGTAGGGAATCTGCTCGCGCAGGTCTTCCGGGCAGACCCAGTCGAAGGTCAGGTTGGTGAAGGGCGTCTGGGTGCCCCAGCGCGAGGGCACGTTGAGGTTGTAGATGAACTCCTGTAGCGCCTGGCGCACTTGTTGATAACTCAGGCCGTCCTTGCGCACATAGGGCGCGAGGTAGGTGTCGAAGGAGCTGAAGGCCTGGGCGCCGGCCCACTCGTTCTGCAGGGTGCCGAGGAAGTTGACCATCTGCCCCAGCGCGCTGGACAGGTGCTTCGGCGGCCCGGCTTCGACCCGCCCCGGCACGCCGTTCAGGCCTTCGCTGAGCAGGGTGCGCAGCGACCAGCCGGCGCAGTAGCCGGCGAGCATGTCGAGGTCATGGATGTGCAGGTCGGCCTCACGGTGGGCGACGGCGATGGCCTCGCTGTACACCTCGTCCAGCCAGTAGTTGGCGGTGACCTTGCCGGACACGTTGAGGATCAGCCCGCCCAGGGAGTAACCCTGGTTGGCGTTGGCGCGCACCCGCCAGTCCTCCCGCGACAGGTATTCGTTCATCGACGCGGCGACGTCCACCAGCGTCTTGCGCTCGCGGCGCAGGCGGCCGTGGCGTTCGCGGTAGACGATGTAGGCGCGTGCGGTGGGGTAGTGGCCGGCTTCCATCAGGGCGCGCTCGACGACGTCCTGCACCTGCTCCACGTCCAGGTCGTTCTGGGCCGGCAGGCGGGCCAGCACGCGACGGGTCAGCTCTCCGGCGTGGGGCGCGGTGAACTCGCCGCTGGCCTCGCCGGCGGCGGCAATGGCGCGTTCGATCTTGCTCGGGTCGAAGGCGGCTGAGCTGCCGTTGCGCTTGCGCAGGCTGGCGGGAAGAGGGGCGGTCCGTGTCAGGGGCATTGGCTTGATTCCACAACATGCTGTGTCTCGAGTTATTCAAGACAACAAGATGTTGTGGGAATCTAACGGCATCGTCCGTAGGAAAATTGACCTCGGTCAACGATGGGTGTCAGTCAATTTTTGCCATCGGAGGTATTGACCCCCGCACACACCGGAATCAGCCGAGCAAGGGCGCCAGCCGCTCTGCCAGGCGCCCGGCGAGCTGCTCGTCGGTGACATTGGTGAAGCTCATGATCAGCGCCGGCTCGCGCCTGGCCTCGACGCACCAGGCGTTCAGCGCCTGCAGGCCGAGGCCCTCGGCATGGGCGCGGCGGGCGACGGCAAGGTCGTCCTGGTCCAGCGCGCCGATCAGGTGCAGGCCGCCGGGGGTGTCGGCAAAGCGCAGGCGCTCGCCCAGGCGTTCTTCCAGCGCGCTGCGCAGCCATTGGCGGCGCTGGGCGTAGAGCGTGCGAGTGCGCTTGAGGTGGCGGGCGAAATGGCCTTCCTGCATGAAATCGCACAGGGTCGCCTGCAGCAGCTCCGCGCAGCCGGAAGGGAACACCTGCTGGGCGCGCACGAAGTCTTCCACCAGCTGCGCCGGCACCACCAGATAGCCCAGGCGCAGGGCAGGGTAGAGCACCTTGCTGAAGGTGCCGGTGTAGAGCACGCGGCCGGCGCGGTCGAGGCTTTTCAGCGCCGGCAGCGGGAAGCCGGCGTAGCGGTACTCGCTGTCGTAGTCGTCCTCGACTATCCAGGCGCCGCTGCTGGCCGCCCAGTCCAGCAGGGCCAGTCGGCGCGGCAGGCTGAGGGCAACGCCGGTGGGGCTCTGCTGCGAAGGCGTGACCAGCGCGAAGCGTGCATCGGGCGCGCGGGCAATGCCGTCTTCCACGCGCAGGCCATCGGCGTCCACCGCGATGGGCACTGGCACGCCGCCGGCCCGGCGCAGCAGTTCGCGGCCGCGCGGGTAGCCGGGGTCTTCGTGCCAGAAGCGCTGGCCGGGTTCGAGCAGGGTGCGGCTGATCAGGTCCAGCGCGCCCTGGTAACCGGCGCAGATGAATACTTGCTCCGGGGCGCAGACGATGCCGCGGGAAATCCCCAGGTAACCGGCAACCGCCTCGCGCAATGGCCCGTAACCGCAGGGCTCCGGGTAGGCCAGCATGGACGCGTTCTGCTGGCGCAGCCGCCGCGCGCACAGGCGCGCCCAGAGTGCACGGGGAAAGGCATCCAGCGCTGGCACGCCGAGCTGGAACGGCCGCAGGGTCGGGCCGTGGGCGATCAGGCCGGGCAGGGTGCGCTCGACGGTAGCCGGCGCGACCGCCACGGCCGGCGCGCTGGACGTGCGCCCTGCGAGCTGCGGTGAAACCACCGTGCCCGCCGGCCCGCGCGCCAGCAGGTAGCCTTCGCTGGTCAGCAACTGGTAGGCCAGTTCCACCGTGCCGCGCGCCACGCCCAGTTCGCCGGCCAGCCCCCGCACCGGCGGCACGCGCTCGCCGGGACGCAGCGCACCACGGGTAATGGCATCTCGGATGCGCTCGTAGAGCTGGCGGTAGATCGGCAGCTCATGGCTCGGGTCCAGCGGCTGGCGGAACGAATCGAAGGGCGCGGTCATGGCCTGTCCGGGGCGGGGATAAATCCGGAAGACGACTATGCCATGACCGCTATCAAGGCGTCGCGCCAGCCTCGATGCAGGATCAGCGTCTAGGCTTGCAGGCAGTGTTGAAAAGCAGGCGCTGCGACTCCATCTGTTGTCGCAGCACCCGCTTTTTCCACCTGTTCGCCTCGCAGTGCGCGCAGCGGCTCCGGCTGCCCGCGCGAATCCCCCGTGTCCCAGGCGCCGACAGGTCCAACGCATGTGAGGAGTGACCGCTACCGATGGAATTCAAGGACTATTACGCCGCGCTCGGGGTCGAACCCGACGCCGACGAGAAGGCGATCAAGACCGCCTACCGCAAGCTCGCGCGCAAGTACCACCCGGACGTCAGCAAGGAGCCGGATGCCGAGACGCACTTCAAGGAAGTCTCCGAAGCCTACGAAGTGCTGAAGAGCCCGGAGAAGCGCGCCGAGTACGATGAACTGCGCAAGTACGGCGCGCAGGGGCCGCAGTTCGAGGCGCCGCCCGGCTGGCAGCCGCGCGGCGGTTTCGACGGTCCGTCGCCGGGGCACGAGCAGGACTTCAGTGACTTCTTCGAGCAGATATTCGGCGCCCGCGCCGGCGGCTCTCACGGTGGCTTCGGCGGTGCGCGCCAGCCGCAGGCCCACCGTGGCCAGGATGTGGAGATGGAAGTCCCGCTGTTCCTCGAGGAAACCCTCTCCGGCGACAGCCGGCCGATCAGCTTCAGCCTGCCCAGCTTTGATGAGTACGGCCGCAAGCTGCCGCCGCAGAACAAGACGCTGAACGTGAAGATTCCCGTGGGCACTGCCGACGGCGAACGCATCCGCCTCAAGGGGCAGGGCGCGCCGGGCGTCAACGGCGGGCCGGCGGGCGATCTGTACCTGGCGATCCGCCTGGTTCCGCACCCGCTGTTCGATGTCGACGGCCGCGACCTGATCGTCACCGTGCCGGTGGCGCCCTGGGAAGCGGCACTCGGCGCCAAGGTGGAAGTGCCCACGCTGGGCGGACGGATCAACCTAGGCATCCCGCCCAACAGCCAGGCCGGCCAGCGCCTGCGTATCAAGGGCAGGGGCCTGCCGAACAAAGGCGATGCCGCCGCCGGCGATCTGTATGCCGTGCTCAAGGTGGTGATGCCGAAGACGGCGGACGAAGCGACCCGCAAACTCTGGGAAGAACTGGCTGCCAAGGCGGCCTTCGACCCCCGTGCCGATTGGGGTAAACGCGCATGACGACGACAGTGATGCTGGTGGACCTCGACGAGCTCTGCCAGTCGGTGAACCTCCCCCGCGACGTGCTCGTCGAGATCGTCGAGGTGGGCATCGTGGAGCCCCGCGAACAGCGCGCAGGCCATTGGGTCTTCGATTACCAGGCGGTCAGCGTGGTTCGCCGTGCGGTGCGCCTGCGCCGCGAGTTCGAGCTGGACTGGCCGGGCATCGCCCTGGCGCTGCGCCTGCTGGACGAGGTGGACGAGTTGCGCGCGGAGAACCGCTACCTGCGCCAGCGCCTGGCGCGCCTGCTGGAGGACTGACCTACTGGGCGGTGGTCGCGGCGCTGGCGGCGTCCAGCGGGATGAACTGCAGCAGGCCGAGTATTGGTGCGGCAAGGATGCCCTGCACGTAGTTGATCCCGCTGCGTCGAAGGCTTTCGTTGGTCATCTGCGCCAGCAGTTCCAGGCGGCCAATCATGCGGCCGAACTCGCGCTCGAAGGACAGGTTGCGCCCGGCGGCGCTGAGCTCGTTGGACAGCAGCATCGGTTGGCCCTGCCCGTCGGTACGGCTGGCCAGCAGCCAGGCTGCCACCTCGATGTTCCAGGCTGCGTTGGCGGTCATCTGCGAGTTGAGACCGCTGAGCAGGTGCTGGGTGTCGGTGCCGCCGTACAGTTCGTAGAGCATGCTGCCGAGCCCGTAGATCAGCGTGCCGGCGCGGTCGCCCTGGAAATCCGCGTCGAAGGCCAGGGGCAGAGCGGCCACCGATGTCCTGCCGCCCAGGCCGGGCAGCGGCTGCTGCTTGCGGATGGCGTCCATCACCTGCTGGTGGGCTGCATCGCGTGAGGCAGCGCCGGTTTTCTTCCATTCCCGCGGGTTGCGCTTGTAGAGCTTGTCGAGCAGCAGCGACAGGCTGTCGAGGTTGTCGCGCATGGCCAGGTTGGCGGCGCGGTTGGCGTCGTTCTGCAGCATCTGCCCGGAGCTGAAGCCTACACCGCCGACATCCTTCTTCACGGGCGGCGAAGTGCAGCCGGCGAGCAGGGCGAGGGCAAGGAAGTAGAACAGAAGGTGGCGCAGCATCGACGGTCCGGGCGCGGGAAGCGGGCCTGAACCTTGGCGTGGGAAAGAGCGGGGAGCCAGCCGCAACGACGGCCAATGCCGGGTGTCGCAGCGGCCTGCGACGGGCTGCTCAGATTAGCGGGGAAAGCGCCGGTGAGTGCCGGCGCCTGGGCAGATCAGCGTGGCTGGTTCTGCACGATCCAGCCGGAGAAGGCATCGATGATGCTCTTCAGGAAAGGCTCGGTCTTCTCCGACAGCTTGCCGGATTCGTCGAAGAAACCGCCGGCGCCGCCCAGGTAGGCTTCGGGTTGCTGCAGCACCGGCATGTTGAGGAACACCAGCGACTGGCGCAGGTGGTGGTTGGCGCCGAAGCCGCCGATGGCGCCCGGAGAGGCACTGACCACGGCGCAGGGCTTGGCGTTCCAGGCGCTCTTGCCGTAGGGGCGCGAGCCGACGTCGATGGCGTTCTTCAGCACGCCGGGCACCGAGCGGTTGTACTCGGGGGTGACGAAGAGCACCGCGTCGGCGCGGGCGATGCGCTCGCGGAAGGCGGTGTAGCTGGCGGGCGGAGTGCCCACGTCGAGTTCCTCGTTGTACAGGGGCAGGTCGCCGATCTCCACGATTTCCAGCTTCAGGTTGGCCGGCGCCAATGCGGCGAATGCCTTGGCGATCTTGCGGTTCAGGGATTCCTTGCGCAGGCTGCCGACAACAACGGCAACATCGAAGACTTGGCTCATGGCGACTCCTAGGGATCGGGGTATTGAGCCGTTTGTTATAGACGATGAGCGTGACATTGCGTCGACATGGATCAAGGTTCGGCAATCATGTCCCAGTCGTTCTGCATGATCTTGGCTCTGTGGGGTGGGGCATCGCATCACTAGAGTGGCGACATGTCCCAGCCGCCCGATTCGAGGTCCCCATGTGCATGAAAGTCTTCTTCGCCGGAGCCAGCGGTGCCATCGGCCAGCGCCTGTTGCCGATGCTGCTGGAGCGTGGTTACCAGGTGCTGGCGATCAGTCGCTCCGCGCAGCGAGCCGCCGCGCTGGAGGCCGCCGGAGCGCGGGCGCTGGTGCTGGACGTCTATGACGCGCAGACCCTGAGTGCCACCATGCGGGAGTTCCAGCCGCGCTGGGTGATTCACCAGCTCACCGACCTGCCCGCCGGGCTGGACCCTGCCCTGATGCCTGCCGCCCAACCGCGTAACGCGCGGGTTCGCCGCGAAGGCACCGCCAACCTCGTGGCGGCGGCCCGTGCCGCTGGCGTCGAGCGCATGGTGGCGCAGAGCATCGCCTGGGCCTACGCGCCGGGTGAGCTGCCGCTGCACGAGGAACAACCGCTGGACCTGGGCGCCGAAGGCCCGCGCGCCATCAGTGTCGGCGGCGTCGCCGCGCTCGAAGAGGCGGTGCTCGGCGCCCGGCCGATGGAGGGCATCGTGTTGCGCTACGGCCGACTCTACGGGCCGGGTACGGGAGCCGATGCGGCGGACCCGAGGCTGGCCGTGCATGTGGACGATGCCGCCCGCGCCGCCCTGCTGGCGCTGGAGTGGGGCGCACACGGCGCCTACAACATCGCCGAACAGGACATCGAAATCAGCTCGGCCAAGGCGCGCCATCGCCTGGGCTGGCAGCCGGGCTTCCGCCTGGCGGGAGTGCCGGCATGAACCTCGCCTCGGGGCATGAGGCCCGGGCCGGCCTGGTGCTGGTGATTGCCCTCAGCGCTGGCGCACTGCTCTGGCAGCCCTGGTCGCGGCCGCTGGTGAGCCTTGCCGAGAACCCTGCCGCGCAATCAGCTGGCGCGCGGCCGGCCACCCAGGTGCAGCGCCTGTCCTGCGAGCCGCTGGCCGACATACCGGGCAAGGTCGTGACCACGCTGCAGGTGGACTTCCCGCCCAACGGCTACACGCCGGCGCACCGCCATCCCGGCGCGGTGACCGCCATCGTGCTCAGTGGTCAGGTGCGCTCGCAGATGCAGGGCTTGCCGGCGCAGACTTACCGCGCGGGCCTGACCTGGTTCGAGCCCAGCCGCGAGCTGCACCTGTTCGCCGAGAACCCCAGCGCCAGCGAGCCCGCGCGCTTGCTGGCGGTGATCGTCAGCGACGAGAACTGCGGCCCGCTGGTGATCCCCGAACCGACCGCCGACCACCGCCATTGATGCTTCGCGAAAGGAGATTCGCATGACCCCGCTCACCCCCTTCAGCGCTGCCCAGCTCGACGCGACCCTGGCCCGCCTCGGCCTGTCGCCGGAGCGACCCGCGCCGACGCTGGAGAACCTCGACCGGTTGATCGTCGCGGCGCTGCATCACCTGCCTTTCGAGAACCTCGACGTGCTGCTGGACAAACCCATCCTGATCGAGCCGGAGGCGGTGTTCGCCAAGGTCGTCGAACATCAGCGCGGCGGTTACTGCTTCGAGCTGAACAGCCTGTTCGCCCGTCTGCTGACCAGCCTGGATTACCGCGTGACCCTGCTGGTGGCGCGGGTGCGCTGGGGCCTGCCGGCGGATGCGCCGCTGACGCCGCAGACGCACCTGCTGCTGCGCATCGACCTGCCCGAAGGGCCCCACCTGGTGGATATCGGCTTCGGCGGCCCGGCCTCGCCGAAAGCCCTGCCGCTGCGGGTGAACGAAGATCTGCCCGGCGGCTGGCGTATCAGCGGTCCGGCCGATGAGGAGCTGGAAATGGCCACACGCTCGGCGTCCGGCTGGCAGACGCTGTACCGCTTCACCCTGGAAGCGCAGCACTGGGCGGACTACGGCATGCGCAACTGGTACACCTCGACCTACCCGCAGAGCGTGTTCCGCAACTCCCTGCGCGTGGCGCTCAGCGAGGAGGGGGCGCGGCTGTCACTGTTCAACGGACAGTTCACCCGGCGTGGCGCGGACGGCGAAGTCGAGCAGCGCAGCATCGAGAGTGCCGATGAGCTGCTGGACGTGCTGCGCGAGCGCTTCCACCTGCAACCCGCGGCGACGGACTTGCCGGCCCTGCGCCGCCGGCTTGCTCAGTTGCTGGAGTCGGCCGTCAGCGCCTGAGGGCCGCGAGATTCGGCGGATACGGCAATGTCCGGCGCCACGCCGATGGCCAGCCGGACGATGCGGCCGGGCAGTTCGTCGCGTTGCAGCTCGCCGCCGGGCCTGCCGGCGAGCCAGTTGCCATTGATGTCCGAGGCCCGGCACTGCAGCTGGCGCTCGCCGCCGGCTGAGTCCGGCAACAGCCAGCGGCAGCGCCCGTCGAAGATGCGCGTGCCCCTTTTCGGCATCCCGGCGCTGCCGGCGGAGAGCTGGCTGCGGACTGCCAGGTTGGCGAAGCTGATATCGGGTGGCACGGCGTCCAGGGGATGGGTAGCCGATTCGCCGTCCATTTCGATGAGGATGTGTCGGAGCTCGCGCTTGCAGCCATCGCTGCGGATGCTCAGGGGCACCTGGTAACTGACCCTATAGGGGCGCTCGCCGTGGCCGGGCGTGGCAAAGAGGCGTTGCGTGAGGTCGTCTTTCGCCGGGGAATTGCAGTGGCTGCCCTCGGGCGGGGAGTAACGCGCATTACCCACCAGGCTGAAATCGCCCGGCAGGTCGGCTTCGAAAGTGAACTCGTCACTCGCGCAACCGCTCAGGGCAAGTGCCGCCAGTGCGGGGAACAACCGCCACAGCGGGCGGCTGGAGGAGCGGAGAGGCATGTGGAGGTCCTGCGGCAGTCGAAGCTGCGTAGGAGCATCCACGGATCAGCGGAGCGACTGTATCGGATTGCTCGGTTCTGGTTGTAGGAAATCGGCCAGCCAGTCCGGCGGCTCAGCCGATCATCCCGAAACCACGCGCCATCAGAGTCGCCAGCAGCGGCAGGATCATCAGCGCCAGTAACTCCACGCGGATGGTCATGATCACCAGCTTCGCCTGGCGCTCGCTGGGCACTGGAACGCGGCCGGCCTTGAGCTCGTTGCGCCAGTTGAGGAAGGTCATGGTCGGCAGGATCGACAGCAGCGCTACCAGCACGAAGAGGCCGATCTTGGCGTGGAACAGGCTGTTGTGCAGGTAGTAATCCGTACCCTTGGCGAACCAGACGACACGCGCCGCGCCGGTCAGCAGTACCACACCGGCGCAGGCGCCGTAGGCCAGGTCGACTATCACCAGGCTGCGTGCCCGCGACAGGTCCAGCGGCAGGCGGAACAGCTGGTGCTCCAGCACCAGCAGGGCGAACAGGATGAAGATCGACAGGTAGTGCAGGTACGCGGCGATGGCTTGGGCCATGAGTGGGTCCTCTGCTGGGGCCTTGCTTCTGATCAGGCTGTGGCCGGCGGCGCGCTGAAGTTCACCCGGTTGCGCCCGGCCTGCTTGGCACTGTAAAGCGCGCCGTCGGCGCGTTCCAGCGCCTGGTCGACAGGCTCTTCACCTGCCAGCAGGGTGCAGCCGATGCTCAGGCTGACCGGCAGCGGTCCGCAGGGGAGTTGCACCGGCTCGTGGCCGATCAGCTCGCGCACGCGCTCGGCGACGCGCTGCAGTTCCTCGCCGTCCTTCACCTTGAGCAGAGCGACGAACTCCTCGCCGCCCTGGCGCACCAGCAGGTCGTCCGGCCGCAGCGCGGCGCGCAGGCGGCGGGCGCATTCGCAGAGCACCAGGTCGCCGGCGGCGTGGCCATGCTGGTCGTTGATCGCCTTGAAGTGGTCGAGGTCGGCGTAGATCACGCCCAGCTGCACATGGTTTTGCCGCGCCAGGCGGCACTCGCGGTCCTGGAAGGCGAGCAGGCCGCCGCGGTTCCACAGCTGGGTCAGTGGGTCGAGCAGGGCCTTGCGCTGCTCGCGGTCCATCTCCACGCGCAGGTCGCGGTTGCTCTGGATCAGCGTGCGCAATTGCAGGTAGCCCTCGGCGAGGGTGGCGAGGTCGCGGAAGTTGGCCTGCTGCGCCGCGGTCATGCTGCGCGGCCGTGGGTCGACCATGCACAGGGTGCCGATGGCCTGGCCATTGCCGGCGCGCAGCGGGCGCCCGGCATAGAAGCGGATGTAGGGCGGGCCGAGCACCAGCGGGTTGTCGGCGAAGCGCTCGTCGAGGGTGGCATCGGGCACCAGCAGGGTGTCCTCGCCGAGGATCGCGTAGCCGCAGAAGGACACATCGCGCGTGGTCTCGGTAGCGTCCAGGCCGACACGGGCCTTGAACCACTGGCGATCCTGGTCGATCAGGCTGATCAGCACGGTGTCGACCTTCACCAGGTCCTGGGTCAGCTGGACGAGGGTATCCAGGTAGTGCTCGGCCGGGGTGTCGAGCAGGTTCATCTCATCCAGGGTCTGCTGACGCAGGGTTTCGTCAACGGGAATGGGACAAGCCGGCATGGCGTCTCCTCAACAGGTCAGGGGCTGGCAGGCGCCTGCCAGGCATCTTGGCGTGTCAGCTTCCACGCGTAGCCGGCGAGGACCAGCGCGCGCAGCAACATGAAGCATAGGAAGGTTAGCCACAATCCGTGATTTCCCCAGCCCTGCAGGGCGAAGCCCAGTGGCAGGCTGGCGGCGCAGGCCAGCAGCATGGCGTTGCGCATCTCGCGGGCGCGGGTGGCGCCGATGAACAGGCCGTCGAGCAGGTAGCTCCACATGCCGATGAGTGGCAGGCAAGCGAGGTAGGGCAGGTACTGGTCGGCGGTGGCGCGCACTTCCGGGATGTCGCTCTGCAGGGCGATGAACAGATGCCCGAAGAGGCTGAAGAAGGCGACGAACAGCAGGCTGGCGATCAGCGACCAGCCGCAGGCGACCACCAGTGATCGGCGCAGCGCAGTGCGGTCGCGGCCGCCGATGGCGTGGCCGCACAGCGCCTCGACAGCATGGGCCAGGCCGTCGAGGGCGTAGGCGGTGACCATCAGGCCATTGAGCAGCAGCGCGTTGGCCGCCACCGTGGCGTCGCCCAGGCGCGTGCCCTGCACCGTGAGCAGGAAGAACACACCCTGCAACGCCAGGCTGCGGATGAAGATGTCGCGGTTGACCATCAGCAGCGGCCGCCAGCTGGCCCAGGCACGCAGGCGCGACCAGTCCGGCAGGCCGGGGAAGCGTCTGAGCGCACCACGGGTCAGCGCCAGGCCGAGCAGCGCGCCGCCCCACTCGGCGGTCACTGCGGCCTTTGCCGCGCCGGCCACGCCCCAGCCCAGGCCCAGCACGAACCACAGGCTGAGGACGATATTGATGAGGTTGGTGGTCAGCAGGATCGCCAACGGTGCGCGGGCGTTCTGCGTGCCGAGGAACCAGCCGACCAGCGCATAGGTGGCCAGCGCCGCCGGCAGGCCGAACAGGCGGATGTGGAAGAACTCGCGGGCCAGCACATCCAGCTCCGGGGACGGGCGCATCAGCACAAGCGCAGGCCCGGTCAGCGGCACCGCCAGCAGGCTGAGCAGCAGGGCGAGGCCGAGGGCCAGCAGCAGGCCCTGGCCGAGAATCCGCCGCAAGGCTCCGCCGTCTTCACGCCCGGCCGCCTGGGCGGCGAAGCCGGTGGTGCCCATGCGCAGGAAGCCCAGTACGCCGACCAGCAGGGTATAGAGCCCGCCGCCGACCGCCACGGCACCCAGCTGGTGGGCGTGCGGCAGGTGGCCGATTACCGCGCTGTCCACCAGGGTGACCAGCGGCACGGAAACGTTGGAGAGGATCATCGGCGCAGCGAGCGCCCAGACACGACGGTGGGTCGGCGAATGTCGCCAGGCTTCGAGCAGGGAATTCATGAGGGGCTCCTGAGCTGGCGCGCAGTATAGCGAGCCGGGAGCCCCGTGCTTTCAGCCGGCCGTGGTCAGCCGGTCTTCTTGCGGTAGGCGCAGTAGCCGGGGCGCGGGCCGACCTGCGGGTGGTTGCGGCAGGTGTCCGGGCGCTTGGTGTAGACCGTGCAGAGGCGCGTCTTGCGGTCGAGGAAGTAGCAGTCGCCGTTGCTGGTGCGGGTCAGGGTGAAGATGCCGCTCTTCTGGTTGAAGCGCTCGACGACGCCTTCCTTGAGCAGGCGCTTGGCGATGTTCTTCGCCGGTTCGTCGCGCTCGAATTCGTCGACCACGCCGATACGGATCAGGTCGTTGACGTTCACTTCCGCCGGCATGGTGCAGCAGGTGGCGTTGCAGTCCTTGCACAGGCCCGAGGTGTACTTCGCCCAGGTTTCCAGGCGGTCCAGTTCGGCGTTGGCGATCAGCGGTGGTTTTCTCATGGCGGCAAGTCGGTAGCGGTGGCGCGAAGGCGCGCATCATAGTGGGCGGCGCGCAGATTTGCTTGGCCTTTCGACGAACAGAGCGGCGATCAACAGAGGGGCGTTCTACAGACCGGCAATTCCGCCGTTATCGCGCAGATAGTCCCTGAAGGTCGGGTAGCAGATGAGGAACCAGGGCGTGAAACGCTCCGGGTGCGCAGCCATCTCGGCTTCCAGTTCGGGCAGGGCGACGTAGCGGAAGTCGTCGGCTTCCTGCGGATCGGGGCGCGGCGGCTGCTCGTCGACGGCACCGAACAGGTGGCCGTACTCGTGCTCGGTCATGCCGTTGGCCAGCTCCAGGCGATAGCTGAACTCGAACAGCTTGCGCAGCTCGACCTGTACGCCCATCTCCTCGCGCAGCCGGCGTTCGGCGGCGTGCTTCGCAGATTCGTCGGGGTAGGGGTGGCCGCAGCAGGTGTTGCTCCACAGCCCGCCACAGTGATATTTGCCTGCCGCGCGGCGCTGCAGCAGCAGTTCACCGGCGCGGTTGAACACGTAGACCGAGATGGCACGGTGGCGCAGCCCGAGATGATGGGCCTGGTGTTTTTCCATCGTGCCGGTCGGGTTGTCGTGTTCGTCGACCAGGATCACCTGGATATCGGTCATGGAAATCTCCTGCCGGTCGTCACTGCCCCAGTGTAACCGGCGGCGCTCAGCCCTTGCGGATCATCCAGATGCCCACGGCGATGGCGGCCATGCCGGCGATCTTCAGGGTGCTCACCGGCGCTTCCTTGAAACCGGCCCAGCCGAAGTGGTCCAGCGCCAGTGCCATGCCCAGCTGGCCGGCGAGCACCAGCACCATGAACATCAGCGCGCCGACGCGCGGTGCGGCGAAGGCGGCGATGAAGATGAAGAACATCCCCAGGAAGCCGCCGCACCACTGCCACCAAGGCATCCCGCGCATCGCTGCGAGGCTGGGGAATTCGCGGTTGGCCAGGGTCAGCGCGAGCAGGCCGAGCATGCCGACGAAGAAGGAAATCAGCGCGGCGGCCAGCACGCTGGACACCTGCTTGGCCAACTGGCCGTTGATGCCGGCCTGAAGTGGCAGGCAGGCGCCGGCGATCAGCGGAAGGACGAACAACCACCAGGGTGGCGTAGGCATGGGAAACTCCGGAAAGGGTCGCAAAGCAGGGCAGCGAAGGGCTGGCCAGCGGTCGATCGAGAATAGTCAGCCGCGTAGTATGCACCACACTGGAGCATCGCTCCCGCCCCGATGGAGGTCCCGACCATGGCCACCCGCGCTTCCCGCGTGCTGAGCGTCCGCATCGAGCGGCCGCGCGACACTGCCTACGAGTTCCTTGCCGACCCGACGAACTTCCCCTACTGGGCTTCAGGGTTGTGCAGCTCCATCGAACCGCTGGAAGGTGATCTCTGGCTGGCGCAGACGCCCCAGGGACCCATGCGCGTGCGCTTCACGCCGCGCAACGCATTCGGCGTGCTCGACCATGACGTGCTGCCCGAGCAGGCGCCGGCCGTGCACATTCCGCTGCGACTGATCGCCAATGCCGAGGGCTGCGAGCTGCAACTTACACTGCTGCGCCAGCCGCAGATGGACGACGCCACCTTCGAGCGCGATGCGCAGTGGGTGGAGCGCGACCTGCAGGCGATCAAGGTGTTGCTGGAGGGGTGATTCGTGGGACTTATGCCACCGCTTGCAGCCGGGCAATGGGCGGGTGTGCCTGCTGACTGACCTGCCACAGATCGTAAGCCGCCTGCATCGCCATCCAGTGGCGGGCCGTGCCCAGGCCGGCCTGCTCCAGGCGCCAGGCTAGGTCCGCGCTGATGGGCGCTCGGCCGTGGAGCACTTTGGACAGGTGCGGGCGGCTTACGCCTAGATGGGTCGCCAGAGCAGTCACGGAAAGGCGAAGCTCCGGTAGTACATCCTCACGGAGGATTTCGCCGGGGTGGGGTGGGTTGTGCATCGCCATGCTGGGTACTCCAGTCAGTGGTAGTCGAGATAGTCCAGCAGCTCCACGTCGCTGTCGACGAAACGGAAGGTCACGCGCCAGTTGCCCGAGACGCTGACGGCCCAGCAGCCGGACAGCGAACCTTTCAGACCGTGCAGGCGGTAACCGGGCAGGTCCATGTCTCGCGGGCCGTTGGCGCTTTCCAGCGCGGCAAGGATGCGTTTGAGCCGGGGCACGTGATCGGCCCTCACTCCACGAGGATCACCTTGCTGGTAAAGGGCGCGCAGCCCCTTGTGGCGGAAGCTTCTGATCATCGCCGGACTGTAATCTAACAGATTACAGTCGCCCTGGCCGAGATGCTTGTCAGAAGGTTCTCCGCACAGTGTTCAGCTTGTAGGAGCGAGCTGGCTCGCGAACAGTTTCCAGGCAGATGCGGCGCTGGGCGGTTCGCGAGCAAGAACCAGGCGTCCCCCTCGCTCCTACAGAAACCGTCAAAGGCGTGCGGCGAGCTCCGCACCCTCGCGGATCGCCCGCTTGGCATCCAGCTCCCGCGCCACGCTGGCGCCGCCGATGATGTGGTAGCGCAGGTTCTGCGCCGCCAGCGTCGGCTGCAGGTCCAGCAGCGGCTCCTGGCCGGCGCAGATCACCACGTTGTCCACCGCCAGGCATTGCTCCTGGCCATCGATGCGCAGGTGCAGGCCGTCATCGTCGATGCGCAGGTACTCCACGCCACCGAGCATGCGCACGCCGTGATGCTTGAGGTGCGCGCGGTGTACCCAGCCGCTGGTCTTGCCCAGCCCGGCGCCGGGTTGGCCGGCCTTGCGTTGCAGCAGCCAGAGCTGCCGGCGGGGAGCGGCGGCGACCGGCGGGATCAGCCCGCCGCCGGTGGCGTTGTCCAGGTCGATGCCCCACTGGCCCAGCCACTCGCCCAGCGGCTGCGCGCCGTCGCGCTCGGTCAGCAGGAAGCTGGCGACGTCGAAGCCGATGCCGCCCGCGCCGATCAGCGCGACCTTCTCGCCCACCGCTGCGCCGCGCAGCACATCGAGGTAGCTGAGCACCTTGGCGTGGCCGATGCCCGGAATTGACGGCGTGCGCGGCTGGATACCGGTGGCGACTATCACCTCGTCGTACTCGCCGCTCAGTTCGCCGCGCCGGATGCGCCGGCCCAGCTGCACCTCGACGCCCAGTTCGCCCAGGCGTACGGCGAAGTAGCGCAGCGTCTCGTGGAATTCCTCCTTGCCCGGCACGCGCTTGGCCAGGTTGAACTGCCCGCCGATCTCTTCGGCGGCCTCGAACAGCGTCACCCGATGGCCGCGCTCGGCGGCGACGCAGGCGGCGGACAGCCCGGCCGGCCCCGCGCCGATCACCGCGATGCGCTTGTGCACGCGGGCCTTGCGGTAGCGCAGTTCGGTCTCGAAGGCTGCTCGCGGGTTGACCAGGCAACTGGCGCGGCGGTTGGCGAAGGCGTGGTCCAGGCAGGCCTGGTTGCAGGCGATGCAGGTGTTGATCGATGTGGCGCGCCCGGCGGCGGCCTTTTCCACGAACTGCGGATCGGCCAGCAGCGGTCGGGCCATGGACACGAGGTCGGCGTGGCCTTCGGCGAGCAATCGCTCGGCGACTTCTGGCGTGTTGATGCGGTTGCTGGCGATCACCGGCACGCGCAGTTCACGGCGCAGGCGTGCGGTCACTTCCGCGAAGGCGGCGCGCGGCACCGAGGTGACGATGGTCGGCACCCGTGACTCGTGCCAGCCGACGCCGGTGTTGAGCAGGTCGATGCCGGCGCCTTCGAGGGCTCGCGCCACGGTGCGCACCTCGTCCCAGGTGTTGCCGCCTTCCACCAGGTCGAGCAGCGACAGGCGGTAGCTGATGACGAAGCGTTCGCCCAGCGCGCGGCGAGTACGACGGACGATTTCCAGCGGCAGGCGCATGCGGTTGCCCAGGTCGCCGCCCCAACGGTCTTCGCGCTGGTTGGTGCGCGGGCAGAGGAACTGGTTCAGCAGGTAGCCTTCGCTGCCCATGATCTCCACACCGTCGTAGCCGGCGGCGTGGGCGAGCTTCGCGCAGCGTACGAAGGCGGCGATGGTGCGCAGGATGCCGCGCTCGGACAGCTCGCGCGGGGCGAACCAGCTGATCGGCGATTTCACTGGCGAGGCCGAGACCACCAGCGGGTGATAGCCGTAGCGCCCGGCGTGGAGAATCTGCAGGAGGATGCGCCCGCCCTCGCGGTGCACCGCCTGGGTCAGGCGCCGGTGCGCCGGTACCTGCAGGCCGCTGGTGAGGCTACTGCCCAGCGGCAGCAGCCAGCCTTCGCGGTTGGGTGCAAAGCCGCCGGTGATGATCAGCCCGACACCGCCGCGCGCCCGTTCGCGGTAATAGGCGGCGAGTTTGCCGAAGTCCCACAGGCGGTCTTCCAGGCCGGTGTGCATCGAGCCCATCACCACGCGGTTGCGCAGTTGAATCGGGCCCAGGTCGAGCGGGGCGAGCAGGTGAGGGTAGGGCGAGGCGGCGGACGACATGGAAGCGCTCTTGGGCAATCAGGTCCTGCCACCCTAACGGGCCGGCGGTGGGGTGGTTAACGGCCCGGCTGCCGTGCCGTTCGGGCATTTCGGTCAAGCGCTTCGGTTGACAGGAGCGCCACAGGTTCCAGACTCAAACCCATGGCAGGGCTGCAAGGCCCCGATCGCAGGCTGAAGTGACGGAGGTCGTCATGAAAGCGATAAGAACAAGACACGCGCGCCATTACCTGCTCGCTGCCCTCATCGGCGTGGCCCTGCTCGGGCTGCACGAATCCCTCCAGCCGGATCGCGCGCAATCCGCCTGCCGCCCCGACGGCGAGAGTATCTCCTGCGCCTACCCGCCCGTTGCCCATTTGGGGGTACTCGGCAGTGCGTTCTGAGTGACGGGCTGACGCGCGTCAATGCGCCGCTGATCCTCCGCGTGCATGGTCTGCCCCGCTCAAAGCTGGCGCATCGCGCCTGCTTGGCTATCTTTTAAGCAGCAAGGGTCCGGCCATGTCCCGGACGTACGCTGCCTGATCAGGAGACGCACGATGGATATGAACCGTCGGCAATTTTTCAAGGTCTGCGCCGTGGGCCTTGGAGGATCGAGCCTGGCGGCACTCGGGATGGCACCCCCGGATGCATTCGCCGACCAGATCCGCCACTTCAAGCTTGCGCGCACCGTCGAGACCCGCAACACCTGCCCGTACTGCTCGGTCGGTTGCGGCATCCTGCTGTACAGCCAGGGTGATGCGGCCAAGAACGTCGCGCAGAACATCATCCACATCGAGGGTGATTCCGATCACCCGGTCAACCGCGGCACGCTCTGCCCCAAAGGCGCAGGCCTCTTGGACTTCGTCCACAGCCCCAACCGCCTGAAGTACCCGCAAATTCGCGAAGCGGGCTCTTCGGAGTGGAAGCGCATCGGCTGGGACGAGGCGCTCGACCGCATCGCCAAGCTGGTGAAGGAAGACCGCGACGCCAACTTCATCGAGAAGAACGCCCAGGGCCAGACGGTGAACCGCTGGCTGACCACCGGCTTCCTGGCCGCGTCGGCGTCTTCCAACGAAGCGGGCTACATCACCCACAAGGTGGTGCGTTCTCTCGGCGTACTGGCGTTCGACAACCAAGCGCGTGTCTGACACGGCCCGACGGTGGCAAGTCTTGCCCCGACGTTTGGCCGTGGAGCCATGACCAACCATTGGACCGACATCAAGAATGCCGATCTGATTCTGATCATGGGCGGAAACGCCGCTGAAGCGCACCCGTGCGGCTTCAAGTGGGTGACCGAAGCCAAGGCGCACAACAAGGCGCGCCTGCTGGTGGTCGACCCGCGATTCACCCGTTCCGCTTCGGTGGCCGACTACTACGCGCCCATCCGCACCGGCACGGACATCGCCTTCCTCGGCGGCCTGATCAACTACCTGCTGGAAAACGACAAGTACCAGAAGGAATACGTGCACAACTACACCGACGTCTCCTTCATCGTGAAGGAAGGCTTCGGCTTCGACGACGGGCTGTTCAACGGCTACGACGCGGAGAAGCGCACCTACCCGGACAAGTCGTCCTGGCAGTATGAGCTGGGCGAGGATGGTTTCGCCAAGGTCGACCCGACCCTGACGCACCCGCGCTGTGTGTTCAACCTGATGAAGCAGCACTACAGCCGCTATACGCCGGACGTGGTGAGCAACATCTGTGGCACGCCCAAGGACATGATGCTCAAGGTGTGGGAAGAGATTTCCACCACCGCGGCGCCGACCAAGGTCATGACCATCATGTACGCCCTGGGCTGGACCCAGCACTCGGTGGGCGCACAGATGATCCGCACCGGCGCGATGGTCCAGCTGCTGTTGGGCAACATCGGCATGCCCGGCGGCGGCATGAACGCCCTGCGCGGCCACTCCAACATCCAGGGCCTGACCGACCTGGGGCTGCTGTCCAACTCGCTGCCCGGCTACCTGACCCTGGGCATGGATGCGGAGCAGGACTACAACGCCTTCATCACCAAGCGCACCAGCAAGCCGCTGCGCCCGGGGCAGTTGTCCTACTGGCAGAACTATCCCAAGTTCCACGTCAGCCTGATGAAGTCCTGGTTCGGCAAGGCTGCCACCAAGGACAACAACTGGTGCTACGACTGGCTGCCGAAACTCGACATGCCCGGCGCCGGCTACGACGTGCTGCGCTACTTCGACATGATGTACCAGGGCAAGGTCAACGGTTACTTCTGCCAGGGCTTCAACCCCATTGCTTCCTTCCCCAACAAGGCCAAGGTCAGCGCTGCGCTGGCCAAGCTGAAGTGGATGGTGGTGATGGACCCGCTGGCCACCGAGACCTCCGAGTTCTGGCGCAATGCCGGCGAGCACAACGACGTCGACACCAAGGCCATCCAGACTACGGTGTTCCGCCTGCCGACCAGTTGCTTCGCCGAGGAAGACGGCTCCATCGTCAACTCCGGGCGCTGGCTGCAGTGGCACTGGAAGGGCGCCGAACCGCCAGGTGAAGCGCGTACCGACATCGCCATCATGAGCGGCCTGCTGCATCGCCTGCAGGCGGCTTATCGAAAGGATGGCGGCGCCTTCCCCGACCCGATCCTGGGGCTCGACTGGCCGTACCTGCGGCCGGACGAACCGACTCCGGAAGAGGTGGCCAAGGAGTACAACGGCAAGGCACTGGCGGATCTCGTCGACCCGAACAACGGTATGGTCCTGGCGAAAGCCGGCGAGCAGCTTCCGGCTTTCGCGCTGCTGCGCGACGACGGCAGCACCGCCAGCGGCTGCTGGATCTTCGCCGGCTCCTGGACGCAGACCGGCAACCAGATGGCCCGCCGCGACAACAGCGACCCGTACGCCATGGGCCAGACCCTGGGCTGGGCATGGGCGTGGCCGGCTAACCGGCGCATCCTCTACAACCGCGCCTCGGCGGACGTCAGCGGCAAGCCGTGGGACCCGGTGAAGAAACGCCTGGTGTGGTGGAACGGCAAGGCCTGGGGTGGCACCGACGTGCCCGACTACAAGGCCGACGTACCGCCGGAAGCGGGGATGAACCCGTTCATCATGAACCCCGAAGGCGTGGCGCGTTTCTTCGCCGTCGACAAGATGGCCGAAGGCCCGTTCCCCGAGCACTACGAGCCGTTCGAGACGCCGATTGGTGTCAACCCGCTGCACAAGAACCCGCAGGCGATCAGCAGCCCGGCGGCGCGGGTGTTCAAGAACGACATGGAGCTGTTCGGCACAGCGAAGGAGTTCCCCTACGCCGCGACCACCTACCGGCTCACCGAGCACTTCCACTTCTGGACCAAGCATTGCCGTCTGAATGCCATCGTCCAGCCGGAACAGTTCGTCGAGATCGGCGAGGCGCTGGCGAAGGAGCTCGGCATCAAGGCCGGCGATCGCGTGAAGGTCTCCTCCAACCGCGGCTTCATCAAGGCGGTGGCGGTGGTGACCAAGCGCATCCGTCCGCTGCAGGTCAACGGCCAGACCGTGCATCACGTGGGCATCCCATTGCACTGGGGCTTCTCGGGTGTGGCGCGCAACGGCTACCTGACCAACACCCTGACCCCCTTCGTGGGCGACGGGAATACGCAGACGCCGGAGTTCAAGTCCTTCCTCGTCAACGTGGAAAAGGCGTGAGGTGAAGCATGAGTAGTCAAGACATCTACGCCCGCTCCGCCACGACCCTGCCGTCACCTTCGGTACGGCACGAGCAGGAAGTGGCCAAGCTGATCGACGTGTCCAAGTGCATCGGCTGCAAGGCCTGCCAGGTCGCCTGCTCGGAATGGAACGAGCTGCGCGACGAGGTGGGCCACAACCACGGCACCTACGACAACCCCATCGACCTCACGGACCAGTCCTGGACGGTCATGCGCTTCACCGAGCATGAGAACCCGGCCGGCAACCTGGAGTGGCTGATCCGCAAGGACGGCTGCATGCACTGCGAGGAGCCGGGTTGCCTGAAGGCCTGCCCGAGCCCCGGCGCGATCGTGAAGTACGCCAACGGCATCGTCGACTTCAACCAGGACCACTGCATCGGCTGCGGTTACTGCATCACCGGCTGCCCGTTCAACATCCCGCGCATCTCGCAGAAGGACCACAAGGCGTACAAGTGCACCCTGTGTTCCGACCGCGTAGCGGTGGGCATGGAGCCGGCCTGCGTGAAGACCTGCCCGACCGGCGCCATCGTTTTCGGCACCAAGGAAGACATGAAGGAGCACGCCGCCGAGCGCATCGAGGACCTGAAGTCCCGTGGCTTCGAGAACGCCGGCCTGTATGACCCCCAAGGCGTGGGCGGCACGCACGTCATGTACGTGCTGCACCACAACGACCAGCCCTCGCTGTACGCCGGCCTGCCCGACAAGCCGGCCATCAGCCCGATGGTCAGCCTGTGGAAAGGCCTCACCAAACCGCTGGGCCTGCTGGCCATGGCGGGCGTGGTGCTGGCCGGGTTCTTCCACTACACCCGCATCGGCCCCAACCGGGTCGAAGAGGACGAGGAAGACGGGCCCGACCCGCAGGCGCCGGTGCACAAGGTCGACCCTTCGGTGCATGGCTACGATCCGCGTGATCCCCGCTGACTGACTTCCGCCCACCTCGCGGGGAGGGCGGAAAAAGGGCAGCAAGGAGCCCGACGACATGAAAAAAGATATCCAGCGCTACAACGCCAACGAACGGAGCAACCACTGGATGGTGGCCATTCTGTTCTTCCTCGCCGGCCTCTCGGGGCTGGCGCTGTTCCACCCGGCCATGTTCTGGCTGACCAACCTGTTTGGCGGCGGCCCGTGGACGCGCATCCTCCACCCCTTCCTCGGGGTGGCGATGTTCCTGTTCTTCCTCGGCCTGGTGATCCGCTTCGCCCACCACAACCTGGTGGAAAAGCGCGACGTGCAGTGGCTCAAGCAATGGCAGGACGTGGTCACCAACCGCGAGGAAAACCTCCCGGAAGTCGGCCGCTACAACGCCGGGCAGAAGCTGCTGTTCTGGACCCTGCTGCTGTGCATGCTGGTGCTGCTGGTGACCGGTTTCGTGATGTGGCGTGCCTACTTCAGCCACCTCTTCGGCATCGACATCATCCGCATCGCCTCGCTGCTGCATGCCCTGGCCGCCTTCGTGCTCATCTGCAGCATCCTGGTGCACATCTACGCCGGCATCTGGGTGAAGGGCTCGATGGGCGCCATGCTCTACGGCTGGGTCAGCCGCGGCTGGGCGCGCAAGCACCATGCGGCGTGGCTGAAGGACGTGGACAAGGGCAAGGGTCACTGACTTGCAACGCTGCTGAAATGAATGCCGGCTGACACTGGATTGCCAGTCGGTACGGACAGTCCCCTCTCCCTCTGGGAGAGGGCTAGGGTGAGGGGCTCTCAAGGCCCCGAACCTCCATCAACAAGGAGTCCTGCGTGTCAGGCCGAATTCTCGAACCCGGGCAGATCGAAGCTGCCGCCAACATCCCCCCGCTGTTCAACCTGCCGTCCCCCGATCTGTTCTCCCGCCGCGCCGCGCGCCTGCGTGAACTGGCGCCGGGCAATCCCCTGCAGGGCTACCTCGAACTGATCGCCGGCGTCTGCGAAACGCAACAGGCGTTGCTCGACCGCAAGCTGTTCCTGCAATCGCCGGACGCCGCCGCGCTGGCCCGCAGCCGCGAGCACCGCATGCCGCCGTTGGCCTATGAAGTGCTGGTGCGTGAAGGCGCGTGGCTGCCGTTGCTGGACGCCTTCCTTGACGCCTATGAAGTCACCGCCAACCCGGCCGTGGTCGAGGCACTGAAGGTCCTGCGCAACGCTGACTCCGGCCAGCGCAAGGCCTGGGCCCTGGGCCTGCTCAACGGCCAGTTCGACCTGCTGCCGCCGGCGCTGGTGCCCTTCCTCGGCGCCGTACTGCAAGTCGCCTTCAGCCAGTGGCTGCTGCAACTGCCCGACGACACCCTGGCGGAAACCGACAGCCAGACCCTCTGCCCGGCCTGCGGCGCGCCGCCGGTGGCCGGGATGATCCGCAGCCAGGGCAAGCATGCCGGGCTGCGCTACCTGTCCTGCTCGCTGTGCTCCTGCGAATGGCACTACGTGCGCGTCAAATGCAGCCACTGCGCCGAGAGCAAGGGCCTGGCCTACTACTCGCTGCAGCGCGAAGGCGTGGCCAGCGACCAGGCGCCGCTCAAGGCCGAAACCTGCCCCGGCTGCCAGTCCTACCTCAAGCAGTTCTACCAGCAGCACGACAAGCACGCCGAGGCCCAGGCAGACGACCTGGCCAGCCTCGCGCTGGACATCCGCCTCGCCGAAGACGGCTACCTGCGCACCGCACCGAACCTCCTGCTCGCACCCGGTGGCGGCGGTTAGAACCGCCCCTCGTAGGGCGCATAACGCGGAACGCGTTATCCGCCGCCAACCCCTGGCGCGGACATGGCGGATAACCGCAAACGGTTATGCGCCCTACGAATGCAGCACTTCCGCTGCCACCCTGGTCTCCTACACTGACTCCAGCCATCGCCTCCTGCACAAGGTTCGTCCATGACCTCGGTACGTCTGCCCTCCATCGACCGCCTGCTGCGCAGCCCGGCCTGCCAGCCGCTGCAGCAACGCTATGGCCGCGAGGCCCTGCTCAAGACCCTGCGCGACCTGCTCGACGAACTGCGTGATCCCGCGCGCCACGGCCAGCTGGCCGCCGTCGAGCTGGAAGAGTCGGTGCTCGCCGGCCGCGCAGGCGAGCGTCTCGCCGCGCACCACGCCAGCCGCGTGCGCCGGGTGTTCAACCTCACCGGCACCGTGCTGCACACCAACCTCGGCCGCGCCTTGCTGCCTGAGGAAGCCATCGAAGCCATCACGCTGGCCGCGCGCTACCCGCTCAACCTCGAATTCGACCTGGCCACCGGCAAGCGCGGCGACCGTGACGACCTCATCACCGGGCTGATCCGCGAGCTGACCGGCGCCGAGGCCGTCACCGTGGTCAACAACAACGCCGCCGCCGTGCTGCTGGCGCTCAACAGCCTGGGCGCGCGCAAGGAAGGGATCATCTCCCGCGGCGAACTGATCGAGATCGGCGGCGCCTTCCGCATCCCCGACATCATGTCCCGCGCCGGCGTGAAGCTGGTCGAAGTCGGCACCACCAACCGCACCCACGCCAAGGACTACGAAGCCGTGATCGGCCCGCGCTCCGGCCTGCTGATGCGCGTGCACACCAGCAACTACAGCGTGCAGGGCTTCACCGCCAGCGTCGCCACCCCGCAGCTGGCGCAGATCGCTCACACCCACGGCCTGCCGCTGCTCGAGGACCTGGGCAGCGGCACCCTGGTCGACCTCACCCGCTGGGGCCTGCCCAAGGAACCCACCGTGCAGGAAGCCCTGCGCGACGGTGCCGACATCGTCACCTTCAGCGGCGACAAACTACTCGGCGGCCCGCAGGCCGGCCTGATCCTCGGCAGCAAGGAACTGATCGGGCGGATCAAGAAGAACCCACTCAAGCGCGCCCTGCGCGTGGACAAGCTGACCCTCGCCGCACTGGAGGCCGTGCTCAACCTCTACCGCGACCCCGACCGCCTCGCCGAACGCCTCACCAGCCTGCGCCTGCTCAGCCGCCCGCAGGCCGACATCCGCGTCCAGGCCCAGCGCCTGGCTCCCGTCCTCGCAACGCTGTTGGGTGAAAGTTGGAGCGTCAACGCCGTGGATGCGCTGGGCATGATCGGCAGTGGCGCCCAACCGGTCGCGCGCCTGCCCAGCGCCGCGCTGTGCCTGCGCCCGAACCAGCCCAAGCGCCAGCGCGGCCGCGCCCTGCTGGACCTGGAAGAGCGCCTGCGCTGCCTGCCGGTACCGGTGCTCGGCCGCATCGATGACGACGCGCTCTGGCTCGACCTGCGCCAGCTCGACGACGAGTCCGGCTTCGTCGCGCAACTGCCGCTGCTGGCCGAGGACGAGGCGTGATAGTCGGAACCGCCGGCCACATCGACCACGGCAAGACCTCACTGCTGCGCGCGCTCACCGGCATCGAGGGCGACCGCCGCCCGGCCGAGCGCGAGCGCGGCATCACCATCGACCTCGGCTACGTCTATGCCGACCTTGGCGACGGCGCGCTCACTGGTTTCATCGACGTGCCGGGCCACGAGCGCTTCGTCCACAACATGCTGGCCGGCGCCAGCGGCATCGACCTGGTGCTGCTGGTGGTGGCCGCCGACGACGGCGTGATGCCGCAGACCCGCGAGCACCTCGCCATCGTCCAGTTGCTCGGCATCCGTCGCGCCATGGTCGCACTGACCAAGGCCGACCGCGTCTCGGGCGAACGGGTAGAACAGGCTGCCGCGGAAGTGCGTGAACTGCTGGTGCCAGGACCATTTGCCGACGCGCCGATCTTCCCGCTCTCCAGTGTCAGCGGAGAGGGAGTCGAGGCGTTGCGTAAAGCCCTTTCCGACGCCGCTCGCGAGACTCAAGAGCGCGCCGCAACCGGCGGCTTCCGCCTGGCCGTGGACCGCGCCTTCAGCGTCAGCGGTGCCGGCGTCGTCGTCACCGGAACAGCCTTTGCCGGCACCGTGAAGGTCGGCGATGAATTGCTGCTGGGCAGCGCTGGCCGCCGCGTTCGCGTGCGTGGCCTGCACGCGCAGAACCGCGAAGCGCAGCAGGCCCACGCCGGCCAGCGAGTGGCGGTGAATATCGCTGGCGAGCGCCTGAACCTCGAACAGATTCACCGGGGTGACTGGCTGATCGCTGGCGAACTGCATGCGCCCACCACGCGCATCGATATCGACCTGAACCTGCTGCCCAGCGAAACCCGCGCCTTCGCCCACTGGACGCCGGTGCATGTGCACCTCGGCGCGCAGGACGTCACCGGCCGCGTTGCGTTGCTCGAAGGTGAGCGTCTGCAACCCGGCGAGCGCACCTTCGCGCAGTTGGTGCTGAATGCGCCCAGCCACGCCGTGCATGGCGACCACCTGGTGCTGCGCGATCAGTCCGCGCAACGCACCCTCGGCGGTGGCCGCGTGCTCGACCCCTTCGCCCCTGCGCGCAACCGGCGCAGCCTGGAACGTCTGGAGCAGCTGCGCGCTCTGCAAGGTGACAGTCTCGAAAGCGCCTTGCCGACCCTGCTTGGCCACGCCAGCAACGGCCTCGATCCCGCGCTGCTGGCGCGCCAGTTCAACCGCCCGCGCGAGGGCTGGCAACTGCCCGGCGAACTGGTCGAAATCCACACCCGGCTCGGCGCGCGACTGTTCGCCGCCGAACGCTGGTCAGCGCTGCAACAGCAACTGCTCGATGCCCTGCAGCGCTTCCACGTCGAAGCTCCCGACGAACTCGGCCCCGACCGCGACCGCCTCCGCCGCTATGCCTTCTCGCAGCTGGAACGACCGGTGTTCATCGCCCTGCTGGAAAGCCTGTTGGAGACTGGGCAAGTCGACAGCAGTGGCCCCTGGCTGCACCTGCCCGACCACCGCGTGCAGCTGGGTGAAGCCGACGAACAACTGCGCGAACGTCTCTGGCCCTTGCTGCTGGCCGGTGCCTTCGACCCGCCCTGGGTGCGCGACCTCGCCCGCGAACTGAAGGCGGAAGAGGGCGACGTGCGCCTGCTGCTGCGCAAACTCGGTCGCCTGGGCCAGCTGCACCAGGTGGTGAAAGACCTGTTCTACCCCGAACAGACCCTGCGCCAACTCGCCGGCCACGCCCTGCACCTGCGCGACGAAACCGGCATCATCCGCGCCGCCGCCTTCCGCGACCGCATCGGCATCGGCCGCAAGCGCTGCATCCAGTTGTTGGAGTACTTCGACCGCATCGGCTTCACCCGCCGCTTTGGCAATGAGCGGCGGATCAGAGAGGATTCGGCGCTGGCGCAGTCGACCGCTGAAGAATCTTTCTGAACTCCCCCTCCCCACGCCCCTCGATAGCCCTGTTCACTACCGGGGAGTGGGTCCAATGAGTTCCTGGCTGATTCTGCTGTTCATCGCCGTCACCCTGATTGCCGTCGTGCTCGACGTGGGCAAGCGTTAGCGCGACGGCAACACCCGATCGACCCGTTGCACGAGGTAGTCGTAGAACGGGTTGGAGGTCACCCGCTGGAACAGGTCCAGCCCGACGATCAGCACGCCGCGTTCACCGCGGGGCGTGAGGGTGCCCAGGTGGATGCCGAAGTCTTCGCCGGCCTGTGGATGCTGGCCATAGAGCGCGTCGTCGGGCGGGAAGGGCAGTGCCACGTGAGAGAGGGAGAACAAGTCCGGCGGGTAGCTGGCGGCCAGCGGCTGACTCTCCTGCTGCTGGCTGTGGGCCGGCGTGTGCAGGGCGCTGGTCTGGCTGGTCTGCGGGCTGTTGGAGATCACCGTCAGGTCATAGTTGCGCTGGCGCTCGGGCAGCAGGCGGTCGCCGAGCGTGGCCATTTCCGGGCGCAGCAGCGGTCCGTAGTTCAGCGAACGATTGAGGTCGAACAGCACCAGCTCGCTGCCGTTGTCCGGCAGCCGGTCGTACAGGTTGCTGATCACTGCCGGGGTGCTCACGGTGCTGTCAGCGAGCGACTGGAAGGTGAGGATCGGCGGCAGGCGTGCAAGGCTGCCGCTGCGGCTGGCGCTCTCCAGGCTGCCCTGCACGGCGTCGGTCAGCTCCACCGTCTGGCGCGCCGCCGCGATGGGGAAGGAGTTGTACTTGAACGGGTTGAACTCCGGCAGCACGCTCAACCAGGCCGCCTTGGCGAAGGCCGGCAGCAACGCCGGCAAACCGGCGAATCCGGCGAACTGCGCATAGCGGGTGACGCCGATCATCGGCGAGATCAGCACTACCTGTTTCGGCATCGTCAGGCCCGGGTCGCCCAGCGCATCCAGGCTGTACTTCATCGCCAGCGCGCCGCCGTTGGAAAAGCCCACCATCAGCAGCGGTGCGCCCTTGGGCAGTTGCGCAGAGGCCTCGCGCACGGCCAGCCGGGTGGCCGCCATCCAGTCTTCCCAGTCCGCGTCGGTGAGCCCGGCCGGCACGGTGCCGTGGCCCGGCATGCGGATCGCGATGACCACGAAACCCTGCTGCCGCAGGTGCTCGCCCAGGTGGCGCAGGCTATAGGGCGAATCGGTCAGCCCGTGCAGCAGCACCGCCGCGCCGCGTACTTCACCGGCGGGACGCATCTCGTAGGAGCGATTCCAGTCGGTGGCGAAGTGGCCGGGGTAGACCTGGCTCTGGTCGAAGTAGCGGTTATAGGCGACGCGCTCGAAGGGCTGCAGGCTGGCCGCCATTTCCTTGCGCATGGCCTGCATCAGCTTGTCCTCGGCGGCCAGGTAGCCGGCCCAATCGGTGCGGTCGATGGCGTCGCTGTGCAGGTCCTCCGGCACCCAGGTGTGCCAGGGCTCCAGCGGCGGAATGTTGCGCAGCGCGGCGACCCGCAGTCCCAGCGCCAGCACGGCGATGGCGAGGATGAGGATGACCAGCCAGAGCAGCGCCCTGGTGAGTTTCGCGTTCAGCATGGAGTTCCCTTGTCAGCGTGCAGGACAAGCATAGAGCCCCTGGCGCGACAAAGTCCGCTCATGGGTCAAAGGGCCGAGACCGCCTCGACGTAATCGGCGTTGCCGATGCCGACCTGAGCCCAGACCGGGCGCGTCTCGTTGCCCTGGCGGTCGTACTGCTCGTCCGCGTCCCACAACGTGATGATCTGCCCCGGAAACAGATACTCGCAGTCGTTGAATTCGTGCGCGCCGGAGTCATCCGCCGAGGCGATCAGCGAGAACAGCTCACCGGCCGCCAGCGCAAACACATCCACGCCCTGGTAGCGCGCGAGGTACTGCTCGCTCTGGGACAGGCCGATGAACCAGATGAACCCCTGCTCGTCGCACTCGGTCTGGATCGCCGCCTGGCAGAAGTAGTCCGTCGGCCCGTTGGACGATTCCAGCGGGAAACCCACGGCGGCCAGCGCGTCCCGCGCCATGGCCCGCGTATCGCCAAGGCAGACCGGGCCAATGCCCAGGCGTGGGGAAATATCGAGGATGGGTAGAGTGGGCTTCATGCCGTGGAGCTCCCTGGGTACTGCTAGCGAGGGTAGAGCATGGGCAGTCAATCCGCCGCCTATTTCTGGCCGATAAGTGGCCTTTTGATGTTGATTGGCCAGAATGTCATTGCTCGGCTCCGGGGGATTTACCGGGCAACCCGGAGCCGGCTGCGGCATCGCTGCGCTGGCATCGGTCATGGCAATGATGGCAACATCCGGGCTCCCGCTTTCGCCGCTGCATTCGCGCAGCCGGCTTCTGACCAGGGAAGGCAATCACGCCCGGTGGCGTGGCCGGGCTTCAAACCCGGTGGGGGACGGCAGCCGTTCCTGGGTGAGTTCGACTCTCACTGCCTTCCGCCAATTCCCTTGTCTACTGCCCGCGTCGCTCTTGGCTTTCGGCTCAGCCCGGAAAGACGCTTCGACGTCGGTGTCGAAGAAGTGTCGAAGCACGTTCAGTGCGGTGCCCCCTCGCCAGCCTGCATCCAGGACGGGATGTCGTTCATGCCGTGGAGGACGCGCCACACGTCGATGTGGTCGTCGCGCTCGACGTAGAACACCAGGTAGGGATAGCGCTTGAGTGGCCAGCAGTGCAGCCCCGGCAAGTCCAGCTCATGGGCATAGCGGGCCGAGCCGCTACCAGGGTGACGGGCGATATGGGCGTATGCCTTTTCCAGGGCATCGACAAACCCCAGAGCAGCCTGTTCGGCGTCTTCACTCAGGTAGTAATCGACGGCCGCTTCAACATCCTGATTGGCGAGTGCTCGCGGAATGACTGGCTTGGCCTTCATCCACGGGCCTTACGCACCCGCGTGCGGAGCGATTCGAAGTAGTCATCGTCGGCAGGTGCCGCAGGCATCGACTCGGCTCCGGCGATCAGCAGGCCCCGCAGACGCTGACGATCCTGATCCTTGCGAATCAATTCGCGCACGTACTCGCTGCTGGTGCCGTAACCACGCTGGCTGACCTGCTCATCGACAAAGCTCTTGAGCGTATCCGGCAGGGAAATGTTCATCGTGCTCATGGGACCAGTCTCTCTGGAATGGCAAAATTTGCCAAAACATACTAGCACTCGTGATCCTCCCCGGTATCGAGCAGGTGACGAAAGTCCCTGATCGAGCACGCTGAACATCTTGCCCAGACACGGGTAGAACAAGCCCGCGCAAATCAGGAAAGGCGTTTCAAATCATCCCAGTGCCAGTTCTGGTGGCAACAAAACAGCCGGAACCCTACGGAGCGAACTGCGCAGGAAATGGCCGAAGCGTGCGGCAATTAATACTGCCTAAAATAGGCACGTCACCTTTTGATAGGTCCAACTCACGTTGATTCGGTTTGGGAATATCATGAAGAAACTCCTGAAACTCCTTATTGCAGCCTTGCCTGTCCTTCCCATCTCGGCATCACCTGATTTCTCCGGGACCTGGAACATTGAGTACTCACCCAGCGGCACCGTCTCAACCACAGGAGATAGCTTCAAGCTCGTTCTAATCCAGGAAGGCCGAACAATTTGTGGATTCCACTACGGAACAGCTCGCGGAACAGCCAAAATAGACTGGGGGTGGGCTGACGATAAAAAACCTACTGTCTATGGTCAGATAAACAGCTCGGGCACAGCGACAGTGACCTTGCACAGCAGCCATAGCGAGACGCCTATCAAGGCAAAAATAGCCATCAGTGAAGGTCACCTTGTATGGCTGGCCGATAGGGCTTTGGGTGATTTGCCCTCAACTATTCCTGAGTCGGCCACTCTTGCGTCCATCAAGCCAAAAAGCGCCGAACTTCGCGACCTCAAGAGTTGCAGTGAAGGTTATTAATAGCTAAGGAAAAGTCAGCGGATTTATCCCTTCCACTTTAGGCGGCTGCATCTGATCGCTCGGGTGTGCTCGGCACCAGTTTCTCAAGCTGTCGGTATCACTTGCCGCACTTGCTATCAATGGCCTATATGGCCCTGCTGAAGGCCCCGGATTCTGCGGTGTTAGCCAATAATGACCATCAATGACCAAGTCCAAAAACGGGTTCGGCTCTCACTGCCTTTCGCCAATTCCTTTCAGCAGATCATGATCCCCTCTTCGGGCATCAATTCTTCGCGAACGCTTGCCGCCTCGGCTCCGAGCACCATCAGCGACTGGATGTTGTGCCAGAACAGTTCCTCGGGAAATTTCGACGGGACCAGTAGGTCCATGACGAGAAAGTAGGGATGCTCGATCACTCCGGCCAGGGGCGGCACCACCCCGACGAATTGCATGCAGTACTGCTCGGGAATTGTCTCGGAGTCGCAGACGGTCTCGACGAGGACATAGCTGCCAATGAGTTCGGCGGCTCGGGTCAGGTCCAACTCAACCATGTCATTCTCCTTTGCATCGGGGATTCCAGCCTGGCGGCTCCGTGACGAATTCACGTCCTTCGCCCGCGATGAGTAACCCAGGCCGCTGTGCTTTTCGTTGTTGACGCATTCATTCAGTATTCGAGCGATAACACCCATGGCTAGTGGGCTGACATTCACTTCCAGTTCAAATATTACCCCGCAAGTTCTTTTGGGGTAAATATTGAACTCTGCATGAAATTTCCGATATGGATGAAATACTCGGCAGGGCGGTCCAGCTGGTTCGTCTGGCGGGTCCCAAGTATCTGAGTCTCCAGGGTGATACCAACCACCAGCGCTGGAAGAACATCAGCAAAGGCATCATTCGCATGGGCACCGAAGAGGTGAGCATCCTGCTGAGGGTCTATCCGCAGCACGCCGTCTGGCTGCTGACGGGAGACGTCGTGCCTCAGGTGGAGCAGTTCAAACCTGTCTTCGGGGCTCCTGCCGAAAACGACAGCGACTCTTGAAGCGAGCGCCATGGTCAGACTGGACCAGTTCACCGAAGACCATCTGGAACTGAGCGACCTGTGGCGCTGGCAGGACGGCGTTCGCGAGGATGCGTTTCTGGTGCCGCTGGCGACGGCGGAGGTGGCGCCCGGTGTTTCGTTGCTGCTGGTGCGGGCGCTGTTCCGGTTGCCGGCGGGCATCGAGTTGCAGGGGCTGCTGGTCTACGACCCGGTCGGGCAGGACGTGTACGCGGTGCAGGTGCTGATTGGCCGCGACAGTTATTCCTTCAACAAGTACCTGCCGGAGGCTTCCTTCGAGGAGGTGCTGGCGCTGGCTGACCGGTTGAAGGTCAGCACCGGCGGCGTGCTGCCGCTGCGCTACAGCGTGGTGCGGCAGGCGTTGGCCGTGCGCGACGGTCAGTTCACGCTGTGGCTGGGTGGTGGCTTGTAGGACGACATTCGCCTACATGAGGCACCACTGTTTCTCGCAAGGAATGCCGTCACCGTCGCCGTCCATCTCCATGTTCGGACAACTCCGCAAAAAAGCCTTGGCCTCCGCGCAGGATGTCATCTGCGAGCAGTATTTACGGCCGTCGCAACGCACGCTGAGCGTGGGCTCCGGCTTGCTTTCAAGCGCTGCGACGGGTTCTGCGGCAGGTTCGCTGGGCGCAACGGGCGCGCTGACGGACGTTGGCGCCGAGCGGAAGAAGCGCGACTGCCAGTTCGGGTTGTCCATGTATTGCCAGGCGAGCAGCGCAAGAACGGCGAGGAAGATCCCTTTCTTCATGGCGGTGGTCCGAGGTGAGTGCTCTGCGGAGTCTAGCGGGCTGCCTGGCCCGCGTGCCATCGGCAGCAAGCGGCGGGTTCAGCCAATGGCGAGGCCTTTCCGGCGGCGCCACTCATCCACTACTGCGCCCATGTCCGCTGGCGCGCCGCTGCGTATCCAAGCCATGAAGTCGCGGTCGAATTGGAAGCCGTTGCCGCAATGCTGGGTCATGAAGCGGCGGACGTTCTGGGTGTTGCGGTAGTGGGCGTCGAGCGGGGTCTGGCGGGTGATCGGGTCGCTGTGCCAGTCGAAGGCCATGGTGTCCATTCCTGTGCCTTGGGGGAGCGCCCGTTATAGCTCAATCGGCAGCCGCTGGCGCGGTCTGCCGAGGTGTTGCGGCGTCACTGGCCCCACATCATCCGCTGTTGCTGCGCCGAGTAATCGTCGCTTTGCAGGCGCACGCGGGTGGGCTGGCGTTCGAGATTGTCTTCGCCGAAGGATTCGCGCACCGGCGATTCGATGGCGCTGAAGTGGCTGAAGTGCGGGGAGTCGGCGCAGCCGACCAGGGTGAAGCAGGCGAAGGTGACCACGGAGAGCTTGAGCATGGGACTTCCTCCTGAGGGGAGCCCCGAGCTTCGGCCGGCTGGATTAACGGCGGATTAACGCGTGGCGTTCTTCAGCGGCGGTCCGGCCCCTGGATTTCTCCGCCGTGGGCTTTGTCGCCGTCGCGGTGGTGCTCGGGCGGGTTGAGCGCGCGGCCGAGTATCTGCGCGACGACTTCGTCCTTGCCTTCGGTGTAGGCGTCGCGGTCGGTGGGGAAGCGCTTCGCCAGTTCGTGCTTCACCTGGGCGTAGAGCTGCGCATCGTCGGGGTGGGTGCGCAGCCAGTCGCGGAACAGCAGGCGGCGCGAGGCGTCACTCAGGTCCATGACGTGGACGTGGTGGCTGCGCCCGCTGCCCAGCGGCGGCATGCCTTTGACGAAGAACATCCGCGAGGTGTCGGGGTTCTCGGCCCAGTACTGGTAGCCCAGCTCTTGCAGCGGTTCGATCAGCTGGTGCGGGTCGCTGCCTGGAGGTGGCAGCAGGAGGATGTCGATGATCGGCTTGGCGTCCAGCCCCGGCACGGCGGTGCTGCCGATGTGCTCGATGCCCAGGCCGGGAAGGTCGGCGGCGCGGGCGATGGCGTCGGCTTCTTCGGCGAAGCGCTGGGGCCAGCGGGGATCGGCGGCGACCACTTCGATGCGGTCTTCTTCGGCGTTGCTCCAGCGCTGGCCGTCGAATTCGGGGGCTTGCGGGGTCATGCGGAAACTCCAGCGGTGCGGCGGTGGGGGCGAGGGTTGGAGAATGATCCGGTGGGCGGAGTTCCGAGTAAACCTGTAGGAGCGGGCCATGCCCGCGATCGCGCCCATGGGGCGCTCCTACAGTCTGTCGATGAAAAGTTGGCACACGCGTGCTGGCATTTCGTCGGCAGGCCGCGAACGGCGGGGCCTGTGGCAGGGTCATAGAGGTATCCCAAGAGCCGCCCATGGAGGCGATAACAAGATGAAAATGTCCCTGGTTGTTGCAGTAGCCTGTGCAGTCGCACTCGGCACGACAGCCTTGCTGCCTGCCGACCTTTCGCCGATCGGTTCGGCCTATGCCAAGGGCGACGGTGGCGGTCACGGTGGTGGCAATGGCGGCGGTAACGGCGGTGGTAATGGCGGTGGCCACGGTGGTGGCAAGGGCGATGCCGGCGGTAACCACGGCAGCAACAGCAATGGCGCGAACGACGGTGGCGAGCACGCCGGCAAGGCGACCCGCGACCATGGCCTGAGCGGCAATCACTACGGTAGCGAGAAGAACGACAGCAAGGGCCATGGGCAGGCGACGTCCGCCGTGGCGCACTCCAGGGATACCCAGGGCAAGACCAAGGCTACGGCGATCTCCTCCACCAAGCCGGCCCACAAGAACACTCAGCACGACAACTGATCCACCACGGCCAGGGACGGCCGCTGTCCTTCACTGCACCGGGAAGTCGAAGTAGGTCTTCGGGTAAGGCTCGGCCTTCAGGGTGTAGTGCCACCACTCGGCGCTGTAGGGCTCGAAGCCGTGCCGCAGCATGGCCTGGCGCAGCGTCTCGCGGTTGCGCGTCTGCTGCACGCTGACCAGCGCGGTGCCGTGATGGGAGATGGGCCCGAAGAAGTCGAACGGGCTGCCCATGTCCAGCTCTTCCCCGGTTTTCGACTCCACCAGCGTGAGGTCGACGGTGCTGCCGCGCGAGTGCCCGGAGTGCTTGGCGATGTAGCCGTCGCGGAACAGCGCGGGCTTGTCCAGTTGTGGGTAGTAGCGCGCTTTCTGTCGGATGTCCTGTGGAACGGCAGCCCAGCGACGGAAGTTATCCACCGCGCGCTGCGGGCGATAGCCATCGAAGATCTTCAGCGCCAGGCCGCTCAGGGCGACGTCCTTTTCCACCGTAGCCAAGGCGCTGGCGGCCTCGCGGGTGAGGATGATCCGCGCCTTCTGGTAACCGTCGATGGGCTCGCCGACGAAGTTGTCGGCGCCGGCGTAGCGCACGTCATAGCGCGCGGATTTCAGTATCTGATCGAGATAGACGAAGCCGTCCTGGGCCGGTTGGTCGGCGCGCAGCGGCTGGCAGATGAGCAGGCAGAGCAGCAGCGTGAACTGCGCGCCCGTCCGGCTCATGGGCGCAGGGCCTGGACCCCGTCGTCGTCGGGGTCGAAGTTGTCCAGGTGCATGCGCTGGGCGAAGGCCTCCAGAGCGGCGTCGCCATGCAGGAAGCGGCCACGGGCGGCGGCCCAGTCGTCGGGCTTCAGGCGGACCATCCAGCCTTCGCCGTAGCAGTCCAGGTTGATCAGCCCTGGCCTGCGCACCACGGCTTCGTTGCTGGCGAGGACGGTGCCGTCCAGCGGGCTGCGCGCCGACGAGGCGGCCTTGGCGAATTCCACCACGCCGAAGCTGCGGTCGCAGTCGATGTGCCAGCCGTTGCGCTTGGGGGTGAAGGCGAATATCTGCCCGTAGACCGCGCAGCCGTAGGCGGTGAGCCCGAGGGTGACGGCGCCGCCTTCCTCCTCGCGCAGCCAGAGGTTGTAGTCCGGGGCGTAGAGCAGGTCGTCGGGGAACTCCAGGCCTTGCAGTTTCACAGCGTCAGCACCCGGTCGTATTCGAGGATCATGCGCGCCAACTCGCCGCCGCTGGCGATCTCGTCGACTTCCTCGATCAGCCGGCTTTCGTCGATGGCCACGCCCGGTGCGCGGCACATCAGCAGGCGTGCGCCGGCTTCCTTGGCCTGCTGGATGAAGTGGCTGATGGGCTCGCCATCGTCGGCGGCGTAGAGCGTGTCGGCGATGTCCTGGAAGGCCAGGCGCGTGCCTTCGCCGCTGAGGAACAGGGTGACCTTGGCATCCATGCACGCCAGCAGCGTGGCGGTGTAGAAGGGCGCGGCGCAGCGCGCCGGGGTGCTCGGGCCGCTGCTGACGATGATCAGCACTCGCTGGGGCTCAGGCGTGGACAAGGGCTTTCTCCAGTTGGACCAGGGCGATGCGCCGGCCTTGCGGGTCGGTGCGCTCGACAATGCCCTGCGGCTTGTAGCCCAGGCGTGCGTAAAGCAGCAGGCCGGCGGCGTTGGCGTTGAAGCAGGACACTTTCATGACCTGCGCCTTGTACTGGTCGCGGGCGAGATTCTCCATGACCTCGATCAGGTACTGCGCTACGCCGTGTCGTCGCGCCCAGGGCGCGACCATCATGTTGCCCAGCGCGCAGAACTCGTGGGGTTGCCACTGGTAGAAGTTGGCGAAGCCGGCGACCCGGCCATCAAGCAGCGCCACGGTGCTGCCGCGCCGTTCGGCGATGGCGGCGGCGAGCTGGCCGATGGTCAGCGGCCAGCTGGCCTTGGGGTAGCAGTAGAAGAGTTCGTCGGCGTCCTGGGGAAAGCCGACCACCTCGCCGAGGTCGTCGGCGAGGGCGGGACGGTGTTGCAGGGCAGGCTGGTTCACGCGGTCTCCCGTGTCATGGTCGGGCCGGTCAGTGCGGCGGGTACTGGGCGATGATCTTCTGCACCGTCTCGCGGATCGCCGCTTCGCGCTCGGCGGGCGTCGGCGGGCTGCTGCGCATGATCTGTTCGCCGCTGCCGCGCCAGACCAGCTTGCCGTCCTTGCCGTCGAACATGTCGACCTGGATGGTCGCGACCTTGTAGGTCACGGTGCGGCTCTCGGCCATGGGCGGCGGGCCCCAGTAGCCTCCCCAGTAACCGCCCCAGTAGCCGCCGCTGTAGGTGGTGACCTGGTCCTGGCGCTGGTCGACGATCAGGTAGGCGCGCAGCTTCACGTCGCCGGGGTTGCCGCCTTGTGCCTGGCGCAGGCCGCGCTGGTCGAACTCGCCGGCAATCGCGTCGCTGATGCGCTGCTCGGTGAGGTCGCTCTTGATGCGCGGGTCGTCCGGGCGGTACTCGAAGGCCGGCTGCGCCCAGCTCCAGGTCAGGTAGCGGGAGAAGTCGCGGGTAGTGTCGTAGTCGCGGCTGACGCTGGTCGTTTCGCAGGCGGCGAGGCCGAGCATCAGGCCCAGTAGCAGTAAACGGCGGATCATGGTTGGAATACTCCTGACAGAGCTTTCATCCAAGCGCAGAGTCCGCGCAAAGGCAAGCGGCAGAGGGGTTGCGCAGCGTCGCAGTGGACGAATCGGTGGCAGGATTTCCGGCCAGCCGGCGATCAGCCCGGTGGGTAACCGTCCATGGCCTTGCGCGCGGCTTCGCGCAGGGCGCGGGCCTGGTCGGTCTGGCTGCTGGCGTTTTCGTATTCGGCGCTGCCACTCCAGATTTCCTGGTGGTTATGGGCGTCGAACAGGGCGATGCGCACCACGCTGACGGTGACCAAGTAGGTGCGGGTGACGGGGTAGGAAGCGCCGCCGTACCAGGGGGCGTTCCAGCCGCCGTAGTAGCCGCCGCCGTAATAGTCGGTGGTCTGCCGGGTGCGTTGCTCGCTGGAGAGGTGCGCGCTGACGCTCAGGTCCGCCGGGGCATTCGAGCGCGCCGGGCGCAGGCCGCGCTGGTCGAGGGCTTCGCTGACGGCGTCCTGCAGCGGGCCGCCGAAGCCGCTGCCGTCCGCCCAGCTCCACGAGCGGTAGCGCCCGTAGTCCAGCGGCGGGGCCGGGTAGCTGCCGGGGTCGAGGCCGGGGTTGGCGGCCTGCGCGGGGGCGGGCGGGATCGGCAGCGAGGTGTTGCTGTAGGGATTCTGGCCCTGGCAGGCAGCCAGGGCGCTGAGCAGCGGCAGGATCAACAGGTAACGCGGCATGACGGACTCCCGCACGCCGGTTTGGTGAGGCGTGCGCAGTGGCAACTATGCACCTAATCCTGCGGCCGGCACAGCCAGTGCAGGTAGCGGCCGAGGCCGGCGAAGGCGGGATGGCGGCGGTATTGCAACTCCATCTCCACCAGGTCCAGCGGCTCGGCCTTGTGCTGGAACTCCACCGGCATGTAGTCGTGGAACACCCGCACGCCGCTGCGCGCCTCGATGGTCCAGTGCCCGGCCATGGCGGCTTCGAGTACGCGCGGGTCGAGCGGTTCCTGCGGGGTGAGGCTCTGGCCCTCGCCGGAGAAACGGTTCTTGCGCAGCTTGCGGAAGTGGCCTTTGAGCAGGTTGCGGTAGATCAGCGCATCGCGGTTGTAGAACGCCAGGGACAGCCAGCCATCGGCGCGGGTCAGCTGGTGCAGCACGGGGAGGATCGCCAGCGGTTCGGCCAGCCATTCCAGCACGGCGTGGCAGATCACCAGGTCATAGGGTTCGTTGAGCTGGCCGAGCAGGTCCTGCCAAGGCGCGGCGATGAAGGTGGCTGGCAGGCCGGCTTCCTCGAAACGCTGGCGTGCGCCTTCGAGCATCGGCGCGGCGGGCTCGGCGAGGGTGACGTCGTGGCCGCGCCCGGCCAGCCACAGCGACATGTGGCCCAGGCCCGCACCGATATCCAACACCCGCAGCGGACGGTCGGGCAGCGCCTCGGCGAGGTCCGCCTGGAGCACGGCAAGGCGAATGGCACCCTTGGCGCCGCCGTAGATTTTCTCGGCGAAGCGCGTGGCCAGTTCGTCGAAATGGCGGTCGCCGGTCTTCGGGGAGTCGCTCACTTGGCGCCCCCTTCGATGAAGCGCCGCTCGCTGTCGGCCAGCTTGGCGAGCACGGCCTGGTCCATGTCGATGCCCAGTTCCGCGCACATCAGCAGCAGGTAAAGGACGATGTCACCGACTTCCTGCCCGGCGTGGGCGAGCTTCTCCGGCGGCAACTGGCGCGATTCGTCCTCGCGCAGCCACTGGAAGATTTCCACCAGCTCGGCCATTTCCACGCTGGCCGCCATGGCCAGGTTCTTCGGGCTGTGGAAGCGACTCCAGTCGTTGTGGTCGCGGATGGCGTGCAGGCGCGCGGTGATGGCTTCGAGGTTCATGCAGATGGGGCTCCAACGTGAGCCCCATAGCTTCAAGCCTGGCGCGTCAAACGTCCAGCGGGCTCCAGCTGCCGGCCATGTGCGGCAGGCCGTCCTTGCCGCGCAGGCTGAACTGCCCGGAAGGCGCCGGCTCGCTGGCCAGCAGGTTGACCTGGGACGGCAGCAGCACCGGCTTCTGGAAGCGCACGTCGACCCGATAGCCGGCCATCGGCAGACGTTCGCCCAGGGCGGCCAGGCTGCGCGCCTTGTTCCACAGGCCGTGGGCGATGGCGCGGGGGAAACCGAACAGCTTGGCGCTGGCGGCAGACAGGTGGATCGGGTTGTAGTCGCCAGCCACTCGGGCATAGCGCCGGCCGATGTCCGCCGGGCAGTTCCAGGCGTCGATCTGCTCCAGCGGCAGCTCGGCCACTTCTTCGCGGGTCGGCGGCGTGCCGTCCAGGCGCATGCCGCGGAACAGGATGCGGCTGTCGCCTTCCCAGAGCAGCCCGAGCTGGTCGTGCAGCTGGGTGATGATGCTGAAGGTCACGCCTTTCTCATGGGGCTGCAGGTCGTCCACCCGCACGCTGACGTTGAACGGCCCCAGGCCGCCGAGCGGGCGCAACACGCTGATACGGTTTTCCAGGTGCACCAGGCCCAGCAGCGGGAAGGGGAAGCGCGCGTCCGTCAGCAGGCCCATCTGCAGGCCGAAGGCGAGGATGTGCGGGTAGGTGGGTGGCAGCAGGTGGTTGTCGGCGAAGCCACAGACCTTGCGGTAGCGCTCCAGGTGCTTCGGGTCGACCGTGACCGGGCAGCGCAGGCCGCGTGTCGGCAGGCTGCGGCCACGCACGCCGCGGCGCACGGCGGCGCGGGCGAACAGGCCGGTGAGGGCGGGTGGGGCGGACAGGTCAAGCCAATCGCGGGGCATCGGGTATCTCCTGACGAATATTCACTCAGCTTAGCCGCCGGTCACCGGCGGGCATTGGCCGTGGCAACGCGGCGCGCGGCAGGCAAGTCAATGTGACCGTCCGATTGCTCGGATATTTCCCGCACGCTTGTTCCTGATTCTCTTGAGGGGCGATAGGAAAGCTGCCTAAGATGGGCCCGCCTCATGGATAACTAGAAAAAACACCATGCGTGATCTGACCGACGATGTGGCGCTGATGCGCCCGGTGATCGACGCCCTGCGCGCCAGCGGTACCGACCCCGACCGCGTGCTGGCTCGCGTCGGCCTGCCTGCCGGCAGCCTGCCTGCCGGACGATTCCCCCACAGCGCACAGAACCTGTTCTGGAAGGCGGCCGCCGAAGAGTGCGGCGAAGAGCACGTCGGCCTCTATCTGGCCGGCCACCTGCCCGCGTTCCATGGCCTGCTGCTGGAGTACCTGTTCCTTTCCAGCGCCACCTTCGGCGAAGGTCTGCGCCACGCCCTGCGCTACGTGCGCCTGCTCTCCGACACCCTCAACGCCCGCCTGGAAGTGGAGGGCGAGAAGGCCGTGCTGCTGCTCGGTCATACCGCCGGGACCAACCGTCACTTCCCCGAAATGCTCGCCGGTGCGGTGGTGCGCCTGTTCCATGCGCTCACCGAGGGCGATTTCAAGCCCCAGCAAGTACAGCTGATGCACGAGGAAGGCGCGCCCGCCGAGCGTTACCGCGAGGTCTACGGCTGCCCGGCGGTACTGGGCGCGGATCGCTATGCGCTGGTGTTCGACGCCGAGGTGCTGGAGAAACCCTCGCGCCATGCCGCGCCGGAACTGCTGCGCATGCATGAGTCCCTGGCGCGCCGGCAACTGGCGGAAGTAGAGCGGCTGGACCTGGTGCGCAAGGTGCGCGAGCTGATCGGCGTGCTGCTGGTGGATGGCGGCGCGACGCTGGAGCAGGTCGCCGCTCGTCTCGACATGCCGGCCCGCCGCCTGCGCGAACGCCTGGCCATGGCCGGGGTGCGCTTCAACGACCTGGTTACCGACTACCGCTGCCGCCTGGCCAAGGAGTTGCTGCTCAAGACCGACGAGCGCATCGAGGTGATCGTCGAGCGCACCGGCTTCTCCGAGCCGAGCACCTTCTACCGCGCCTTCAAGCGCTGGGTCGGCGAGACTCCGGTGGAGTTCCGCCGGCGCGGCCGACCGCAACCGCCGGCGGAGTGATCGAACCGTTTCGAGTCCGCCTCTGGCTAGGCTTTGCCGGTCAACTCCCGCCAAGGTACGCCCGATGCAAAGCCGAATCCGCCAGACCCTGCTGCTGTCCACCGTCCTGCTGCTGAGCGTTCAGCAAGCCGCGGCGGGGGAAATGGAGCAGACGGCGTTCTCCCGTCTGGACCGCGATGGCAGCGGCTTCATCGAGGCCGATGATCTGTCCGCCATGCGTGTGCGCATGTTCCACCGGCTGGACCGCAACCAGGATGGCCTGCTCACCCGCGAAGAAGTGACCCCGCCCAACCCCAGCGTGAACGTCTCGCCCAATGCCATTGCCTGGCCGGACCGGGATGGTGATGGCAAGGTCAGCCAGGTGGAATTCATGACCCAGGAGCCGGCGCTGATCGTGCGCGCGGATCGCGATGGCGATCATCGGGTGAGTGCGGAGGAGTTTCGCGAACTGGTGGCGGCGCGAAGCTGAGCTTTCGCCCCGCGTTTCTGCGGCAATGGCACAGGGCTGACCCTGTAGGAGCGCCCCATGGGCGCGATCGCGGGCATGGCCCGCTCCTACAGGGGAATCCGGTCAGGCGCCCAGCAGGCTCTGCCCGCAGACCCGCAGCACCTGCCCGCTCACCGCGCCCGAGCCCGGCTGGGCGAACCAGGCCACGGTTTCGGCGACGTCCTGCGGCAGGCCGCCCTGGCCCATGGAGTTCATGCGCCGGCCGGCTTCGCGGATGGTCAGCGGGATGGCGGCGGTCATCTGGGTTTCGATGAAGCCCGGCGCCACCGCGTTGATGCTGATGCCCTTCTTGCCCAGCGCCGGTGCCCAGGCCTGCGCCAGGCCGATCAGGCCGGCCTTGCTCACCGCATAGTTGGTCTGGCCCATGTTGCCGGCGATGCCGCTGATGGAGGCGAGCAGCACCACGCGGCCGTCGTCGTGCAGCTTGCCGGCGTCCAGCAGCGCCTGGGTCAGCACCTGCGGGGCCTTGAGGTTCACGTCGATCACTGAGTTCCAGAAGGCTTCGCTCATCTTGGCGACGGTCTTGTCGCGGGTGATGCCGGCGTTGTGCACCACGATGTCCACGCCATCGGGGAGTGCTGCCACCAGTTGAGCACCGGCGTCGGCGGCGCAGATGTCCAGCGCCACACCACGCCCGCCCAGGCGAGCGGCCAGCGCATCGAGGGCATCCTTGGCCGGCGGCACGTCCAGCAGCACCACGTCGGCGCCGTCACGGGCGAGGGTCTCGGCGATGGCCGCGCCGATGCCACGGGCGGCGCCGGTCACCAGCGCGCGCTTGCCCACCAGCGGACGGCTCCAGTCCTGTACCTGCTTGTCATAGGCGGACAGGCGCACGACCTGCCCGGACACATAGGCGCTCTTGGGCGAGAGGAAGAAGCGCAGCGCGCCTTCGAGCTGGTCCTCGGCGCCCTTGCCGACGTACACCAGTTGGACGTTGCCGCCCCGGCGGATTTCCTTGCCCAGCGAGCGGCTGAAGCCTTCCAGGCTGCGTTGCACGCTGGCGGCGATGGGGTCTTTCACGGATTCCGGCGCGCGGCCGAGGATCACCACATGCGGGCATTTGTCCAGGCCCTTGAGGGCGCCCTGGAAGAAGGTGCGCAGCTCGAGGGTCTGCTCGAAGCGAGTCAGGCCGCTGGCGTCGAAAACGATGGCCTTGAGCTTCGGGCCGTGCTCGGCGGTCCAGCGTGGCAGGCCGTACTGGCCGTCGCTGAAGGAGAACAGCGCATCGGTCAGGCGCTCGGCGAAGGGCAGCACCGCCTCGTTCAGGTTGCCCTCGCCGCCGAGCAGCAGCGCCCCGTCCACCGGCCGCGTGCGCCCGGCGCTCCAGCGCTCCAGGCGGACCGGCGCGGGCAGGCCGAGGGCTCCGACCAGGCGGCGGCCGACGTTGGAGTTGGCGAAGGCAATGTAGCGATCGGTCATGGAACGGGCTCCTGCACAGGTTCTCAAAGTGCTGACCACTCTACGCAGCGGCGGGTTCGGCGCAATTGACCGCGCTGACCTGCGCAACGGCGGGGCGGCCAATGCGACACAAGCGGCTAAGGTTAGCCTTGAGCGCACTTCAACGCTCATTCTCAGGAGCCCTGCATGACCCAACTGCGCCGGGTCGCCATCGTCGGCGGCAACCGTATTCCCTTCGCCCGCTCCAACACCGTGTATGCCACGGCGAGCAACCAGGAGATGCTGACCTCCGCGCTGGACGGGCTGATCGAGCGCTACAAGCTTCACGGCGAGCGCCTGGGCGAGGTCGTCGCTGGCGCCGTGCTCAAGCATTCGCGCGACTTCAACCTGACCCGCGAGTGCGTGCTGGGCACGCGCCTGGCACCGGAAACCCCGGCCTATGACATCCAGCAGGCCTGCGGCACCGGCCTGGAAGCGGCGATCCTGGTGGCCAACAAGATCGCCCTCGGGCAGATTGACTGCGGCATCGCCGGCGGCGTGGACACTACCTCCGACGCGCCCATCGGCGTCAACGAAGGGCTGCGCAAGATCCTGCTGGAAGCCAACCGCGGCAAGTCCAACGGCGAGAAAATCAGGAGCCTGCTGAAAATCCGCCCGCGCCACCTGATGCCGCACATCCCGAAGAACGGCGAGCCGCGAACCGGGCTGTCGATGGGCGAGCACTGCGAGCTGATGGCACAGACTTGGGCCATCCCGCGCGACGAGCAGGACAAGCTGGCCTTCGAGAGTCATCACAAGCTGGCTGCCGCCTACGACGAAGGCTGGCAGAACGACCTGATGACGCCCTTCCGTGGCCTGGTGCGCGATCAGAACCTGCGGCCGGACATCAACCTGGAGAAGATCGGCACCTTGAAGCCGGTGTTCGAGCGCGGCTCGCGCGGCACGCTGACGGCGGCCAACTCCACGCCGCTGACCGATGGCGCCTCGGTGGTGCTGCTGGCCAGCGAGGAGTGGGCGAAGGAGCGCGGCCTGCCGATCCTGGCGTACTTCAAGGATGGCGAAGCGGCGGCGGTGGACTTCGTCGGCGGCCACGAGGGCCTGCTGATGGCGCCGGTCTACGCGGTGCCTCGCCTGCTGGCGCGCAACGGCCTGACCCTGCAGGACTTCGACTTCTACGAAATCCACGAAGCCTTCGCCGCCCAGGTGTTGTGCACCCTCAAGGCCTGGGAAGACGCGGACTACTGCAAGACCCGCCTCGGCCTCGATGCGCCGCTGGGCTCCATCGATCGCAGCAAGCTCAACGTGAAGGGCAGTTCGCTGGCCGCCGGCCACCCGTTCGCCGCCACCGGCGGGCGCATCGTCGCCAACCTGGCGAAGCTGCTGGATGGCGCCGGCAAGGGGCGCGGGCTGATCTCGATCTGTGCGGCAGGCGGCCAGGGTGTGACCGCGATCGTCGAACGGTAATCCAATACAGCGGGACCGATGTTTTTCGGCCCCACGATGTAGCAACTCCGTGACTTCAGGCGGCACCGCGCGAGCGGCGCCGCCTTTTTTTCTTCTTCGAAAGGCCGGCGCCCCGAATCGTAGGGCGGATAACCTGGAACAGGTTATCCGCCGGTAAGGGAATGGCGGATAACGCTGGCGCGTTATGCGCCCTACGAAACTGAACGTTGCCTGTGGGAGCCAGCCGGTGAGTGATGAGCTCCCCTGTAGGAGCGCCCCATGGGCGCGATCGCGGGCATGGCCCGCTCCTACAAGGGGAAGCCGTTGTTTGGGGGCGGGCGCAATTTTCTTCTAGATGCGCAGCTCAGCCGCCCTGCAACATCCCCGGATGGATTCGTCGCGAGAAAGGCGTGGAGAGCACCAGCGAAGTCTTGCTGGTGCCGAACTGGGCGAGGCGGTCGATCAGCTCTTCCAGCTCCTGGGTGCAGCTGACCGCCACCTTGAGCATCACGCAGGCCTCGCCGGTGATGCGGTAGCAGTCGATGATCTGCGGGATCTCCAGCAGCGGGTCGAGCATGCTCTTGCTGCGGTGGTCGTTCAGGCGCATCTCGATCAGGCACTGGATCGAGCGGCCCATCTTCGACAGGTCTACGCTGGCGTGGTACCCGGTGATTACCCCTTCGGCCTCCAGGCGCGCCACGCGATCGGCGACGGCGGGAGGCGAGAGGTTGATGCGCCGGGCCAGTTCGGCGAAGGACAGCCGGCCGTCTTCCAGCAGGGCGGCGAGCAGCGCGCGGTCGTACTTGTCCATGCAATGACTCCGGTTTTGATTCGACGGCAAGCCTTGTGAAAATCCATCGAAAGAAAAGTGTTATGCCCGTAATGGCGTTGTCTGTGCCTTATCCGGGGCGATTGACCTGCATAAAATGAATCGCCCTGCCTGCCTTGTCGAGCCCCACCCATGACCACCATGCCCATGCCCAGAGCCCGCGTCTCACTGACCCTGATTGCCGCTTTCTTCGCCCTCTATTTCATCTGGGGGTCGACCTACCTGGTGATCCGCATTGGCGTCGAATCCTGGCCGCCGATGCTGATGGCCGGCTGCCGCTTCATCATCGCCGGGGCGATCCTGTTCGTCTGGATGCTCTCGCGCGGCGCACCCTTGCCGACGCTCAAGCAGTGCCTGTCGGCGGGCGCCATCGGCATCCTCCTGCTCAGCTGCGGCAATGGCGGGGTGACGGTGGCCGAGCACTGGGGCGTGGCCTCGGGCGTGGCGGCGCTGGCGGTGGCCACCGTGCCGCTGTTCACCCTGGTGTTTGGGCGCTTCTTCGGCAACAGGACCAATGCGCTGGAATGGGCCGGCATCGCCCTGGGCCTGTTCGGCATTGTGCTGCTCAACCTTGGCTCGAACCTGCAGGGCAGCCCGGCGGGCGCGGCGCTGATCATCTTCGCGGCGGCGACCTGGGCCTTCGGGTCGGTGTGGAGTCGTCGCCTGGACCTGCCCGCTGGAGCCATGGCCAGCGCGGTGGAAATGCTGGTGGGCGGCGGCGTGCTGCTGCTGGGCAGCTTCCTCAGCGGCGAGCGCCTGGAGCAGATGCCCACGGCCGCCGGCTGGGGCGCGCTGGCCTATCTGGTGGTGTTCGGCTCGATCATCGCCTTCAGCGCCTACATGTACCTGCTGGCCAACGTGCGCCCGGCGGCGGCCACCAGCTACGCCTACGTCAACCCGGCGGTGGCGGTGATGCTCGGCGTGGTCTTCGCCGGAGAGCACATCGGTCTGGCCGAATCCCTGGCGATGGCGGTGATCATCAGTGCGGTGGTGCTGATCGGCCTGCCGCAGTGGCGGCGCAAGGAAGCGCTCTGACTCGCGGCATGAGCTAAGCCCGAAAGGTTATTTCGCGCGTCTCGCGCGATTCGCTAGGGTATGAAACGGCCTCCATTCGGGGGCCGTTCTTCTTTGACTCCTTTCTCCCCTTCAGTACACCCGCGCGCCATTCGCCCAGGCCACTGATCACCCTTCGAGCCGAGGTGTGCATGAGCCTGGTGGTACCGTTTTCCACGCTTTCCGAACTGCCTCCCACCCAGCGCTGGAGCGATGCACTGCGCGCGTCCAGCCTGCTGGCCCTGTCCGTGCCGCGCGAGTACGGCGGACGCGGCGCCGGCTGGGACGAGGTGCTGCAGACCCTGCGCGATCTCTCCGAGCGTGACGGCACCCTGGCGCGGCTGTTCGCCCTGCATCACCTGCAACTGGCCAGCGTGTTGCTGCTGGGCAGCAGCGAGCAACGCGAGCGCCTGCTGCCGCTCAGCGTGGAGCGCGAATGGCTGTGGGGCGAGGCGGTCGATCATCAGGAAAGCCGCCTGCTGGCGCGCGAGCATCGGCGCGGTGGTTTCCTGTTGCAGGGCGGGCGCCATGACTGCTTCGGCGCCGAGGCGGTGGACTGGCTGCTGATCTCGGCGCGCCATGCGCCCAGCGAGGGTTTGCTGATTGCCGCGCTGCCGGCGGATCGCAACGGGCTGGATCGATTCGAGCCCAGCGGCGGCGGCCTGCTGCATTGCCATGAGGTGCGCCTGCATCCCGAGGACATCCTGCTGCCGCCCGGCCTGCCGTGGACGCCCCGTGCGCAACTGCGCGGCAGCCTCTCCGCATTGTTGCAGGCAAACATTGCCCTAGGCCTTGCCGTGCAGACCTTCGAGAACCTGCCGGCGCGGGCGGCGGCGGGGGAATTGCAGCGGCTGCTGGCGCTGGGGCTGCGGCTGTCCGAGCAGTCGGCAGTGGCCTTCGAGTCCGCCCAGGCGGCGGGCAACGGCCTGAGCTTCAGCCGCAGCGCGGCATTGGCGACCCTGGTGGCGGAAACCGCGGCGGTGGCGCAGCACGCTGTGCAGGTTGGCTTGCGCCAGGAGGGCACTCGCGCCCGGGTGTTCTCCGGTGCTACCTGAAGTGCCGTAGCACGGGGCCTGTAGCGGAGTCGAGACAAGCGCTGGCGCTCATAAGTTAAGAACTAAAAATTATTTATTCGAAGTTTTTTATATCGGTAATCTAGCTCTACCGGACCGCCGGACACCCAAATCAAGTCATCGAACCCGTCCCGTGGTCCGTCCCCTCTGTGAGGCCGGCACCGCCGTTACCTTCAGAGGAAACACCATGAACAAACCTCGTTTCGTACGCCGTGCCGTGGCCGGCGTCGCTGTGGCGGCTGCCCTGTCCTTCCAGAGCGCCGCGTTTGCCGACATCGTCCTGGGCTACCAGACCGGCATCGACCCGACCAAGGTTCCGCAGGCCGATGGCACCTATGAAAAGGTCATCGGCGAGAAGCTTGACTGGCGCCGCTTCAACAGCGGCCCGGAAGTGGTCGCCGCCATCGCCTCGGGCGACGTGCAACTGGGCAACCTCGGTTCCAGCCCGCTGGCCGCCGCCACCTCGCGCGGTTTGCCGATCGTGGCCTTCATCGTCTCCGCGCAGATCAACGCCGCCGAGGCCCTGGTGGTACGCAACGGCAGCAAGATCGAGAAGCCCGAAGACCTGATCGGCAAGACCATCGCCACCCCCTTCGTCTCCACCTCGCACTACAGCCTGCTGGGCGCGCTCAAGCACTGGCAGATCGACCCGACGAAGGTGAAGATCGTCAACCTCAACCCCACCGAGATTGCCGCCGCCTGGCGCCGTGGCGACATCGATGGCGCCTTCGTCTGGTCGCCCGCCCTGGGCGAGATCAAGAAGTCCGGCAAGGTGTTGACCGACGCCGCCGAAGTCGGCCAGTGGGGCGCACCGACCTTCGAGGTCTGGGTGGCTCGCAAGGACTTCGCCGAGAAGCATCCGGAAGTCATCGCCAAGTTCGCCCGCGTGAGCCTGGATTCCTTCGCCGACTACAACGCGCACAAGGCGCAGTGGACCGCTGATTCCGAACAGGTGAAGAAGATCGCCCGGCTGACCGGCGCCGATCCGAAGGACGTGCCCGAGCTGCTGGCCGGCTCCGCTTTCCCCGAATCCCAGGCGCAGCTGTCGTCAGCCCTGCTGGGTGGCGGTACCGCCAAGGACATCGCCGGCACCGCCGCCTTCCTGAAAGAGCAGAAGCGCGTGCCTTCGGTGCTCAAGGACTACTCGCCCTACGTCAGCGCCGACTACGTGCGCCAGGCAGAGAGCGTGCAGGTCGGGCAGCGCTGAGACGCAACGACGGACTCAACCTTTTAGGAGCGCGCCATGCGCGCGAATAGCGGGCATGGCCCGCTCCTACAGGGAGCCGCTACGTAATCCTTCTCACCCTACGGAGGGCAGAACATGAGCCGTCTGACGGCCGAGGCAGTCAGCCTCACTTTCCAGCAGCGTGGACGCGAGCGCGTCGTGCTGCAGGACCTTACTCTCAGCCTGGCCAAGGGCGAATCCCTGGTGGTGCTCGGCCCGTCCGGCTGCGGCAAGTCCAGCCTGCTCAACGTACTGGCGGGCTTCCAGGCGCCGGACAACGGCCGCGTGCAGATCGACGGCCGTACCCTCAGCGGCCCCGGTGGCGAGCGCGGAGTGGTGTTCCAGGACGACGCGCTGATGCCCTGGCTGAGCGCGCTGGACAACGTTGCGCTGGGTCTGCGAATCCGTGGCGTTGGCGCTGCCGAGCGCAACGCCCGCGCCCATGAAGTCCTCAAGCTGGTGGGCCTGGGCGAGCACGCGGACTACCGCATCTCGCAGCTTTCCGGTGGCCAGCGGCAACGCCTGGGGCTGGCCCGCGCGCTGGCGGTGGAGCCGGATTTCCTGCTGCTCGACGAACCCTTCGGCGCTCTCGACGCGCTGACCCGCGAGCGCATGCAGGTGCTGACCCTCGACCTGTGGCGCAAGACCGGCAAGGGCCTGTTCCTGATTACCCACAGCGTCGACGAAGCGCTGTTCCTCGCCACCGACCTGGTGGTGATGGACGGGCCGCCAGCGCGCATCGTCAAGCGCCTGCCGCTGGACTTCGCCCGCCGCTACGCCGCTGGCGAGCCGGTGCGCTCGATCAAGTCCGACCCGGAATTCGCGCGCCTGCGCCAACTGCTTCTCGATGAGTTTTTGGAAGAACCGGAGGCCGAACATGCCCACTGATGCCCTTGCCGGCAAACTCCCGGCTGCCGCGCCGGTTGCCCGCAGTGCGCCGCGCGACTACCGCCGCTGGGCCGCCGCCGGCAGCGTCGGTTCGATCTTCGTGCTCTGGTGGCTGGCCACGCACCTGGGCTGGGTCGACACCCTGTTCCTGCCCGCGCCGGAGCAACTGGTGGAAGCCTTCCAGCGCCTGCTCGCCGAGGGCTACGTCGATGCCTCGCTGTGGCAACACATCGGCACCAGCCTGCTGCGCGTGCTGCTGGCGCTGGGCGCGGCGGTGCTGACGGCCATTCCGCTGGGCATCCTGATGGGCCTCAACCCGCTGGTGGGCGCGGCGTTCGATCCGCTGGTGGAGTTCTACCGCCCGGTGCCGCCGCTGGCCTACCTGCCGCTGATCGTCATCTGGTTCGGCATCGGCGAGCTGTCCAAGGTGCTGCTGATCTACCTCGCGCTGTTCGCGCCGCTGCTGATCGCCACGGCAGCCGGCGTGCGCCGCGTGGACAAGTCGCGCATCCAGGCCGTGCGCTGCCTGGGCGCCAGCCGCCTGCAGGTGGTGCGCCACGTGATCCTGCCCAGCGCTCTGCCGGACGTCCTCACCGGCCTGCGCATCGCCCTGGGCGTGGGCTGGTCGACCCTGGTCGCCGCCGAGCTGATCGCCGCCAACCGCGGCCTGGGCTTCATGGTGCAGTCCGCCGCGCAGTTCCTTGCCACTGATGTGGTGGTGCTGGGAATCCTGCTGATCGCCGCCATCGCGCTGAGCTTCGAACTGGGCCTGCGCTGGCTGCAGAAGCGCTTCGCTTCCTGGGAATAACAAACCGATTCGACACCCTCGCCATGCCGGCGAGGGGTAGGGGAGAGCGTGGCTCTTCCCGTGAACCTCACGAGAGAACACGAACATGACCACCCTGAGTATCGAACCCATCAGCCCGGCCCTGGGCGCCATCGTTTCCGGCGTGCGTCTGGCCGACCCGCTGGGGGACGCGGCGCAGCGCCAGATCGAGCAGGCCCTGCTCGATCATCACGTGCTGTTCTTCCGCGACCAGCCGCTGACGCCGACCCAGCAGGCGAACTTCGCCGCGCGCTTCGGCGACCTGCACATCCACCCGATCTACCCCAGCTCGCCCGAACAGCGCGAAGTCATCGTCCTCGACACCGCTGTCACCGACGTGCGCGACAACGCCATCTGGCACACCGACGTGACCTTCCTGGAGACCCCGGCGCTGGGCGCCGTACTGGCCGCCAAGCAGCTGCCGCCCTACGGTGGCGACACCCTGTGGGCCAGCGGCATCGCGGCTTTCGAGGCGCTGTCGAAGCCGCTGCAGCAGTTGCTCGACGGACTCACCGCGACCCACGACATCAGCAAGTCCTTCCCCCAGGAGCGCTTCGGCGCCACCGATGCGGACCTCGCGCGCCTGGAAGATGCGCGCAAGAAGAACCCGCCGCGCAGCCATCCGGTGATCCGCACACACCCGGTTACCGGGCGCAAGGCGCTGTTCGTCAGCGATGGCTTCACCACCCGCATCAACGAGCTGGAGCCGGCGGAAAGCCGCGCCATCCTCGACCTGCTGTTCGCCCACTTCGCCCGCCCGGAGTTCACTGTGCGCTGGCGCTGGAAGGAGAACGACGTGGCCTTCTGGGACAACCGCGTGACCCAGCATTACGCGGTGGACGACTACCGTCCGCAGCGCCGGGTGATGCATCGCGCGACCATTCTCGGCGACAAGCCGTTCTGACGACTTTTCGTTCCGGTAGGGCGAATAAGCCGGAACGGGTTATCCGCCGCAATGGCGGATAACGCCTTGGGCGTTATGCGCCCTACGGTCTACGAGAGATTTTTGTAGGAGCTAGCTCGATGTAGGCCCGGAATTTCCCGCCATCCCCGTGACTTGCGGCAACGAAGCCGCACCGCAGACCGCATTCGTCGCCATTCTGGGTCGCGGCGGATGGCTCACTGTCCTACGCTTTGGCAGTTTCGCTTCATTAAGAGATTGCCTACATGCAAGAAAGGATTCCCGACGAGTCCAACCTCGCCGAGCTGACGGTTCGCGGCCTGATCCTCGGCGCGCTGATCACCGTGGTGTTCACCGCTTCCAACGTGTACCTCGGCCTCAAGGTCGGCCTGACCTTCGCCTCGTCGATCCCCGCGGCGGTCATTTCCATGGCCGTGCTGCGCTACTTCTCCGGCTCCAACATCCTCGAGAACAACATGGTGCAGACCCAGGCCTCGGCGGCCGGCACCCTGTCCTCGATCATCTTCATCCTTCCCGGTCTGCTGATGATCGGCTACTGGAGCGGCTTCCCGTTCTGGCAGACCGCCGCCATCTGCTCCATCGGCGGCATCCTCGGTGTGCTCTACACCATCCCGCTGCGCCGGGTGATGGTGGTACAGAGCAGCCTGCCGTATCCCGAAGGCGTGGCCGCAGCGGAGATCCTGCGCGTCGGCAGCCAGGACGAGGAAGAGGAAAAGGCCGGCAAGCCCGCGAAAGCCGGTGGCCCGGGCCTGCGCGACATCCTCGCCGGTGGCGTGGTCGCCGCCGCGTTCAGCCTGCTCAGCAGCGGCTTCAAGGTCCTCGCCGAAGGCTTCAGCTTCTGGCTCACCGCCGGGCAGGCGGCGTTCCGCCTCTCCACCGGCTTCTCCCTGGCGCTGGTGGGCGCCGGTTACCTGATGGGCATCACCGCCGGCATCGCCATCCTGATCGGCGTGGTCATCGCCTGGGGCGTAGCCGTGCCGCTACTCTCGGTGAACAGCGTGCTGGCCGCCGGGCAGAGCCTGCCGGAGCTGGCCACCAAACTGTGGAGCAGCCAGGTGCGCTTCCTCGGCGCCGGCACCATCGGTATTGCCGCGCTGTGGACCCTGGCGACCCTGTTCAAGCCCATGGTGCAGGGCGTCTGGTCGTCGCTCAGTGCCGTTCGCGGGCGCGGTGAGGTGAGCGACCTGCGCACCGAGCAGGACCTGTCGGCGAAGTGGATCGTCACCATCGCCGGCCTGCTGCTGGTGGCGCTGTTCGTGGTGTTTTCCTACTTCCTCGGCGAGGCCGCGCCGGACCTGCAAGGCTTCGGCTTCTGGGGGCTGGTGGCGGTCTGCGTGATCTTCGCCTTCTTCTTCGGCTTCCTGATCGCTGCGGCCTGCGGCTACATGGCCGGCTTGGTGGGCTCGTCGAGCAGCCCGATTTCCGGCATCGGCATCATCGCGGTGATCCTGGTGTCGCTGCTGATCCTGGGCGTCGGCTCGCTGGAAACCGGCTTCCTCGACCAGCAGGGCGGCAAGCTGGCCATTGCTCTGGCGCTGTTCACCACCTCGGTGGTGATCGCCATCGCGGCGATTTCCAACGACAACCTGCAGGACCTGAAGACCGGCTACCTGGTCGGCGCGACCCCGTGGCGCCAGCAGGTGGCGCTGATCGTCGGCTGCCTGGTCGGCGCCCTGGTGATCCCGCCGGTGCTGGAGCTGCTGTTCAACGCCTACGGCTTCACCGGCGCCCTGCCGCGCGAGGGCATGGACCCGAACGCCGCGCTGGCCGCACCGCAGGCGACGCTGATGACGGCGATTGCCAGCGGGATTTTCCATAACGCGCTGAACTGGAACATGATCCTCATCGGCGTGGCGCTGGGCATCGCGCTGATCCTGGTGGACGTGCTGCTGCGCCGCACCGGCAAGGCCAGCCTGCCGGTGCTCGCCGTCGGCCTGGGCATCTACCTGCCGCCGACCATCGGCATGACCCTGGTGGTCGGCGCGGTGATCGGCTGGCTGCTGGAAACCGCCCTGGCCAAGCGCGCGGTAGCCGCCGGCAAGGATGTGGAGAAATTCTCCGACGAGCCCAAGCGCCGGGGTGTATTGCTGGCTTCGGGCCTGATCGTCGGCGAGAGCCTGATGGGCATCCTGCTCGCCGCCATCATCGGCACCACCGGCTCGGCCACGCCTCTGGCGCTGGTCGGCGATGGCTTCGAGGACACTGCGCAGTGGCTGGGCCTGGTGGTGTTCGTGGCGATCTGCGTGCTGTTCTACCGCAAGGTGCTGAGCGGGGTGCGCCAGTAGATCACTGCCAGCGAGGAGGCGCATGCACGGCGCCTCTCTCGTCCAATCGCCGGCGGGCCGGGGCAAGTAGCCGCATTTGGGCTAGGTTTGACAGCAGCTCAAGGCAATATGGTGAATGGACGCCCATGAACACGCTACCCAGTTATGCCCCGACTCACCCGTTCAACGCGAGCCTGTTGGGCAAGCTCCATCAAGGGATTGCTGTCAAGGAGCGCACATACATTCATGTCTCGCCGGCTCAATGCCTTTCAACGGCCAACAGCGGCGGCCAGTTGATCTATCCCCGGACCGCGTTGGGCACGCTGCAGGCGCAGTTGATCACCGGGCAGCAGAACGGTCAGATTCAGCAGATCCTGAACAAGCACCATGAGCCGACGGCGCTGAACAGCCAGTCCCAGCTGATACTTCTGGACTCCGGTCAAGCCACTACCGTTCGCAGCGCGCTGACCCAGGACGCCAACACCATGGGCCCGGCCAGGATCGACAGCTCCCATATACTGGCCAGCAATCCGATGACCGCGCAAATCATGCGGGACCCGCAGCTGGCGAGGGATGCTCTGGAGGCCTGGCAGCGTAATCGGGAACTTACGCCGAATGACCCGCACGGCCACATGATCCGGTTGATCCTCTCCGTCAGTCAGGCAAGCTCGCCGCTCTACAACCAGCTGATTCATTGGATGTACGGTGGGTACACCAATACGACCCTCATGGGCTTCGAGAAATACATGAAGCACGAGGGAAAATCCCTCGCGCGCCTCAAGACGCACTTCTCCGAGCTGGCCTCGAGCATACCGACCCAGTCGGGATCGCATCAGTCGCGGGTCGTCACCGAGGCTCGTGGAGAGTACGCGTCAAGCAAGATCATGCTGACCAGCCAGAGCGCCGACTATCAGTTGAAGGTGGGCAAGTCCAAGGCGGGAAGGCCCAACGGCATCGATCAGATCTGGGTGAAGCGCAATATGGTCAGCGGCGCAGTCGAGCGTTACGTTCTGGTCGAAGCCAAGGGAAGTGTGAAAGCTCATCCAGGGTTCACCGAAACCGGCGAGCAGATGTCGCCACGCTGGGTATTCTTCGTTCTGCTGATGATGGCTGCCAAAGATGCGAGCTACGTGGACCCCGAACATGGCGTCAACACGGCGCGCAAGATCATCACGGCGTTGATCAACCCTGGGCACCCTCCGGTGAGCGGGGTCATGGTCAAGTCACTTTTTGGCTCCAAAAGTGCGGAGAATGTGCTGGATTTCAGCGCCTTGATCGATTTCAACTTCACTCGCGAGTTCGCAGCTGTCAGCGCTCCGCAGACAAATCCCGCACAGACGACCTCCGCCCACATCCTGTGGTGATCCAGACGGCCGCGAAGCGGTTCACGGCTTGCCTGCGAGGTGTTCATCCCTGAGTCACGTCGGCGCACCGGCGATCAATGCACCGGGCGCCGGTCCGCTGTCAGCGGCTCAGCGCACCAGATGCAGGAACTGCAGGTGCCGCTCGTACTGGTCGAGCATGTCGTTGATGATCTGCTCCTTGCTGTAGCCCATCAGGTCGTAGTCCTGGCTGCCTTCGGAAAGGTGCACCTCGGCGCGGAAGTAGCGGCGGTTCTTCAGGTGCAGGCCGCCCATGCCGGCGCGGGCGAAGGACGGGGTGAAGTAGCCGCGCATCGAGACCTGGTAGAGGAACGGATGCTGCGCGCCGTGGCCGATCTCCAGGCCGATTTCCAGGTTGCTCAGGTCCAGGTCGGAATCCACCTGCAGGCCCTTCTCGCGGAACACTTCGGAAACTTCGGCAATCGCCGGGCTGACCACGTCGACCATGTAGCGGTACACCTCGTCGCGGGTGGGGAAGTGCACAGCCTGGGAGATGCGCCGCTTCCAGCCGCCGGGCTTGGCCGAGGGCGGCGGTGCCAGAGAATGGGTGCGCGCGCGCTGGCGCTGGGATTCCAGATAGAACGCCTTGTGCAGGCCCCACATCATCAGCAGCAGGATCAGCGAGAAGGGCAGCGAGGTCAGTACCACCGCTGACTTGAGCGCATCGATGCTGCCGGCGAACAGCAGGCCGCCGGTAACCAGCGCGGTGGCCACGCCCCAGAACACCCGCAGCCACTTCGGGCCGTCGTCGTCGGCGCTGCCGCCGTGGGCGGAGAGGGTGGAGAGCACCACGGTGCCGGAGTCCGCCGAGGTGACGAAGAAGACGAAGCTGACCAGCACCGTCACTGCGATCACCACGCGGCTGGCCGGGTAGTTCTGCAGCATCTGGTAGAGCGCCATGGACGGATCGCTGATGGCCACCCGGCCCAGCTCGCTGAAGCCATGGTTGAGCACCTGGTCCAGGGCGCTGTTGCCGAAGATCGACATCCACGCCAGGGTGAAGCCCAGCGGGATGAACAGCACGCCGAAGACGAACTCGCGGATCGTCCGCCCGCGCGAGATGCGCGCGATGAACAGGCCGACGAAGGGCGCCCAGGCGATCCACCAGGCCCAGTAGAACACCGTCCAGCCTCCCAGCCAGTCACTGCCGTCCTTGCCGTAGGCGTAGAGGTCGAAGCTCTTGGTCGGCAGGGCGCCGAGATAGTCGCCGATGTTCTGCACCAGGGTGTTGAGCAGGTGCTGGGTGGGGCCGGCGAACAGCACGAAGAGCAGCAGCGCGCAGGCCAGCAGCATGTTGATGTCCGACAGCAGGCGGATGCCCTTGTCGACACCGGACACGGCGACCAGGATGGCCGCGCCCATCATCAGCGCGATCAGCGTCATCTGCACCGGGTGGCTGTGGGCGACGCCGAAGAGGAAGTCGAGGCCGGCGTTGAGCTGCAGTACGCCGAAGCCCATGTCCGCGCCCAGGCCGAACACCGTGGCGATGATGCCGAAGCAGTCCACGGCGTAGCCGATGGGGCCGTTGATGCGCTTGCCGATCAGTGGGTAGAGCGCCGAGCGCAGCGCCAGCGGCAGGTTGTGTCGATAGGCGAAGTAGGCCAGCGCCATCGCCACCAGGGCGAACACGCCCCAGCCGTGCAGGCCCCAGTGCAGGAACAGCAGCTGCATGGCCTGGCGCGCCGCTTCCGGGGTGCCGGCCTCGCCTTGCGGCGGCTGGGCGAAGTGGGTCAGTGGCTCGGATACGCAGAAGAAGAACAGGGTGATGCTGATGCCGGCGGCGAACAGCATGCCGGCCCAGGACAGGTAGCTGAATTCCGGCTCGTCGTGGTCGGCACCGAGCTTGATCTTTCCGTAGCCGGAAAGCGCGGTGACCACCACGAAGATCAGGTACAGCGTCATCGCCAGCAGGTAGTACCAGCCGACGCTGTCGGCAGCCCAGGACTGCGCGGCGAGCAGCCATTCACCGGCCTGTTGCGGCTGGCTGATGACGATCAGGGCGAAGAGAAGGATCAGCGCGGCCGCACCGTAGAAGACCGGTGGGTTCATGCGCATGGCGGGGGAGGGTGTTACGGACGGGGGGGATTGTGCAACGGACAAAACGGGCGGGGTCCCTCGAAGTTTTCCTTGAACAAGCATTCAATGAAAACACGGGAAGGCCCTGGAAGGCCAATCGGCGGGACCGATGGTCCCGCCGCCGGCCCTGTTCGAGGGCCGAGCGGAGCGGGTACTGCTTTACTTGCGACGGTTCTTTTTCGCCTCACGGATCTCACGGCGTTCCGGGTCGGCCTTCGCGGGCGCGGTCAGGAAAGCGGTGGCGGCGAAGAAGTTAGCAAGAGCGGCAAAGCTGGTCACGATAGTCTCCAATGGCGCCGGGGAAAATGGGTCCCGACCGCCTGATAGCCATTTTCCCTGAATATTGTGACGAAAAGAAGTGAATGGTCTTGATGAGCGGTATTGATCTGGTCGATGGGACTGCTTTGCTCTGAATTCGCGGGTAATTAGCCTGATTTTGACTCTTTGCTCAGGATTCCCTCCTGCCGACCTGCAACTCGGCAAAGCCTTTCACTGCGACCGTTCGTCGCTAAAGGTGAAACGGTTCAGCGCCAATCGTGGCTTTGCCACGATTACCGGCTGTCAGGCGGGTGAAACAGTTCTCCGCATAGCACAGTTACCGGAATAGAGCGGGTTCCAGTCCGGAAACTTGAACGGGTGTGCAATATTTCGTGAAAAACATGTGAAACGGCTATGGCGATTGACTTGCCGATTCCGTTAGTCTCCTCCGGCAGGACAAAAAACCACCAACAGGGAGTATCTCGAGATGGACTTCAAACGCATTGCCATTGCCACTGCACTCTTCGCTTCGCTGGCCGGTTGCCAGACCATGACCACCAACCAGGCCATCGTTCCGCTGCAAGCCGCTACCGCTCAGATGATCGGTCTGGCTTCCTCCGACGAGCTGGTCGTCAGCGACGTCAAAGCCGGTCAGCCGGATGCCCTGGGTGGCCAGGAGCTCTCCTACGTCGCCACCACCACCAAAGGCCGCATCTTCAACTGCACCTCGCGCATGATGCCGGGCCTGCTGACCGATCCGGCCAAGCTGACCAACCCGTCGTGCACCCCGGTGGTTGCTCACTCGAACACCGCCACCAAGTAATACCCCAGTTGCATGCTGTCGCCCGTGCGCGGCCCTTCGGGTCGCGCTGGCGACTACAGCGCGGCGACTCAGCCGCGCTCGTGCTCCAGGCGTTGCAATAGCGCACGCAGCTGCGCTTCGACGCCGGGCTGGCGCACCAGATGGTCCAGCGCCGCTTCGTTTACCTTCGATTCCCCGCCAGTTCCGAGCGCGCCACCTGATCCCGCTACGCCGCCTGACCCCGCCGCGCCGCCTGAAAAATTCAAATGCTCCGGGCGAATCTCCTCGTCCGGGCTGACCAGCAGGGCGAAGTGGATGACGTTCTCCAGCTCGCGGATGTTTCCCGGCCACGAATAGCCTTCCAGAGCACGCTGTGTATCCGTGGCGATCTGTGGCACCGGCAGTTCCAGGCGTTGCGCATGCACGCCGAGGAAGTACTCCGCCAGCGGCTGGATATCGCCGATGCGTTCGCGCAGCGGCGGCAGCGTGAGGTTGCCGTCGTGCAGGTACTGCTGCAGCCCTTCGAGGAATTTGCCCGCTTTCACCGCCTGCCCCAGATCGATGCTGGTGGCGGCAACCAGGCGCACGTCCACCGGCACCGGCTCGCGCGCGCCGACGCGCAGCACTTCGCGCTCCTGCAGCACGCGCAGCAGTTTCTGTTGCAGCGACAGCGGCAGGTCGGCGATCTCGTCCAGGTACAGCGTGCCGCCGTTGGCCGAGCCGAACCAGCCGGCGCGGCTGCCTACCGGGCCGTTGTGCGCGCCCGGCGCGTAGCCGAACAGCTCGGCGTCGGCGTAGTTGCGGCTCAGTGCGCTGCAACTCACCGCGACGAACAGGCCGGGGCGTTCGCTGGCGCGGTGGATGTGGCGGGCCAGCAGCTCCTTGCCGGTGCCGGTCTCGCCGTGGATCAGCACCGGTTGCGGCAACGGTGCCAGGCGCTCCACCTCGTCGCGCACTTCATGGGAGCGCGGGTCGAAGAACACCAGCGCCTTGGCGCGGATGCTCAGCGGGCTCTTGTCGGCGTCGGGGAAGGTCAGCAGCGGTAGCGGCGCGTGGGGTGCGTTCATGGGGAATCTCCTTCTGCTCTTACAGCGCGTCCAGCGCCTGCAGGAAGTCGCGGACGATGTCCTCGCTGTCCTCGATGCCTACCGACACACGGATGGTGCCGTCGTGGATGTCCAGCGCGGTCAGGGCTTCGGCGGACAGCGCGCGGTGCGAGGTCTTGCCAGGGTGGGTGATGCTGCTGGCGACGCCGGCCAGCGACGGCGCGAAGGCGGCCAGTTGCAGCTCGCCGATCAGCGTGTCGACCTGGTCGAGGCCGCCCTTCAGGGTGAAGCTCAACATGCCCGAATGGCCCTTGCGGAACAGCCGCTGCGCCAGCTCGAAGTCCGGGTGCGAGGGCAGGCCGGGGTAAAACACGCGGGCCACCTGCGGGTGCGCTTCGAGGGCTTCAGCCAGCGCCTGGGCGTTCTGCGAGTGGGCCTTCATGCGCAGGGCCAGGGTCTTGGCGCCGCGGAAGTTGAGCCAGCTCTCGAAGGGGCTGGCGCTGCCGCCGGCGTTGATCTGGAAGCGCCGCGCGGCGGCGATCCACTGCGCATCGCCGACCAGCGCGCCGCCCATGGCGTCGCTGTGGCCGTTGAGGTACTTGGTGGTGCTGTGGATCACCAGGTCGGCGCCATCGCGCAGCGGCTGGTAGAGCACCGGCGAGAGGAAGGTGTTGTCCACCAGCAGCTTGAGGCCGTGACGATGGGCTAGCTCGGCCAGCGCCGGGACGTTGCTGATGCGTACCAGCGGATTGGAGGCGGTCTCGGTGTAGATCAGCTTCGTGGTCGGGGTGATCGCCGCTTCCACCGCCGCCAGGTCATTGAGGTCGAGCAGGCTGGAGGCGATGCCGAAGCGCGTCAGTTCCTTCTCGATCAGGCTCTGGGTGGTGCCGTACAGCTCGCGGCTGGCGATCAGGTGATCGCCGGCGCCGAGCACGCCCAGCAGCGCGGCGGAAATGGCCGCCATGCCGGAAGCGGAGAACAGCGCGTCCTCGCCACCTTCCAGCTCGCGCAGCAGCTCTTCCACGGCGCTGTGGTTGGGGTTGCCGATGCGCGTGTACATGTAGTTGTCGGGGTTGCCGGCAAGGAAGTCGTCGACCTGCTCCAGCGAGTCGTAGACGAACACCGAGCTCTGGTAGATCGGCTGGCTCTTGGCGCGGGTGACCATGCGCCGGTCGGCATCGTGACCGGCATGCACGGCGCGGGTGGAGGAGCCTTTGGCGTGGTCGCTCATGGCAAGTCCTTGGGAAAGAAAAACGCCGGTGGAACCTGCCCACCGGCGTCGAAGTGGGCGCGCTCAAGGCGCGCCCAGCGTGGGAGTCGTTGCGCCCGGCCAGCGGCCGGGCGACGGATCAGAAGGCCGGCACCACGGCACCGTTGTACTTCTTCTCGATGAAGGCTTTGACTTCCGGGCTGGTCAGGGCGGCGGAGAGTTTCTTCAGGGCATCGCTGTCCTTGTTGTCCGGGCGCGCCACCAGGTAGTTCACGTAGGGCGAGTTGCGGTCTTCGAGGATCAGCGCGTCCTTCACCGGGTTGAGCTTGGCTTCCAGTGCGTAGTTGGTGTTGATCAGGTCCAGGTCGACCTGGTCCAGCACGCGCGGCAGCAGGGCCGATTCCAGCTCCTTGAACTTCAGGTGCTTGGGGTTCTCGGCGATGTCTTTCGGGGTGGCCAGGGCGTTGCTCGGGTCTTTCAGCTTGATTACGCCGGCCTTCTGCAGCAGGAGCAGGGCGCGGCCGCTGTTGCTGCCTTCGTTGGGGATGGCGACGGTGGCGCCGTCAGGCAGCTGGTCGATGGACTTGTACTTCTTCGAGTAGCCGCCGAAGGGCTCGACGTGCACGCCGGTCACGGTGACCAGGTTGGTGCCCTTGCCGGAGTTGAAGTTGTCCAGGTACGGCTTGGTCTGGAAGTAGTTGGCGTCCAGGCGCTTCTCGGCAACCTGCACGTTGGGCTGTACGTAGTCGGTAAAGACCTTGATCTCCAGGTCCACGCCTTCCTTGGCCAGGGTCGGCTTGATCAGCTCGAGGATCTCGGCGTGGGGGATCGGCGTGGCAGCAACCACCAGCTTCTCGTTGGCGAAGGCAGTAGTGCTGAAGGCAGCGGCGAGGGCGGTCAGAAGCAGCAGCTTTTTCATTGCGATGTCCTTGTGGGGCAGATGACCGCTGGCGTCCGGGCCGGCCGGGATGGGGCCTTCGTACGGGCGGTGGATTCTTTTTCCGCGGCTCACTCGGCAGCGGTTGCAGCGAAAGTTACCCGGTCTTGTTATTCCAATAAAATATTAATTTTTCATTTTCATATTCGATTTTGTTCATATGGAGTGTCATGGCCTGCCCTGAGACAAGCTGTCGCGCGACACCCCGTCGCGCGGCAACCCACCACTCCAGCCACCGTCCGCCGGGCGCGTAAGATCGATGCAGTTTCTTGAGCGGCGTCAATGCAGATGGTGGTCCATTCTGATTGAGCGGCAAAAAGAACCCGAACCGACGCCAGATCGGTGGCTCGAAACTGAGTCATTGGAAACACAGACATCACGCAAGAACGCCCTGCGCATGCGCAAGGTACGGTGCCCGACCCTTCCGTGGGGTTGGCGTCAGCCTGAAGAGGAATCGTCATGTTCGGATTAGAGGCGCTCGACCTGGCCCGGATCCAGTTCGCCTTTACCGTGTCCTTTCACATCATCTTCCCCGCCATCACCATCGGCCTCGCCAGCTACCTGGCGGTACTCGAAGGCCTGTGGCTGAAGACCAACGAGGAGGTCTACCGCGACCTCTATCACTTCTGGTCGAAGATATTCGCCGTCAACTTCGGCATGGGCGTGGTCTCCGGCCTCGTCATGGCCTACCAGTTCGGCACCAACTGGAGCGCCTTCTCGGCCTTCGCCGGGAGCGTCACCGGCCCGCTGCTGACCTATGAGGTGCTCACGGCGTTCTTCCTCGAAGCCGGCTTCCTCGGCGTCATGCTCTTCGGCTGGCACCGCGTCGGCCCGGGCCTGCACTTCTTCGCCACGGTGATGGTGGCGATCGGCACGCTGATCTCCACCTTCTGGATTCTCGCCTCCAACAGCTGGATGCAGACCCCGCAGGGTCACGAGATCGTCAACGGCATCGTGGTGCCGGTGGACTGGCTGGCGATCATCTTCAACCCGTCATTCCCCTATCGCCTGCTGCACATGGCGATCGCCTCGTTCGTCGCCACCGCCTTCTTCGTCGGCGCTTCGGCGGCCTGGCACCTGCTGCGCGGCCGCGACAACCCGGCGATCCGCAAGATGCTCTCGATGGCCATGTGGATGGCGCTGATCGTCGCCCCCATCCAGGCCATGGTGGGCGACGCCCACGGCCTGAACACCCTCAAGCACCAGCCAGCGAAGATCGCTGCCATCGAGGGCCACTGGGACAACAGCGAAGGGGGCCCGACGCCGCTGATTCTGGTCGGCTGGCCGGACATGGAGCGCGAGGAAACCCGCTTCAAGATCGAGATTCCGGTACTCGGCAGCCTGATCCTGAACCACAGCCTGACGGAGCCGATCCCGGCGCTGAAGGACTTCCCGAAAGCCGACCGGCCCAACTCCACCATCATCTTCTGGTCGTTCCGCATCATGGTCGGCCTGGGGCTGCTGATGATCCTGGTGGGCCTGTGGAGCGTCTGGCTGCGCTGGCGCAAGCGGCTGTTCGAGAACCGCGCGTTCCTCCATCTGGTGTTGTGGATGGGACCGTCCGGCCTGATCGCGATCCTCGCCGGCTGGTTCACCACCGAGATCGGTCGCCAGCCGTGGGTCGTCTACGGGTTGATGCGCACCTCGGACGCGGTGTCCAACCACAGCGTCGCGCAGATGAGCCTGACCCTGGTGATGTTCGTTCTGGTGTACTTCAGCCTGTTCGGCGTGGGCATCGGCTACATGATGCGGCTGGTGCGCAAGGGCCCGGTCACCCACGAAGGCCGCGAGACCAGCCATGGCGGCGCCGGCCAGAAACGTACCGCCGCGCGGCCGCTGTCGGCCACCGAAGAGGGTTTTGACGATGATGACAGCACTGACGCGGGGAGGAACTGAGCCATGGGAATCGATCTTCCGCTGATCTGGGCGATCATCATCATCTTCGGCGTGATGATGTACGTGGTGATGGACGGGTTCGATCTGGGCATCGGCATGCTCTACCCGTTCTTCAAGGACGAGGGCGACCGCGACGTGATGATGAACACCGTCGCGCCGGTCTGGGACGGCAACGAGACCTGGCTGGTGCTGGGCGGCGCGGCATTGTTCGGCGCCTTCCCGGTGGCCTATTCGGCCGTGCTCTCGGCGCTGTACCTGCCGCTGATCCTGATGCTCGTCGGGCTGATCTTCCGCGGCGTGGCCTTCGAGTTCCGCTTCAAGGCGCGGGCCAACAAGCGTCACCTGTGGGACAAGTCGTTCATCATCGGCTCGCTGGTGGCGACCTTCTTCCAGGGCGTGGCGCTGGGTGCCTTCATCGAAGGCATCCCGGTGGAGAACCGTGCCTTCGCCGGCGGCTCGCTGGACTGGCTGGCGCCGTTCCCGCTGTTCTGCGGCCTCGGCCTGGTGGTGGCCTACACCCTCCTGGGCTGCACCTGGCTGATCATGAAGACCGAAGGCCGCCTGCAGGAACGCATGCATGACCTGGCCAAACCGCTGGCGCTGGTGCTGCTCGCAATCATCGGCATCGTCAGCCTGTGGACTCCGCTGGCCCACGAAGACATCGCCCAGCGCTGGTTCAGCCTGCCGAACCTGTTCTGGTTCCTGCCGGTGCCGCTGCTGGTGCTGCTGACCTTCTACGGCCTGCTGCGCTCGGTGGCGCGCAATGACCATGTGAAGCCGTTCCTGCTCACCCTGGCGCTGATCTTCCTCGGCTACAGCGGGCTGGGCATCAGCCTGTGGCCGAACATCATCCCGCCGTCGATGTCGATCTGGGACGCCGCAGCCCCGCCGCAGAGCCTGGGCTTCATGCTGGTGGGCGCGCTGTTCATCATCCCCTTCATCCTCGTCTACACCGCGTGGAGCTACTACGTGTTCCGCGGCAAGGTGAAGCACGGCGACGGCTACCACTAGAGGTGCGCAGCATGACTCACGAGGAACCGCAGAAGGCGCCGCTGCGCAAGCGGCTGGGCTGGCTGGTGCTGATCTGGGCGCTGAGCGTCGCCGGCCTGGGTATCGCAGCCTGGCTGATGCGTCTGTTCATGAGCGCGGCGGGGCTGGGCACACCGCACTAGATCCGCGCAATCGATCCCATCCGGGCGCCGTCCGCGGTGCCCGTTCCCACATCCCTCGCAGGTGCTTCCTGCGGGGGATTTTTTTCAGTGCAACTTGTCGCGCTTGGCCAGGGTGGGGAACAGCTTCATCCACACCCCGGTGACCACCAGCGTGCCGACGCCGCCGAGCACCACCGCCGGCACGGTGCCGAGCCAGTGGGCGGTGAGGCCGGACTCGAACTCGCCCAGCTGGTTCGAGGCGCCGATGAACAGGCCGTTCACCGCGCTGACCCGGCCGCGCATCTCGTCCGGGGTTTCCAGCTGCACGAAGGCGCCACGGATGACCATGCTGATCATGTCCGCCGCGCCCAGCACCACCAGCACTGCCAGGGAGAACCAGAAGGACGTCGACAGGCCGAAGGCGATGGTGGTGACGCCGAAAATGCCCACGGCGAGGAACATGATCCGCCCGACGTTGCGCTCGATGGGGAAGCGCGCCAGCCAGAACGACATCAGCAGCGCACCCACCGCCGGCGCCGAACGCAGCAGGCCCAGGCCCCAGGGGCCGGTGAGCAGGATGTCCTTGGCGAACACCGGCAGCAGCGCGGTGGCGCCGCCCAGCAGCACGGCGAACAGGTCCAGGGAGATGGCGCCGAAGATGTCCGGGCGGCTGCGGATGAAGCGGATGCCGGCCAGCAGCGATTCCAGGGTTGCCTTGCCCTGCGCCGCCGGCGCCTGGCGTTTGGGCAAGGTGAGCACCAGGGTGCAGGCGATGAAGTACAGCACTGCGGTCGGCGTGTAGACCCAGAAGGCGCCGAAGGCATAGAGGAAACCGCCGAAGGCAGGCGCCGCAATGGTCGCCGCCTGCATCGCCGAGGCTGAAGCCGCCACGGCGCGCGGGAACAGCGCGGTGGGCACGATGTTTGGCAGCAGCGCCTGGGTGGTCGGCATCTCGAAGGCCCGTGCGGTGCCCAGCAAGAAGGCCATCACGAAGATCATCTCGCGGGTCACGTTGTCAGTGCTGGCGCCAATCACCAGCGCGACAGCGATCAGGCCCTGGCCGATCTGGCACAGCGAGGCGATGCGGCGGCGGTCGTAGCGGTCGGCGACGTGGCCGGTGTGCAGCATGAACAGCACGCGCGGGGTGAACTCCACCAATCCCACCAGGCCGAGGTCGAGCACGTTGTGGGTCAGCTCGTAGATGTGCCAGCCGATGGCCACGGTGATCATCTGGAAGGCGCTGGCGGTGCAGACGCGCGCGAGCCAGAAGGCGAGGAAGGGGCGGTGACGCAGCAGGGACGTGGCTTCGGCGGTCATGGAAAGTGCTTTTGTTAGGAGGCTAAGCAAGGGCTGCGCAGCGTAGCACGCTGTAACACTTTTACGCCTGTCGTCGGCGAAACCCGCAATTGGCGAATAGTCTCGATGCGTCGACTAAAATTTTCATCGCCGCGACAAGCCGCCCGATTGACTTTGCTTCGCACTATTGAGGTGCGTTAAAGTTGACAGAAGAGTCAGGTTTTACTGCAGGATCCTTCCTTCGGCGCCATCCCCGAGACGCCCGCGAATCCGCGGCCTCCGAACTCTCTCCAGCACAGAAAAAACGACATGGGCGGGCCTTCACCGTCCAGAGGATGAACCATGTCCAACCGTGATATTTCCCGGCGCGCCTTCCTGCAAGGCGGGCTGATTGCCGGTGTCAGCGTGACCATGGCGCCGCTCGGCAGCCGGGCTTTCGCTGCCCTGATGGAAAACTCCGTCACCGTCTCCCCCCAGCAGTGGATGGGCCACGACGGCAAGGCGCGTTTCCGTAACGACGCGCTGTCCAAGGTCTGCGGCAACAAGGTGTTCGCCCGCGACATCCGTTCCAAGGACATGCCCGGCTGGCCGCAGCAGCAGGGCCACGCCATGCTGCTCAAGACCATCAAGGCCGATCGTATCTTCGACGGCATCGACCTTGCCTGGCTCGGCGCCGACCTGCAGCCCGACCGCATCGTCACCGCCGAGGACCTCGACAAGGACGGCATCGTCTTCCCCGAAGCCCACGCCCCGGACCCGCTGCTGCCGCGCGGCAAGGTGCCGATGTTCATCGGCCACCCGGTGGCCATCCTGATCTGGAACGACTTCGAGCGCTTCCGTCAGGCCAAGCTGAAGATGAAGTTCAACGACAAGGCGATCCGCTACGGCGCGCAGGCCCCGCTGTACCAGGGCGATCCCTACGGCAGCTTCCGCTACGTACGTGTCGGCGGCGCGACTTCGGCCGATCCGGACGAGTTCTCCAGCCTCAAGGACTCGATCCTCTTCCCGATGATCCGCGAGCGCAAACCGGTGTGGAACCAGCAGCCCAACCAGCACGGTGATCTCACCGAGCAGGGCCTGTTCTACGCGCAGAAGATCAAGGACCAGATCGACAACCCGCCGGAGAACTGGCTGGTCTTCGACGAGCGCTACAAGACCCCGTCCATCGAGCCGGCCGCCATGGAGCCGGACAACGGCAACGGCTGGTACGACCCGGCGAGCAAGACCCTGCACTTCGTGGTCGCCACCCAGTGCCCGTTCGAGGCTGCCTTCGAGACGGCGCACATGATCGCCCCGTCGCGCTTCGGTCTGGCCAAGCTGAACATGCACCCCGGCTACACCGTGGGTTACGGCTCCAAGGACCACAACATCTTCGTCTACTACGCGGCCCTGGCTGCGCTGTACGGCAACGGTGTACCGGTGCGCCTGGCCAATGACCGCTACGAGCAGTTCCAGAGCGGCATCAAGCGCCACCCGTTCGACATTCGCTACCAACTGGCGGTGGACAAGAAGGACATGACCTTCAAGATCTTCCGCACCGAGATGAGCGTGGACGGCGGCGGCCGCATCAACTACAGCCCGTCCGTGGCTGCCGTGGGCGCTACCGCTGCGCAGTCGATCTACTACATGCCGCAGAACGACCTGCAGGTGACCGCCTACCATTCCCGCGCCGTCGAGGCCGGTTCCATGCGTGGCTACGGCACCCTGCAGAGCATGGCCGCCACCGAGATGATGGTGGATGAGATCGCCGGTCGCCTGGGCGTCGATGCCATCGAGCTGCGCCGCGTCAACGCACTCAAGTCCGGCATGAAGAACACCCAGGGCGCGATCCCTGCCGGTGCTCTGCGCCTGCATGAGATTCTCGACAAGGCCGCTGCCCACGAGTGGTGGAAGACCCGCGACGCGCGCAAGAAAGAGATGGACGCCAAGGATCCGGACCACTGGTACGGCGTTGGTTTCGCCATCTGCCAGAAGGACTTCGGCACCGGCTCCGAAGCGCCCATGGCGAGCATCGAGTTCGATGCACAGGGCAAGGTGCACATGCGCCATATCGGCATCGAGATCGGCACGGGCATGTCCACTTCCCAGGCGCTGGTGGTGGCCGACTTCCTCGGCAAACCGGCGGACGAGATGAAGACCGCCGAGACCGAGTGGCCGGAACTTCAGCTGCTCAGCGGCGAAGACCCCTACACCATGAACCAGCCCACCCAGGACGAGAAGCTGCGCAACCCGCGCTGGGTCGGCAAGTACGCCTCGGCGTCGTCGGCGACCAACTCGGCCTACTACTTCAGCCATGCCACCCGTGAAGCGGCGCGCGTGCTGTTCAACCACGGCCTGTGGCCGGCGGCCCTGGAAATCTGGCGTCGCGGCCCGTTCAACGGCGCGGCCAACCCGCTGGTGGTGCGCCGCGAAGACGCCCACTGGGTCGACGGCAAGCTCACCGCCAACGGCCTGGAGCCGCTGTCGTTCGCCGAGCTGGCCAAGGTCGCCCACGACAAGGGCCTGGTCACCGGCGCTACCGTCCACGGCTTCAACCGCTGGAGCTGGGCGGAGTGCGATTACGTCATCGACGGCGTGCGCGACCGCCTGCCGCTGGACGCCCTGGCCGTGAAATACGGCGACGGCGCTCCCGGCGTGAAGAAGGCGCAGATGAACAGCGCCGGCTTCCACCTGCTGGACCGCCAGAATGTGGCCTATCCGCCGGTGCAGCTGAACAACGCTGCGGTGACCTACTACAGCCCGGTGGCGACCATCGTCGAGCTGAAAGTGAACAAGGGCAACGGCGAAGTCACCGTGCTCAACCACCACAGCTGGATCGAGTGCGGCCGCGTGCTGGTGCCGGAACTGGTGAAAGGGCAGATCGAAGGCGGTACCGCCATGGGCATCGGCCATGCGCTGCTGGAAGACATGCCGCTGTACGAGGGTGGCCCGGGCGAGGGCGACTGGAACTTCAACCGCTACCGTCTCCCGAAGGCGAAGGACGTGGCCGTCTGGCAGCAGAGCTCGGAAATCCTTCCGCCGCTGTCGCCCAGCGACCCGTCCAAGGGCATCGCCGAAGTGGTGATGATCCCGGTGGTCGGCGCCATCAGCAACGCCGTGGCCCACGCCATCGGCAAGCGCGTCCGCGACCTGCCCATCACCCCCGCTCGCATCAAGGAGGCCCTCCATGGCTAACCGTCCGCTCAACCTGACCCTGAATGGTCAAACCGTCGGTCCGGTCGAGGTTCCCGAGGACCTGCCGATGATCGACTACCTGCACGAATACCAGAACCTCACCGGCTCGCGCCTGGGCTGCGGCCAGGGCATCTGCCACGCCTGCGTGGTGATCGTCGACAATCCCGACGGCACCAGCGAGGAAGTCCGCACCTGCATCACCGGCGCGCACTACTTCGAAGGCAAGAAGGTGCGCACCATTGAGGGCCACGCCAAGCGCGAGGAAGACGGTTCGGTGAAGGAACTGAACCCGATCCAGCAGAAGTTCGTCGACCGCTTCGCCTTCCAGTGCAGCTACTGCGCACCGGGCTTCGTCAATGCCGCCACCGTGCTGGTGGAAAAGGCCCAGCGCCAGCCGCTGAAGAAGAGCGAACTGGAATCCACCATCGAGGCGAGCCTCGGCCACCACATCTGTCGCTGCACCGGGTACGTGCGTTACTACGACGCCACCCGTGAAGTGCTGACCGATCTCGGCCTGGTCAAGGAGGGCTAAGCATGCAGCGCATTCTTTCCGGCCTCACGCTGGCCGTCAGCCTCGGCCTTGCGATCAGTGCCCAGGCGGCCGACCAGGAGCTGATCAAGCGCGGTGAGTACGTCTCCCGCGCCGCCGACTGCATGGCCTGCCACACCGCCGAGGGCGGCGCGCCGTTCGCCGGCGGCCTGCCGATCCACTCGCCGTTCGGCACCATCTACGGCAGCAACATCACCCCGGACAAGGAGTTCGGCATTGGCAACTACAGCGCCGACGACTTCTTCGCTGCTCTCACCGAAGGCAAGCGCAAGGACGGCGCCAATCTCTACCCTGCCATGCCCTACACCTCGTACCACCTCATCAAGCGCGAGGACAGCGATGCCCTCTACGCCTACCTGATGAGCCAGACGCCGGTGCACCGCGCCGCGCCCGAAACCAGCCTGAGCTTCCCGTTCAACGTGCGCATGGGGCTGTCGGGCTGGAACATGCTCTACGGCAAGAGCGTCCAGCTGGAAAACGCCGAGGGCAAGAGCGCGGCGTACCAGCGCGGGCAGTACCTGGTGGAAGTGCTCGGCCACTGCGGCGAGTGCCACACCCCGCGTAACCAGATCGGCGCCCTGCAGCAGGACAAGCGCCTCACCGGCGGCCTGCTCAACGGCTACAGCGCCCCGAGCCTGCTGGCCCAGGACCTGGCCGAGCGCGGCTGGACCAGCAGCGATCTCACCGGCTTCCTCAAGCACGGCATGAGCCCGCAGGGCAGCATGTTCAACGAGATGTTCCCGGTGATGCACCTGAGCACCCAGCACCTGGGTGACGAGGACCTGGCTGCCATGTCGACCTACCTGCTCGGCGAACAACCGCCGCAGGCCAAGGTGGTCCAGGCCGTGACCGAGGACAAGCTCAGCGACAGTGCCAAGCGTGGCCGCCAGCAATACCTCAACGTCTGCGCCGGTTGTCACGGCAACGACGGCGAGGGCAAGCCGCACATTGCCGTGGCCATGCAGGGCAACACCACTCTGCGCCTGGCCGATTCGCGCAACCTGGCCAAGGTCATTGTCGAGGGCATCCGCGAGCAGCAATTCACCGGTTTCGAGCGCATGCAGCCGATGCCGGGCTTCGCCGACAAGCTCAATGACGAGCAGCTCACCGACCTCATCAACTACCTGCGCCAGGCCTGGGGTGGCTTGCCGGGTGACATGGGCGTACAACAGGTCGCTCAACTCAAGGCGGAGTGAGTCGTGCAGCATCTCGATCTGCAAGTAGTCCGGCAGGCGCTCCAGTGGTCCAATGCCGGGCAGCGCGTGTGGCTGTGCAGCGTGCTCTTCACCTATGGTTCGGCGCCCCGCGCGCCGGGCTCGCTGCTGGCGGTCAACGCCAGCGGCCAGTGGGTGGGCTCGCTGTCCGGGGGCTGCGTCGAGGATGACTTCCTCGAACGTGTCGCCGAAGGCGAGTTCAGCGAGCCGGTAGTCGTCGTGCGCTACGGCGACGGCACCGATACCCGCAGCAATATCCGCCTGCCCTGCGGCGGCATCCTCGACGTGCTGGTGGAAAACCTCGCGCCCGATTGCGACGTGCAGGCCCACCTGCGCGAACTGGAATCGGCGCTGCTCGGCCAGCGCCGCCTGCTGCGCGAAGTGAACCTGCAGGACGGCAGTCGCCGCCTGAGCGACGACCACGAGCATGGCCCGCGGGTCGAACGCGACGAAGCTGGCGTGCGCCTGCGCGTCGGCGCTGCGCAGCGCCTGCTGCTGGCGGGTTACTCCAGCGTTGCGCACTTCTGCGCGGAGTTCGGCAAGGGCCTGGGCTTCGAGGTGATCCTCTGTGATCCCCGCGAAGAGGCGCTGGATGGCGTGGTGCTGGACGGCATCGAAATCCGCCGCGAACTGCCGTCGATCTTCATCGCCAACGGCGGCTGCCACGCGGACACCGCCGTGGTTGCCCTGACCCACGACCCGAAGATCGACGACCTGGCGATGCTCGAAGCCGTGCGCACCGAGGCCTTCTACATCGGCGTGATGGGCTCGCGCACCACCTCCGACAAGCGCCGCGAACGCCTGCACCGCATCGGCGGCCTGAACGACGCTGACCTGGCGCGCGTGCATGCCCCCATCGGCCTCAACCTCGGCAGCAAGACCCCGGCGGAAATCGCCCTGGCCGTGCTCGCCGACATCCTGCGCACCCGCAGCGGCATCGCCCGCGAGGCGCTGTGACGGTCGTGGCGCTGGTCCTGGCCGCCGGCCAGGGCTCGCGCTTCGGCGCGGACAAGCGCCGCGCGACCTTGCCTGACGGGCGCAGCCTGCTGGCGCACAGCGTCGAACGCGCGCAGGTGGTATTCGATGAAGTCCGGGTGGTGCTGCGTGACGGCGAGCAGGCGGAGGATTTCGGTCTGCCCGTGGGTTGCCGGGTTATCCACAGCCCGGACGCGGCACTGGGCATGGGGCACAGCCTGGCGGCTGGAGCGGCTTCGCTGAGCGACTCGCAGGCTGAGGCCGTGGCCATCCTGCTCGGCGACATGCCGTGGATAGCTCCGCAAACCCTGCGTGCGTTAACCGATGCGGCCAGCGCCTCGGGCATTCTCTTCCCGCTTCACGACGGCCAGCGCGGCCACCCCGTGCTGTTCGGCCGCGAGTTCTGGCCGGCGCTGACACAGCTTACCGGCGACGAAGGCGCCCGCACGGTGGTGCAGGCCAATCGAGATCGTTGCATCACCCTGGAAGTTACTGACGCAGGCGTGCTGCGCGACGTCGACACCCCGGCCGCACTGAACCTGTAGGAGCGGGCCATGCCCGCGACAGTCTGGCAGCCGCGTAGAGCGAATAACGCGCCAGCGTTATCCGCCGCAAAAGCCACCAGCGGATAACCTGTTCCAAGTTATGCGCCCTACGAGTCAGCGCTGTGCCAGCCACTGGGCGATGCGCGGCCAGACTTCCAGGCTGGCATTGCGCGACAGCAGCAGGCGGTTATGGCTGTAATCTTCCCGCGCTCCGGTCGCCAGCCCGAACAGCTCCAGTTTCGCCTCCGTTCCGCCAAACGCCTTCACCAGCGCCTCGCACCCGGCGACCGGCGCGATAAAGGTATCGCCGCTGCCCGCCACGCCCAGCACCGGTAGCTCTACGCCGCCCAGTCCGGCCAGATAGTCGAAGCCTTCCAGCGAGTCGAAACTTCGGCGGAAATTCCACTGGCACCATTGGCGCATCAGCCGGGCGCTTTCCGCCTCGGGCCCAACGCTCTTCGCGCGGCTGGGCGCGATCCGTCGCCAGCGCAGCATCCAGTCGAAAGCCTGGAGCATCAGCCAGTGCCGCGGACTGGTGCCGGCCGCGGTGGCCTGCGAACCGATCAGCACCAATGAGCGCAACCGTCGCTGCGCCAGTTCGGGATGGCGCGCCGCCCACATCGAGACGATCAGCCCACCGCCGGAATGGCCGACCCAGTGCAGTGCCGCCTGCCCGGTGCGCTGGCTCACGGCATCGAGAATCGCCGGCACGTCCTGCTCGGCCACGTCGTCGAAGCTGTGGCGGAAATCGTTGCGCCCACTGTCGCCATGTCCGCGCCAGTCGAACAGCCAGCAGGCAAAACCCTGGCTGCCCAGGTAGTTGGCCAGCCCGAGGCAACTGCGGTGGTTGGAGAAGGTGCCGTGGGTCAGCACCACCGGCACGCCGTCTGCCGGGCCTACGCGGTGCAAGGCGAGATCGACGCCGTCGGCGGTGCGGATCAGTTCGGGCGGGAGGAGGGCGGCTTCTTGTGCGGTCATGGCGCGCATCCGGGTGGGGGCGAACCATGCTGCTCCGGCACGACGGCCGGAGCAATCCCGAGCGCTTATTTGGTCGCTTTCAGCACCACGAATTTCGGATTTGCCGCCACTTGATCCACGCCGCGGAACAGCCGCTTGAGCTTGGCGTGGTAGCCCAGGTGTCGGTTGCCGACGATCCACAGCTCGCCGCCGGTTACCAGCGCGGCGCGGGCCTGCTGGAACATGCGCCAGGCGAGGAAGTCGCCGACCACCTGCTGCTGGTGGAAGGGCGGGTTGCAGAGGATCAGGTCCAGGGAGTCGGCGGCCTGGCAGGCGAGGCCGTCGTCGGGGTGGATGTCCACCGGGCGGTCGCCCAGGGCGGCCTGCCAGTTCTCCCGCGCGGACTGCACGGCCATGTACGACTCGTCCACCAGCGTCAGCTCGGCCTGCGGGTTGAGCAGGGCGAAGGCGATGCCCAGCACGCCGTTGCCGCAGCCCAGGTCCGCCGCGCGCACGGCGTGGTGCACTTGCGGCAGGTGCGGGAGGAAGGCGCGGGTGCCGATGTCCAGGCCTTCGCGGCAGAACACGTTGGCGTGATTCAGCAGCGTCAGAGCAGGTTTTTCCAGGCGGTAGCGGCTGGGGTAGGGCGAGGAGGGCGCGGGGCGCTCTTCGGCCGTTGCCACCAGCAGGCGGGCCTTCTTCACTGCCAGCGAGGCCTGCATCGGGCCGATGTACTTTTCCAGCAGGTCGCCGGCGGCACGTGGCAGGTGCTTGATCATGCCGGCGGCAACCACCTTGGCGCCTGGCGCGAGCTGGCCGTGCAGACGAATCAGCTGTTCTTCCAGCAGTGCCAGCGTCTTGGGCACGCGGATCAGCACGTGGTCGAACGGGCCTTGCGGGGTTTCGCTGGCGGGGACGAAGGTCAGTGGCGCTTCGGCGAGGCCGTTGCGTTCGAGGTTGCGCTCGAGGGCGATGAAGCCCAGGTGCGAGTCGCCGCTGCTGGTCAGGCGCACATGGGGCGCGAGGCTGGCGGCGAGGGCGCCGAAGCTGTCGTTGAGCACCAGCACACGGCTGTCCGCGCCGACGCCTTGCTCATGGAGATGACTGAGCAGGTACTCGTCGGCCGCATCGAAGGCCTGCAGCGGGTCTTCGCGCTGTTCGGGGTGGCGGACCAGGTCGAGCTGGGCGAAGGGGCTGGCGAGGACGGGCATGGGACTCTCGAAACGACGGAAATGGCTGAGATAGAGGTGTTGCTTCGTTGGCAATGAGTAGTGGCTTATTGCAACGATTTTGTCATTAAATTGAGACGTGGTTGACTCGCAATGGCTTGTGCGGGCCAGCGTTATACCGAAAAATTATGACCTATCCGCCCCGCCTTCGTCTGCGTGGCGGCATCCCAATAATAACCGGGCGGTCCATGCGACCCGGTAGGGCCCGATCCCGGAGCTGCGCTCCGCCGACCGACGGCCACTCTTCCAAGTCTTCACGAATCCTCGACACGCGACAGTCGTTCGCGCGCCGGGCTATTGCCATTGCATAAGGATATCGATGTACCAGTCGTTGCTCGGGGTGGCCTTGTCCGCCCTTTTCCTCGTGGCTCAACCGGCCTTCGCCGAAGAGCCCATCGTCATCAAGTTCTCCCACGTCGTCGCCGATGACACGCCCAAGGGCCGCGGTGCGCTGCTGTTCAAGAAGCTGGTGGAAGAGCGCCTGGCCGGCCAGGTGAAGGTCGAGGTGTTCCCCAACTCCACGCTTTTCGGCGATGCCGACGAGCTGCAGGCGCTGCAGGACGGCAAGGTGCAGATGCTGGCGCCGTCGCTGTCGAAGTTCGAGGGTTACACCAAGCAGCTGGAAGTCTTCGATCTGCCGTTCCTGTTCGACGACCTGGAGGCGGTGAAGCGCTTCCAGAAACGCGACAAGAGCCGCGAACTGCTGCACTCCATGGCGCGCTCGGGCATCTACGGCCTGGCTTACTGGAACAACGGCATGAAGCAGCTCTCGGCCAACCGTGAACTGCGCGCGCCGGCCGATGCCAAGGGCCTGGCCTTCCGTATCCAGCCGTCTTCGGTGATCAACGCCCAGTTCGGCCTGCTCGACGCCACGGCGGTGAAAATGCCCTTCGCCGAGACCCTCAAGGCGCTGCAGGACGGCAAGGTGCAGGGCACCGAGAACACCTGGTCGAACATCGGCAGCCAGAAGCTCGACAGCGCCCAGCCGTTCATCACCGAGACCAACCACGGTGTGCTCAGCTACATGGTGATCAGCAACCAGAAGTTCTGGAACAGCATGCCTTACCCGGTGCGCACCCAGCTGGAAAGCATCGTCGAAGAGGTTACCGTCGAGGTGAACAAGGACGCCGAGGCGCTGAACCAGAAGGAGCGCGAACACGTGGTCGCCAACGGCAAGTCGCGCATCATCGCCCTGACCCCGACCGAGCGCGAAGCCTGGCGCACCGCCATGCAGCCGCTGTGGAAGCAGTTCGAGGGCGAGATCGGCACCGACGTGCTGCGCGCCGCCCAGGTGGTGAACCGCAAGCACTGATCCAGAGCAGGCTTGTGGCGATCTCCCTGGATAGCCACAAGCCTTGCGGGTGTTTCTCGCGCCGGGAATACGGGAAAATGGGCCGTTGCCTGCAAAGGAGCGGACGATGACCGCCAGCGAAGAGAAGTTCACCCGCCAGACCCTGGTGGAGGTGCAGACGCTCACCCCGAGCCTGTTCACCTTGCGCACCACCCGCGACAGCGGCTACCGCTTCCGCGCCGGGCAGTTCGCCCGCCTGGGCGTGTACAAGCCCAGCGGCAGCATCGTCTGGCGCGCCTACTCGATGGTCTCGGCGCCCCACGACGACTTCCTCGAATTCTTCTCCATCGTCGTCCCCGGCGGTGAATTCACCAGCGAGCTCAGCCGCCTGCGCGTCGGCGACCAGTTGCTGGTGGATCGCCAGGCCTTCGGCTTCCTCACCCTCGACCGCTTCCCCGATGGCCGCGACCTCTGGTTGCTCTCCACCGGCACCGGCCTGGCGCCGTTCCTGTCGATCCTGCAGGACTTCGAGGTGTGGGAACGCTTCGAGACCATCAAGCTGGTCTACAGCGCCCGCGAGGAAAAGGAACTGGCCTATCGCGACCTGATCGCCAGCTTCGGCGCGATGGAGCATCTGGCCGAACATATCCACAAGCTGCAGTTCATCCCGGTAGTCACTCGCGAGCAAGTGCCCGGTTGCCTGAACGCAAGGATCACCACGCTGATCGAGAATGGCGAGCTGGAACGCGCCGCCGGTCTGGAACTCACCCCGGAACATTCGCGGGTGATGCTCTGCGGCAACCCGCAGATGATCGAGGACACCCGCGCCGTGCTCAAGGCCCGTGGCATGAGCCTGGCGCTGACGCGCAAGCCCGGCCAGATCGCCGTGGAAAACTATTGGTAAGCCTTGTCCGATAGATTTTGAAAAGATTGTCCCCTTAGGGCCGCGGGGCTTTGCCCTTAGGATGGGCGTCCGTTTCCCTTTTTTCGGACCTTATGGACAGTCAAAGTACAACGCCGGCCCCGGTCGCTACCCCTGTAGAGCCGGCGTTCGGCGAACCTCCCCCGGCATCCGCGTTCGCGGATAAGCCTTCCCAGCCTGCCATGGCGCGCGCCCAGCGAGGTCGTTCGACATGGAATGGTTGATGGACCCCACGGCCTGGCTCGGCCTGCTCACCCTGATCCTGCTCGAGCTGGTGCTCGGCATCGATAATCTGGTCTTCATCGCGATCCTCGCGGACAAGCTGCCGCCGCACCTGCGCGACCGCGCACGGCTGATCGGCCTGTCGCTGGCGCTGCTGATGCGCCTGGGCCTGCTGGCGAGCATTTCCTGGCTGGTCACGCTCACCGAACCGCTGATCGAGGTGTTCGGCAAGTCCTTCTCCGGCCGCGACCTGATCATGCTGTTCGGTGGTCTGTTCCTGCTGTTCAAGGCGACGCTGGAGCTGCATGAACGCCTGGAAGGCCGCGTGCACACCTCCAACGGCAAGCGCGTCTACGCCGCCTTCTGGCCGGTGGTCGCGCAGATCGTGGTGCTGGACGCGGTGTTCTCCCTCGACGCGGTGATCACCGCCGTGGGCATGGTCGAGCAGCTGGAAGTGATGATGATCGCGGTCATCTTCTCCATCGGCCTGATGATGGTGGCCAGCAAGCCGCTGACCCGCTTCGTCAACGAGCACCCGACGGTGATCATGCTGTGCCTGGGCTTCCTGCTGATGATCGGCTTCAGCCTGACCGCCGAAGGCCTGGGCTTCCACATCCCGAAAGGCTACCTGTACGCCGCCATCGGCTTCAGCCTGCTGATCGAGATGGCCAACCAGCTGGTGCGCTGGAAACGCCAGAAGAGCCAGCGCGGCCAGCGTGGCCTGCGCCAGCGGACCGCCCACGCCGTGCTGCGCCTGATGGGCGGCAAAGTCGACGCCGACGAAGTGGGCGAAGACATCGCCGACCTGGTGGGTGAGGACGATGGCGGCGACGCGCCGTTCCACCGCCGCGAGCGGGTGATGATCAGTGGTGTGCTGGGCCTGGCCGAGCGTCCGGTGAAGGCCGTTATGATCGACCGCCAGCGCGTGCACCGCGTGGACGTGGCCGATAGCCCGGAGAACATCCGCCGCGCGCTGCTGGAGTCGCCTTACTCGCGACTGCTGGTGATCCGCGAAGGCAACATCGACGAGCCGCTGGGCTATGTGCACAAGAAGGAGCTGTTCTCCGCCCTGCTGCAGGGCCGCGAACTGGACATCCTGCCGCTGCTGCGCGAGCCGCTGAGCCTGCCGGACAGCAGCACGGTGCTGGGCGCGCTGGAGCTGATGCGCGAGGCCTCGACCCACCTGGCCTTCGTGGTCAACGAGTTCGGCGGCTTCGAGGGCATGCTGAGCATGACCGACGTGCTGGAGGCCATCGCCGGCGAGCTGCCGGACGCCAGCGAGGTGTCCGGTACGGACATCGAGGCGGAGGCGGGCGCCTACCGGGTGGATGGTGCCGTGACGCTGTCGGCGCTGGCCGACCGGGTCGGCTTCCACGCCCGCCCGACAGCGGAGTACCAGACCCTCGGCGGGCTGGCGCTCAAGCACCTTGGCCGTTTGCCGGCCAAGGGTGACACGCTGGAGCTGGGAGGCTGGCGCTTGGAGGTGACGGACGTCAGCGAGCGACGCATCGGCCGCGTACTGCTGACGCCGCCGGGCTGACGCCAGGAGGGGCCGTACCCGGCCCGGTCAGCGATCTGCTCAAGGAGCGCGGTTGTTCTGCTGCTTGAGCAGGTCGCGGATCTCGGTCAGCAGGGTTTCTTCGGCGCTCGGCACCGGCGGGGCGCTGGGCTCCACGGCCTCTTCGCGCTTGAGCTTGTTGATGGCCTTCACGCCCATGAAGATGGCGAAGGCCACGATGATGAAGTCCAGGCAGGTCTGAATGAATTTGCCGTAGGCCAGCATCACCGCCGGCGTCTGACCCTCGGCGGCCTTGAGCGTGATCGCCAGGTCGGAGAAGTCCATGCCGCCGATCAGCAGGCCAATGGGCGGCATGATCACGTCGCCGACGAAGGACGAGACGATCTTGCCGAAGGCGGCGCCGATGATGATACCGACGGCCATGTCGACCACGTTGCCCTTGACCGCGAAGGCCTTGAATTCGTTGAGCAGACTCATGCACAGACTCCTTGTTACGCAAGATAGAGGGGGACAGGCGCAGTTTAGCGGCCCGTCGCCGTCTGAACACCCCGCGCGCGGTCAATTCCAGCGGTATGACCGGCGGCGGTGGGCGGCAGCGCGCCGTGGTCTAGGCTTATCGGGCAAGCCATCCATTCCAACTCATCAACAGAAGGAGGCCCGCCATGCCGCTCGAGCATCATCCCCTGTCCCGCGAGTTCCCCGACCAGAAGGCCCTGATGACCCGGTTGCACGGGAAGGACGCGAACTTCACCCGCATGGCCGCCAGCTACGAGGAGCTGGACAAGAAAATCTACGACATCGAGGACGGCCGCCAGGCGATGGACGACCTCGCTCTCAATTCCCTCAAGCTGCAGCGCGTGGCGCTGAAGGACGAGATTTCCGACCTGCTCAAGCGATCCGGTTGAGCTTGATCAGAGTCAAGGGTGTGTGTCGGAGCGAGGCGTAGGCTCCCGTCATCTCTTTCCAACCGGTGCCACCGCCATGCGTAAAGCCATTTCGTCCTCTGGCAAGTCCGTCACCAAGCTCCCCAAACGCAACGCCGAAGTCCTGCGCGCCCAGGAGCGCCTGGTCCGCCTGAAGCTGCAATACGAGCTGCTGGACCAGCGCATCGGTCGCGTGGAGGAGGGTATCGAACGCCCCGACTGCACGCTGGCCTCGCTGCTGATGCGCCGCGAAAGCCTCAAGCACGATATGGAAAGTCAGTATCGCCGCCTGGCGAGCTAAGAACCTGTTTACGGTCTGCTGCGCGTCGGCAGAACCGCGCTGAAATCGGCCTCGGGGTGCTCATTTACTGCGTGTAAACTCCGCTCTCTCGACCGATTTCAGCGCACTTCTGCTCTAGCTCGCGAGACCGTAAATAGGTTCTGAACCGCTCCACCCGATTGGCTTATGATGGGGACTTTGCATTCGACGGAAGTCCCCCATGGCCAAGGCCAAGCGCATGTACGGCTGCACCGAGTGCGGCGCCACCTACCCGAAATGGGCCGGTCAATGCCCTGACTGCGGCGCCTGGAACACACTGGTCGAGACCGTCATCGATACCACCCCCACCGGTGGTTCGGCCAGCAGCTCCTCCGGTCGCGGCGGCTGGGCCGGCCAGCAGGCCAACATCAAGACCCTTGCCGAAGTCAGCGTCGAGGAGATGCCGCGCTTCTCCACCGCCTCGGCGGAGCTGGACCGTGCCCTGGGCGGCGGTCTGGTCGACGGCTCGGTCGTGCTGATCGGCGGTGACCCCGGCATCGGCAAGTCCACCATCCTCCTGCAGACCCTCTGCAACATCGCCACGCGCCTGCCGGCGCTCTATGTCACAGGTGAGGAATCCCAGCAGCAGGTCGCCATGCGCGCCCGACGCCTGGGCCTGCCTGAGGACAAACTCAAGGTCATGACCGAGACCTGCATCGAGACCATCATCGCCACGGCGCGCCAGGAGCAGCCCAAGGTGATGGTGATCGACTCGATCCAGACCATCTTCACCGAGCAGCTGCAATCCGCGCCCGGCGGTGTCGCCCAGGTGCGCGAAAGCGCTGCACTGCTGGTGCGCTTTGCCAAGCAGAGCGGCACGGCGATCTTCCTCGTCGGCCACGTCACCAAGGAGGGCTCCCTGGCCGGCCCACGCGTGCTGGAGCACATGGTCGACACCGTGCTGTATTTCGAGGGCGAATCCGATGGCCGTCTGCGCCTGCTGCGGGCGGTGAAGAACCGCTTCGGTGCGGTGAACGAGCTGGGCGTGTTCGCCATGACCGACCGTGGTCTGAAGGAAGTCTCCAACCCGTCGGCCATCTTCCTCACCCGCGCTCAGGAATCGGTGCCGGGCAGCGTGGTCATGGCCACCTGGGAAGGTTCGCGGCCGATGCTGGTGGAAGTGCAGGCGCTGGTGGACACCAGCCACCTGGCCAACCCGCGCCGCGTGACCCTGGGCCTGGACCAGAACCGCCTGGCCATGCTACTGGCGGTGCTGCACCGCCACGGCGGCATCCCGACCTACGATCAGGATGTGTTCCTCAACGTGGTCGGCGGTGTGAAGGTGCTGGAGACGGCGTCGGACCTGGCGCTGATGGCGGCGGTGATGTCCAGCCTGCGCAACCGCCCGCTGGATCACCAGTTGCTGGTGTTCGGCGAAGTCGGCCTGTCCGGCGAGGTGCGGCCGGTGCCCAGTGGCCAGGAGCGCCTGAAAGAGGCCGCCAAGCATGGCTTCAAGCGCGCCATCGTGCCCAAGGGCAACGCGCCGAAGGAGTCGCCGCCCGGCCTGCAGGTGATCGCGGTCACGCGCCTGGAGCAGGCGCTGGATGCGTTGTTCGAATAGATCCTGGTGCTCCTGAAGGAGCGGCCCCATGGGGCGCTCCTTCAGGGAGTTTCAATGTTCGCTGAGCAGTGTTAGCTCTCGCTCCAGCAGCGATTCGTCACCCAGGTTCAGCTCCACCAGGCGCCGCAGGTGGCTGATGGAGTCCAGGTCGATGTGCCGGCAGTTGAAGCCCAGCAGGCCTTCACGCTCCCAGGCGAGGTCGGCCTCCATATAGACGTTGACGTCGAAGCCCAGGTAGATGCGCACCTGCACCGGTTCCTGCGCGACGATGTTCCAGTGTTCCGGCCGCTGCACCAGCAGGCCCTGCAGGGACAGGTCGAGCAGCGTCACCTTCCAGCGCAGGTCGCCCTGGCTGATCTCGGTGCCGGCGTCGAAGGCGATGCGCTGGAAGCGCCGGCGCTCGTCGTGATCGTCAGTCATGTCGTGGCTCTCCGGCCGTTTCTGCTTCGCCTCACTATAGACGCAAGGCAGTGCTGACGCGTCGTAGTCCGGTCGCTGCGGTTGCGTCCGTCAGAGGCGCGCCGCGCGGGTTTGACAGCCTGCGGACCCTCGCCAAAGCTCCATGTGCGTTTAACCACTACAACGGCGGAGTGCAGAGCATGGACAATAAACTCATCAAGGGTCTGATTTTTGGGGTTATCAGCGTTGCCAGCCTGGCGGCGCACGCGGACGAAGCCGGGCAGAGCGGCAAGGGCTGCGGTTGGGGCAACATGGTCTTCGACGGTCAGCGCGGCCTGTTCCCGCACCTGCTGGCCACCACCACCAACGGCACCTCGGGCAACGCCACCTTCGGCCTGACCTCCGGCACCAACGGCTGCGACGCCAGTCAGCGCATTTCCTACGGCGGCCGCTCGATCTTCGCCATGAACGGCATGCTCGACAATATTGCCGAAAACATGGCCCAGGGCCACGGCGAGGCGCTGGACGCCTACGCCGTCCTGCTTGGCATCCCGACCCAGGACCGCGCGCACTTCGCCCAGGTCACCCAGCAGCACTTCGGTGAGATCTTTACCTCCAAGGACGCCACCGGCGAGCAGGTACTCAACAACACCCTGGCCGTGATGAGCCGTGACCAGACCCTGGCGCAGTACGCCAAGCAGCCGGCCTGACCGACCGTTGCGCCGCAAAAGGCCCGCCTCAGGCGGGCCTTTTCATTTCCTGACCCTGCGGTCGAGCGCGTTGACCTCCGGCAATAAGCGCGTAACCGCCCTAGACTAAGGTCGTATGAATGGGTCGCCGGAAAAGACTAGAATTTTTCTGCGAATTCTCGCCTTCAAACTGTCGGAAGCCTCGCTATGAACAATAACAACAGCCTGCTACGTCACCTCGCCTGGCTGGCGGTGGCGATAGTCGGTGCATTTGCCTTGGGAGTCGTGGCACTACGTCGCGGCGAAGCCATCAACGCACTGTGGATCGTCGTCGCGGCGGTTGCCATCTACCTGGTCGCCTACCGCTACTACAGCCTGTTCATCGCCACCAAGGTGATGCAACTGGACGCCAACCGAGCGACCCCTGCGGTCCTCAACAACGATGGTCTGGACTACGTCCCGACCAACAAGCACATCCTCTTCGGTCACCACTTCGCTGCCATCGCCGGCGCCGGCCCGCTGGTCGGTCCCGTACTGGCCGCGCAGATGGGTTACCTGCCCGGCACGCTCTGGCTGATCGCCGGCGTGGTGCTGGCCGGTGCCGTGCAGGATTTCATGGTCCTGTTCATTTCCAGCCGCCGCAACGGGCGTTCGCTGGGTGAACTGGTTCGCGAGGAAATGGGGCAGGTGGCGGGGACCATCGCTCTGTTCGGCGCGTTCCTGATCATGATCATCATCCTCGCGGTGCTCGCGCTCATCGTGGTGAAGGCCCTGGCCGAAAGCCCGTGGGGTATGTTCACCGTGCTGGCGACCATCCCGATCGCGCTGTTCATGGGCGTGTACATGCGCTACATCCGCCCGGGTCGCATCGGCGAGATTTCCGTGGTCGGTATCGTGCTGCTGCTGGGCTCCATCTGGCTCGGTGGGCAGATCGCCGCCAGCCCCGAGTGGGCCCCGGTGTTCACCTTCCACGGCGTGCAGATCGTCTGGATGCTGATCGCCTATGGCGCGATCGCCTCGGTTCTGCCGGTCTGGCTGCTGCTGGCGCCGCGTGACTACCTGTCGACCTTCCTCAAGATCGGCACCATCATCGCCCTGGCCATCGGCATCGTGATCGTCTCGCCGGAGCTGAAGATGCCGGCCCTGACCCAGTTCACCGACGGCACCGGCCCGGTGTGGAAGGGCGGCCTGTTCCCGTTCCTGTTCATCACCATCGCCTGCGGCGCCGTCTCCGGCTTCCACGCGCTGATCTCCTCGGGCACCACGCCCAAGCTGCTCAACCGCGAGCCCGACGCCCGCTACATCGGCTATGGCGGCATGCTGATGGAGTCCTTCGTGGCCATCATGGCGATGGTCGCCGCCTCGGTCATCGAGCCGGGCATCTACTTCGCCATGAACAGCCCGCCGGCCGTAGTTGGCACCGACGTCACCGCAGTGGCCCAGACCGTCAGCAGCTGGGGCTTCACCATCACCCCGGAAATTCTGACCCAGACCGCCAAGGACATCGGCGAGACCACCATCCTGGCCCGTGCCGGTGGTGCGCCGACCCTCGCCGTGGGCATCGCGCACATCCTTCACCAGGTGCTGCCGGGTGAGAACACCATGGCCTTCTGGTACCACTTCGCGATCCTCTTCGAGGCGCTGTTCATCCTCACCGCGGTGGACGCCGGCACCCGTGCCGGGCGCTTCATGCTGCAGGACCTGCTGGGCAACTTCGTCCCGGCGCTGAAGAAGACCGAATCCTGGACCGCCAACATCATTGGCACCGGCGGCTGCGTCGCGCTGTGGGGCTGGCTGCTGTACCAGGGCGTGGTCGATCCGCTGGGTGGCATCAACACGCTGTGGCCGCTGTTCGGCATCTCCAACCAGATGCTCGCCGGCATTGCGCTGATGCTCTCCACCGTCGTGCTGATCAAGATGAAGCGCCAGCAGTACGTCTGGGTGACCGCCCTGCCGGCCGCCTGGCTGCTGATCTGCACCACCACCGCCGGCCTGATCAAGATCTTCGACAGCAACCCGGCCGTGGGCTTCATCGCCCTGGGCAAGAAGTACTCCGCCGGCCTGGACGCCGGTCAGATCATCGCCCCGGCCAAGGACATCGGCCAGATGCAGCACGTGATGATGAACGCCTACATCAACGCCGGCCTCACCGTGCTGTTCCTGCTGGTGGTGTTCAGCGTGCTGGTGTACGCGATCAAGGTAGGCGCGAGCGCCTGGACCAAGAAGGAGCGCACCGACAAGGAAGCTCCGTTCCAGCCGATCCCGGACGCCTGACGGAGGAGCCTCATGTTCAACGACCTCAGCCGCATGGGTAAGTATCTCGGGCAGGCCGCCCGCATGCTGGTCGGCATGCCCGATTACGACACCTACGTTCAGCACATGCAGAACAAGCACCCGGACAAGACTCCGATGACCTACGAGGAGTTCTTCCGCGAGCGCCAGGAGGCGCGCTACGGTGGCGGCAAGGGAAGGCCGATCCGCTGCTGTTGACCGCGCGGATAGGTGTATAACGGACGGGCCGCGAGCGATCGCGGCCCGTTTCATTTCTGCCCGTTTTCCTTTCTGATTGCCTGGATGTTTCCATGACCGATTCCGCAAGCGCGCCGCAGATTCCGGTGACCGTCCTCACCGGCTTCCTCGGGGCCGGCAAGACCACCCTGCTCAAGCACATCCTCAAGGCCGAGCACGGTCTGAAGATCGCCGTGATCGAGAACGAATTCAGCGAGACGCCGATCGACGCTCAATTGCTCGGCGACGATGCGGTTCAGGTGACGACGCTGTCCAACGGCTGCGTCTGCTGCACCATCAATAGCGACCTGGAGCGCGCGCTCTACGTCCTGCTGGAGCGCCGCGACAACGGCGAGCTGGACTTCGATCGCGTGGTGATCGAGTGCACCGGCCTGGCCGACCCGGCCCCGGTGGCGCAGACCTTCTTCGTCGACGAGACCCTGCGCGAGCGTTACCTGCTCGACGGCATCATCACCCTGGTGGACGCCGCCAATGCCGAGCGCCACCTGCAGGAAGCCATCGCCCAGGCTCAGGTCGGCTTCGGCGACCGCATCCTGGTGAGCAAGAGTGACCTCGTTTCTCCCGCCCAGTACGAGGCCCTGGTCGAGCGCCTGCAGCGCATCAACCGCCGCGCCGAGATCCATGCCGTGAAGCACGGCGCCATCGAACTGGAGCGCCTGCTCGACGTGCGCGGCTTCAACCTCAACGCCGACCTCGGCCTGCGCCCGCTGCTGCGTCCGGTGCGCCCGGCGGCGGACACCACCGACCGCATCACCACCCTGGTACTGCGCAGCGACAACCCGCTGGATATCGAACGCCTCAGCGAGTTCATGGACGACCTGCTGCAGTGGCACGGCAACTCGCTGCTGCGCTACAAGGGCGTGCTGAACATCGCCGGCGAGGAGCGCCGCCTGGTGTTCCAGGGCGTGCTGCGGTTGTATGGCTTCGACTGGGATACGCCGTGGAAGGGCAACGAGCAGCGCGAGAGCGTGATTGTCTTCATCGGCGACAACCTGCCCGAAGAAGAGATTCGTCGTGGCTTCGATCGCATCACGGGTGGCCCGACCGCCTGAATGAAAAACGCCCGGCCAGTGCCGGGCGTTCTTCTCTGCGTGCTTTGCGTAGGGCGGATAACGCGCCAGCGTTATCCGCCGCGGGTGTGCTGGCGGATAACCTGTTCCAGGTTATGCGCCCTACATTCCACGTTCAGCCGCCGATCAAATGCTTGAGCGGATGGTAATCCGCCTTCAGGTTCCCCGCCGCCTTGAGAATCGCCTGCTCGATCGCATTGAGGTGCATGCAGGTCAGTTCGATGGCCGCCGCCTGGTTGCCTGACTCGATGTATTCGATCAGCCGCTGGTGCTCGTTGCCGCGGCAGGTCTCGTGCTGGTCGTCGTCCAGGGTGGTGGCGTAGAGCGAGGCGCGCTCGATCAGCTTGCGGAAGAAGTCCAGCAGCACCGGGTTGTTCAGCGCCGCCGCCAGCTTCAGGTGGAACTCGCCCAGCAGGTGGACGAACCGCGCGTGGTCGTGGTCGTGGGTCGCCTCTTCCAGCGCCACGTGGTCGCGCAGGTCCTGGATGATCGCACTGTCCGCGCGGCGGCAGAGTTCGCTGACGATGCCGATCTCGATCAGCCGCCGCGTTTCGAACAGCGAGCGGATTTCCTCGTCGCTGGGTAACGACACCCATGCACCCTTGTTGAGCGCACTGGAAACCAGCCCGTCCGCTTCCAGATGTTTCAGCGCCGCGCGCACCGAAGTGCGGCTGACCTTGAACAATTCCGCCAACGCCGCCTCGCCCAGCTTCATGCCGGGGCGCAGGGTGCGCTTGCTGATTGCCTCGTAAACCCCTTGGTAGACGCGTTCCACCGTGGACTCGGGGTGATTCTCCGCCATGAGCGACTCCGCCTCTTGCTTGACCCTTCAAAGGATGCCGCAAAACCGTCCGTGCAAAACCAGTTGCAGAAGAAAAATACATCAGCTATTTCTAGATTGCATTCAAATATTGCATACAAAAACAAGAGGAATGCACCAAAATGAATCACTCGTCGTCAGTCGAGGTGCGTCGGGTCAGCAAGCGCTACACCGATGATCCCAACGTCGCTCCCGCCCTCAACGAGGTCTCGGTCGACATTGCCCATAACGAGTTCTTCACCTTGCTGGGGCCGTCCGGCTGCGGCAAGACCACGCTGCTGCGGAGCATCGCCGGCTTCGAGAACGTCACCTCCGGCGACATCCTCGTTGGCGGCGAGCGGGTCAACGACCTGCCGCCCTACCGCCGCCGCATCAACACCGTGTTCCAGAGCTACGCCTTGTTCCCGCACATGTCGGTGAGCGAGAACATCGCCTTCGGCCTGGAAATGCAGGGCCTGGGGCGCGGCGAGATTCCCGGCCGGGTGAAGGAGATGCTGGCACTGGTGCAGATGGAACACCTGGCGCGGCGCAAGCCCGCCGAGCTCTCCGGCGGCCAGCAGCAGCGCGTGGCCCTGGCCCGCGCGCTGGCGCCCAAGCCTTCGGTACTGCTGCTCGACGAACCTCTGTCCGCGCTGGACCTGAAGCTGCGCAAGGAGATGCAGGTCGAGCTCAAGCGCGTGCAGGAAGAGGCGGGCATCACCTTCATCTTCGTCACCCACGACCAGGAAGAAGCGCTGACCCTGTCCGACCGCATCGCCGTGATGTCCCACGGCAACATCATGCAGATCGGCACGCCCAACGAAATCTACGAACGCCCGACGCATCGCTTCGTCGCGCAGTTCATCGGCGATATCAACTTCCTCCCCGGACAGATGCGCCAGGGCGGTTTCCATCCCAACGCCATGGCGGCGGAAATCCCCTGCGAGCTGCCGGCGGGCCTGAGCAGTGCCAGTGTCCAACTGGCCTTCCGCCCGGAGCGCTCGAAGCTGGTCGACCCGTCGCAGCCGCACCACCTGCGCGCGGTGATCGAGACGGTGATGTACGTCGGCACCGCCACGCTGTATCGCTGCCGCCTGCCCGATTCCTCGCAGATCACCCTGCGCGAGAGCAACGAGGGCGGTCGCGCCCGCGACGTCGGCGAGGCCGTGGCGGTGCACCTGCCGCCCCAGGCCTGCCTGCTGATGGAGGCCTGAAATGAACGAGTCGCCCACCACTCGCCGCCTGTTGCTGCTCAGCCCGGTGGCGCTGACGCTGCTCGGGCTGATCGCCATCCCGCTGGCGATCATGGGTTACATCAGCCTGCTGCCGCGCAACCTCTACGGCGGCGTCGACTGGCACGCCGACTGGCAGATCCAGAGCTACGTGCAGCTGTTCTTCCAGGAAGACTTCGACGGCAACCTGGAGCTGAACTGGGTCTACGCCCAGGCACTGCTGCGTTCGCTGTTCCAGGCCGGCGGCACCACGCTGCTGTGCTTCCTCTTCGGCTTCCCGGTGGCGCTGTGGATGACCAGCCTCAGCGAGCGTTCGCGCAACCTGATGGTGCTGCTGATCACCATCCCGTTCTGGACCAACCTGCTGATCCGCAACTACGCCTGGCTGATCATCCTGCGCGAGCACGGCTGGATCGCCCAGTCGGTCAACGCGCTGTTCCCCCAGGCCGGCGGCATCACCCTGCTGTACAACGACTTCGCGGTCTGCGTCGGCCTGGTCTACAGCTTCCTGCCGTTCATGATCCTGCCGATCTACTCGACCCTGGAGAAGCTCGACTGGCGCCTGGTCGAGGCCGCCTATGACCTGGGTGCGAACCGCTGGAAGGCGTTGCAGCGGGTGATCCTGCCGCTGTCCATGCCCGGCGTGATCGCCGGCTCCCTGCTGGTGTTCGTCCCGAGCCTGGGCGCCTTCATCACCCCGGCGATCCTCGGCGGCGGCAAGACGCTGATGATCGGCAACCTCATCCAGCAACAGTTCGGCACCGCGCGCAACTGGCCGCTGGGCGGTTCGCTGTCGTTCCTGCTGCTGGCGATCATGCTCCTCGCGCTGATCGCGTTCGCCCTGTATAGCCGCCGCGCCGCCAAGGCCGTCCACCTGGGAGGAGCCAACGCATGATCGCCCAGCACCTGAAGAAACTGCCCGGCACCCGCGAAACCAGCCTGTTGGTCCTGGCCTACCTGTACCTGCCGATCCTCGTGCTGATCGGCTACAGCTTCAACGCCAACCGCTCGGCCACGGTGTGGACCGAATTCTCCTTCGCCTGGTACGGCAAGATAGTCGCCAACCCCTCGATCCAGGCGGCGGCGTTCAACTCGCTGGTGGTCGCCGGCTTTGCCACCGTGCTGTCCACGGCGATCGCCCTGGCGGCGGCGCTGGCGACCTCGCGGCCGTTCTACGGACGCCGGCTGGTGGAGGGCGGCATCAACCTGCCACTGATCCTGCCGGAGATCGTCATCGCGGTGGCCACGCTGCTGCTGTTCATGTCGCTGGGCATCAAGCTGGGCCTGATGACGGTGATAGTCGCCCATGTCGGATTCTGCATTCCCTTCGCCTACCTGCCGATCCGTGCGCGCCTGAATGACCTGGACAAGAGCCTGCTGGAAGCCGCCGGTGACCTCTACGCCAGCCCCTACCAGGTGTTCCGCCGGGTGACGCTGCCGCTGTTGTGGCCGGCGGTGCTGTCCGGCGCGGTGCTGGCGTTCGTGGTCAGCCTCGACGATTTCATCATGACCTTCTTCGTCGCCGGCCCCGGCTCGACGACGCTGCCGGTCTACATCTTCTCGGCCATCAAGGCCGGGGTGACCCCCGAGATCAACGCAATCTCGACCCTCATGCTGGTGATTTCCATCGTCCTCGTGGTGCTGTCGTACTGGCTCGGCCAGCGCGGCAAACCGGACGCCTGATCAAGACTGCCAACCTTTCGTTTTCTGACCTTACGTTTCGGAGAGCCACATGAAGTTGAATGCCCTGCGTCACGGCCTTGCCGGTTTGTCCCTCGCCCTGCTGGCTGCGGGCGTCGCCCAGGCAGAGGAGCCCAAGCAGCTGTTCTTCTACAACTGGACCGACTACTACCCGGTGGAGTTGCTGGCCAAGTTCGAGAAGGAGACCGGCATCAAGGTCACCATGGACGGCTACGACAGCAACGAAACCCTGCTGGCCAAACTGCAGGCCGGCGGCGCGGCGTACGACGTGATCGTGCCGTCGCACTCGATCATGCAGACGCTGATCAACCAGGACCTGCTGCTGGAAATCGACACGCCGAAGCTGGCCAACTTCGAGTTCGTCAAGCCGGCCTTCCGCGACCCGGGCTTCGACCCCGGCCGCAAGTACTCGGCGCCTTACCTGTGGGGCACCACCGGCTTCTCCTACGACAGCGCGCGGGTGCCGGGCGGCAAGCTGGATGACTCGTGGAAGGAATTCTTCGAGCCGCGTCCGGAACTGCAGGGCCAGGTCGCCGCGCTGGATACCCCGAGCAGCCTGATCAACGCCGCCGCACATTACCTCAACGTCGACGAGTGCACCGAGAACCCGCAGGACGCCAAGAAGATCCTCGAACTGCTGCAGAAGCAGAAGCCCTTCCTGAAGATGTACAGCTCCGACAACACCGTCGACCGCATGGCCTCCGGCGAAGTCGTGCTGATGCAGAACTGGAACGGCTCCACCGCCCGCGCCACGCTGCAGAAGAGCACCATCAAGTACGTCTACCCGCGCGAGGGCGTGGCCTCCTTCCAGGACAACTTCGCCGTGCCGAAGAGCGCGCCGCACCCGGAGAACGCCAAGGTCTTCATCAACTGGATGATGAAGCCGGAGAACGCCGCCGCGGTAACCAACGCCATCGCCTATTCCAACGGCATCCAGACCGACCATCTGCTGGACGCCAAGTGGAAGGTCATGGACGCCATCAACATGCCCGAGGAGTACGCCTCGCGCCTGCGTCTGGAAAAGGAATGCAGCAACAAGTCCCGCGAGCTGCAGGACCGCATCTGGTCCAAGCTCAAGGGCTGATGAGCCGTCTTCTCAAGAGCGCCCTCACCCTAACCCTGGCTACGCGCCCCGCTCCTCAAGCAGGAGAGGGGACCGGGCGGTGCAGGATGAAACCTTGGCATCAGCCGGCACGCACTGCCCCCTCTCCCTCCGGGAGAGGGCTGGGGTGAGGGGAGGGCGTTGGCACCGACTCACCGTCATCATGCTCATCGGCGGATAACTGCAAGCAGTTATTCGCCCTACGTTCTTCTCTGGATTCGAGGTCCCCATGACCGACAGCTACTGGCTGCGCAACATTCGTCCGCTGGGTAACGCAGCGGAAGACTTCCTCATCCGTGACGGCCGCATCGCCGAGCGCCGCCCGGCCAGTAATGCAGCGCCGCAGGCAGGCGACATCGACGGCGCCGGCCAGCTCCTACTGCCGCCGCTGGTGGAAAGCCACTGCCACCTGGACAAGACCCTCTGGGGCCAACCCTGGCGCCCCAACAGCGCCGGCCCCACGCTCAAGGACTACATCGCCAACGAGCGCCGCGTACTGCGTGAGATCGAAGCCCCCATCGCCTCCCGCGCCAGCGCGCTGTTGGAGCAGTGCATCGCCCGTGGCTCGCTGACCTTCCGTTGCCACGTGGATATCGACCCCGAGCTGGGCCTGCGCCACGTGGTCGCGATGCAGGCGCTGCGCGAGCGCTATGCGGACCTGATCGACATGGAGTTCGTAGTCTTTCCGCAGACTGGTCTGGTCAGTCGCCCCGGCACCGCCGAACTGATGCGCGAGGCGCTGGCGCTGGGCGTGGAGAACGTCGGTGGGCTCGACCCCTGCGGCATCGATGACGACCCCATTGCCCAGCTCGATATCGTCTTCGGCTTGGCGGTTGAGTTCGGCCGTGGCGTGGATATTCACCTGCACGACAAGGGCGAGCTGGGCCTCTGGCAGATCGCCCGCATCGCCGACTACACCGAGCGCCACGGCCTGCAGGGCAAGGTGATGATCAGTCACGCCTACTGCCTGGGCATGACGCCCTGGGAGCAGGTCGAGCCGCTGGCCGAGCGACTCTCCGAACTGGGCATTTCCCTGATGAGTTCCGCACCGGCCGACACCCCGGTGCCGCCGTTCCTCGCCCTGCGCGACGCCGGCGTGAACCTGTGCCTGGGCAGCGACGGCATCCGCGATGCCTGGTCGCCGATGGGCAACGGCGACATGCTCGAACGCGCCATGTTCCTCGCCTTCCGCTTCGACCTGTGCAAGGACGACGACCTTGCCGCCGCCTTCGTCGCCGCTACCGACAACGGTGCTCGCGCACTGGGTCGCGAGCCGGCGCGTATTGACGTGGGCGCGCCGGCGGACTTCCTCCTGCTGCCAGTCGAAACCCTCGGTGAAGCCGTGGTTGCGCGCCCAGCGCAGCGCCAGGTGTTCAAGGCCGGCAAGCTGATCGCCGAGCAGGGTCGCCTGGTGGAGTCGCGCCTGTGAGCACGCCCCGCATCGGCCTGAAAGCCAGCTTCGTGGTTGGCTTCGACGGCAAGCAGCACGTGCTCTGGCGCCACGGCGAAGTGGTGTTCGAGGGCGGGAAAATTGTCTTCGTCGGCCGTGGTTTCCTCGGTGAAGTCAGCCAGTGGATCGACTACGGTCACGCGCTGATCGGCCCCGGCTTCATCGACCTCGACGCACTCGGCGATCTCGACTCCACGGTGCTCACCCTGGACAACGGCGCCGAGTGGAACATGGGGCGCGTGTGGTCCGAAGACTACCTGCGTGCCGGGCCGAGCGAGTGCTACAGTCCGGACGAGGAACTGTTCAAGTACCGCTATGCCTTCACCCAGCTGATCCGCAACGGCATCACCACCGCCATGCCGATCACCTCGATGTACTACCGGCGCTGGGCCGAGCACTACGACGAATTTGCCGGGGTCGCCGCGCTATCCGGCAAGCTTGGCCTGCGCACCTACCTTGGCCCTTGCTACATGAGTGGCATGACCTACGCCCGCGCCGACGGCAGCTCCGCACAGCACTGGGACGAAGCAGCCGGTCTTGCCGGACTGAAGGAAGCCGAGCGCTTCTTCCGCGATTTCGACGGCGCCCACGACGGCCTGGTGCGCGGCGCGCTGCTGCCGGATCGCATCGAAACCTGCACGCCGGCGTTGCTTGAGCGTACCGCCGCCGTGCAGCGCGAACTGAACGCGCCGCTGCGCCTGCACTGTTGCCAGTCGCGCTACGAGGTGGAGCTGGTGCGCCGCCTGTGCGACACCTCCTCTCTGCAGTGGCTCGACAGCTACGGCCTGCTCAACCCGCGCAGCGTGCTGCCCCACGGCATCCTGCACAGCGGCGAGCACGAGTTGCAGCGCCTCGCGGATACCGGCGCTAGCCTGGTGCATTGCCCGGTGGTGTTCGCCCGCGAAGGCGATGCGCTGGACTCGTTCGGTGCCTACCGCGCACGCGGCATCAATCTCGCCATGGGTACCGACACCTTCCCGGCGGACATGCTCGACAACCTGCGCCAGGGCCTGAATATCGCGCGGGTGAAGGAAGGCGATGCCGAGCATACGCGCATGCTCGATCTCTACAACGCCGCCACCCTCGGCGGCGCCCAGGCGCTGGGCCGCGACGATCTTGGCCGCCTCGCCGTCGGCGCCCGCGCGGACATCACGGTGTTCCGCCTCGGCGACTTCCATCAGGGGCCGTTCTTCGACCCGTTGAAAAACCTGTTCACCGCTGGCCGCGGCGACGACTGCATTGCCAGCTTCATCGACGGGCGCAGCGTGATGCAGGGCGGCCAGGTGATCGGCGTCGATTACGCCGACCTGCAACACCGCGCCGACGCACTGTTCCAGAAACAGATGCAGCACCACGCCGAGCGAGCCTTCGGCAACCCGCCGTGGCGCACGCTGTTCCGTTCCGCGATTCCCTTTGCCGACTCGTACAGCGCCGACGCGCCGCTGCTCGACGCGCATGCACCAACGGCCCCGTGAAGGATCACCCCATGCTCAGCTTCGACTTCCAGCGGCTCTCCGCCCGCGAGAAATACAAGATCCTTATTGGCAGCGTGGTGCCCCGGCCCATCGCCCTGGTCACCACCATCGACGCTGAGGGTCGCGCCAATGCCGCGCCCTTCAGCTTCTTCAACGCCCTCTCGGCCGACCCGCCGATCCTCGCCCTGGGCGTGGAGAACTACAGCGACCTGAGCCCCAAGGACACCACGCTGAACATCCGGCAGAACCAGGAATTCACCGTCAACATAGTCTCCGACGCGCTGGTGGAAGCCATGAACGTCTGCGCCGTGCCCTTCGAGCCGGGCTTCGACGAGTTGGTCGCCGCCGGCCTCACCGCCATCCCCGGCACCCGCGTTGGCTGCCCGCGCATCGGCGAGGCGCCGGTGGCTCTGGAGTGTCGGCGGATGATGGCGCTGTCCATCGGCCAGTCGCGGGAGATCATCCTCGGAGAAGTGCTGATGGCCCACGTGCGCGACGACCTGATCGACCCGGCCACGCTCTACATCGACCAACTCGGTCTCGACGCCATCGGGCGTATGGGCGGGCACGGCTACTCACGCACGCGGGAGTACTTCGACCTGCCGACGCGTTCGCTGAAGCAGTGGATGGAAACGCCCGGCGCGGGAGAGCGCCTTTGGGCGCAGTCCGAGGAGCTTGCCTGACCGACAAACGGTTCGCTCCGTCAGGCGCGCCCCACCACGTCAGCTGCTGTGGGCGGTTTCTTCGTTGGACTTGTGCTCCTGTTCGCAAGTCGGAAATACCGTTCAGCGGTTTGGGAATCGGCGCATTGGAACCTTCTGCCGAGTTCGTCAGTCTCTTCATTTTTTCCGGAATGAGTAGGTAGACATGTCGATGGCCCCGAGCCGCGAGGTCCTTTGGCACGAGCAGAAGGTGACACCGCAGATGCGTGCGGACTTGATGCAGCAACGCGGTGCGTGCATCTGGTTTACCGGTCTCTCGGGGGCGGGAAAGTCGACGCTCGCCAATGCACTCGACTTTGCCCTGCACGACGCGGGAGTGAAAACCTGTCTGCTCGATGGCGACAATGTGCGTCACGGCCTTTGCCGGGACCTCGGCATGAGCGAAGCAGACCGGGCGGAGAATGTCCGTCGAGCCGGAGAAGCGGCAAAGCTCATGGTGGATGCCGGGCTGATCGTTCTCTGTGCCTTCATTTCGCCCTACCAGCGCGACCGGGAGCTCCTGCGGGCGCAGTTCGGCCCAGGGCAATTCATCGAAGTCCATGTCGCCACGCCGCTCGCCTTCTGTGAGCAGCGAGATCCCAAGGGCCTTTACGGCAAGGCAAGACGGGGGCTCATTCGTGAGTTCACCGGCCTCGATTCACCCTATGAGGTGCCGCTCCAGCCGGAGGTCGTGGTCGATACCAGCTGGGAACCACTGCAGGAGTCCGTGCGGCGATTGCTCGAACACTGCACGCCATAAAAAACGCCCGGCATCCTACCGGGCGTTTTCGTTTCGCTTCGAACGCTTACTGCTGATGCAGCTTCCACGCATCCCCGTGGGGAGCGGTGCCCTTGTCGTACGGGCGGAACAGGGTCATGTAGGCCAGGCCCAGCAGGATCACGATGCCGCCCACCAGGATGATCCCGTAGTTCAGGTACCAGGGCGCATCCGGCGTGCGCGGCCAGGACATGTTGATGATCGCCAGCACGCCGTAGGTCAGCGCCAGGACGTTCACGATCCACCCCCAGTTGCCCAGGGTGAAGGCACCGCTCGGCTTCCAGCCGCGCAGGCGGGCGAACAGGGCGCCGCCGACGATCATCTGGAACGACAGGTAGATACCGATGGCAGCGAAGCTCACCACCATGGCGATGGCGTTCTGCAGGTAGAAGCCGGCGCAGACGATCACGGACGGGATTACGCCGCAGGCGATCAGCGCAGCCACCGGCACGTGGGTGTTGGGCGACAGGCGCTTGAGCAGGCCGCTGCCCATCACCATCTCGTCGCGGGCGTAGGAGTACAGCAGGCGGCTGGCGGCGGCCTGCAGGCTGAGCACGCAGGAGACGAACGAGACGATGATCACCGCCATCACCAGGCGCGCACCGGTTACACCGAAGGCGTTGTCGAGGATGGTGGTCATCGGGTCTTTATCCGCGCCGGAGATCACTGCAGCCATGTCCGGTACCGCGAGGATCAGCGCCAGGGCAGCGAAGATGGCAGCGCCGCCGCCAATCCAGATGGTCATGCGCATGGCCTTGGGAATCCGCCGGCTGGGGTTCGGGGTTTCCTCGGCGACGTCACCGCAGGCCTCGAAGCCGTAGTAGAGGAACATGCCGGCCAGCGAGGCGGTGAGGAAGGCGGGCCAGTAGCTGCCGTCGATGCGGATGTCGAAGGTGTTGAACAGCACCGAGAAGGGCTGGTGGCGTTCGAAGATCAGCAGGTAGGTGCCGATCACCAGCGCGCCCAGCAGCTCGCAGATGAAGCCGAACATCGCCACGCGGGCCAGCAGCTTGGTGCCGGACAGGTTGAGCAGGGTGGCGATCACCGTCAGTGCCAGGGCGACGAGGGTGTTGGTCACCGGGGTGGATTCGAAGCCGAGCAATGTGGCGATGTACGGGCCGGCCCCCAGGGCCACGGCAGCGATGGTCACGCACAGCGACACCGAGTAGATCCAGCCGACCATCCAGGCCCAGCGCTTGCCCACCAGGCGTCGGGCCCAGGGGTAGACGCCGCCGGAGATGGGGAACTGCGAGACGACCTCGCAGAAGATCAGGCACACCAGCATCTGCCCGATGCCCACCAGCAGGTAGGACCAGAACATCGGCGGGCCCCCGGCGGCCAGGCACAGGCCGAACAGGGTGTACACGCCGACCACCGGCGAGAGGTAGGTGAAGCCCAGGGCGAAGTTCTGCCAGAGGGTCATGCTGCGTTCAAAATTGGAGGTGTAGCCCAGCGCGCGGAGTTGCTCCGCGTCGCGGTCCAGGGCGGCGCCTGGCTGGATCGAGCTGTTCATCGTGGGTGTCCTGTCTGAGGTTTTCGCGTCGGCAGCCAATCGGGTGCAACGGAAAGCGTTGTTGTTATTGTTCGGCGCGCGGGTTCAGCCGCGCGCCGTCTTGCTCCAAACCTCTCTTGTCGCTGGTTCTCGCCGGATTACAGCTTGATCCAGGTCGCCTTCAGCTCGGTGTACTTGTCGAAGGCGTGCAGCGACTTGTCGCGACCGTTGCCCGACTGCTTGAAGCCGCCGAAGGGCGCGGTCATGTCGCCGCCGTCGTACATGTTCACCCACACGCTGCCGGCGCGCAGGGCGCGGGCGGTGAGGTGGGCCTTGGAGATGTCGCGGGTCCAGACTGCCGCCGCCAGCCCGTACTGGGTGTCGTTGGCGATGCGGATCGCTTCGTCGGCGTCCTCGAACTCGATGACCGAGAGCACCGGTCCGAAGATTTCCTCGCGGGCGATCTTCATCGCGTTGCTCACGCCGTCGAACAGGGTCGGCTCGACGTAGGTGCCGCCGGTTTCCTCCAGCACGCGCTTGCCGCCGGTGAGGATCTTCGCGCCTTCGTCCTGGCCGGCCTGGATGTAGCCCAGCACCTGCTCCAGCTGGCGGCCATCGACCAGTGCGCCGACGTTGGTTTCCGGGTCCAGCGGGTGGCCGGCCTTCCAGCCCTTGAGGGCCTCGACCACCAGCGGCAGGAATTTCGCCTTGATCGACTTCTGCACCAGCAGGCGCGAGCCGGCGGTGCACACTTCGCCCTGGTTGAAGGCGATGGCGGCGGCAGCGGATTCAGCGGCGGCCTGCAGGTCAGGCGCATCCTCGAAGACGATGTTCGGGCTCTTGCCGCCGGCTTCCAGCCAGACGCGCTTCATGTTCGATTCGCCGGCGTAGACCATCAGTTGCTTGGCGATCTTGGTGGAGCCGGTGAACACCGCGGTATCCACGTCCATATGCAGCGCCAGGGCCTTGCCGACGGTGTGGCCGTAGCCCGGCAGCACGTTCAGCACGCCGGCGGGAATGCCCGCTTCGATGGCCAGCTGGGCGATGCGGATGGCGGTCAGCGGCGAGCGCTCGGACGGCTTGAGGATCACCGAGTTGCCGGTGGCCAGTGCCGGGCCGAGTTTCCAGGCGGCCATCATCAGCGGGAAGTTCCACGGCACGATGGCGGCGACCACGCCCACCGGCTCGCGGGTGACCAGGCCTAGCTGGTCATGGGAGGTGGCGGCCACTTCGTCGTAGACCTTGTCGATGGCCTCGCCACTCCAGCGCAGGGAGTCGGCGGCGCCCGGCAGATCGACGTTCAGCGAATCGCCGATGGGTTTGCCCATGTCCAGGGTTTCCAGCAGCGCCAGCTCCTCGGCGTGCTCTTCCAGCAGGGCGGCAAAGCGGATCATCACGACCTTGCGGGTGGCCGGCGCTTCACGCGACCAGACGCCGGAATCGAAGGTGCTGCGGGCGCTCTGCACGGCGCGCTCGGCGTCGGCGTCGCCGCAGCTGGCGACCTTGGCCAGCAGGCGGCCGTCCACCGGGCTGATGCAGTCGAAGGTTTCGCCGGAGGCGGCGGCAAGGTACTCGCCCTGGATGAAGGCGCGGCCCTCGATCTTCAGGGCCTTGGCGCGGGCTTCCCATTCGGCGCGGGTTGGCTGGCTCATGCGTATCGCTCCTCGTTCTTCCTGTTGTTGGCGGAGACGGCCTGCGGACCGTCGCTGGCAAATACATTTGAAACCATATCTTATGTTTTTCCCGTTGCCAATACAGGTCGAAAAATGAGCGTCTTAAAGGGGTTTTCGTGGCAAAAGGCCTTGCTGAAAGTCCGGAAAGCGATTTAAAAATATGGAGACATAGTTTTGCGCGAAGCCGCAGCCGGTCTTGCCGGTAGACTTCGCCCTCGACGCCAGAACAGATCGCCAGAACAGGAATATTTCGCGCAGGACGCCTCCGCGCGCCTCGCACTGCTGCCTATGAACGAATTCAGGAAAGTCCGCCCCGCCAGTTTCATGCGTCTGCGCCAGGAAGGGCGCACCGAGGAAGTCGCGCGCCGACTGGTGGAAATGGTCGACCTCGGCCTCTACGCCGAAGGCGAGCAACTGCCCAGCGAAAGCGAGCTGGCGATGCAATTCGGCGTCGCCACCGTGACCCTGCGCGATGCCCTGGCGGAGCTGCGCGAACGCGGCGTGATCGAGACCCGGCGCGGGCGTAACGGCGGCAGTTTCGTCTGCTCGCCGCAGCACACGTCCGAGGACGCCCTGCTGGGGCAGCTGCGCCAGATGAGTGCGCTGGAGCTGCGCGATCTGGGCGACGAGCATGTCGCCATCGCCGGCGCTGCCGCGCGCCTCGCCGCGCAGCGCTCCACCTCCGATGAGCAGGCGCGCATCGCCCAATACCTCGATGCTTTGGCGGGCGCCACCACCCGGCAGGAACAGCGCCGTGCCGATGCGCGCTTCCATATCGAAATCGCCGTCGCCGCCCAGTCCGTGCGCCTGACCCACGCGGAGACGCGCCTGCAGGCGGAAATCGGCGAATGGCTGTGGCTGCCGGTGGAAGGCTTCCCGGGCGCCGCAGCCATCGAGCAGGAGCACCGCGCGATCCTCGAAGCGATCAGCGCCGGTGATTCGAACCTGGCCGGCGCGCTGGCCGAGGCCCACGTCACCCGTGGCATCAAGCGGCTGATCAACCTGCGCCTGAGCCTGCTGGCCGAAGACGGCTGACTGGCACAGCGCTTGCTGCTTTCACGGCGCGGTCGAGCGAGCGCATTGACTGACTTTCTGATCCGACTTTGCGAGCCTCTCTGGCCCGCCCTTGAGCAAGAACAACGACAAGAACAGCGAGGCCCCGGTCATGTCCAGCGAACAACCCACGGATGAACTCCAGCGCTGCGCCCAGCGCATCGACGCTTCCATCCGTAACGTTTTCCAGCGCCTCGACGAGCTGGCCGGCGAGGTCGTGGCGATCTGGCGCACGCTGGCGGAGGAGGGCAAACGCCCGTCCTCGAAGGACCTTGGCGCCCTGCGCCCGCGTATCCAGCACGACCTCACCGATGACGGCACGCGCCTGCACGGCACCGGCGTGGTGATCGAGCCGGGCGAGCTGGCGGACCAGGAAATGTACCTGGAGTGGTGGTACCACGGCCGTGGCGACAAGGTCGTGCCCATGAGCCTGAACTTCAACCGGCGCAGCGAGAGCTTCTACAACTACCTCAACATGCCGTGGTTCTCCCGCCCGCGCGCCAGCGGCCAGCCCTCGGTGGTCGGGCCCTTCGTCGACCTCTACGGCACCGACCTGTACATCCTCGCCTTCTCCGTGCCGATCCAGGTGGACGGCCGCTTTATCGGTGTCGCCGCCGCCGACATCGCGTTGCACGAGTTCGAGGGCGTGCTGCTGGGCAGCCTGATGCAGATGGGCCATGAGGCCCTGGTGGTGAATGGCGAAGGGCGAGTTGTCGCAGCCAACACCGCCAACTGGTTCACCGGCGACCTTGCCCGACGCACACTGGGGCGCGATGCGCAGGGGCGCGAGCAGGAGCTGGCGGCGTCCTTCTCGCACTGGGCGGTCATTGAACGACCGTTGAACCGCCGTCTTGCCGGTGCCGCCTGAGGCTGCCAAACGCTGCGTAAACGGCTAGGCTAGGGCGGTTCCCTCATCGACGGATACCGCCATGAGCCAGTCGCTCGACACCCTCTCCGACTTCGAACCCCTGAGTGCAACGGATGCCCGCGTTCTCGGGTGCCTGATCGAAAAGCAGCTCACCACCCCCGAAGCCTACCCGCTGACCCTCAACGCACTGGTCACCGCGTGCAACCAGAAGACCAGTCGCGACCCGGTGATGAACCTCACGCCCGGTCAAGTTGGCCAGTCCCTGCGTCATCTGGAAGGGCGTGAAATGACCCGCCTGGTGATGGGCAGCCGTGCCGACCGCTGGGAGCAGCGGCTGGACAAGGCGCTGGAACTGGTCAAACCACAGGTCATCCTGCTCGGCCTGCTGTTCCTGCGCGGCCCGCAGACCCTCAACGAACTGCTCACCCGCAGCCAGCGCATGCACGACTTCGACGACACCGAGGAAGTCCGTCACCAGCTCGAGCGCCTCGCTGGCCGTGGCATGGCCCTTCAGTTGGAGCGCCTGAGCGGCCAGCGTGAGGATCGCTACATGCACCTGCTGGGCACCGAGGAAGACCGCGAGGCTGCCATTGCCGCCAGCGGTAGCCGTGCCTCCAGCGAGCGCAGCGATGGTGGTGGTCATGACGAAGGCCGTCTGGTCGAACTGGAAGGCCGTATTGCGGCTCTTGAAGAGCGCCTCGCGCTATTGGAAATGGGCATCTCCCGAGACTGAGTCGGAAGATTCCTCCGACAGGCCGACCAAGGTCGGCCTGCTCGCCTGCTAATACAGCGTTAACATTTGTCCCCGATAGTCATGCTTGCCCCCGCTTCATCCCGGAGTACCCCATGAGTCGCAAACCCTCCCAGGCCCAGCTGAGCGCCGTGCTCAGCCAGCTCACGGAAACCGACTTCAAATCCATCGCCGATCTTGCCGGCCCCCGCGAAGCCAACCTTTTCGCCATCCGCGAACTGTTCCGGCAGGGACTGATCAAGGGCGTGCTGATCGACGATCCCTTCGGCGCCGCCGACGAGGACGGCCCACTGCTGTGCAACGCCGAACGCCTGCGCCTGCGCAAACCGTGCGTGGAAAGGGTAGTGGAAGAGCAGGCCGAACCGCTGATGCCACGGCTGGGGTTCCTGACGCTCTAGGCAAATCGCGGGCAAGAAAAAAGGCGCTGGGCTTGAGGCTCAGCGCCTTTATCTTTGGATTTGGTGGAGCCGGGGGGATTTGAACCCCCGTCCGCCAGTTCTCCGCTGTCGGTTCTACATGCTTAGCCATCTCTATTAGGTTAACTCCTTGCGGCCCGAGTGGCAGGGCGCTTGGAGCGAGCTGTATGAGTTTTAGCCGTTACGTCTACAGCGAACTTGGCGGCGATCCTGTTCTATATGACAGACCTAATCTTCGGGTTTACAGGCATCCCCTAGGGTCTGCTAGCGGCACTTAGGCTGCTAGGGCGTAGTTGTCGTCGTTGGCAACTATAAAGTTGTGGCAGCTGATTTACGAGAACTGTCACCTACTCGGCATGCCCCTAGAGTTTTGTTACCGGCGTCGAATCCTAATCGGCCCCAAAACCTGTCAAGGTCGAGATCCATTCTACGGGAAAGCCGCCCCGATAGCCACCCGGGGCGGCGCAAGCCGTTGTCAGCTCAGGAATTTCAGCACGGCTTCGGCCACGGCCTCGGAGGACGCGGGGTTCTGCCCGGTGATCAGGCCGCGGTCCACCTCGACGTGGCTCTGCCAGTCCGGGCCCTTGCTGTAGCGGGCGCCGTTGGCCTTGAGCATGTCCTGGACGAGGAAGGGCACCACGTCGGTGAGGCCGACAGCGTCCTCCTCGCTGTTGGAGAAGCCGGTGACGTGCCGGCCCTGTACCAGCGGCCGGCCGTCGAGCCCGCGCGGGTGACGGAACACGGCCGGGGCGTGGCACACGGCGGAGACGGTCTTGCCGCTGGAGTGGAAGGCTTCGATCAGCGCCACCGAGGTGCGGTCCTCGGCCAGGTCCCAGAGCGGGCCGTGGCCGCCGGGGTAGAACACGGCGTCGTAGTCATCGGCCTTCACTTCGCTGAGCTTCACGGTGCTGGCCAGCGCGGCCTGGGCGTCGCCGTCCTGGCGGAAGCGCAGGGTGGCCGGGGTCTGTGCGCCTTCCTCGTCGCTCTTGGGGTCGAGCGGCGGCTGGCCGCCCTTGGGCGAGGCCAGGGTCAGGCTGGCGCCGGCATCCTTGAACACGTAGTAGGGCGCGGCGAACTCCTCGAGCCAGAAGCCGGTTTTCTTGCCGGTGCTGCCGAGCTGGTCGTGGGAGGTCAGGACTACCAGGATTTTCATGCTCACTCCTTCGGCGTATCGCTAGTCGTGCGGCTGCCGCCGAAACGGCAGCCCGGACTGTCAGTGTAGGCAATGAGCCGTCTGCGTCAGCGCGACAGGGTGATACCCAGATAGGCGGCGTACAGCACGCCGTTGAGCATCAGTACCCAGATCGGCAGGCCGCCGCCGCGCTGGGCGTTGATCCGCAGCCAGAGTGCAGCGCCGAGAGTGACCAGCACGCCGGTGAGCACTTCGATACGCGGCTGCCAGGGCGTGAGCAGGATGCCGATGGCGGGTAGCAGGGTGCCCTGGAAGACCATGGCGCCGCTGATGTTGCCGAAGGCCAGGGTGTCCTTGCCGCGGCGTACCCAGAGGATGCTGTTGATCTTCTCCGGCAGTTCGGTGGCGATGGGGATGATCAGCAGCGACAGCAGCAGCGCGGAAATCCCCAGGATGTGCGACAGGCCTTCCACGCCATGGATGAAGCCCTTGGCGCCCAGCACCAGCAGCGCCAGGCCCAGCAGCAGCTGCAGCAGGATGGTGACGAGGTTGGTCGGCAGGCCGATGCGCGACAGGTACATGTGGTGGTCGGCTTCGGTGCCGTGGCCGTCTTCCACCAGGCTTTGCGAGGCGCGGATAGTCAGCGTGATGTAGCCGATATAGGTGAGCACCAGCAGTACGCTGAGGGCGACGCGTACGGAGTGCAGTTCAGCCGGGACGAACATGGCGATGGTGGCGAAGCTGAAGGCGACCAGGAAGAAGTTCAGGTCGCGCTGCATGCCCGTGCGCTCGGGACGGATGCGCCCGAACAGGCCGCGAGCGCGCCAGGCGGCGAGCGCCATCAGGCAGGTGGACAAGGTGGAAAGCATCAGCGGTGCGCCGAGGATCGCGCCGACGCCGACTTCCTCATTGAGGTTGACGTTGCTGGTACCGGCGAACAGGGCCAGCAGAGGAATCAGGGTTTCCGGCAGGGCGGTGCCGATGGCGGCGAACAGCGAACCGGTAACGCCTTCGGAGATACCCAGGCGCTCGCCGAAATGTTCCAGCGCGTTGGTGAAGAGTTCGGCGGCGATCAGGATCACCAGCAGCATGCCGAGCAGTTCGAGGATGAAGGTCAGCATGCGCGCAGCTCCAGAGGGATGGAGCGAAGGGTGGGGTGGTGCATCACGGTGAAGCTCCCGGCCGGTGTAAGTACCCATGACCACGCATCTCCCCGGCCGTTGCGGAGATCACGTGGTCAAAGGTCTTGCCAGGCAAAGCTGCTGACGACGCCATGGCCTGTGGGCCAAGTGTGTTGACGTCGCCCCCGTTCGTCGAACGGTCGGCTACTCCCCAATGACGCCGCGCATTCTAACGGATCGGGCGAGCAGCTCAACCCATGGGTTACCAGGTATCGATCAGTGGACGCTTTTTCCCCTGGCGCGGTGCGGGCTTTGGCGTCGATGCCAGGCCGCGCAGCAGCCAGCGGCGGGTGTCGGCCGGGTCGATGACGTCGTCGATCTCCAGGTAGCTCGCCATGTTCAGCCCCTTGCCGTTGCGGTAGGCGGCGGCGACCAGCTTGTCGAACAGCTTCTGCCGTTCCTGCGCGTCCTCGATGGCAGCCAGCTCCTTGGCGTAACCGAGGCGGATCGCCCCTTCCAGCCCCATGGCACCGAACTCGCCACTGGGCCATGCGACCGTGAACAGCGCAGCGTGGAAGCTGCCGGCGGCCATGGCCTGCGCGCCCAGGCCGTAGCCCTTGCGCAGGACCACGGTGAAGAACGGCACGCTGAGGCTGGCGGCAGTGACGAACATGCGTGAGACGTGGCGCACGGTGCCGGTCTTCTCTGCTTCCGGACCGACCATGAAGCCGGGGGTGTCGCACAGCGAAATGATCGGCAGGTCAAAGGCGTCGCACAGCTGCATGAAGCGTGCGGCCTTGTCGCCGGCCTCGGCATCGATGGCGCCGCCCAGGTGCATGGGGTTGTTGGCGATCAGGCCGAAGGGTTTGCCTTCGATGCGCACCAGCGCGGTGGCCATCCCGGCGGCGAAGTGCCGGCGCAGTTCCAGCACCGAGCCGCTGTCGGCCAGTTGCTCGATGACCTGGCGGATGTCGTAGACGCGCAGGCGATTCTCCGGCACCGCGTGGCGCAGCAGGCGCTGGTCGGCGCATTGCCAGTCGGCGCTGTCGCCCTGGAAGTAGGCGAGGTACTGGCGGGCGATGCGGGTGGCTTCGACCTCGTCTTCCACCAGTACGTCGATCACGCCATTGGCGCTCTGCACGTCGCTGGGGCCAACTTCCTCGGGGGCGAACTTGCCCAGGCCGCCGCCCTCGATCATCGCCGGGCCGGCCATCCCCAGGCTGGTATCGCGGGTGGCGATGATCACGTCGCAGCAGCCCAGCAGCGCAGCGTTGCCGGCGAAGCAGCGACCGGAGACCACGCCCACCAGCGGCACCAGCCCGGAGAGCCGCGCGAGGCCGACGAAGCTCATGTTGTCCAGCCCGGCCACGCCGACGAAATCGGTGTCGCCCGGCCGCCCGCCGCCACCTTCCGCGTAGAGCACCAGCGGGATGCGCCACTGCTCGGCAAGGTGCAGCATGCGGTCGGTCTTCTTGTGGTTCATCACGCCCTGGGTGCCGGCGAACACCGTGTAGTCGTAGGCCAGCACCAGGCAGCGGGCCTTCTCGTCGCCGAACTGCGCGGCGTTGATGCTGCCCAGCCCGCTGACCAGACCGTCGGCCGGGCTGCTGGCGATCAGTTCCTCGACGCTGCGGCGACGGCGCTGGGCGGCGATGGCCAGGGCGCCGTACTCGATGAAACTGCCGTCATCGAGCAGGTCGGCGAGGTTTTCGCGGGTGGTGCGCTTGCCGATCCGGTGGCGCTTGGCGACGGCGTCCGGGCGGCGCTCGTCGAGGCCGATGGCGTGGCGTTCGAGCACTTCGGCGAGGTCGGCGCGGATGGCGTCGAGATCGATGGCGGCGCTGTTTTCATTGTTCTGCGCCTGGATGTCCGCCGGCTCGACGAACAGCAGCGCGTCGCCTTCGCCGAGGCTGTCGCCGGGCGTGGCGGCGAGGCTATGGACGATGCCGCTGGCACTGGCCTTCACCTCGAACTCCATCTTCATCGCCTCGACCACGGCGATGGTCTGGCCCTGGGCAACGGCGTCGCCAGTCGCCACGTTCAGGCTGACCAGCACACCCGCACTGGGTGTGGCGAGCGGAATGCAGCCGGCCGGCGCTTCGCTGCTGCGCTGGGCTTGTGTGGTTGCGCCGGCATGGCTGAAGAAGCGATGTGGGTGCGCGTGATCCTGTGCACCGAGCAGGGTGGGCAGGTGTTCTTCGATGTAGCGGGTGGTGACCTGGTTGTCGGCCACCGCGCCCTGGCGCAGCAGATTGAGCAGCAGCGGGATGTTGCTCGCCACGCCTTCCAGGCGGAACTCGCAGAGCGCGCGATAGGCGCGCTGCACTAGCTGTGGATAACCGCCGTTGCCGTGGACGATCAGCTTGGCCAGCAGCGAGTCGTAGCCGGCGCTGTTGCGGTAGCCGGCGTAGCCGTAGCCATCCACGCGCAGGCCGGGGCCGCTGGGCGGCTCGTAGGCGCTCAAGGTGCCGCAAGCGAGATGGGGCGTGCCGTCGCTGGCGAGGGTTTCCAGGTTGATCCGCAGTTGCAGGGCGTGGCCGCGCGGCGCGGGAATCTCTGCCTGGGTCAGGTTCAGCTCGGCGAGGCTGGCGCCCGCGGCGATACGCAGTTGCGCCTGGACCAGGTCGATGCCGGTCACCGCTTCGGTGATGGTGTGTTCGACCTGCAGGCGCGGGTTGGCTTCCATGAACACGAAGTCGCCGCTGTCTTCGTCCAGCAGGAATTCGAAGGTGCCCAGGCCGCGATAGTTCACCGCTTCGGCGAGGCGCACGGCAGCGGCGAGGATGGCGCCACGCAGGCGGGGGTGCAGGTTGGGGCTGGGGGCGATCTCCAGCAGCTTCTGGTTGCGCCGCTGCAGGGTGCAGTCGCGCTCCCCGAGGTGGCTGACGACGCGGCCGTCGCCGATCACCTGCACCTCGATGTGGCGGGCGCGCTGGATCAGACGTTCGACGTAGAGCCGGTCATCGCCGAAGGCCGCGCGGGCCTCTGCCTGGCAGCGGGCGTAGGCGTCGGCGATCTCCTCGACGCTGCGCACCGCGCGCATGCCGCGCCCACCGCCGCCAGCGAGGGCCTTGATCATCATGCCGGCGCCGGTGGGCAATTCGCGGAAGAAGCGTTCGGCATCTTCCAATGAGGTGGCGCTGTTGCTGCCGGCGGCCAGCGCCACGCCATGTTCGCGGGCGAGGTCGCGGGCGCGGGCCTTGTCGCCGAAGACGTCGAGCACTTCCGCCGAGGGGCCGACGAAGGTCAGCCCGGCGGCTTCGCAGCGGCGGGCAAAGGCGGCGTTCTCGGAAAGGAAGCCATAGCCCGGATGCACCGCGTCGCAGCCCTGGGCCAGGGCGATGTCGATGATCTGCTGCTTGTCGAGGTAGGCGCTGGCGCCACGCCCATTCAGGGCCGCGGCCTGGTCGGCCTGGCGTGTGTGCAGCGAGGCGGCGTCGTCCTCGGCGAAGATCGCCAGCGTCTGGATTCCCAGCTCGGCGGCGGCGCGGGCGATGCGGATGGCGATTTCGCCACGGTTGGCGATGAGCAGGCGGGTGACGGGCATGACGATTCCGGTTGTGGTTCTTGTGGTCGGGAATCGCACCATCTTAGGCGGGTGAGGTGGGCGGGGAATCAAGTACGGCGTCGCGAATGGCGCAGGCTTAGTGGGCCTTATGAGCGGCGACCGACCGGAAGCCGGCCGCCGCGTGCGGGATCACCCGTTGGCTCCGCCGTCGCCGGCGTTCTTCTTCAGTAGCTGCAGGGCTTTTTCGGTCTGCGCGATGCAGGCCTTGGTGTCACCCGCGGCCTGGGCCTGGGCGGCCTTTTCCTGCAGGCGCATGGCCTGTTCCTGGGCCTGGGTGTTGTTGGTGACGGTTTTCACCGCGTCGTCGACTTTCTGCAGATTGTCGCTGCACAGGTCGGCGGCAAAAGCCGGCGACGCCAGCAGGGCGGCGGTAATGAGCAGGGCGGCACGTTTCATGGCAGTACTCCTGTCAACTTGACCGTTGTCGCGGACCGAACGAGCGGGCCGTACAGGGTGGACTGCCACGGTTTACGCGGGGTTCAGAGAATCGGCTCGGCGGTTGTCGGCAATTCGACGCAGACGCCCAGGCCGTCGCCGTCCAGCCCTTCGTGCAGGGAAATGCGTCCGTGGTGGATTTCCACGATGCGCTTGACGATGGGCAGGCCCAGCCCGCTGCCGTTGCTGCTGGCGACGCTGGGGCTGCGGTAGAAGCGGGTGAAGATCGCCGCCTGTTCGGCCGGCGCCACGCCGGGGCCGTTATCACGCACCCAGAGGGTCAGCCGGTCGCTCGCGCTTTCCAGGCTGACGGCCACGCGGCCGCCTTCGGGGGTGTAGCGCAGGGCGTTGCCGACCAGGTTGGTGAGCATCAGTCCGAGCCACGCCGCGACGCCGCGCAGCGTGACCTCCTGGCTATCGAGGGTCAGTTCGATCTGCTTGTCGATGGCCTGCGGCGCGAGATCGGCGATGGTGTCTTCGGCCAGCAGGCGCAGGTCCACCGGGGCGAAGATTTCGTGTAGCTCTTCGGCATCGAGCCGCGCCAGCAGGAGAATCTGCTCCATCAGCGCGCTGATCCGTTCGACGCTGCGGCTGACCTGCTGCAGTCCGTGGGCGTGGGCGGCCGGGTCGGAAGAGCGCAGCGCCACCTGGGCGTGGGTGCGCAGGCTGGCCAAAGGCGTACGGATTTCGTGGGCAGCGTCGCTGGTCAGCCGGCGCTCGGCCTCCATCGCCGAGTGCAGACGTTCCAGCAGCAGGTTCAGTTCGTTGACCAGGCTGTGCACCTCCACCGGTGCGCGGCTCAGGGCCAGCGGGTGGAGGCTGTGGGCGCCGCGCTGGTGTACCTGCTCGATCAGGCCGCGCAACGGCGCAAGGCCCTGGCGGACGCCGAACCACACCAGCACGCCGAACAGCGGCAGGGCCAGCAGCAACGGGAAAAGGGCGCTGAACAGCAGCAGGTGCAGGGTCTTGTGGCGGTAGTGCAGGTCCTCGAAGACCCAGATGCGCACCTCGTCGGTCCCCGTCGTGGCCATGTGCAACACGCGCCAGTTGACCCCGCCGCTGAGCAGGTCGGAGAAGCCCGGCGGCTGCGCCTCGATTCCCCTGGGGGGCTTGTGGGTGGCCAGCAGCGGTTGGCCGTGGTACCAGACGGCATAGCCGAGCGTGGCTTCGCGGCGAATCAACGGCAGCCCTTCGATGGCCTTGCGGCTGCGCGCGAGGATTTCCATGGCGTCACTGGACTGCGGGTCTATTGCGTCGGCGACATCGATCAGGCTCAGGGCTGCCTGGCCGAAGTCGATCATGTCCTGGTCGTAGAGGCGATTCACCTGTTCACGGGTCAGGTGGTAGGTGAACAGGCCGGCGACCAGCCACAGCAGGGAAACACCGCCGATCAGTGTCAGCAGCAGGCGCCGGCTGATGGAGCCGGCGCGGCGGGGTGCGCCGCTCAAGCTCGTGCGGCGCCTTCGGGGCGGTCGATCCCGTAGCCGATGCCGCGCACGGTGCGAATCAGGCTGTTGCCCAGCTTGCGCCGCAGGTGGTGGATGTGCACTTCGATGGCGTTGCTTTCCAGGTCGCCGTCCCAGCCGTAGAGGGCTTCCACCAGGCGGGCGCGGGACAGCACCTTGCCGCGTTGTTCCAGCAGCAGGCGCAGCAGCGCGTATTCGCGCGGAGCCAGGTCCACCGGTTCGCCGCTGAGGCTGACCTTGTGGGTGGCCGGGTCCAGTGCCAGTTCGCCGTGTTGCAGCAGCGGCGCGGCGCGGCCAGTGTGGCGGCGGGTCAGGGCGCGGACGCGGGCGAGCAGTTCGTCGAGGTCGAAGGGTTTGGTCAGGTAGTCATCGGCGCCCGCGTCCAGGCCGGCGACGCGGTCGGCCACCTTGTCGCGGGCGGTGAGGATCAGCACGGGGGTCAGGTCGCCGCGGCGGCGAAGGCTGCGCAGCACTTCCAGGCCGTCCTTGCGCGGCAGCCCGAGGTCGAGGACCAGCAGGTCGAACTCATCGGTGGCCAGCGCCTGATCGGCGGCCACGCCATCGCTCACCCAGTCCACGGTGTCGCCTTCCAGACCGAGCCCCGCGCGAATGCCATCACCCAGCAGCTGGTCGTCTTCTGCCAACAGGATTCTCATCTTGGTCCCCTCTACCGGCCTGTGCAGCAGGATAGCTGGCGTGATCCGGTTAGGGCAGAGGGTGACAGCGCTCGCTTAACGAGGAGTTAAGGGGATCGGCGATTTCGGCGTGGGGTGAAAGCGATCGCGGACGGAGTCCGCTCCTACGTAAGCCGGAGCCTGTAGGAGCGGGCCGCGCCCGCGATCCGCCGGCAGGGCCGGCGTCAATCAGGCGGGGCGAGCGCGGGTCACCCGATCCACCAGATAGACCACGCCGCGATAATCGATACCGCCATGGGCGGACAGGCCGATCTCGCAGGTGCGGCTGGTGGAGACGCCTTCCTCGCAATACTGCACCGCGTCCTTGAGCGTGCGCAGCGAGTGCGCGTTCAGCTCTGGCGTGGTGAAGCCCTTGTCGCCGGCAAAACCACAGCAGTGGATGCCCTCGGGGATCACCACTTCGCGGGTGCAGCGCTTGACCAGGTCGATCAGCGCCTGGCTTTCGCCCAGGTGTTGGGTGCTGCAGGTGACGTGCACGGCCACCGGCTTGTCCTGCGGCTGGAAGTCCAGACGCTCGACCAGATGGGTGCGGATGAACTTCACCGGGTCGTAGATCTTCAGCCGGTCATCCGCCAGTTCCTGCACCAGACGCAGGGTGCAGGGGCTGGTGTCGCAGTAGATCGGGTCGAGGCCGCCCCGGCTTGCGCGCAGCAATTCGGCGAGCAGTTCGTCGCGCTTGGCGTCGGCTTGGCTCTTGTAGCCCTTGGAGGCGAACGGCTGGCCGCAGCAGAGGTTGTCGGCGTTGTCCGGGAAGACCACCTGGTAGCCAGCTTTTTCCAGCAGCTGGCGGGTCTTGTCGATCAGCGGCATCTGTTCCTCGTCCGCCGCCGCCGGGCCCATGGCGCGGGACACGCAGGCGGTGAGGTAGACGACGCGCGGCTTGCCGTTATCCACAGGCTGCGATGTGGCTGCGAGGCGCACGGGTTGCGGCATAGCCGGCGTCCACTGCGGCACGCGGCCCTTGCTGGCGTGGCTGATGGAAGCGCTGAGGCGAGCCAGGCGTGGCGCGCCGAGCACCCTGCGCGCACCGTTGGCGGCATGCAGCATGAACTTCGCACCCTTGAGGGCGGTGGCGAAGTTGCGTGCGAGCCAGGTGGCCGTGCCAGCGTGATGTGCCTCCTCGCCGCGCAGCTTCCTGATCAGCTCGCCGGTGTTGATGTTCACCGGGCAGCGCTGGGCGCACAGGCCGGTGGCAGCGCAAGTGTCGATGCCCTGGTACTGGTAGTCGCGCGTAAGCTCGGTGGTGTCGACGCCAGCGCGGCGCTTGGCCTGGATGTCGCGCCACATGACGATGCGCTGGCGCGGGCTGAGGGTCAGCCCCTTGGACGGGCAGACCGGTTCGCAGAAACCGCACTCGATGCACTTGTCGACGATCTCGTCGGCAGCCGGCAGCGGCTTGAGGTTCTTCAGGTGCAGCTGCGGGTCGTCGGTCAGCACCACGCCGGGGTTGAGGATGCCGGTGGGGTCGAGCAGGCGCTTCAACTGCCACATCAGTTGGTAGGCGTCGTGGCCCCATTCCAGCTCGACGAAGGGCGCCATGTTGCGCCCGGTGCCGTGCTCGGCCTTGAGCGAGCCGCCGTATTCCACGGCGACCAGGTGCGCGACGTCGTCCATGAAGGCCGAGTAGCGCGCGATCTGCTCAGGCGATTCGAAACCCTGGGTGAAGACGAAGTGCAGGTTCCCTTCCAGCGCGTGGCCGAACAGGATGGCTTCGTCGTAGCCGTGCTTGTCGAACAGCTCGATCAGGCGGTTGACGCCCTCGGCCAGCTGCTCGACGGGGAAGGTGACGTCCTCGATGATCACCGTGGTGCCGGTTTCGCGTACCGCGCCGACGGCAGGGAAGGTGTCCTTGCGGATGCGCCAGAGCTGGTTGTAGACCACCGGGTCTTCACTGAAGTCGACCTGTTTCTCCACTGGGTAAGCGGCGATGGAGGCGCTGATCTGCGTTAGCTGTTCGTGCAGCAGCGACTGGGTCGCCGCGCGGGATTCGATGAGCAGCGCGCAGGCGCCTTCGGAGAGGCTCTTCACCCACGTCGGCATGCCCTGCATGTTCTCCACTGAGCGCAGGCTGCGGCGGTCCAGCAGTTCCACGGCGGACACCGGTTGCTGCTTGAGCACGGTCACGGCCTTGCAGCAGGTCTCCACGTCGGGGAAGACGATCAGCGCGCTGGCCTTGTTCGGGTGGTCGGGCACGGTGTCGTAGGTGACCGCGCTGATGAAGCCCAGGGTGCCCTCGGAGCCGACCATCAGGTGGGTGAGGATATCCAGCGGCTCGTCGTAGTCGACCAGCGCATTCAGCGACAGGCCGGTGGTGTTCTTCAGGCGGTACTTGTGGCGGATCTTCGCGGCCAGCTCGGTGTTGGCGCGGGTCTGCCGGCCCAGCTCGGCGAGCTGGTCGAGCAGTGTGCCGTGGCTTTCGCGGAAAGCCGCGAGGCTGTCGGGCAGCTCGCTGTCCAGCAGCGTGCCGTCGGCCAGCAGCAGGCGCATGCCGGCCAGGGTGTGGTAGCTGTTCTGCGCGGTGCCGCAACACATGCCGCTGGCGTTGTTGGCGACGATGCCGCCGATCTTGCAGGCGTTGATCGACGCCGGGTCCGGGCCGATCTTGCGGCCGAACGGAGCCAGCCAGGCGTTGGCCTGGGCGCCGATGACGCCGGGCTGCAGGCGAATCTGCGTACCGCCGTCGCGGATGTCGCGGCCGTTCCAGTTGTCACCCAGCACCAGCAGCACCGAGTCGCTCACGGCCTGGCCGGAGAGGCTGGTACCGGCGGCGCGGAAAGTCACCGCGACCTGGTTGGCGTGGGCGGCCTTGAGCAGGCTGGCGACTTCGTCTTCGCTCTCGACGCGGATCACCAGCTTGGGGATCAGCCGGTAGAAACTGGCATCGGTACCGAAGGCCAGGGTCGAGAGCGGGTCGTCGAAGCGGCGCTCGCGGGGGATCAGGTGTTCTACCGTGTCGAGGAACGCGGCGGGCAGGCTCATGCAATCTCCTCGCGGGGCCATGGCGTCTGGCGCGCCAAGTACCCCGGTCAATCAGGCTGTATTTCGTGTGGGCGTATGGATCACGCGCCCAGTTCGCGCACCAGCGAGTCGCGGGTGATCTCGCCAATGGTCTTGGCGCCGGTGAGCACCATGGCCACGCGCATTTCCTTCTCGAACAGGTCCAGCAGGTTCCTGACGCCGGCTTCGCCGTGGGTCGCCAGGGCGTAGAGGAAGGCGCGGCCGATGAGCACGGTGTCCGCGCCCAGGGCGATCATGCGCACGACGTCCAGGCCGTTGCGGATGCCGGAGTCGGCGAGGATCTTCAGGTCGCCTTTCACTGCATCGGCAATCGCCGGCAAGGCGCGGGCGCTGGAGAGCACGCCGTCGAGCTGGCGGCCGCCGTGGTTGGACACGACGATGCCGTCGGCACCGAATTTCACTGCATCCTTTGCGTCTTCCGGGTCGAGGATGCCCTTGATGATCATCGGGCCGTCCCAGAATTCACGGATCCACTCCAGGTCCTTCCAGGAGATCGACGGGTCGAAGTTGGCGCCCAGCCAGCCGATGTAGTCGGCCAGGCCCGTGGGGTTGCCACGGTATTTGGAGATGTTGCCCAGGTCGTGGGGCTTGCCCAGCAGGCCAACGTCGAGGGCCCAGGACGGGTGGGTCATGGCCTGCCAGACACGGCGCAGCGGCGCGTTCGGGCCGCTCATGCCGGAGTGGGCATCTCGGTAGCGGGCGCCGGGCACCGGCATGTCGACGGTGAACACCAGGGTCTTCACGCCGGCGGCCTTGGCGCGCTCGAGGGCATTGCGCATGAAGCCGCGATCCTTCAGCACATAGAGCTGGAACCACATGGGCCGGTCGATGGCCGGGGCGACTTCCTCGATGGGGCAGACCGACACCGTGGACATAGTGAACGGGATGCCTTTCGCGGCGGCCGCGCGGGCTGCCTGTACTTCTCCGCGCCGGGCGTACATGCCGGTCAGGCCGACGGGGGCCAGGGCGATGGGCATGCTCAACGTCTCGTCGAACAGCTTCGTCTCAAGGCTCAGCTCGGACATGTTCTTCAGCACGCGCTGGCGCAGGGCGATGTTGGCCAGGTCGTCGACGTTGTTGCGCAGGGTGCGCTCGGCGTAGGCGCCGCCGTCGGCGTAGTGGAAGAGGAACGGCGGCAGCTTGCGTTGGGCCGCGGCGCGGTAGTCGGTAGAGGCAGAGATGATCATGGGCGTCTCATCGTTGAGGGACTTGTCGAGGCCGCCGCGCTGGCGCGGGTGACCTCGAAAGACCTTAGCTGCTTTGGACGGATCTCCGCGCGCAGGCGCGGAGTCGGGTCTTGCCTTAGTGCACCAGCATGCCGGTGAAGATGTACGCCTGGGCCAGGGTGATCAGTCCCACCAGGGCGGCGAACATCAGGCTGTGCTTGAGGGTGAAGCGGAACAGATCGGATTCCTTGCCGACCATGCCGGTCGCGGCGCAGGCCACGGCGATGGACTGCGGCGAGATCATCTTGCCGGTCACGCCGCCGCTGGTGTTGGCGGCCACCAGCAGGGTGTCATTGACCCCGATCTGGTGCGCGGTGGTGGACTGCAGCGAGCTGAACAGGGCGTTGGAAGAGGTATCCGAACCAGTCAGGAACACACCCAGCCAGCCGAGGAACGGCGAGAAGAACGGGAAGGCCGCGCCGGTGCCGGCCAGGACCAGTGCCAGGGTGGTGGACATGCCCGAGTAGTTGGTGACGAAGGCGAAGGCCAGCACCATGCCGATGGAGAGGATCGGCCATTTCAGCTCGACCAGGGTCTCCTTGAAGGTGGTCAGACCAGTTTTCGCGCTGATGCGCAGGACGAACATCGAGATCACGGCGGAGAGGAAGATCGCGGTGCCGGTGGCCGAGACCGGGTCCAGTTTGAACACGGCGGCGATCGGCGTCGGGTTGGCGACGATGGGCGCGGTCTTCACCACCAGTTGGTCCAGGTGCGGAATGGCGAAGTTGAAGACCAGGTTGTACAGCGCGCCGCCTGGAGCGAAGAGCGCCTTGAACGGCTTCAGGGTCCAGATGGTGACCAGTACGGTCAGCACCAGGAAGGGCGACCAGGCCTTGAGGATTTCGCCGAAGCTGTAGGGAGTCGGCTCGGCGCTGCGCGGGCCGTTGCCGCCCAGCACGGCGGCGCCGCCGGCGGTGGCGACCACTTCACGCTCGCTGGCGGGTTGCCAGACCTTCAGGAACAGGGTCAGGGAAATCAGGCTGACCAGGGCGGAGGTGATGTCCGGCAGTTCCGGGCCGATGAAGTTGGAGGTGAAGTACTGGGTGATGGCGAAGCTGCCGCCGGCGACCAGCGCGGCCGGCCAGGTTTCCTTCACGCCCTTGAGGCCGTCCATCATGAACACCAGCCAGAACGGCACGAGGATCGACAGGAACGGCAGCTGGCGGCCAGTCATGGCGCCGATCTTGAACGCGTCGATACCAGTGACCTGGCCAGCGACGATGATCGGGATGCCCAGGGCGCCGAAGGCTACCGGCGCGGTGTTGGCGATCAGGCACAGGCCTGCGGCATACAGCGGATTGAAGCCCAGGCCGACGAGCAGGGCGGCGGTGATCGCCACCGGCGCGCCGAAGCCCGCGGCACCTTCGAGGAAGGCGCCGAAGGAGAAACCGATCAACAGCACCTGCAGGCGCTGGTCGCCGGTGATCGACAGCACCGAGCTGCGGATCACTTCGAACTGGCCGCTCTTGACCGTGAGCTTGTAGAGGAACACCGCCGCGACGATGATCCAGGCGATCGGCCACAGGCCGTAGGCGAAGCCATAGCCGGCGGCGGCGATGGCCATGTCGGCGGGCATGCCGAAGGCGGCGATGGCGATGATGATCGAGAGGGCGAGGGTGATGCTGCCGGCGACGTGGCCCTTGAGGCGGAACACGGCGAGGGCGAGGAAGAAGAACACGATCGGGATGACGGCGACCAGCGCGGACAGGCCGAGGCTGCCGAGCGGGGTGTAGATCTGCTGCCAGGTTTGCATCTGGTTGGCTCCCTAATTGTTTTTGGGTGGAGGGCCTGGTTGCCGGTCGGGCGATTCCGATGCGCTTGTGGCGCGTTGGGCAGACGGTCGACTGATCGCGGCTTGTAGTTTTTCGTGCATGTGTTGTCGTGTAATCCGACTTCCGGTAAATTGGTATGACCAATTTACAAAGCCGAGCGCTCAGGGTAAAAGCCCTGCTGTCGGCGTGTCAATTTGCTGCCCTGCGACTTTTGTCGAGCGTTATCGGATAGGTGCGCTGGTCTTGTTGTCGCTGGCGGCACTGGTTAGGCTGCCGCGCGCCGCGCAGGTCGCGGCCTAGAGTGAGAGAGCGAAGGAGTTCACCCGCATGAGTTTTGGTCAGGTCAAGCAACGCCGTCTGTCGGACGACATTGTCGAGCGGCTGGAGGCGATGATCCTCGAGGGCACTCTCAAGGCTGGCGAGCGACTGCCTGCCGAGCGTGTGCTGGCCGAACAATTTGGCGTCTCGCGGCCGTCACTGCGCGAGGCGATCCAGAAGCTCGGCGCCAAGGGCCTGCTGGTCAGTCGTCAGGGCGGCGGCAACTACGTCAGCGAAGGACTGGGCTCAATGTTCAGCGATCCGCTGCTGCATCTGCTGGAGAGCAACCCGGAGGCCCAGCGCGACCTGCTGGAGTTTCGCCACACCCTGGAAGGCTCCTGCGCCTTCTACGCGGCGCAGCGCGCGACCGAGGTGGATCACCAGCGCCTGAAACAGGCCTTCGATGCGCTGCAGGACTGTTACCTGCGCGTGGGGAAAGTCAGTCGTGCGGAAGAGGGTGCGGCGGACGCGGCCTTTCACCTGGCCATTGCCGAGGCCAGTCACAACGCCGTGCTGCTGCACACCATTCGCGGCCTGTTCGACCTGCTCAAGCGCAACGTGGTGACCAACATCGGCGGGATGTACGCGCAGCGTGACGAGACCCGCGAGCAGCTGATGCGCCAGCACCGCGAGTTGTACGAGGCGATTATCGGCGGGCACGCGGAAGCTGCGCGGGAGATTTCCCAGCGACATATCGACTACGTGCAGGAAGTGCTGGCCGAGGTGCAGGCGAAGGAGTTGCGCCTGCAACGGGCACAGCGACGCCAAGGCTCGGTGGACGCCTGACCGGCAACGCGCCCTCGCAGGAGGGCGCGAAAGGACTCAGTCGTCCTTGCCGTGACGAATAGCGCGCTGGATTTCCCGGTCGGAGTCGCGCTCCTTCTCGGTGCCGCGCTTGTCGTACTCTTTCTTGCCCTTGGCCAGTGCGATCTCGCACTTGATCAGGTGCTTCTTCCAGTACATCGACAGCGCGACGCAGGCGTAGCCCTTCTGCTGCACGGCACCGAACAGCTTGCCCAGCTCGCGCTTGTGCAGCAGCAGCTTGCGCGTGCGCACCGGGTCGGCGATGACGTGGGTGCTGGCAGTGGTCAGCGGCGTGATGTGGCTGCCCAGCAGCCAGGCTTCGCCATCCTTGAGCAGCACGTAGCTGTCCACCAGCTGCGCCTTGCCGGCGCGCAGGCTTTTCACTTCCCAGCCGGCCAGGGCGACGCCCGCCTCGAAGCGCTGCTCGATGAAGTAGTCGTGCAGAGCCTTCTTGTTCTGCGCGATGGTCCCCGAAGGGTGTTTCTTCTGTTTAGCCATAGGCCGCGCATTATAGGGAGTCGCTCGCCGCGCCGCTATCGGGACAACGTGCGACGGCATGCAAGCTTGAGGGTGTGTGGCTAATCTCGGACAATGCGCGCTGTTTTTTTGAGCAGCGGGCGTATGAAACGCCCCACAACCAAGCGAGACGTCTATGAGCACGCATATCCAGCGTTCGGCGCTGCTGCCCTATCCGGCGAAGGCGCTGTACGACCTGGTCAACGATGTGGCGCGCTACCCGGAGTTCCTGCCCTGGTGTTCCGCCTCCACCGTGCTGGAGGCCAGCGATACGGCCATGCGCGCCGAGCTGACCGTGGCCAAGGGCAGCATCACCCAGCGCTTCACCACGCGTAATGCGCTGGTGCCGGGGCAGAGCATCGAGATGAATCTCGAGGAAGGCCCCTTCTCCCAGCTGCACGGCGTGTGGACCTTCAAGGCCCTGGGCGACAAGGCCTGCAAGATTTCCCTCGACCTGACCTTCGACTACGCTGGCGCCCTGGTGAAAGCCACCCTCGGCCCGTTGTTCACCCAGGCGGCGAACACCATGGTCGACGCCTTCTGCCAGCGCGCCAAGCAGCTGCATGGCTGAATCCGCGAGCATCGCCATCGAGGTCGTCTACGCGTTGCCGGAGAAGCAGGCGCTGCTGCGCCTGAGTGTTCCGCGCGGCACGCGGATGCGCGAAGCGGTGTTGTTGTCGGGCATCGCTGCGCAATTTCCCGGCCTGGATGTGCAGGATTGCCCGCTGGGTATCTTCGGCAAGGCAGTGGCGAGGCCCGAGGAGCGTGTGCTGGAGGAGAGCGAGCGAGTGGAAATCTACCGTCCGCTGATCGTTGATCCCAAGGAAGTACGCAAGCAGCGCGCTGCGCGGGCCAAGGCGGCGCGCTGCTGATTCTTGTGTGCTGAAAGCGCAGGCAGCAAAAAGCCCGGCATTGGCCGGGCTTTTTCGTTGGCGCGAATCCCTTACTGCGGATTCTTGTCCAGCGGTTCCGGAGTCGGGACCGGCACGGTTTCCACCTGGTCGACTTCCTTCTGGATCTGCTCTTCCACGGAGCCGGGCTTGGCCGGTTCTTCCTTGGGCTGTTCGGGCTGCTGCTGGGTCGGCTGCGACGGCGAGGTTGCCGGGGTGCCTTCCTTGCCGAGGATCGACTCGTCGCGGCTGACGCCGGGCATGAAGTCGCCGTTCAGACCGACCAGCTGGTCGTTTTCGCCGAAGTACAGGCTCATCCGTTCCTGCTGGCGCTGACCGCCGCCAGGTTGGATGCTGTAGAGGTAGTCCCAGCGATTGGGGTGGAAAGTATCCACGATCAGGGGGTTGCCCATGATAAACCGCACTTGGCGCCGGGTCATTCCGGGCTTCAACTGGTCTATCATATCCTGCGTTACAACGTTGCCCTGCTGGATGTCGATCTTGTAGACCCCCGGGAACGAGCAACCGGCGAGTGCGGCGAGTCCCAGCCCGAAAGCGAGACTGGTCAGCATGAGCTTGGCGTTTTGCATCAAGGGGTGACTTCCACTATCTTGGCTGAGCGACGAAATCCCGATCATACCTGTATTGAGAGATGCTGCGAAGCATTCCGCGCCGAGAAAGCACACATGGTTGAAAATAGCGAACTGCGCAAAGCCGGACTTAAGGTCACACTGCCGCGCGTCAAGATCCTCCAGATGCTCGATTCCGCCGAGCAGCGCCACATGAGCGCAGAGGATGTTTACAAAGCGCTGATGGAGGCGGGTGAAGACGTCGGTCTGGCCACCGTCTACCGCGTCCTGACCCAGTTCGAAGCCGCCGGCCTGGTGGTGCGCCACAACTTCGATGGCGGCCATGCCGTCTTCGAGCTGGCTGACAGCGGTCACCATGATCACATGGTCTGCGTCGATACCGGCGAAGTCATCGAGTTCATGGACTCGGAAATCGAGAAACGCCAGAAGGAGATCGTCAAGGAGCGCGGCTTCGAGCTCGTCGATCACAACCTGGTGCTCTACGTGCGCAAGAAGAAGTAAGCGCACGCAGATGCAGAAACGGCGACCCTCGGGTCGCCGTTTTCGTTTGTGCGGCTTTTGAGTGGAAGCGCTTCAGCCTTGTACGGCCGAATCCACCATCTTGCGGGCGTGGGCCAGGGATTCCTTGGTCAGGTCCACGCCGCCAAGCATGCGGGCGATTTCCTCGATGCGCTCGGCCTTCTTCAGGTTGGCCACGGCGGTGCGGGTTTCGCTGGTATCGCGGTCCTTGTGCACGAACAGGTGCTGGTGGCCTTGGGCGGCGACCTGCGGCAGGTGGGTGACGGTCAGCACCTGGCCGCGATCACCAAGGCGACGCAGCAACTGGCCGACCACTTCGGCAGTGGGACCGCCGATACCGACGTCCACTTCGTCGAAGACCAGGGTAGGAATGCGCGAGGTCTGTGCGGTGATCACCTGGATCGCCAGGCTGATGCGCGACAATTCGCCGCCCGAGGCGACCTTGGCCAGGCCTTTCATCGGCTGGCCGGGGTTGGCGCTGACCAGGAATTCCAGCTGCTCCAGGCCACTGACCTGCGGCTCGTCCGAGCTGGACTGGCGCAGTTCGATGGCGAAGCGCCCGCCGGGCATGCCCAGGCGCTGCATCTCCACTTCCACGGCCTTGGCCAGTTTCGGCGCGGCGTCCTGGCGCAGGCGGCTGAGCTCGTCGGCCTTCTCTTGATAGTGGCGGGCGTAGGCGGCCAGTTCGTCGCCCAGACGCTCCACGGCTTCGTCGTCGGCGATCAGCGCGTCCAGTTCGTCCAGCAGTCGCTGCTGCAGGTCCTGCAGTTCGTGGGGCTGCACGCGGTGTTTGCGCGCGAGGCTATAGATGGCGTCCATGCGCTCTTCCAGTTGTTGCAGGCGCATGGGGTCGGCGTCGAAGTGATCGACGAAGCGATTCAGCTCGCCGATGGCTTCTTCCACCTGGATCTGCGCACTGGAGAGCAGGTTCACCGCTTCGCCCAATGCAGCCGGCTGGCTCGGGAAGGCGGTGAGACGGTTGAGGCTGGAGGTCAGTGCCGACAACACGTTGCCGGCATCGCTTTCACTGCACAGCTCGACGACCTGGCGGCAGGCGGCGATCAGGCTGCCGGCGTTGCTCTGGGTCTTGTGTTCGGCTTCCAGCAGCTCCAGTTCGTTGTCACCCAGGCCGAGGTTTTCCAGTTCTTCCAGCTGGTAGCTGAGCAACTGATGGCGGGCGCGCTGCTCGTCGCCGTTGCGTGACAGGCGGTCCAGCTCCTGGCGGGTCTGCTTCCAGCGCTGCGCGGCGAGGTGTACCTGGCGCGCCAGGTCCTGGCTGCCGGCGAATTCGTCGAGCAGGCGGCGGTGGGTGTCGGCCTTGAGCAGCGACTGGTGCTCGTGCTGGCTGTGGATGTCGATCAGCAGCTCGCCCAGGTGTTTGAGGTCGCCCAGTGGGCAGGGGGAGCCGTTGATGTACGCGCGGGAGCGGCCTTCGGCGGTGATCACTCGGCGCAGGATGCACGGCCCGTCCTGTTCCAGGTCGCGCTCGGCAAGCCAGTCGCGGGCTTCGGCAATCGCGCTGACATCGAAGCTGGCGAGAATGTCTGCCTTGTCGGAGCCGGGGCGTACCACGCCGCTGTCGGCGCGGTCGCCCAGCGCGAGCCCGAGGGCGTCGAGCATGATCGACTTGCCGGCGCCGGTTTCGCCGGTGATCACGGTCATGCCGGCGGCGAGCTCGAGATCGAGGTGCTCGACAATGGCGTAGTTGTGCACGGACAGATGAACCAGCATGGGCGGCGGCTCCGCAGATAGGTCTGGTTATTTATACAGTATTTTTTGCCGCTGGCAATTCTCCCTCGTCGCCTTTGCGGGCTGCCCCTTTGAGTCGCGCCCTTGAAGTCAGGAAAAGCCGCCCCATATACACGGCAGAGCCGCGGACCATTGGGTTCGCCTTGTTTTCAAAGGCTTATTTTCTTTTTTAGGAGAGTGGCATGTCTGACGAACAACAGACTCAGGATTCCCAGTTCAACGAGCAGCCGGACGCCGGCGCCAACGGGGATCTGAACGCCCGCGTGCTGGAACTGGAAGAACAGGTAGCCGCGGCGAAGGACCAGAGCCTGCGCGCCGTTGCCGAACTGCAGAACGTCCGCCGCCGTGCCGAGCAGGACGTGGAGAAGGCGCACAAGTTCGCCCTGGAGAAATTCGCCGGCGACCTGCTGCCGATCGTCGATACCCTCGAGCGCGCGCTGGAGATGTCGAACCCGGAAGACGAAGTGATCAAGCCGATGCGCGAAGGCATCGAGCTGACGCTGAAGATGTTCCACGACACCCTGAAGCGCTACAACCTCGAGCCGGTCGATCCGCACGGCGAGCCGTTCAACCCCGAACACCACCAGGCCATGGCGATGGAAGAGAGCATTCGTCTCGAGCCGGGCAGCGTGGTCAAGGTGTTCCAGAAGGGCTATCTGCTCAACGGTCGTCTGCTGCGTCCGGCCATGGTCGTGGTCAGCAAGGCACCGGAACAAACTCCGCCTTCGATCGACGAGAAGGCTTGAAATCCACCACCCGGTCCCCATCTGGGTAATCAACCGAGCCAAAGACCCGCAACAGGGTCAGCGCGGAATCTAATTTCTGGAGAGTGAAATATGGGCAAAATCATTGGTATCGACCTGGGGACCACCAACTCCTGTGTGTCCATCCTGGAGAACGGTAACGTCAAGGTCATCGAGAACGCCGAAGGCGCTCGTACCACCCCGTCGATCATCGGCTACGCCAACGACGGCGAAATCCTGGTAGGTCAGCCGGCGAAGCGCCAGGCCGTGACCAACCCGACCAACACCCTGTACGCGGTGAAGCGCCTGATCGGCCGTCGCTTCGAAGAAGACGTCGTACAGAAAGACATCAAAATGGTGCCTTACAAGATCGTCAAGGCTGACAACGGCGACGCATGGGTCGAGGCCAAGGGCCAGAAGATGGCTCCGCCGCAGGTCTCCGCCGAAGTCCTGAAGAAGATGAAGAAGACCGCCGAGGACTACCTGGGCGAGCCGGTCACCGAAGCGGTCATCACCGTTCCGGCCTACTTCAACGACAGCCAGCGTCAGGCCACCAAGGACGCCGGTCGCATCGCCGGTCTGGACGTCAAGCGCATCATCAACGAACCGACCGCGGCTGCGCTGGCCTATGGCCTGGACAAGGCCAAGGGCGACCACACCATCATCGTCTATGACCTGGGCGGCGGTACCTTCGACGTTTCCGTGATCGAAATCGCCGAAGTCGATGGCGAGCACCAGTTCGAAGTACTGGCCACCAACGGTGACACCTTCCTGGGTGGTGAAGACTTCGACCTGCGCCTGATCGACTACCTCGTCGAAGAGTTCAAGAAAGAATCCGGCATGGACCTCAAGGGCGACCCGCTGGCCATGCAGCGCCTGAAGGAAGCTGCCGAGAAGGCGAAGATCGAGCTGTCCTCGACCCAGCAGACTGACGTCAACCTGCCGTACGTCACCGCTGACGCGTCCGGCCCGAAACACCTGAACGTCAAGGTTTCCCGCGCCAAGCTGGAATCCCTGGTGGAAGACCTGGTCACCCGCACCATCGAGCCGTGCCGCGTTGCGCTGAAAGACGCCGGCCTGGACGTCTCGAAGATCGACGAAGTGATCCTGGTCGGCGGCCAGACCCGCATGCCGCTGGTACAGAAGACCGTTGCCGAGTTCTTCGGCAAGGAAGCGCGCAAGGACGTCAACCCGGACGAAGCCGTAGCCATGGGTGCTGCCATCCAGGGCGCCGTGCTGGCCGGTGACGTGAAGGACGTGCTGCTGCTCGACGTTACCCCGCTGACCTTGGGTATCGAAACCCTCGGTGGCGTGATGACCGCACTGATCGACAAGAACACCACCATCCCGACCAAGAAGTCGCAGGTGTTCTCCACTGCCGATGACAACCAGGGCGCCGTGACCATCCATGTGCTGCAAGGCGAGCGCAAGCAAGCCGGCCAGAACAAGTCGCTGGGCAAATTCGACCTGGCCGACATCCCGCCGGCTCCGCGCGGTGTGCCGCAGATCGAAGTGACCTTCGACATTGACGCCAACGGTATCCTGCACGTTGGTGCGAAAGACAAGGCCACCGGCAAGCAGCAGTCCATCGTGATCAAGGCTTCTTCGGGCCTGTCCGAAGACGAGATCCAGCAGATGGTCCGCGACGCCGAGGCGAATGCCGAGGAAGACCGCAAGTTCGAGGAGCTGGCCGCTGCCCGCAACCAGGGTGATGCGCTGGTCCATGCGACTCGCAAGATGGTCACCGAGGCTGGCGACAAGGCCACTGCCGAAGAGAAGGCTGCCATCGACAAGGCGCTGGGCGAGCTGGAAGTTGCCGTGAAGGGCGACGACAAGGCCGAGATCGAAGCGAAGATGAATGCGCTGTCCCAGGCATCCACTCCGCTGGCGCAGAAGATGTACGCCGAACAGCCGCAGCCGGGTGCTGCCGCTCAGGGCGAGGCCGCTGACGACAAGGCTGGCGACGATGTCGTCGACGCCGAGTTCGAAGAGGTCAAGGAGAACAAGTAAGCCGCGTGCTTGCTTCCGCTCCGGCGCACCGACCAGCGTGTCGGTGCGCATGAAACGTCACGCGGGGGCTTGCTCCCGCGTTGGCGTGTCTGGGGGAGAGGTTTTCAAGGTGCAAAGATTTTATGGCCAAACGTGATTTTTATGAGGTACTGGGTGTCGAGCGCGGCGCCAGCGAAGCGGACCTGAAGAAGGCCTATCGCCGGCTCGCCATGAAGTTCCACCCGGACCGCAACCCCGGCGACAAGGAAGCCGAGGACAAATTCAAGGAAGCCAACGAGGCGTACGAGGTCCTGTCCGACGCCAGCAAGCGCGCGGCTTACGACCAGTACGGCCATGCCGGTGTCGACCCGCAGATGGGCGGTGGCGGTGCGGGCTTCGGTGGCGCGAGCTTCTCGGACATCTTCGGCGATGTCTTCAGCGACTTCTTCGGTGGCGGCGGCGGACGCGGCGGCTCCCGTGGCGGCCCGGCGCGCGGCGCCGACCTGCGCTACACCCTCGACCTGGACCTGGAAGATGCGGTTCGCGGCACCACCGTGACCATCCGCGTTCCCACTCTGGTCGGCTGCAAGACCTGCAGCGGCAGCGGCGCCAAGCCCGGCACCACGCCGGTCACCTGTACCACCTGTGGTGGTATCGGTCAGGTGCGCATGCAGCAGGGCTTCTTCTCGGTGCAGCAGACCTGCCCGCGTTGCCATGGCAGCGGCAAGATGATCACCGACCCCTGTGGCTCCTGCCACGGCCAGGGTCGCGTGGAAGAGCACAAGACCCTGTCGGTGAAAGTCCCGGCCGGCGTCGATACTGGTGACCGCATCCGTCTCACCGGCGAAGGCGAAGCCGGCGCACACGGTGGCCCGGCGGGCGACCTGTACGTGGTGGTGAACGTGCGCGAGCACGACATCTTCCAGCGCGACGGCAAGCACCTGTACTGCGAAGTGCCAATCAGCTTCGCCGACGCCGCCCTGGGTGGCGAGCTGGAAGTGCCGACCCTGGACGGCCGCGTGAAGCTGAAGATCCCCGAGGGTACCCAGACCGGCAAGCTGTTCCGCCTGCGCGGCAAGGGCGTTGCCCCGGTGCGCGGCGGCGGTGCGGGCGATCTGATGTGCCGCGTCGTCGTCGAAACGCCGGTCAACCTGGACAAGCGTCAGCGCGAGTTGCTCGAAGAGTTCCGCAATACCCTGCAGGGCAACTCTTCCCACTCGCCGAAAGCCAGTGGCTGGTTCGAAGGCATGAAGCGCTTCTTCGACGATCTATGATGCAAGGCCCCGGCGGTGCGAATCGTCCGGGGCTTTTTTAGCTTTGGAGCTGTTTTATATGCGACGTATAGCCGTAATGGGCGCCGCCGGGCGCATGGGCAAGACCCTGATCGAGGCGGTCCAGCAGACCAATGGCAGCGCCGGCCTGACCGCGGCGGTCGACCGTCCGGACAGCACTCTGGTGGGCGCCGACGCTGGTGAGCTGGCCGGTCTGGGCCGCATTGGTGTGCCGCTGTCGGGGGACCTGGCCAAGGTGGTCGATGAGTTCGACGTGCTGATCGACTTCACCCACCCGACCGTGACCCTGAAGAACCTGGAAGTCTGCCGCAAGGCCGGCAAGGCCATGGTCATCGGTACCACCGGTTTCTCCACGGCGGAGAAGGAGCTGCTCAGCGAAGCGGCGAAGGACATCCCGATCGTCTTCGCGGCCAACTACAGCGTCGGTGTGAACCTCTGCCTGAAGCTGCTCGACACCGCCGCCCGTGTTCTGGGCGACGACGTGGACATCGAGATTCTCGAAGCGCACCACCGTCACAAGGTCGACGCGCCGTCCGGCACCGCGCTGCGCATGGGCGAAGTGGTTGCCAACGCGCTGGGTCGTGATCTGGAAAAGGTGGCTGTGTACGGTCGTGAAGGTCAGACCGGCGCCCGTCCGCGCGAGACCATCGGTTTCGCCACCGTGCGTGCCGGCGACGTGGTGGGCGATCACACCGTCCTGTTCGCTGCTGACGGCGAGCGCGTGGAAATCACCCACAAGGCTTCGAGCCGCATGACCTTCGCTCGCGGCGCCGTGCGTGCTGCGCAGTGGCTGGATGGGCAGGCCAACGGCCTGTACGACATGCAGGATGTTCTCGGCTTGCGCTGAGTGGCATGGCCGTACGTCGTGCAAAAGGTGGACCATGATGTCGCATTTCTGTAAACTACAGCTTTAGTGTGTCCACTAAAAGTAGCGCAGCATGATCACATAAAAAGCGGGATGACTTCTTCTGATGTCATCCCGCTTTTTTACAATCTGCGCACGCCCAGCCAGGCTTGAACTACGGGAGGTCTTCTTGACTAAGCCAGCCATACTTGCACTTGCCGACGGCAGCGTTTTTCGCGGTGACGCCATCGGCGCCGACGGTCAGACCGTCGGAGAGGTGGTGTTCAACACCGCCATGACCGGCTACCAGGAAATCCTCACCGATCCTTCCTACGCCCAACAGATCGTCACCCTGACCTACCCGCACATCGGCAACACCGGCACCACGCCGGAAGACGCCGAGTCGAACAAGGTCTGGGCCGCCGGCCTGATCATCCGTGATCTGCCGCTGCTCTCCAGCAGCTGGCGCGACAAGCAGTCCCTGCCGGACTACCTGAAAGAGAACGGCACCGTTGCCATCGCCGGCATCGATACCCGCCGCCTGACCCGCATCCTGCGCGAGAAGGGTTCGCAGAACGGCTGCATCCTGGTCGGCGACGACGCCACCGAGGAAAAGGCCCTCGAACTGGCGCGCGGCTTCCCGGGCCTGAAAGGCATGGACCTGGCAAAAGTCGTTTCCTCCACCGAGCGCTACGAGTGGCGCTCCAGCGTGTGGAATCTGGAAACCGACAGCCATCCGGAAATTGCCGCCGCCGACCTGCCGTACCACGTGGTCGCCTATGACTTCGGCGTCAAGCTGAACATCCTGCGCATGCTGGTTGCCCGCGGCTGCCGACTGACCGTGGTGCCGGCGCAGACCCCGGCCAGCGAAGTGCTTGCCCTGAACCCGGACGGCATCTTCCTCTCCAACGGTCCTGGCGACCCCGAGCCGTGCGACTACGCCATCCAGGCCATCCGCGAGTTCCTCGATACCGAGATTCCGGTCTTCGGCATCTGCCTCGGCCACCAGTTGCTGGCCCTGGCCTCCGGCGCCAAGACCCTGAAGATGGGCCACGGCCACCACGGTGCCAACCACCCGGTGCAGGACCTGGATTCGGGCGTGGTGATGATCACCAGCCAGAACCACGGTTTCGCAGTCGATGAAGGCAGCATGCCGGCCAACCTGCGCGCCACCCACAAGTCGCTGTTCGACGGCACCCTGCAGGGTATCGAGCGCACCGACAAGGTAGCCTTCAGCTTCCAGGGTCACCCGGAAGCCAGCCCAGGCCCGCATGACGTGGCTCCGCTGTTCGACCGCTTCATCGCGGCGATGGCCGAGCGTCGCTGAGTACGAGCTCGAAGAGGTAGAAGAAGATGATGCCGACCCTGGGAATCACCGACCTCTGGACCTACGTCCTGGGTACGTTGTTCATCGTCCTGCTGCCGGGGCCGAACTCGCTGTTCGTCCTCGCCACTGCCGCCCAGCGCGGCGTGGCCTCGGGCTACCGGGCGGCGAGTGCGGTGTTCCTCGGTGATGCGATCCTGATGTTCCTGTCGGCGCTGGGAATCGCCTCGGTCCTCAAGGCTGAGCCGATGCTGTTCCTGGGCCTGAAGTACGTCGGCGCCGCGTACCTGTTCTATCTGGGGATCGGCATGCTCCGCGGTGGCTGGCAGAAGCTGCGCCACCCGCTGGAGGCGGCCGCCGCGCCGGCGAAGGAAGTGGACGTCAACCAGCCGTTCCGCAAGGCGCTGCTGCTGAGCCTGTCCAACCCCAAGGCGATCCTCTTCTTCATTTCCTTCTTCATCCAGTTCGTCGACCCGGGTTACGCCTACCCCGGCCTGTCGTTCCTGGTGCTGGGTACGATCCTCGAGATCATCAGCGCCCTGTACCTGAGTTTCCTGATTTTCTCCGGTGTGCGTCTGGCGGCCTGGTTCCGTCGGCGGCAACGGCTGGCTGCCGGCGCCTCGAGTGGCGTCGGCGCCCTGTTCGTCGGCTTTGGCGTGAAGCTGGCCAGCGCAACCCTTTCCTGAATATTGCAACGAGAGTCCCATGCCCAAGCGTACAGACATCAAGAGCATCCTGATCCTCGGCGCCGGCCCGATCGTCATCGGCCAGGCCTGCGAGTTCGACTACTCCGGCGCACAGGCCTGCAAGGCCCTGAAGGAAGAAGGCTTCCGTGTCATCCTGGTGAACTCCAACCCGGCCACCATCATGACCGACCCGGCCATGGCCGACGCCACCTACATCGAGCCGATCAAGTGGCAGACTGTCGCCAAGATCATCGAGAAGGAGCGCCCTGACGCGCTGCTGCCGACCATGGGCGGCCAGACCGCTCTGAACTGCGCCCTGGACCTGGAGCGCCACGGCGTGCTCGAGCAGTTCGGTGTGGAAATGATCGGCGCCAACGCTGACACCATCGACAAGGCCGAAGACCGTTCGCGCTTCGACAAGGCCATGCGCGACATCGGCCTGGCCTGCCCGCGCTCGGGTATCGCCCACACCATGGAAGAGGCCTACGGTGTGCTGGAGAAGGTCAACTTCCCGTGCATCATCCGTCCGTCCTTCACCATGGGCGGCACCGGCGGCGGCATCGCCTACAACCGCGAAGAATTCGAGGAAATCTGCACCCGTGGTCTGGACCTGTCGCCGACCAACGAGCTGCTGATCGACGAATCGCTGATCGGCTGGAAGGAATACGAGATGGAGGTTGTCCGCGACAAGAAGGACAACTGCATCATCGTCTGCGCCATCGAGAACTTCGACCCGATGGGCGTGCACACCGGTGACTCCATCACCGTGGCCCCGGCGCAGACCCTGACCGACAAGGAATACCAGATCATGCGCAACGCCTCGCTGGCGGTGCTGCGTGAGATCGGCGTGGAAACCGGCGGCTCGAACGTGCAGTTCGGCATCTGCCCGAACACCGGTCGCATGGTCGTGATCGAGATGAACCCGCGCGTATCGCGTTCCTCGGCGCTGGCCTCCAAGGCCACCGGCTTCCCGATCGCCAAGATCGCTGCCAAGCTGGCGGTCGGCTACACCCTCGACGAACTGCAGAACGACATCACCGGCGGCCGCACCCCAGCGTCCTTCGAGCCGGCGATCGACTACGTCGTCACCAAGATCCCGCGTTTCGCCTTCGAGAAATTCCCGAAAGCTGACGCCCGCCTGACCACCCAGATGAAGTCCGTGGGTGAAGTCATGGCCATCGGCCGCACCTTCCAGGAGTCCGTGCAGAAAGCCCTGCGCGGCCTGGAAGTCGGTGCCACCGGCTTCGATCCGAAGCTGGACCTGAGCAACCCGGAAGCCGAGAGCATCCTCAAGCGCGAGCTGACCGTGCCCAATGCCGACCGCATCTGGTACGTCGCCGACGCCTTCCGCGCTGGCAAGACCATCGCCGAAGTCTTCGACCTGACTCGCATCGACGAGTGGTTCCTGGTGCAGATCGAGGACCTGGTCAAGGATGAAGAGCGCGTCAAGACCCTGGGTCTGTCCGCCATCGACCGCGAGCTGATGTACAAGCTCAAGCGCAAGGGCTTCTCCGACGCCCGCCTGGCCACTCTGCTGGGTGTGACCGAGAAGAACCTGCGCAACCACCGCCACAAGCTCAAGGTGCTGCCGGTGTACAAGCGCGTGGACACCTGCGCCGCCGAATTCGCCACCGACACCGCCTACATGTACTCGACCTACGAGGAAGAGTGCGAAGCCAATCCGTCGACTCGCGACAAGATCATGATCCTGGGTGGCGGTCCGAACCGCATCGGCCAGGGCATCGAGTTCGACTACTGCTGCGTACACGCCGCACTGGCCATGCGTGAAGACGGTTACGAGACCATCATGGTCAACTGCAACCCGGAAACTGTCTCCACTGACTACGACACGTCCGATCGCCTGTACTTCGAGCCGGTGACCCTGGAAGACGTGCTGGAAATCGTCCGCGTCGAGCAGCCCAAGGGCGTGATCGTGCAGTACGGCGGCCAGACCCCGCTGAAACTCTGCCGTGCCCTGGAAGAAGCCGGCGTGCCGATCATCGGTACCAGCCCGGACGCCATCGACCGCGCCGAAGACCGCGAGCGCTTCCAGCACATGGTCCAGCGCCTGAACCTGCGTCAGCCGGCCAACGCCACCGCGCGCAGCGAAGACCAGGCTCTGGAGCTGTCGAAGAACATCGGCTACCCGATGGTAGTTCGCCCGTCCTACGTACTGGGCGGCCGCGCGATGGAAATCGTCTACCAGGAAGAAGAGCTCAAGCGCTACATGCGCGAGGCCGTTAAGGTTTCCAACGACAGCCCGGTGCTGCTGGACCGCTTCCTGAACTGCGCCATCGAAGTCGACATCGACGCGGTGTGCGACGGCGAGACCGTGGTGATCGGCGCGATCATGCAGCACATCGAACAGGCCGGCGTGCACTCCGGTGACTCCGCCTGCTCGCTGCCGCCGTACTCGCTGCCGCAGCACATCCAGGACGAAATCCGCGAGCAGGTCAAGAAGATGGCCCTGGAGCTCGGCGTGGTCGGCCTGATGAACGTGCAGATGGCCGTACAGGGCGAAGACATCTACGTGATCGAGGTGAACCCGCGCGCGTCCCGTACCGTGCCGTTCGTCTCCAAGTGCATCGGCGAATCGCTGGCCAAAGTTGCGGCCCGCGTCATGGCTGGCAAGTCCCTGGCCGAAGTCGGCTTCACCCAGGAGGTGATCCCGCCGTACTATAGCGTCAAGGAAGCGGTGTTCCCGTTCGCCAAGTTCCCCGGCGTCGACCCGATCCTCGGCCCAGAGATGAAGTCCACTGGCGAGGTGATGGGTGTCGGCGACAGCTTCGGTGAGGCATTCGCCAAGGCCCAGCTGGGCGCCAGCGAAATCCTGCCGAACGCCGGTTGCGCCTTCATCAGCGTCCGCGAGGACGACAAGCCGCAAGCCGTTCAGGTCGCTCGCGATCTGGTCGCGCTGGGCTTCGAGGTGGTTGCCACTGCTGGCACCGCCAAGGTGATCGAGGCTGCCGGTCTGCCGGTGCGTCGCGTGAACAAGGTGACTGAGGGCCGTCCTCACGTGGTCGACATGATCAAGAATGACGAAGTCACCCTGATCATCAACACCACCGAAGGCCGCCAGTCCATCGCTGACTCCTATTCCATCCGTCGTAACGCCCTGCAGCACAAGATCTACTGCACCACCACCATTGCGGCGGGGCAGGCGATCTGTGAGGCGCTCAAGTTCGGTCCCGAGAAGACCGTTCGCCGTCTGCAGGATCTCCATGCAGGAATCAACGCATGAGCAAATTTCCAATGACCGTCCAGGGCGCTCGCGCCCTGGAAGAAGAACTGAAGTACCTGAAGACCGTTCTGCGCCCGCAGATCACCCAGGCCATCGCCGAAGCGCGTGAACTGGGCGACCTCAAGGAAAACGCCGAATACCACGCGGCCCGTGAACAGCAGGGTATGTCCGAAGCTCGCATCCGCGACATCGAGGCCAAGCTGTCCAATGCGCAGATCATCGACGTGACCACCATTCCGCACAGCGGCAAGGTGATCTTCGGCACTACCGTCGATATCGCCAACGTCGAGACCGACGAGACGGTGACCTACCAGATCGTCGGCGACGACGAGGCGGACATCAAGAACAGCAAGATCTCGGTCAACTCGCCGATCGCCCGTGCGCTGATCGGCAAGACTGAAGGCGACGCTGTTCTGGTCAAGACTCCGGGCGGCGACGTCGAGTACGAGATCGTTGAAGTCCGCCACGCCTGATCGGCAATCCCTCAACGCAGGCACCATCAGCTGGCTGCTGGCCCAGACATTCTGGGTTGGCGGCCTCTGGCTGCTTCAGTTCGTGGTTTTGCCGGCGCTGGACAAGATCGGCCTGGCGCCATTGCTGGTGGAAACCGTCGCCGACGGCCTGAAGCCGCTGCTGCTGGGTTTTGCGGGATTCTGCGTGCTGCTCCAGGCTCTGGTGCTCTGGCAGGCGCGCGGGCTCGCTGCCTTTACCCGTGAGACGCGGGGGCAGTTGCTGCTGACCGTATTGGTGATGGCAGCGGCCTATTTCGTGGTGCGCCAGGTAGCGCCGGACGCTGAGCGTTGGCTGCTGTTCAACTATCTGGTGGTGGCACTGTGCGGTCTGCTGCTGGTGCTGCAACCGGCGCCCGGGCGGGACGAGCGGAGCTGACGCGGCGGAGCCTTGCCGGCTCCGCGTTGCCGGTCTTGACTGTCAGAGGCCGCTGAAGCGGCTGATGTTCGACAGGTTCTTGTTCGGCTTGGGATTGCGACGATAGATCAGCGCCATCTTGCCGATGGACTGAACCAGTTCGCAGCTGCCGTTCTGACAGAGTTCGTCGATCAGCGCACGACGGTCGTCGCGTTCGGTGATGCGGAACTGCACCTTGATCAGTTCATGATCGTTGAGCGCACGCTCAAGCTCGGCCATCACACCTTCCGAAAGACCGTTTTCAGCAACGGTCAATACGGGTTTCAGGTGATGTCCGATAGATTTGAACTGCTTTTTCTGCTCCTGAGAGAGCGCCATAATCTGACCCCTGGGAAAAAAGGCGGATATTCTACCCGAGTTTCGGTTATACCGGGATGCCGCTCAGACGAGGTAATACGTGGCCCGTTCCAAGACTAGCCATCGCTGGCTGAAAGAACATTTCGACGATCCTTACGTGAAGATGGCACAGCGCGACGGCTATCGCTCGCGCGCCAGCTACAAACTGCTGGAAATCCAGGAGAAGGATCGCATCCTGCGCCCCGGCATGACCGTGGTCGACCTCGGCGCGGCGCCGGGCGGCTGGTCGCAGGTCACCAGTCGGGTGATCGGCGACAAGGGCACTCTGATCGCGTCGGACATCCTGCCGATGGACAGTATCCCGGACGTCACCTTCATCCAGGGTGACTTCACCGAGGACGAGGTCTTTGCCCAGTTGCTCGAGGCCATCGGAGAAAATCCGGTAGACCTTGTGATTTCCGATATGGCCCCCAATATGAGTGGATTGCCCGCTGTGGACATGCCTCGTGCGATGTTCCTCTGCGAGCTGGCCCTGGACCTGTGCACCCGTGTGCTGCGTCCGGGTGGCGATTTCCTGATCAAGATTTTCCAGGGTGAGGGTTTCGACGCTTACCACAAGATGGTTCGTGAGAACTTCGAGAAGGTGCAGATGCGCAAACCGCTGTCGTCCCGCGACCGTTCGCGGGAGCAGTATCTGCTCGCACGGGGCTTTCGCGGCGCCTAGACTGGAATGATTGGGCCGGCTTCTGGTCTATGCCTTGCAGGTTTTGCTTGTACCGGTGAAAGCCGGGGTTCATAAAGGGTTACAGACGGCGCCTGCCTGGCGGCGGGCGTTGTGTAGTAATTTTGGCCGGAAGGAGTCTGGCCGTCGTGAGAAGCGGTTTCCAGGGCGGAGCCGGCTTCAGAGGGTAGTCAATTGAACGACATGGCAAAGAACCTGATTCTGTGGCTGATCATCGCGGCGGTACTCGTCACCGTGATGAACAACTTCTCCAGCCCGAGCGAGCCGCAGACGCTCAACTATTCCGACTTCATCCAGCAGGTGAAGGACGGCAAGGTCGAGCGCGTGACCGTCGACGGCTATGTCATCACCGGCAAGCGCCAGGATGGTGACACCTTCAAGACCATCCGCCCGGCGATCCAGGACAACGGCCTGATCGGCGACCTGGTCAACAACAACGTCGTTGTTGAGGGTAAGCAGCCCGAGCAGCAGAGCATCTGGACTCAGTTGCTGGTAGCGAGCTTCCCGATCCTGGTGATCATCGCGGTCTTCATGTTCTTCATGCGCCAGATGCAGGGCGGCGGCGGCGGACGTGGCGGCCCGATGAGCTTCGGCAAGAGCAAGGCCCGCCTGTTGTCGGAAGACCAGGTGAAGACCACCTTCGCCGACGTCGCCGGTTGCGACGAGGCCAAGGAAGAAGTCAGCGAGCTGGTGGAGTTCCTCCGCGATCCGGGCAAGTTCCAGCGCCTGGGCGGTCGTATCCCGCGCGGTGTGCTGATGGTCGGCCCGCCTGGTACCGGTAAGACCTTGCTCGCCAAGGCGATCGCCGGCGAAGCCAAGGTGCCGTTCTTCACCATTTCCGGTTCGGACTTCGTGGAAATGTTCGTCGGCGTGGGCGCCTCGCGCGTTCGCGACATGTTCGACCAGGCCAAGAAGCACGCACCCTGCATCATCTTCATCGACGAGATCGACGCCGTCGGCCGCCATCGTGGCGCCGGTCTGGGTGGCGGTCACGACGAGCGCGAGCAGACTCTCAACCAACTGCTGGTGGAGATGGACGGCTTCGAGATGAATGACGGCATCATCGTCATCGCCGCGACCAACCGTCCGGACGTGCTCGACCCTGCGCTGCTGCGTCCGGGGCGCTTCGACCGCCAGGTGGTGGTCGGTCTGCCGGATATCCGTGGTCGCGAACAGATCCTGAAAGTGCACATGCGCAAGGTTCCGCTGGGCGACAACGTCGATCCGGCCGTGATCGCGCGCGGTACTCCGGGTTTCTCGGGTGCCGATCTGGCCAACCTGGTCAACGAGGCTTCGCTGTTCGCCGCTCGTTCCAACAAACGCATCGTCGACATGCGTGAGTTCGAGCTGGCCAAGGACAAGATCATGATGGGCGCCGAGCGCAAGACCATGGTCATGTCCGAGAAGGAGAAGAAGAACACCGCGTTCCACGAAGCCGGCCACGCCATCGTTGGCCGCCTTGTGCCGGAACACGACCCGGTCTACAAGGTTTCCATCATTCCGCGCGGCCGCGCCCTGGGCGTGACCATGTTCCTGCCGGAAGAGGACCGCTACAGCCTGTCCAAGCGCGCTCTGGAAAGCCAGATCTGCTCTCTGTTCGGTGGCCGCATCGCCGAAGAGATGACCCTGGGCTTCGAAGGCGTGACCACCGGCGCTTCCAACGACATCATGCGCGCCACCCAGCTGGCGCGGAACATGGTGACCAAGTGGGGCCTGTCGGAGAAGCTCGGTCCGCTGATGTACGCGGAAGAGGAGGGTGAGGTCTTCCTCGGTCGTAGCGCGGGTGGCCAGCACTCGAATATCTCGGGTGAGACCGCCAAGCTGATCGACCAGGAAGTGCGCCGCATCATCGACGACTGCTACGGCATCGCCAAGCGTCTGCTGGAAGATAACCGTGACAAGCTCGACATGATGGCCGACGCGCTGATGAAGTACGAAACCATCGATGCCGACCAGATCGACGACATCATGGCCGGCCGCACTCCGCGTGAACCGCGTGACTGGCAGGGTGGCAACTCCGGTTCCTCCGGCAACGCCGCCTCGCCGCGCGACGAAGGTCGCCAGGAAAACCCGATTGGCGGGCCCGCCGGCGAACACTGAGAGTACTGAATGAGTTCGTTGTACCACCCGACCCGGTTGCCTTGCGGCAACCGGGTTCTTGATTTAAGTCGCCCACACGTCATGGGCATCCTCAATGTCACCCCTGATTCCTTCTCCGACGGCGGGCGCTTCAACCAGCACGATGCTGCGTTGCGTCACGCGGCGGAGATGGTCGCGGCCGGCGCCACGCTGATCGATATCGGCGGCGAGTCGACCCGTCCGGGCGCTCGCGTGGTTTCGCCCACCGAGGAGCTGGAACGCGTCGCTCCGGTGGTCGAGGCCATCGCCCGCGAGCTGGATGTGGTGATTTCGGTGGATACCTCCACTCCGGCCGTGATGCGCGAGACGGCTCGTCTCGGTGCTGGGCTGATCAACGACGTACGCTCCCTGCAGCGTGACGGTGCCCTGGATGCTGCCGTCGATACCGGGCTCCCGGTGTGCCTGATGCACATGCGCGGTGAGCCGGGAAACATGCAGGACGACCCGCGTTACCCGGATATCCTTCAGGAGGTCCGTGGCTTCCTTGAGGAGCGCATTGCGCTGTGCGAAGCCGTGGGCATTGCCCGCGAGCGGATCGTCATCGATCCTGGCTTCGGTTTTGCCAAGACCCAGGGCCATAACCTGAATCTGTTCCGGCAGATGGACAGGTTGATTGACATGGGGTGCCCGCTGCTGGTCGGAGTCTCGCGCAAGAGCATGGTCGGGCGCGCGCTCGGCCGTGAGGTGGGTGAGCGTCTCTACGGCAGTCTGGCGCTGGCCGCCCTTGCAGTCACCAAGGGAGCCAGCATTATCCGTGTCCATGATGTCGCTGAGACCGTGGATGTGGTTCGAATGATTCACGCAGTGGAAAGTGCAACGGAAGAGGGGATGCCCGCATGAGCAGGAAGTATTTCGGTACCGATGGAATTCGCGGGCGCGTAGGCACTCCGCCGATCACGCCGGAATTCGTGCTGAAGTTGGGCTGGGCTGTGGGCATGGCCTTCCGTCAGCAGGGCAAATGCCGCGTATTGGTCGGCAAGGACACCCGGATTTCCGGCTACATGTTCGAATCCGCGCTGGAGGCTGGTTTGTCTGCCGCCGGGGCAGACGTGATGCTGCTGGGGCCGATGCCGACTCCCGGCATCGCCTATCTGACCCGCACCTTCCATGCTGAAGCCGGCATTGTCATCAGTGCCTCGCACAATCCCCATGACGACAACGGCATCAAGTTCTTCTCCGGCCAGGGTACCAAGCTGCCCGACGAGGTCGAGCTGATCATCGAGGAGCTCCTGGATGCGCCGATGACCGTGGTCGAGTCCGCTCGTCTGGGCAAGGTCTCGCGCATCAATGACGCGGCTGGCCGTTACATCGAGTTCTGCAAGAGCAGCGTGCCCTCGAACACCAGTTTCGCCGGCCTGCGCATCGCGCTGGATTGCGCCCATGGCGCGACCTACAAGATCGCACCCAACGTATTCCGTGAGCTGGGTGCCGAGGTATTCGTCATCGGCGCCGAGCCCAACGGCCTGAACATCAACCACAATTGCGGTTCCACCCACATGGGGGCGCTGCAGGAAGCTGTTCTGGCTAATCATGCGGATATCGGTATCGCCTTCGACGGCGACGGCGACCGGGTGATGATGGTCGACCATACCGGCACCATCGTCGACGGCGACGAGATTCTCTACCTGATCGCCCGTGACATGCTCGATCGCGGCAAGCTGCATGGTGGCGTGGTCGGGACCCTGATGAGCAACCTGGGGCTCGAATTGGCTCTGCAGGAACTGCATATTCCCTTCGCCCGCGCCAAGGTGGGCGACCGCTACGTGATGTCCGAGCTGCAGTCGCGCAACTGGCAACTGGGTGGCGAGAATTCCGGCCATGTCGTGTGCTACCAGCACACCACCACGGGCGATGCGATCATTGCGGCGCTGCAGGTGCTGATGGCGCTCAAGACCCGCGGGCAGAACCTGGCCGAGGCGCGCATGGGCATTCGCAAGTGCCCGCAGGTGCTGATCAACGTGCGTTTCGCTGGCGGTGGCGTCGATCCTCTGGAGCATCCGGCGGTCAAGGAAGCTTGCGCCAAGGTGACCGAGGAAATGGCCGGGCGCGGCCGCGTTCTGCTGCGCAAGTCCGGTACCGAGCCGCTGGTTCGGGTGATGGTCGAGGGTGACGAAGAGGCTCGCGTTCGCGGCTATGCCGAGCAGCTGGCAAAAGTCGTTACAGAGGTATGTGCTTGATTTCTCTTGTCAGTTCCCAAAGCGTCGAGTAATATCTGCGCCCACTTTGCTCAGCGAGGTACAGCATGCGTCGACCCTTAGTGGCCGGTAATTGGAAAATGCACGGTACCCGCTCCAGCGTAACGGAGCTGATCAAAGGCCTGCGTCAACTGGCTCTCCCTACGGGTGTCGATGTGGCGGTATTTCCGCCCTGTCTGTACATCAATCAGGTCGTACAAGGCCTGAATGGAAAGACGGTTGCCGTCGGTGCGCAGAATTGCGCGGTTGAGCCGATGCAGGGCGCCTTGACGGGCGAGATCGCAGCCAGTCAGCTGGCGGACGCGAACTGCTCCCTGGTGCTGGTTGGTCACTCCGAGCGTCGCCTGATTCTGGGTGAGAGCGATGGTGTGATCAGTCGCAAGTTTGCGGCGGTTCAGTCGTGTGGCCTGATTCCGATCCTGTGCGTGGGCGAGACCCGCGAGCAGCGTGAGGCAGGCAAGACTCTTGAGGTCGTCGGGCGCCAGTTGGGCTCGGTGATCGAAGATCTCGGTGTCGGGGCGTTCTCCCGCGCCGTTGTGGCTTACGAGCCGGTGTGGGCGATTGGGACGGGGCTGACTGCTTCTCCCGAGCAAGCCCAGGAAGTACATGCGGCGATTCGCGCGCAGATCTCGGCGGAAAACGCAGAGGTGGCTCGCGGCCTTCGTCTCCTGTACGGCGGCAGTGTCAAGGCCGCCAACGCTGTCGAGCTTTTCGGCATGCCGGATATCGATGGGGGGCTCATTGGTGGAGCTTCCCTGAATGCAGATGAGTTCGGTGCGATCTGTCGCGCCGCAGGAAACTGAAGATGCTGGAAACAGTTGTAATCGTGATTCACCTGCTGATGGCGCTGGGTCTGGTTGTGCTGGTCCTGCTTCAGCAAGGCAAGGGTGCCGACGCCGGTGCGTCGTTCGGTGCTGGCGCTTCGGGGACTGTGTTTGGTAGTCAGGGTTCTGCTACCTTCCTGAGTCGCTTCACCGCTGTGCTGGCTGCAGTTTTTTTTATTACCAGCTTGGGTTTAGCGTATTTTGCTAAAGAAAAAGCTGATATAATTCGTCACGCTGGGCTTCCTGATCCAGCAGTGATGGAGCAGAAGCAGGAACAAGCTCCGGCAGCGAATGATGTGCCGGGCGCGCAAGGGCAACCTCAAGCCCCTGCAGGCGGTAACGGCGACGTTCCGGCGGCTCCTGAGCAGAAGTAAGCAGGCAAGGTTTTTTGCCGAGGTGGTGGAATTGGTAGACACGCTACCTTGAGGTGGTAGTGGCCATAGGCTGTAGGGGTTCGAGTCCCCTCCTCGGTACCATATACGAAAAGGCCCGCAGTGCGGGCCTTGTCGTTTCGGAGTTTCGGTTGACCTTCAAGGGGCTCGACCGTATAATTTCGCACCAGCTTTGACGCGGGATGGAGCAGTCTGGTAGCTCGTCGGGCTCATAACCCGAAGGTCGTTGGTTCAAATCCAGCTCCCGCAACCAGTTTGGCAGAGCCCCTTTTAAGGGGCTTTTTGCTAGCTGGACAGTCCGCGCCGCCGGTTCAGGGCGGTCCTTAAGGGATGGGCGTTTCGCCCATTTTTTGTTTCTACAGCATACGCGAGGCGATCAGGTGTCGAGCAAGCTAGAACAGTTGCAGGCCTTGTTGGCCCCTGTAGTAGAAGCGCTCGGCTATGAGTGCTGGGGCCTGGAGTACATTTCCCAAGGTCGCCATTCCCTGCTCCGGGTTTATATCGATCGTGCCGAAGGCATCCTGGTCGATGACTGCGAAATCGTCAGTCGTCAGATCAGTGGCATCCTCGACGTGGAAGACCCGATCAGTGGCGAGTACACCCTCGAGGTGTCGTCGCCCGGCATGGATCGGCCGCTCTTCACACTCGAACAGTTCGCCCGTTACGTCGGCGAGCAGGTGAAGATCAAGCTGCGCACGCCCTTCGAAAGGCGTCGCAATTTCCAGGGCATTCTCCGTGGTGTGGAGGAGCAGGATGTGGTGGTCCTAGTGGATGACCATGAATACCTGCTGCCGGTCGACTCGATCGACAAGGCCAACATCATTCCCCGATTTGAGTGAGCCGCCAGAGCGCGGATTCCAATGGATTGAAAGGCGAGGCGTACGATGAGCAAAGAAGTACTGCTGGTTGTTGAGTCGGTATCCAACGAGAAGGGTGTACCGCCTGGCGTGATTTTTGAAGCGCTGGAGCTCGCTCTGGCGACTGCGACCAAAAAGCGTTTCGAGGACGAGGTTGACCTGCGCGTGGAAATCAACCGCGCCAACGGCAACTACGAAACCTTCCGTCGCTGGACCATCGTCGAAGACGAGGACTACTCCAATCCGGCATCGGAACTGACCGTCGAAGACGTGCAGGAAGAGCACCCCGGCATGAAAGCCGGCGAGGTCATCGAAGAGAAGATCGAATCCATCGAGTTCGGCCGTATCGCCGCACAGACCGCAAAGCAGGTCATCGTGCAGAAGGTTCGCGAAGCCGAGCGCGCTCAGGTGGTCGACGCCTACCGCGAGAAGGTCAACGAGATCATCTCCGGCACCGTCAAGAAGGTCACCCGCGACAACGTGATCGTCGATTTAGGCAACAACGCCGAAGCGCTGCTGGCCCGCGATCAGATCATCCCGCGTGAAACCTTCCGCGTCGGCACCCGCGTGCGTGCCCTACTGAAGGAAATCCGCAGCGAGAACCGTGGTCCTCAGCTGATCCTGTCGCGTACCGCGCCGGAAATGCTGATCGAGCTGTTCCGCATCGAAGTACCGGAAATCGCCGAGCAACTGATCGACGTGATGGCCGCTGCCCGTGATCCGGGTTCGCGCGCCAAGATCGCCGTTCGCTCCAAGGACAAGCGTATCGACCCGCAGGGCGCCTGCATCGGTATGCGTGGTTCCCGCGTCCAGGCCGTCTCCGGCGAACTGGGCGGCGAGCGTGTGGACATCGTCCTCTGGGATGACAACCCCGCGCAGTTCGTGATCAACGCCATGGCTCCGGCCGAAGTGGCAGCGATCATCGTCGACGAAGATACCCACACCATGGATATCGCCGTCGCCGAGGACAACCTGGCACAGGCCATCGGCCGCAGTGGCCAGAACGTCCGTCTGGCCAGCCAGCTCACCGGCTGGACCCTGAACGTAATGACCGAGGCCGATATCCAGGCCAAACAGCAGGCTGAAACTGGCGACATCCTGCAGCGCTTCGTCGACGAGCTGGATGTCGATGAAGAACTCGCCCAGGTTCTGGTTGAAGAAGGTTTCACCACCCTGGAAGAGATTGCCTACGTACCGATGGAAGAGATGCTCAGCATCGACGGCTTCGACGAAGACATCGTCAACGAGCTGCGCTCGCGTGCCAAGGACCGCCTGCTGACCAAAGCCATCGCCACTGAAGAGAAACTCGCCGACGCACAACCTGCCGAAGACCTGCTCAGCCTCGATGGTATGACCAAAGAGCTGGCCGTGGACCTGGCGCTGCGTGGCGTAACCACCCGTGAAGATCTTGCCGAGCAGTCTATTGACGACCTGCTCGACATCGACGGCATGGACGAAGAGCGTGCCGGCAAGTTGATCATGGCCGCCCGGGCCCATTGGTTCGAGTAAGCATTCGCGGCCTGAGGAGAGAAGTGCATGACGCAAGTCACGGTGAAAGAACTGGCCAAGACGGTCGATACGCCGGTAGAGCGCCTGCTGCAGCAGATGCGCGAAGCGGGTCTGCCGCATAACAACGCCGAGCAGGTGGTGACCGACAGCGAGAAGCAAGCGCTGCTGGCCCACTTGAAAGGCAGCCACGGTGATCGCGCGGATGAGCCGCGCAAGATCACCCTGCAACGCAAGACCACCTCGACCATTCGGGTCGCTGGCAGCAAGACCGTCAGCGTCGAGGTTCGCAAGAAGAAGACCTACGTCAAGCGCGACCCTGAAGAGGTCGAAGCCGAGCGTCAGCGCGAGCTGGAAGAACAGCGTGCTGCTGAAGAAGCTGCTCGTCTGAAGGTCGAGGAAGAAGCTCGTCAGCGTGCTGCCGCAGAAGAGGCTCGCCGTCAGGCGGACGCTGCTCGCCAGACCACTGATGCTGCGCCTGCTGCTGCCGCTCCGGCCGCCGCCGAAGCACCGCGTGCCGCAGCACCTGCTGCCGCTCCGGCTGCTCCGGCCGCTGCTGCTCCGGCTGCGGACGACCGCAAGAAGGAAGAAGTGCGCCGCGCGCCCAAGCGTGACGAAGAGGACGAGCGCCGTGATCGCAAGCATGCCCAGCATCGCCCGTCGATCAAGGAAAAGGAAAAGACCACTGCTCCGCGCGTTGTACGCAGCGGTGGTGGCGACGACGACGACAGCTTTGGCCGTCGCGGCGGTGGCCGCGGCAAGGGCAAGCTGAAGAAGCGTAACCAGCACGGGTTCCAGAGCCCGACAGGACCGATTGTGCGTGAAGTGAATATCGGCGAGACCATCACCGTGGGCGATCTCGCTGCCCAGATGTCGGTGAAGGGTGCCGAGGTCGTCAAGTTCATGTTCAAGATGGGCACCCCGGTGACCATCAACCAGGTACTCGACCAGGAAACCGCTCAGTTGATCGCCGAAGAGCTCGGCCACAAGGTCAAGCTGGTCAGCGAGAACGCCCTGGAAGAGCAACTGGCCGAATCCCTGAAGTTCGAAGGTGAGGCGGTTTCCCGCGCGCCGGTCGTGACCGTCATGGGCCACGTCGACCACGGCAAGACCTCGCTGCTCGACTACATCCGTCGTGCGAAGGTTGCAGCTGGCGAAGCCGGCGGCATCACCCAGCACATCGGCGCCTACCACGTGGAAACCGACCGCGGCATGGTCACCTTCCTCGACACCCCTGGCCACGCCGCGTTCACCGCGATGCGTGCCCGTGGTGCCCAGGCGACCGACATCGTCATCCTCGTGGTGGCAGCGGACGACGGCGTGATGCCGCAGACCCAGGAAGCCGTACAGCACGCGAAAGCGGCCGGCGTGCCGATCGTGGTCGCGGTGAACAAGATCGACAAGCCCGACGCCAACCCGGACAACATCAAGAACGGCCTGGCCGCTCTGGACGTGATCCCGGAAGAGTGGGGCGGCGATGCTCCGTACGTTCACGTTTCCGCCAAGCTGGGTACTGGCGTCGACGAATTGCTCGAAGCCGTACTGCTGCAGGCTGAAGTGCTCGAACTCAAAGCCACTCCGTCGGCCCCGGGCCGTGGCGTGGTGGTCGAGTCGCGTCTGGACAAGGGCCGTGGCCCGGTAGCCACCGTGCTGGTCCAGGACGGTACTCTGCGTCAGGGCGACATGGTACTGGTCGGCGTCAATTACGGCCGTGTCCGTGCGATGCTCGACGAGAACGGCAAGCCGATCAAGGAAGCGGGTCCGTCCATTCCGGTCGAGATCCTCGGCCTCGATGGCACCCCGGACGCCGGCGACGAGATGACCGTGGTTGCCGACGAGAAGAAGGCCCGCGAAGTCGCTCTGTTCCGCCAGGGCAAGTTCCGCGAAGTGAAACTGGCTCGTGCCCACGCCGGCAAGCTGGAAAACATCTTCGAGAACATGGGCCAGGAAGAGAAGAAGACCCTCAACATCGTGCTCAAGTCCGATGTCCGCGGTTCGCTGGAAGCCCTGCAGGGCTCGCTCAGCGGCCTGGGCAACGACGAAGTGCAGGTTCGCGTGGTCGGTGGCGGCGTCGGTGGTATCACCGAGTCCGATGCCAACCTGGCGCTGGCCTCCAACGCGGTGCTGTTCGGCTTCAACGTCCGTGCTGACGCCGGTGCGCGCAAAATCGTCGAGTCCGAAGGCCTCGACATGCGTTACTACAACGTGATCTACGACATCATCGAAGACGTCAAGAAAGCCCTGACCGGCATGCTCGGCAGCGATGTTCGCGAGAACATCCTGGGTATCGCCGAAGTGCGCGACGTGTTCCGTTCGCCGAAGTTCGGCGCGGTCGCCGGCTGCATGGTCACCGAGGGTCTGGTGCACCGCAACCGTCCGATCCGTGTACTGCGCGACGACGTGGTCATCTTCGAAGGCGAGCTGGAATCCCTGCGTCGCTTCAAGGATGACGTCTCGGAAGTCCGTGCCGGCATGGAATGCGGTATCGGCGTGAAGAGCTACAACGACGTCCGCGTCGGCGACAAGATCGAAGTGTTCGAGAAGGTCGAAGTCGCTCGTACTCTGTAAGGGTATTCGAGCGTGAACGCAGCGCCCGGGCCGGCTGACCAGCTGTCCCGGGCGTTTGCCGCTTATACGGATTTGCCTTCAACCGTATGGCGTCGTTGGGAAGCCTTGCCGTGCTGGAGCACTGTCTTCGGCTTCCCGCCTAGCCATCCGATTGAATTCAAACCCGTAATAGATGCCGGAGCCTCGCGGCTCGGGTAAGCAGGTTAGAAAAATGGCTAAAGAGTACAGCCGTACCCAGCGTATCGGCGACCAGATGCAGCGCGAACTGGCGCTGCTGATCCAGCGTGAAATCAAGGACCCGCGTCTCGGCCTGGTGACCATCACCGGCGTCGACGTGGCCCGTGACCTGTCCCATGCCAAGGTGTACGTCACCGTGATGGGCCAGGACGACAACGCCGAAGTGGTGAAGCAGAACACCAGCATCCTCAACGATGCCGCGGGCTTTCTGCGCATGCAGCTGGGCAAGGCGATGAAGCTGCGCACCGTGCCGCAACTGCACTTCAGCTACGACGCCAGCATCCGGCGCGGTGCCGAGCTGTCGGCGCTGATCGAGCGCGCCGTGGCTGCCGATCGTCGCGGCGGCGATTCCGAGGAGTAACGCGTGGCCCAGGTGAAACGCATTCGCCGTGCGGTCAACGGTGTGCTGATTCTCGACAAGCCGCTCGGCATGAGCTCCAACCAGGCGCTGCAGAAAGTGCGCTGGCTGCTCAATGCCGAGAAGGCCGGCCACACCGGCAGCCTCGATCCGCTGGCCACCGGCGTGCTGCCGCTGTGCTTCGGCGAGGCGACCAAGTTCTCCCAGTACCTGCTCGACGCCGACAAGGCCTACGAGACGATTGCCAAACTGGGCGTCACGACGACCACCGCCGATGCCGAAGGCGAGGTGGTCGAGCAGCGCGAAGTAACCGCTGGTCGGGAAGCCATCGAGGCCCTGCTGCCGCGCTTCCGTGGCGACATAGAGCAGGTGCCGCCGATGTACTCGGCCCTGAAGAAGGACGGCCAGCCGTTGTACAAGCTGGCCCGTGCGGGAGAGGTAGTGGAGCGCGAGGCGCGTTCTGTTACTATTGCGCGCCTGGAAATGCTCGCGTTCGAGTCGCCCTGTGCGACGCTGGCGGTTTCCTGCAGCAAGGGCACCTACATTCGCACCCTGGTCGAAGACCTCGGCCGCGAACTCGGTTGTGGCGCACACGTCGCCGCCCTGCGCCGGACACAGGCAGGTCCCTTCCAACTGAACCAGTCGGTGACGCTGGAGGAACTCGAGAAAGTCCATGCCGAGGGTGGCAACGAAGCCCTCGACCGCTTCCTGTTGCCGGTGGATGCCGGCCTGGAGCACTGGCCGCTGCTGCAGTTGTCGGAGCACAGCGCCTATTACTGGCTGCATGGTCAGCCGGTACGCGCCCCCGATATGCCGAAGTTCGGCATGCTGCGGGTGCAGGATCATGAAGGTCGCTTCATCGGTATCGGTGAAGTGGTCGAAGACGGGCGCCTGGCGCCGCGTCGACTGATTCGGTCTTAAGACCGAAACCGAGGGTGGCTGTCAGCAGGCACGGTCACTCCTCTTACTATGAACACAGGGATAAGTCCCTGGCCTGTTACCTCAGAGGAAGCCCCATCATGGCACTGAGCGTCCAAGAAAAAGCCCAGATCGTTAACGAGTACAAGCAAGCTGAAGGCGACACCGGTTCTCCGGAAGTGCAGGTTGCACTGCTGTCCGCCAACATCAACAAGCTGCAGGACCACTTCAAGGCCAACGGCAAAGACCACCACTCCCGTCGTGGCCTGATCCGTATGGTTAACCAGCGTCGTAAGCTGCTGGACTACCTGAAGAGCAAGGACACCTCTCGTTACAGCGCCCTGATCGGTCGCCTGGGCCTGCGTCGCTAAGACGGCAAGCCTGAAGTGGGAAGCTGGGAGTCCGGGGTCGATGGGCGGTGTAAACCGCTCATCGGCTCTGGCTCCCGGCTTTCTCGCTTTTACAGGGAATGAAATCGGGTCCGACTCCCGGCATTTCCACAATTTCCCCCAAGGCAACTAAAGAGAAGGTAGAGCAACCGTGAACCCGGTAACCAAGAAATTCCAGTTCGGTCAGTCGACCGTAACCCTCGAGACTGGCCGCATCGCCCGCCAGGCCACCGGTGCCGTCCTGGTCACCATGGACGACGTCACCGTGCTCTGCACCGTCGTCGGCGCCAAGCAGGCCGACCCGAGCAAGAGCTTCTTCCCGCTCTCCGTGCACTATCAGGAGAAGACCTACGCAGCTGGCCGCATCCCCGGTGGTTTCTTCAAGCGTGAAGGCCGTCCTTCCGAGAAGGAAACCCTGACCTCGCGCCTGATCGACCGTCCGATCCGCCCGCTGTTCCCGGAAGGCTTCATGAACGAAGTGCAGGTTGTCTGCACCGTCGTTTCCACCAACAAGAAGTCCGATCCGGACATCGCTGCCATGATCGGCACCTCCGCCGCCCTGGCGATCTCCGGCATTCCGTTCGCCGGCCCGATCGGCGCTGCCCGTGTTGGCTTCCACCCGGAAATCGGCTACATCCTCAACCCGACCTACGAGCAGCAGCAGAGCTCCAGCCTCGACATGGTCGTGGCCGGTACCTCCGACGCCGTGCTGATGGTTGAATCCGAAGCCGAAGAGCTGACCGAAGACCAGATGCTGGGCGCTGTGCTCTACGCACACGAAGAGTTCCAGTCGGTTATCCGCGCCGTTGCCGAGCTGGCTACCGAAGTTGGCAAGCCGACCTGGAACTGGACCGCCCCGGTGGAGAACACCGTCCTGGTCAACGCCATCAAGGCCGAGTTCGGTGCTGCTATCTCCGAAGCCTACACCGTCACCGTCAAGCAAGACCGTTATGCCGCCCTGGGCGCCCTGCGTGACGAAATCGTCGCCAAGTTCGCTGGCGAAGGCGAAGGCCAGTTCTCCGCAGCTGAAGTCAAAGACGTCTTCGGCCTGCTGGAATACCGCACCGTTCGCGAAAACATCGTCAACGGCAAGCCGCGTATCGACGGCCGCGACACCCGCACCGTTCGCCCGCTGCGTATCGAAGTCGGCGTACTGGGCAAGACCCACGGTTCGGCGCTGTTCACCCGTGGCGAAACCCAGGCTCTGGTCGTTGCCACCCTCGGCACCGCCCGTGACGCGCAGCTGCTCGACACCCTCGAAGGCGAGCGCAAAGACCCCTTCATGCTGCACTACAACTTCCCGCCGTTCTCGGTAGGCGAGTGTGGCCGCATGGGCAGCGCGGGCCGTCGTGAAATCGGCCACGGTCGTCTGGCACGCCGCAGTGTTGCTGCCATGCTGCCGACCCAGGACGAGTTCCCCTACACCATCCGCGTCGTTTCCGAGATCACCGAGTCCAACGGCTCCAGCTCCATGGCTTCCGTTTGCGGTGCTTCCCTGGCTCTGATGGACGCCGGTGTTCCGGTCAAGGCGCCGGTTGCCGGTATCGCCATGGGTCTGGTGAAGGAAGGTGACAAGTTCGCCATCCTGACCGACATCCTGGGTGACGAAGACCACCTGGGCGACATGGACTTCAAGGTTGCCGGTACCGACAAGGGCGTTACCGCCCTGCAGATGGACATCAAGATCAACGGCATCACCGAAGAGATCATGGAGATCGCCCTGGGCCAGGCCCTGGAAGCTCGCCTGAACATCCTCGGTCAGATGAACCAGATCATCGCCGCTCCGCGCGCCGAGCTGTCGGAAAACGCTCCGACCATGATCCAGATGAAGATCGACACCGACAAGATCCGCGACGTCATCGGCAAGGGCGGCGCCACCATTCGCAGCATCTGCGAAGAGACCAAGGCCTCGATCGACATCGAGGACGATGGCAGCGTGAAGATCTACGGCGAAACCAAGGAAGCTGCCGAGGCCGCCAAGCAGCGCGTCCTGGGTATCACCGCGGAAGCCGAAATCGGCAAGATCTACGTCGGCAAGGTCGAGCGCATCGTGGACTTCGGTGCCTTCGTCAACATCCTGCCGGGCAAGGATGGTCTGGTGCACATCTCGCAGATCAGCGACAAGCGCATCGACAAGGTCACCGACGTTCTGCAGGAAGGCCAGGAAGTCAAAGTCCTGGTTCTCGACGTGGACAACCGTGGCCGCATCAAGCTGTCCATCAAGGACGTAGCCGCTGCTGAAGCCTCTGGCGTGTAAGCAATCGGTGAAATGAAAGAGGGCCCCTTGCGGGCCCTCTTTTTTTGCCTTGAAAATGCGCTATTCGCCGATCTCGCTCCAAGGATGCCCCGAGATGGACAAGCGTTACTGTCACTACCACAGTGCCCAGCCCGCGACCTGGCATTGCCAGCCCTGCGAGCGTCATTACGGCGACTGCTGCATTCCGCTCAACGCCGACGCTCCTGAGTACGCACCGGCGTGCCCGTTGTGCCGCGGCCACCTGCGCTTCCTTGGCGCGGCCAATACCGCGCAACCCTTCTGGGAGCGCCTGCCGAAATTCTTCGCCTACGGCTTCCAGGCCGGGCCGCTGGCCTTCTGCGCCCTGCTGGCACTGGCCTGCGTGTTCATGCCGGCGATGATCGTGCTCTGGGTCGCGCTGCTCAGCGTGGCAACCAAGTACCTGCACAGCGTGATCGAAGCCGCGAGCTTTGGCGGCCAGGACGCCCCGGGCCTGGTCGAAGCCTTCAGTGCTGACAGCTTGCGGACCTTCTTCCAGCAACTGGCTGTGTTCCTGATCGCCCTGGTCCTGCTCTGGCTGGCGGCCGACTTCCACAGCGAGGCCGTCTACTGGGCCGCCAACATCGGCCTCATGCTGGTGCTGCCGGCGAGCATCATCCGCCTATCCCTGGACAAGAGCCTGGGCGCTGCGCTCAGCCCCAGTGAAGTGGGGCAGGTCATCGCCGCCATGGGCTGGCGTTACCTTATCCTCTGCGTGTTCCTGTTCATCCTCTGGCAATCGCCCACCTATGTTGGCTGGCTGCTCTCCAACGGACTGCCGCGCGTGGTGATGGTCCCGGTCGTGGCGGGGCTGACCGGTTATTTCGCCGTGGTGATGTGCGCCATGATGGGCTACGCCGTGTTCCAGTATCAGGGCGAACTGGGCTACGTCTCCGCCGGGGAAGACGCACCAGCCGGCTTTGCCGCGCCGGAATGGCACCGTCGCAAGGCGCTGGCTGAGGCGGAAGTGCGGGTCAAGGAGGGGCAGACCGGCGCCGCCCTGGAGATTCTGGTCGCCGCCCTGCGTGAAGGTCGCCAGGACCTCAAGCTGAACGAGCGCTATCACCAGTTGCTCTTCGCCCTGAACGAGCGCGCCGAATGCCTGAACCACCTGCCGCACTATCTGGGCCTGGCCAGCCGGCTCAATCCGCAGCTGGCTGCCAGTGCCTTCCTCAATGCCCGGCAGCTGCAGGCAGATTACCTGCCGGAGGACCCAAGCGTGTGCGAGCGCATCGCCGAGGTCCTGATCGAGCGCCACAAGGCCCGCGAGGGGCTGAGCCTGCTGCGCAACCTGCACAAGCGCTTCCCGGAGTACCCCGGCCTACCACGTGCCTATCTGATGGCGGCGCGGGCTTTCTCCGAACAGCTGGGCCAGGTGGAGCCGGCGCAGCAGCTGCTGGCTTTCATTCGGCAGCGCTACCCGGCGTTCGAGCAGATGGGCGAGGTGGTGCAACTCGAGGCCGTGCTGGCGAAGTTGGGTCGAAGCTCCGGGACCTGATCGTGCAAGCTGCATGAAGCGCAGCGGCGGGCTTTGCAAACTGCAAGCGAAGGGGGCTGTTGGAGTTTTCACAACGCACTGATTTGTAAGGATTTTCCTGAATTGGAAAAGATGGCACAGGGCTTGCGATAGTCCTGGTGCAACTGCTGCCAGGCACGGGCCGCAGTTTTCCAATAATTCAGGAGAAACCGCCATGAAACGTTTCAACAAACTGGCTCTCGCCGCTGCCACTGCAACCGCCCTGAGCTTCTCGTTCGCCAACTCGGTGTTCGCCCAGCCGACGACTCTGGCCGCTAACGAGACAGTTCAGAAAACCGAAGAGGCGGTCTCCGACACCTGGATCACCAGCAAGGTGAAGTCTTCGCTGATCGCCAACAAGGACATCAGCGGCACCAACATCAAGGTCGAGACCAACAAGGGTGTGGTTTCCCTCTCGGGTAACGTCAAGACCGACGCCGAGAAGGAACTGGCCATTCAGACCACCAAAGGTATCAAGGGCGTGACAGCGGTTTCCGCCGATGGCCTGAAGTCTGTCGAGTAAGGCCGCACGGCCTCGCCCCTGTCCAACCTTCAGAGGAGGATCGCCATGAACACTGACGTCATCAAAGGAAAGTGGAAGCAGCTGTCCGGCACGCTCAAGGAAAAGTGGGGCAAGCTCACTGACGACGACCTGCAGGCGGCGGACGGACACGCCGAATACCTGGTAGGCAAACTGCAGGAGCGCTATGGCTGGACCCGCGAAAAAGCGGAAGAGGAAGTCCGCGATTTCAGCCGCCGTCTGTAGCGCCCAGACACAGGGATGACCCAGGCCCCGCCGGTTCGCCGGCGGGGCTTTTTCATGGGCGGATCAGGGGGCCAGATGTTGCTGGTAGATCGTCAGCTGCCGGGTTGGATCGGCATCCGGGTAGTGCTGGCGGAGGAAGCGCGATAGCTCGCGCACGGCCTGCAGGTCACGTTTCTGCCCCATCTGCTTGGCCAGTTGCAGGGTCAGGCCGGGTAGCGGTTCGGGCAGTTGGCCCGAGCGCGACAGGCGCCGCCAGCTGTGCAATGCCTGAGCGGATTCGTTGCGTTGGAGCAGTTTGCGCAACAGGTGCAATTGAATCGCCGGATGGGCCAGCAGCCCTGCGTCGCTGGCGGCACTTTCCTCGGCGAGGCGGCGTAGCAGCGCGTCGGCTGTCGCGGAAGGTGGCAGGGCGAACAACTGCTTGAGGGTTTCGCTCATCAGGGCACGGTCCTGCCGCCCCTTGGCGACGCCGTAGAGACGCTCGACCAGTACCGGCTGCCCGGGAAACTGCCGCAGCAGCTCCGGGCCGCGTGCGGCGGCCTGGTCGAGGGCGAAGCGGCCGATCTGCTCGTCCAGCGACGCCAGGGCGCGCTTGAACGGGGCGTCCGGGTCTTCCTTGCTCAGGTAGGCCTCGTCCACCGGCATGCGCCCCAGCGTGCGCGGTAGCCAGACGGCGAGAAAACCAGAAACCAGGCCGCCGATGTGCGCGTAGTAGTTCACATGGTCGGCGGCGCGGACCAGCCCGAACAGCTCCTTGCCCAGCCACAGTGGCAGGATCCACAGCGCCGGTGCCTTGAGGTAGCCCATCAGGGGCCCGAGCCAGTAGAAGAACTGGATGCGCCGCAGGCCGTAGACGCCGATGTACATGCCCATCAGACCGGAGATCGCGCCCGAGGCGCCGATGCCCGGCACCCAGGAAGGATCGAGGGCCCACCACAGCAGGCCGGAGCACAGGCCGCTGAACAGGTAGAGGCCCAGATAAAGGGCCCGACCCAGCGCCGCTTCGAGGGCGAAGCCGAAGATGAACAGGAACACCATGTTGCCGGCCAGGTGCCAGAAGCTGCCATGCAGGAACATCGAGCCGAACAGGCCCTGCACGGTGAAGCGCTCGGGGATGAAGCCGAAGCGCAGGCTGCTGGTCTGGTCGCGGGCTGCTTCGGCTCTGAGGCGGGAGGCCTGCCAGGCGGCGTCCTGCTGGAAGGCGGGCAGGGCGCGCAGTTCGTGGCCGAACTCCAGGTCCGAGAGCACCAGCCAGGCCAGCCGTTGACGGGGAAGGCCTTCGAGGGCGCGCTGTTGATCGGCTTCCAGGCGGTCGCGGCGTTCCAGCGAGGCGCTGAACAACGGCCGCTCATGGCTGAGCAGGTCCTGTTCGAGGTAGATGCGCACCGCTTCTTCGCGCCGGGTGCTGTCGCCACCCTGGTAGCCGAAGTAGATCAGGACGTTGAGGACGATCAGCAGCAGCGTGATGACGGGAGGTTTCTTCCAGTCCAGCGGGTGCTCGGCGGGGACGATAACCATGGCGACCGGTCCTTGGCCCGAATGGCGTAAGTGCTTGAGTGGCGGCGAGACTAGCATCCCGCCAGCACGGCTGTCAGTTGCCGCTGCGCTTGCTCTGGATGTCGCTCAGGCGGTTGCCCTCGAAGCGGACGAAATACAGCATGCCGCTCCAGGGGCCGTAGATCCATTCTTCCACGGCTACTTCCATCGACTCGCCGTAACGCGGGCCGGGTACCTGCTTGTAGCCGAGGAAGGAGCGGCTGACCGGCTCGCCGCAGCGGCTGAGTACGTCGCTGGTGACGTCGCCGGTGCTGATCAGTTTGCTGCTGCAGCGCAGGCTGGCGGCCTGTGCCTCAAGGGCCGTGAAGGTGAGGGGCAGCAGGAGGGCCGCCAGGCGGAGTACGAGGGGCGTCTTCAATTGCGTTTGAACTCGATGCTTTTGAGCTTGTTGGCTTCGAAGGTGAGGATGTAGCTGGTGCCATTGCGCGGGCCGTAGACCCACTCCTCGACCCGGTACTCGCGGCGATCGTAACCGCCGAGGGTATAACCGACTTCGTCACGGTGATCCGGTGCGCCGCACTTCTGCTCGACTTCCCAGGCGCGGTCGCCGGCGTTGATCAGGGCGCTTCCGCAGCGCATGCTTTCCGCCTGGGCGCCCGCCGCGCAGAGCAGCAGGGCGCAGGACGTCCAGGTCAGGGCTTTCATCGAACGACTCCTTATTCGCTATCAAGGTGAAGCTGGGTGGCCACACTGCCACCATTCTCCGCTTCGCCGAAGCTGACGTCGATGAGGTAGATACGGTCGTCACCCAGGCCACCCTTGGCGACCAGGTAGTCCTTGATCTGGGTTGCGCGCTCCTGACCGAGCTTGCGCAGCAGCAACTGGCTGTCGCTCCAGGAGTCGAGCACGGCCTGGCGCATCTTCGCCGAACGCTCGTCCTTGCTCAGGTCCTGCCACTCCGCCGGAGGCTGCTTCTTCAGGCGCGCACGGAAGACGCCTTCGAGCAGAACCGGCTGCAGGTCTTCCGGTACCTCCAGCTGGCTCGCGTCGCTGGGCACCTTGTCGCCGCGGCGCTGCAACATGCTGTAGTAGTTCTTCTGGTATTCCTGCTTCAGGCGCTTGTCGGCCAGCAGCGGGCCGTCGCTGGCGGCCGCGGCGACGCCTTCGACTTCCAGCTTCAACGCCGGGCGCTGCTTGAGCGCTTCGGCCAACTTGTCGAGATTGCCCTGGGCGCTGGCGTCCAGCTCGCTGGAGCCGGGCGCGAACACCACGTTGCTCAGGTCCGGCCCGCCACCGCCACTAGCCAGGCCGGCGATGAAATTGAAGGGCGCCTGCACGGCGCGCACGACCAGGTTGCGCAGGGTCTGCCAGACGATGGGCATGACGCTGAACTGCGGGTTGTTCAGGTCACCTTCCACCGGCAGCTGGATGTCGATGTTGCCATTGGCGTCCTTGAGCAGGGCGATCGCCAGTTTCACCGGCAGGTCCACGGCATCCGGGCTGTCGACCTTCTCGCCCAGCTGCAGGTGTTCCACCAGCACCTTGTTGTCGGCTTTGAGCTTGCCCTGGGTGATCTGGTAATGCAGGTCGAGGTTCAGCCGGCCCTTGCGGATACGGTAGCCGGCGAACTTGCCGGAGTAGGGCGTCAGGGTGGTCAGCTCGACGCGTTTGAAGCTGGTGGCGATATCCAGCTTCTCCAGCGGCGAGAACGGATTGAGGCTGCCCTTGATGGTGACCGGCGCGTACTTGTCGACCTTGCCCTTCACGTCCACCGAGGCCGGTGCCGGATTGCGGTTGTCGATGGTGCCGATCTCGCCAGCGAGTTGCTGGATGGCCGTGGCGAAGTCCGGGCGCAGGGTCAGGTCGGCGAAGTTGGCCGAACCGTTGTTGATCTTCACGCCGCCGATGCGGATGCCCAGCGGCTTGCTGTTACTGCTCGAAGCGCTGCCCTTGCTCGCTGTGGACGAGGCGGATTCCGGTTGCGCAATGATCAGCTCGCTGACGTTGGTGCTGCGGTCCTCGTTGATGATGAAGCGCGCATAGGGCTCTTCCAGGGAAACGGTCTGGATCACCAGGCTGTCGCCATGTTTGTACGCCAGGCCGTCGAGGGTCAGCTTGGTCCATTTGACGAAGTCGCGGCTCTTGAGGGTGTCCAGGGTGTGCAGTTGGGTCACCTGGGCGCTACCGGTGACGCTGAAGGCCAGCGGCTCGGTGCCCTTGAGGTCGATGTTCAGGTCGCTGGACAGCAGGCCGCTGCGCAGCTCCAGGCGAATGAATGGATCGATGTAGGACTGGGCGACGCGCAGGTCGATGTCGCGGGTCGAAACCTTCAGCTTGGCGCTCACCGGGTTGGGGATGACTTGGCCACTGGCTTCGATCTGCCCGCGCGGGCCGAGGCCTGTCTTGAGCTTGAGCTGCAGTGGCGAGGTCAGGCCGCTGTCGACGTTCTGCAGGTCCAGGTCCAGCGGGCCGATTTCCAGGGCCACCGGTTTACCCGGCGCGCGATCGGCCAGGTGAGCCTTGTAGCCGCGCAGCTGGGTGTCGCGCAAAACCACATGCCATGGTTTCTGCGGCTCGGCCGGTTTGGTCTGCTCGACCATCTGCGCAGGCTGGTCTGCCTCGGCGGGCTTGGTTTCTGGCTGGGACGGAGCGGCTGGTTTGGCTGGCTCGGTCTGGGCCGTCTGGACGGGAGCACTGGGCTTGGCTGCCGGTTTCTCGGCCGAGGCCGGCGGTTCCTTGCCGGGCTGCGCAGCTGCCTCAGCGGCGGGGGCGGGCTCGGGAGCGGCCTGCGCCTGCGGCGTGGGCTCCTCGGGGCGCTTGTAGGGTTTGAAGTTGGCGAAGAGTTTTTGCCAGTCCAGCTGGCCGTCCTTCTCCCGCGCCGCCCAGGCTTCCAGGCCCTGGCTGCGGATCTGGCCGACCACCACTTCCTGCTTGACGAGGTCCAGGGTGGTTTCGGCGACATCCAGGGTGGCGAGCTTGGCCAGTGGTTTGCCTTCGGGGGAGCTGAGGTCCAGGTCGCGCAGCTTGATGGCGGCCTTGTCCAGCAGGAGTTGCGTTCCCTTCGAGAGGTCAAGTTGGTAGTCGGAGGCCACGCTGAGGATGCCGTTGTTCAGGTTCAGCGGTGCGTTGTCCCGTACGTAGGGCCACCAGGCCTTCAGCGGCACGCCGTCGAGGGTGAAGCTGCCCTTGGAGGTGAAGGGCACGATGCTCAGGTCGCCCTTCCAGTCGAGCTTGCCGCCGTGGGGGCCGGTGGCGACCAGAGTCATTTCGGCGCCATCTTCAGGCAGGGTGCTGAGGTTGTGCAGCTCGAAACCCATCGGGTCGAAGACGAACTCCACCGGCTCGCTGGGGCGGCGGTCGAGGAAGTGCAGGCTGCCTTCGGCGAGGCGGATGCGGTCGATGCGCAACGGGAACGGATCGCTGGGTTCTTCCTTGGCCGGGGCCGGCTCACTGGGCGGCAGCTTGAACAGTTTGCTCAGGTTCAGCGTGCCGTTCTCGGCGAACAGCAACTCGGTGTGCGGTGCGTCCAGCTCAACGTCGGCGAGGTGCAGCCTGCGTTTCCACAGGCTGTCGAGTTCGAGGTTGGCGTAAAGGCGACGGAAGCGTACCTGCTCCTGCCCGTCGGCGCCCAGATGCAGGCCCCAGAGGGTGAGTTCGAGACTGAACGGGTTGAACTCGATGCGCTCCAGACGCGCCGGAACGGTCGAGTAGTGGGCCAGTTGCTGGTTGGCTATCCGCAGTCCAACGCCGGGCAGGATGAGAAAACCCAGCAGGCAATAGAAGAGGACCAACAGCACTACCGCGCCGATGGCGCGTTTCAATCCTTTGGACATGGCGAGAGTCGTTTCCGTCGTGACGTGCCACAGGAGTATGGCACGGCTGTGATTCTTCGATTCGATAGTCGCCTTCGGACGCGGTTTTCAGTGATGTCTGTCAGTCATTCAGGCGATGGGTGCGGGCAAATTCCACCAGGTCCACGAGGCTTTCCAGGTTCAGCTTCTCAAGAATTCGCGTCTTGTAGGTGCTGACGGTCTTCTGGCTGAGGAACAGCTCCTCGGCGATGTCCTTGTTGCTCATGCCTCTCACCAGGCTGCGCAACACGACCAGCTCCCGTGGCGTGAGGCTGGCCACCGGGTCGGTGTTCTTGTCGATGCTCAGGGCCTTTTCCGGGAAGCAGCGATAGCCCGAAACCAGCATGCGCGCGGCGTTGAGAATGGCACTGGTGTCCTTGTTCTTGCTGACGAATCCATGCGCACCCGCCGCTTCGACCTTGCTCGAGTACAGGCGTTCATCCTGCGAGCTCAACACCAGCAGGCGGATGTTCTCGTCGAAGATATGGATGCGCGCCAGCAGGTCGAGGCCGTCCATGCCAGGCAGATTGAGGTCGAGTATCACCAGGTCCGGACGCTCCTTGCGGACAGCATCCAGGCCGCCATGGCCATCGGCCGCTTCACGAGCCACTTCGAACTGGGGATCCTGTTCAAGCAGCGAGCGAATGGCCAGGCGCATCGCGGGGTGATCTTCGATCAACACGACACGCTTCTTCATAGTTAGCTCCCTTAGAGTCTGAATAACTGCGCGCATTGACCTTGAAGATAGACCAGCTGTTCAAGCTCCTTCGGAATATTCCTATGCGTAGGACCCAAAGCATGCGGGGAATCAAGTTGGGAGGGCCTTGGCCTGCCCGCGTGCGTGGAGACTTGCTGCGCAGAGTGAATTCTGCGCAGCAAGCCAGCGGTTATTACCGCTGCAAAGCCAGCGCCACGCCTTGTCCACCGCCGATGCAGAGTGTCGCGAGCCCTTTTTTCGCGTCGCGGCGGAGCATCTCGTGGAGCAGGGTGACAAGCACGCGGCAGCCTGAGGCGCCGATGGGGTGGCCGAGGGCGATGGCGCCGCCGTTTACATTCACCTTCGAAGCATCCCAGCCCAGTTCCTTGCCCACGGACAGTGCCTGGGCGGCGAACGCTTCGTTGGCTTCGATCAGGTCCAGGTCGGCGAGTTGCCAGCCGGCCTTCTCCAGGCAGCGACGGGTGGCCGAGACCGGGCCGATGCCCATGATCGCCGGATCGACACCCGCGTTCGCGTAGGCGGCGATGCGGGCCAGGACCGGCAGGCCCAGTTCGGCGGCCTTGGCAGCGCTCATCAGTAGAACGGCGGCGGCGCCGTCGTTGAGGGTCGAAGCGTTGCCGGCGGTTACGCTGCCGTCTTTCTTGAACGCCGGCTTGAGCTTGGCCAGGGACTCGGCGGTGGTGCTGGCGCGCGGTTGCTCGTCGGTATCGAAGCGCAGCGTTTCGCCCTTGCGCTGCGGAATCTCGACGGCAGTGATCTCGGCCTTGAAACGGCCTTCTTCGATAGCCGCGGTCGCCTTGCGCTGGGAGTCGGCGGCGAAGGCGTCCTGCTCCTCGCGGCTGATGCCGTACTTCTCCACCAGATTCTCGGCGGTGATGCCCATGTGGTAGTCGTTGAAGGCGTCCCACAGGCCGTCCTGGATCATGCTGTCGATCAGCTTGGCGTGGCCCATGCGCAGGCCCGTGCGGGCGCCGGGCATGACGTAGGGAGCGAGGCTCATGCTTTCCTGGCCGCCGGCAATGACGATATCGGCGTCGCCGCAGCGAATCGCCTGGGTCGCCAGGTGCAGTGCCTTGAGGCCGGAACCGCAGACCTTGTTCACCGTCATCGCCGGTACGCTGTTGGGCAGGCCCGCAGCGATGGAGGCCTGGCGTGCCGGGTTCTGGCCGGCGCCGGCGGTCAGGGTCTGGCCGAGGATCACCTCGTCGACACGTGCCGGGTCCAGGCTGGTCTGTTGCAGCAGACTGCGGATGACGGCGGCGCCCAGTTCATGGGCCGGCAGCGCGGAAAGCGAACCCTGGAAGCTGCCGATGGCGGTACGGGTGGCAGCGACGATGACGACTTCTTGCATGACACGAATCCTCTGTCGGAAGCGGCGAGGCCGCAGCGAGCGGTCATGGTTGCATGCCCGCCGCCGGCTCACCACCCTCCGAACCGGGTGGTCACGCTTCAGCGCAGAGGGGGTAGGCCCATGCGCCGGCGTGCGCGGTGCAGCGAGCCGTTGCGTACCGCCCAGCGCAGCAGTGGCACGCTGCGCCTCACGCTGGAGCGGATCAGCTGCCGTTGCAGACTGCCCAGGCTGAGGCCGAGCTGGTCCGTGGCCCACTCCGGCAGCAGGTCGATGCCGGCGCGCATCATCAGCATGCCGAAGGGTTTGGCGAGGAAGCTCGGGGCGGGGGCGTTGAACAATACGCTGACCACCTCGCGGGTGCGTTCGTCGTAGCGAAGCTGCGGCCGCATGCGTTGCAGGTAAGCCGCCACCTCGGCGCGCGAACGTGGTATTTCCCGTGCGCCGAGACGCTCGGCGATGAGGGCGATCTCGTTGTAGTAACGGTCCTGTTCTTCGCCGGAAAGGTCCGGGTTCAGGTAGCGCAGGTGCGAGGCGAGGAAGCAGCTGACTTCGGCGACGTGTACCCAGGTCAGCAGGTCCGGGTCGCTGGCTGCATAGGCTGTGCCGTCGGGCAGCTTGCCGTGCACGTTGTCGTGGATGCGTCGCACCCGTTCGATCAGCTTATCGGCGTCACTGCGCGAGCCGTAGGTGGTAGCGGAGATGAATTGCCCGGTGCGGCGCAGGCGGCCGAGCATGTCGGCGCGGAAGTTGGAGTGGTCCCAGACGCCGCCGAGAGCAGCGGGGTGCAGCATCTGCAGGAGCAGGGCGCTGATACCGCCGATGAGCATCGAGCTGAAGTCCCCGTGGACTCTCCAGCTCACGGAGTCCGGCCCGAACAGGCCGGGATCGCCCTTGGGCGACTCGAAGTCGACCCCGCCCAGGGCGAGGCCGGTCAGGCTGAGTACCTGGCTTTCGATATGACGGCGGACGGTTTCCATTGCGGCGGACAGGCCTCGGGGCAAGGACGACAGGTCTGTTTGCTAAACCTAGCATCTTTGCGCCCTTGGCCTGTAGCGCACATCAATGGTTGAGGCGGTTGTCGATCAGCCCCTGGACCACGCTGGGGTCGGCCAGGGTCGACGTATCGCCGAGGTTTTCCAGCTCGTTGCAGGCGATCTTGCGCAGGATGCGTCGCATGATCTTGCCCGAGCGGGTCTTGGGCAGGCCCGGCGCCCATTGCAGCATTTCCGGCTTGGCGAAGCTGCCGATCTCCTTGCTCACCAGGGCCAGCAGTTCCTGCTTGAGCGCATCACTGGGCTCGATGCCGTTCATGGTGGTGACGAAGGCGTAGATGCCCTGGCCCTTGAGGTCGTGCGGATAGCCGACCACGGCGGCCTCGGCCACCGAGTCGTGCAGGACCAGCGCACTCTCCACCTCGGCGGTGCCGATGCGGTGGCCGGAAACGTTGATCACGTCGTCCACGCGGCCGGTGATCCAGTAGTAGCCATCCTCGTCGCGGCGCGCGCCGTCGCCGGTGAAGTAGTAGCCGGGGTAGGGCTTGAAGTAGGTATCGATCATCCGCTGGTGGTCGCCGTAGACGCTGCGGATCTGGCTCGGCCAGCTGGCCTTGACCGCCAGGACGCCGGAGCCGGGGCCGTCGATTTCCTTGCCCTGCTCATCCAGCAGCACCGGTTGCACGCCGAAGAAGGGGCGGGTGGCGGAGCCGGGCTTGAGGTCGGTGGCGCCGGGCAGCGGGGTAATCAGGATGCTGCCGGTCTCGGTCTGCCACCAGGTGTCGACGATGGGGCAGCGCTTTTCGCCCACCACGTTGTAGTACCACTCCCAGGCTTCCGGGTTGATCGGCTCGCCGACCGAGCCAAGCAGGCGCAGGCTGCTGCGGTCGGTCTTCTGCACCGGGGCTTCGCCCTCGCGCATCAGGGCGCGGATTGCGGTCGGCGCGGTGTAGAAGATGTTCACCTGGTGCTTGTCGATCACTTGCCAGAATCGCGAGGCGTCCGGGTAGTTCGGCACGCCCTCGAACATCAGGGTGGTGGCGCCGTTGGCCAGCGGGCCGTAGACGATGTAGCTGTGGCCGGTGACCCAGCCCACGTCCGCGGTGCACCAGTAGATGTCGCCGTCGTGGTAGTCGAACACGTACTTGTGGGTCATTGCCGCGCCCAGCAGGTAGCCGCCGGTGGTGTGCAGCACGCCCTTGGGTTTGCCGGTGGAACCGGAGGTGTAGAGGATGAACAGCGGGTCCTCGGAGTCCATCGGCTCGGGAGCGCAGTCCTCGCTGACTTCGCGCAGCGCCTCGTGGTACCAGATGTCGCGGCCTTCGACCCATGGGATCTCGCCCTGGGTGCGCTCGACCACCACCACGGTGGAGACGTTCGGGCAGTCGGCCAGGGCCTTTTCAACGTTCTTCTTCAGCGGGACGTACTTGCCGCCGCGCACGCCTTCGTCGGCGGTGATCACGGTGCGGCAGTCGGCATCGTTGATGCGGTCACGCAGGGCGTCCGGGGAGAAGCCGCCGAACACCACCGAGTGGATCGCGCCGATCCGCGCGCAGGCCAGCATGGCGTAGGCCGCCTCGGGGATCATCGGCATGTAGATGCAGACCCGGTCGCCTTTCCCTACGCCGCGGCTCTTGAGCACGTTGGCCAGGCGGCAGACATGGCTGTGCAGCTTGCGGTAGGTGATGTTGGCGGATTCGCTGGGGTTGTCGCCTTCCCAGATGATCGCGACCTGTTCGGCGCGCTGTTCCAGGTGGCGGTCGATGCAGTTGTAGGTGACGTTGAGCTGGCCGCCCTTGAACCAGGTGGCCTGGCCCTTCGCCAGGTCGCCGTGGTGCACCGAGTGCCAGGGCTTGAACCAGTCGAGGAAGGCCTTGGCCTGCTCGCCCCAGAAGGCTTCCGGGTCGTCTACCGACTGCTTGTAGAGGCGCTGGTACGCGTCGTTGTCGAGGTAGGCACGCTTGCGTACGGCCTCCGGCACGGGGTGAAGGCTGATCTCGTACATGGGGAATCCTTGTTGTTGTTGAGCCGAGATGCCCCCAAGGGTGCATCCAAGGCCAGGCGGGTTCAAGGGTTGTCCATGTTGTTTCGACGCGCCAGGCGGTCGGATCGTTCAGGCGGGGCGTATTCCAGCTGGGCGGCGACCAGGCGCCGGGTCGATTCGCCGTAGCGCCGGGCTATCCCATCGAGCGCGCTGTCGAGCGTCGGGATCGCCGTGGCGCCGGGTCCCGGCAATACTGGATGGTCATCCGGTGAGTCCGGCAGGAACAGCAGGCCACCGGCACTGCTGACGGGGTGCGCGGCGCTGCCCCGTACTTCTGTTCGGAAGGTCCGCGCCCAGGCGTCCGCGGTCAGTGCCAGGCTGACTTCGTCGAAGCCCTGCTGCAGGGGGACGCTGAAGACCTCGTGGTTCCAGATGGCGAGGTAGTTGGCGGCGGCGATCAGGTAGCCGCTGGCGCCGAGGCTGAAGCGCTGGCTGTCGTGTCGCGGCGACCAGTCCTGCACGCCGAACTCCCGAGCGAGCGTGGCGGCCCTGGGTTCGCCGGCGATGGCCGCTACCAGTGCAAGGGATAGCGGTAGCGCAGCGGAAACACCAGAGGTGGTGACCACCTTGCCGTCCGCTACGTAGCGGCGATTCTCCTCCCAGTGAGTATCGGGAAAGTCCTCCAGGCGCTGGCTACGCGAGTACCAATGGCCGGTGGCGCGTCGACCGTGCAACAGCCCCGCGTTGCCCAGCACCAAGACGCCATCGCAGACGCCGACGACGGTCGCGCCCCGCGCCGCCTGGGCCTGGACGAAAACCAGCAGGGCGGGGTCCTCGCTGTCATGCACGGCAGGCACGATGAGGTAGTCGGCGCCCTGTGGATAACGTTGCGTGAACTCCTCCAGCGTGCCCTGCGGCTGAAGCCGCAGGGCGGGCATCAGTTGCACCGGTCCTGGCTCCGTCGCAAGGGCGAGCACATGCGCTACTCCCGAACGGCGCAGTACGCCGAGAGGGATGACGTAATCCGCGAGTTCGGTCATGCGGTTCTGGGCGACTACGGCGATGACCGGGCGCTCGCGGCCGAGGCGTGGTTGATAGGGTGCGAGCGACTCGTCGTCAGCCTGGGCGGCGTGGGTGCAGAGCAGCAGGATGAGGAGCAGCAGGAAAGTGTGCATGGCCGTCTCCGGGTAGGGATTTCCATGCTGGCGCGGATACGTCTGTCACTTCTGACGCTGATGGATGAATATCTGCCAATCGCCGCCAGGGATTCGCTCCGATGAATGCTCCGCACCGCGTTCTGTTGCTGGTCTTCCCGGACTTCCAGTTGCTCGATGCCAGCGGGCCGGCCGATGTGTTCGCGGCAGTGGACGAGCACCTGCCGGCCGCTGCCCGTCCCGCTTACCAGCTTGACGCGATATCCCCCGATGGCGGGTTGGTTCGCTCCAGCACCGGACTGGAACTGGCGACCAGGGCCCTGCCGGAGCCGCAGCAGGCGGCCGGCTGTACCGTGCTGGTGGTGGGCGGCCATGGGGTGCAGGCGGTCCTGCAGAGAGGCGAAGTCGCGCGCTGGCTGGCGCGGGCGGCAATCCATGCCGCGCGTTGCGGCTCGGTGTGCACCGGGGCCTTTCTGCTGGCACAGGCAGGGCTGTTGGAGGGACGCCCGGTGGTTACCCACTGGCGTTACGCCGACCTGTTACAGCGGCTGTTTCCTCACTTGCAGGTGATGCACGACTCGCTATTCGTCCGCGACGAGAAGTTCTACAGCTCCGCCGGGGTGACGGCCGGGATGGACCTGTGCCTGAGCCTGGTGGAGGAGGACCATGGCCGCGACCTGTCGCTGCGGGTTGCCCGTGGACTGGTGATGTACCTGCGCCGCCCTGGCGGCCAGCGCCAGTTCAGTGCGGAGCTGCTGGCGCAGCAGGCGCCGCCGGGCGGGCAGATGGAGCGCCTGGTGGAGTGGCTGCGGGAGCGGCTGGCGGAAGCCCTCGATGTCGAGGAGATGGCGGCGCAGATGGCCATGTCAGCGCGCACCCTGCATCGGCATTGTCAGGCGGAGATGGGCATCACTCCGGCGAAGCTGTTGCTGGAGTTGCGTCTGGAAAAGGCGAGCCAATTGCTGGAGGCGGGGGAGTCGTCACTCAAGCGCGTGGCGCAGCACGCGGGCTTTGGCAGCGAGTACAACTTGCGGCGCGCCTTCGTGCAGGCGTTGGGCGTAACGCCCGCGGAGTTTCGGCGGCGCTTCTGCCGCTAGCAGGAAGCGGACGGATGCGCTGGGGGCGCATCCGTCCGTTTCGCCGTCAGCCGCGGTGACGGCCGCGGAAGAAGTCGATCAGGCCCTGGGTGGAACCGTCTTCGGCGGCGCTTTCCTCGCTGCCGACCAGACGGCCGTAGACGGCCTTGCCCAGCTCCTTGCCCAGCTCCACGCCCCACTGGTCGAAGGCGTTGATGCCCCAGAGGATGCTCTGCACGTAGACCTTGTGCTCGTACATGGCAATCAGCGCGCCCAGGCGGCGGGCGCTGATGCGCTCCATCACCAGGGTGTTGCTCGGGCGGTTGCCCGGAATCACCTTGTGCGGCGCCAGGCGCTGCACTTCGGCTTCGTCCACGCCCTTGGCGCGCAACTCGGCTTCGGCCTCGGCGCGGCTCTTGCCGACCATCAGGGCCTGGCTCTGCGACAGGCAGTTGGCGTACAGCCACTGGTGGTGATCGGCCACCGGGTTGTAGCTGGAGACCGGGACGATGAAGTCGGCCGGGATCAGGTGGGTGCCCTGGTGCAGCAACTGGTGGTACGCGTGCTGGCCGTTGCAGCCCACGCCGCCCCAGATCACCGGCCCGGTGCCGGCGGACACCGGGGTGCCGTCCTGGCGCACGCTTTTGCCGTTGGACTCCATGTCCAGCTGCTGCAGGTGGTCGGTGATGTTCCGCAGGTAGTAGTCGTAGGGCAGGATCGCGTGGCTGCGCGCGCCCCAGAAGTCGCCGTACCAGACACCGAGCAGGCCCAGCAGCACCGGGATGTTCTTCTCGAACGGCGAGGTGAGGAAGTGCTGGTCCATGTTGTAGGCGCCGGACAGCAATTCCTTGAAGTTGTTGATACCCACCGACATGGCAATTGGCAGGCCGATGGCCGACCACAGCGAGTAACGACCGCCGACCCAGTCCCACATCGGGAAGACGTTTTCCGGACGGATGCCGAAGGCCGATGCGGCTTCCTTGTTGCTGGAGACGGCGATGAAGTGGCGGTACAGCTCCGCCTCGCTGCCGCCCTGGGCCAGGTACCAGGCGCGTGCGGCCTGGGCGTTCTTCAGGGTTTCCAGGGTGCCGAAGGACTTCGACGAGACGATGAACAGCGTGGTCTCGGCGTTGAGCTTGCCGGTCATCTCGCGGAACTCGCTGCCGTCGATATTCGCCAGGTAGTGGCAACGCACGCCTTTCTGGGCGAAAGGCAGTAGCGCTTCGGAGACCAGCTGCGGGCCGAGGAAGGAACCACCGATGCCGATGTTCACCACGTCGGTGATCGGCTTCTCGGTGTAGCCGCGCCACAGGCCGTTGTGCACGGCGGCGACCAGCTCGGTCATCTGATGCAGTACGCGGTGCACCTCGGGCATCACGTCGACGCCATCGACCATCACCTTGTCGCCGATGGGGCGGCGCAGCGCGGTGTGCAGCACCGGGCGGCGTTCTGAGGCGTTGATCACCTCGCCCCGGAACATCGACTGGATGGCCTCGCCCAGCTTGGCTTCCTCGGCGAGCTTCACCAGCAGGTCGAGGGTGTCCTGGCGGATCAGGTTCTTCGAGAAGTCGAGGAACAGGCCGCAGGCGGCGAGGGAGAAACGCTTGAAGCGCTCCGGGTCCTCGGCGAATGCCTCGCGCATGGTGAAGTTCTGCAGATCCTGGCGGTGGGCGGCCAATGCCTGCCAGCTTGCCAGTTTTGTGGCATCCAGCGGGTTGAGGTGGTGTTCCATGACGTACCTTCGGGTAAGACGGGCGTGTTTGAACGAGGCTTTGGAACTTGGGAAGGCCCGGTGGTTCCGGGCCTTCCCCGTGGCTCAGGCGAGCTGAACCGGGATGGCGTTGCTGGTGTGGCTGAGTTCGTTGCCAGGCGCCATGTACAGCATGCGCGGCTGGTAGCCTTCCAGCTCGGCGTCGCTGAACTGAGCGTACGCGCAGATGATCACCCGGTCACCCACCTTGGCCTTGTGGGCGGCGGCGCCGTTGACGGAAATCATCCGCGAACCATCCTCGCCACGGATGGCGTAGGTGGTGAACCGTTCGCCGTTATCGACGTTGTAGATCTGGATCTGTTCGTACTCGCGGATGCCGGCGAGATCGAGCCATTCGCCGTCGATGGCGCAGGAGCCTTCATAGTCGAGCACGGCGTGGGTGACTTCGGCGCGGTGCAGTTTGGCTTTGAGCATGATGCTCTGCATGGCGTGGCTCCTGTTTTTCTTCTGGTCGAGGAGAGCGGGGCGAGTATGCCCGAGCACCCGAAGTCGCTCAAGGCCGCGACTGGCGCGGCTTCGAGGCGAAAATTCGGGTGTCGGGCGAGGAATCAGTCGATGTGGAAGGCGAGGTTGTCGATCAGCCGGGTGGTGCCCAGGAAGGCGGCGACCAGTATCACCAGCTGATGGTCCTGCGCCGTGGCCGGGCGCAGGCCGGCGGACTCGCGGGCCTCAAGGTAATCGATGCGCAGGCCGGCCGCTTCGATCTGCTGGCTGCCCTCGGACAGCAGCGCGGGGAAGTCGCGCTCGCCCTGGCGGATACGCTCGGCCAGTTGCTTCAGGGTGCGCTGCAGGACCGGTGCGAGGGCGCGCTGCTCCTCGGTGAGGTAACCGTTGCGCGACGACAGGGCCAGGCCGTCCTCGGCGCGCACGGTGGGTTCGCCGAAGATCTGGATCGGCAGGTTCAGGTCACGCACCAGCTTGCGGATGACCGCCAACTGCTGGAAATCCTTCTCGCCGAACAGCGCCATGTCGGGCTGGACCATGTTGAACAGCTTGCAGACCACCGTGGCGACACCATCGAAGTGACCCGGACGGCTGCCGCCGCACAGGCCCTCGGAGACGCCGGTGACATGCAGTCTGGTCTGGCCTTCCATGCCGTCGGGGTACATCTCCTCGACGGTGGGAGCGAACAGCAGGTGGCAGCCGGCGTTGAGCAGTTTCTCCTGGTCCGCCGCCAGGGTGCGCGGGTACTTGTCCAGGTCTTCGCTGGGGCCGAACTGCAACGGGTTGACGAAGATGCTCGCCACCACGAAGTCGGCGCGCTGGCTGGCCTTGGTCACCAGCGCGGCGTGGCCGGCGTGCAGGTTGCCCATGGTCGGGACCAGCGCAATACGCTTGCCTTCGCTACGGGCGCGCGCCACGGCGGCGCGCAGCTCGCGGACTGTCTTGACTGTATTCATCAGGCGAAACCGTGCTCCGGGCCGGGGAAGGTGCCGTCCTTGACTGCCTTCACGTAGGCGGCGAAGGCGGACTGGATGTCGGGCTGGCCGTCGAGGAAGTTCTTCACGAACTTCGGCGAACGGCCGGACAGCGACAGGCCGAGCATGTCGTGCATCACCAGCACCTGGCCGTCGGTGCCGGCGCCAGCGCCGATGCCGATGACCGGGATCTTCACGGCTTCGGTGATTTCCTTCGCCAGGGCGGACGGCACGCACTCCAGCAGCAGCACGGCGGCACCGGCCTGCTCCAGGGCGATTGCGTCGGCGCGCAGCTGACGCGCCTGGTTTTCCTGGCGGCCCTGGACCTTGAAACCGCCGAACAGGTTGACGGCCTGCGGGGTGAGGCCCAGGTGTGCGCACACCGGGATGCCAATCTGGGCCAGGCGGATGATCGGCTCGGCGAGCCAAGCGCCGCCTTCGAGCTTGACCATGTGGGCGCCGGCCTGCATGACCTTCACCGAGTCGCGCAGCAGCTGGTCCAGCGAGGTGCCGGATTCGAACGGCAGATCGGTGACGATCAGTGCGCCCTTGTTACCGCGTTTCACGGCGGCGGTGTGGTAGGCCATGTCCTCAACGGTCACCGGCAGCGTGCTGTCGTGACCTTGCAGCACCATACCCAGGGAGTCACCGATCAGCAGCATTTCGGCACCGGCCAGACTGGCGGTGTGGGCGAAAGTGGCATCGTAGGAGGTCAGCATCGCGATCTTTTCGCCGCTTTGCTTGAGACCTTGCAGGGTGGTCAGGGTGACATCAGGCATGAAAGTGTCCTCGGTTCTGCGCCGGGCAGGGGCAAACGGGGCCCTATAGTCCGGATCGAAAAAGGCTAAGTCAATTGCAGGTGTTACCGGACTGTTACGGCGTTACTGCCAGTGCGCCCCACGCCTGGGGCGCAGCATGCCTCAGGACAGGCGCTCGAGGCCGCTGAACGGACAGGCGGCGAGCAGTTCGGGCAGGGTGCGCCCGTCGGGGAAACGCAGTTGCGGGGCAAGGTCCGCCAGCGGGTAGAGCACGAAGGCGCGGGCGTGCATGTGATAGTGCGGCACGGTCAGGCGCGGCTCGTTGATCAGGCGCTCGCCGAACAGCAGGATATCGAGATCGAGGGTGCGTGGCCCCCAGCGCTCGTCCTTGCGTACACGGCCCTGTTCCAGCTCGATGGTTTGCAGGGCGTCGAGCAGTGCGAGGGGCTCCAGGTCGGTATCCAGGGCGGCCACGGCGTTGACGTAGCGTGGCTGGTCCGGCGGGCCCAGCGGGTCGCTGGCGTAGAGCGGGGAGACCACCGCCACCTTGGTGGCGGGGACTTGCGACAGGGCCTTCAGCGCGGCTTCCAGCTGCTGGCGCGGCTCGGCGAGGTTGCTGCCGAGCCCGATATACACCCGTTCGCTCATTCGCTGCTGGTGCCTTCGGTGCGCGGGCCACGACGGCGACGGTTGCTGCCGCCACGGCGGCGTTTGCGCGGTGCGGCGGCGCCGCCTTCTTCCTGCTGGCTGGCCAGGTTGCGGATCATGCCGCGGCGTTCACCGTCGCTGGCTTCCTGGTAGTCGGTCCACCAGTCGCCGAGGCCACCGGTTTCCTCGCCGGCGCTCTCGCGCAGCAGCAGGAAGTCATAGCCGGCGCGGAAACGCGGGTTCTCCAGCAGCAGGTCGGCCTTCTTGCCCTGGCGGCGCGGCAGGCGCTCCTGCATGTCCCAGATCTCGCGGATCGGGATGGTGAAGCGCTTGGGCACCGCGGTGCGGCGGCACTGCTCGAGGATCAGTTCGTGGGCGGCTTCCTGCATCGCCGGGATCGGCGGCATGCCACGGTCCTGCAGCTTCAGCACGCGGGCAGGCAGGGCCGGCCAGAGGAGCGCAGCGAACAGGAAGGCCGGGGTGACCGGTTTGCCCATGCGGATGCGCTCGTCGGTGTTGGCCAGGGCCTGGCGCATCAGCTTTCCGGCGTACTCCGGGTCGTCCTTCAGCGCCTTGGCGCTCGCCGGGAACAGCGGGGCGAACAGCTCGTACTCGTTGAGCAGCTCGAAGGTGCGCTCGGCCTTGCCGCTGAGGAACAGCTTGAGGATTTCGTCGAACAGGCGCGCCGAAGGAATTTCATTGAGCAGCGGCGCCAGGCGGCGAATCGGCGCGGCGCTGTGCTTCTCGATCTCGAAGTCCAGCTTGGCGGCGAAGCGCACGGCCCGCAGCATCCGTACCGGGTCTTCGAGGTAACGCTGCTCCGGATCGCCGATCAGGCGGATCAGGCGGTTGCGGATGTCGCGTACACCGTGGGCGTAGTCGAGGATGCGCTCGCCGGTGACGTCGAAGTACAGGGCGTTGATGGTGAAGTCGCGGCGCTGGGCGTCGTCTTCGAGGGTGCCGTAGACGTTGTCACGCAGAATGCGGCCGGCCTCGTTGCGGGAGGCGTGGGCGCTATTGGCGTCGTCGTCTTCGCTGACCGGATGGTTCGCGCGGAAGGTGGCAACCTCGATGATCTCCCGGCCGAAATGGACGTGGACCAGCTTGAAGCGGCGACCGATCACCCGCGCGTTGCGGAATTCGGCACGCACCTGCTCGGGGGTGGCGCTGGTGGCCACGTCGAAGTCCTTGGGCGGAATGCCCAGCAGCGGGTCACGTACGCCACCGCCGACGATGTACGCCTGGTAGCCGGCCTTGGTCAGGCGCTCCACGACGTTCACCGCGTTCCTGCTGAACTGTTCCCGCCGCAGCGAGTGCTGATGATTGCCAACGACTTCCGGAGTAGTGCGGACAGCGCGCGGACGGCGCAGTGGGGATCGGATGGACTGGATCAGCTTTTTCAGCATGTGTGCACTATCGGGAATAGGTGTATGGATGGCATACGCAGGTCTCGGCAAGCCGCCTGATTACGGCGTTTCCTGGAGGATAGCGGGTGTCTGCCGCTGCCTTGAAACAAATGGCAGCAAATCGAATGCCGTCTGCGCCGCGGCGATTCTAGCATCGTGGGGTGGGATGATGAAGAAAACTGAAGAAAGGGACTTGCGGGGAGAGAGCGGGAGGGTGTAGCGAAAGCTACTGGGGGAGCCGAGGCTCCCCCCCAAATAGGTGCGTGCTTTGTTTTTATTATGATTACCGGGCTTGTTGTTTTTGTTTGTAGACCCGACCCTCGAAGCTACCTGCTTCGGGGAACCTTCCACACTTGGAAGGTGTTCAATAGCAAACGGATTGCTTTGGTCGCTGAGTGAGCAATGATCTTTCGATCCAACCAGTTTTGCGTGCTGTCTCAAGACAGTTTTATTCTTCTTGACTGGTTGCGGGACTGGTCCCGACGGCTACCCTTCTCCAAAAGAATCAGTTAGCTGCGCCTCCGCGATCTTGTTTTTGTTGTGCTGGAGTCGTTTCGTCTTGTTCTTATTGTGAGTGGTCGTGCTTGTTATTGTTGTTGTACCAATAACAAAGCAGATGCCGTGCCAACTTTTGCGAATCCTTATTTTTCAAGGGCTTGCGAGGATTCACCCTCGAACGGCAGACACAAAAAAGCCGGGTTTCCGTTACCGATGAACCCGGCTTTTGTTACGGAGCTTGTCTCCGGTAACAGTGTGAAACGTCTTACGAGTCAGCCGATGCGCCGGATTTGCGGCGCGGGATGCCCAGGCGCTGGCGGCGTTCCCACAGGCATTTGCGGCTGATACCCAGCTTGCGGGCCAGCTCGGTCTCGGTCATGTGGTCCTGGTGCTCGAGGACGAAGTGCTGGAAGTAGTCCTCCAGCGACAGGTCCTCGGTGGGCTCGTGGTTGCTGGCGCTGCCGTTGGTCGGGCGCAGGTCGCCGTCATCGCCGAAGTCGTCCTCCAGGTCATCCAGCTCGATGTCGATGCCCAGCAGGTCGGCGGGGATTTCCTGGCTTTCGCTGAGGATCACCGCGCGCTCGATGGCGTTCTCCAGCTCGCGCACGTTACCTGGCCACGGGTAGTGACGGATGGCCTGTTCGGCCTCGTGGGAGAAGGTCAGCGACGGACGCCCCATCTGGGAGCACTGGCGCGCCAGGAAGGAGCGGGCGATTTCCATCACGTCGGGGCCGCGCTCGCGCAGGGGCGGGAGCTTCAGCGAGATGACGTGCAGGCGGTAATAGAGGTCTTCGCGGAACTGGCCGGTCTTGGCAAGCATCTTCAGATCGCGGTGGGTGGCGGCGATCAGGCGCACGTCGACCTTCTGCGACTGTACCGAGCCAACCCGGCGAATCTCGCCTTCCTGCAGCACGCGCAGCAGGCGTGCCTGGGCCTCGAGCGGCAGTTCGCCGATCTCGTCGAGGAACAGGGTGCCGCCGTCGGCCGCTTCCACCAGGCCCGCACGGCCGGCGCTGGCGCCAGTGAACGCGCCTTTCTCGTGGCCGAACAGTTCGGATTCGATCAGGGTTTCCGGGATCGCGGCGCAGTTCACCGAGATCAGCGGCGCCTTGGTGCGCTTGGACAGGTTGTGCAGCGCGCGGGCGACCAGTTCCTTGCCGGTACCCGACTCTCCCTGGATCAGCACATTGGAGTCGGTGGGCGCGACCTTGCGGATCTTGGTGTAGAGCTCCTGCATGGGGGCGCAGGAGCCGATGATGCCGATCTCGCCGTCCGCGGGGGCGGTGTTACCGCTGCTACGGTCGGCGGCCTTGGCGTTACCGCGGGCTTCGGCGGGAGCGTTACGGTTCTCCTGGCGATCCTTGAGGATGCGCGCTACGGCCTGGAGCATCTCGTCGTGGTCGAACGGCTTGGCGATGTAGTCCACCGCGCCCATCTTCATCGAATCCACTGCCGAGCGCAGGCTGGCATAGCTGGTCATGATCAGCACCGGAGTGCCCTGGGCCAGCTTGATCAGTTCGGTGCCGGGTGCGCCGGGCAGGCGCAGGTCGCTGACGATCATGTCGAACGACGGGATGCTGTAGCGCTCCTGCGCCTCCTGCACCGAGCCAGCTTCGCTGACCTGGTACTGGTTGCGCTCGAGCAATCGTCGCAGGGCGGAACGGATGATGGTTTCGTCTTCGACGATGAGGATATGTGCCATGTATTCAGCTCTCTCGACGTGCTCGTTTACTGCTCGGCCGTCGGGCCAGGATGCCGCGGCAAGGTGACGCTGATGCGGGTTCCGCATTCGCGTTCGGGGTCAGCCGGGCTGTCTATGGTGATTTGCCCATAATGCTCTTCCACGATCGAATAGACCAGAGCGAGCCCCAGGCCGGTTCCCTTGCCGGGGTCCTTGGTGGTGAAGAAGGGCTCGAACAGGCGGTCGATGATCGACTTGGGTATTCCGCTGCCTTCGTCCTCGACGATCAGGTCGATGGTCTGCTCGGAAGCTTCGCTGCGCACGCGGATCGCACCGTTGGGCGGGGAGGCGTCGCGGGCGTTGGACAGCAGGTTGATCAGCACCTGGGCCAGGCGCTGGGAGTCGCCTTCCACCCAGTGTTCCGGATCGCACAGGTTGAAGAACTGCACGTCGATGCTGCGCTTGTTCAGCGACAGCAGGCCGATGGCTTCCTGGGCGACGTCCGCCAGGCACACCGGCTCAGCCGCGACCTGCTTGCCGCCGGCGTGGGCGAAGCTCATCAGCGACTGCACGATGCGCGAGACGCGCTTGGTCTGTTCGAGAATCTGCCCGCTGATCTCGGTCAGTTCGCCATCGCCTTCGCGCTCTTCGCGCAGGTTCTGCGCCAGGCAGGCGATGCCGGTGATCGGGTTGCCGATCTCGTGGGCCACGCCGGCGGCAAGGCGGCCGATGGAGGCCAGGCGCTCGGAGTGGATCAGCTTGTCTTCCAGGGACTGGGTTTCGGTGAGGTCTTCGACCAGCAGCACCAGGCCGCTGTTACCGGGCGCGAGGGGTTCTTCGATCGCCGCCTTGTGCAGGTTCAGCCAACGGGTCTGGCCCTCGATGGTCAGGCGTTGCTTGTGCAGGTGTTCGTCGGGGGCGTCGATGAAGCCTTCCAGCAGGCCGCGCCACGGATCGGGCAGGGCGGCCAGGCGCGAGCCGACCACGCGCTGCGCGCTGACGCCGGTGAGTTCCTCGATGGCGCGGTTCCACATGAGGATTTCCTGGTCCTTGGCCAGCGAGCACACGCCCATGGGAAGGTCCTGCAGGGTCTGGCGGTGGTAGCGGCGCAGGGTGTCGAGTTCGGCGGCCAGGCCGGTGAGCCGGGAGTGGTAATCCTCCAGGCGGCTCTCGATGAAGTGGATGTCCTCGGTGACGTAGGCTTCGCTGCTGGCCTTGTAGGGCAGGAAGGTTTCCACCATGTCCTGCGCCACACTCGGACCCATCAGGCCGGAGAGGTTTGCCTCGATGCGGTCGCGAAGGCGGCGCAGGGCGTAGGGGCGGCGTTCGTCGAAGGGTAGGTGCAGGTCGCGCAGGGCCTGTTCCACTTCGCGCTGGGCGGTCTTCGCGCCCAGCGGCTTGGCCAGCTGGCTGGCGAACTCCTGCGGGGAGACGGCGATCAACTCGCGGCGCTGCGGGCGGCGTACGTTGTCGACGGCGCAGGCTTCGGCGGCGCCTTTCTCTTCATCGCTGGCTTCGGTGAACAGCGAGACCAGGGTGAACACCAGTACGTTGGCCGCCAGCGAGGCGAGCGCCGCGAGGTGCCAGGTGGTGTCGTCGAGCACGTAGAGCGAGTTGAACAGCGGCAGATAGATGCTCTGCATGTTCGCGACCAGCGGGGTGAGCATGGTCGCGCCCCACACCAGCATCCCCGCCACGAGACCTGCGATGAAGCCGCGGCGGTTGGCGGTCGGCCAGTAGAGTACAGCCAGCGCGCCGGGGAGGAACTGCAGGGTGGCAACGAAGGAGACTATCCCCAGGTTGGACAGGTCCTGCTCGGCGCCCAGCAGCAGGTAGAAGGCATAGCCGGCCATGATGATCGCGGCGATCAGCGCGCGGCGAGTCCATTTCAACCAGCGGTAGATGTTGCCTTCGGCCGGCGGCTGGTAGAGCGGCAGCACCAGGTGGTTGAGCACCATGCCCGAGAGCGCCAGGGTCATCACGATGATCAGGCCGCTGGCGGCGGAGATGCCGCCGACGAAGGCGGTCAGCGCCAGGGCCGGGCTGTCCACCGAGATGCCCAGGCCGAGGGTGAAGTATTCCGGGTTGGTCGAGGCGCCCAGGTGCAGGCCGGCCCAGAGGATCGGTGGCACCGCCAGGCTCATCGGCAGCAGGAACAGCGGCAGGCCCCAGCTGGCGCTGAGCAGCGCGCGCGGATTGAGGTTCTCGGTGAAGGTCATGTGGAACATGTGCGGCATGACGATGGCCGAGGCGAAGAACACCAGCAGCAGCGTTCGCCACGGCCCTTCGGCGAGCGGTGTGTGCAGGGTGCTCAGGGCTTCCTGGTTCTGCAGCAGCCAGACTTCCAGGCCGTCCGGCCCGCCGAACACGCCATAGAGGGCGAACAGGCCGATGGAGCAAAGCGCCACCAGCTTCACCAGCGATTCGAAGGCGATCGCCATCACCAGCCCTTCATGACGCTCGCGGGTGGCGATGTGGCGTGCGCCGAAGAGGATGGCGAACAGTGTGATCAGCGCGCAGAACGCCAGCGCTGCGCGGTTGGGTTCGGATTCGCGGGTGAGGATGCTGATCGAGTCGGTCACCGCCTGGATCTGCAGCGCCAGCATTGGCAGCACGCCGATCAGCATGAACAGCGTGGTCAGCGCGCCGGCCCAGGTGCTGCGGAAGCGGAAGGCGAACAGGTCGGCCAGCGACGACAGCTGGTAGGCCCGCGTTATGCGCAGGATCGGATAGAGCAGCACCGGCGCGAGCAGGAAGGCGCCGGAGACGCCCAGGTAGATCGCCAGGAAGCCGTAGCCGTACTGGTAGGCCAGCCCGACCGTGCCATAGAAGGCCCAGGCGCTGGCGTACACGCCCAGCGACAGGGTGTAGATCAGCGGATGGCGCACCAGCCGGCGCGGAATGAAGCCGCGCTCGGTGATCCAGGCGACACCGAAGAGGACCATGAGGTAGGAGGCGCTGATCAGGATCAGCTGGGTGAGGCTAAAGCTCGTCAGCATCGCGCTGGCTCTGCAGGATGAAGGTGACGACGATCAGGATCAGCCACAGCAGATACGGGCGGTACCAGGCGCCGTGGGGATCGATCCACCAGTCCATGATGGCCGGTGAGAACAGGTAGATGCCCACGACCAGGAGCAACACCAGTCGGTAGATGTACATGTCGTCTCTCTCTTTGTTCGGCGGGCAGGCTACCTGTGCGCACAGTCGCCGGCAAGCCGGCCGCCAGTGGGGACGGGTACAAGTCTAGAGCTGCGCGTCTTCCAGCGTCAGGCTGTGGGGGATGGCATTGGCATTCCAATGCGCGATGCCCCAGGCAAGCACCTCGTGGGGCGTGGCATTCAGCAGTTCGGTCGGCGGTTGCTGTCCCAGTGCCTTCAGGGCGCGCACCAGCAACGGGGCGGCCTGGTCGGTTTCCAGTGGCGGCGAGCGGTAGGACTTGCCGAGCTTGTGGCCATCGGGCTGGATGATCAGTGGCACGTGCAGGTAGCGCGGTGCGGCGATGCCCAGTAGCTCCTGCAGATAGAGCTGGCGCGGGGTGTTGTCCAGCAGGTCGGCGCCGCGAACGATATCGGTAACACCCTGCCAGGCATCGTCCAGCACTACCGCCAGTTGGTAGGCAAACAGCCCGTCGCGGCGGCGGATGACGAAGTCGCCCACTTCGCGGCCCAGATGCTGGTGGAATTCGCCCTGCAGGCGATCGGTGAAGCGGTAGTCCAGCTCCGGCACGCGGATGCGGATGGCGACGTCGCCGTGCCAGTCATGCTGGGCGTCGCGGCAGGTGCCGGGATAGATACCGTGGCTGCCTTCGAGCTGCTTGCGCGAGCAGGTGCAGGCGTAGGCCAGGCCACTGCGCAGCCACTGCTCGACCTGTGCGGCATAGGCGTCGCCGCGTTCGCTCTGGCGCTCCACCGGGCCGTCCCATTCGAAGCCGTAGCGTTCGAGGGTCTCCAGGATGGCCGCCTGGGCGCCGGGCATTTCACGCGGTGGGTCGAGGTCTTCCATGCGCACCAGCCACTTTCCCCCCACGGCGCGCGCGTCCAGGTAGGAAGCCACTGCCGCCACCAGCGAACCGAAGTGCAGGTAGCCGCTGGGCGTGGGGGCGAAGCGTCCGATGTAGCGGGAGGCGGGCATGGAAGCTCTCTGCTGGAAGACGATCTATAAAACGCAGAAACGAAACGGGGCGCCGCAGCGCCCCGTCCGGGATCAACCAGGCTCAGGAGCCCAGCTGCTTTTCCTTGATTTCCGCCAGGGTCTTGCAGTCGATGCAAAGGGTGGCGGTGGGGCGGGCTTCCAGACGGCGGATGCCGATCTCGACGCCGCAGGAATCGCACCAGCCGTAGTCGTTGTCTTCGATCAGCTGCAGGGTCTCGTCGATCTTCTTGATCAACTTGCGCTCGCGGTCGCGGGCGCGCAGTTCGAGGCTGAACTCTTCTTCCTGGCTGGCACGGTCGGCCGGGTCGGGGAAGTTGGCCGCTTCGTCCTGCATGTGGTGCACGGTGCGGTCCACTTCTTCCATCAGCTCAACTTTCCATTTGTTGAGGATGGAGGTGAAGTGCGCGCGCATGCGATCACTCATGTACTCCTCGCCCTTGGTTTCCTGGTAGGGCTCGAAGCCACGAATCAGTTGGCTGCTCTGTTGCTTTGCTTTGGTGGGCATGGATGACCGCCTCTCACTCTCGCTAATCCTCTCGCGGATGGTCCCTCTCCGGCACCGCCGGCCCCGCGCTCGCAGCGGGCGAACTTACCAGAACGATAACCGCGATGCTACTCCCGGTTATCGAGCCTGCCAGTGCCCGCACATGACCTGCTCGCCAGGTCGGCGACCCACCGGTCATCGCCAGTGGGTTTTTCTGCAAACCTGAGCAGAATCGTCGGCGTTCGCCAGACGAAGCCTGCAAGTTCCTGGAAGCCGCGCGCCTCAGGCGCGGCTGCCCAGAATTCATCGATGGCCTGTTAGAATCCTGGCTCTGTCGCAAAGTTCGGAATATTCCATGGCCACCACCTTCAGTGCGCGCAGCCGCGCCATCGAACCCTTCCACGTCATGGCGCTGCTGGCGCGGGCCAACGAGCTGCAGGCCGCGGGCCACGACGTCATCCACCTGGAAATCGGCGAGCCGGACTTCACCACCGCCGCGCCCATCGTCGAGGCCGGGCAGAAGGCTCTGGCAAATGGTCACACGCGCTATACCGCCGCACGTGGGCTGCCGGCCCTGCGCGAAGCCATCGCCGGCTTCTACGCCCAGCGCTACGGCCTGACGATCGACCCGCAACGCATTCTCGTCACGCCTGGCGGCTCCGGTGCCCTGCTGCTCGCCAGCAGCCTGCTGGTGGATCCGGGCAAGCACTGGCTGCTGGCCGATCCGGGCTACCCGTGCAATCGCCACTTCCTGCGCCTGGTGGAAGGCGCTGCGCAACTGGTGCCGGTGGGCCCGGAGAGCCGTTACCAGCTCACCCCGGAACTCATCGAACGGCACTGGGATCAGGACAGTGTAGGCGCTCTGGCCGCATCGCCGGCGAATCCTACGGGCACCCTGTTGCACAAGGACGAACTCGCCGCGCTGTCTCGCGCCCTGAAGGCGCGCGGCGGCCATCTGGTGGTGGACGAGATCTACCACGGCCTGACGTACGGCCTGGATGCGCCCAGTGTGCTGGAAGTGGATGACGACGCCTTCGTCCTCAACAGTTTCTCCAAATATTTCGGCATGACCGGCTGGCGCCTGGGCTGGCTGGTGGCGCCGCCCGAAGCGGTGGGCGAACTGGAGAAGTTGGCGCAGAACCTCTACATCAGTGCGCCGAGCATGGCCCAGCATGCGGCGCTGGCCTGCTTCGAGCCGGCTACCCTGGCGATCCTCGAAGAGCGCCGCGAAGAGTTCCGACGCCGTCGCGACTACCTGCTGCCGGCGCTGCGCGAACTGGGCTTCGGTATCGCCGTGGAGCCGGAGGGTGCCTTTTATCTGTATGCGGATATCAGCGCCTTCGGTGGCGATGCCTTCGCTTTCTGCCAGCACTTCATCGAGACCGAGCACGTGGCCTTCACGCCCGGCATCGACTTCGGGCGTTACCAGGCTTCGCACCACGTGCGTTTCGCCTACACCCAGAGCGTCGAGCGCCTGCAGCAGGCGGTGGAGCGCATCGCCCGCGGCCTGAAGACCTGGCGTCCCTGATGCGCTTCGAGCCGGCGCTGGAAGAGGCGCGCCTGATCAAACGCTACAAGCGCTTCCTGGCGGACATCGAGACCGCCAGTGGCGAGCAGCTCACCATCCACTGCCCGAACACCGGCTCGATGCTCAACTGCATGAGCGAAGGTTGCCGAGTCTGGTTCAGCCGCTCCGATGATCCCAAGCGCAAGCTGCCGGGGACCTGGGAGCTGGTAGAGACTCCGCAGGGGCGATTGGCCTGCGTGAACACAGGGCGGGCCAACCGTCTGGTGGAAGAGGCGTTGCTGGTCGGCACGGTGACCGAGCTGGCCGGCTTCGACGAGCTGCGCCGCGAGGTGGCCTACGGGCAGGAGAACAGCCGCGCGGACTTCCGCCTGATGTACGCCGGCAAGCCGGTGTACGTGGAAGTGAAGAGTGTGACCCTGGGGTTCGACGACACCACGGTCGCCGCCTTCCCCGATGCCGTTACCCTGCGCGGTGCCAAGCACCTGCGCGAGCTGGCGGCGCTGGCGCGCGAGGGCATGCGTGCGGTGCTGCTGTATGCGGTGAACCTGTCGGGTATCGAGGCGGTTCGCCCTGCGGTGGAAATCGACCCGGCCTACGCCGCGGCGCTGGCGGAGGCGCGCAACGCCGGCGTGGAGGTGCTGGCGTATGGGGCACGGATTGATACGCAGGAAATTCGGCTGGAGCGGCCGATGCAGGTGCTGTTGTAGGAGCGCCCCATGGGCGCGATCGCGGGCCTGGCCCGCTCCTACATTTCCAGCCAGATACCCTGCTCATCCTCCCGGCAGGGCAGTGCCTCCAGCACATCCCCCAGGCACGGCCCCTGGATGCACTCGCCGGTCTCGATCAGGAACAGCGCTCCATGGTGGCCGCACTGCAGCAGGCGTCCGCTGGCATCGAGGTACTGCTCGGCGTCGTAGCCCAGCGGGATTTCCCGGTGCGGGCAGCTGTTGCGGTAGGCATAGACACAGCCCTGGCGGCGCACGGCAAAGAGATTCAGGCCAGCGGCCTTGAAGCCCCGGCTCTGGCCTTCGGCCAGGTCATGCGGGGCGCAGAGCAGGATCATCCGGGTCTTCCATTCAGGTACGGCATCACGAGGCGGACATTATCCGCGCCCGCGGGGCGGTACCGGAAGAGGGTGCACTTCCGTGTGCTGAAGAGGGGCTGAGCTGGCGTCTTGCCAGCGAGAGCGGCGCCGACCTTAAGCCTCTCTGACATTTAATGCAAATAATTATCAAATAGATTTCCTAATTTTCCTGTGGCAAGGTTCGTCCATGCTGCCGCGCCGCGGCAGGCCACCTTTCGAACGAGGAATTCTGCGATGACCACCCTGACTGCGCCGGCCTCCGAGCTGTACCGCGCCTGGCAAGCCCTGCGCGCCGAGAAGCCGCGCCTGCGCGCCCGCGATGCCGCGCAACACCTGGCCGTGAGCGAAGCCGAGCTGACTGCCAGCCGCCTGGGCGTGGACGCCGTGCGCCTGCGCACCGACTGGGCCGAGCTGCTGCCGGCGCTGGGAGAACTGGGCCAGATCATGGCGCTGACCCGCAACGAGCATTGCGTGCATGAGCGCAAGGGGCCGTACCGCGACGTCACAGTTTCCGCCAATGGCCAGATGGGCCTGGTGGTGTCTCCGGACATCGACCTGCGCCTGTTCCTCGGCGGCTGGGCGAGCGCCTTCGCCATCAGCGAGGAGACCGCCCACGGCACCCAGCGCAGCATCCAGGTGTTCGACCGCCAGGGCACCGCCGTACACAAGGTCTTCCTCACCGAGCAGAGCGACCTCGCCGCCTGGGACCCGCTGGTGCGCAGCTTCACCGCCGCCGAGCAGAGCGTTGCACTCGACCTGGCCCCACTGGAGCCCAAGGCCGCGCCGCTGGCCGATGGCGAGATTGATGTCGCCGCCCTGCGCGAAGGCTGGTCGGCATTGAAGGACACTCACCACTTCTTCGCCCTGCTGAAGAAGCACAAGGTCCAGCGCACCCAGGCGCTGCGCCTTGCCGGTCGCGAGTGGGCCGAGCCGCTGGCCACTGGCGAACTGCCGCGCCTGCTGGAAGCGGCGGGGGCCAACCAGTTGCCGATCATGATCTTCGTCGGCAACGCCCACTGCATCCAGATTCACACCGGCACCGTGGAAAACCTCAAGTGGATGGACGACTGGTTCAACGTCCTCGACCCGCTGTTCAACCTGCACCTGAAGACGCCGGGCGTGGTCGAGTTGTGGCGCGTGCGCAAGCCCAGCAGCGATGGCGTGGTCACCAGTTGGGAAGCCTTCGACGCCAATGGCGAGCTGGTGCTGCAGGTGTTCGGTGCGCGCAAGCCTGGCGTTCCGGAGCTGCAGAGCTGGCGCGAACTCGCCGAATCCTTCCCGGCACTCTGAGGACGACTCATGAAAACTTCCATGACTGCACGCGCGCTGTTCGCCGGCCTCTGCCTGACTGCCACCAGCGCGCTGGCCGACTCGTTGCCGCAGCGCTGGGTGAGCGCCGGTGGTTCGCTGAGTGAATGGGTCGTCGCCCTGGGTGGCGAGGCCAAGCTGGTGGGCGTAGACACCACCAGCCTGCACCCGGCATCGCTCCACGCGCTGCCGAAGATCGGCTACCAGCGGCAACTCGCCGCCGAAGGTATCCTCGCGCTGAAACCGGACATCCTGCTGGGCAGCGAAGAGATGGGCCCGCCACCGGTGCTGCAGCAACTGCGTGCCGCTGGCGTGCGGATCGAGACGCTGTCGGCCAAGGCAGACGAGAAAACCGTGCACGACACCATTCAGCGACTGGGCAAGCTGCTCGGCTCGCCGGACAAGGCCAGGCAGGTTGAGGCGGACTTCGATGCCCGCCTCGCCGCGCAGGACGCCTGGGTGAAGAAAGCCCGGTCCGCTCAAGCCGCGCCCGGTGTCGTCCTGCTGGTCGGGCACGCCGGCGGCAACCTGCTGGTGGCCGGGCAGGACACTTCCGGCGACTGGCTGATCCAGCATGCCGGCGGCCGCAACCTGGCGACCCACACTGGTTACAAGACGCTGTCCACCGAAGCCCTCACCGCGCTGAATCCACAGGTGGTGGTACTCAGCGACCGTACACTGGACGGCGACAAGGCCCGCGCCGCGCTGACCCAGCAGAACCCCGGACTGGCCGCGACGAGCGCGCTGCGTGACGGCCGCGTATTGGTGCTCGATCCGACCCTGCTGGTGGGCGGTCTCGGGCCGCGCATCCCGGCCGGGCTGGCTAGCCTCTCCCAGGCCTTTTATCCTTCCGCGCAGGCCCTGAACACGGAAAGTCGTCCTTGACCCGGATCGTTACCGCTCGACCGCTGTTCCTGCTCCTCGGTTTCCTCCTGCTGCTGGTCGTCTGGCTCTCACTGGCTCTCGGGCCGGTGAGCCTGCCGCTGGGCGATACCCTGCGCGCGCTGGCGCGCATGGCCGGGCTGCCAGTCTCCGCCGATGGCCTCGGCCAGGCCGAGCTGATCGTCGGGCAGATCCGCCTGCCGCGCACTTTGCTGGGCATTGCGACTGGCGGCGTGCTGGCGCTGGCCGGCGTGGCCATGCAGGGGCTGTTCCGCAATCCGCTGGCCGATCCCGGCCTGATCGGTGTTTCCAGTGGTGCCGCGCTGGGGGCGGCCATCGCCATCGTCTTTGGTGCGTCCATCGGTGGATTGCCCGAGGCTTTCGCTCCTTACCTGCTGTCTGCATGTGCCTTTGCCGGCGGCCTGCTGGTGACGGCGCTGGTCTATCGCCTGGGGCGCCACAACGGCCAGACCAGCGTGGCGACCATGCTGCTCGCCGGCATCGCGCTGACCGCGCTGGCGGGCGCGCTGATCGGCCTGTTCACCTACCTTGCCGATGACGCCACGCTGCGCACCCTGACGTTCTGGAACCTCGGCAGCCTCAACGGCGCGAGCTACCCGCGACTGTGGCCGCTGCTGCTGATCACCCTGCTGGTGGCCTGCTGGCTGCCGCGCCGGGTGAATGCCTTGAATGCGCTGCTGCTGGGCGAATCCGAAGCGCGTCACCTGGGCTTCGACGTCGAGCGGCTGAAAGTCGAACTGATCCTCTGCACCGCGCTGGGCGTCGGGGCGGCGGTGGCTGCCGCCGGGATGATCGGCTTCATCGGCCTGGTGGTGCCGCACCTGCTGCGCCTGATCGTCGGCCCGGACCACCGGGTGCTGCTGCCGGCCTCGATGTTCGGCGGCGCGATCCTGCTTCTACTGGCCGACCTGATCGCGCGGCTGGCGCTGGCGCCGGCAGAACTGCCGATTGGCATCGTCACGGCGTTGATCGGTGCGCCGTTCTTCCTTTATCTGCTGATCCGGGGGCGTTCCTGATGCTGTGCGCAGACAAGCTGCTGGTGAAGCGCGGCGCCCAGACCGTCCTGCAGGAAGTGAGCGTGACGCTGCAGCCGGGCGAAGTGCTTGGCGTCCTCGGCCCCAATGGTGCGGGCAAGAGCACCCTGCTTGGCGCCATGAACGGGGAGCTGCCGCTGGCCGGCGGATCAGTGAACCTCGACGGCCAGCCGCTGGACTCCTGGAAAGGTACCGAACGCGCGCGCCGGTTGGCCGTGCTGCCGCAATCGTCTTCGCTGAACTTCGCATTCCCCGTCGAGGCGGTGGTTGGCTTCGGACGCTTGCCCCACGACAGTGGCCGCCAGCGTGACGAGGAAATCATCCGCGAAGCCTTGGCCGCCGCCGATGCCTCGCACCTGTCCGGTCGCAGCTATCTGGCGCTCTCTGGGGGAGAACGCCAGCGCGTGCATCTGGCTCGTGTGCTGGCGCAACTGTGGCCGGGCGGGGCGGAACAGGTGCTGCTGCTGGATGAGCCGACCTCAGCGCTCGACCCGCTACACCAGCACACCACGCTGCAAGCCGTGCGTGATTTCGCCGGGCGCGGCGCGGCAGTGCTGGTGATCCTGCACGATCTGAATCTGGCGGCGCGCTACTGTGATCGCTTGTTGCTGCTGCACGAAGCGCGCGCGCATCTGCTCGGCACGCCCCACGAAGTGTTGCAGGCCGAGCCGTTGCGCACTGTCTTCGGCCTCGATGTGCTGGTGCAGGAGCACCCGGAACGCGGCCATCCGCTGATCATCGCGCGCTGAAAGGAGTCGCCATGAAGAAGGTCCTGCTCGTCCCGCTGCTGGCGCTGCTCGCTGCCTGCCAGGCTCAGGTGGCAGCGCCGCCGTTACCGGTCTGGCAGAGCCGGGAAGGGCGCAACAGTGCCGAGCTGGGCGTAATCCACGATCTGCGCAGCGGTGAGCAGCTGTCGCCAGGGCAACTGCTCGACCGACTGGCTGCCGCACCGCGGGTGATAGTCGGCGAGCAGCACGACAACCCCGACCACCATGCACTCGAACTCTGGCTGGCGCGCGCACTGGCCGAGCGCCGTCCGACTGGCAGCGTGCTGCTGGAGATGCTCAACCCCGATCAGCAGAGCGCCGTGAGCGTTGCCCAGTCCTCGGCAGCGAAGGGCAATACGCCGAAAGACCTGATCGGTGCGCTGCGCTGGCAATCGGGCTGGGACTGGTCACAGTACGGTCCGCTGGTGACCTGGCTGGTGAAGCAGCCGGCGCCACTGCTGGCGGCCAACCTGGATCGCAGCGAGATCATGGCCATCTACCGGAACAAGCCTGAATTGCAGGGCCCGGCCTCCACGGCCGCTCCGGTGCGCGATGCATTGCTGCAGGACATCCGTGATTCCCACTGTGGCCTGCTGCCGGACAGTCAGCTTCCGGCGATGCTGGCGGTGCAGCAGCAGCGTGACCGGCGCCTGGCCGAGCGTTTCAAGGCGGCGCCCGCCCCCTCTCTGCTGATTGCCGGCGGCTTCCACGCGCGCCGTGACCTGGGTGTTCCGCTGCATCTACAGGACCTGGGCGCAGCTCAAGGGCTGAAGGTGGTGATGCTGGCGGAAGTTGGCAGGGCGGTGGAGCCCGCTCAGGCGGACTTCGTCTGGTACACGCCGGCGCAGCCGCCAGCGAATTACTGCGCGCAGATGCGCGGCAAGCTGTGAAGGGGCCGAAAGGCCCTTTTTCTTGAGCGTCTGAATGGTGGGCGTGGCAGAAATCGCGGGCAAAAAAAAGACCCGGCAAAGTGCCGGGTCCAAACCGTGATTAGCCTGATGAGGAGATAATCTGAAGAGTCCGACTGCGTGGTCTCTCGAGCTTATCCAACTGGCCTCGCAGCCAGTGGTTGTAATAATAACCATTATCATTTGAGAGTCAACACCTTTTCTTCGACCGATCCGAAGATTTTTTCGGTGGACGTAAATGCGCTGCGCGAAGGAAAAAATCGGGGCAAAAAAAAGACCCGGCAAAGTGCCGGGTCGAAACCGTGATTAGCCTGATGAGGAGATAATCTGAAGAGTCCGACTGCGTGGTCTCTTGAGGTTATCGATCTGGCCTCGCGACCAGATGACTCAATAATAATCATTATCATTTGAGAGTCAACCTCTTTTCTGCAGATTTTTTCTCGCCCGCGAAATACCGCCTGCGCAAACGAAAAAGCCCGGCACTGGGCCGGGCTTTTTTAAGCGGAAGCGGGTCAGTCGGCCTGGTGTTGCAGGCGCAGCTGGGTGACTTCCTTGTTCAGCAGGTCGATGCGTCGCGCCATGCCTTCGATGAGGCTGTGGGCGATACGCGGGTTGCTCTGCATCAGGCTGAGGAACTGGTCCTTGGGGATCACCATCACGGTGCACGGCTCGCTGGCGATCACCGAGGCGCTGCGTTTCTCGCGGGTGAACACGGCCATGGCGCCGAAAATCTCGTCCTTCTGTACGTCGCCGACCTTCTGCCCGTCGACGAAGGCTTCGGCGTGGCCCTCGATGATGATGAACACGTGCTCGGCGTCGTCACCCTGCTGGATCAGCTGGGCGCCGGCAGCGAAGTGCTGGAAGCCGGTGGCCGGACGAATCTCCGGCTGCTTGAGGTGCGCCAGGGCATCCGACAGAAGCGCGGTATGGCCGATCAGGTAGTGCAGGAACTGCTCCTGACGCTGCTCGTGGCTGTGGATATGGCGGAACACTTCGCTGCGCGAATAGGGGATCAGGCACAGCGGCTCTTCGCTGACATAGCGGCAGGGCGGCAGCTCGATGCCCTGGCGCAGGCCGACCAGGTCGCCTTCCTGCAGGTAGAACAGCGGGCGTTCATCCACCAGGGCATGGACCAGGCCGTTCTCGATGAGGAACAGGTGCTTGCCGGGCAGCTCGCCTTCCAGATCGTCGGAGCGCTCCAGGCGGATGGCTTCGCCTGCGGGCTCAAGGCCGGCAAGCAGTTGCGCCGGAATGCCCTGTAGCCGATTGATCAGTCGATCGGCATAGGCGGGTTGTTCACCGAGTAGGTACATGGCCGTAATTCCTTGATATGGCGACGGTCGAGGGCGCACGAAGGGCCCTGAAACCATAAGCGGACAGGTACCTTGCGTAAACATTTTCACACAGAGCTTGTGAGCTAGCTCTTGTTACGTGCGGGAAATGTCTCAAGCTCGCCAAGAAGAGCAGCCTTGTGCGCGGGTGGCAGATCGTTCCAGTGCACATCCAGCAGGGCGCCCTCGATGGCGTAGAGCAGCACTTTCGAGGCGCGGAACCCCCGTGCGCGCACGGCCCGATAGGCACCGACCGCCCCCAGACGGCGCAGGTCGCTGGCACTGTGAATGCCCACGGCATGCAGCCATTGGGCAGAGGTCTTGCCTAGGTTCTTCAGGTGCAGCAGTTCGTCGTTCATCGTCTGTCCTTGCGATGGGCGCGATGGGTGTCAGGTCTTGAAGGGGCCGAGAACTGCTCGTAGCGGCCGGACACTCAGAAGGAAGTGTAGCGGTGACTGGGAAAAACGTGGCTTTGTGACATCGCCGAGAATGCGGGGCAGGGCGTTGTCGTCGTCGAAGGCTGGCCGTGCGGCGTGGCCAACGGCCGGAAATCGCCACGCGGGCGACTCCGGCCGACAGGTGGTGGATCAGAGGCCGGGCAGGCGCTGGCGGATGCTGGCGACCAGGGCGTCGAGGCTGGCGGCTTCCGGTGTATTGACGCGCTTGCTGTGCTGCTGCTCCTCGGTGCTGAGGTCGTCGCGGCTGGCCAGCTGCGCCTGGACGACTTCCAGGGTGGCGTCGGACGGGTCGTTGCCGTCGTTCTGGCGCTGGGTCAGCCAGCCGGCGATCACGGCTTCCGGTGCGTGGCAGTCGAGGATCAGGAAGGGTACGCCGGTTTCCTCGGCAATTTCCCATGCGGCAGCGCGCTGTTCGCGCTTGAGGAAGGTGGCGTCCAGAACCACCGGATAGCCGGCGCGGAGAATGTCCACGGCCAGTTCGTTGAGGCGCTGGTAGGTCGCGGTGGTGGCGTCGGCGTCATAGATGCCACCCTTGAGCTGGCCTTGCTGGTCGGCCTTCTGCTCGCCGAACAGGCGCTTGCGCTCCACGTCCGAGCGCAGGCGCACGGCGCCCAGCGCTTCCACAAGGCGCAGGGCAACCTGGCTCTTGCCCACGGCGGAAACGCCGACGGTCACTGCCAGGAAGCGCGAGGGAATAGCGCTGTAGCTTTCCGCCAGGTTGGCGTAGTTGCGGTACTGGCGCAGGGTCGCGGCCTTCTGCACGGCGTCGGTCTGGTGCGCCAGGCTGAACAGCGCGATCTTGGCGCGGACCAGGGCGCGGTAGGCCTTGTAGAAGTTCAGCAGGGCCAGGGACTGGTAGTCGCCGGTGTATTCCAGGTACTGGCTGACGAAGCGCCGTGACAGACACTTCAGGCCGCGGTCTTCCAGGTCCATGGCGAGGAAGGCGTAGTCGGCGGTGACGTCGGTGAAGCGGAACGGTTCGTTGAATTCGATGCAGTCGAACAGCACGGCCTTGCCATCGATGATCGCAGCGTTACCCAGGTGGATGTCGCCATGGCATTCGCGGATGAAGCCGTTCGCCTTGCGCTGCTCGAACACGCTGTGCAGGCGTTCGAAGCTGGATTCGGCCCAGGCTTCCAGGGCATCGAGCTGTTGCAGGTCGGCCTTGTCGGAGAGCATCGGGCGGATCTGCTCGAAGTTCTGCCGTACCGGCGCCATGCAGGCTTCCGGGGTGCCCAGCGGGTGCTCGGTCGGTACGACCAGGGTGCGCAGATGGAAGTCGGCGATCTGCCTGGCCAGGCCGTCGATGTGCTCGGCGCCCAGTTCTCCGCGGGCCTGCACTTCGCTGAGCAGCTGGGTCTGCGGGAATTCGCGGCACTGGAGCATGTACTCGATGGCCGCGCCTTCACCATTCAGCTGCGGTGCGGACTCGCTGCCGGTGATGGCGATCACGTCGAGGTACAGGCCTTCGGTCAGGCGCTGGTTCAGGCGCAGCTCTTCCTCGCAGAAGTGCTTGCGCTTGGCGAGGTCGGTGAAGTCGAGGAAGCCGAAGTTCACTGGCTTCTTGATCTTGTAGACGTAGGAGCCAGTGAGCAGCACCCAGGAGATGTGGGTTTCGATGACCCGGAAACCGTCGACCGGATGAGGGAAGAGGGCGGGGTTCTGCAGGGCTGCGAGTAAGGTCTGGCTCACGTGATGTCCTTTCCGGTCGAATTTCTGAAGGCAGGCATTATGGCGGGTGGGTCGGCAGCTGCAAACTCTGCGGCCGACCGGCAACCAAATGGCCATCGCGGGGTCATAGCTCGGCGACTGCCGTAATCGCGAGATGCGCGGCAGTTCGCATCAAGCCCGGACGCCCGCTGGAGCGGCGTCTGTCTCCTGTGGATAAAGTACGTATAATGCGCCGCCATGACGCGTCCCCGATCTTCCAAACCTCGTAAAAAAAGCGGCAAATCGTCGCCTGCCATGCGCAAGTGGCTGGGCTGGGCTCTCAAGCTCGGTCTGGTTGGTGTGGTGGTGCTGGCCGGTTTTGCCGTGTACCTCGATGCGGTTGTCCAGGAGAAATTCTCCGGCAAGCGCTGGACCATTCCCGCCAAGGTCTACGCCCGGCCGCTGGAACTGTTCGTCGGCCTGAAACTGGGCAAGGACGACTTCCTGCGCGAGCTGGATGCGCTGGGCTATCGCCGCGAGACCTCGGTCGCAGGGCCGGGCGCCGTGTCGGTGGCCGGCAACGCCGTCGACCTCAATACCCGCGGCTTCCAGTTCTATGAAGGTGCTGAGCCTGCGCAGCGCATTCGTGTGCGCTTCTCCGGCGACTATGTGGCCGGCCTGAGCCGCGCCAACGGTGGCGACCTCGCTGTCGCGCGCATGGAGCCGCTGCTGATTGGCGGCCTGTACCCCGCGCACAACGAAGACCGCATCCTGATCAAGCTCGACCAGGTGCCGCCGTACCTGATCGATACCCTGGTCGCCGTGGAAGACCGTGATTTCTGGACCCACCACGGGGTTTCGATCAAGTCCATCGCCCGCGCCGTCTGGGTCAACGCCAGCGCCGGCCAGTTGCGCCAGGGCGGCAGCACGCTGACCCAGCAGCTGGTGAAGAATTTCTTCCTGACCAACGAGCGCAGCCTGTCGCGCAAGCTCACCGAAGCCATGATGGCGGTGCTGCTTGAGCTGCATTACGACAAGCGCGAAATCCTCGAGGGTTATCTCAACGAGGTGTTCCTCGGCCAGGACGGCCAGCGCTCGGTGAACGGCTTCGGCCTCGCCAGCCAGTACTTCTTCAGCCAGCCGCTGTCGGAGCTCAAGCTGCCGCAGGTGGCTCTGCTGGTCGGCATGGTGAAAGGGCCCTCCTACTACAACCCGCGCCGCAACCCCGAGCGTGCGCTGGAGCGCCGCAACGTGGTGCTCGACGTGCTCGCCGAGCAGGGCGTGATCACTGCCGACGAAGCAGCTGCTGCCAAGCAGACGCCGCTGGGTGTGACCCGCCAGGGCAGCATGGCCAACAGCTCCTATCCGGCGTTCCTCGACCTGGTGAAACGCCAGTTGCGCGAGGATTACCGCGACGAGGACCTGACCGAAGAAGGCCTGCGCATCTTCACCAGCTTCGACCCCATCCTTCAGATGAAGGCCGAGTCTGCCGTCAGCGAAACCTTCAAGCGCCTCGAGGGCCGCAAGGGCGTTGCCGAAACTGAAACCGCGATGGTCGTGACCAATCCGGAAACCGGTGAGATCCAGGCGCTGCTTGGCAGCCGTGATCCGCGTTTCGCTGGCTTCAACCGCGCGGTCGATGCGGTGCGGCCGATCGGTTCGCTGGTCAAGCCGGCGGTCTACCTGACCGCACTGGAAAAGCCGAGCCAGTACACCCTGACCAGTTACATCCAGGATCAGCCGTTCCAGGTGAAGGGCAAGGATGGTCAGGTATGGACGCCGAAGAACTATGAAGGCACCGCCAACGGCACCATCTTCCTCTACCAGGGGCTGGCCCGTTCGCTGAACCTCTCCACAGCCAGGCTGGGTCTCGATCTTGGCGTGCCGAACGTTCTGAAGACGCTGGAGCGCCTGGGCGTTTCGCCGAACTGGCCGGCTTATCCGTCGATGCTGCTGGGCGCCGGTGCGCTGAGTCCGATGCAGGTGGCGACCATGTACCAGACCATCGCCAGCGGCGGTTTCAATACCCCGCTGCGCAGCATTCGCAGCGTGTTGGCGGCCGACGGGCAGCCGCTCAAGCGTTATCCGTTCCAGGTCGAGCAGCGCTTCGATCCGGGCTCCATCTACCTGCTGCAGAGTGCCATGCAGCGCGTGATGCGCGAGGGTACCGGCCGCTCGGTCTACAACCAGCTGCCTGCGTCGCTGACGCTGGCGGGCAAGACCGGCACCACCAACGACTCCCGCGACAGCTGGTTCTCCGGTTTCGGCCAGGACCTGCTGGCCGTGGTATGGATCGGTCGCGACGACAACGGCAAGACGCCGCTCACCGGCGCCACCGGTGCGCTGCAGATCTGGACCAGCTTCATGCGCAAGGCCAATCCGGCGCCGCTGGACATGCCGATGCCGGATAATGTCGTGCAGGCCTGGGTCGATCCGCATACCGGGCAGGGTACTGACGCCAACTGCCCCGGTGCAGTGCAGATGCCTTATATTCGAGGAAGCGAGCCTGCGCTGGGCGCAGGTTGCGGAAACCAGACGCCGGCCGGCGAAGTCATGGACTGGGTGCGCGGCTGGTTGAACTGATGCAAGAGGATTGGAAGTGAGAAAAGCTTGGTTTGCAGCGTCGGCGACTCTGGCGCTTCTGTCCGGTTGTGCGTCCCCGCAGCACGGTGCGATTCCCGTGCAGGACTCCGGTACCTCCGTCTCCAATTCGGAGCGCGTCGGCCGCAGCGGTGGCAACACCCAGGCGCCGGTGCGCGCCGGTGGCGGCCAGAGCATCCCGCAGGGTGACTCCGGCGTGACCGTGATGGTCCCGCAGGATGCCGGCATGGCGCCGATCCAGACGTTCCCGGCACAGACCGGCGCCGCGCCGATCAGCACCACTCCGATGACCACCTCTCCGGGTGCTACCGGCTCGACCTATTCTTCGCAGCAGCCGATCTCCACCAGTGGCGGTATCACCTCCAATGGTGGTTTCAAGTCGCAGACCTACCAGCAGCCGGCGTACCAGACCCAGCAGGCGGCGCCGTCGAGCCAGGGCAGCACCTACCAGGGGCCGTCCGGGATTCCTTCGAGCAACTCCGGGCTGTCGGCGGACGAGCAGTTGGATGGTCCGGTGCTGGCGCTGCTGACCTCCGCCTCGCAGCAACAGGGCGGTGGCGATCTGAACGGCGCTGCTGCCAGCCTGGAGCGTGCCCAGCGCATCGCTCCGCGCGAGCCGCAGGTGCTCTACAAATTGGCCCAGGTTCGCCTGGCCCAGGGCGATGCCGCGCAAGCCGAACAGGTGGCGCTGCGCGGCCTGTCGCTGGCCAACGGCCGCCCGACCATGCAGGCCAGCCTGTGGGATTTGATCGCCAAGTGCCGTGACCAGCAAGGCAACGCTGCTGGCGCCGCCGAAGCGCGTCAGAAAGCCAAGGTGACCCTGTAATGGACGCGCGCGTGCTGGCCGTTGCCGATCAGTTGCTGCTGATCGAGCGGGAGCTGCGTGCGATCGGGATGTGGGGAGTGGAGAGCCCGTCGACGGACCGGCTCTCCAGCATCGAGCCCTTCTGCGTGGATACGCTGGCGCTGGAGGAGTGGCTGCAGTGGATCTTCCTGCCGCGGATGAAGCTGATAATCGAGAGCGGCGCGGATCTGCCCAGTGCCTCGGGCATCCGCGCCATCGCTGAAATGGCGTATGCCAACGAAGGCGCGCGCGTTGCAGCGCTGCTGGATGCGCTCGGCGCCTTCGATCAGCTGATCAGCCCGACGCCCTGAGCGGACGTCAGTTGCAGTTTTCGCGGATGCTCTTCTCGCTGGCCGCGATGCGTCCCTGACGTTCCTCTTCGGTGATCCGGCGCAGGTCACCATTACCGTCGTCCACGCGGACGCGCGGGTTGTTCTTCAGTTGGGCCACATCGGCGCGCAGCTTCTCGCATTGCTGGACTCGCTCGGCTTCCTGCTGCGCCACTTCCTGGCGCACCTTCTCGTCGGCGGCCTTCTGCTTTTCGTCTGCGCTGGGCGGCAGCGTCGGCTTGGCGGCGGCAGGCGGCGGGAAATTGCTGCTGGCCTTGGGCGGCGCTGTATTGGTGTTCACCGTGGCGGCATCGGTGCCTTCCGGCGGCTGAGCGCCGAAATGGGTGATGCCCTGGGCATCGACCCACTTGTAGACCTGCGCGGCCATCACGGTCGGGGCCAGTGCGAGCAGCAGGCTGCCCAGGAAAATCGTCCGTCGCATGCTTTGTCGATCCTTGGGATGCGGAGTCTGTCGGTAACTATAACCAAATCGTGCGCTTATTCACTCTGAGAAAGTTCACATCCCCGCTTCATTCAAAGCCATATATGGCTTGACTTGGCCGCTTCGTTTCAGAAGAATCCAAGGTTCGCTGCAGTGGGCCGGCCGCAAGCTGGTTTTACTCGGCAGACAAGAGGTGCTACCCGCGCCGCAAAGTTTCACCCTGTTTCGCGTTACCTCGCGCTGGGTGGAGACTCTCCGTAACACAAACAGGAGCGTCTCCAGGTTCTGCTCAATCGGCAGTCGACGTAGCCGGCGATTACATTCGCCCATGTCTGCCGGGCAGCCATCCAAGTCGGTCCCCCACGTTGGGGGTTTCCGTATATAGCGTTCTAGAGGTGACAACGTGGAACTTTTATCCGGCGCTGAAATGGTCGTCCGCTCCCTGCGTGACGAAGGCGTTAAGTACATCTACGGGTACCCGGGCGGTGCCCTCCTGCATATCTACGACGCTCTCTTCAAAGAGAACGAAGTAACCCACATCCTGGTTCGCCACGAGCAGGCCGCTACCCACATGGCCGACGGCTATGCGCGCGCCACCGGCAAGCCGGGCGTGGTGCTGGTGACCTCCGGTCCCGGCGCGACCAACGCCGTCACCGGCATCGCTACCGCCTACATGGACTCCATCCCGATGGTGGTGATCTCCGGCCAGGTAGCGAGCAACATGGTTGGCACCGACGCGTTCCAGGAAACCGACATGGTCGGTATCTCCCGCCCGATCGTGAAGCACAGCTTCATCATCAAGCACCCGTCGGAAATCCCGGAGGTCATCAAGAAGGCCTTCTATATCGCCCAGTCCGGCCGTCCTGGCCCGGTGGTGATCGATATTCCGAAGGACATGGGCGATCCGACCCAGAAGTTCGAGTACAACTACCCGAAGAAGGTCAAGCTGCGCTCCTACAGCCCGGCGGTCCGTGGCCACTCCGGCCAGATCCGCAAGGCTGCCGAGATGATGCTCGCCGCCAAGCGCCCGATCATCTACGCCGGTGGTGGCGTGATCATGGGCAATGCCGCTGAGCCGCTGACCGAAGTGGCGCGCATGCTCAATGTGCCGGTCACCAACACCCTGATGGGTCTGGGTGGCTATCCGGGTACCGATCGCCAGTTCGTCGGCATGCTCGGCATGCACGGCAGCTACACCGCGAACCTCGCGATGCACCACGCTGACGTGATCTTCGCTGTCGGCGCACGCTTCGACGACCGCGTGATCAACGGCGAGACCGCTGCCAAGTTCTGCCCGAACGCCAAGATCATCCACGTCGACATCGACCCGGCCTCGATCTCCAAGACCGTGAAGGCTGACATCCCGATCGTCGGTCCGGTGGACAGCGTCCTGACCGAAATGGTCGCGATCCTCAAGGAAATCGGCGAGACCCCGAACAAGGAAGCCCAGGCTGCCTGGTGGAAGCAGATCGAGGAATGGCGCGGCACCCGTGGCCTGTTCCCGTACAACATGGGCGACGGCAGCATCATCAAGCCGCAGACCGTGATCGAGACCCTCTGCGAAGTCACCAATGGTGATGCCTTCGTCGCTTCCGACGTAGGCCAGCACCAGATGTTCGCGGCGCAGTACTACCGCTTCAACAAGCCCAATCGCTGGATCAACTCCGGTGGCCTGGGCACCATGGGCTTCGGTTTCCCGGCCGCCATGGGCGTGAAGCTGAACTTCCCCGAAGCCGACGTCGCCTGCGTGACCGGTGAAGGCAGCATCCAGATGAACATCCAGGAGCTGTCCACCTGCCTGCAGTACGACCTGCCGGTGAAGATCGTCAACCTGAACAACGGTGCGCTGGGCATGGTCCGCCAATGGCAGGACATGCAGTACAACAGCCGTTATTCGCACTCCTACATGGAATCGCTGCCGGACTTCGTCAAGCTGGCTGAAGCGTATGGCCACGTCGGCATGCGCATCACCGACCTGAAGGACCTGAAACCGATGATGGAAGAAGCCTTCGCGATGAAGAATCGCCTGGTCTTCCTCGACATCCAGGTCGATACCAGCGAGCACGTCTACCCGATGCAGATCCGCGGTGGTGCGATGCGCGACATGTGGCTGAGCAAGACGGAGCGTACCTGATCATGCGGCACATCATTTCCCTCCTGCTGGAAAACGAACCCGGCGCGCTCTCCCGCGTGGTCGGCCTGTTCTCCCAGCGCAACTACAACATCGAAAGCCTGACCGTCGCCCCGACCGAGGACCCGACGCTGTCGCGCCTGACCCTGACCACCGCCGGTCAGGATGAGGTCATTGAACAGATCACCAAGAACCTCAACAAGCTCATCGAGGTGGTAAAACTGGTGAACCTCTCGGAGAGCGCACACATCGAGCGCGAGCTGATGCTGGTGAAAGTGAAGGCCACCGGCGCCCAGCGCGCCGAGGTCAAGCGCACCACCGACATCTTCCGCGGCCAGATCGTCGACGTCACCAGCAGCGTCTACACCGTGCAGCTGGCTGGTACCAGCGACAAGCTGGACAGCTTCATCCAGGCCGTCGGCACCGCGTCGATCCTCGAAGTCGTCCGTAGTGGCGTCACCGGCATTGCCCGTGGCGACAAGACTCTCAGCATCTGATTTGAAATACGGCCCACGAGGCCAACTGACAGGGGATTACCCAAATGCGCGTTTTCTACGATAAAGACTGTGACCTCTCCATCGTTCAGGGCAAGAAAGTTGCCATCATCGGTTACGGTTCCCAGGGCCACGCCCACGCCTGCAACCTGAAAGACTCCGGCGTCGACGTTACCGTCGGCCTGCGTGCGGGTTCTTCCTCCGTTGCCAAGGCACAGAACCACGGCCTGAAAGTCGCCGAAGTGGCTGAAGCCGTTGCCGCTGCCGACCTGGTCATGATCCTGACCCCGGACGAATTCCAGGGCCGCCTGTACAAGGACGAGATCGAGCCGAACCTGAAGAAGGGCGCTACCCTGGCCTTCGCTCACGGCTTCTCCATCCACTACAACCAGGTCGTACCGCGCGCTGACCTCGACGTGATCATGATCGCGCCGAAGGCCCCGGGCCACACCGTTCGCTCCGAGTTCGTCAAGGGCGGTGGCATCCCTGACCTGATCGCCATCTACCAGGACGCTTCGGGCAATGCCAAGAACGTCGCTCTGTCCTACGCCTGCGGCGTTGGCGGCGGCCGTACCGGCATCATCGAAACCACCTTCAAGGACGAGACCGAAACCGACCTGTTCGGCGAGCAGGCTGTTCTGTGCGGCGGTTGCGTCGAGCTGGTGAAAGCCGGTTTCGAAACCCTGGTCGAAGCCGGTTACGCTCCGGAAATGGCCTACTTCGAGTGCCTGCATGAACTGAAGCTGATCGTTGACCTCATGTACGAAGGCGGCATCGCCAACATGAACTACTCGATCTCGAACAACGCCGAATATGGCGAGTACGTGACCGGTCCGGAAGTCATCAACGCCGAATCCCGTCAGGCCATGCGCAACGCTCTGAAGCGCATCCAGGACGGCGAATACGCCAAGATGTTTATCTCCGAAGGCGCCACCAACTACCCGTCGATGACCGCCAAGCGCCGTAACAACGCCGCTCACGGCATCGAAGTCATCGGCGAGCAGCTGCGCGCCATGATGCCGTGGATCGCTGCCAACAAGATCGTCGACAAGACCAAGAACTAAGGTCCTTTCGACAAACGAAGAAACGCGGCGCTTGCCGCGTTTTTTCGTTTAGGGGCGGTGATCTGGTATAAAGCGGGGGCGTCGGGTGAGTCTGCGCAGTAGCGTGCCCCGGCGAATCTCAGCCTCAACGAGTTCTCAAGGAATCGTCCATGAGTGAAGGTCACGAGGAGCCGAACAAGGCTTCCGACACCGAAGAAAGTCTGCTGCCCATCGATGAGCACATCGAGGAGGGCCATGACGCCGAAGGTCGCAAGGTTCGTCATCGCGGCATCTACCTGCTGCCCAACCTGTTCACCACCGCGGCACTGTTCACCGGCCTGTACGCCATCATCAATGCCATGAACGGCGACTTCTCCAACGCCGCCATCGCCATCTTCGTCGCCATGGTCCTCGACGGCCTCGACGGTCGTGTGGCCCGCCTGACCAATACCCAGAGTGCCTTCGGCGCCGAGTACGACTCGCTGTCCGACATGGTCGCCTTTGGTGTCGCTCCGGCGCTGGTTGCCTTCGAGTGGGCGCTGAGCAGCCTGGGTAAGGTCGGCTGGATGGTCGCCTTCATCTACGTGGCAGGTGCCGCGCTGCGGCTGGCTCGCTTCAATACCCAGGTGGGCAAGGCCGACAAGCGCTACTTCATCGGTCTGGCCAGCCCGGCTGCCGCGGCGCTGGTTGCCGGTACGGTGTGGGCGTTCGCCGACTTCGACGTGCAGGGTGCCAAGGTTTCCCTGCTGGTTGCCCTGATGGTCGCTGCCGCCGGCATGCTGATGGTCAGCAACATCAAGTACTACAGCTTCAAGGATCTCGACCTGCGTGGCCGCGTGCCGTTCATGGCGATCCTGGTGGTGGTGCTGGCATTCGCGGTGGTCTTCACTGACCCGCCGCGCATCCTGCTCCTGCTGTTCCTTGCTTACGCCACCTCCGGCCCGGTGCAATACTTGTTGCAATTGCGCCGTCGCAAGCAGCCGCCTGCCGTGTAATTTCCAGCGGGCTCCGCAGTCTACTGGCGCATACAGCCAGTCGTTGCGGAGCCCGTCATGCTGATCAAGTCGTCCCGCCTTTCCGATTGCCACGAATCGGAAGTCACTCCTGAATCCCTCTATCTCTCCCGTCGCCACTTTCTCGGTGGTGCGATGGCGGCTGCCGCGTTATCCGGATTGCCGCGTCTGAGTCTCGCCGATGGCGGTCGCTATGCCGAAGTGGCGGAAGCGGCTGCTCCTTCCTGGTTGGCGGAGAAGCTGTCGGCTACCCGCTGGGATGCCGTGACGGTGAAAGATGAAGCCATCACGCCATTCAAGGACGCGACCACCTACAACAACTTCTACGAGTTCGGTCCCGACAAGGGTGATCCCGCCGCCAATGCCGGCGCGCTGAAGACCGAGCCGTGGTCGGTGGTGATCGATGGGGAAGTGGGCAAGCCGGGCAAGTATGGACTCGAAGACTTCATCAATCCCTATCAGCTGGAGGAGCGCATCTACCGGCTGCGCTGTGTCGAGGCCTGGTCGATGGTGATTCCCTGGATTGGTTTCCCGATATCCGACCTGATCAAGCGCGTGGAGCCGACCAGCAAGGCGAAGTACGTGCGCTTTGAAACCCTGGTGGATCGAAAGGACATGCCGGGTGTGCAGTCCAATTTCGCCTTGATCGACTGGCCTTATGTAGAAGGGCTGCGCATGGATGAGGCAATGCATCCATTTGCGATATTGGCAGTCGGCATGTATGGCCGGGTGCTGACGAACCAGAACGGAGCACCGCTTCGCCTGGTGGTGCCGTGGAAATATGGTTTCAAGGGCGCCAAGTCCATTGTGCGGATCAGCTTCGTCGAGGAGCAGCCGAAGACCACCTGGCAGAGCCTGGCCTCGGATGAGTACGGCTTCTATGCCAACGTCAATCCAACCGTTGACCATCCGCGCTGGAGTCAGGCGCGCGAGCGTCGCCTGCCCAGTGGACTATTCAGCCCCAATGTTCGTCCTACCCTCATGTTCAACGGCTACGCCGAAGAAGTCGCTTCACTCTATGCGGGCATGGACCTGAGGAAGGATTACTGATGCGCTATCCGTTCTGGCGGGCCGGGGTGTTTCTGGCTGCGTTGCTGCCGCCGCTTTATTGGCTGTACCAGGCGTGGATCTTCGATCTGGGCCCGGATCCGGGCAAGGCGTTGGTTGACCGACTGGGGCAGGGCGGCGTGATCCTGTTGCTTGTAACCCTGGCTATGACTCCCCTGCAGAAGATCACCCGCTGGGGAGGCTGGGTACAGGTGAGGCGGCAACTGGGTCTGTGGTGCTTCACTTATATAGTGCTGCATCTGAGTGCCTATGCCGTCTTCATCCTGGGCTTGGATTGGGCGCAGCTGGGCGTCGAGCTGCGCAAGCGTCCCTATATCATCGTCGGGGTCGTTGCCTTTCTCGGTCTGCTTTCCCTGGCGATCACCTCCAACCGGTACAGCATGCGAAAGCTCGGTGCGAGCTGGAAGAAGCTGCATCGCCTGATATATGTCATCCTCGGTCTGGGATTGCTGCATATGCTGTGGGTCGTACGCTCCGATCTCGAGCGCTGGGCGATCTATGCCGCCATAGGCCTTGTTCTGCTGCTTTTGCGGGTGCCGCCAGTGGCGCGTCGTCTGCCGTTGCTGCGGGGCCGCCTGGCGGCTAACTGAAGAAAGATTAAATTAGTCGTTGACGGCCGATTTAAACTCCCTATAATGCGCACCACTCCCAGCGACGAAGCGCTGAAAGAACTTGAAAATCAAGTACTTACAAAGGTTCGGAGTTAGGAGTGGTGGTCAGGCAGGTGATTCACTTGCCGCTCTTCGTTAGCTGCTCCGGCAGTGAGCTGAAAAGAAGATCGCCGAGGTGGTTGACAGCGAGTTTGATCGCTGTAGAATGCGCCTCCCGCTGATGAGAAGGTTTCCTTCGCTGAAGCACAAGCGATTGAGTAGAAAAGAAATTTTCGAAAAATAAAGCTTGACGGAAGATGAGGTTAGCGTAGAATGCGCGCCTCGGTTGAGATGAAAGCCTTAGCCAACTGCTCTTTAACAAGTTGAATCAAGCAATTCGTGTGGGTGCTTGTGATGTAAGACTGATGATCGACTGATTATCAGCAACGCAAGTAACACTCGTGAATTCGAGAGTTTTAGCTCTTTAAACAGAGCATGCGATTGCTGAGCCAAGTTTAGGGTTTTCTCAAAACCCAAGCAGTATTGAACTGAAGAGTTTGATCATGGCTCAGATTGAACGCTGGCGGCAGGCCTAACACATGCAAGTCGAGCGGATGATGGGAGCTTGCTCCCGGATTCAGCGGCGGACGGGTGAGTAATGCCTAGGAATCTGCCTGGTAGTGGGGGACAACGTTTCGAAAGGAACGCTAATACCGCATACGTCCTACGGGAGAAAGCAGGGGACCTTCGGGCCTTGCGCTATCAGATGAGCCTAGGTCGGATTAGCTAGTTGGTGGGGTAAAGGCCTACCAAGGCGACGATCCGTAACTGGTCTGAGAGGATGATCAGTCACACTGGAACTGAGACACGGTCCAGACTCCTACGGGAGGCAGCAGTGGGGAATATTGGACAATGGGCGAAAGCCTGATCCAGCCATGCCGCGTGTGTGAAGAAGGTCTTCGGATTGTAAAGCACTTTAAGTTGGGAGGAAGGGCAGTAAGTTAATACCTTGCTGTTTTGACGTTACCAACAGAATAAGCACCGGCTAACTTCGTGCCAGCAGCCGCGGTAATACGAAGGGTGCAAGCGTTAATCGGAATTACTGGGCGTAAAGCGCGCGTAGGTGGTTTGGTAAGATGGATGTGAAATCCCCGGGCTCAACCTGGGAACTGCATCCATAACTGCCTGACTAGAGTACGGTAGAGGGTGGTGGAATTTCCTGTGTAGCGGTGAAATGCGTAGATATAGGAAGGAACACCAGTGGCGAAGGCGACCACCTGGACTGATACTGACACTGAGGTGCGAAAGCGTGGGGAGCAAACAGGATTAGATACCCTGGTAGTCCACGCCGTAAACGATGTCGACTAGCCGTTGGGATCCTTGAGATCTTAGTGGCGCAGCTAACGCGATAAGTCGACCGCCTGGGGAGTACGGCCGCAAGGTTAAAACTCAAATGAATTGACGGGGGCCCGCACAAGCGGTGGAGCATGTGGTTTAATTCGAAGCAACGCGAAGAACCTTACCTGGCCTTGACATGTCCGGAATCCTGCAGAGATGCGGGAGTGCCTTCGGGAATCGGAACACAGGTGCTGCATGGCTGTCGTCAGCTCGTGTCGTGAGATGTTGGGTTAAGTCCCGTAACGAGCGCAACCCTTGTCCTTAGTTACCAGCACGTTATGGTGGGCACTCTAAGGAGACTGCCGGTGACAAACCGGAGGAAGGTGGGGATGACGTCAAGTCATCATGGCCCTTACGGCCAGGGCTACACACGTGCTACAATGGTCGGTACAGAGGGTTGCCAAGCCGCGAGGTGGAGCTAATCCCATAAAACCGATCGTAGTCCGGATCGCAGTCTGCAACTCGACTGCGTGAAGTCGGAATCGCTAGTAATCGTGAATCAGAATGTCACGGTGAATACGTTCCCGGGCCTTGTACACACCGCCCGTCACACCATGGGAGTGGGTTGCTCCAGAAGTAGCTAGTCTAACCGCAAGGGGGACGGTTACCACGGAGTGATTCATGACTGGGGTGAAGTCGTAACAAGGTAGCCGTAGGGGAACCTGCGGCTGGATCACCTCCTTAATCGAAGATCTCAGCTTCTTCATAAGCTCCCACACGAATTGCTTGATTCACTGGTTAGACGATTGGGTCTGTAGCTCAGTTGGTTAGAGCGCACCCCTGATAAGGGTGAGGTCGGCAGTTCGAATCTGCCCAGACCCACCAATTGTTGTGGTGTGCTGCTGATCCGATGGGGCCATAGCTCAGCTGGGAGAGCGCCTGCTTTGCACGCAGGAGGTCAGGAGTTCGATCCTCCTTGGCTCCACCATTAATCGTCGAAAGCTCAGACATGAATGTTCAGGATGAACGAACATTGATGTCTGGTCTTTGTGCCAGAACTGTTCTTTAAAAATTTGGGTATGTGATAGAAGTAGACTGAATAATCTCTTTCACTGGTGATTATTCAAGTCAAGGTAAAATTTGCGAGTTCAAGCGCGAATTTTCGGCGAATGTCGTCTTCACGTTCGAGACAATAACCAGATTGCTTGGGGTTATATGGTCAAGTGAAGAAGCGCATACGGTGGATGCCTTGGCAGTCAGAGGCGATGAAAGACGTGGTAGCCTGCGATAAGCTTCGGGGAGTCGGCAAACAGACTTTGATCCGGAGATCTCTGAATGGGGAAACCCACCTAGCATAAGTTAGGTATCTTGCACTGAATACATAGGTGTAAGAGGCGAACCAGGGGAACTGAAACATCTAAGTACCCTGAGGAAAAGAAATCAACCGAGATTCCCTTAGTAGTGGCGAGCGAACGGGGATTAGCCCTTAAGCTTCTTTGAATCTAACAGAACGCTCTGGAAAGTGCGGCCATAGTGGGTGATAGCCCCGTATGTGAAAGGTTCTTTGAAGTGAAATCGAGTAGGACGGAGCACGAGAAACTTTGTCTGAATATGGGGGGACCATCCTCCAAGGCTAAATACTACTGACTGACCGATAGTGAACCAGTACCGTGAGGGAAAGGCGAAAAGAACCCCGGAGAGGGGAGTGAAATAGAACCTGAAACCGTATGCGTACAAGCAGTGGGAGCCTACTTTGTTAGGTGACTGCGTACCTTTTGTATAATGGGTCAGCGACTTATATTCAGTGGCGAGCTTAACCGTATAGGGAAGGCGTAGCGAAAGCGAGTCTTAATAGGGCGTTTTAGTCGCTGGGTATAGACCCGAAACCGGGCGATCTATCCATGAGCAGGTTGAAGGTTAGGTAACACTGACTGGAGGACCGAACCCACTCCCGTTGAAAAGGTAGGGGATGACTTGTGGATCGGAGTGAAAGGCTAATCAAGCTCGGAGATAGCTGGTTCTCCTCGAAAGCTATTTAGGTAGCGCCTCACGTATCACTCCAGGGGGTAGAGCACTGTTTCGGCTAGGGGGTCATCCCGACTTACCAAACCGATGCAAACTCCGAATACCTGGAAGTGTCAGCGTGGGAGACACACGGCGGGTGCTAACGTCCGTCGTGAAAAGGGAAACAACCCAGACCGTCAGCTAAGGTCCCAAAGTTATGGTTAAGTGGTAAACGATGTGGGAAGGCTTAGACAGCTAGGAGGTTGGCTTAGAAGCAGCCACCCTTTAAAGAAAGCGTAATAGCTCACTAGTCGAGTCGGCCTGCGCGGAAGATGTAACGGGGCTCAAACCATACACCGAAGCTACGGGTGCATCGCAAGATGCGCGGTAGAGGAGCGTTCTGTAAGCCTGTGAAGGTGAGTTGAGAAGCTTGCTGGAGGTATCAGAAGTGCGAATGCTGACATGAGTAACGACAATGGGAGTGAAAAACTCCCACGCCGAAAGACCAAGGGTTCCTGCGCAACGTTAATCGACGCAGGGTTAGTCGGTCCCTAAGGCGAGGCTGAAGAGCGTAGTCGATGGGAAACAGGTTAATATTCCTGTACTTCTAGTTACTGCGATGGAGGGACGGAGAAGGCTAGGCCAGCTTGGCGTTGGTTGTCCAAGTTTAAGGTGGTAGGCAGAGATCTTAGGTAAATCCGGGGTCTTAATGCCGAGAGCTGATGACGAGTCATCTTTCAGATGATGAAGTGGTTGATGCCATGCTTCCAGGAAAAGCTTCTAAGCTTCAGGTAACTAGGAACCGTACCCCAAACCGACACAGGTGGTTGGGTAGAGAATACCAAGGCGCTTGAGAGAACTCGGGTGAAGGAACTAGGCAAAATGGCACCGTAACTTCGGGAGAAGGTGCGCCGGCGAGGGTTAAGGATTTACTCCGTAAGCCCATGCCGGTCGAAGATACCAGGCCGCTGCGACTGTTTATTAAAAACACAGCACTCTGCAAACACGAAAGTGGACGTATAGGGTGTGACGCCTGCCCGGTGCCGGAAGGTTAATTGATGGGGTTAGCGAAAGCGAAGCTCTTGATCGAAGCCCCGGTAAACGGCGGCCGTAACTATAACGGTCCTAAGGTAGCGAAATTCCTTGTCGGGTAAGTTCCGACCTGCACGAATGGCGTAACGATGGCGGCGCTGTCTCCACCCGAGACTCAGTGAAATTGAAATCGCTGTGAAGATGCAGTGTATCCGCGGCTAGACGGAAAGACCCCGTGAACCTTTACTGTAGCTTTGCACTGGACTTTGAGCCTGCTTGTGTAGGATAGGTGGGAGGCTTTGAAGCGTGGACGCCAGTCTGCGTGGAGCCATCCTTGAAATACCACCCTGGCATGCTTGAGGTTCTAACTCTGGTCCGTTATCCGGATCGAGGACAGTGTATGGTGGGCAGTTTGACTGGGGCGGTCTCCTCCTAAAGAGTAACGGAGGAGTACGAAGGTGCGCTCAGACCGGTCGGAAATCGGTCGTAGAGTATAAAGGCAAAAGCGCGCTTGACTGCGAGACAGACACGTCGAGCAGGTACGAAAGTAGGTCTTAGTGATCCGGTGGTTCTGTATGGAAGGGCCATCGCTCAACGGATAAAAGGTACTCCGGGGATAACAGGCTGATACCGCCCAAGAGTTCATATCGACGGCGGTGTTTGGCACCTCGATGTCGGCTCATCACATCCTGGGGCTGAAGCCGGTCCCAAGGGTATGGCTGTTCGCCATTTAAAGTGGTACGCGAGCTGGGTTTAGAACGTCGTGAGACAGTTCGGTCCCTATCTGCCGTGGACGTTTGAGATTTGAGAGGGGCTGCTCCTAGTACGAGAGGACCGGAGTGGACGAACCTCTGGTGTTCCGGTTGTCACGCCAGTGGCATTGCCGGGTAGCTATGTTCGGAATAGATAACCGCTGAAAGCATCTAAGCGGGAAACTAGCCTCAAGATGAGATCTCACTGGGAACTTGATTCCCCTGAAGGGCCGTCGAAGACTACGACGTTGATAGGTCGGGTGTGTAAGCGCTGTGAGGCGTTGAGCTAACCGATACTAATTGCCCGTGAGGCTTGACCATATAACACCCAAACAATTTGCGTGTTGTACGGTGAAGACGTAACGAACCGAAAGTTCGTGTGAACCGCAAATTACCTGTCACATACCCGAATCTGGATGAGCGTGTGCACCTGCCACGAGCGTCCATAAAGAATTGCTTGACGACCATAGAGCGTTGGAACCACCTGATCCCATCCCGAACTCAGTAGTGAAACGACGCATCGCCGATGGTAGTGTGGAGTTTCTCCATGTGAGAGTAGGTCATCGTCAAGCTCCTATCCCAAAGCCCCGGTCAGCTTCGCTGTCCGGGGCTTTGCCTATTAGTGTAAGCACACAGTTTGTGCTTGCCGCTGACGAGAGCTCAGGCTCTCCAAAGCCAAGCGATTGAGTAGAAAAGAAATTTTCGAAAAATAAAGCTTGACGGAAGATGAGGTTAGCGTAGAATGCGCGCCTCGGTTGAGACGAAAGCCTTAACCAACTGCTCTTTAACAAGTTGAATCAAGCAATTCGTGTGGGTGCTTGTGATGTAAGACTGATGATCGACTGATTATCAGCAACGCAAGTAACACTCGTGAATTCGAGAGTTTTAGCTCTTTAAATAGAGCATGCGATTGCTGAGCCAAGTTTAGGGTTTTCTCAAAACCCAAGCAGTATTGAACTGAAGAGTTTGATCATGGCTCAGATTGAACGCTGGCGGCAGGCCTAACACATGCAAGTCGAGCGGATGATGGGAGCTTGCTCCCGGATTCAGCGGCGGACGGGTGAGTAATGCCTAGGAATCTGCCTGGTAGTGGGGGACAACGTTTCGAAAGGAACGCTAATCCCAAGACCCCTGGTCAGCATCGCTGGCCGGGGGTTTTGCTTTTTCCCATGGAAATCCACACAGGTGATGACGGCTATCCCGCGTACGAGGGGCGTCGCAGAGAACTGCACGGCTGGCAGCTTTCTCCACGAAATTTGAGGCATTGTTCGGGCTCCGGATGGGCGGTTGCGTCGTCTACAATAGCTTCAAATTTTCCCTGAGTTCCTACATGCCCGACATCGAAGGACATGCCTTGCAGGACCTGCCTCTGGAAGAGCTGATGGCTTGCCACGAGTGCGACCTGCTGATGCGCCGCGAGCCCGTTCCGCTTGGGCACCGATCAGTCTGTCCGCGTTGCGGGTATGAACTGGAAATCCACCGTCCCCACATGGCCCGCCGTGCCCTGGCGTTGGTGCTGACGGCGCTGTTTCTATACATCCCGGCGAACTTCCTGCCGATCATGCACATCACCATCCTGGGCCAGACCAGCATGGACACCGTGTGGAGCGGCGTCGTTGGCCTGTATCACTCGAATATGGCTGGCGTCGCTTTCCTGGTGTTCCTGTGCAGCATGGTGATTCCACTGGCGAAGCTGCTCTGTCAGTTGTTCGTGCTGCTGTCCATCCGCTACAAGGCGCTGCGCGAGCACGGCATGCTGCTACTGCGCGGCTACCAGCACCTGCGGGAGTGGGGAATGCTCGAGGTGTACCTGATGGGCATCCTCGTCTCCATCGTCAAGCTGATAGGGATGGCGGAGTTGCACGTCAGCGTTGGCCTGGCCTGCTTCGTGGGCTTGCTGCTCACTCAGGTCTGGCTCGAAGTCACGATGTCCCACCACCAGGTGTGGGGCGAGCTGTGTGGGGAGTTCGACGATGCGAGCCATTGATGTGGGGATCGTGGTGTGTGGCGAATGCCACCAGCTCAACCGGCGCGAGGAACATGACGAGACCCACTGCAGCCGCTGTGGTGCCGTGGTGCATGAGCGGACGCCCAACAGCATCATCCGGACCTGGGCGCTGCTGATCACGGCGGCGATCCTCTACATCCCCGCCAACCTGCTGCCGATCATGACGGTGAACTTCCTCGGCAACGGGATGCCGGCGACGATCATGGAAGGCGTGGTCGAGTTGATCAACGCGGACATGATTCCCATCGCTGCCGTGGTCTTCGTCGCCAGTATCCTGGTGCCCACTTTCAAGCTCGTCGGCATTGCGCTGCTACTGTATTCGGTGCAGCGGCGACAGCCGCTTTCCGCCCTGCAACGGAATGTGATGTATCGCTTCATCGAATGGATCGGTCGCTGGTCGATGCTCGACATCTTCGTCATCGCGATCCTGGTGACGCTGGTGAACTTCGGTAATCTGGCCAGCATCGAGGCAAACCTCGGTGCAGCCGCCTTCGCCAGCGTGGTGGTGCTCACCATGCTGGCTGCAGTGACTTTCGATCCCCGGCTGATCTGGGATAACACGGACGCGGAAGAAAACGATGAGTGACCTCCCAACACCCAAGATGCGCAAGACCACCAACTGGTCGGCTATCTGGATCCTCCCGCTGATCGCCCTGGCGATCGGTGCCTGGCTGGCATGGCGTGCCTATGACCAGGCGGGGATCATGATCCAGATCCAGTTCGAAAGCGGCGAGGGTATCCAGGCCAACAAGACCGAGGTGATCTTCAAGGGGATCGGCGTCGGCAAGGTCATCGACCTGCATGTGAACAAGCCGACCCTGGGCGTGATCGCCATGGTGGAGATGCGCAAGGAGGCCGCCGAGTACCTGAGCAAGAGCACGCGCTTCTGGCTGGTCAAGCCGCGGGTTTCCATCGCTGGCGTCACCGGCCTGGAGACACTGGTATCGGGTAACTACATCGCGATCGACCCGGTGAAGGGTGAGCAGCAGAAGGAGTTCGTCGCCCTGAAGGAGCCGCCACCGCTCTCCGACAGCCTGCCCGGCCTGCACCTGACGTTGAAGGCCGATCGCCTGGGCTCGCTGGAGCAGGGCAGCCCGATCTATTACCGGCAGATCCAGGTTGGCCAGGTGAAGAGCTACCGGCTGGCGGAAGACCAGAAGACCATCGAGGTGAAGGTCCACATCGAACCGGCCTACGCCAATCTGGTGCGCAAACATACGCGTTTCTGGAATGCCAGCGGCATCACCCTTTCCGGCAGCCTCAGCGGCCTGAAGCTGCGCACTGAGTCCCTGGCAAGCATCGCCGCCGGCGGCATCGCCTTCGCCACGCCGGAGAACTATGCGGACAGCCCGCCCACCGACCCGACCAAGCCCTTCCGCCTGTATGAGGACTACGATGCCGCGCAGGCCGGGCTCAGCGTCAAGGTGAAGGTCAGCGACGTCAGCGGCCTGACTCCCGGCAGCACGCCGGTGATGTACAACGGCGTTGAAGTCGGTACGGTCAAGAGCATTGACATGGACAAGGACTTCAACGGTGCCACTGCCACCCTGTCCATGGATCCGCGCACCGAAGAGTTCCTCAACAGCAAGACCGAGTTCTGGATGGTCAAGCCAAGCATCTCGCTGGCCGGGATCACGGGGCTCGAGGCGCTGGTGAAGGGCAACTACCTCAACGTGCGCTTTGCCAGCGGCGGGGAACCGACCCGTGATTTCGTCATCCGGCCCAAGGCGCCGCCGCTGAATCTCGACGCTCCGGGCCTGCACCTGGTGCTGACGACCGACCAGCTCGGTTCGCTGGAAGTCGGCACGCCGATCCTCTATCGCCAGATGAAGGTCGGCAGCGTGCAGAGCTACCAGCTCTCCCGTCGTGACCCGTCGCGTCTGGTCATCGGTGTCCACATCGAGCCGGAATACGCCAAGCTGGTGAACACCTCGTCGCGCTTCTGGAATATCAGCGGTGTCACCATCAGTGGCGGTCTGGACGGGATCAAACTCAAGAGCGAGTCGCTGCAGACGCTGATCGCCGGTGGCATTGCCTTCGATACGCCCGACCCCAAGGCGGCGCCGATCACTAAAGTGCGTCGCTTCGCCCTGTTCGACAGTGAGGATGATGCTCACCTGAAGGGCCAGATGATCGAACTGCGTGCTGATACCGCCGACGGCCTGAAGGAAGGCACCGTCCTGCGTTACAAGGGGCTGGAGGTGGGCCGCGTCGAGCAGGTGGAGCTGAGCAAGGACCTGCAGAGCGTGCAGCTGAAAGCGCGCCTGACCCGCGGGGCGGATCGTATCGCTCGCCAGGGGACCCGATTCTGGGTAGTGGGGCCGCAGGTCGGTCTGTCCGGTGTCAGCAACCTGGGCACCATCGTCAGCGGTCAGTACATCGAGGTTCTCCCCGCATCCAAGCCCAGCCAGGCGCAGACCAGCTTCAGCCTGCTGGGGGGCGAACCGAATCGCCTGCTGGATGCCGATGGCCTGCGCCTGACGCTGAGTGCGGCTCGTCGTGGCTCGCTGAAGACTGGCGTCCCGGTGACCTACCGTGAGGTACAGGTCGGCAAGGTGACGTCTTTCGAGCTGGGTGAAACAGCCGACCGCGTGCTGATCCACGTCCTCATCGAACCGCGTTACGCGGCACTGGTGCGGACGGGCAGCCGCTTCTGGAACACCAGCGGTGTCGGCGTGGATGCCGGGTTGTTCAAGGGCGTGAAGGTGCGCACCGAGTCGATGGAGACCATCCTCGCTGGCGGCGTGGCCTTCGCCACCCCGAACAATGCCGAGATGGGCTCGCCGGCCAAGCCGGGCCAGACCTTCGCGTTGTTCGACGAGGCAAACGACGAGTGGCTGGACTGGGCGCCGAAGATCCCGCTGGGCAAGGCGAACTGAGTTCCAGCCGAACAGGAAAAGGGCCGCGATTGCGGCCCTTTTTCATGTGGCGCGTACGAATGAAGGGTGAGCAGCACCCGTAGGATGGCGTGGAGCGCAACGATACCCATCGACATGGTCGGTAGGACAGAATGGGTATCGCAAGCTCCACCCATCCTACAAATAGCCCACAAGAAAAAGCCCCGCATTGCGGGGCTTTTTTCGACGCTGCAAAGCATCACGCCGGCTCGGCGCTCGCCTCCACGTCGTTGCGCGCAGCCTTCTCGTCCCCATTATCGAGAGTTCGACGGCGGATGTACTTCCAGTCCGCCTCGTCGATGTAGATACCGTTGGGGCCGCTTCCGCCTTCCAGGTCGATGGCCACCTGGGCCGACACCTGCGGCTTCACGCTCGCCAGGATTGGCACGAAGCCCAGCTGCAGGCTGGTCTCCAGCAGCGCCGACTGGTTGCGTTCGTCGATGTCCGCCGCCTCGTCGAGGTAGTAGGGCAGGCGGATGCGACCAGCCTGCTCGCGGTCCATCAGGTGCAGCAACAGGTACATGTTGGTCAGCGCCTTGATGGTCATGGTGGTGCCGTTGGATGCAGCGCCGTCGATGTCGGTGTGCATGATCGGCTGGCCGCCCATCTTGGTGATCTCGAACGCCAGCTCGAACAGGTCTTTCAGGCCCAGCTGGTTGTTGTTCGCCGCCACCAGGCGCGACAGGTAGTCCTTGGCTTCCTCGTTCTTCGCATCTTGCTCGGCGCTCTGGGTCAGGTCGAAGACCGAGAGGTTCTCGCCTTCTTCGTACTGGCCGGCGCTGTGGATGATCTGGTCGATGTGCTTGAGCGCGTCCTTGTTCGGCGCCAGCACGATGCGGAAGCTCTGCAGGTTCGACACCTGGCGCTTGTTGATCTCGCGGTTGAACAGCGCCAGCTGGTGCTCCAGGTTGTCGTAGTCGCTGCGGATATTGCGCAGGGTACGGGCGATGTCGGTGACCGCCGCTCGTCTGGCCTTCGCTAGAGTGAGGGCTTCGTCGGTGCGGTGCGCGTAGGCGTTGATCAGCAGTTGCAGGCGACGCTCCGGATCATCCTCGCTGTCGAACTTGGCGACGCCCTTCAGGCGCACCTGGGCGTACAGCGCCTCGATCTGACCATCCACGCGCTGCAGCGACTGCCAGGTGTCCTGGTAGTCGTTGAGCAGCGGCAGCAGGTTGTCCATGGAGTCGTCGACCGGGTCCATGAACGGGATGCCGAAGGGCAGGTTGGCCGGCAGCAGCTGGCGGCGGCGCAGGGCGTCGTCGAGGGTGCGCTGCTTGGCTTCCATGTCGGCCAGTTGGCGGCCGATCAGCTGCAGCTTGGCGGAGAGCTGCTGGACGCGTTCGGTGAAGGCGTCGGCGGAGCGCTTGAGTTCGTCCTGGGTGGCTTCCAGCTGGGCGAGCTGTTCCAGCTTGCCCGGCTCTTCGGCGTTCAGGGTCTGGCTGCGGCGGAAGTCTTCCAGCGCTTTCTGCGCGTCGAGTACGTCCTGGTAGAACTTGTCCGCTTGAGCCTTGCTGGCGTTGCGGTCGGCGGCCACGGCCTGCTGGGTCTTGAGCTGCTTGAGCTCCTTCTCCAGGCGTTCCTTCTGGTCGCGCAGGGCGGCGCGGTCGGCCAGGGCCTGCAGGGCCGGCGGCTCGATGGTGGAGAGGTCGATGGTCAGGCCGGGCACTTCGAAGCGTTCGCCCTTGAAGGCATCGAGGATCTTCTCGACGCTGCCGACCCACTGGCCGGCCTCGTCGAGGTCGACGCCCTTGTCGCCCAGCGGCAGGCTGAACAGCGCACCGTTGAACAGGCGCATCAGGCGCTCCACGTCCTGCTGGGAGAACTCCTCGCGCAGGCGGGCGTAGCTGTTGTTGTCGGCATGTTCGAGCTGCTGGCGGACGCCTTTGAGGCGCTTCTCCAGGTCGCGCATGCGCTCTTCCAGGTCTTCGCTGGAGAACTGCCGGGAGTGCGCCAGGGCGCCGGCCAGTTCGTCGTGGGCGTCCTTGGCGGCGAGCAGTTGCTGCTCCAGCACCTTGACGTCCTCGACCAGCGCGAAGCGGTTCTTCAGCACGGCCAGTTCGCCCATCCAGCGCTGGATTTCGCTGATCTCGCGCTCCAGGCGCATCAGTTCGGCGGTGCTGCCGCGCTGTTCGTTCTGCAGGCCGTCCTGCTCGCGGCGGTAGTGTTCGGACTGGATGACCAGCTCTTCCTTGCGGGCGCCGGAGTAGTCTTCCCAGGTGCCGAGCAGGTTATCCAGCAGCGGCGAGAGGCGGTGCATCTTGCCGCGCAGCAGTTCGCGCTGCTGCACGCCGTTGGCCAGGGCCTCGACCAGCGGGCCGGCGGCGACCAGGGCCTGGTAGTCGCCCTCCATGCGGCGCACGTCGCGGAAGGCTTCCTCGCAGGCGGCGATGTAGTCGACGCTGCCCGAGCGCAGGCTGTGCTCGAAGGCGTCGAGGAACAACTGCTTGAGCTTGGCGGCGGTGATCTCGCGCATGTGCAGCAGGTTGATGAACAGCGAACGGAAGGTCTTCAGGCTCTGTTCACTGGTGGAGCGCAGCGGGATCAGGGTCAGGTCCAGCGGGATCGAGGTGTGGCCGCCAACCAGCAGGCGACGCAGCTCGTCGGGCTTGACCTCGTAGGACTTGATGCCCTCGCGCTCGAGGTTGGCGTACAGCTCGCGCAGGCGCAGGCAGGTGCCGTTCTTCTGGTAGTGCTCCAGGTCCAGCTCGCCCTGATAGGCGAAGAACTGGTGGCCGAAGCCGCCGCCCGGACCGCGGCCGCCGACGCCGATCACGTGGCGACCGTTGGGCAGGTCCAGCTCGACCAGGATGTAGCTGGTGTCGGTGGCGAAGTAGAACTTGCGCGAGGCTTCCAGGCTGTACTTGCCGAAGCTCATGTCGGACATGCGCGCGAGGATCGGGAACTGCAGCGCGTTGATCGACGCCGACTTGCCGAGGTTGTTCGCGCCGTAGACCGACAGCGGCTGTTCCAGCGGGAAGATGCCGAGGCTGTAGCCGGCGGTGTTGAGCAGGGCGAAGCGGCGGATGCCGTAGCGTTCCTGGGTCATGCCTGGGGCTCCATGTCGGCTTGTTCTTCAGCGATGGCGCGGGCGAGGGCGTCTTCTTCGCTTTCTTCTTCAATAGCCGCTTCGACGGCCTCGACGGGGGCGCTGATGGCAACGATCTCTTCGTCGGCAGCGGCGGTATAGCTTTCGAGGATCACCACCGGCTCGTCGTCTTCTTCCATCAGCACGGGAGCGGTGAACTGCATTTCGCTGGCGTGAAGGTTGGCGGCCAGGTCGCGGTCCTGCTGGACCGACAGGCAGACGTCGAGGAAGCGGTGGATCGGCGGCAGGAAGCGGTACACGCCGTTGTCCTCGGCGGCGAAGCCGAGCTGGGTGAGGCGGCGCATGACCTTCTCTTCCAGTTCTTCCTGAGTGGTCACCTCGGCCTGCAGGAACAGGTCGCGGTACTTCTCCAGCAGCGGCGGTAGCTCGTCGCGGCCGATGCTGCCGCCATCGAGGACGGCCAGCGGGTCGCGGCCCTGGTCGGCGAGGTGCTCGACGAGGATGAAGGTGAACAGCGCCAGGCGCTGGGCGGTCTTGTTCACCTGGGCGCCGACCTGTTCGGGCACGAAGTAGTAGAAGCCGCGGGTATCGCAGACCAGTTCGTAGCCCAGGCTGCGGAACAGCGCGCGGTAGGCGTCCTGCTGGTTGGACAGCTGGCTGTACAGCTCCGGGTCGCGGCGGCTGATGTGGAAGCCCTTGAACAGCTCGCGGAAGATCGGCGCGAGCTGGGTCATTTCGGTGAGATTAATCTGCATGCGATTCGCTCTTGCTGTCCTTGCCAGCGGTCGGGCCGGCGATCAGGGCGAAGGAGCACAGGCTGACGCTGTGCTGGAGAGTGTCGTATTGGCGGCGATCGAGGCGGTCGCGCTGGAAGCGGGCATCGCGCGACAGGCGCGAGAACCAGTAGAGCAGCTCGTCGGTGGCGCCTTCGGGCTCCTGCTCCAGCAGCCAGTTCATCAGATCCGGCAGCGGCAGCGCGGCCTGGCAGCGGTCGAGCATTTCCCGGGCGGTGCGCGGCGAGCGCTGCGGGCCGTCGCTCTTGCGATTGCCGCTGGCCTTGGGGAAGTGCGCCGGCTTGGGCTGGAAGCTGGCGAGGGCGAAGACGTAGCTCTCGACCTGGGAGGCGGTGCCGAGGAAGTTGCTTTGCGGCCGGGTGAACATCGGCAGGGCGGCTTGTGGCACGGCGTCGATGCCCTTGCGGCGGATGACCGACAGCGCCAGCGCGGCGCCACGGGTGATCGCGTTGTGCCGGCGGGCCTCTTCACGCAGTGGCAGCAGCAGTTCGCGGGCGCGGCGCAGGGTGAGCTGGGCAGTGGTCTGCATTTCCAGGATGCGCGCGTGGGTGCGCAGCAGCTGGTCGTCGTCAACCAGCTGGCCGAGGCGCGCCTGCTCGCTGAGCAGGCGCAGCAGCACTTGCTCCACGCGGTGCACGCCCTGTTCGAAGGCGCCGTCGGCGGAGACCAGCTGGATCATCGGCTCGACGTATTCGTCCCAGGTCGCCAGGACTTCCGCGTAGCGCTGGCGCAGCGGAATCTGCCGGTCCTGGGTCTTGGCCCGCTCGGCCACGGCGACCAGCGCCTGCTCATCGTTGGCAAGCTTCTTCAGTACGTCGCGCACGCGCATGTCGAGCAGACGCAGCTGGCGGGCCAGGTCGTTGCCGTCGCGTGCTTCGAAAGCTTCGCGGATGTAGCCGGCCAGACGCTCAAGGTGGCGCAGGTAGGCTTCGATCTCCAGGCACAGGCCCAGGCGGTGTTCCTGGCGCAGGTAGGCGAGGAAGTCGTGGATCTGCGCGTTCAGCTCGAAGCGGTTGGGGCTCTTGGCTACCGGGACGAGGATGTCCAGGCGGACCCACTGGTCGAGCAGGGCGGTGATGTCCACCGGAGTGCTGTCGGGCAACTGGCTGGTGAGCTGGATGCGCAGCTCCACCAGGCTCAGGGTGCCGGCGTCGAAGCGCTCGCACAGCGGTTCGAGCAGCACCCAGTGTTCGGCGAGGGCGCGTAGTACGCGTCGTGGGTCGATCATCGGCTTGGTTGGGCCCGGAATGAACAAAGGGGGCGATTGTACTGCAAAGGCCTACCCCTGGCCGACAGGGTGACGAAACGCGTCAGTTTGCGACTGCACCATCAGCGCCCGTGTGACGCATCTCACGGAAAATGGGGCCTAAATGGCTGAATTTTCTGGCAAGTTTTTTGCCAAAGTCCTTACCAGAGACCTAGATATCAGAGTCTGATTTACGCCGATGACCTACGACGCCGCACTCGCCAAAGCCCGTTGGGCCGAACTGGAACGCCAGGACGACCTCGACTGGGACCTGGATGCGATCACCGATCGCAACGAAGCCATCGCCTTCCTGCAGCGCTTCGAGAATCGCTTGTGCATCTACTCGTCGTATGTCGAGAAGCTCTACAGCAACTACAGCTTCGTGATCCCGGAGAGCCAGGAAGGCGGCATCACCATTCTCCCGGACGAGCAAGCCTGGTTCGACACCTTCCACGACATCCCCGGCGACGCGGTGGAGCCCACCGGTATCCATATCCTGCCTGGCGAGACCATGGGCTACAGCGGCCTTTACCTGAAAATCCCCGGCGAGCACCGGCTGGTGGCCTCGCGGGAGTTGCCCTTCCAGGACGGCCTCAAGCTGCTGATCAACCGTTACCGCATGCGGGGGGATATCTTCCTGCCGGTACTGGTGAAAGGCGACCTGCGCGAGTACGAGGCGCGCATGCCCTCGCTGCACCTGCATCGCCTGAACATCGCCAAGCTGCAGGCCCATTCGCGACTGAACCTCGACGCCATCAAGGGTGCGATCGCCGAGCACCTGATCGGCCTGTTCCGCCACCAGTGAGCCGCCGATTGCCCGAAGCTGTCACCCTGGTGTGACGATGGGTAACAACCAGACCCGGACTTTCCTTTCCTCGTCTATCGTTCGGAGCGATTTACTCGACTATGGGTCGGCCCGCCGTGGCGGGTGAATTCCTATAGTGGCATCACGGCGCCGAGTCTCGACCTGTTCGCTGACCCGATACGCCCGACGAATAACAACAGGCGCCCGCGAACAGGGAGCCAGGAAAGGAGAGTGCCATGCGTCAGTCCTCCGGTCCGCTCATGCGTGCCCTAGCCTTGCTCTGCGGCGGCCTGCTGGCCTTTTCCGCCCAGGCGCGCATGCAGTCGATGGACGATGAAGAGCTGTCCGCCATCTCCGGCCAGGGCGCGATGCTCACCGTCGACGCTTCCACCTACCAGAACTACCAGTACACCCGGCTCAACTTCGGTGCTGACGTCAGCCTGCTGACCAACATCGACCAGTTGAGCCTGGGCAACTACAGCCGCACCGGTTCGACCACCGTTTCCGGCCAGCCGGCGGACATCCTGATCAACAACTTCGCCCTGGGCCGGGTGGACAACGCCAACACCCCGGACGCCAAGGTGGTGCCCTTTCAGATCCAGGACCCGTACGTCGAGTTCGCTTTCCAGACCAACAATGGCGTGCGCCAGCTGGTCGGTGCGCGCGTCGGCTTCGGCAAGGCGCAGGGCGATCTCTCCGGCGACATCCTGTCGATCACCGGCAACCTGCAGGGGCAGATCTACGGCCCGGCCTCCATCGCCTACGACTACTACACCCGCAATGGCTGCCCGAACATCATCAACTGCCTGGCGCTGGCCGTGGCCGGCGATACCCCGGTGTACGCCGACGTGGTGCTGCTCAAGTCCGGTACCGGCGAGGCCACCATCAACGGCCAGCCGATCAACCGCGCCGAGCAGATCGGTATCGCCAAGGGCGACTCGCTGCATTCTGACGCCGGCGGCCTGATCGCATCGCTGATCCCGACCCTGTCGACCACCAGCAACTGCCAGGCGCTGGGCCTGACGACCTGCTTCGACCTGACCAACTACAAGACCATCTACATCGGCAAGCCGGGCTCCACAGACATCAACACCGGCGCCCAGGGCATCTTCTTCTCCCTGCAGAATCAGAACGTGCCCTGGCAGGACCTCGCCAACGCCGGCAACTTCGTCAATACCCAGTCCGGCGCCTTCGCCAACTTCCCGAAGGTGGGCAGCGGCGCGGACGCGGTGTACCCGATCCTGATCAACCTCTACGACGCCCTGCGCGGCCTGCCCCGGCAGTCCACCTGCATGGGCTCGCAAGCGTCGGGCTGCTGACATGAGCTGGCGCGCAGCGGTAGCTGCCTGTCTCGCCGGTTGCCTGGTCAGTCTGCCGGCGCTGGGCATGAAGGCCCTGGATGACGATCAACTGGAAGAGGTCAGCGGCGCGGGCCTGGGTTTCTTCATCGATGGCTTCAGCTACGACCAGGCCACCGCCACTTCGAAGATCACCGGGGTGAAGAACAGCGCCAACCAGGATGTGCAGGTGGATATCACTGGCGCCTATATAAAAGGCGCCGGCAGCCAGCGCGGCACCCTCGACACCAAGGCCTACCTCGGCACACCCATGCACCCCTTCACCCTCGGCCCGGTGAAGTACAAGGCGGGGCTGAACATCCCGGCCAACCAGGAAGCGCTGCAACTGATGACGCCGACCTGGACCGACCCGATCAACGACACCCACAAGTTCGGCCTCTGGTCCTACTACCAGGGCTGCCTGTATGGCGACGCCGGTTGCACCAACCCGGCCCAGGCGACCAACAAGATCAACACCGAGCTGAGCGCCCTGAAGACCCAGCGCGACACGCTGCTGACCACCTATTCGAACAACATGGTGACGCTCAAGAGCGGCATCGATGCCGACATGGTCGTGGTCAACCAGCGCAAGGCGACAGTGGATGCCGCGCAGGTGGTGCAGAAGAACAACTACAGCACCATGCAGAGCACCTTCAATGTGGCTCCGGCTCGGGTTTGCGATACCGTCCTGGGCATTGCCTGTACCAACAAGCCGGACTTCGGCGAGAAGTACAGTTGCGGCGGCATCGTCGGTTGCAGCAGCAACTCGGGGGTGAAGGCCTACAACGACTCGGTGGACAGGTACGCCAGCAGCACCACCGACCTCACCAAGGCACAGCAGGACCTCAGCGCCTCCTGGTCGGTCAGTCGCAACGGCGTCACCCTGAGCCAGCGCGCCAGCGACTACGACAAGTTCGTCCAGCTCTGCGGCTCGCAAGGCGGCAGCGCCACTACCTGCGTCAGCGGCACCATCACCCGCACTGAGAAGAACGTCTCCACGGTGCAACTGGTGGCCAACGCCATGCAGAGCTCTTCCGGCACACGCATCCAGGGCCTGGATATCGGCATCGCCACCAAGTTCACCCTGCCCAGCACCGCCTACAACAGCAACGGTAGCGCGGGCGCCACCACCACCCGCACCGACTTCTTCTCCATCGCCCTGGAGAACTTCACCCTCAACGGCTCGTACCTCAACCTGTGGGGCGACGCCGCTGGGCTGAAGGCCTCCATGAGCCTGCAGATGTACGCCGACAAGCTGATCATCGCCGGCTGTGAGAACTGCGCCGACACCAACAAGGTGGTGGCCAAGAACGTCTACTTCGACCTCAACCTGGGCGACGCCAACTACCAGCCGGCGACGCTCTCGGTGGCCAGCAACGGCGACCTGGTGCTCAGCGCGCCGGGCGTCACCTGGGCCAATCACGACGCCTTCTACCAGAACGTGCAGAAGAGCAATATCAGCATTGGCAACCTGAACATCAGCGGCACCGACGTCGGTTCCCAGGCCATTCGCGGCCTGCGCATCGACTACCTGAACGTCCGCACCGTGAACCTGCCGCGCTAGCGCATGAGGAGACTCGCCGTGAAAACCGCACGCCTTTCGAGCCGACTCCTGGCCCCCCTGTTGCTGCTGGCTGCCGCGACCGTCCACGGCGAGATGCGCGGCCTGGACGACAGCGAAATGGCCGACGTCAGCGGCCAGGACGGTGTCAGCCTGAGCGTCAACTTCAACCTCGCCGCCAACACCGCCGATACCCGCTGCACCGGCGGCTGCGGCGCGCGCCTGGCGATCCAGCCACTCAACAGCACCGGCTACATCGTGCTGGACAACATCAAGGGCACCTTCAGCTTCGACGGCATGTCCATCGACATGGTGACCATCAACAACGGCTTCAACGGCGACGGCGCGCTGTTCAACCGTCAGGCCATGAAGGTCGGCCTGACCAACGCCAGCGCCAGCAACCTGCAGTTCACCCTGGGCGGCGCCAACCAGGGCAAGGTGTCCGGCAGCGGTCTGCAGCAGACCAACCTGCTCACCTACCAGGCCACCGGCGCGGTCAAGCTCACCGGCAACGTCTACGTCTTCGGCACTCCGTAAGCGAAACGTACAGGCTCTCCGCCCGCCGGCCTTTCCCCCCGGCGCGTTTCACGCGACAATCCCGCCTCGTCGTGTCGGCCTGCCCATGCAGGCACCACCCACAGGTAAACGCCCCTTGATCGAAGAAGCCCGTCGCCGCGCCTACCTTGGCGCCATGCAGGTCGCCAGCTGGCTGCCGCGCGTGGTGCTGCCGTTCGCTGCACCGTCGCGCCCGGAGCTGCTGGAAACCCCCGCGCCCATCGTCGCCGAGCCCATGGCTGCTGCGCCCGCCGCGGCTGCACGCGAGGCTGCCGCTCCGGTTGCTGCACCCGCGCCTGCGCCGGTCATGGCCGGCGAGCCCGGCTCGATTGCCGCGCGCCTGCTGCCCAAGGTCGGTGCCCAGGCCAAGCCGGCCGCGCCGGTCAAAGCCGAAGAGGCGACCGAGGCGGAAGCCGAGCCGGCCGTCCGCGCGCCAGTCGCCCCGCCGCCGCGTTTCGCCCTGCAATTGCTGCGCGCCGGCGAATGTACCCTGCTGGTCGAACTGCCTACCGGCGAGCCGCTGGCCAGCCGTGACCCGGCCTACCTGCTGCTCAAAGACCTGCTGCGCGCCGCCGGCCTGCCGGACAGCCCGCAACTGATGGGCGAGCCGGTACGCTGGCCGCTGTTCTCCCGCGGCAACATGGACCAGGGCCCGCAAGCCGCCCGCGAGTTCGTCCAGGGTTTCGTCGCCGCGCGGCTGGAGGAGGGTGCCCCGTGCTCCTGCCTGTGGCTGGTCGGCATGCCTGCCGTGCGCTTCGCCGGCGAAGGCGATGAAGAATCCCTGCTGCGCGAGCTGCAGGTCGAAGGCCTGGGCGTTGCCTGGGCGCTGCCGGGCCTCGAGCGCCTGGCCGAAGAACCCACTTTGAAAGCCGACCTCTGGCGCGCCATGCGCCGGGTGCGGCAACGCTGGATGAGTCAGACCCCTGCATGAGCGACGCTGTTTCCTTCCGCACGATGACCGAGGCGGACCTCGATGCCGTACTCAAGATCGAATACGCCGCCTTCAGCCACCCCTGGACGCGCGGCACCTTCGCGGACGGCCTGAAGAGCTACGAATGCTGGGTGATGTTCGAAGGCAGCCAGCAGGTCGGCCACGGCGTGATCCAGCTGATCCTCGATGAAGCGCACCTGCTCAACATCACGGTCAAACCGGAAAGCCAGGGCCGTGGCCTTGGGCTGGCGCTGCTGGAACACCTGATGAAGCGTGCGCATGAGAAGGGCGGGGTGGAGTGCTTCCTTGAAGTGCGCGCCTCCAACGGTCCGGCCTACCGCCTCTACGAGCGCTATGGTTTCAACGAAATCGGCCGCCGCCGCGATTACTACCCGGCTGTAGGCGGTCGTGAAGACGCGCTGGTGATGGCCTGCACGCTGGTCGATTGATCTCGCTACGATTCCAGATCGGCACGAACCTGTAGGAGCGGGCCATGCCCGCGATCGCGCGCATGGCGCGCTCCTACAGGTCTACTCCACGCGTTCGGCAAGGCGTCGGAATCTGCCGCCTCGATTCCCCCGCAATTATTGAGAAATTTCCTGCCGATCGGGTTTTTCCGAGGGCGATTCCTGGCTTACCCTTAAGACCAATAACAACAAGAACATAAGGTCGCAAACATGAATCGCAGTGATGTGATCGTGGTGGGCGCCGGTATTTCGGGGCTGACCGCGGCCTGGCGTCTGGCGCAAGCCGGGCGGCGGGTGAAAGTGATCGAGGCCAACAAGCGCGTCGGTGGGCGCACCCTCAACCATCGCTTCGCCAGCGGCGAAGTGGTCGAAGTGGGCGGCCAGTGGGTCGGCCCGACCCAGGAGCGTATCCTCTCCCTGCTGGCCGAGCTCGGCCTGTCGACCTTTCCGCAATGGAACCAGGGCGACAACCTCACCCTCTTCGGCGGCCGGCTCAGGCCGTATCGCGGCACCATCCCGAAGTTTCCTCCCCACGTCCTGCTCGATGTCCTTCAGGCCCATGTCCGCCTGGACCGCATGGCACGGGAGATCCCGCTGGGCGATCCCAGCCTGCACCCCAAGGCGCCCCAGTGGGACAGCCTCACCTTCGCCGAATGGCTGCGGCGCAACGTGCGCACCGCCACCGGGCGCAAGGTCTTCGAGCTGATGTGCGGCGCCGTGTTCGCCGCCAGCCCCCATGACCTCTCGTTCCTTCATGTCCTCTTCTATATCCATGGCGGCACCAACCTCGACACCGTGCTCGGCGTCGAAGGCGGCGCCCAGCAGGACCGCATCCTCGGCGGTTCCCAGCGGATCAGCGAAACCCTGGCCGAGCGAGTTGGCGACGTCCATACCGGCGAACCCGTGCGCGCCGTGCGCCAGGACGGCAGCCGCGTCGAACTGGTGACCGACCGCGGCACGCACCAGGCCAGCCATGTCATCTTCGCCATCCCGCCAACGCAACTGCTGCGCATCACCCAGGAACCGCTGTTGCCCAGCTGGCGCGACCAACTGTTGCAACGCCTGCCGCAGGGCGCGGTGATCAAGTGCATGGCGCTCTACGACAAACCCTTCTGGCGCGACAAGGGCCTCTCCGGCCAGGCCACCAGCGAAACCGGGCCGGTGCGCCTGACCTTCGACAACAGCGTCCCTGACTCCGGACGCGGCGTACTGCTGGGCTTCATCGAAGGCGACGAGGCGCGGCAATGGAACGCCCGGCCCGCAGGCGACCGCCGTGGCCAGGTGCTGGACTGCTTCGCCCGTTACTTCGGCGAACAGGCGCTGCAGCCGGTGGATTACGTGGACAAGTCCTGGGCCGAGGAACCCTTCGCCCGGGGCTGCTATGCCGCCCTGTTCCCGCCGGGACTGTGGAGCAGCGGCGCGGCGCGCCTACGCGAACCCTACGGGCGTTTGCACTTCGCCGGCACAGAAACGGCGACGCGCTGGATGGGCTATTTCGACGGGGCCGTGGAGGCCGGGGAGCGCGCCGCGCGGGAAGTGCTCGGCGCACGGGAAGATCACGGGGAGGAAGATTATGTGCGACACCTTGGTATTGCGTAGCGGCGGGGCCACCTGGTTCGCCAAGAACAGCGACCGCGAACCCGCCGAAGCGCAACGCCTGATCCGCCTGCCCGCCGTCAGCGGCGACAGCGCGGCCACGGTGCGCACCAGCTACCTGCAGATCCCCCAGACCGCCAACCGCCACGGCGTCATCCTCAGTCAGCCGGCCTGGCTGTGGGGCGCCGAAATGGGCGTCAACGACAAGGGCGTGGCCATCGGCAACGAAGCCGTGTTCACCCGGCTGACCCAGCGTGACGGTGAGGCGCTGCTCGGCATGGACCTGCTGCGCCTGGGCCTGGAGCGCGGCGGCAGCGCCCGCGAGGCCCTGGCAGTGATCACCGAACTGCTGGAACGCCACGGCCAGGGCGGCCCGGCCGGCTATCGCAACAAGCGCATGCGCTACGACAACAGCTACCTGATCGCCGACCGCGACGAAGCCTGGGTGCTGGAAACCGCCGGGCGCCTGTGGGCGGCGAAGAAGGTCGAGCGCTGGGCCATCTCCAATGCCCTGAGCCTCGGCCACGAATACGACCTCGCCAGCCCCAACCTGGAAACCCAGGCGCGTCGCTTCGGCTGCTGGAACGGCCGTGGCGACTTCCATTTCGCCCGCGCCTTCGATGGCCGCGTGCTGCCCTGGGTGGCTGGCGCCCACCAGCGCCGCCAGCTCAACGAAGACTTCCTCGCCCACTGCCCGGCCCAGGTCGACTGGCTGGCGCTGGTGGTCGCCCTGCGCAGCCATGGTCACCGCGGGCACCACTTCAACCTGCACGACAACCGGCAGATCTGCCTGCATGCCGGCAGCTTCTGGCGCCCTTCGCAGACCACCGCCAGCCTCATCGCCCGGCTCGACGGCGACTCTCCGCGCCTTGCCGCGACGGCGACTTCCGCCCCCTGCCTGTCGATGTTCCAGCCGTTGGGCTTCGACGAGCGCGCCGGGGAGGGGCTGCTCAGTCGCGAGACCGACGCCATTGAGGATTCTCTCTGGTGGCGCTTCGAGACCGTGCACCAGCGCGCCCTGGCCGATCCCGGCTTCGCCGACGCCCTTCGAGCCGGCCACGGCTGGCTGGAAACCGAGTTGCTCGCTGCCCTGGATCGGCGCACGCTGGACTGGCCGCGCCTTGCCGCCGAAGGCCAGGCCTGGCACGACGCCTGGCACCAGCTGGCGCTGCAGCAGGCGCCGCGTCCGCCGCGCTGGTGGCGGTTGAACGCCGTGCGCTGATGCGGCTTGTCAGCCACGCCCGCGCTGCGTAAGGTGCCGCCAGCCAAATGATGAGGAGCCGGACATGAGCGATCTGCAGGAACTGTTCGACAACAACGCCCGCTGGGCCGAAGCCATCAAGCAGGAAGACCCCGACTTCTTCGCCAAACTGGCCCGCCAGCAGACCCCCGAATACCTGTGGATCGGCTGCTCCGATGCACGCGTACCGTCCAACCAGATCGTCGGCCTGCTGCCCGGCGACCTGTTCGTCCACCGCAACGTCGCCAACGTCGTGCTGCACACTGACCTCAACTGCCTGTCGGTCATCCAGTTCGCCGTCGACGTACTCAAGGTCAAGCACATCCTGGTCACCGGCCACTACGGCTGCGGTGGCGTGCGCGCCGCACTGCACCACAGCCAGCTCGGCCTGATCGACGGCTGGCTGCGCACCATCCGCGACCTCGCCTACGAATACCGCGACCACCTCGCCCAGTTCGAGAAGGAAGAAGAGCGCGTCGACCGCCTCTGCGAGCTCAATGTCATCCAGCAGGTCGCCAACGTCAGCCACACCAGCATCGTCCAGAACGCCTGGCACCGCGGCCAGAAGATCTCCGTGCACGGCTGCATCTACGGCATCAAGGACGGCATCTGGAAGGACCTCAACGTCACCGTCAGCGGCCTCGATCAACTGCCGCCGCAATACCGCCTGCGCCCGCTCGGCCAGTCTTGAGCCGACGCCTTTGCGTCATCCCCGGTGACGGCATCGGCCGCGAGGTCGTGCCCGTCGCCGTGGAGGTGCTGCAGCGCCTGCTGCCCGACCTGCAGGTAGAAGAAGCCGAAGCCGGCTGGGACTGCTTCCAGCGCCACGGCACCTCCGTTCCCGACGCCACCTACGAACGCCTGCGCGCCTGCGGAGCCGGGCTGTTCGGCGCGGTTTCCTCGCCCAGTCACAAGGTCGAGGGGTACCGCAGCGCCATCCTCAGCCTGCGCCAGACGCTGGCGCTGAACCTCAACCTGCGGCCCGTGCGCTCGCGCCCGGTGGTCTCGCCCCGCGCCGGCATCGACCTGCTGGTCCTTCGGGAAAACAGCGAAGGCCTCTACAGCGGCCGCGAACACTGGGAAACCGAAGGCGTCGCCATCGCCGAGCGAGTCATCAGCCGCGACGCCTGTGAGCGCCTCGCCGCCGGCGCCGCCGAACTCGCCCGCCTGCGTCACGCCCGGCGCATCACCCTCGTGCACAAGGCCAACGTCCTGCCGCTCACCTGCGGCCTGTTCCGCGACACCTGCCGCGACCTGCTGGCCGAAGACGGCTGGAGCGACGTGCTCGACGAACGCCTGGTCGACGTCGCCGCCCTGCAACTGGTCGAGCGCCCGGAAGCCTTCGACCTGATCGTCACCACCAACCTCTTCGGCGACATCCTCTCCGACCTCGCCAGCCACTGGGGCGGCGGCCTGGGGCTGGCGCCCTCGCTCAACCTCGGCACCGGCATCGCCCTGGCCGAACCTGTCCACGGCAGCGCCCCCGACATCGCCGGCTCCGGCCGCGCCAACCCGCTGGCCGCCATCCTCAGCGCTGGCATGCTGCTGCGGCATTACTGGCAAGTGCCGGAACTGGCCGACCGGCTCGATGGAGCGGTGGACGCATTCCTGCGGGAGGAGGGCAGTGTGGACTTCGGGGGCGAGACGACGCGGGTGATCGGAAAGGGCGTGCTGGAGCGCCTGGGCTAACCCGACACCCGTCGCCCCGTCTGGACAGGCTGCCATTCGCCACCCAAGGTGAAAGTATCCCTTTCCCCAAGGTGCCCGGCATGTGCGGACGTTACGTCAGCCCCGAAGAGGCCGCTATCGAACGCTACTGGCACATCGGCGCGCGCACGCCGCAGCGCTGGCTGCAGGCCTGCTACAACGTCGCCCCGACCATGACCGTGCCCATCCTGCGCCACGACGAAAGCGGCCAACTCGAACTGCTGCCCGCCCGCTGGGGCCTGATTCCCACTTGGTGGAAGCAGTCCACCCCGCCGCGCTTCTCCTTCAACGCCCGCAGCGAGGAAGCTGCCGGCAAACCCCTTTGGCGCCACGCCCTGCGCAGCACCCGTTGCCTCATGCCCGCGCAGGGCTGGTACGAGTGGAACGAGACGGAATCTGTTCGTAACCCCGCCGGTCGCGAGGTCCACCAGCCGTACTTCATTCACAGCCCAACCGACCCCATCATCGCTATCGCCGGTCTCTGGTCCCTGTGGATAAATCCTAATGGCGAGCCCGTCCTCTCGTGCGCCTTGCTGACCCGATCCGCCGTGCCCAGCATCAAACTCATCCATCACCGCATGCCCGTGGTGCTGGCGCCGGAGAACTTCGAGGAGTGGTTATCTGCTGCTACGCGCAGCGAAGCGCTAGACGATTTGATTCACCATGCGCGGGATGACTTTGCGGGGTATCGGGTGTCGTTGCGGGTGAATGACACGAGGAACGACTCGGCGGCGTTGATCGACGAGGCCGAGTAAGACGAGAGAGCGGGTTTTTCGCAGGCAAAAGAAAAGGGGTTCAGCTTTCGCTAAACCCCTTTCGAGATATGGTGGCTACACCGGGACTTGAACCTGGGACATCAGCATTATGAATCGCATGAAGTGACCATCAGTTCCCCTCAGAGGCCCATATTTCGGGACTTCCGGAGGGGCTTTTAGCTGGTGCAACCTCGCTGTTTCACGCTGGCGCTATGATGTAGTCACCTCAAATCCGAGCACCCAAGGAAGGCTGGCGTGACCCCTACGGATCTATCTCGCATCACCGCTGTGGCGGCAACCACCCTGACCTGCAGAAGAGCAGAGGTCGTCGGAGTTAGTTACGACGTGGATTCGCTGCGGGTCGAGGTACGTGATCTTGAGGGCGATGCGCGTTGGCAAATCACCTTCCCTGGAGTCGAAGGTTTCCGCGTTCTTGATGAAGGGGACCTTGGGGAGTTCTGGGGGCACGTTCCCGGCCTGGTCATCGAGGTGACCGCTGGTGGCTGGTGGGAACAGGAGTGTGCAAGAGCAGGGTTCGTCGGCAAGTGGACCAAGAAAGTCCGAGAGTATTTTGTAAGTGGCCAGAATGCTTGCGTGAGCGTGTTTGCTTGGAGCGAGCCCGAAATCTCAACTGAGCTAGCGGCTCATTCGTCCGCCGAGTTGATGGGCGCCGGATCACAGGACTCCCTCGAATGACGCGTCCGCAGAGGATCACTATTGATCTCGGTGGTGTGCAGGGTGAAGAAAGCCTGCATCAGTGTTTGGCGCAAGCCCTGGGATTTCCCAATTGGTATGGCCGGAACTGGGATGCTTTCTGGGATTCCATCACGGGATTGGTGGATATGCCGGAGGTGTTGGAATTCCAAGGGTGGTCTGCATTTTCCGTGACTATGCCGGAAGAGTCGAAGCAGCTGATGGACCTGCTTGGCGAGATGAATGAGAAATACCCGACAGAGGCACCGAACGTCATTTACCGATGATCAGCCATTAGTCGCATGAGAGCCTCTAGGCCGCCTAAAAACTCAGTAAACCTGGCCTTTCCGAGGCGACGAAACCTCATTTCAACCGGCTGTTTCTGACAATTGGCCTTATGTAGTCCCCTTAGAGTCTTTACGGGTACTGGCGTCTCGCGCTAGCTTCGACATGGCCACATGCCATGTACGGATACACGCAGGGAAGGACCATGGGACTGGATGACCGCGAATGGATGCGTCGCGAGAGTAGTGAGCGGCAGCGAGAGGGGATAACTCGGAAGCGGCGCAAGGCCTTCCGTTGGAACGCTCTGCACCTGTTTGGCGGCATGGTGTTGCTTACAGTCCTCACGCTGACCTGGCCTTTTCTCCGTTCTTTCGTAGATCGTCTCTCGACCCCTGCGCCCGTCGAAGAGAGCATCCCGATTGCCGAGGATCCTCAGGACCTTCCGGCACCTCCTTCTGAAGTAACCCATCGCTCAACCGCGCCCGAAGCACCCAACCGCCGCTCATTGCGCGATTGCCTGAACGGTGGCAATGCCATCGATGAAAACGTCATTCGTTGCCAGAACGGTGGCGAGCTACCGCGCACCCATACTCCGCAGAATGCGTCTGAGCCCCAAGGCATGGTCTCTCAAGAATACCTGGCGCAGTTTCAGGCTGAGCGGGACCAGCGAATAGCTCGGCAGGGCAGTGCTCAAAATTACGCCCAGGAGCGCGATTCGCAGTGGATAAAAAGCTGGGGTGGCGGCAGCGGGTACCTGGCTGAGTGGGTTGTTATTAACAACGTCATTGACGGTGGATCTGTCTGCCGGAACCAAGGATGGGGTTCCGTTGAGTATCGAGAGTGCCGAAAAGGTGCAAAGGTACATTTTAGGGAGCAATGCCGTGCCTGGACCGCTCGAGCTGGTAGAGATCGCTCGGATTTCAGCTATCAAATGAAAGAACGTTATTGCACGGCAGAAAGCTCATTTAGTCCGATGGGATAAATAGGTGCTATACGGGCGAGAAATAATTTATATCTAAGAATTTGGCATGGTTTGGATTCATGGTCCTTTGAGATTGTCAGGTAATAGGGAGTTTGAATTAATGTCCGATTATGACTTTTCCAGTCTAAATGATAAAGACTTTGAAATGCTCGTGACTGATTTGCTTTCAGTTCACTTGGGCGTGAGAATCGAAAGATTTAAGGCTGGGAAGGATCTTGGGGTCGATGGGCGTTATTTCAGTCAGTCTGGGGGGGAGGTGATTGTTCAGTGTAAGCATTGGATTAAGTCAGGGGTGCCCGCTTTAATTAAGCAGCTAGAAGATAAAGAGTGCGCTAAAGTTTCTTTATTGAAGCCGAAGAGTTATATTCTTGTGACGTCGCTTGGGTTGTCCAGGGCGAATAAGATAAAGATTAAAAATGCGCTTTCTCCATTTGTGAAAAGCGAGAGTGATATATATGGTGCTGAAGATTTAAATCAATTGCTGTCAACGCATGGTGATGTAGAGAGGCGACATTATAAACTATGGATAACGAGCACTAGAGTTTTGCAGGCTGTTTTGAATTCTGCAATTATTGGACGAAGTAAATTTAAGGCCGAGGAGATTATATCTGAATCAGCAATGTACGTAGTTACCGAGGGGCATGAAAAAGCGATAGAAAAATTAGAGTCACTGCATTCAGTAGTAATTACGGGGGCTCCAGGAGTTGGCAAAACGTTTCTTGCTGATCAGCTCTGTCAGTTCTATGCGGCAAAAAATTATGAGCTTTATTTTATAGAGAACTCTCTTAGTGAAGCAGAGGCTGCTTATGATGATTCACTTCAGCAAGTTTTTTATTTTGACGATTTTTTAGGTAGAAACTTTCTTTTGGCGCTGAAGTCACATGAGGACTCTCAGCTGGTCAGCTTTATTCGGCGAGTTGAAAGAGACCCGAAAAAAAGATTTATCTTAACCTCTCGGACAACTATATTGAATCAAGGTAAGAGGCTAAGTGATTTGTTCGATATAAATAAAATAGAGAGGAGGGAGTTTGAAGTTTCAATGACTGATCTTGGTGATCTGGATAAAGCCAAGATTTTCTATAACCATATTTGGTTTAGCGACTTGCGTGAGGGGTATATCGAGGAGATATATAAGGATAAAAGATATATTGATGTTATTCGGCATGCTAATTTCAATCCGCGTCTTATTTCGTTCATTACTGATCTTCAACGAGTAGAGGATATAGGTACGGCTTCTTATTGGGATTATATTGAGAGGACTTTGTCCAATCCGAAGGAGATTTGGAGAAATGTTTTCGATGTTCAAGTTGATTCTACTTGCCGGTTGCTCGTGATAGCTGTTGCCCTTCATGGTCGGGCTCTCTCAGAACAAAGCCTTGAAAGTGGTTTTTATAGATTGAAGGAGCGCGGAGTTATTCATGATGATGGAAGGGATTTTGAAGCGTTAACCCGCTTGTTGGTTGGTGCTCTGTTAAATAGAACTATTAGGGGGGATAGGGATGCTCACTATGATCTTTTTAATCCGTCAATTGGGGATTATGTGGTTGGGAATTGCCTTGGTGACGCTTTGTCTCTGGCGAATATATTTATCTCGGTTAAGTCTTCAGGGTTTATAGACAACCTTAGAAGCCTGCGATCTTCGGGGAGTATTAGCTCTAAGAAGTGCGAGGATATTCTTTTTTATGTGTTAGCTGAAGACTTGAGTTCAGGGGATGAAAGTCGAGGTGCATTCTTTGAGAGAGCGGTAGGGCTATCGGCAGAGCTAAAGCCTCAGAGTGAGAGATTGCTAAATGTGATGTCTGACATTTGCGAGCGAGAGCGAATCAATGTTTTTCCTATGTTTAGTGAAGGGTATTTGAAGTTTATTTGTTTTTGTTTGGAAGCTGAGTTTATTTCAAGAGATGATCAGGTTTTAATTGGAGTCGTTCAGGAATGGGTGAGTAGCGACGGGTTTGGGTATGATGAAATTGCTTTGATTTCCGATATTGTTAGGCTCTTAAATCTTGGTGATGAGGAGGTGGGTGATCTATTTCAAGATATGGTGGTTAATGTCCTTGTGGAGAATATAACTGATGAGGTTATTCAAGAGGGTATATTGAGTGAGGTTTATAGCAGTTATGATTATTTCCGGTCCGATCTAATCAGTTTTGTTGAGGGGCAGTGTGAGAGGATGGGGGTAAGCCTGTCGCAAGATAGAATTTATGAGGTTATAGACGGCTTAGATATTGATCGTGTTGTAAGTTCTAACGTTGATGCGGAAGTAGAGGGTAAAGGAGAGTCTGGTGAGTATTTTGTAAGGGAACCCGAGATTGATTCTGAAAAAAGCATTGATTTTCAAATTGATGATATATTTGAGCGTGGTTAATATGTGAAATTTCACGTGCTACTATTTTAGATGTTTCGATAAAATGCGCGAGTTTTATAGTTGACAACTGTCGCGTGATTTTGCGGGAGGTTGCAGGCGTTGAGCGTTGGCTGGATATTTTTTACTGTATCCAGTGTCAATAAGAAATTACTGAAAAGCGCGCATTGATGTTTATTGTTTCATTTGGTTCGTCACTTTAGGCTGAAGTGAGCAGGCTATGCCTGCTATATCTACCTCACTTATCCTCGGCGGAAGTGTCTCGGGCAAACCAACGCCTAGCGACCTTTTGGGTAATCTCTATCCCGCGTCTTGTCCGACCAAGTTTCGGTGGGCCTCATCGTATTCCGGGCTCGTTTGGCCGCTTTCGGGCGCGACCTCTCCAGTCACCAGCCATAGAGCGTACTGGGGAAAAAGGGCTATCACGGCCTCGATCTCGGCATCTGTAATGCGTGCCTTTCCATTGCGCACGTTTCCCCACCGGTAACGATCAATACCGGTTTCCTTCTCGAACCAGACGCTTGTCCGCTCCTTGTTGAACAAGGTTATAAGGCGGTCTTTTATCATGCTCAAATAATCTACTTAGTAGATTGTACTCAGTACCAATCTAAATGTATGGTTTGCCTACTTAGTAGAAATTACTCAGTAAGTCCGATTTTTATTATAGGGCAAAACCATGGAAGAGTCTGGAATAGTGGGGTTCACCGTCACAGGTGCGATGGAAAAGGTCACGGACTTCCGTACCGCTCCGTTCTGCTCCCAGGCGGTATTCGCCCAGATGCTGGGCCTGGAGGACATCACGGAAGACGTGGTGCGTGGCTGGGTCGAAACCAAGACCGTGCCGACCGCCAAGATTGGCCGCCGCCGCGTCATTAACCTCCACAAAATCCGCCGCGACCTCGACCGGGGTAAGTCGATCTTCTGCCAAGGGGACTACGACGATGAGTAACCGTTACCTGGTTGAGATGTGCACCTTCCACGGTCCGACCCGCCAGCGTCGTTGGCACCGCGTTCATCAAGGCGCTTCCCGCGTGGAATGCCAGCAGTGGATTGATGAAGCTGTCTCCGGCTTCCCCTCCGATGCCGAAGCCCCTCGCTCCTGGAGCCTGACCCGTGAACGCGCCCTGCAGGGATACCGAGTGCGCGGGGTGAGGGCATGAGCCATGAATCTACTCCGTGCGTACCGGGGCAAGCCGCACGCTTCGGACTGCGACTGCTCTGTCTGCTGGTCCCGTCGAGAACTGGCGAAGCCCGCAGCCTCCCAGTTCACACCCTGCACCGAGTGCCGCCCTACACGGGTCTTCACGGTCGTTACCACGATGGCCAAGGTCGCGGGAGTGTGGCGCTCGATCCACTCGACGTACCGAGTGGAGTCGGGTTTTACCTGCGCGAAACACATGCCCGCGCTCCGTCCCCCGAAGTACTGGCACGTTATCTACGACAGCGGGAAGCCGACACCCTTCGTCCCGATTCGCGAGCCGTTCGAGCTGGAGGGCTGAGCCATGCGTAACCGTCAGCCCACCGCCCTAGTTGCCTGCGAGTTCTCCGGGCGTGTTCGTGATGCCCTGGCCAGAGTCGGCTTCTATGCCGTCAGCTGCGACCTGCTGCCCACGGAGCAGAATGGCGAGCACTTCCAGGGAAACGTCCTGGAGCTGCTGGACTGGGGCTGGGATCTGCTGATCGCCCATCCGCCATGCACTGACCTCGCCACGTCCGGTGCCCGGCACTTCGCCGCGAAGATCGCAGACGGTCGTCAGGCCCGCGCCCTGGATTTCGTCCGCACCCTGTTAGCAGCACCGATCCGCTTCAAGGCCCTGGAAAACCCCAAGTCGGTCATCTCCAGCCACATCCGCAAACCGGACCAGATCGTCCAGCCTTGGATGTTCGGCCACGGAGAGCGCAAGGAAACCCACTTCTGGCTGCAGAACCTGCCCAAGCTCCAGCCCACCGACGTTGTCGATGGCAGAGAACCGGTGGTGCATTACATGGCACCGGGCCCGGATCGCTGGAAGAACCGCAGCCGCACCTATCAAGGCATTGCCGATGCCATGGCTGAGCAGTGGGGCCGTTACGTCATTGAGCAACTGCGCTCACCGGCTCCCACCGTCTACCAGGAGCCGCGCCAACTGCCCCTGATCCAGGAGGCCCGCCATGCTTTCTAATCCGATCCCGCACCTGATCTTCTGGCTCGTCTTGCTGGTGATCGGCGCTGTGGTTGGCCGCTACCACGCTCGCCACACCATCCCCACCTGGGCCAATCAGGTCCAGGGCCGCCGCACCGGCTTGTCCGAACGCGCTTTTCCGTTCGGACAAACGGAGCGCCGGGCGAAGCGCACCCTTGACCGTCCCCCTCCCTGAATAGCCTCCGCTCGGGAGTGAGGGGCAGCACCACCGCCCCGCGCTCCTGAGCCCTCGGCGGCAAGAGCGGGATGACAAGGGCAGAGCCCTTTGTGTTGACCCACTTACCGCCAGCACTACCGCAAAACCCAGGCACCACCACACCCGCTGAATGACGGCCACCAACGCGCCCAATTTGCAGCAGCGGGCCAACTCATGCCCGAAAAAGGCAAAGGAGCTTCAGATGAACATGTTTGCAACCACCGGCGGCGTAGTCGAACTCTGGGTCACCAAGACCGACACCTACACCTCCACCAAGTCCGGCGAGATCTTCGCCAGCGTCCAGGCCATTTCCCCTATCCCGGAAACCGCTCGCGGTAACGCCAAGGGCTTTGAGATCAGCGAGTACAACGTTGAACCGACCCTGCTGGATTCCATTGTCTTCGAAGGCGCTCCGGTGCTCTGCAAGTTCGCCAGCGTCGTCCGCCCGACCCAGGACCGTTTCGGCCGCACCACCAATACCCAGGTGCTGACCGAACTGCTGGCAGTGGGCAAAGAAGCCAGCGCTCCGACGCCGGCCGCCCGTCCTGCTGCTCAGCCTCAAGCCCAGCGCCCCACTCAACAGCCCGCCGCCGAGAAACCCGGCGACTCGGCCAAAAGCTAATTCGGGAGCGCTGCCATGACTAAGTACCTCTCCCTGTTCGTCGTGGGCCTCGCCACCGGCTACCTGTGGGGGTGGGTCGATGGCGTGGCGCGCTTCCTGTGAATTTCCTCGCTTGTGACGGCAGCTGGGCTGTCAGCGCCGATGGCTCGGCCATCTGCACCGGAGTCCTGCACGTCGTCACGAGCGAGGAAATGCAGAGCGAGTTCGGCTCTGCACTCACCTGGGATCAGGTGGCGGAACTGCGTGGCGAAGTCCTCGCGCTGTTCTGCATCGCCTTCGGCTTCCTGGTCCTGAAACGACTGCTCAAGTAGCGAGGTAACACCCCATGAAACAGCTCAAGACCCATCTGCAAAACAGTGCTTCGGCATTCGGTCGCAAGGCCGCTGCTGTCGGCGCTCTGACCCTCGGTGCCGCTGGTGCCGCCATGGCCGCTGTACCGGCTGACGCCACCGCTGCACTGACCACCGCGGGTGACGACACCAACACCATCGGTTGGGCCGTCTTCGCCGTGCTGGTCGCCGCCGCGGCGTTCAAGTACATGCGCCGCGCCCTGTAATCCCACCCGGCCTGACAGCCGAAGCACCGAACCCCGCTCCGGCGGGGTTCTTTCTTCTGGAGTCCGAACAATGTCCGTTCAATGGTTCGTCCTCATCGTCACCACCGTGGCCTTTGCCGTGGTCCTGTTCGGGCGGGTTTGACCATGGGCCGTTATCTCGCACTGCTGCTGGCCCTCCTGATCGCCGGACCAGCCTTCGCCACCGAGCGGGTGAAGGTCGATCCCTTCATCAAGGCTGGCCCCGGCTACAGCGCCGCCAACGGCTCGATCACCGGCTACGTCCCTTCCAAGTCGAACGCTGACCTGCTGCTCGAAGCCGAGCGTAAGGGCTGGATGGGTGGCTCTGCTGCGAAGACCCCGGTCACGGTCAAACCCAAGGTCACGGTGCCTGTGGCTGGGATCGGCTCCAAGCTCAAGGCTGGCCTCAAGACCAACGCCGGGCAGTTGGTGATGAGCGCCGCGATCTCTGGCGCCATCGCGGGCGTCGGTTGGGTGATGTCCGATGACAACACCAAAATTCAGCGCAAGACCTGCACGGTCGACGGTGTTGAATCGACCAACTGCGACACCAAACCGACCAACTCGGGTGTCGCCCAGTACGGCGTCTGCAACTACTACAACGCCAGCACAACCATTGATAAGAACATGGTGTTCACGCAGACGGGCTCTGGTGCCGGTACTTACCTCCATACGGCGTCGTGCAGGCTCTTGGCGTCCGAAGGCTGGACGCAACTGAACAACTGCACCTCTTCTGCGCTGGGCTACTCCGGCAGCTGTGCTTCGGTTACGCCGGGCAACCCTTACCCGAGGTCCTACAAGCGCCTTATCCAGGCCACCGAGATCAACCCCAACGGCAAGGTTGATCTCAAGGAATCCGATTGGGGCGCCATCGATCCGTGGATCGCTGCTCAGTCGGCGGCATGGCTGAAGACCTTGCTCTCGGATGTGTGCGGCGGCTCCTACGGCACCGTCAATCCGCAGGGCTGCTATGACGACCTGCAGAAGCAAAGCAAGGCCATTATTGCTGGCCCGCCGTCCGTGCAGGGGCCCAAGCAAACCACCACCGGGACCTATAACCGTCCCGACGGCACCCTCGGTAACACCTCCACCACGACCAACACCACCTACAACATCCGCTACGGCGACACCTTCTTCGACTACGACACCGTCACCACCAAAACCACCACCCAGGACGGCGTGAAGACCGGTGAGGAAACCACCACCGACGAAGGTGAGCCGCAGGAAAAGCCCGACGAAGAAAAGGACAAGGAGGATGAGGAAAAGCCCGAACGCCTCGCCTCGGGAGAGCCCTGCGATGTGCCGCTGTCCTGCTCCGGCGACGCCATCGACTGCGCGGTGCTGACCCAGGAAAAAGCCCTGCGCTGCGCCTACGAAAAGCAGAGCGACTACGAGAAGCACAAGGCCGAGATCAAGGCCGCTGTCACCGGCCCCAAGTTCGAAATGGACGACAGCACCGAGATTCAAATCCCGTCCTTCATCAACCAGGGCACGCGCTTCCTTCCCGCCTCCTGCCCGGCTGACAAGACCTTCTCCCTCAGAACCAACGGCGGCCGCACCTTCGCCGTGACCTATGAGCCGCTGTGCGCGGCTGCCACTGACCTTGGCTACCTGATCGTCATCGCGGTCGGGGCTTTCTGCGTCCTCTACGTCGGGCGCTCCTTAGGAGGTGAATGATGCAATACGCCTTTATCGTCCAGATGCTCCTGATCATCGCCGTGCCCATCGTGAAGATGGTCCTGCGCGCCATCGGCTTCGCGGTCGTCAGCTACGTCGGCTTCAACCTGCTGATCGACGTGGCGCGCAGCTACCTGATGTCGCAGATGGGCAATGTCGCCGTGCCGATCCAGCAGATCCTCGGCCTCGCCAAGATCGATGTGGCGATCAACATGTACCTCGCTGCCGTCACCACCCGCGCGCTCATGGCAGGCTGGCTCAAAGCTCAGGACCGGTTGCGTCGGCAGGTGTGGAACCCGCCGGGCCGCGACTACATCGACGCCTAAGGGAGACCGGTCATGCTCTATATCCGCACCGGTAAGCCCGGCCACGGCAAAACCCTCAACACCATCCGCGAAGTCGATGCTAAGGCCAAAGCTGAAGGCCGCATCGTCTACTTCCACAACGTCGCCGGCCTGAAACCCGAGAAGCTCGAAGCGGCCTGGTTCGAGTTCGAAGACCCGTTCAAATGGTACGAGCTGCCCCAGGACGCAATCATCGTGGTGGACGAGGCTCAGGGCTGGTTCGGCGCCCGCGACCCACGCAACCGGCCGCCGGAGCACATCACCCGCTTCGAAACCATGCGCCACCAAGGTCACGAAGTGCATCTGGTGACGCAGGACCCGCGCTACATCGATGTGCACCTGCGCCGATTGTGCAACGGACATATTCACTACTGGCGGGTCTTCAAGAGCCAGCAGCTGCTGCGCTTCGAGTCGGAAGCCGTGATCGAGGCGGTCGAGAAAAAGACCAGCTTCAAGGACGCTGACAAGATCGTCATCAAGCTCGATAAGAAGTACTTCGGGGTCTACACCAGCACCCAGGCGCAACACCACTTCAAGTTCAAGCCGCCGAAGAAGATGGTGCTCGCGCTAGCGGTGATCATCGGCGCCGGCTTCATGGTGTATCGCGCCTTCGAGCGCTACCAGCAGGGCAGCAAGCCGGCGGAAGCGGCGGCCACGGCCTCCACACCGAAAGACCAGCCCGGCATGGTCGATCAGGCCAAGTCGATGGTGGGCTCACTGATCAGCCCCAGCGGCGGCGACGCCCCGAAGGCGGTCACCCCTGAGCAGTACATCGAGCAGCGAAAGCCGCGCATAGCTGACCTGCCAGCTTCGGCCCCGGTGTATGACCAGCTCAATACTCCGGTCAGCAAGCCGCGCATCTACTGCCTGTCCACCAGTGATCCCCGGTTGGTGGAGCGCCGGCCGCCAGAGACGGTGAAGGACGGCCAGTCCTGCCAGTGCTACACGCAGCAGGCGACCAAGTTCGCGACCAGTTTCGAGTTCTGCATCAGCGTGGCGCGCAATGGCTACTTCGACCCGACCTTGCCCGACCGAGGCATCGGCCCTGATGCGCGCATGGCGCAGCCGTCACCTCCGCCCCCGAGCTACCCGACCGCTCAGCCCACGGACAGCAGCGAGCCCAGCGGGCCCAAGGTGACGGTCATTCCCTATGAGAAAGGCAAGTTCTTGTGGTGAGCCCGCCAGGGCCGTTTTGCGGTTTGAGCCGACGTAGGAGGCCACCCGCAAACGGCCCGGCGGGGCGCGGCCGACGACCCTGTAACACGTCGGATAGCTAACGAGTAAGCACCTCAATAAACCTCATTGAAGGTACGAAAGAATGAAAAAGGCAGTTCACCCCCTCCGCCTGATCCTCAAGGAGACCGGGGATTTTTATGAGTCGTCCGAAGGACGGATTTTCATGGACCCGAGCAACGGCAGATTTGCCGACCTGTCGGGTGTGCGCCTGCTGCGCTGTGGCGTCGATACCGTGCGGCAGCTGTACAACGGCATGATCCGCCCGGAAGTCATGGCGCTGTTCGATGAGCCAGAAGATCTCGTCAACTTCGCCGGCTACAAGTGGGCCAAGGGTCGCATCGGTCGGGACTCTGGCTACCAGTTCCGCCTGCAGAACGCCGACCTCGGTCTGATCCTGCTGATCAAGAACCACAACGTGAAGCTGGAGAACATCGGCCCGCACCTCAAGATCGAAGTGTCGCCGCACGCCCTGGATGGTGCCGATCCGAAGATCCTGCAGGGCGTAATGGATGACCTGGCCGCAGGCGTTCTCTCGGCCTGCGAGGTGAACCAGTGCGCCGTCCACATCGCCCTCGACGTCCAGGGCTGGACCCCACCCGTGGACTTCGTGGATCGCATGCACTGCCGGTCCCGGCGTGTGCGCCAGATCAGCGGCATCGACCGCATCGAATACGACGGCAACGCCTCGGTCTATGGGCGTGGTGAAACCTTCATGTTTGGCTCGGCCAACGGCCTGCAGATGTGCCTCTACAACAAGACGCTGCAGGCGAGAGCGACCGACAAACTCGACTATTGGGAATCGGTGTGGGCATCTCTGAACGGGGATCCTTTCGGCGATGGCGAACCCGCTTTCAACCCGCTGGAAACCGTGTGGCGCATCGAATTCCGCTATCACCATTCCATCATCCAACAGTTCTCCGAAGGCTCCACGATGACCTCTGGCGAGGTAATCGGCTGCCGCACCTATGAGGGCCTTTGCCCGCACCTGCAAGGCCTCTGGCAGTACGCCTGCGACAACTACAAGCTCATTTCCCGGGAAGGGATCTTCGACGCCTTCTGGTCGTTGATCAGCCTCGACACCAAGGTCCAGGTGGAAGCCGATCCGCTCATCGAACGCACCGAGTACCGCCGCTACTACAAGACCGCTCAGGGCTTCTCCGGCAAGAACTGCGAGATGTTCCTGGGCCAGTTCGCCAGCCTGATTGCACGGGAGCGCATTCCGCCAAAAAAAGCGCTTGAGGTCGGGAGAACGCTCCCCTTCTGGCATGTGATCGAAGACCACTACACCGCCAAGGGTTACAGCACTCGCGACCTCGAAAAGCACGTCATCGGACTGATCAACGATCGCTACATCAGGCGGGGCTACGCGATATGACCGCGCGCAAGGATGGGAAGACGTGGACGGCCGACTTCTACGAGAACGGTCGCTCCGGTCGCCGGATACGCAAGAAGGGCTTCGCCACCAAGTCCGCAGCCATTCGCTACGAGCAGGACTTTTTCACCGTCCTGGGCGAGACAGGCCGCCCGCTGGATGATCGCCTCTCGGATCTGGTGAAGGTCTGGTACGACCTCCATGGCTGCACCCTGAAGGACGGCAAACAGCGCCTAGCTCGCTGCCAAGCATTGGCCGAACGCCTTGGCGATCCGCAGGCCTTCGAGTTCGATTCGCTCGCGTGGGCACGATACCGGCAACGCCGTCTGACGGAAGTGAAGCCGGAGACGGTCAACCACGAACAGCGCTACCTTTCGGCCATTTTCTCCGAGCTCATCCGCCTCGGCTCATGGCACAAGGCAAACCCGCTGGCCAACGTCCGGCAGATCAAGACTGATCAGGTCGAACTGACCTTCCTCACCCTGGATCAGATCGCCCAGCTCCTCGAGGAGTGCAAGGCCAGCACGAACAACCACACGTATCCGGTCGCTCTCCTTTGCCTCGCTACCGGTGCCCGCTGGGAAGAGGCCGAGAGCATCGCCCGAGGGGCCGTGCATGGGGGAAAGGTCCACTACCACCGGACCAAGAACCGTCAGAGTCGCTCAGTGCCGATCCCGGCCGAGCTGGAGCAACTGATGTTCAAGGTGGGCATGCCTGGAACTGGCCGCCTGTTCATGTCGTGCCGCGCCGCCTTTCGTTGCGCCTATGAGCGCTGCGGATTCCAGACGCCGGGACAGCTCACCCACATCCTCCGCCACACCTTCGCGAGCCATTACATGATGGGAGGAGGGGACATCCTCACGCTGCAGAGGATCCTGGGGCACTCGTCGATCACGATGACCATGCGGTATGCGCACTTGTCGCCAGAGCATTTGGAGTCAGCTATGCGCTTATCTCCAATTGCTCAGATAAATTCTTTCGGGCAGTTGGAAAAAGGGGCGCTGGTGAAGCGCCCCGATCCGCTTTAGGAGGCTAGATCTTTTGACGTTTTTATATTCTTTTGGGCAAGAGTGTAAATCTCGCCTTGATCCTGGGGGACCTTCTCGTAAGCTTTTATGGCCTGTTTGTAGTCCCCGATATCAAAGAGCGCATTCCCTAAGTTGTAATTAAGAGCTGGATCATTTGGTGCGAATTGAAGCGCTATTTTGAGCTGGTCGCATGACTTCTCGGGTGCTCCGATTGCGGAATAGCTATTGGCTAGGGCCCGGTAGGCTTCAATATCATCAATCCGGCTTTCTAATGCCTTCTTGAATGAGTGTATCGCCATCTCGTAGTTTGAGGATTTAAAGAAGATATCTCCAGCTATGTACCATGCGTGGTTCTCGTCTTTCTTGAACTCTTCGCTTATGGAGTGCGTGTTTTTATTGTATATCCTGTTTAGCGCTGCATCATAATTCTTGCTGCGCAAAAGCTCATGGATTTCTACGAACGGATCAGTCATATTTTACCTGCTAACAGTTCTGGTCATCGCCATATGGCCAATTAGGGTTGCAGAGAGTCGGGATGACTAGACACGGGTTAAGCATGAACGGGATTGGCATTCGCATCCTAATTCCACCTTTGGGGCGCCGGGAGTGCTCTTCGCCTTCAGGGTGGCCGACATTTCGCTCACGCTCCCCAGATTTTTGTCTTTCATCTGCACCTTTTCTTTTGTTTGGATTCTCAGGCTTTTGATATTTGTCTCGTGCAAGCCCGTCAATGTCGTAAAAATTGATGGGGTTGTTTTCTGTATAGTGATAAAGCTTGTTCATGTACTCAGCTTGCGATGAGTGATTTACCAATCCAAGCTCTTCGGCTAGCTCAATTCCTGGATCAAGCGGTTTGTACTCCAAACCAAGCGGGTCACTTTCGACATAGCGCCCTGTCTGCGGGTCATAATTTCGAAGGTAGTTATAGTGCAATCCGCTCTCCAAGTCGAAATATTGTCCCGGGAAACGTAGATTGAGCACTGTCTGCTGCCCAGTTCCTTGCGGATCCTGATTTGCTGCTCCATTGCCGAAGGCATCCGACTGCCACTGCCACACCAGATCCCGAGTCCCTGAGGTTGCCAGCCGCGGTGTGTTCAGGTGGTCGCTGTGCAGGTAGATCACGCGTGGTGTGCCATTGCCCTGCTTTTCCACACTTGCCAGTGGCATGTTATCCAGCCACAGGTACGCCTGGTTGCGCTGCTGAGCGCCCGCGCTGCTGTAGTCAGTCTCGGCCAGCAGTTGGCCGTCCGGTCCGTATAGGTATGTGGTGAAGCCCTGTTCGGTGAGCTTGGCCATGCGCTGGCCGAGGCTGTTGTAGCGATACTCTGCCACCTGCTGGCCGCTAAACTTCACTGTGGCCAAGCGGTTCTGGGCATCGTAGCCGAGCAGTCGGCTGGCTCGGTCCTGGGTCAGGTTGCCCGCGGCGTCGGTGCTGACGGTCTGTCCGTCGATGGCGGTCAGGCGGTTGCTGTCGCTGGCGTACTGATAGGCCGTGGTCGCTGTTGCGCCGTTCTCGGTGATCTGGCGCTGTGTGCGGTTCCCTACGCCATCGTAGCTGTAGCTGCCTTGCTTGCTGGCGGTGTTCTCACTAGTCAGGCGGTCTAGCGCGTCGTAGCCGTAGCTCAGCGTGCCCCAGATGTTGGTGGCCTGCTCGGTGATGTTGCCGTTCGCGTCACGCTGGTAGTCGTTACGCCAAATGCCGACGTCCTGGCGAGTGAGTTGGTAGTCCTGGTCGTACTGGCGGTTGAGTTGGATGCCATTGGCCCAGGTCAGTTGCTGCAGCGGGCCGAAGGGCAGGTAGCTGATGCCGCTGGCCACATTGGTGGTGCTGCCGCCATCGAGAGTAAGGGTCACGCTGGTGACCTGTCCGCCCGAATTGCGTGGATATCCCACTTGCACTGCGCCCGGATACCCGATGCCCACCAGTTGGTCAGCGGCGTCGTATTGGAGGGTCACGGTGTCTGCCAGCGTCTGGCCGTTGATGCTCAGGCTGCGAGCCTGCTCGATCAGGTTGCCGCGAACGTCGTAGCGGTAGGCGAGGGTGCCGCTACCGTCCTGGATCGCGGTCAAGCGGCCGATGCCGACGTTGCCACCCGCCGTGGCGTCGTAGCTGTAGCTGGCGTCCAGTGCCGGTGTGGCCGGATAGTGACGGGCTGTCAGTCGGTTCAGCGCGTCGTAGCTAAAGGTCACGACTACACCACGGGCATCTGTCTGCTTGGTGACGTTGCCGGCGGCATCGTACTCGAAAGTGCTGGTACCGCTGTCCGGGCTGATCAGCTTGGTCAGGTTGCCTAGGCCGTCGTACTCGTAGCGCGTGGTGACGCCGCGCGGATCCTGCACCTTGGTCAGGTTGTCCTGAGCGTCGTAGCCCAGTTGGGTGACGCCATTCAGGGCGTCGGTCTGGCTGACCAGTCGATCCAGGGCGTCGAAGCTGCTGGAGTTGCTGAACTGGCGCGGGTTGGTATGGCCAGTGGGGTTGTCGTTCAGGTCGTACTGGTAATGATCGGTTTGCGCGCCGGCGCCGACTGAACGCAGCAGGCGACCCAGTTCGTCGTAGACCCAGCTTTGTTGCTGCTTCAGCGTGCCGGTGGCGTCTTTCAGGCGCTGCGCAGTGCGCTTGCCGGCTACATCGACGTCGTACTCCACACGCTCGCCAAGGTTGTTGGTGATCGCCGTCAGTCGACGCGCCGGGTCGTAGGTGTATTGCAGCCAGCTGCCGTCGGCACGGGTGATCTTGGTCAGTTGCCCGACCGCATCGTGCTCGAAGCTGGTAGTGCTGCCGGCTGTGGTGACACTCGCAAGCTTGGGATCCACGCCGCTGTAGGTCAGGGTGCTGACCACGCCATTGGCATCGGTGATGGTGCCGGGGTTGCCACGATCATCGTAATTGCCCAGCAGGGTTTCCTGCCCCAGGGCGTTGGTGACCTTGGTGATGTTGCCCCTGGCGTCGTAGGTGTAATGGGTGACGTCCTGTACGTCGGTGCGTGGGCCGTCAGCGGTTTCGATCAGTCCCTGGGCGGTATAGGTGTAGTTCCAGCTACGCTCTGCCGCTGTCGCGGACATAGCGATGCCGCAGGCAAGGGCGAGCGTGCCCAGCCTGTACATGGGATGTACCTGCATGATGTCTTCCTTGGTGTTTAGCGGGGGGTGACGATCTGGCCGGTCTGGCGGCCTTGGGCGTCGTACTGGTAGGTAGTGATGCGGTCGGGTTCGGTAACCTTGGTTTTCAGGAACAAGGTCGGATGCCACTCGGTGGTGGTGGTACGTGCCTGCAGGGTGCCGGATGCTTCCGTGCGGCTGGTTTCGAGGCCACGGTCGTTATAGTCGTAGGTGGTAATGTTGCCTTTGGCGTCGGTCTTGGTTTTCAGTAGGCCACCGGCGTCGTAAGTAAAGGTTGAGTTGCTGCTTGGGCAGTTAGGCGAGGGCTCACCTTCAATTGCGGTAATTCGATTGATACCCTGCACGAATTGGTAACGGTACTTGGTTTGTTTGCCGTATTCGTTTGTGGCCGTCATTGAGCCGTCCGGGCCATAGTTGTAGGAGATGGTGCCCTGCTGAGACGGGCCCTCTACAGAGATGATTTTCTTATCGGTATTGTATTTCCAGTTGTGGATGCTTACACCATTCTCATCGGTTGTTCTAGTTAATAGCGAAGGATTAGACGCGTCTTCATAGTAGTATCCATTTTTGGAGGTTTTACCTGCCGAGCTCTTGGTCATACCGAGCAGACGAAAGCTCGAGTCATAGGAGTAGGTGGCCTGTATTCCCTCGCTTGTGAAAGAGAGAGGCTGATGCAGATAGTCTTCGGCGATGGTAATGGTCCGCCCAAGATTGTCCACGATTGTCAGAATGTTGGAAGTATGAGATACGGAGTATGAGGCTCCACTCGGACTAGTGCTGCCGGTCAATTTGCCTGAGTCGTCAAATGTAAATGTACCACCATCTTCGGAGCTGTAGATCCAGCCAGTGAGGGATTTTTCCAGCAAGCCTTTGTCGAAGGTGGAGGCTAAGTAACTCGAGCTCTGTTGGGTGAAGTAGCTCTCCCGCCCGTCAGAGTGAATAACAGCAATATTTCCGTCTGAGGACGTACGTACTGAAGCGGAGTAAGTATGCCGCCAAATACCGTCGTAACTATTATATGTGCGAGTAAAGTCGGGTCCAGAAGTGGAGTCGGTCACTGCATATAGATTATTGCCGGTGCTGGCTACTTCGGGAGCGACGCACTTCTGATCAAGCCTAGGTGGACGGCCATTCTGAGGGGCGAGCGAGCAGGAGTAGGTCGTCGGGTTATATATTTTTTCTCCTGTGCAACCATTTCCAAATCGATAAACGGTAACCCAGTAACGGTTTATAACAGGAGGGGCAGAACGGCGTGTGTAGGAAGCATAGCACTTGGCGCTATTGTTGCTCGGTACAAATTCTACTCTGACTTCGGTTAGTATATCCGTTGTGTTAATGGCTTGCCTTATAATAGGCTGGCACGCCTCGAAGGCGGTAGGGAATGATGGCTCAGAAGCATATCTCCGCCAGTCATAGTCGGCGGCAGGGGAACTTGTTGAGAGAAAAATTAAGTTACATGCCAGAAAGCTGGCCGGGTAGATTATTGCTGTGAGTGATCTCATGGCTAAGACTATTAATTCAAGCTTTGGTGGATGGGCATAAGTGTTTATGGCCAGGTATCTGTCTTTTCGATGTCGTAGGCAAGGGCGGGCGTGCCCAGCCTGTACATGGGATCTACCGTAATGATGACTTCCTTGGTGTTAACGGGGGGTGACGATCTGGCCGGTCTGGCGGCCCTGGGGGTCGTACTGGTAGGTGGTGATTCGGTTAGGTTCGGTGACCTTGGTTTTCAGGAACAGTGTTGGGTGCCATTCGGTGGTGATGGTGCGTGTCTGCGCGGTGCCGGATGCTTCTGTGCGGCTGATTTCCAGGCTGCGGTCGTTGTAGTCGTAAGTAGTAACGTTGCCTTTGGCGTCCGTCTTAGTTTTCAGTAGGCCGTGAGCATCGTAGGTAAAGGTCGAATTGCTGTCGGGGCAGTTGGGGGACGCTTCGCCCTCGATTGCGATAACACGCTTTACGCCTAAAATTGTTTGATACCGATATGTTGTTTCCTTGTTGTAAGGATTGATGACAGTGGTCGATCCATCTGTGTTGTAGATCATTGAAATCTTCTGTGTTGCATTCACTTGCTCACTTGAGGTTACGCGCCCCAAATCGTCGTAGGTTGCAGTGAATGTTCGCAATCCTCTATCTACAATTCCGGTTATTAGAAATGGAAGGGCGTTTTTTTCGAATAGATAATTCTTGGTTGAGTCATCTGGGCGGACGAATTTCGCTAGCCTGCCCTGGTTGTCATATTCATATTTATATTTCAACCCGGATGGGTCGGTAATATCCTTTATACGACCGCTAGTGTCGTAGTTCAAAGAAAGAATTTGCCCGGTGGAGCTGGTGATCGTTTGGATCTGCTGGTTGGCGTTGTAGGCTAATTTAGTCGTTTGCCCATCTGGTCCTTGAGTGCTTTGCAGTCTCCCATTTACGTCAAAGTAGTCAGTGCGGTATTCATCTGCCAAGACTAATTTCCAGCCCGATTCATTTCCCGCTGAGTCATAAGTGCTGGTGAGAATATCTTTTACATCTGCATCCGAACTCCATGCACCATTAACTTGGGTGTATATGTTGGCTTTGCCATCAGGCCGGCTGACTGTCACCATTCTTACGGACGCAATGGGGAATTTTTGAATGCGAGCCTCAAAATTATGGTGCCAGTTCTCTCCAAAAGCTCCTGCAGCTACCGCAAAGCTACTGTTGTAAATTCTTGTGAACTTTGGGGAGTTTCTATCTGAATAGATGTCGGACTCCACCTGGAAGCTATAGCCGCGAGAGAATTGCGTATGGCTGCCAATGCTCGGAGATTTTTGAATTGCACCGCAATATATGATTCCAATATCTTTCGTTTCAACGGGTTCAGTTGAAGACCAATTAATCATGTAGTAGTGGTAGGTGTTTCCATTTGGGGCTTTATAACCCCACCAAAAATTTGTACGACCAGTTTTGGGTGGAGAGCCGTCGACATCAACTTTGTTGTATACGACGCCTCCATACCGCCAGCCATGACTTGCCTGCTGTTGGTAAAGAAGGGAGTACTTCCACCCCCACTCAGCCGCAGATTCCATTGTGGGAAAGCCGCCTTTAACAACGCCGCCTGCAATTCCGCTCATTGTTGAAAATGAGCCGCCAAAAGCGGATTGAGCTTGAATCGCTCCAAGACTAAAGGTTAGTGCGGCGGATATGGCGAGGTAATGTTTGGCGAAATGCATTGAAGATGCCTCATTGAGATAGCGGGTTCTAATTTTGAGGAGTGAGAAGGAATAAAAAATCCAGCACGTGGCCGGATTCATAAAAAGTCAGCAGTTGGATGTTTCTTTGTTCAGCTTGAGTGATTTATATCCCTTGATTCCCAACTGAACAATCTGATTGAGTAGAAACACTGCAATATGTAGGTGATGTACGGTCAACATGGGGGCAACAAACGGAAGGAGAGGGTGCGTGATCGGGGAGATTGCGATTCATTGGTCTGTCCCGAAATTGGTGGGCAGGTAGTTAAGAGCTACTAGCTGGGCACGGTAAACCCGTCGAGATCCTTAATCGTCACGCGCCGGCATTCTATGCAGTGCCGCCGCATGTATATGAACAGATGCTTGCAGCATTGGACAATGCTGTCCTAGCAAGAATCGTTCGGGGACGGAGCGATGAGCCTCCGCGGGAAATTACGTTGGATGACCTCTAGATCCTCGATCACGCATGACCATGCGGTAATGGTATCGGCTGCGATTTGCTAGGAGGGAAAGGGATAGGTAGACTTGTACAGTAAATTGCACATGAGGTGCCCCATGCGCGTCGTCAACTTCTCTGATGCTCGCAACAACCTGAAGAAGGTCATCGATGACGTCGTCGATGATTCGGATTTCACAGTGATCTCTCGCCGCGATGCGCCAGATGCCGTGCTGCTTTCGCTCGACAGCTTCAACAGCCTGATGGAAACCGTTCACCTGCTGAAATCCCCCGCAAACGCCGCTCACTTAGCGCGGGCCCTGGCTCAAATGGAATCCGGGAAAACGGTCGTAAGGGAATTGTTAGAGGATGATGATCAGTCGCGCCGGAAGCCGGTGAGCCGGTCTCCTGCCCCGATCCCTGCCAAGCCTGCGCCGAAGAAAGCAAAGGCCGCTGCAAAACCGGACAAGGTCACTCGCTGATGACAAGCCGTCTGGTTTGGTCCCTGGATGCATGGGCCGACTATGAGTATTGGCAGGGGCAGGACAAGAAGACGCTGAAGCGGATCAACCTGCTGATCAAGGATTGCTGCCGAAGCCCGTTCGAAGGTATTGGCAAGCCTGAGCCCCTGAAAGAGAACCTGTCGGGGTGGTGGTCCAGGCGGATCGATGACACCAACCGCTTGGTGTATCGACAGGCTGGGGAGTCGTTGGAGATCCTTTCGTGCCGTTACCACTACTGAAGGCGTTGAACTACCGGGATCGTTATGTCAGACGAAGGCAGCAAAACTTCAGGGCAGGGCTCTCGGAAGGCGAAGCAGGGCGGCTTAGGTAGCCAGATCCACGCTCGATTCGTATCTGCCGGCGGGATGGATCTACCCCCGAGCACGGAGATGTTTGAGGGGGCTGCGGCGATGATAATCGGCAGGGTAGTCCTCGCGTTTTCACGCTTGGAGCTGAACTTGGCGCTTCTTTTGGAGCTGCTGGTTACGCCCGAGAATGAAGCCCAAGTTGACCGCCTGTTCAAGCAGGCGCTCGGGGCTCGGATTGAAGGGGTTCAAAACCTGATTTCGTCTCGCGTGGGGCTGGATCCGTCATGCCTTTCCGAGTTTGCAGATTGGAAGCTGCAGATGGATGCGGTGCGCCTCTTGCGGAACCGTTTTATTCACGGTCGATGGGGAATACTCGCACACGCTCAGCAGATTGCGAGCGTCGCATCCTACCGTGCGAACGCACCGGTAGACGGGGAGGTTCGATACAGCCTTCGTGAGCTTGAAGAGGAATTGGGCAAGATTGAAGAGGTGTGTGCCAGCTTTATCGCCTGGAGAAACCGCTGGCCGATTTGAAGAGAAGAGGCGGTAGACAGGGTGTAGTCACTTCGTAGTCACTACCCCAGAAAGCACAAAGGGCTAGCTTTCGCTAACCCTTTGTTTTGTATGGTGGCTACACCGGGACTTGAACCTGGGACATCAGCATTATGAATGCTGCGCTCTAACCGACTGAGCTATGTAGCCGAGTGGCGCGCATTTTCCGCAGATCGAGGGGGGGTGTCAACCCCTTTTCTTGAATATTGTTCTGATCTATCAATCATTTAGCCGGTGGCGCCGGATTTTCACGATGAGCGGCGTGGCAGGGCGCCCAAATGAAAAAGCCCCGGCAGGTGGCCGGGGCTTTTTCAGGTCTGGGGCGGGCTTAGACGTTGAAGCGGAAGTGCATCACGTCGCCGTCCTTGACGATGTATTCCTTGCCTTCCAGGCGCCATTTGCCGGCTTCTTTCGCGCCCTGTTCGCCCTTGAACTGGATGAAGTCGTCGTAGGCGACGACTTCGGCGCGGATGAAGCCTTTTTCGAAGTCGGTATGGATCACGGCGGCGGCTTGCGGGGCGGTGGCGCCGACGCGGACGGTCCAGGCGCGGACTTCCTTCACACCGGCGGTGAAGTAGGTCTGCAGGTGCAGCAGTTCGTAGCCGGCGCGGATCACGCGGTTCAGGCCGGGCTCTTCGAGGCCGAGGGATTCGAGGAACATGTCCTTCTCTTCGCCATCGTCGAGCTCGGCGATCTCGGCTTCGATCTTGTTGCACACCGGTACGACCATGGCGCCTTCTTCTTCGGCGATGGCGCGGACGACGTCCAGGTGCGGGTTGTTCTCGAAGCCGTCTTCGGCAACGTTGGCGATGTACATGACCGGCTTGCTGGTCAGCAGGTGGAAGCTGCGGACGAGGCGCTTCTCGTCATCGCCCATGTTCTTCATCAGCGAGCGGGCGGGTTTGCCTTCGCTGAAGTGGGGGATGAGTTTTTCCAGCAGGGCTTTCTGTACCAGGGCGTCCTTGTCGCCGCCCTTGGCGTTGCGCGCGACCTTCTGCAGTTGCTTCTCGCAGCTGTCGAGGTCGGCGAAGATCAGTTCGAGGTCGATGATCTCGATGTCGCGCTTGGGGTCGACACTGTTGGAGACGTGGATGACGTTCTCGTCTTCGAAGCAGCGCACGACGTGGGCGATGGCGTCGGTCTCGCGGATGTTGGCGAGGAACTTGTTGCCCAGGCCTTCACCCTTGGAGGCGCCCGCTACCAGGCCGGCGATGTCGACGAATTCCATGGTGGTCGGGATCACGCGCTCGGGCTTGACGATCTCGGCCAGCGCATCGAGGCGGGCGTCGGGCATCGGTACGATGCCGCTGTTCGGCTCGATGGTGCAGAAGGGGAAGTTTTCCGCCGCAATGCCGGATTTGGTCAGGGCGTTGAACAGGGTGGACTTGCCGACGTTGGGCAGGCCGACGATGCCGCAGTTGAATCCCATGCTAGGTTCCTCGCGCCACGTGGCGGAAATAGAGGTGTGATCAGGCCTTCTGGCTGTGCAGCTTCTGCATCGCGCGGGTCCAGTCCCCGTCGAGCATTTCCGGCAGCACGCCGAGGGCGGAGTCGATGCTGGTGTCGAGCAGTTCCTGCTCGGAGCGCGGGGCGCGGCCGAGGACGAAGCCGGAGACCAGGCTGCTGTGCCCCGGATGGCCGATGCCAAGCCGCAGGCGATGGAAACCGTTCTGGTTGCCGAGTTGGGCGATGATGTCGCGCAGCCCGTTGTGCCCGCCGTGCCCGCCGCCCTTCTTGAGCTTGGCGACGCCGGGAGGCATGTCGAGTTCGTCGTGGGCCACCAGGATGGCTTCGACCGGAATGCGGAAGAATCCGGCGAGCGCCGCCACGGCCTGGCCGCTGCGGTTCATGTAGGTGGTGGGGATGAGCAGACGAACGTCGCGGCCCTTGTGGCTGAACTTGCCGACCAGGCCGAAATACTTCTTGTCGAGAGACAGGTTCGCGCGTTGCGCGTCCGCCAGTCGCTCAACGAAAAGGGCCCCCGCGTTATGCCGGGTCTGGTCGTATTCCGGGCCTGGATTTCCCAGGCCAACGATCAGTTGTACGGCAGTCACGACGGGGGCCCCTTCCTTAAAGGCAATGGTGCGCGCGATTACTCGGCAGCAGCTTCGCCTTCACCTTCTTCTTTCACTACGCGGGAAGCGTGGATGTTGGCGACGGCCAGGTCGTTACCGTGGGCCAGTTGCACCAGCTCTACGCCTTTCGGCAGTTTCAGGTCGGACAGGTGAACGATCTGGCCCAGGGCTACCTGAGCGAGGTCGACTTCGATGAATTCCGGCAGGTCTTTCGGCAGGCAGGAAACTTCGACTTCGGAGATCACGTGGGAGATCTCGCCGCCACCGGTCTTGACGCCAACAGCGGTAGCTTCGTTCAGGAAGTGCAGGGGAACGTGAGCGGACAGCTTCTGGTCGGCAACGACGCGCTGGAAGTCAGCGTGCATGACGAAACCCTTGGACGGGTGACGCTGCAGGGCCTTGATCAGTACGGTTTCCTTGGCGGAACCGACGTTCAGGGTGATCACGTGGCTGAAGGCAGCCTCGTTTTCCAGCAGCTTGGATACTTCACGCAGCTCCAGGGTCAGGGATTGCGGGGCTTTCTCGCCACCGTAAACCACAGCCGGGATCAGGCCTTCGTTACGACGCAGGCGGCGGCTCGCACCTTTCCCCAGGTCGGAACGCTCTTGAGCATTGAGTACAAAATCAACCATTTCACTATCTCCAAAATGACAAGATCGCCCGGACGCTTGCGACCAGCGTTCGGGCGATTTTGCTAATGCCCCATCGACGCGACGGGGCGCTTTACGTCAGCTCTGTCCCGCCTTAGCGGAACATGGCGCTGATCGATTCTTCGTTGCTGATGCGGCGCATGGCTTCAGCGACAACCGGAGCGATGTCCAGTTGGCGGATGCGGCCACAGGCTTGCGCAGCAGCGGACAGCGGGATGGTGTTGGTCACCACCAGCTCGTCCAGTACGGAATTCTCGATGTTCTCGATCGCACGGCCGGACAGCACCGGGTGGGTGCAGTAGGCGATGACCTTGGCGGCGCCGTGCTCTTTCAGAGCCTTGGCGGCGTGGCCGAGGGTGCCAGCGGTATCGACCATGTCGTCGACCAGTACGCAGGTACGGCCTTCGACATCACCGATGATGTGCATGACTTCGGACTGGTTGGCCTTCGGACGACGCTTGTCGATGATGGCCAGGTCGACGCCCAGGGACTTGGCGACGGCGCGAGCACGCACCACACCACCGATGTCCGGGGAGACGATCATCAGGTTCTCGAAGCGCTGGTCTTCGATGTCGTCGACCAGTACGGGCGAGCCGTAGATGTTGTCGACGGGGATATCGAAGAAGCCCTGAATCTGGTCGGCGTGCAGGTCAACGGTGAGAACGCGGTTGACGCCTACGACGGTCAGCATGTCGGCAACGACTTTGGCGCTGATGGCCACGCGAGCGGAACGCGGACGGCGATCCTGGCGGGCGTAACCGAAGTAGGGGATGACTGCCGTGATACGAGTCGCCGAGGAGCGGCGGAAGGCATCGGCCATCACTACCAGTTCCATCAGGTTGTCGTTGGTCGGTGCGCAGGTCGGTTGAATCAGGAAGACGTCCTTACCACGAACGTTTTCGTTGATCTCAACGCTGATCTCGCCGTCGGAGAATTTACCGACAGAAACGTCACCGAGGGGGATGTGCAGCTGCCGTACGACACGGCGTGCCAGATCGGGGTTGGCGTTCCCCGTGAAAACCATCATTTTGGACACGCTGCGGTACCTGTGTCGGCTTGAGGGTAGGCCCGGTTGAGCCAGAAGAAAATGGCAGGGGCGGCTGGATTCGAACCAACGCATGGCAGGATCAAAACCTGCTGCCTTACCGCTTGGCGACGCCCCTGTAGCTTACAACTTGCGGAGCAATGTGTTCGTTGACGCTGTACGTTGAACCCTGTGGGTTAATGGCAGGGGCGGCTGGATTCGAACCAACGCATGGCAGGATCAAAACCTGCTGCCTTACCGCTTGGCGACGCCCCTGTATCGTACAACCGATTACATTGCTTTCTTCTCAGTCCAGGTTTTGCAGCTTGCGGTGCAACATCGAGATGTTACGGCCCTGGGCAACAAAACTCGGCAGAGTGGCCGGAAGTTGGCGGCGAACTTTATCAGCATCGCCCTTGTTTGGGAAGCTCCCAAACACACAAGCTCCGGTGCCGGTCAATCTCGCTTGGGTAAATTTACCTAGCTGGATCAGTGCGTTACGTACATCCGGGTAACGCTTCTCGACGACCGGCTGGCAGTCGTTATGACCGTCCACCCCGAGAAGGCTGCGAACTTTAATGGGCGGAGTATCCCGTGTCAACTCGGGATCGGAGAAAACTTCTGCTGTGGAGACAAAGACTTGCGGCACGATGACGAGGAACCAGGGTTCGTCGAGTTCCACCGGCGTGAGTTGCTCGCCGACGCCTTCGGCAAACGCCGCGCGGCCGCGCACGAATACCGGGACGTCTGCGCCCAGGCTCAGGCCCAGTGCGGCGAGTCGGTCTTCGCTCCAGTTCAGCTGCCACAGGTGATTCAGCGCGAGCAGGGTGGTGGCTGCGTCGGAACTGCCGCCGCCGATGCCGCCGCCCATGGGCAGGCGCTTGTCCAGCCAGATGTCGGCGCCCAGCTGGCAGCTCGATTGTTCCTGCAGCCGGCGGGCGGCCTTGACGATCAGGTTGCTGTCGTGGGGAACGCCGTCGATCTCGGTATTCAGGCGGATTTCGCCATCTTCGCGAGCAGCGAATTGCAGTTCGTCGCCGTGGTCGAGGAACTGGAAGAGGGTCTGCAGCTCGTGGTAGCCGTCGGCTCGACGGCCGGTGATGTGCAGGAACAGGTTGAGCTTGGCCGGTGCCGGCAGGGTCAGGCGGTCCTGCATGTCACTGCGGGTCCGCTTTGTTCGACTGGCCTGCGCCCAATTGACGCGGTTGCCAGGTCTTCACCACCAGGGTGACGTCCAGATCCTGGCCGTGCAGCTTCAGGCGCTCAGGCAGCCAATAGCCGTTCTGCTCGCTGTAGCGGGTGTATTCCACGTCCCAACCGTCCTGCTGCAATTTGGCCAGGCGGCTGTCGCTGTCCAGGGTCAGGCGGCTCTTGCTGTCCGGCGCGGGCAGGCCACGAATCCACCAGAGCAGGTGGGAAACCGGCAGGCGCCAGCCCATCTGCTGTTCCAGCAGTTCTTCGGGGGAGGCAGCCTCAAAGCGGCCCTGGCCGGCGACTTCGAGGGTTACGGCACCTTCACGCCCGGTCAGGCGCGCGGCGCCCCGGCCGAGTGGGCCGGACAGGCGGATGTCGTAGTAGTCCTGGCGTTGCAGCCAGAACAGGGTGCCGCTGCCGGAGTCCTTGGGTGCGCGGATGCCGACCTTGCCGTCGATCTGCCAGCCGTCGAGGGTGGCGATGCGCGCCTTGTGGGCGTTCCAGGCGGTGGCGTTGCCCTGGCCTTCCAGGGCTTCGTGGGTGCCGAAGCTGGAGCAGCCGGCGAGCAAGGCAAGCGCGGCTGCGCCGATCAGGTGACGTAAACGCATAAATCAGAGGGTTCCGGAGCCGGTCAGGCGCAGCATGGTGTCGCGCAGGACGGCGCTGTCAGGCTGGCTTTGCAGGGCGGCGGCCCAGACCTTGCGGGCTTCGCTCTGCTTGCCCTGGGCCCAGAGCACTTCGCCCAGGTGCGCGGCCACTTCGTGGTCGGGGAAGCGTTCCAGCGCCTTGCGCAGGTAGGTTTCCGCTTCGCTGAGGTTGCCCAGGCGGTAATTCACCCAGCCCAGGCTGTCGAGGATCGCGGGGTCGTCCGGGTTCAGCGAGTGGGCCTTCTGGATCAGGTCGCGGGCTTCGCTGTAGCGGGTGGTGCGGTCGGCCAGGGTGTAGCCCAGCGCGTTGAGCGCCATGGCGTTGTCCGGCTCGCGCTGGATGATCAGCCGCAGGTCCTGCTCCATCTGCGCCAGGTCGTTGCGTTTCTCGGCGAGCATGGAGCGGGTGTAGAGCAGGTTGAGGTCGTCCGGGAACTGCTTGAGGCCTTGCTGGATGATGTTCCAGGCGCGGTCCACCTGGTCGCGGTTGGACAGGCCTTCGGCTTCGATCAGGTACAGCTGGATGGCGTAGTCCGGCTGGCGGTCGCGGGTTTCGGCGAGACGGCGCGAGGCGTCGTCGTAGCGCTTCTGGTCCAGCAGGATCTCGGTGGAACGCAGCTGGGCCGGGAGGAAGTCGTTGCCCGGGCCGACGAGGGCGTATTCCTTGAGCGCGGTTTCCGGGTCCTTCTGCTCCTCGGCCAGGCGGCCCAGGTTGAAGTGGGCGGAGTCGACGTGGCTGTCGCGCTCGACCAGTTCCTGCAGGTAGACCTTGGCCTCGTCCCAGGCCTGGGCTTCGAGGCAGACCAGCGCGAGGGAGAAGCGCAGGTCGTCGTCGTCGGGGAATTGCTCGACCAGTGCGGAGAACTCGGCCTTGGCGTCTTCCAGGCGGTTCTGCTCCACCAGCAGGCGGGCGTAGGCGAGGTGGACGCGCTTGTCGTCCGGGTGTTCCTTGATGCCGGCCTTGAGCAGCGGCAGTGCTTCGTCGCTGCGCTTCATGCTCTGCAGCAGGCGGGCGCGCAGCAGCAGCGGGGCGACGTCGTGCTTGCTGGCGGAGTTGTCTTCGAGCAGGTGCAGGGCTTCCTGCGGGCGGCCGTCCTGCTGCAGCAGCAGGGCCTTGCCGAACAGCAGCTGGCCGTTGTCGGGGTACTTCTTCAGCAGGCGGTCGAAGCTCTGCAGCAGGCCGGCGCGGGTATCCGGGTCGGTCTCGGCGGCGGACAGCGCTAGGAAGTCGAAGTGGGTGTCGCCCTGGCCGTTGAGGACTTTTTCCATGTAGATCATGGATTCGTCGTACTGGCCGGTGCGTGCCAGCTGGATGGCAGCGGCGCGCTGGGCATCGAGGTTGTCCGGTGCGGCTTTGGCCCAGATCAGCGAGGTGTCCAGGGCTTCCTGGTCTGCGCCCAGGTACTCGGCGATGCGGAAGGCGCGTTCGGCGACACCCGGATCACGGGTTTCCCTGGCCTGCTCGACGTAGTTGGCGAGGGCGATGTCGAAGCGGTTGCGCTGGCCGGCGAGCTCGGCGGTGAGCAGCGAGAACATCGTGTCTTCGCTGAAGGAGCCGTACTTCTGATTCTTCTGAGCAGCCGCGGCCTTGTCCTTCTCCACGGAAGCACTGTCGGAATTTTTCTGTGTAAGAGACTGGCAGCCGCCGAGCAGCAGCAGAGCAGTCAGCAGCGCAAGAGACTTGTTCATAGAGGAAGGACGAGGGCCTGACCTGCGAAATGGGACCATCATGACATAAGGAAAGTGCCAATCCCATGGGCAAGCGCCGCTGACGGGCCTGTATACGATTTGCAGTGTGCGATACGTCGCGGGTGGTTGTCCTTCACAAGGCTAAGTAGGACAATTGCGGGCTTTCCGATCAGCTCAGCGACTCTGCATGGCCTTCATTGCCCTCGGCATCAACCACAAGACCGCGTCCGTGGCCGTCCGCGAGCGCGTGGCTTTTACTCCCGAGCAGATGGTCGAGGCTCTGCAGCTGCTGTGCAGGCTGACTTCCAGCCGCGAAGCCGCGATCCTCTCCACCTGCAACCGCAGCGAACTCTACCTGGAGATCGAGCATCCGGACGCCGGCGACGTGCTGGCCTGGCTGGCCGATTACCACAACCTGGGGATCGACGACCTGCGCGCCTGCGCCTACGTCCACCAGGACGAGGAAGCCGTGCGCCATATGATGCGTGTCGCCGCAGGCCTGGATTCCATGGTGCTGGGCGAGCCGCAGATCCTCGGGCAGATGAAGTCTGCCTACGCCGTCGCCCGCGAGGCGGGCACAGTCGGCCCAATGCTCGGTCGCCTGTTCCAGGCCACCTTCAGCACCGCGAAGACCGTGCGTACCGATACCGCCATCGGCGAGAACCCGGTGTCCGTGGCTTTCGCCGCGGTCAGCCTGGCCCGGCAGATATTCAGCGACCTGAGCCGCAGCCAGGCTCTGCTGATCGGCGCCGGCGAGACCATCACCCTGGTCGCCCGCCACCTGCACGAGCAGGGCGTGAAGCGCATCGTGGTCGCCAACCGCACCCTGGAGCGCGCCAGCCTGCTGGCCGAGCAGTTCGGCGCCCGCGCCATCCTGCTGGCGGACATGCCGGACGAGCTGGTCAACAGTGACATCGTCATCAGTTCCACTGCCAGCCAGTTGCCGATCCTGGGCAAGGGCGCGGTGGAGCGCGCGCTCAAACAGCGCCGCCACAAGCCGATGTTCATGGTCGATATCGCCGTGCCGCGCGACATCGAGCCGGAAGTCGGCGAGCTGGAAGACGTCTACCTCTATAGCGTCGACGACCTCCATGAAGTGGTGGCCGAAAACCTCAAGAGCCGCCAGGGCGCCGCCCAGGCCGCCGAGGAGCTGGTGGGAGATGGCGTGCACGAATTCATGCTGCGTCTGCGCGAGCTGGCTGCAGTCGATGTGCTGCGCGCCTACCGCCAGCAGGCCGAGCGCCTGCGCGACGAGGAAACCCAGAAGGCCCAGCGCCTGCTGGCCAACGGCGCCGACCCGATGGAAGTCATCGCCCAGCTCAGCCGTGGCCTGACCAACAAATTGCTGCACGCCCCCAGCGTGCAGATGAAGAAACTCTCCGCCGAAGGCCGCATCGATGCGCTGGCCGTCGCGCAGGAACTGTTCGCCCTCGAGGAGGGCACTGACAAGCGATGAAAGCTTCCCTCCTGAAAAAGCTGGATATCCTCAGCGACCGCTATGAAGAGCTGACCGCTCTGCTGGGCGACGCCGAGGTGATCAGCGACCAGACCAAGTTCCGCGCCTACTCCCGTGAATACGCGGAAGTGGAGCCGGTCATCCTTGCTTTCCGCGAGTTCCGCAAGGTGCAGTCCGACCTCGAAGGCGCCCAGGCGCTGCTCAAGGACAGCGACCCGGACCTGCGCGAGATGGCCGAGGAGGAAGTCGCCGAGGCGAAGACCGCGCTGGTCGGCCTGGAGGATCGCCTGCAGCGCATGCTGCTGCCCAAGGACCCCAACGACGGCCGCAACGTCTTCCTGGAGATCCGCGCCGGCACCGGTGGCGACGAAGCCGCGATCTTCTCCGGCGACCTGTTCCGCATGTACTCGCGCTACGCCGAGAAGCAGGGCTGGCGCGTGGAGATCATGTCCGAGAACGAGGGCGAGCACGGCGGCTATAAGGAAGTCATCGCCCGCGTGGAAGGCGAGAGCGTCTACGCCAAGCTCAAGTTCGAATCCGGCGCCCACCGCGTGCAGCGCGTGCCGGCCACCGAATCCCAGGGCCGCATCCACACCTCGGCGTGCACCGTGGCGGTGCTGCCCGAGCCGGACGAACAGGCGGCCATCGAGATCAACCCGGCCGACCTGCGCGTGGACACCTACCGTTCCTCCGGCGCTGGCGGCCAGCACGTGAACAAGACCGACTCGGCGGTGCGCATCACGCACATCCCGTCGGGCATCGTGGTCGAGTGCCAGGAAGAGCGCTCGCAACACAAGAATCGCGCCAAGGCCATGGCCTGGCTCGCGGCCAAGCTCAACGACCAGCAGCAGTCCGCGGCTCAGCAGGCGATCGCCAGCACGCGCAAGCTACTGGTCGGTTCGGGGGACCGCTCCGAACGCATCCGCACCTACAATTTCCCCCAGGGCCGGGTGACCGACCACCGCATCAACCTCACCCTGTATTCCCTGGGTGAAGTCATGGAAGGCGCAGTGGAGCAGGTCATCGAGCCGCTGCTGCAAGAGTTCCAGGCCGACCAGTTGGCCGCGCTCGGCGATTGAGATAGCGGGCGACTGAGAGAGCGACAGACCATGGCAACCATCATGACCCTGCTCAACGAGGCGCAACTGCCGGACTCGCCCAGCGCGCGCCTGGATGCCGAGCTGCTGCTCGCCGCCGCGTTGGGCAAACCGCGCAGCTTCCTGCGGACCTGGCCCGAGCGCGTGGTCAGCCGCGAGGCCCACGATCTCTATGACCGCTACCTGGCCCGCCGCGTGGCCGGCGAGCCGGTGGCCTACATCCTCGGTCGCCAGGGCTTCTGGAGCCTGGACCTGGAAGTCGCGCCGCACACCCTGATTCCGCGCCCGGACACCGAGCTGCTGGTGGAGACCGCGCTGGCGCTGCTGCCGGCCTCGCCATCGCGGGTGCTCGACCTGGGCACCGGCACCGGCGCCATCGCCCTGGCCCTGGCGTGCGAACGCCTGAGCTGGCAGGTACTGGGTGTCGACCGCATTCCCGAGGCCGTGGCCCTGGCCGAGCGCAACCGCGAGCGCCTGCGCCTGGCCAACGTCGCCTTCCGCGCCAGCCACTGGTTCTCCACGGTAGAGGGCGAACGCTTCGCGCTGATCGTCAGCAACCCGCCCTACATTCCCAGCACCGACCCGCACCTCAAGCAGGGCGATGTGCGCTTCGAGCCCTCGAGTGCGCTGGTCTCCGGGCAGGACGGGCTGGACGATATCCGCCTGATCATCGACCAGGCGCCGAACCACCTGGAAAACGGCGGCTGGCTGATGCTCGAACATGGCTTCGACCAGCCTGATGCCGTGCGCGACCTGCTGCTCAGCCGTGGCTTCAGCGCGGTGGAAAGCCGTCGCGACCTCGGCGGTCACGAGCGCATCAGCCTGGGGCGCTGGACATGCTGACCGACAACGAACTGCTGCGTTACAGCCGGCAGATCCTCCTGCCGCAGATTGACGTGGACGGCCAGCTGCGCCTGAAGGACAGCCGCGTGCTGATCGTCGGCCTCGGCGGCCTCGGCGCCCCGGTGGCGCTGTACCTGGCTGCGGCCGGCGTCGGCGAGCTGCACCTGGCGGACTTCGACACGGTCGACCTGACCAACCTGCAGCGGCAGATCATCCACGGTACCGACAGCGTCGGCGTGGGCAAGGTGGACTCCGCCATCGCCCGCCTGACCGCGCTGAACCCGGACGTGAAGCTGGTCGCCCATCGCCAGGCGCTGGACGTTGACTCCCTCGACGCCGCCGTGGCGGGCGTCGATCTGGTTCTGGATTGCTGCGACAACTTCGGCACCCGCGAAGCGGTGAACGCCGCCTGCGTCGCCGCGCAGAAACCGCTGGTGAGTGGCGCGGCCATTCGCCTGGAAGGGCAGCTCTCGGTGTTCGACCCGCGCCGCGAGGAAAGCCCGTGCTACCACTGCCTCTACGGCCATGGCAGCGAAGCCGAACTGACCTGCAGCGAGGCCGGCGTGGTCGGCCCGCTGGTGGGCCTGGTGGGCAGCCTGCAGGCGCTTGAAGCATTGAAGCTGCTGGCCGGCTTCGGCGAGCCGCTGGTGGGCCGCCTGCTGCTGATCGATGCCCTCGGCACGCGCTTCCGCGAGCTGCGGGTCAAGCGCGATCCGCAATGCGCCGTGTGCGGAGCCGCGCATGGCTGATGCCGCGCCGATCGGCGTGTTCGATTCCGGTGTGGGCGGCCTCAGCGTCCTCCACGAAATCCGGGCGCGGCTTCCCCACGAATCCCTGATCTACCTCGCCGACTGCGGCCACGTGCCCTACGGCGAAAAGACCCCCGAGTACATTCGCGCGCGCTGCCGTGCCATCGCCGAATTCCTCCTGTCCCGTGGCGCCAAGGCACTGGTGCTGGCCTGCAATACCGCCACGGCCGCTGCCGCTGCGGACCTGCGCGAGCTGTACCCGCAACTGCCCATCGTCGCCATGGAGCCGGCCGTGAAGCCAGCGGCCGAAGCGACCCGCAGTGGCGTGGTCGGCGTGCTCGCCACAACCGGCACGCTGAAGAGCGCACGCTTCGCCGCACTGCTGGATCGTTTCGCCAGCGACGTGCGGGTCATCACCCAGCCCTGCCCGGGGCTGGTGGAACGCATCGAACTGGGCGACCTCAGCGGCCCGCAAACCCGCGAACTGCTGCAAGGTTACGTCTCGCCATTGATGGCCGAGGGCTGCGACACGCTGATCCTCGGCTGCACGCATTACCCTTTCCTGCGTCCGCTGTTGCGTGAGCTGGTGCCGGCGGACGTTTCGCTGATCGACACCGGGGCCGCTGTGGCCCGGCAGCTCGAACGTCTGTTGCAGGTACGGGGGATGCTGGCGCTGGGGGAGGCGAAAAAAACTGAGCTATGGACCAGCGGTGCAGTCGAAGGACTTGAACGCGTACTGCCGGTGCTTTGGGGCGCCGAAGAGTCCGTCAGTTTCTTTCCTGGCTGAGAGAAAAATAGCTAGCTACCCACTTTGGTCTGTCAGCAAGTGCTGACAAATGGCCTTATAATCGCTAGTTATTCGCGGGGATTTTTCATTCAGCTTTCTAATAAAGGATGTTTCGATGAAGAAACTACTCTCGCTTGCCGCCATGGCAGCTTTGACTCTGGGGCACTTGGTCTCCGCACAGGCCGCCGGCCTGACAGGCGCCGTTGGCGTCACCGGGCAGAACACCATGACCTACCGCCTGGGCCTGGGTTTCGACTGGGACAAGAGCTGGTGGGAAAGCTCCACGGGGCGCCTGACCGGCTACTGGGACGCCGGCTACACCTACTGGGAAGGTGGTGACGAGGCCAGCGGCCGTCATTCGCTGTCCTTCAGCCCCGTGTTCGTCTACGAATTCTCTGGCGAGAAGGTCAAACCCTTTGTCGAAGCCGGTATCGGCGTGGCCGTGTTCAGCGGCTCCCGCGCCGGCGACCAGGACCTGGGCGGCGCCTTCAACTTCGAGGATCGCCTGGGCGTCGGCCTGCGCTTCGGCGAAGGCCAGGCACTGGGTGTGCGCGCCATGCACTACTCCAACGCCGGCATTAGCCAGCCGAACGATGGCATCGAATCCTACAGCCTCTATTACACGCATCCGCTGTAACAGCGCGCTGACAAAGAAAGCCGGGCCCAGGGCCCGGCTTTTTTGTGCGCGACATGAATAGCTGAGGGCGGCTCCTGCGCCCCCAAAAGGCACCGGAGTTAATCGGTAACTCCGTAGGGCGCATAACGCACCAGCGTTATCCGCCGTGACCTAACCGGCGGATAACCCGTTCCGGGTTATGCGCCCTACGGTTTGTCGCACACCGCCCAACGCGGTGCCTTCCTGTAGGAGCGGGCCATGCCCGCGATCGCGCGCATGGCGCGCTCCTACAGGGGAACATCGGCGCAGGGTTTTTCGCGCGGAAAGGCCCGACGGCCTCGCAGTTCCTGAAGGCCAGAGCGTCAAACGGGGAAAGCCGCTGCGGGATGCTTGGGAAGGCCCCTACACTCCCGCGGCGTTGCGGTCCTACGAGCCCAGTGCTTAGCGTTTCGCCCTGCCACAGCGTCATCGTGGCCAGGTGTGGAAACCTGAACATTTGACAGTAATCGCGTCATGGCTGGGCAGTCCGGTACCTCGGTACCGGATTCGCTTTGCTCTCCATGGCGGGCCGTGTGAGGCGGGCTTCTGCCCGACCGGCTGTCGCTGTCTAATGTCCGGTTTCCACCCTTGCACGGTCCGCCTCCCTCCTTCGGCAGTTTCGGGCGGCGGCTTCTTGAGCGTACAAGGAGCGACAGCATGAACCTTTCGATTTCCCCGGCCGATGACGGCCTGATCCCGACCCTGTTCGTCCGCTACAACCGGCAACTGCGCGCCCTGCTGATCGAGCAGCAGGCGTGGTTCGTCGTGCGTGACCTGAGCAAGCTGATCAACCGCCCCGTCGAAGCCCATCTCATCGGCCGGCTGGACCACGACCAGTCCCGCCGCGAGCGCCTTGCCGACAGTCCCGAGCCGGAACTGCTGGTCAGCGAGAGCGGCCTCTACGCCCTGCTGCTGATCTACTGCCACCACCCGGAAAACCGCAGCTTGCGCCAATGGCTGACCAACGACGTGGTGCCCGTCCTGCGCGATTTGTCCAACCACGACGTCCGATTGCCACGTCGGCGCATGCAGCACCTGCTGGGCGAGTCGCTGCCGGTGATGGATTGGCAAGGCAACCTCTGGCTGCGCTGGCGAGATGCCGTGGGCCTGCTGGAAAACCATCTGCACGTCTGAGCTGCCGTCCTACGGGCTGACACCGGATTCAACCTGTAACTTTGTAGGGCGGATAACGCGCCAGCGTTATCCGCCGCGGGGCATGCGGCGGATAACCCGTTCCGGGTTATTCGCCCTACGGGCGGAGTCCCACCGCGATCGCGCGCATGGCGCGCTCAGCTTCAGCGGCTGGCGGAGAGGCTCTTGAATGCTTCCAGCGCCCGTTCCCGTGTGGCCGACAGGTCGCACATCGGCTGTGGATAACGTTCCGCGCCGAACAGCCCGAGCTTCGACGGATCGTGCATCGCCCGGCCCTGCAGCCCGGCCAGTTCCGGCACCCAGCGGCGGATGAAGCGGCCGTCCGGGTCGAAGCGTTCGGACTGCGAGATCGGGTTGAAGATGCGGAAGTAGGGCGCCGCGTCGGTGCCGGTGGAGGCGCTCCACTGCCAGCCGCCGTTGTTCGCCGCCAGGTCGCCGTCGATCAGGTGGCGCATGAACCAGCGTTCGCCCTCGCGCCAGTCGATCAGCAGGTTCTTGGTGAGGAACATCGCCACCACCATGCGCAGGCGGTTGTGCATCCAGCCGGTGGCGAGCAACTGGCGCATGGCGGCGTCGATGATGGGGAAGCCGGTGTGGCCCTGCTGCCAGTCCTCCAGGTCCTTCTGGTCGTAGCGCCACTTCAGCTTCTCGGTGTCCTCGCGGAACGCCCGGTGCCGGCTCACGCGCGGGAAGCCGACGAGGATGTGCTTGTAGAACTCGCGCCAGAGCAGCTCGTTGATCCAGCTGACCGCGCCGCTGTTGCCGGTCTCGAACTCGCCGTGGTTGTTCGCCAGCGCCGCGTGCAGGCACTGCCGGGGCGACAGCACGCCGGCGGCCAGGTACGGCGAGAGGCGGCTGGTACCGTCGCGGGCGGGGAGGTCGCGGGTGTCCTGGTAGGTCTTGAGGATTTCGTCGGTGAACAGCTCCACGCGCTCGTGGGCGGCTTCCTCGCCGGCGGGCCATTCCTCGCTCAGCTCGGCGGGCGGCGGCTCGAAGCCCGCAACTTGCGAGGGCACCTCGTCGCTGGCGATATCCAGCTCCTGCTGCGCGCGGGGCGCCGGCACGAGGCTGGGCACGCCGAGATTCAGGCGTTCGTAGCAGACCTTGCGGAACTGGCTGTAGACCTGGAAGTAGGTGCCGCCCTTGGTGAGTATGGTGCCGGGGGTGAAGAACAGCTGGTCGAGGTGGCTGCGCAGGCGGATGCCGTCTTGCTCCAGCGCCTGCTCGACGGCGGCGTCGCGGGCGGCTTCGTTGACGCCGTACTCCTCGTTGACGTGCAGCGTCTCGATGTCCAGCTCACGGCAGAGCTGGGCGATGACGGTCGGCGCCTCGTCCCAGTGGTCCGCCGTGCGGATCAGCAGTGGGATGTGCAGCTTGTCGAGGCCGATGCGCAATTCACGCAGGTTACGCAGCCAGAAGTCGACCTTGCACGGGGCGTCATCGTGACGCTGCCACTGGCCGGGGCTGAGCAGGTAGAGGGCGATTACCGGGCCGCGCTCGGCGGCGGCGTGCAGGGCGCTGTTGTCGCGCAGGCGCAGGTCGCTGCGCAGCCAGACGAGTTGGCGTTTCATGCGGCCTCTCCGTTGAGCAGGTGCAGTTCGCGCAACAGTTCGAACGCGGCGACCGGATCGCTGGCCAGGTGCAGCGGCGGTTCGGCGATGGCCAGTTCCTGCAGGGCATCGGGGTGGATGGCAGTGGCGGGCCCGGCCAGCAGGCGCGGGCAGTCGACGCCGGCCAGCAGCCGGGGCAACTGCAACAGGTTCAGCGTGCGGCTGGAATAGAGCAGCACGGCGCGCGGTTGCAGGCGTTCCACCGCCAGGGCCAGTTCACCGGGCGGCAAGGGCCAGTCGAAGATTTCCAGTGGGCAGCCGGCACTGCTGGCCAGCCAGGCGGTGAGCCACAGGCCCGGCTCCAGCGGCAGGCCGGACTGGTTCACCAGCAGCAGCGGGGCGCCGCGCTGCTGGCGGTTGTGGTGGTAGAGGCGGGTGCCGAACTTGGTGCGCAGCCAGGTGTGGAAGAACACCCGCTCCAGCTGCGCGCCGAACTGCCCCTGCCAGCGCAGTTCCAGCTCCTCCAGCAGCGGCAGCATCAGTTGCTCGCAGAGCGTCTGCGCGGGGTAGATCGCCAGCGCGCCGTTGAACAACTCGTCCAGCTGGCGCTCGTTGATCCGGCCGATGGCGGCGACGCACTGCTGGCGCAGGTCGTCCCACGGCGAGGCGTTAGCTTCCGTTGGCGCTGGCGCGTTTTCATCGAGCAGTGCGCGGATCTTGCTGACCGCCACGCCCCGGCCGAGCCAGGTGAGGATGGCCTGGATGCGGGCGATCTGTGCTTCGGAATAGAGGCGGTGGCCCTTGGGCGTGCGCTGCGGCACGACCAGGCCGTAGCGGCGCTCCCAGGCGCGCAGGGTGACCGGGTTGACGCCGGTGCGCCGGGAGACTTCGCGGATCGGCAGCCAGCCTTCGGCCAGGGCCTGACGGTAGTCGTCGTCCGATTCGCGGTGAGGGTGATCGGGATTCATGGGCATCCTTTCAGTACGTCTGACGGCTACGTCAGATGGCATTGCGCAGGCTCAGGTCTTCGGGGTGCGGTTGCAGGTAGGCCTGGGCATCGATGTAGGGGTGTGGGTGCAGACGGAAGTGGTGCTTGAGCAGTGTCAGCGGCACCACCAGCGGGATCACGCCTTCGCGGTACTGGTCGATCAGGTGCTGCATCTCGGCCTTCTCGGTCGAGGGCAGGTCGTGCTTGAGATAACCGGCCAGGTGCTGCAGCACGTTGCTGTGGGTGCCGCGGGTGGCGCAGGTGCCCAGCGCCTGCATGAAGTCGCGGAAATAGTCCGGGGCGAAGTCTTCCAGCGGTTGCTCGCCGATCTTCGCCAGACGCTGGCCGAGGGCGCTGTACTGGCGCGGGTTGTGCGCCATCAGCTGGTACTTGTAGCGGGAGTGGAAGCCGATCACCGCGTGGCGTGTCAGGCCTTCCTCGCAAAGCCGTTGCCAGGCTGCGTAGGCGAACACGCGGGTGAGGAAGTTCTCGCGGATCACCGGGTCGTTGAGCCGGCCTTCCTCTTCCACCGGCAGTTCCGGTCGCGCGGCGCAGAAGGCTTCCGCGTAGAGCCCGCGCACGCCCGGCGGACGCAGCTGGCCGTCGAAGCGATAGAGCTTCACCCGCTGCAGGCCGCAGGAGGGCGACTGCTGCATGAAGATGTAGCCGCAGATGTCTGGCAGCCGCCCGGCTTGCTGGCGGCCGAAATCGCGCAGGGCTTCGCTGACATCGCGGCCGCCTTCGCGCTGGATCAGGGCCCGCGGGTCATCGCGGTCGCCGACCAGACGCAGGGTCGGCCGCGGCACGCCGAGGCCGATGGCGACTTCCGGGCACACCGGGATGAAGTCGAAGTGGCGGCTGAGGACGTCCAGGCACAGGCGCGAGGCCTTGTGTCCGCCGTTGTAGCGCACCGGCTCGCCCAGCAGGCAGGCGCTGATGGCGAGCTGGGGGCGCGAGGGGCTGGTGGGCTTGGCGGTGGACATGGCGGCAACCGATTACTTGTACAGGTGAGTTTATTTGTACAACTATCGGCAAGGATAGGCTCAGGCTTGTACAAGTGCAAAGACCTGTACAAGGAGAGGGACGAGCGCGGGGACTCGACGGCCATCTCCGCAGGGAGATGGCCGTGGTCGGTCAGAGGTGTTCGAGCAGGCGGCGGGCGGCTTCCAGGCCGCTCAGCCAGGCGCCTTCGACGCGGCCGGAGAGGCACCAGTCGCCGCAGGCATAGATGCCCAGGTCTGCGTCGGCGAGCGCGCCGAACTGGTGCGCCTCCATGGGCCGGGCGTAGAGCCAGCGGTGGGCGAGGGCGAAGTCGGGGGCGTGGACGGCGCAGCCGATCAGCTCGGCGAAGGCGCCGCGCAGGTGCTCGATCACGCTTTCCTTGGGCAGGTCGATGTGCTGCTTGCTCCAGCCGCTGGCGGCGTGCAATACCCAGGTGTCGAGTTGCTCGTCACGGCCCGGCTTGGAGTGGTTGCTGGCCAGCCAGGACAGCGGGCCCTCGTGCACGAAACAGCCCTGCACGGGGGTATCCAGCGGTTCGCGGAAGGCCAGGGCCACGGCCCAGGTCGGCTCCATGGGAATGCTTGCGGCGGCGGCGGCCAGCTTCGGCGCACTGGCCAGCAGCGCGGCGGCCTGTGGCGCCGGCGTGGCGACCAGCACGCGGCTGAAGGGGCCGTGGGTCTGGCCCTCGGAGTCCTGCAGGTGCCAGTGCTCCTCGCCGCGGTAGACCTCGGTGATGCGGCAGGTGAAGGTGACGACCTGATCCTGCAGCAGCGCACGGGTGATCGCACTCATGCGCGGGGTGCCGACCCAGCGCGGCTGCTCGTCGGGGGAGGGGCTCAGTTCACCGTCGCGGTACTGGTAGAGGGCCGGGTCCCATTCGGCGACCCAGCCGTGCTCGCGCCACTTCTGTACGGCGTCGAGGAAGCGCCGGTCGCGGGCGGTAAAGTACTGCGCGCCGAGGTCCAGGGCGCCGGCTTCGCTGCGCTTGCTGGCCATCCGGCCGCCGCTGCCGTGGCCCTTGTCGAACAGCTGGACGACTTGTCCGGCGCCCTGCAAGGCGTGGGCGGCCGAGAGTCCGGCGATACCGGTGCCAATGATGGCAATGGGGGCGCTCATGACATGCCTCGTAGTCTGTGTCTTTCAGCGTAACGAGCGGGAGGCTCTTGTACAAACGAAACTATCTGTACAATTGCATTTCAGCTGTCCGCGCTCGTCAACGATAGGAGTCCGATCATCGGAACCTTCGGCGCCGCATCGGTTCATTCAGGAATGAGCCCGGCTTTGGTTCCGGCACTTACAGCGTAGACCTCGCCGTAGAGGGAGTGTCAATGCAATCGCCTCCCTCTCGTCCAGACTGATGGAAGGTGGAACAGCCCAACAAGGAGTTCACCATGCATATTCTCTTGACCGGCGGCACCGGCCTGATCGGCCGCCGCCTCTGCCGCCGGTGGAGCGCCGAAGGGCACCAGCTCACCGTGCTGAGCCGCCAGCCGCAGCGCGTCGCCTCGTTGTGCGGCGAGACGGTGCGCGGCATCGCCGACTTCGAGTCCTTCGGAGACGGGCCGCTGGATGCGGTGGTCAACCTGGCCGGCGAGCCCATCGCCGACAAGCCCTGGAGCGCCCGGCGCAAGGCTCTACTGTGGGACAGCCGGGTGCGCCTGACCGAGCGCCTGGTGAGCTGGCTGGAGGGGCGCAGCCAGCGCCCGGCGGTACTGATCAACGGCTCGGCGGTCGGCTGGTATGGCGACGCCGGCGAGCGTCCGCTGGAAGAGAACAGCGCGGCGGCCGGCGAGGATTTTGCCAGCGAGCTGTGCCTGGCCTGGGAACAGATCGCCCGCGAGGCCGAGGCGCTGGGTATCCGCGTGGTGCTGGTGCGTACCGGTCTGGTGCTGGCGCCCGAGGGCGGTTTCCTCAAGCGCATGCTGCCGCCGTTCCGCCTGGGTGCCGGCGGGCGGCTGGGGGATGGCCGGCAGTGGATGTCCTGGGTGCATATCGAAGATCAGATCGCCCTGATCGATTTTCTTTTGTGCAAGGCGGACGCGGCCGGTCCTTATAATGCGTGCGCGCCGCAGCCGGTGCGCAACCGCGACTTCACCCAGGAGCTGGGCCAGGCGCTGCACCGGCCGACGCTGATGCCGGTGCCGGGCTTTGCCCTGCGTCTGCTGCTGGGCGAGATGTCGACCCTGTTGCTGGGCGGCCAGCGCATCGTGCCGCGCCGCCTGCTGGATGCTGGCTTCGAGTTCCGCTTCGCGGAATTCAAGGCAGCGCTGGCCGACGTGCTTCAGGAGAAGCGCTGAGCCCTGCGACATCGGCAACAGCCCTGGAACATCTGGATAGCACGGGCTGCGTGTAAACTGCGCAGCCCGCACGACGACCTCGTGCCGTACTGGTTTAAGGACACTGCATGACCCAAAACGCCCTCCTGCTGGTCAACCTGGGATCACCGGCCTCCACCCAGGTCGAGGACGTGCGCCGCTACCTCGATCAGTTCCTCATGGACCCCTATGTGATCGACCTGCCCTGGCCGATCCGCCGGCTGCTGGTGTCGCTGGTGCTGCGCAAGCGCCCGGAGGAATCCGCCCACGCCTACGCGTCGATCTGGTGGGACGAGGGTTCGCCGCTGGTGGTGCTGAGCCGCCGCCTGCAGGAGGCCGTGAAACCGTTCTGGCCGCACGGCCCGGTGGAGCTGGGCATGCGCTATGGCGAACCGTCGATCGAGAAGGCGCTGCTGCGCCTGAGCCAGCAGGGCATTACCCAGGTCACCTTCGCGCCGCTCTACCCGCAGTTCGCCGACAGCACCACCACCACCGCCATCGAGGAAGCTCGCCGGGTGATGCGCGAGCACAACCTCAAGCTGGAGCTGAAGGTGCTGCCGCCGTTCTACGCCGAGCCCGAGTACCGCCAGGCGCTGTTGGACAGCGTGAAGCCGTATCTGGAGCAACCCTATGACCACCTGCTGCTGAGCTTCCACGGCCTGCCTGAATCGCACATCCGCAAGCTGGTGAAGGACAAGCGCCACGACCTCACCGCCAGCTCCAGCCGGGGCGTGCACGAGGACGTCATGGCCGTCTGTTACCGCAGCCAGTGCCTGCGCACGGCGGAGGATTTCGCCGCTGGCGCCGGTCTGCAGGATGGGTGCTGGTCGGTTTCCTTCCAGTCGCGCCTGGGCCGCAACAAGTGGATCGAGCCCTACACCGAGGCGCAGCTGGACAAGCTCGGCAAGCAGGGCGTGAAGCGCCTGCTGGTGATGTGCCCGGCCTTCGTCGCCGACTGCATCGAGACGCTGGAAGAGATCGGCCAGCGCGGCCAGGAGCAGTTCCGCGCGGCGGGCGGCGAGGAGCTGGTGCTGGTGCCTTGCCTGAACGACCAGGAACTGTGGGCGCGGGCGCTGGCGAAGCTTTGTGAGCGGATGCCTGCTGCGATCTGACGGGACGCAGGCACAGGGGCTTCCCCTCACCCTAACCCTCTCCCGGAGGGAGAGGGGACCGTTCGGTGCAGGTTGGCGCCGCGACGTCAGCCGGCATGATCTGCCCTCTGTCTCCGGGATAAGGCAAGTCATGTAGGGCGCATAACGCCTCAAGCGTTATCCGCCTTGGCGGATAAAGCGTTCCGCGATATGCGCCCTACAGGGAAGATCTGCTCTCCTACCGGTGGAGACGGCGAAACCCTCCATCCAATCCCTGACCACCCATTCATCAGCCAACGGCCGACGCGCGCATTCAGAGATTTGATAGTGCGCGCGCGACGCGTTCGCAATGCCTACTCTGCGGGTTCTCCCCTTCGCCTTCGCCGCGATTGGCGGCGTTTCAGGAGCCCGGCATGAACAACAACAATAACGGCTACCCCTCCAGTGCCGTGGCCTGGTCCACGGTCGCGATCCTCATGGTCGCCTACGTGCTTTCCTTCATCGACCGACAGATTCTCAACCTGCTGGTCGGCCCCATCCGCCGCGATCTGGAGATCAGCGACACGCAGATGAGCCTGCTGATGGGCCTGTCCTTTGCGCTGTTCTACACGCTGTGCGGCATCCCCCTCGGGCGCATGGCCGACAGCCGCAGCCGCCGCGGGCTGATTACCGTCGGCGTGCTGATCTGGAGCGCCATGACCGCTGCCTGCGGCCTGGCCCGCCAGTACTGGCACTTCCTGCTGTTCCGCGTCGGCGTCGGCGTGGGCGAGGCGGCACTGTCGCCGGCCGCCTACTCGCTGATCGCCGACAGCTTCCCGGCCCAGCGCCGCGCCACCGCCATCAGCGTCTATTCCATGGGCATCTACCTTGGCTCGGGGCTGGCCTTCCTGCTCGGCGGCCTGGTGATCAAGTTCGCTTCCGCCCAGGGCGACGTGCACCTGCCGGTCCTCGGTGAAGTGCGTCCGTGGCAGCTGATCTTCCTGATTCTCGGCGCCGCCGGCGTGCTCTTCACCCTGCTGATGCTCGCGGTGAAGGAGCCGACCCGCCGTGGCGTCGGCGCCGGCGTGGTGGTGCCGATGAGCGAAGTGGGCGCTTACCTGCGCGCCAACCGCAAGACCGTGCTCTGCCACAACTTCGGCTTCGCCTGCATCTCCTTCGCCAGCTACGGCAGCGGCGCCTGGGTGCCGACCTTCTTCGTCCGCACCTACGGCTGGGATGCCGGCCACGTGGGCGTGGTGTACGGCAGCATCGTCGCCGTGTTCGGCTGCCTGGGCATCGTCTGCGGCGGCCGCCTGGCCGACTACTGGTCCAAGCGCGGGCGCACCGATGCCAACATGCGCGTGGGCCTGCTGGCCGCCTGCCTGGCGATCCCGCTGAGCCTGGTCTATCCGCTGCTGGACAGCGGCAACGCGGCGGCAGCGATGATGGCGCCCATCGTGTTCTTCCTCAGCATGCCCTTCGGCGTCGCCCCGGCGGCGATCCAGGAAATCATGCCCAACTCCATGCGCGGCCAGGCCTCGGCCATCTACCTGTTCGTGGTCACGCTGCTGGGCCTGGGCATCGGCCCGACCGCCATCGCCCTGGTGACCGACTACGGGTTCGGCGACGACATGGCGCTGCGCTATTCGCTGCTGATCGTCAGCGTCGTGGCACTGGTCGCGGGTGCCTTGCTGCTGGCCAATGGTCTGAAGCCGTACCGTGCGAGCCTCGAGCACCTGAAGAGCTGGAGCCTGAAAGGCGAAAGCGACAGCGACAGCGGCGCGATGCAACGCCAGCCGGCCTGATCGTTCTTCCGCGAGATCGAGCCCCCGCGCAGTGATGCGCGGGGGCTTTTCTTTGGCCGTGGCACAATGCAGCGGAACACCGAATCGAGGAGATATTTCCAGCATGGAAGGAAAGGGCACAGGTGCATGGCTGGCAGGCCTCGCGGCGCTGGCCCTGAGTGTTTCGGCAGCGGCGGGCGAACCCTGGGTGGCATTCACGCAGAACGACCTCATCGGCTTCAAGGATGCCCAGGGCAGCGTGAAGGTTGCGCCGACGCTCAGCCCGATGTTCACCCTGGCCCGACGCTTCGAGCACATCATCGCCGCCGGCGAGGAAACCGCCGACGGTTACCGCAACTACTACCTGCTGCGCGATGGCCGCCAGGTGGCGCCGGATTCGCTGTACTTCTTCGACAATGCACCGATCTGCGAGAGCGAAAACAGCATCCGCTTCCGTGACCGCCAGCGTGACAAGGTCGGCTTCCTCGACGGCAATGGCCAGGTGCTGATCCCGGCCGAGCTGAGCGACGCGACGGCCATGCGCAACGGCATGGTCGTGGCGCTGAAGGCTGCCACGCGCAGCTGCGCCGATCCGGGGGTGAGCCTGGAGCAGTGTGAGCACAAGGGCTGGAGCGGCGGCACGGAGCTGCTGCTCGACCGCCACGGCACGACGCTGGTGCAAGGCTTCGATGCTTCCCGCGCCGAGGCGCTGGACTGGTTCTCCAAGCAGGTGAGCGAGCAAGCTTCCAGCGACCCGCGCCGCGTGTCCTTCAAAGCGGTCGACGGTCGCTACATCAGCTTCGTCGACATCGAGAGGGACTTCGCCATCTGGTTCCGCGACGAGTTCCTCGCGCATCTGGATGACGCTTCGCTGAAAGCCCACAGCGACTCCCGAATCTGGAGTGGACAGGGCGGCGAGCCGCTGGATGACTGGCAGGCCGCGACGCCGGATGAGGTACTGCAAAAGCACGGTCCGGCGCTGCGCAAGCGGCTGGAGGCCCTGCGAAGTTCCGCCGGCTACGGCGTTCGCCAGGGCGACATGGGCTGGCCCTTCGACCCCGAGCGCGACCCGCAGTACTTCGACAGCTGCGGCGAGTTCGCCCAGTGGCAGACGCCCAGGGTGTCGGCCATGGAACATTGGCAGCAGGGTTCGTTCGAGCCGGCCAAGCATGCCAGCTTCGATTTCATTCGCACCGCCGAGGGGTATCGGCTGGTGGCGTTTTCTATCCCCGGGCAGTGACGGCTACCTGTAGGAGCGGGCCATGCCCGCGACCGTATCCGGTGCGTGTCCATCCGGTGAGCCCAGTGCCGATCTGGCGCCGGCCCTGCCGGCGGATCGCGGGCATGGCCCGCTCCTACAGTGGAGCCCAAGCCGTCTGCGATTGACTCAGCACCGCTCCGCTCGATCAGGCGGCTGGTCGCGCCTCACCGCCAGCAATCACTCACACTGCCGGTGCCGCTGCTGCCCTTCTGGCCCTGGGCGGTCAGGGTCAGGTGCGTGCACTTGCTGTCGGTGAAGGTCGGGTTGGCCGTCAGCGTGTAGCCGCCGTCGCTGCTGCCGCCTCCCACTGTCAGGGTATACAGGCCGGTGGAGGAGGTGACGGTGCTGCCACTGGTGCCAGCCAGCTTCAGGTTGGCCACCGAAGACTGGTCGGTGACGTAGCCGGATACCGAGTTGAGCGCATACCAGCGCTCTTCCTGCGATGCGGCCTGGTTGAGCAGGGCCTGGCCTTCCGCGCGTTTGCCGCGCAGCACGTACTCCTGGTAGCTGGGGTAGGCGACGGCGGCGAGGATCGCCACGATCGCCACCACCACCATGAGCTCCATCAGGGTGAAGCCGTCTTGCCGGTAGTGCCTGTTCATTCCTGTTCCTTGATGTTCAGCCAGTTCTGCCGTCCGGAGCTGGCGCCGCTGGTTGCCACGCTGACGCAGCCGTCGCTGCCGCAGGCGTTGACGTTGCTGCTGCTGGCGCTGGTGCTGCCGACGGTGAAGCCGCCTTTCAGCCCGGACATCTGCAAGGCGGAGACGACGCTGCCGTTGTAGAGATCGTTGTCGTCCACCACGCCGTCGTTGTTCAGGTCCAGGGTGGCGAAGTCGGTGGCGCCGCCGGTGTACGGGTCGAGCGACATCAGCCAGGTGGTGACGCCGTCGGCGCAGGGGTCTTCGTTGGGCGTCAGGGTGCTGGCCAGCAGCACGCCGGAGGTGGCGTAGGGGTTGTTGACCACCATTTCGCCGGTGGCGGGGAGGTCCAGATACCAGCCGTACTGCGAGACGTTGCCGCTGCTGTCGTACCAGGTGACGGCGTTGTCGCTGACGGTGCGGATGGTCTGGCTCACCGCCGTGCCGTTGTTGTCGAAGGAAGTGGTCACCTCGCTCTGGGTGATGGTCTGCTGCTGCAGCTTGCTGCGGCTAAGCGTGGGCGTGGTGCTGGCGGCCTCGCCCGCGGTCTGCCGGTCCCAGATGCCGTAGAGACCCATCACCTGGCTGGTGTTGGGGTCGGCGTCGTCGGACTCGATGTACTTGCCGGTGCCGAAGATCACCAGGTAGCCGGTGCCGGAGCTGTGCTTGACCAGGTAGGGCGCGCTGGTGATGGGCTGCACCTGCCCGGCCGTAGTCGTCGCGCTGTACAGCGGCGAGCCGCCGAAGCCGACGCGGAAGCTGCTGGCGGTGGTGCTGGAGGTGAGGCTGCCGGAGCTGGTCAGGTCGAAGCGCCAGAGGTTGCCGTGCAGGTCGCCGGCGTAGACGTAGTCGGTGATCAGGTCGCCGTTGATATCGGCGGCGCGGGGGGTGGCCAGGCCATTGGCGGTGGTCTTGCCGTCGCTGACGGTAAGGGCCTTGATCAGGCTGCCGTCCTTCACGTCCATCAGGTAGAGCACGGCCTTGTCGTTGGCGCCGTTGTAGCCGTTGCCCAGGATCACCGCCCAGGTGCCGTTGTGCAGCAGGCTGATGGTCGGCCGCGAGTAGGTGAAGCCCAGTTCGCTGTAGTCGCTGTCGCTGTAGCTCTTCTCCCAGAGCAGCTTGATGTCGGCCGGGTCGGTGATGTCCAGGGCGAACAGCGCGCGGCCGCCGCCACGCAGAGTGCCGACCAGTACGGTGTGCCAGGCGTTGTCGTAGTAGACATCGGCAGTGACCGGCGACCCGTCCACGTAGTACTGGTGAGTGGCGCTGGTGTAGTCGCTGTCGCTCAGCTTGTAGAGGTTGCTGATCACCGCGCTGGGTACGTAGGCGAAGACTTCCTTACCGTCGGCATCGAAGGCATGCAGCATGCCGTCGTTGGCGCCGACATAGAGGCGCGTGGGGCGCGCGCTCCAGGTGCTCTTGAAGGTGGTGTACGAGGTGTCGGTGCTGCTGACGGTGGCGTTCATCAGCGAGGCCAGGCGGTTGGGCGGGCCGACCAGCACCGGCGAGGAATCGATGATGTCGCCCAGCACGGTGCTGCGGGTGCGCAGCAGCGTGCCTTCGTTGCTGCGGTCTCCGCGCAGGTAGGCCACGCGCTTCTCGCCATTGCTGTCGGTGACGCTGGCGAGGGTCTTGTTGAGGGTGGTCTGCTGGGCGCTGCTGAGGTTGCTCCAGGTGAAGTCCTTGAGCGTCCCGGCGGTGCTGCCGGCCATCTTCACGGTGCGCGTTGACCAGGCGCTGTTGCCGCTGCCGTAGGTGCTGTCCATCACGTCCTGGGCGCTCCAGACCGAGGTCTGGCTGCCGTTGGCGGTGTTCTGCAGGTACTTGATCAGGTCGCCGCTCCAGTCGGTGCTGGCGAACTTCGGGGTGTAACTGTACAGCTCGCTGTCGGCGGTGCTGCTGTCGGCATTGAGCAGCGGCGAGCTGACCAGCGCCGGTGCGGCGCCGGAGTCCTCGCGCTGGGAGATGCGGTTGACCACGTTCTGCAGGGCGGAGACCAGGTCATCGGGCGAGTCGACGCTGAAGAACTCGCCACGGGAGTCGACCGCCGCGTGCCACAGGTCGTAGACGTTGTTTGCGCTGCCTGACGAAGCCGCGGGCCAGCTCAGGGTACCGGCGGCCAGTTTGCTGTAGTCGCCGGAGTAGGTATCGCCGCCCCAGGCCGGGTTGGTCAGGCTGGTGGTCAGGCCCAGGCCGACGAAGTAGCTGACCATGTGCTGCCAGGTCGCCGGATCGTTCTTCGGGTTCCAGTACTGGGTGGTGGCGTTGCTGTTGCTCTCGGCGATGTAGGTGCTGACGTTGTTGGCGATGTTCGGCTGGGCGTCGGTGGCCCAGTACTTGAACGCCAGGTCGGCGAGGGTGTTGGAGGCGCTGTCCTTGTACGGTGCGCGTGCGCTGTAGGTCTGGCCGTCGGGCAGGGTGCGGCCGGTGCTGTCCCAGTCGCCGTGGCTGCCGGCGGTGTTCCAGATGCCGTCGGTGAGGGTGATGCTGTAGCTCGCCCGGCAGCTGTACAGCGGCGTTTCGCTGCTGCCGATGGAGTAGGCGTAGGGGCTGTACTTGCCGGTGACACTGAGCAGCGAACCGACGCGGTCGACGGCATCCAGCAGCGGGGTGCCCTGGTTGAAGTAGATGTCGCCGAGCCACTCGAAGAACTTCGCCCGGTGCGCGCCGGAGAAGGTGCCGAGGCGGTTGTCGTAGTAGCTGGTGCTGGTGTTGCTCAGCCCGCGGCAGTTGTAGCTCGACAGGTACGAGCTGCTGGTGATGCAGGTATCGCTGGTGCCCAGGGCCTGCCAGCTGAGGCGGGTGTTCTCCGGCAGCGAGACGAAGGCGAGGTTGGCGCCGGACTGGGTTGCCAGCTCACGGTTGCGGTAGAAGCTGTACCAGTTGGCGAAGTTCTGCCGCTCGTCACTGCTGTTGGTGCCGGAAGTGGAGGACACGGTCACCAGCTTGTAGCAGTTGTCGTCGTTGACGTTGCTGCTGCAACCGCTGAGCGCGGTGCTGTAGACGTAGTAGTACGCCGGCACTGCCGCCTTGGTGCGATCGGGGTAGGTGGTGGTCGTCGTCAGCGTGGTGGTGGCGGTCGAAGTCACCGTGTAGGTGGTGGTCTTGCCGCTGGTGGCGTAAGAGCAGCTGGCGGTCGAGTAGCTGACAGCGGTGGTGGTGCTGGAGGTGCTGCCGTCACTGTTGGTGGTAGTCGAGCCGGTGCTGGACTTCGGGTTGGTGATGGTCGCCGTGCAACTGCTGCTCTTGGTGGTGACCGTGTAGGTGCCGCCGCCGGTGAGCGATGCCGATTTGCCGGTGGAGGTGGTGGAGCCGCTGACGCTGGTGGAGCTGGTGGTGCTGGACGAGGTACTGCTCGAACTGAAGTCCGAGGACGGGTTCGCCGCCAGGTAGTAGACCTTGTCCGGGCTGTTGTAGGACGTGTAGCCGGTGTAGGTCCAGTAGGTGCTGTCGGTGGTCGCGCGGGCGGTGTCGTACTCCCAGGAGACCTTGTACGCCGAGCTCAGGTCGAAGCTGCCCTTGGCGCTCTTGAAGCCGTTCACGTAGGCCGTGGTGAAGCTGGTGGTCAGCGGCGTGTAGGTGGTGCTGGCGTTGCTGTAGCTGACGCTGTAGGGCGCCTGGTAGGTGACGTTGGGGTTGTAGTACAGCGGGTTGAAGGTCGACGACTTGGCGCGCCGGCTGGTGCGCACCTGGTCGGCGGTGTAGCCGTTGTAGGTGCTGCCGGTGGTGGGGTTCATGCCGTCGGGGGCGAAGCTCCAGCGCATGCTGTTGGAGTTGTCGATGGTCACCATGATGTTCGGCGCCACGCCCTCGGTGAGGAACAGCGGCTGCTGGCTCAGCGTCAGTGTCGCGGCATCGGTGGGCAGCGCGGTGGCGAGCAGAAGGCCGCCGAACAGGAACGGCAGGCAGGGCTGGGCGGGACGTCGGCTCACGTCGGGCTCCTCAGTAGTAGCGACGGATGGTGACGGTCTGCAGCACGCTCATCAGGCGCTGTCCGTCGGCGCGGGCGGCAGCGCTCACCCGGTAGTAATGCGGCCCGCGCCCCTGGGAGCGTTCGTCGGGGTCGGTGATCTGCACGTTGCCATTGGAGTCGGCCGGGTCGAAGGCGATGTAGGCGGCGTTCCAGCGCGGCACGGGGTCGAAGGTGGAGCTGCCGTCCATGCCCAGGTAGGCGATGGAGGTGGCATCGCTGCTCCACCAGTCGGCGCTGGCCTTGGTGTTGGAGGAGTACTTGTCGCTGACCAGGATGCACAGGTTGGCGTGCTGCGCGATGCTGGAGGCGCAGTTTGCCGAACCCTGGTCCAGGCTGGTCTGCGCGGCGAGCCGGCGCTCGCCCTCGCGCAGTGCCGACTCGGCGGCAGCCCGCGAATGCTGTTGCTCGCTGAGGTTGCCGATGATGCGGGTTTCAGTGGTGGTGCCGCGCATGCTGCTCAGGGCGATCAGGGTGCCGAGCAGCAGCATCACCAGGGCGATGACCAGGGTGGCGCCGCGTTGCGTGCGCAGGGTGTGTCGTGGGCTCATGGCATCAGGTTCCGCAGCATCACGCTGCCTTGGGCGATCTGGTAGACGTAGGCGGTGTTCTCGCTGAGGGTCGCGCCGCTGAGGGTTTTCCAGCGGCTGGCGATATCGCTGCTCATGCCGCCACGGGTCGACGCGCCGGTGGCCAGCAGAGCGGCGTAGCTGACCGCCTGGCTGTCATCGCTGCTGGCGGGCAGGGCGAACAGCGCAAAACCCGCCACGCCCGTGATCAGCGCCTGCGCGGTGGCGCCCTGGGCCGTGCAGGTGAGGGTGCCGTCCGCCGGCGTGCTGCCGGCGACATAGCTGATGCGCGTGAGCACGCGTGTACCGCGCGGGACGAAGGCGCCCAGGCAGTCGTACTGGTTGCCATTGGAGCCGGCGGCTTCCGTGGTGCTGTCGCTGGCGCCCTGGTAACGCAGGCAGACGCCCTTGCCATCGCTGCTCGCCTGGTAGGTCTGGCCGGCCTTGAAGGACGGGCAGCCGTTACTGCTGGCCAGCGCCGGGAAGGCCACTTCCAGGCTGTCCTGGGGCAGGTAGCGGTAGCCGGTGCGGGCCAGTTGCTGGTCCAGCAGCAGGAGCGTGTAGCGGGCGTTTTCCTGGTTGCCCAGTTGGCCCTGCTGGAACTGGAAGTGCGCCTTGTTGTTGATGTACAGCTCGGTGGCGCCGAGGATCAGCAGGCTGCCGATGGCCAGGGCGACCATCAGCTCTACCAGGGACAGGCCGGCCTGGTGTGCTTGTGCGGGGAGTGTTCTTGCGGGCATGCCGGACCTCAGAGTTCGCCGCGCAGGCGGTAGGTGCACAGGTTGTTGTCGCACTGGCCGCTGGGGTCGTTCCAGGCGAGTTGGATCAGCACGGCGGAGCTGGCGTCGTTGCTGCACGCGCCATCGGACTGGCTGGGGCAGATGGTGAAGCTGGCGCTGAGGATCGAGCTGGTCACCGGCAGCGTCGCCTGCACCGCTTGCAGCCAGCAGGCGAGATCGGCTTTCGCCACGTCGGAGCCGCCATTGCCGCGCTCGCGGGTGGCGCAATCGCTGCGCGACGCGGTGCCGAAGGCCGTGCCGGCGATCTTGTAGTAGGCCGAGCTGCTGCTGAACTTGTGGGTGGTGCTCAAGGCGTCCTTGGGGTTGCTGCGCATCTGCTCCAGCAACTGCTGGGCGAGCATGATCGCCTCGTTGCGCTGCACCGCATCCTGCGTGTAGCGCAGGCTCTTGCCCTGCAGTGCCGCCATGCCCAGGGCGCCGACGCTGACCAGCAGCAGGCTGATCAGCACTTCCAGCAGGCTGAAACCTCGCTGGGCGCGTCTCATGACGAACACTCCGCGGTAGTGCTGGTGATCTGTCCGCTGCTGGAGATGCTCAGCAGTCGGCCGCTGCTGCCGCTGCTGCCGCTGCTGGGGCACAGACGGATGCTCTGTGCAGCACCACTGAGAGTGCCGGCGGCGCGGAAGGTCAGGCTGCTGGCGCTGCCGGTCGCGGTCACCGCGCTGCCGCCGTTGATGCCCTCGCTGCCGTACTGGCGCAGGGTTTCGCTGCTGGTGGCGACGCTCAGTGCGCCGACCCAGTTGCCGCTTCCGGCAGTGACCGTCACGGCGCTGGCGCGGGTGATGGCTTCGCTGCGAGCGTACTGCAGCAGGTGGGCCAGTTCGCCGCTGGCGGCATCGACCTTGCTGCGCTGGATCAGGTCGCCGAACATCGGCGCGGCCAGTGTCGAGAGGATGGCCAGGACGGCCAGGGTGACCATCAGTTCGACCAGGGTGAAGCCTGGGCTTGGGGCGTTTGCCGGCATGGCGGGTTCCGACGTTGAGCCGGAGATTCCCGGCGAATGGCGCGCAGGGATACGCGATGCGTGTATGGGGAATTTAGAGGTTGTGTATCAACGCCGAGATAAAGGGGTGGGCGGTCGAAATGCGCGTATGAATGGTCTGTCAGAAGGCCGCTCAGATGACGAACTGGCGTGCCGATCCTGCAGGCGGGCCCCGACGTAGGAGGGCGTGGAGCGAAGCGATACCCATCGATCTCGCCCACCGGCAGCATGGGTATCGCTGCGCTCCACCCATCCTGCAAGGCAGCTCCGGATGTCCCGGTGGCGGAGCTGCTCAAAGAAAAAGCCCCGCATCTGCGGGGCTTTTTTCTTCAGTGCGCCGGAGCCGGCGCGGTGGCTTCGCCGGGTTTCTTGTCCGGCTTGGCCAGCAGCGTGTACACGCAGGGCAGCACGAACAGGGTGAACAGCGTCCCGACGCTCATGCCGGTGGCGATCACCACGCCGATGTCGAAGCGGCTCACCGCGCCGGCGCCGGTGGCGAGCAGCAGCGGGATCACGCCGAGCACCATGGCGGCAGTGGTCATCAGCACCGGACGCAGGCGGATTGCCGCGGCTTCCTCCACCGCCTCGCGCACCGACAGCCCGCGCTCATGGCGCAGCTGGTTGGCGAACTCGACGATGAGGATGCCGTGCTTGCTGATCAGCCCGATCAGCGTCACCAGCCCCACCTGGGTGTAGATGTTCAGGCTCGACAGGCCGAGGAACAGCGGGATCAGTGCGCCGCAGATCGACAGCGGCACGGTGACCATGATCACCAGCGGATCGCGGAAACTCTCGAACTGCGCCGCCAGCACCAGGAAGATCACCGCCAGTGCCAGGGCGAAGGTGATCATCAGCGCGCTGCCTTCCTGCACGAACTGCCGCGAGGCGCCGGCGTAGTCGAAGGAGAAGCCGCGCGGCGATTCCTGTTCGGCGATGCCGCGCACGGTATCGATGGCTTCACCCATGCTGACCATCGGCACGCCGGAGATGATCGCCGAGTTCAGCTGCTGGAACTGGTTGAGCTGGCGCGGGCGCGCGCGCTCGTGGAAGGTCACCAGGGTGGACAGCGAGATCAGCTGGCCGCTCTGGCTCTTCACGTAGTAGTTGTTCAGCCAGCTCGGGTTGTCGCGGTAGGCGCGCTCGACCTGGGCGATCACCTTGTAGCTGCGTCCGTCGATGGTGAAGCGATTGATCTCGCCTTCACCCAGCAGCGCTCCCAGTGCGACGCCCAGGTCCTGCATGGACACGCCCATCTGCGCGGCCTTGGCGCGGTCGATATCGACCACCAGTTCGGGCTTGTCGAAGGCCAGGTCGAGGTCGAGGAAGGCGAACTTGCCCGACTCTTCCGCGCGCTTCTTCACCCGCTCGGCCACCTGCAGCAGGGACTGGTAGTCGCTGGCGGTGTTGATTACGAACTGGAACGGCAGGCCCTCGCCGGTGCCCGGCAGCGACGGCAGGTTGAAGCCGAAGATCTGCAGGCCGGGGATCTTGTCCAGCTCGCCCTGCACCGCGTGCAGCAGTTCCATCTGGCTGCGCTGGCGCTCGTCCCAGGGCTTGAGCAGCATGCCGCCGATGCCGGTCTGCACGCCGTTGTAGCCGTTGATCTGGAACGCGGAATAATACTCGGGGAACTTGCGGAAGATGCCCTCGAACTCGGCGGTGTACTTCGACAGGTAGTCGAGGTTCGCCGTCTGCGGCGCGTTGGCCATGATGAAGACGATGCCCTGGTCTTCCTCCGGCGCCAGCTCCTTGTGGGTGAACATCATCAGCAGCGGGATGATCGCCAGCACCAGCAGGGCGAAGACGATCACCACCGGGCGGCTGTTCAGCGTGCCGTGCAGGGCGCGCTGGTAGCGCACCTTCAGGCCTTCGAAGATCAGGTCCAGGCGATGGGCCAGGCCGCTGGGGTTCTCGTCGTGGCGCAGCAGGCGCGAGCACATCATCGGCGAGAGCGTCAGCGCGACGATGCCGGAGATGATCACCGCGCCGGCCAGGGTGAAGGCGAACTCCTTGAACAGCGCGCCGGTGAGGCCGCTGAGGAAACCGATGGGGGCGTACACGGCGGCCAGGGTGATGGTCATGGTCACCACCGGTACGGCAATTTCCCGCGCGCCCTCGATGGCGCCCTGGAACGGCGACTTGCCCTCCTCGATGTGGCGGTGGATGTTCTCCACCACCACGATGGCGTCGTCCACCACCAGGCCGATGGCGAGCACCATGGCCAGCAGCGTCAGCAGGTTGATCGAGTAGCCCATCACCTGCATGAAGAACAGCACGCCGATCATCGACAGCGGGATGGTCACCACCGGGATGATCACCGAGCGGAATGCGCCGAGGAACAGGAACACCACCACGATGACGATCAGGATCGCTTCGCCCAGGGTCTTCACCACCTCGTCGATGGACGCCTGGATGAAGCGCGTGGCGTCGTAGGCGATGGACACCTGCAGGCCTGGCGGCAGCTGCTCTTCCAGCTCCGGCATCTTGGCGCGGACTTCCTTGATCACGTCCAGCGGGTTGGAGCTGGGCGTGCCCTTGATGCCGATGTACACCGACGGGATGCCGTTGAACGAGCTGACCGCGTCGTAGCTCGCCGCGCCCAGTTCGATGCGCGCCACGTCGCCCATCAGCACGCGGCGATCGCCTGCGGTCTTCAGCGGAATGGCGGCGAAGGCTTCCGGGGATTTCAGGTCGGTGGAGGCGTTCACCGAGGTGACCACCAGCTCGCCCTTCACCTCGCCGGCGGCGGAGAGGAAGTTGTACTGGCGCACCGCGTCGGCCACGTCGCCGGCGGTGATGCCGTAGGCGGCCATCTTCACCGGGTCCAGCCACAGGCGCATGGCGAACACCTGGTTGCCGAGGATCTCGGCTTCGGAGATGCCCGGCAGGGTGGCGAGCTTGGGCTGGATCACCCGCGACAGGTAGTCGGTGATCTGCGGGTTGTTCATCTGCTCGCTGAAGAAGCTGATGTACATCAGCGCCGAGGCGTCGGCCGCTTCCTTGTCCAGCACCGGGTCTTCCGCGTCGGGCGGCAACTGGGTCTTCACCTCGCCGATCTTCGACAGCAGTTCGGTGACCAGGCGATCGGAGTTGGCGCCGATGTGCGCGTAGATCGAGATCACCGAGTAGTTCTGCCGGCTCACCGAGGTCATGTAGTCGATGCCTTCGGCGCTGGCGAGGCTCTGCTGCAGCGGCTGGGTGATGTAGCCCTGGATGGTTTCGGCGTTGGCGCCGGCATAGAAGGTGGTAACGGTGATCAGCGCGTTTTCCATCTGCGGATATTCGCGGATCACCAGCTTGCTGAAGGCCTGCATGCCGAGCAGGACGATCAGCAGGCTGACCACGGTCGCCAGCACCGGGCGACGGATGAAGGGATCGGTGAAGCCCATAAGCTCAATCCTTTGTTGCGGGCGCCGGCCGATGTACGGCGGGGCCTGTGGGCGCGCGCTGATTCAGCAGCGCGCCGCCTGTGCGTTTACTGCGGGTCCTTGACGATGGCCACGGCGGTGCCGTTGTCCAGCTTGAGCTGGCCGGAGGTCACCACTTCTTCGCCGGCCTTCAGGCCCTCGAGGATCACCACGCTGCCTTCGCGGCGTTCGCCGGTCTTCACGAAGCGGCGTTCGACATCCAGCTTCGGGGCCTTGTCGCCGGCCTTGGCGTCTTCCGCCTTTTCGCCGTCCTTGGGCTTGTGCGGCACCACCACGTACACCGAGTTGCCATACAGGGTGAAGGCCACCGCGGTTTCGGGTACCACGACGCGCGGCGCGCTGTCCGGCAGCTGCACTTCCAGGTTGGCGAACATGCCCGGCAGCAGCTTGCCGTCGGGGTTGGCCATGCTGGCGCGGACCAGCAGGTTGCGCGTCTGGTTGTCCACGCGCGGGCTGATGGCGTCGATCTGCGCGTCGAAGCTCTGGCCCGGATAGGCCGCCACGCGCACCACGACTTTCTGCCCGCGCTTGAGCAGCGGGAAGTCCTGCTCGGGCAGGAAGAAGTCCACCTGCAGGGTCGTCAGGTCCTGCAGGGTGACGATCTCGGTGCCGGGGGACACGTAGTCGCCGACGTCCACCTGGCGGATGCCGATGGTGCCGGAGAAGGGCGCGAGGATGCGCTTCTTCGCCAGCGCCGCGCGCAGTTGCGCGACGGTGGCGGTGGAGCGGTTCAGCTGGGCGGCGAGGCGGTCGTACTCGCTCTTGGAAATGGCCTGGCGGCCCACGAGGCTCTTGCCACGCTCGTACTCGACCTGGGCCAGCCCGAGATCCGCCTCGGCGGTGCGCAGGGTGGCCTGCTCGACGTCGGATTCGAGTTGCACCACCGGCTGGCCGACCTTGACCTTGTCGCCGGAGACGAACTGCACCGCGCTGACGGTGCCGGAAACCTCGGCGGTCAGGGTCACGCCCTGGATGGCGCGCAGGGTGCCGATGGCCTGCAGGCGGCTCTGCCAGTCGCGTTCTTCGGCGTGGGCGGCGTTCACGCTCACCGGCGGACGCGGTGCCGAGAACATGGCGATCTGTTTCTTGATGGAGAGGTATTTCGAGCCGGCGAGCACCGCAACGATGACGGCAACTACGCCCAGCATGATCAGCATGCGGCGCAACATCTTCCTGTTCCTTGGTACGTGCCTGGCAGCAATCGGGCGCGATCGCTCGCCCACAAATTGCCGGGCGGCCTTCCGTTCGCGCAGATATCGATCAGGCTTTGAAGCCGATACGTGGGACGCCCCATTGCGGGGCGGAATTGCGCACCTTATGCCTGAATGCACGGCGAGTCAAAGGGCTGCGATTACAAGAGGTTTCCCACGAAAAGTAAGGTTGTTTGCGGAAGATGTGCGCTGGATCGGTGCGACGGAATCTGCTGGATAAATGTGCTGGAAGGAGAGCCACGTCCGTGTGGCTGAGAAGGATCAGGCGCTGAGCTTGCGGGTGACGTCCGCCAGTTCGCCGGAGAGGCCGTGCAGGTGGCGGCTGGCGCCCTGGGTACGCACCACGTTTTCCTCGTTGGTGGCGCCGATGGCGGTAATCTCGGTGAGGTTGCGCGAGATGTCCTCGGCGACCGAGGTCTGTTCCTCGGCGGCGGTGGCGATCTGGCGGTTCATGTCGCGGATCGCTTCCACCGCATGGGTGATGCTGCGCAGGACCTCGCCGGCCTGGGTGACGCGCTCCACGCCCTGTTCGCTGCGGGTCTGGCCGCTCTCGATGGCGCGCAGGGCGTTGACCGAGCCGGTCTGCACGGTGTCGATGATCTGGTGGATCTCGGCGGTGGACTCGGCGGTGCGCTGGGCCAGGGTGCGGACCTCGTCGGCGACCACGGCGAAACCACGGCCGGCTTCACCGGCGCGGGCGGCCTCGATGGCGGCGTTGAGGGCCAGCAGGTTGGTCTGGTCGGCGATCCCGCGGATCACTTCGAGCACCTTGCCGATGCGCCCACTGTCGCTTTCCAGGCGGCGGATGACTTCGGCGGTGTTGGCGATCTCGTTGCTCATCTCGGTGATGGTGACGATGGTGGTCTTCATCACTTCGCCGCCTTCCTGCGCGTGCTGGTCGGCATCGTCGGCGGCGCGCGCGGCGTCGGAGGCGTGGCGGGCGACTTCCTGGGCGGTGGCGGACATCTCGTGCATCGCCGTGGCCACCTGGTCGGTGCGCGAGAACTGTTCGCGGGTGCCTTCGGCCATCAGGGTGGCGATGGCGTTCAGCTCGCCGCTGGCGGTGTCCAGTTCGGTGGTGCTGTGTTTCAGGCGGGTGAAGGTTTCGGCCAGGAAGTCGCGCAGGGTATTGGCGGCGCGGGCCAGGCGGCCCAGTTCGTCGCGGCGGCTGGCGTCGACGCGCTCGCCGAAGTTGCCCTCGCTGAGCTGGGCGATGTGTTCGATCAGGCGGGCGATCGGGCCGATCAGGTTGCGGTTGACCAGCCACAGGCTCAACAGGCCCAGCACGAGGCCGGAGAACAGCAGGATCAGGCTGCCACTGATGACGGTGCTGTGGGCGCTTTCGGAAATGCTCCTGGCTTCCTGCTGGGCATCACGGTGCAGGCTGTCCACCAGGGCGGTCATCTGCTCGCTGGCGGCACGGTCGATGCCTTTCACTGCGGCGTCACCGGCGCGCGGGTCGCTGCCGGCAGCGAGGTAGGCGTCGCGGCCCTTGCGGTAGGCCTGGCCGAGCTGGCGGTGCTCGTCGCGCAGGCGGGTGACCTGGGCCTTGAGCTGCGGCTCGTCGGCGGCGTTCTGCTCCAGGCGACCGAGCACGTCCTGCACGGCGCGCTCCTGGTCCTCGAACTGGCCCCAGTATTTGTTCAGGTCGGCCGGCTGCTGACCGCGCAGCAGGACGTTCTTCCACTCCTGCACCTGGACCTTGAAGGCCAGGTTGGCCTGGTCGACCAGTTGCGAGGATTGCAGCGGGCCGTCCAGCAGGCGCTGGTACGCGCCGACGCTGCCGGAGAGGAAGTGGAAGCAGGCGAGGGCGATCAGCAGCACGAGCAGCAGGCTGCCGCCCAGCAGCGAAAGGATCTGGGTACGCAAGGAAGTGTTGGGGGACATCTTGGTTTACGCCTCTAAGACGCAGGGTGGGAATCGGTCAGCCTTTGCATCGGCCGCGTGGCGGTCTTCCTGAGGCCAGGGAGACAAGTGGTAGGGGGTTTCAGGCGCTCTGGTACGGGCGTTCTGGCGAATGTCGAGTGAGCGGCTGAGCAAACCTGTAGGAGCGGGCCATGCGCGCGATCGCGGGCATGGCCCGCTCCTACAAGGGAATGCCGGCGCTCAACCAGCGTTCACCGATCCTGTTCAGGCCAGGTGCAGGTGGTTGTCCCAGAAGGCCGGGGGCAGGTCCAGCGGAGTGCCGGCGATGCGCTCGCTGCGGCAGTCGTAAAAGCGGCAGCGGCCCTGGCCGGAGGTGACGACGAAGCCGTCCTTCACCGCGCCGACACCGGCGCAGTCGGGCAGCGGCGCGTCCAGGCGCACGGCGCCAGAGTCCAGGTCCCAGATGAAGAAGCGGTTGCCGCGCGGGGCGGTCAGGGCGACCAGGCGCAGGTCGTTGTGCACGGCGACGCTGGCGGTGTACTGGGTCATCGCCAGGCGCTGCTCATCGGCCAGCGGGAAGGCCTGGAAGGCCTCGCCGGGGCGCTTGATGGCAAGCAGGTCGGCGCGGTCATGGGAGTCGCCCATGTACTGCTGGCCGGCGACTATGGTGCCGTCCGCGGCGATGGCCAGGTGGCGCACGCTGTTCATCTGCTGCGGCAGGGTTTCCCTGGAGATCAGCGCGCCGTCGCGCTGCATCAGCACCAGGCTCGGCTCCATGGCGTCGAGGTTCATCTCCACGCGGCTTTCGGCCTCGGTGCGAATGCCGCCGTTGGCCACCACCAGGGTCTCGCCGTCGGGCATCCAGGACACCTGGTGCGGACCGAGGCCGTGGGTGGAGATCTCGCCGGTGTGGCTCAGGCGCTCACCGTCGAAGCGGTACACGCCGAGCAGGCCGCGACCCGGATCGGTGGTGTCGTTCTCGGTGGCGTAGAGCCATTCGCCGTCCTTGTGCCACACGCCGTGACCGTAGAAGTGGCGGTCGGCCTGCGAATCGACGGTCTGCAGCAGGCGGCCGTCATTCAGGTCGATCAGGTAGCTGTGCCGGCCCGGGCGGCGGGCGACGAACAGCGCCAGCGGCAGGCTGGGGTGCTGCACTACGTCGTGGCAGCGCAGGCCGACTTCGGTGGCGAAGGCGCAGCTGCCGTCCAGGCGATAGCCCACGGCATAGTGCTTGCCATCCGCGTCGTCACGGGCGGACAGCACCAGGGGCTCCTTGCCCTTGCGTGACAGCGTCCAGCCGCCGAAGGTCAGGGCGCCGAGCAGCAGGCTGCCCAGGCCGATCACGTGACGTCGCAACATGGCGTTCACCTCGTTCGCTCTCGATCAGTCGCCGTCGTTGGCGTTGAAGCCCAGCTGCACCCCGAGGGCCTTGGCGAGGTCTCCTTCGTGCAGACGGTGGACGACGTTGAGGCTGTCGTACAGGTCGTTCAGCTGCTTGAGGCCGGCTTCGTCCTTGAGCAGTTCGCTGAGCGGCTGGTTGATTGCCTTCAGCTTGCCGTGGACATCGGCGTAGGCCGCGTCGATCTTGCCGGCCAGCTCTTTCTGTTCGGCCGGCAGCAGGGCGCGCAGGCCCTTCTTGTCGGTGCCGTCCCACAGCGCCTGGGCGCCGGTCAGGCTGGAATCCAGGCTCGCCAGGGAGGCGTCGCTGCGCCAGCCTTCGGCCTGGAATGGCTGCGGAATGCCCTTGCTCTGGCGGCCCAGCGGGGTGCCGAGTTTCTTCTTCAGCATGTCCAGCGCGGTGACCTGCACGCGCAGCAGCTCGGCGATGGCCTCGTGGGCATCTGCGTAGCGCTCGTTGGGGAACTTGGAGAGCTGGGCGAGCATGCCGCCGTCCTGCTTCCACTGCGCCAGGATGTTTTCCGCCAGCGCCTGCTGGTGTTCGCCGATGGCTTCCAGCAGCGGGCAGTAGCGCGCCTTGGTCTCGGCGTTGGCGAGGTCGATCTTGGCGTCGTAGAGGATGTATTCGTAGGCGGTCAGGCCCTGCACCACGACGCTGGATTTATCCAGGGTCGCCGGGGATATCGCGTTGCCGCTGTTGAGCAGTTGCTCGACCTGGCGCGCCACGAGGTTCTTCTTGTCCGGCCAGAACTGTACCTGCCAGGAGCGGTTGCCCTCGGCCAGCGGGCCGACCAGCAGCGGCTGCAGCTCGGCCCAGGCCTTCTGCGCGACCATGAAGTCGGCGCGGGCCTTGGTCAGGTCTTCCTTGCCCTGGCAGTAGGCCAGGGCGCTGGCGGCCAGCGCGCGGTCGGCGTCGACCCAGCGGCTGTAGGTCGGCAGGATCACCTGCTGAGCCAGCGTGGCGCTGGTGGTGGCCTGCGGGTCGGTGGGCGAGCAGGCGCCCAGGGCGATGGCGAGGCTGGTGATCAGAAGTCGGGGGCGGAACATGGTGGGCTCGGCTCCTTAGAGTGAGTTCAGGAACGCCAGCAGGGCATCGCGCTGCCCGGCGTCGAAATTCAGTACGCGTTGCTTGGCCGCTTCGGCCTCGCCGCCATGCCAGAGCACGGCTTCGAGCAGGTTGCGGGCGCGGCCGTCATGCAGGAACTGGGTGTGGCCGTTGACCGTCTCGGTCAGGCCGATGCCCCACAGCGGCGCCGTGCGCCAGTCGCGGCCGCTGGCGAGAAATTCCGGGCGATTGTCCGCTAGTCCCTCGCCCATGTCATGCAGCAGCAGGTCGCTGTAGGGGCGGATGACCTGGTTGGCCAGTTCGGGCTCGGCGGCATTGGCGCCGGTGGTGAACTTGGGCGTGTGGCAGCTGGCGCAGCCGGAGTCGAAGAACAGGCCCTTGCCGGTGAGCACCTGTGGGTCGTCGACCTTGCGCCGCGCCGGCACCGCGAGGTTGCGGGCGTAGAAGGCGACCTGGTTGAAGATGTGCTGGCTGACTTCCGGCTTGCCGCCGTCGATGGCGTTCAGGCAGTCGACCTGGACCTTGGTGCAGTCGTCGCTGGGCAGCAGGTCGCTGGTCAGGCCCATGTCGCCGGAGAAGGCGTGGGCGTTCTGCTGGGCAACGTTGGGTTGCCCGGCCTTCCAGCCGAAGCGGCCGAGGACTGTCTGTTGTGTGGCATCGTCCCAGACCCGGTTCGGCCGGCCATGGATGCCGTCGCGGCCCTTGGCCTGGAGGTCCGCGTTGGCGAGGATGTCCGCCTCGCTGATGGACTCCAGCAGGCCTAGGCCGATCATCGGTGGGGCGACGCGGGCGGAGAACAGCGTGTCCTGGTGCATCGGGCCGTAGCCCAGGTCGCTGATGAGCAGCTTGGGCTTGCGCAGCTCGACCACGGTGCCGTCCTTGAAGCTCACCTTCACCGGCTCGTAGTCCACCCGCACCTTGCCCTCAGGCGCCACGCCGGGGATGGCCGAGTCCTGGAACTGGCCGCCGTACACCGGCTCGGGCACCACGCCCAGGCGCTTGATGGTTTCGACGTCGGCGGCGCCGGCGGGGATCGACAGGCGCACCAGCATCGACACGGCGTTGACGTCGTTCAGCTCCGGCGGATGGCCGCGGCCGTCCTTGATGTGGCAGTTCTGGCAGGCGTTGGTGTTGAACAGCGGGCCGAGGCCGTCGCGCGCGGTGGTGGTGGTCGGCGCGATCACCCAGGGATTGCGGAAGAAGCTGTTGCCCACGGCGAAGTCCAGGCGGCGACTCGGCGTGAGGTTGCCCGAGGGCATGGAATAAGCGTTGCGGTCGCTCTGTTTCACCGTGGTGGCGCCGCCGGACAACGCTTCGCCAGGTTCGGCCACGGCGTGCTGGGAGGTCTCCGGCTTGCAAGCGGCAAGGGCGAGGGCAGATAGCAGCGGCACGAGGCACAGGGCGGTACGGCGGGGCAGCATCGACGGGGTTCCGAAAGCGGTATATGGCAGCGCGCCATGGTATCAGGGGCGTCAAATGCAAATATGAAAAATTTGTATTTGAGAACGACATCGTTTGCCGCCCGGAAATAACAAAGCCCCGGAGTGCGGGGCTTTGCCTTGGTTCCAAGGTCACTGCGGCGTGGAGCCGCAGCGCCTGTAACCCTTCAGGACAGGCGGATCAGAACTGGTGATCGGCGTTGTCCGGCTTCAGGTCCTGCACGCCGACCGCGGTGGCGGCCTTCTCGATGGCGCCGGTCTGCTTGACCAGCGAGGCGATGGCGTCGCGGATCTTCTGCTGATCGTCCTTGTCTTCCGGAGCGATCATCTGGTCGAAGTGCACACCGTCCTTCTCGGCACGGTCGACGATGACCTGCATCTTGGCTTCGGTGTTGGCCAGGTCGGCCTTCAGGTCGGTGTCGGCCTGGGCGTCAGCCTTGGCAACCAGGTCGGACAGGCTCGGGCCCTTCACGACGCTGCCGTCGGTGCGCTTGTACTCGCCGGTGTAGATGTTGCGAATGCTCTTGGCGTTGAAGAACAGGGTGTTGTGGGTGTTGTCGCTGAAGCAGTCGTGCTCGTCTTCGGTGGAGTTGGCTTCCAGCGCGACCTTCATGCGCTCGCCGGCCAGCTCGCCCAGGGACAGGGAGCCCATGCCGAAGAACATCTTGCGCAGGTTGTTCTCGGCGGTGTCGGCCTCGACCTTGGCGCGGTAGTTGTCGGCGACGCCGGCCTTGAAGTTGCCGTGCATTTCTTCCAGGTCGGAAACCAGCAGGTCGGTGACGGCCTTCAGGTAGGCGGCACGACGGTCGCAATGACCGTTGGTGCAGTCCTTGCCCTGGGCGTAGTCGGTGTACTTGCGATCGCCTGCGCCCGGCTTGGTGCCGTTCAGGTCCTGGCCCCACAGGAGGAATTCGATGGCGTGGTAGCCAGTGGCGACGTTGGCTTCGGAACCGCCCAGCTCGTTCAGGCCCTTGAGCTTCTCGCCGGTGATTTCCTTGACGTCGATCTTGTCTTCGCCGACCTGGATCTCGGTGTTGGCGACGATGTTGGCGCTGGCGCCAGCGTTGCCTTCGGCGTGCTGGTAGTCCTTGGCGACGTAGTCGATCAGGCCTTCGTCCAGCGGCCAGGCGTTAACCGCGCCTTCCCAGTCGTCGATGATCGAGTTGCCGAAGCGGAAGGCTTCGCTCTGCGAGTAGGACGGGCGGGAAGCGATCCAGGCTTCGCGGGCGGCCTTCAGGGTTTCTTCGCTGGGCTTGGCGATGAGCGCGTCCACAGCGGTCTGCAGGGCCTTGGCGGTGGTCAGGGCGTCGCCGTAGGTGGCTTCGGCGATGTCCAGGTAGTTCTTCACCACGGCCTTGACCGCGGCCTCGTCGACCTTGGCAGCCGCTGCCGGGGCAGTGCTCTGGGTGCTGGCAGCCGGAGCGGCGGCGGCGGGGGCTTCGGCTTTCTTGTCATCGCCGCAGCCGGCGAGGGAGATAGCGATGGCGAGCAGGCTGGCAGTGGCCCAGGGCATACGAGTCATGACGGGTTCCTTTGCATGGAGAGGAGGCGCACGTAAAAAGGACTGCGCAAGAAAATCCGCAACATAATGCGAAAGATTTTCATTTTTGAAAAGGGCGTTCGATAGCGCCGTTTGGTCATGGGGCCAGCAAGTCGCCAGCAGAAGGGGAAGTACCATGTAGGAGCGGGCCATGCCCGCGACCGCGCACAGGGCGAGCCATCAGGAAATCAATGCCGCTCGACGGACCCGTTGGGATTGCCGCCGGCCGCTTCGGCCAGGCGCCGCGCCTGCTTGAGGTAGAGTGTCAGTTCGCGCGCCGGTAGCGGCTTGCTGTAGAGGTAGCCCTGACCTTCGTGGCAGCCCTGGGCGATGATGTAGGCCTCCTGCTCGACCGTCTCCACGCCCTCGGCGATCACCTGCATCCCCAGGCTCTTGCCCAGCTGGATGATGGCGCGAACGATGGTGGCGTCGTCGTCGTCCAGCAGCAGGTCCTGGACGAAGCTCTTGTCGATCTTGATCTTGTCCAGCGGCAGGCTCTTCAGGTAGCTCAGCGAGGAGTAGCCGGTGCCGAAGTCGTCGATGGCGATCAGCGCGCCTGCGCGACGCAGGCTGAGCAGGTGCTGGGCGGCGGTGGAGATGTCCTCCATCAGGCCGGTCTCGGTGACTTCCAGCTCCAGCGAGCGCGGCGGCAGGCGGTGCATCTGCAACAGGTTGCTGACCACCCGCGGCAGGGCATTGTGGCGCAGTTGCACGGTGGACAGGTTGACCGCCAGGCGCAGGTCGTCGAAGCCCTGGTCGTGCCATTCGCGCAGTTGCCGGCAGGACTGGTCGAGCACCCATTCGCCGATGCTGAAGATGCTGCCGTTCTGCTCTGCCAGCGGGATGAACAGGTCCGGCGCGACCCAGCCCTGGGTCGGGTGCTGCCAGCGCAGCAGCGCCTCGACGCCGACCACGCGGTGATCGCGGTAATCCACCTGCGGCTGATACACGAGGTGCAGTTCGTTGCGTGCCAGGGCCTCGCGCAGGTCCTTCTCCAGCTCGCGGCGGCGACGCATCTCGCTGTCGACGCTGGCGATGTAGAACTGGTAGCGGTTGCGCGAGCGGCTCTTGGCCAGGGTCATGGTCTGCTCGGCTTTCTGCAGCAGCTTCTCGGTGGTCTCGCCGTCCTCGGGGAACAGGGTGATGCCGATGGTGGCGCGCAGGTGCACCAGGTGCTGGTCGAGTTCGAAGGGCGCTTCCAGGTCGTCGAGAATCTGCTGGGCCAGTTCCGCCGCTTCGTAGGGCTGTTCGATGTCGGCCTGGACCAGGGCGAACTGGTCGCCGCCCAGCCGCGCCAGGGCGCCGAGGTGCGCGCTGCGAGTACGCAGGCGGTCGGCGAGGGCGATCAGCAGTTGGTCGCCGAACTGGTAGCTGTATTGCTCGTTGATGCCCTTGAAGTCATCCAGGCCCAGGCAGAGCACGGCGACGCGGCGTTGCAGGCGCGAGGCGCCTTCGAGGATCTGGTCCAGGCGCTGTTGCAGCAGCTTGCGGTTGGGCAGGCCGGTGAGGAAGTCGTACTGGGAAATACGCAGCAGGCTGTCTTCGGCCTCCCGGCGCAGATGTCCATTGCGCTCGATGGAGGCCAGCAGCTGGTTGGCCGTATTCACCCATAAACCCAGCTCGTCCTTCTCGTGGCCGTCTGGCATCGGCAGCTTGTGCTGGCTGGGACGATCCGGGTTGATCGAGGCAAGGTGCTCGATGATCTTGGACAGCGGCTTGGTCAGCAGCCAGTGGTAGACCATGAACAGCACCAGGCTCAGGGCCATGGCGCGGAGGATGCCGGAGATGAAGATGATCACCGAGGTGGCGACGAAGTCGTCGCCGTAGGGCGCGGTGTCGAGGGTGATCTTCAGGTCGCCATAGTACTCGTTGGAACCGCCGCGGCCGGCGAGGCGGATGGAGTAGTTCTGCTCGGCGCCGAGGATCGGGTCGGTCATCCAGCGGGTATTGGAGTCCAGCAGCGGGCGGGATTTCTCTGCCAGCATGGGTTCGTCAGGGTGGCCGATGGCGGCGTAGCGCACGGCTTCGTGCTGGAACAGGCCTTCGAGGACCTGCATCGCCATGTCGCGGTCGAGGCTGTAGACGGCCTGGGTAGAGGGATCGCGGACCATCGCCAGGATGCGCTGGGCATCGTTGTGCACGGCCTGGCGCGCCTTGTGGGCGTCATAGATGATCTGGGCACAGCTGAGTACCACCCCGACCACGAGGGCCGCGAGCAATACCATTCGCAGCAGCTTGAGGGAGAGGCTGTGCCGGGGATCCAGTTTCAAGGGCGTTCCTTGTTTCTCGCCAGGGGCGAACGACTGGGGCTGAGTATTGGCAATTGGCGCAATGACGTCAAAGGGCCATCGTTCTGTTTCGTGACTGTACCGGCCTTTCAGGTTAGCTGACACGAAGGTGTTACGCGCCCATTACGAAAAAACCCGGCGCGAGGCCGGGTTTTTCGTATCAAGCAGGGTACATTCAGGCAGCGAACTGTTCTGCCACGAAGTCCCAGTTGACCAGGTTCCAGAACGCCTCGACGTACTTCGGACGCAGGTTGCGGTAGTCGATGTAGTAGGCGTGTTCCCAGACGTCGCAGGTCAGCAGCGGGGTGTCGCCGCTGGTCAGCGGGCAGCCGGCACCGATGGTGCTGGCCAGGGCCAGGGAGCCGTCGGCTTTCTTCACCAGCCAGCCCCAGCCGGAGCCGAAGGTGCCGATGGAGGTCTTGCTGAACTCTTCCTTGAACTTGTCGAAGGAACCGAAGGCAGCGTTGATGGCGTCAGCCAGGGCGCCGGTGGGCTGGCCACCGCCGTTGGGGCTCAGGCAGTTCCAGTAGAAGGTGTGGTTCCACACCTGGGCGGCGTTGTTGAAGATGCCGCCGGAAGAGGTCTTGACGATGTCTTCCAGGCTCTTGCCTTCGAACTCGGTACCCGGAACCAGGTTGTTCAGGTTCACGACGTAGGTGTTGTGGTGCTTGTCGTGGTGGAATTCCAGGGTTTCCGCGGAAATGTGCGGCTCAAGGGCGTTCTTCGCGTAAGGCAGCGGCGGCAATTCGAAAGCCATGGTCTCTCTCCTATCTCACTCAGTCTGGGCTAGCGCGACGTGCGCGCGACCGGTACACGGGGCCGGTTCGATGTTTGTCGCGGCATCCGGGCGTAGCTGCAATACGTCCCCGAAGGGACCGGCAGCGCGCCAGTTGCGTCCGGAAGGCTCAGAGCCCGCCGGCGCCGCGAAGGTCCGATCATAGCACCCGACCTGCGGCATATCCACGCAGCAACTGTAGGGGCAAAGGCCCTGCACAGCGGCTTGCGTCGGAGCGCGACGCTCACTATGCACAGACCGGGATGACGGAACGTCGTTCGAAAAGCTTCCGTCGGCGGGCCTGAGATCAGCTGGCGAACACCAGTTGCGCGGCCATGCCCAGCATCATCACCGCGACCATCAGGTCCACCAGTCGCCAGGTCGCCGGCCGCGCCAGCCACGGCGCAAGCCACGCGGCGCCGAAGGCCAGGGTGAAGAACCACAGCAGCGAGGCGCTGGCCGCACCCATGGCGTAGGCGCCGGGCGCTGTCTGCTGGGCGCCGAGTGAGCCGATCAGTAGCACGGTGTCGAGGTAGACATGGGGGTTGAGCAGGGTCACCGCCAGCGCTGCCATGAGCACAGTGCGGCGTGAGCGCGGGCCGGTTTCCTGGGCGTCGGCCATGGCTGCGGGTGCGACTGCACGACGCAGAGCCTTGAGGCCGTACCAGACCAGGAAGGTGACGCCGCCCCAGCGGGCGATGGCCAGCAGCGTCGGGTTCTCGGCGAGGACCTTGGCCAGGCCGAACACCCCGGCGCTGACCAGGATGGCGTCGCACAGCACGCACAGCGCGGCCACCGACAGGTGATGTTCGCGGCGCAGGCTCTGGGCGAGGACGAAGGCGTTCTGCGCGCCGATGGCGATGATCAGGCCGGCAGCGACCAGCATGCCATTGAGGTAGCTCTGCCACATGGTTCAGGCCCCCGGATCGAGTGCGAGTGCGCGCAGGGTTTCGAGCGCGCGCGGGCCGTCGGCGTGGGCGACGAACAGGTGGTCGTGGTACCAGGCGGCGATCACGTTGCAGCTGATCCCGGCCTTGGCCAGGGCGCCGGCCACGGCGGCGGTGAGACCGACCGCCTGCAGCGCCGAATGCACTTCCAGGGTCAGCCAGGCGGCGACATAGTCGAAGGCCAGCCCGGCCTGTTCGGCTTCGGCGCGCGGCAGGATCAGCGTCAGCCCCTCGCTTTCGCGGAAGCTGCCCAGCGGTTGCAGGCCGGCCGGGAGCTGGCCGTCGGGCAGGGTGCAGAAGACGTACTCGCCGTCGTTGAGCACCGGGGTCATGTCGCGCAGCAGCGCGGCCAGAGAGGTTTCGCCAGCCATGGTGGGCAATCCATAAAGAGTGGGAATGCTGGCGATTGTCCGGCTTTGGCCTGTATAAGAAAAACCAATACTGCTGATATCTCATTAGGGAAACTGATCATGTTCGACTACAAGCTGCTTGCCGCCCTGGCCGCCGTGGTGGAGCAGGGCGGTTTCGAGCGCGGCGCCCAGGTGCTGGGGCTGTCGCAGTCGGCCATTTCCCAGCGCATCAAGCTGCTCGAAGCACGGGTTGGCCAGCCGGTGCTGGTGCGCGCGGCGCGGCCGCAGCCGACCGATCTCGGCCAGCGCCTGCTCAACCATGTGCAGCAGGTGCGCCTGCTGGAGGGCGACCTGCAGCAGTGGGTGCCGGCACTGGATGACGGCGCGGCGCCCGAGCGCCTGCGCCTGGCGCTGAACGCTGACAGCCTGGCCACCTGGTGGGCGCACGCGGTCGGTGATTTCTGCGGCGAGCGTCACGTGCTGCTGGACCTGGTAGTCGAGGACCAGGAGGTCGGCCTCAAGCGCATGCGCGCGGGCGAGGTGGCCGGCTGTGTTTGCGCCAGTCCGCGCCCGGTGGCCGGCGGGCGCTGCGAGCCGCTGGGCGCCATGCGCTATCGCGGGCTCGCCAGCCCGGAGTTCATCGCCCGGCATTTCCCCAAAGGCGTGACGCCCGCCGGCCTCGTCCGCGCTCCGGCCATCGTCTATGGCCCGGACGACCAGCTACAGCACCGTTACCTGAAGGACCTCGGCGTCGACGGCCACTTCAGCTATCACCTGTGTCCGTCTTCAGAAGGCTTCGTGCGCATGACCAGCGGCGGCCTCGGCTGGGGCCTGGTGCCGGAGCAACAGGTGCGTGGCGAACTGGAACGCGGCGAGCTGGTGGACATGCTGCCGGGGCAGGTGATCGACGTGCCGCTTTACTGGCACCACTGGCGCAACGGCGGCGAATTGCTCGCCGCGCTGACCCGGCACCTGCTGGCGAAGGCGCCGGGGCTCATGGTGCCGATCAACCGCGAATGACGATGCTGCCGCTGCCCGGCAACTGCTCGATGCAGCGCGCGCCGAAGAGTTTCGACGGGGTGAAGTAGCCGACCGCGTTGGGGTTGGCCAGCAGGTGGCGCACCGCGAAGAGCACGCCGTGGATGGTCACGTCGTAGCCGTTGGCAGTTTCCAGCCGTGCGGTGCGGCGTTCGCCTCGGGCGTTGCGCACTTCGCCCCAGACCCAGGTGCGCAGCTTGCTGCGGGCCAGTTCGTTGGGGCCATGGACGCGCTTGTCCACTTGCTGCTTGAGCCAGCCCTGCACGCGGTCGCGGCCCAGCAGCGGGCGCAGGCTGTCCATCATCCGCATGCCGATGGCGGCGGCCGGCGGTACTGGCAGGTAGACCTCGATATCGCCGATGCCGGTGGAATAGTAGGCCGTCGCCACGTCGCCCCAGGGGATGGTTACCGCATGCTTGAGGCCTCGGCCGAAGTCGATGTCGCGGCGCTTGTAGCCCAGCGGCACGTCGCGCAGACGCCCGGCCTCGCGTACCTTGCCGCCCAGCTTGAGGCCTTCCACGGTGGTCTTGGCGGTGCCCGGCGAGAGGCCGCTGCCGCTGTCGAAGCCCAGTGCCAGGTGTGCGGCGTCGGGCATGGCTTCCTTCAGGCAGGCGGCGACGCAGTCGGTGGGGATCACGTCGAAGCCGACGCCGGGGCAGATCACCACGCCCGCCGTGCGCGCCACTTCGTCGAGGCTGTGGGCGTATTCGAAGACGGAAATCTCCCCGGTGATATCCACGTAATGCGCGCCGCTGGCGATGCACGCCTCGATCATCGGCGCGGCGGTGGCGGAGAAGGGCCCGGCGCAATTGGCGACCACGGCGACATCTTCCAGCGCGGCCAGGGCGGCGGCGCTGTCGTTCAGGTCGAACACCCGGCATTCCAGTCCCAGTGAACTGCCCAGCGCATGCAGACTGGCCGGGTTGCGACCGCCGAGGATCGGCTTCAGGCCCTCGCGCTGCGCCTGCTCGGCCACCAGCCGGCCGGTGTAGCCGTTGGCGCCGTAGATCATCCAGTGGGGCTTGCTCATGGTGTGGCCTCTTGAGAAAACTGCGTGCCTCAAAGGGTAGTCGCAACCACCCTGTGCATGTCGCCGATCGCAAGTCGTGCAACCCTGGCGCGGCAACGCGGTCTGCAAGGATTCGTTTCTGGCGTGCAAGGCCAGAGTAGTACGGTGCGGCGCCTGCTAGAGTCGCCGGACTATAAGAACGGGAGTGGCGTGCATGAAGATTCTGGTCACCGGAGCCAGCGGGTTCATTGGCGGGCGTTTTGCCCGTTTTGCCCTGGAGCAGGGGCTGGCGGTACGGGTGAACGGACGCCGCGAAGAGGCGCTGCAGCCGCTGGTGGCGCGCGGGGCCGAATTCATGGCCGGCGACCTATCGGACCCGGCGCTGGTCCGCGCGCTGTGCAGCGGCGTCGATGCCGTGGTGCATTGCGCTGGCGCGGTGGGTGTGTGGGGCAGCCAGGACTATTTCCACCAGGCCAACGTGACCATGACCGAGTCGGTGGTCGAGGCATGCCTCAAGCAGAAGGTGCGCCGGCTGGTGCACCTGTCGTCGCCGTCGATCTACTTCGATGGCCAGTCCCACGTCGGCATCACCGAGCAGCAGGTACCCAAGCGCTTCGCCAACCACTACGGCTCGACCAAGTACCAGTCCGAGCTGGTCGCCCTCGGCGCCCAGGAGTTCGGCCTGGAAGTGCTGGCGCTACGCCCGCGCTTCGTCACCGGCGCCGGCGACACGAGCATCTTCCCGCGGATGATCGCCGCGCACCGCAAGGGCCGCCTGCGCATCATCGGCCAGGGCCTGAACAAGGTCGATTTCACCAGCATCCAGAACCTCAACGACGCGCTGTTCGCCAGCCTGATGGCGGGCGACGAGGCGCTCGGCCAGGCCTACAACATCAGCAACGGCCAGCCGCTGCCGCTGTGGGACGTGGTGAACTACGTGCTGCGCCGGCTGGACATGCAGCCGGTGGAACGGCACATGCCCTATGGGCTGGCCTATAACCTGGCGCTGCTCAACGAGGGCGTGTGCAAGGTCCTGCCCGGCCGCCCGGAGCCGACCCTGCATCGACTGGGGATGGCGGTGATGGCCAAGGACTTCTCCCTGGATATCTCCCGCGCCCGCCAGTACCTCGACTACGACCCGCAGGCGAGCCTGTGGGATGCGCTGGACGAGTTCTGCGACTGGTGGCGGTTGCGCGGCGTCTGACGGTTGGCTCTACCTGTAGGAGCGGGCCATGCCCGCGATCGCGCGCATGGCGCGCTCCTACAGGATCAACTCCGCAGCGTGTAGGGCGAATAACGCGCCAGCGTTATCCGCCGTGCGGGTGCCGGCGGATAACCTGTTCGAGGTTATGCGCCCTACGCTTTCGAAGCTCGGTCAGCGTCGGGCTCCGCCACGCAGCGGGCCGGAGTACTGCTGGTCGCCACTGCCCTGCATTGGCAGGAAGCTCGGTTCCTGCACCACGCGGGGCAGCTTTACGCCGCTCAGCTCGCTCAGGCGTTCGCCCAGCTGGCGCGTTTCTTCCCGCGTTGAGTCCGCGCAGGCGCGCAGCATCCGCTCGATGGCGTCGCTCTGCTGGTACTGGATCTCCAGTGCCTGTTCTTCACGCAGACGGCGGCGCAGTTCGCGCATGCAATCCAGGATGGCCTTGTTGAGTTCGATCACCCGACTTCCTCCCCGCGAAGGGCGCCAAAGCGGCGCCAAGTACCTGGAGCGGGAGCAAGGGGCGTGCCACGATGTCGCAAAGCCACTATTGGCGGGTCGCCTGGGGAACTGCGACCGCCATCGCAGGTCTTCTGTGCGCCGACGAGGTGCGTGACGCCCTGTGATGGCACGCTGCTCTCAGAGTCATGCGAACGGATATACTGCGCCCTGCGCAGGCAACACGCCGCTTTATCCCACAGGTTCATTCCATGCGTAACGACACGTTCGACGAATTCGATGATGTGCCCCACCTTTCCACCGACGCCGCCGACCGCGACGAGTTCGGTCATCACCCGCGCCGCGTGGTCGAGCCCAACGGCCGTCCCGTGCCGCAGCCGGTGAAGCGTGGCGGCGGTACTGGCGCGCTGTGGGCGCTGGTCGCGGCCATGGCCATCGCCCTGGCCGGCGTGGGCTGGTGGAGCCACCAGCAACTGCTGCTGATGGAACAGCAACTGATCGCCACCCAGGAAAGCTTCGCCAAGATCAGCGAGGAAGCCGCCGGTCGCCTGGATGACATCCGCGGCAAGTTCGTCACCAACGAATCCAACGGCACCACCGATCGCGAGGCGCTCAAGCTGCAGGTCAAGCAGCTGCAGGGCCGCCTGGCCGAGCAGGCCAAGGCGCAGCAGACCTCCCTGTCGGAGTTCGACGGCGCCCAGGGCAAGCGCCTGGCGCAGGTCAGCGCCGACCTCAAGGCCCAGCAGGAAAGCGCCGCGCTGCTGATGCAGCAGCTCGACGTCAAGCTCAAGTCCATCACCGACGAGCAGGCCAAGTTCAAGAACGTGCAGGCTGACCTCGCCACCGCCAACCAGCAGATCCAGGGGTTGAACACCGAGATCGCCAACCTGAAGAAGCAGGGCAACCAGAGCCAGGCGATCAAGAGCCTGCAGGACGACCTGATGCTGCTGCGCGCCGAGGTCGATGGCCGCCAGGGCCAGGCCGGCAGCGATACCAAGGAGTTCGACGTGTTCCGCATCCAGGTGATGCGCAACATCAACACCCTGCAGCAGCAGATGCAGAACCTCCAGCAGCAGATCAGCACCCGCTGATTGTCCTGCCGAAGAAAAGCCCCCGCACCGACAGGTCCGGGGGCTTTTTTCTGGCCATCCCTCTTTGGGGGTAGTAACGGCAATTCTTGTCTTGAATCAGTTTCAGGGCCGGCTTCGAGGCGAATAATCGCTAACAAATGAGAGTCATTCTGATTCTCTCCTTGTTCGATCATTCGCCCCGGAGGCTTCCCATGCACGATCTTCAAGCGCAACGCCGGTACCGCATTGCCGGTTACCGGCCCGGGATCGGCGCCGCCTTCCGTCAGCGGCTGTTCTCCATGGGGCTGTTGCCGGGCGCCGAATTGCAGGTGCGCCGCGTAGCGCCGCTGGGCGATCCGGTACAGGTGGATACCCGCCAGTGCAGCCTGGTGCTGCGCCGCCGCGACCTGGCCTTCCTCCAGCTCGAAGCGCAGGACTGATCCAGCATGGACGAACTGCGCATCGGCCTGATCGGCAACCCCAACGCGGGCAAGACCACCCTGTTCAACCAGCTCACCGGTTCGCGCCAGCGCGTCGGCAACTGGGCCGGCGTCACCGTGGAGCGCAAGGAAGGCAGCTTCCGCACCGCGCGGCACAACGTGCGCCTGGTGGACCTGCCCGGCACCTACTCGCTGACCACGCTGTCGACCCAGGCCTCGCTGGACGAGCAGATCGCCCGGCGCTGCATCGTCGATGGCGAGGTGGACGTGCTGGTCAACGTGGTGGACGCCACCAACCTGGAACGCAACCTCTACCTCACCGTTCAGCTGCGCGAGATGGGCCTGCCCTGCGTGGTGGCGCTGAACATGCTCGACATCGCCCGCACTCAGGGCCTGAACATCGACCGCGAGGCGCTGGCGCGGGAGCTGGGTTGCCCGGTCGTGCCGCTGGTCTCGACCCGCGGCGAAGGCATCGACGCACTGAAGGATGCCATCGATGGCGTGACGGCCCAGCCGCCGCTGCAGGTGCCGTATCCTGCGGCACTGCGCAACGCCATCACCCAACTAATGCCCGCCGACGCACCGCCGGCCCAGGCCTGGATGGCCCTGCTGGCGCTGGAGGGCGACCTGCACAGTGCCCGCCAGCTCAAGCTCGACCCGGCGAGCCTGCTGGCCGCCCGCGACGCGATCCGCTGTGCCTGCGGCGAAGACCCGGAACTGCTGCTGGTGGACGCACGCTACCGGCTGATCGGTGAGCTCTGCGAGCGCGCCAGCAACCACCGCGAGGCCGCGCCGCACCGCCTGACCCAGATGCTCGACCGTATCGCGCTGAACCGCTGGCTGGGCATCCCGGTGTTCCTCTTCGTCATGTACCTGATGTTCTTCTTCGCCATCACCCTGGGCGGCGCGCTGCAGCCGATCTTCGACCAGGGCTCCTCGGCACTCTTCATCGACGGCATCCAGTGGCTGGGCGCCCGCAGCGGCGCGCCGGACTGGCTGACCGCGCTGCTCGCCCAGGGCCTGGGCGGCGGCATCAACGCGGTGCTGCCGCTGATCCCGCAGATCGGCCTGATGTACCTGTTCCTCGCGCTACTGGAAGACTCCGGCTACATGGCCCGCGCGGCCTTCGTCATGGACCGCCTGATGCAGGCCCTCGGCCTGCCGGGCAAGTCCTTCGTGCCGCTGATCGTCGGCTTCGGCTGCAACGTGCCGTCGATCATGGGCACCCGCACCCTGGACAACCCGCGCGAACGCCTGATGACTTCGATGATGGCGCCGTTCATGTCCTGCGGTGCGCGGCTGGCGATCTTCGCCGTGTTCGCCGCAGCCTTCTTTGGCCAGAACGGCGCGCTGGCGATCTTCTCGCTGTACCTGCTGGGGATTGTCGTCGCGGTGCTCACCGGCCTGCTGCTCAAGCACACGCTGATGCGGGGCGAGGCCTCGCCCTTCGTCATGGAGCTGCCGCTGTACCACGTGCCGCACCTGCGCAGCCTGCTGCTGCAGACCTGGATGCGCCTGCGCGCCTTCGTGGTCCGCGCGGGGACCGTGATCATCCTGGTCAGCCTGGTGATCGGCGGCCTCAACAGCGTCACCCTCGACGGCCGCCCGGTGCAGGGCGACATTGCCGACTCGGCGCTGGCCAGCCTCAGCCACAAGGTCACCCCGCTGCTCAAACCCATGGGCGTGCACGAGGACAACTGGCAGGCCACGGTCGGCCTGGTTACCGGCGCGCTGGCCAAGGAAGTGGTGGTCGGCACCCTGAATACCCTGTACACCGCCGAGCACATCCAGGGCGAAGCCTTCGATGCCGACGGCTACGACCTCTGGGGCCAGCTGAAACAGGCCGGCGCGGATACGCTGGATGGCCTGCGCGACTCGTTCAGCCTAAGCGTGCTGGCCAACCCGGTGGCCGCGAGCATGGCCGACGGCGAGATGGAGGAGGGCTCCATGGGCACCTTCGCCGCCAAGTTCGGCAGCCCCTTGGCTGCTTATGCCTACCTGGTGTTCGTGCTGCTCTACGTGCCCTGCGTGGCGACCCTCGGCGCGCTGACCCGCGAGAGCGGTCGCGGCTGGATGACCTTCTCGGTGTTCTGGGGCCTCAATGTGGCCTACTCGCTGGCGACTCTCTGCTACCAGGTCTTCAGCTTCACCCAGCATCCGCAGTACAGCGCCGTGGCTATCGGCCTGGTGCTGGCGTTCAACCTGGTGCTGTTCCTGATCCTGCGCTGGGTCGGTCGGCGCGGCCTGGAGCTGGAGGGCGAGCGTGACCTGCGCCCGGCACCGGCGGGGAGTTGCCACTGATGGCCACGGCAATCGCGGTGCGCAACCTGCTCGGCGAGATGGGGGAGGCGGACGTGCCGACCCTGGCCCAGCGCCTCGGCGCCTCGAAGGCTTTGCTCGAAGCACTGCTGGAGCGACTGCTGGCAATGGGCGTGGTGGAAAAGATCGCGCCCGAGCCGGCGGCCTGCGGGAGTTGCAAGGGCTGCGCGGAGGCGACGCGGTGTTCGACGACGGGGTATCGGTTGGCGGGGCGAACCGTGGCCGTCCCGCTGCGCTGGAGCAATGCGTAGGGCGCATAACCCGGCACGGGTTATCCGCCAGATCGGCGGATAACGCCCGAGGCGTTATGCGCCCTACAGGTGCCTCGATATCGAGCCCGGCGGCTTTTCGTAGGAGCGAGCTTGCTCGCGAACAGGCCCAGCTCCGATGTTGGGAGGTTCGCGAGCAAGCTCGCTCCTACAACTCGGCTGCGGATTTTCAGGACAACAAAAAGGGCGCCTTCGCATGAAGGCGCCCTTTTCATTGGCGCTGGTTCAAGCCGTTACAGGCGCGGGTAGTCCAGATAACCGACCGGGCCCTTGCCGTAGAAGGTTTCCGGGTGCGGCTCGTTCCAGGCGGCGCCTTTTTCCAGGCGGGTCACCAGGTCCGGGTTGGCGATGAACGGGATGCCGAAGGCCACTGCGTCAGCCTTGCCACTTTCCAGCCACTCGTTGGCGGTGTCCTTGGTGAAGCGCTCGTTGGCGATGTACACGCCACCGAAGATTTCCTTCAGCTTCGGGCCGATGCTGTCATCGCCGGCCTTCTCGCGGGTGCAGATGAACGCCACGCCGCGCTTGCCCAGCTCGCGGGCTACGTAGCCGAAGGTGGCCAGCGGGTCGGCATCGCCCATGTCGTGGGAGTCCATGCGCGGTGCCAGGTGCACGCCGACGCGGCCGGCACCCCAGACGCCGATTACGGCATCGGTGACTTCCAGCAGCAGGCGCGCGCGGTTCTCCACCGAGCCGCCGTACTGGTCGGTGCGCTGGTTGGTGCTGCTCTGCAGGAACTGGTCGAGCAGGTAACCGTTGGCGCCGTGCACTTCCACGCCATCGAAACCGGCGGCCTTGGCGTTCTCGGCACCGACGCGGTAGGCCTCGACGATGTCGGCGATCTCTTCGGTTTCCAGCGCGCGCGGGGTGACGAATTCCTTCATCGGACGCACCAGGCTGACGTGGCCGGCCGGCTTGAGGGCGCTCGGCGCTACCGGCAGTTCACCGTTCAGGTACAGCGGGTCGGAGACGCGGCCCACGTGCCACAGCTGCAGCATGATGCGGCCGCCGTTGGCGTGTACGGCCTTGGTGATGTTGGTCCAGCCGCGGACCTGGTCGTCGGACCAGATGCCGGGGGTGTCCGGGTAGCCCACGCCCATCGGGGTCACCGAGGTGGCCTCGCTGAGGATCAGGCCGGCGTCGGCGCGCTGGACGTAGTACTCGGCCATCAGCGCGTTGGGCACGCGGCCTTCGTCGGCGCGGCAGCGGGTCAGCGGGGCCATGACGATGCGGTTGGGCAGTTCCAGGTCACCGATGACGATGGGGTCGAAAAGCGTGGTCATTGCGTTACTCCGGGGCGTGAGGGTGGAGGATCAGTCGAGGACGGGTTGGGTCTGGTTGGGCTTGCCGCTGAAGGCGATCATCACTGCGATCAGCGCGAGTACGGAGAGCACGGCGCCGGCCAGGGGCACGCGGGTCAGGCCCAGGCCGTGGTCGATGACGCTGCCGCCGACCCAGGCGCCGATGGCGTTGCCGACGTTGAAGGCGCCGATGTTGAGGGTGGCGACGAGGTTCGGCGCGGCGCCGCCGACGCGCACCACGTTGACCTGCAGGGCGGGCACCGCGGCGAAGGCAGCGGCGGCCCAGATGAACAGGGTGATTTCGGCCGGGATCAGCGAGGCGCTGGTCCAGCTCAGGACGGTGGAAACCACTGCCATGGTGGCGAACACGCCGGCCAGGGTGGTGCCAAGGCGCCAGTCGGCGAGGCGGCCGCCGAGGATGTTGCCCAGGGTCAGGCCGAGGCCGATCAGCACCAGGCTCCAGGTGATGCCGCGCGGCGAGACCCGGGTGACTTCGCCCAGCAGCGGCGCGACGTAGGTGAACAGCGCGAAGACGGCAGCGGAGAACAGCACGGTGGTGCCCAGCGCCAGCCACAGCGGACCGTTGCGCAGCGCGGCGACTTCCTTGCGCATGTCCACCGCTTCTTCATCGTGTTTCTTCGGCAGCACGCTCCACAGGCCGATCAGCGCGAACACCCCGATCAGGGTCACCGCCCAGAAGGGCGAGCGCCAGCCGGCGATCTGGCCCAGCGCGGTGCCAGCCGGTACGCCGAGCACGTTGGCCAGGGTCAGGCCGGTGAACATCAGGGCCACGGCGGACGCCTTGCGGTTGGCCGGCACCAGGCTGGCGGCGACCACCGAGCCGATGCCGAAGAAGGCGCCGTGACACAGGGCGGTAATGATCCGCGCCAGCATCAGCAGGCCGTAGTTGGCGGCCACCGCGCAGAGCAGGTTACCGAGGATGAAGATGCCCATGAGCATCAGCAGGGCGGTCTTGCGCGGCAGGCGGGCGGTGAGCAGGGCCATGATCGGCGCGCCGATGGCGACGCTGAAGGCGTAGCCGCTGACCAGCCAGCCGGCGGCGGGAATGGTCACGGAGAGGTCGCCCGCAACCTCGGGCAGCAGGCCCATGATCACGAATTCCGTGGTGCCGATGGCAAACGCGGACAAAGCGAGGACGAGAAGCGAAGTGGGCATTTGCCTGCTCCTGGAGAGTGGGATTGTCTTGGCTGGCAGTAGCCGGTTACAGCGCTTCGCTCAGGTGGCGAACAAAGGCCTGGATGGTCTCTTCATTGCGTTTGAAGAAGTTCCACTGGCCGACTTTTCGGCTGGTCACCAGGCCCGCGCGCTGGAGGGTGGCCAGATGCGCGGATACGGTGGATTGCGACAGACCGGTGCGCTGGTCGAACTTGCCGGCGCAGACGCCGATCTCGAAGGACTGGTGCTCCTGCTCGACGAAGAACTGCTCAGGGTCCTTGAGCCAGTGCAGCATGTCGCGCCGCACCGGGTGGGCCAGGGCCTTGAAGATTTCTTCGAGGTCGATGTCAGGATCGAGATGGGTTTGTTCAGTCATGGGGCACATCGGTATATCGCGTTGGGACGAACTATATATCGGTCAAAAACGATATGAATTCGTTTGGGGCGATAGTAATGATCGACACCCGTGATAGTAGCCGCTGACCCCCCGCGCTACTCTCTGCCCATGAACTACCTCGCGCACCTCCACCTGGGCGGCGACCGGCCCGCCCAACTGCTCGGCAGCCTCTATGGCGACTTCGTCAAGGGACCGCTGGCCGGCCAGTGGCCCGCCGAGATCGAGGCGGGCATCCGTCTGCACCGGCGCATCGATGCCTTCACCGACAGTCATGCCTTGATACACAGTGCCAAGACGCGCTTCCCCAGCGAGCGCCGGCGCATGGCCGGCGTGCTTCTGGACGTGTTCTTCGATCATTGCCTGGCCCGCGACTGGGGGCGTTTCTCCGGCGAGCCGCTGGAGCACTTCACCCAACGGGTCTACGGTGTACTGGGCCGTACGCCCGGCCTGCCGGAGCGTCTGGCGCGCATTGCACCGCGCATGGCCGCGCAGGACTGGCTCGGCAGTTATCGGCAGTTCGAAGTGCTGCAGGACGTGGTCGCCGGGATGTCCCGGCGCCTGTCCAGGCCGTCTCTGCTGGATGGCGCCTGGGATGAGCTGGATCGCCTGTATGAGCCTTTGAGCAGCGATTTCCGTGAGTTCTATCCCCAATTGCAGGCCTTCGTCAGAAATCTGCCGAATACGATGGACGGTCCGGTCTGACTTGATATGCGTCAACCGCCCGACGGCCCATAGCGTGTGCAATAGACACATCTGAAGGACGACGAGAGGAGCAGCATGATGAAGTCGTTAATGGTCGCAACGGATCTGTCCGGCCGTTCCGAAAAGGCTTTGCACCGTGCGGCAGCGCTGGCCAAGCGCTACGCCTGTCCCTGGACCGTGCTCTACGTGGTCGACGAAGACCAGCCTTCGGCGCTGGTCGAGCAGGAAGTCACCCAGGTGCGCCTGATGCTCGAAGCGCGGCTGGTGGAACTCACCGAACTGGGCGGCACCTGCCCGAAACTGCTGGTGGAGCGCGGCGATCCGAATCAGCAGATCCTCGCCGCGGCGAAGAAGCAGAGCTGCGAAATGCTGGTGATGGGCGCGCACCGCAAGAGCGTGCTGCGCGACATCTTCGTCGGCACCACGGTCGAGCGAGTGCTGCGCGCCGGGCAACTGCCTGTGCTGGTGGTGAATCAGCCGGCTGGCGGCCAGTACCGCGACCTGTTGATCGCCCTCGATACCTCGCCGGCCTCGGCCCACGCGGTGGAAGTGGCCGATGAACTGGGCCTGCTCGAAGGCGCCGTGCGCCGGGGCGTCTACGCCTTCAGCCCGCTGGCCAAGGGCATGATGCAGTACTCCGGAGTGAGCGAGGAGCGCATCGACGAATTCGTCGGCAGCGAATCGCGCCAGGCGGTGGACGAGCTGAAGAAGTTCCTCCACGACCAGCACCTGGAAGAACGCATCGATGAACAACTGGTGGCCGTCGGGCTGCCGGGCAACGTGTTGCAGCGGATGGTCGACAAGCATCGGCCCGATCTGCTGGTCATGGGTACTCGGGGTATGGGCGGAATCAAGCGTGCCCTGATCGGCAGTGTTGCCGACTACGCTCTGCGCGAACTGGATTGTGACATCCTGGTCGTGCCGCCGGAGGCTTGAGCCTCCGGCGCCTGGAGACTGTTTTCAGGTTGCGTCGGGTGGCTCGAGGGTGCCGCCCGGCGCAGTTTGAAAGCCGTTTCGTCAGAGTGGGAACCCGTCGGCCGTAGGTTACGGCGGGCTCCAAACCTTCTTCGCTTTCCCTGCCGTCTTACTGGCAGAACTCAGGCCGCGATGGCCGACTCTTCCTGAGCCTCACACACCACCGCGTGGATCGCAGCATGCGCCTGCCTGGCCAGCAGATTGCGGTCCTGGTGGGCGCTGGACAGCGCCGGCAGCAGGTGGACTTCCACCACCCCCCGATCATTGTCGAACAGGCGCTTCAGGTGACTGACCAGATCGTCGTCACCGATGAATGGCGCCAGCTCGCACGCCTGGCCGTTGCGGCGGTAGCGCAGCGCCACCGGTTGCACCGGCACGCTGGCTTCGATGGCGCTGGCCATCAGGCGGCCGTGGAAGGTGCGCAGGCCCGTGCCGTCGGTGGTGGTGCCTTCGGGGAAGACCAGCAGCGAACGGCCGCGCGCCAGGTGCGTGGCCAGCTGCGCGTTGATCATCCGCGCATCGCCGGAGCCACGGCGAATGAACAGCGTGCCGGCTTTCTCCGCCAGCCAGCCGGCCAGCGGCCACTGGCGCACTTCGGCCTTGGACAGGAAGGTCAGCGGCAGCAGCCCGCCCAGCAGCGGAATATCGACCCACGACACATGGTTGGAAACCCACAGCATCGGCTGCGCGGGCAACTCGCCGTGTACCTGCAGTTCGAAGGGCAGGGCGGCGGACAGGCGCGCCAGGAACCAGCGCGTCAGGCGCTGGCGCAGGGGCATCCGGTCGCCGGGCAGGCGCTCCAGCAGGCTGACGAAGCTGGCCAGCGTGAGACCCACCAACAGCAGTGACAGCAGGCGGGCGACGCGCAGCCAGGCGCGCAGGCTGCGCATCAGACCGCGGCCTTGAAGTGGCGGGCGTAGCGCGGGCAGAGCTCGTCGCGCTTGAGCAGGATGAACACGTCGGCAACGCCGAAGTCCGGGTCCCAGCAGGGCTCGCCGCAGATCTTCGCGCCCAGGCGCATGTAAGCCTTGAGTAGCGGCGGCAGTTCGGCGGTGAGGTTGTCCGGCACGTCCATCGGTGGCAGCGGGGTCTTCGGCTCGGCGCGCAGGTTCTGCTGGCACAGGTAGCGGTCGCGCAGGCGCTGCATCACCGCGCGGGCCTGGATGCCGCCGTCGCGCATGGGGATGCTGGCGCAGCCCATCAGGTAGCGGTAGCCGCCTTCGTTGAGCACTTCGGCCAGTTCGCTCCAGAGCACGGCGATGGTGCCACCGTTGCGGTAGTCCGGGTCGACGCAGGTGCGGCCGATTTCCAGCACCGGGCCCTGCAGGTTGTCCAGGCCGTCGAGGGCGAATTCCTCTTCGCTGTAGAAGCGGCCCAGGCGTTGCGCGGCGCGGTGGTCGAGCAGGCGGGTGGTGGCCACCAGCGCGCCGGTGTTGAGGTCGCGCACGCCGATGTGGGCGCAGTGGCGGTCGTAGTCGTCCATGTCCAGGCCCAGGTCCGCGCCCTTGAGCTGGGCATCGAATTCGCTGCTGAACACGCGGTAACGCAGGGCCTGGGCTTCGCGCAGGGCGCGGGCGCCGCGCAGACGCACGGCCTTGAGACGGCGTTCTGCCGGGGTGTCACAGGAGAGGGCGATCTGACTCATGCGAGTGCCTCCGTGAACCGGCCATGCGGGTTGCGGCCGGTCGGCTTTGTTGTGCAAGCTCAGGCTAGGAATGACCGGTGTCACGCCCATGACGGTGCGGTGATGCTTGTATGACAAGAACAACGACCTCGAAGGAAGGAGCGCCGCGATGCCTTGGAAATGCCTGCTCGGCCCGCAGGACCGGTTACCGCCCGGCCTGACCCTGGACGACTGGTACGCCGAATTGCTCACCCGCGCAGAGTGCGCCGGCAGCTTCGAACTGGCAGTGCTCGGCGGCCGTCTGGCGACCTCGCCGGGGCTGGCCTTCCTCGCCGGCTACCAGGCAGCGCTGCGCGCACTCTGGCCGGCTGCCCCGCGCAGCCTCGGCGCCCTATGCGTGACCGAGAAGAAGAGCGTGCGCCCCGCCGACCTGCAGACCCGTCTCGAAGGCCTGGTGCTGCATGGTCGCAAGGACTTCGCCACCGCCGCCGACAGCGCCGCCTGGTGGCTGGTCGCCGCGCGTGACGAGGAGGAGGGCGAGCCGCCGCGCATCGCCATGACCGTGGTGCAGGCCGGCGCCCCCGGCGCGAAGCTCGAAGCTCTGCCGGCCCTGCCGCTGATGCCGGACATCCCCCACGCTCGCTTGCTGCTCGACGGCGCCCATTGCGAGCGCCTGCCCGGTGATGGCTGGGAGGCCTATAGCAAACCTTTCCGCACCCTGGAAGACACCCATGTGCTGGCAGCAGTCTGCGCCTGGCTCTATGGCCTGGCCGTGGAGCACCAGTGGCCGGCTGAGCTGAGCCTGCGCCTCACCGGCGTGCTCGCCGGTTGCGCCGAAGTCAGCCGGCAGCCCGCTTCGCAGCCGGAAACCCACCTGCTGCTGGCCGGCGTGTTCAGCCAGTTCGAAAGCCTCGCCGCGGCACTGGATGCCGCATTCGCCACCGGCGCTGCGGAGCTGGCGGCGGTGTGGAAGCGGGACAAGGGAGTACTCGCCATTGCCGGCTCTGCACGGGCCAAACGCCTGGAGAAAGCGAGGGTGGCAATAGGCCTTGACCCACGTCAGTGAGGGCTCGGGGAGGGGACGTTAGCCTTACAGAAGTTTCTGAGATACCTAGAAATTTCCGCAGGGCTACCCACTGTTTTCCCTCCCACTGCTTTAGGAAATCCCCTCATGCGACGCGAACCCATCGTGCTGTTCGATGACGGTAAGCACCAATGCCTGTGTTTCGACGATCTGGTCAGCGGCGACGGTGTGCAATCCAACCAGTTCCTCATCGTCGACCACGACAAGCGCCTGTTGCTCGATCCGGGCGGCGACCTGACCTACACCCCGTTGTCGCTGGAACTCTCCAAGTTGTTCCCGCTGCAGGACCTGGACTACATCTTCGCCTCGCACCAGGACCCGGACATCATCGCCGCGCTGGACAAATGGCTGCTGCACACCCGCGCCAAGGTCATCTGCTCAAAGCTCTGGGCGCGCTTCCTGCCGCACCTCACGGCCAGCTACCTGGCGGTCAGCCACGGCATCTCCACCTATGATCGCGTCATCCCGCTGCCGGACCGTGGTGAATCGGTGCAGCTGGGCCGCTGCCAGCTGAAGATGATCCCCGCGCACTTCCTCCACTCGGTGGGCAACTTCCAGGTCTACGACCCGATCAGCAAGATCCTCTTCTCCGGCGACATGGGCGCCTCCCTGGTGGACGACGCCAGCCCGGTGCAGGACTTCGCCGCCCACGTACCGCACATGGAAGGCTTCCACCGCCGCTACATGGCCTCGAACAAGGTTGGTCGGCTGTGGGCCAACATGGTTCGCGGCCTGGACATCGAGATGATCGTTCCGCAACACGGCCGGCCCTTCGTGGGCAAACCGATGATCACGGCATTCCTCGACTGGATCGCCGATCTGCAATGCGGCATGGACCTCATGGGGCCGGACGACTACCAGATTCCTCGCTGACACGCTCTTGTTAACAAGTACGGCGCTGACCGATTGCGCCAATCGTCCTTGATTACGGCACGATCGGCGCTTAATCCGTCATCTTCACCGTGCTAGGGTGCGGGCCGACCTGATAACAAGAGGCCCGCCGATGCCCTTTGCCCCCTTCCGCCCAGCGCTGCGCGCGCTGGCGCTGGCCACCTGCCTGCTGAGCAGCCACGCCCACGGTAGCGAAACCTGGCCCGAGGCCGACTGGCCCCACGGCGCCACGCCCAGCGGCGCCGCCGTGCAGGAGTTCGAGAACTACGCCTTCCCCACCCGCGACGACGGCACCCGCAAGGGCGTGCGCACCGACGCCGTGGTGGTGATCCGCGATGGCCAGCTGATCTACGAGCGCTACGCCGGCCCGACCCGCGCCGAGACACCGCATCTGGCCTGGTCGATGAGCAAAAGCGTGATGGCCAGCGTCCTCGGCGTGGCCTTCGGCGAGGGCAAGTTCCAGCTCGACGACCCGGTCGCCAAGCATTACCCGGCCTTCGCCGATCACCCCGACATCAAGATGCGCGACCTGCTGCACTGGGCTTCGGGCCTGGCCTGGCAGGAAGAGTACGAGTACGCGCCGGTGCGCTCCTCGGTGGTGGCGATGCTCTACACCCGTGGCCGCGACGACATGGCGAAATTCACCGCCGGCTTCCCCGCCGACGCCGAGCCGGGCAAGCGCTTCCGCTACTCCAGCGGCGACAGCAACGTGCTCTCCGCCACGCTCAAGCAGATGGTCGGCAAGGACTACGCCAACTACCCCTGGACCGCGCTGTTCGAGCCGCTGGGCATCCAGTCCGCCGTCTGGGAGCGTGACGCCAGCGGCACCTTCGTCGGCTCCTCCTACGCTTACATGACCGCCCGCGACCTCGCGCGCATCGGCCTGCTGATGGAACGTGACGGACGCTGGAAGGATCGTCAGTTGCTGCCGCAGGACTGGCTGAAGTTCGTCCTCGCGCCGTTCCCCGAGTACCAGCCCGATCCCAAGAAGCCCAATGAGGCGGTGCCTGGCGGCCAGTGGTGGCTCAACCGCCCGGTGGCCGGTGCGCCCGCGCCCTGGCCGGATGCGCCCGAGGACACCTTCGCCGCCCTCGGCCACTGGGGCCAGGCGCTGTACGTGATCCCCGAACAGAAGCTGGTGATCGTCCGCTACGCCGACGACCGTGACGGCAGCTACCAGCACGACACCTTCCTCAAGCTTGCCCAGGCGGCCTTCGCCCATGGGGAGGTGCAGCCATGATCCGCCGCCATCCGATCCTCACCGCTCTGGTCCTGCTGCTGCTCGCGCTGGTGACCACGGCCTGGCAGAACCGCGTCCACCTCGCCGCCTTCCCCGGCATCATCGGCGCGTACACCGCTAAGGAGTACTGCTCCTGCCGCTACGTTATGGGGAACTCGGCGGACTATTGTCAGGCCTATACCAAGCAGTACGTGCCGACCAGCGCCTTCCTCGACGACGAAGCGCGCAAGCGGGTGACCGCCCGTGGCCTGGGCAGTACGCAGACAGCCGCCTGGCTCAGTGCGCGCGAGGGATGCCAGCTGACGCCCCAGGCGGACGATTTGCCCGAATCGGGCAGCCACTGACGGGCGCGTTCCACGGAGCGGGGCGACCCGCTTCGGAGGATCAATGCATTCTTTTGTAACAGGAGCGGTGTGTGCGTTGCTCGTGCTGACGAGCCCCTTTGCCCTGGCCGAATGGCAACTGGACGGCGACACCTCGCGGATCAGCTTCGTCTCGGTCAAGCGCGGCAAGATGGCGGAGGTGCAGCGCTTTGACCGCCTCTCCGGGCAGATCGACGACAAGGGCGCGGTGCGCGTGGTTGTGCCGCTGGAGTCCATCGACAGCGGCCTGGCGCTGCGCGACGAGCGCATGCGCAATGCCTTCTTCGAGATCGAGCGCTTCCCCGAGGCGATCATCAGCAGCCAGCTGGACCTCAGCCGTTACGAGGACCTGCAGGTCGGCCAGTCGCGCCAGGAAACCATCGACTTCAACCTCGACCTGCACGGCCAGCAGCGCCGGCTCAAGTCCGAGGTGCTGGTCAGCCGCCCCAGCGAGAGCCGCATCGAAGTGACGACCATGGAGCCACTGGTGCTCAAGCTGATCGACTTCGACCTGGAAGAGAAGCTGGAGCCGCTCAAGGAAGTCGCCAACGTCCCTTCGATTACCCCTGAGGTGCCGGTGTTTGCGGTGCTGGGGTTCAGCCAGGTGATCAAGCAGGCGCCGTGACACGCGCACAATGACCCTGTAGGAGCGGGCCATGCCCGCGATCCGCCGGCAGGGCCGGCGCTTTCTTTTGCTCCTGGTGTTTCAGGTCTGCTGCGTTGGCTTGGGTATTCCAGCGCCGCGTCGGCGTGTGCGGATGTATTGGGTTTCGCCCCCTCGGGCGACCTTCTTTGGCAAACGACCCAAAGAAGGCAAAGGTCTTGCCCCGGACATCCGGTTTTTCGCTTGGGGCGAAAAATTCCCTCGTTGAATCGAAGTTTCAGGGGCCCGCCGCGAAGGGCCATCCCTGGCCCATCGCGGCTCTCGCGACATCCATGTCGCTCAACCCCTGAAACTCCGCTTCAACGAGGCCTCCTGAACGGGGCGTTCGGAGTGCGCTGAGGTTTATCTGGAAGTCTTCAAGAACCAGAACCAGAGCCAGAACCAGAGCCATGCCGAGATGTATGGCTCTTCGTAGGACCGAGGGGGGCGCCTAGCCCTTGCTCGCGAACCGCAGGGCACAGCATCAACCGCAAAAAACAGCCGGCCTCAAGCCCGCACCGCAATCGCCGGCACATCGGTCTGGAAGCGAAACCCCGAGCCCACACTGCAACTGGAAGCGCCGATGATCACGAAGGTGAGCAGCAGGAAGGTTTTCATGGCGACTCTCCTCTCATTCAGGATTGGACAGCCTCCAGTCTAGGCCGCGCCGCCCGATGCGCGCCGAAGGTCAGGAAACTCCCCGTCGCGAACAACCAGGCAGCGATCCCGCCGTAGCCGAGCACCCAGCCGAATCCCTGCACCAGTGCCGCACGGGCGCGCTCCGGATCGTCCGCACCCATCCGGCCGCTGGCGATGCTGGCCGCCAGTTGCAGCTTCTCGCCACTCTCTACGCCATGAAGCGCGGCCGCGACGCCGGAGAGCAGGATCAGCCCCATCACCGCGATATTGATCGCCAGGGAAATCATCCGTGCGCTCATGTCGATGCCCGAGGCCATGCCGGCGCGGGTGGCGGGTACGGCGGCGGTGGAGGTGTTGGTCACCGTGGTGTTGGTCAGCCCCAGGCCGATGCCGGCCAGCACGCAGCCGGGCAGCAGGGTCAGCCAGCTGGCGTGGTCCACGGCGCTGCCCCAGAGCATCAGGAAGAAGCCGGCGCCGATCACGAACATGCCGCCGGGGATCACCCAGCCCGGCTGGAAGCGATGCGCCAGACGCTCGGCGATCGGCGGCACCACCAGCGTCGGCAGGGTGTAGGCGAGCAGCGACCAGCCGGCCTTCACGTCGTCGTAGCCGAGTACGCCGTGGTAGTAGACCGGCAGGTAGATCATCAGCGGCCAGAAGCTCACGTTCATCCCTGCCGAGGCGAACATCGCGCCGGAGAAGGCGCGGATGCGCAGTACCGAGAAGTCGAACATGGGGTGGGCGACGCGGCGCTCGATCAGGACGAAGGCGATCAGGCAGGCGAAGCTGAGCAGCAGGATCGCCAGCGCGGCCGGGCTGGCGAAGCCCATGTCCGCGCCCTGGGTGATGTAGAACACCATGCCCAGCACCGCCAGCGACAGCGTGAGCATGCCGCCGATATCCAGCCGCTCGGCGTCCGGATCGCGCGATTCCACCGCGCCGTACTGCGCCAGCGCCAGGGTGAGCAGGGCGAGTGGCCCGTGCACCAGGAACACCCATTGCCAGCTGGCCAGGGCGACGATGGCGCTGCCGACGATCGGCCCGAAGCCCAGGCCGATGCCGAACACCACGCCCCAGGCGGCGAAGGCACGCACGCGCTCGGCCGGGTCGCTGAACTGGCTGGTCAGCACGGCCACCTGACAGATCAGCATGACCCCGCCGGCGGCGCCCTGCAGGAAGCGCCCGGCGATCATGGTCGGCATGTCGCCCGCCAGCCCGCAGAGCAGCGAGGTGAGGCCGAACAGTGCCAGACTGATGACGAACAGGCGCTTGCGGCCGAAGCGGTCGGCCAGGGTGCCGGCGGCCATCAGGACGCTGGTGACGGCGATGGTGTAGGCATTCATTACCCATTGCAGGTCCTGGAAGTCGCCGTGCAGCACGCGCTCCAGGGCCGGCAGGCTGGCCGGCACGCTGGAGATTTCCAGGCCGAACATCATCGAGGACAGGCACACCGCCGCCAGGGCGATGAGGTTTCTGGGGTTGTGGTGGGCAGTCATGGGAGTGGGCTCCGGAGTACGAGCCGCTATTGTCGAAAAGAACAGGGTTCCCCATTGGCTCCATTTGGTCCCATCATTGGGTCTTTTCAGGATTCAAAGGGGCGCGCGATGGATGACCGACTCGATGGCATCGCCACCTTCGTCCAGGTGGTCGATGCCGGCAGCTTCGCCCTCGCGGCGGAGCGCCTGAACCTCACGCGTTCGGCGGTGGGCAAGGCCATCGCCCGGCTGGAGGCACGCCTGGGCGTGCGCCTGCTGCAACGCACCACGCGCAGCCAGAACCTCACCGACGACGGCCAGGTGTTCTACGACAGCTGCGTGCGCGCGTTGGCCGAGCTGGACGCCGCGCACACCGCGCTGGAAGGCGGGCGGATGGAGCCGCGTGGGCGCTTGCGGGTCAGCGTGCCGATCTCCTTCGGCCACCTCTGCGTGGTACCGCTGATGCTGGCGCTGGCGCGGCAGTATCCGTCGCTGAAGATCGACCTGTCGTTCACCGACCGCCGCGTCGACCTGGTGGAAGAGGGCTTCGATCTCGCCGTGCGCATCGGCCCGCTGAATGACAGCGCCACCCTCGCCGCGCGCAAGCTGGGCGTGCAATACACCAGCATCGGCGCGGCGCCCTCGTATATCGCCGAACACGGCAGGCCCGAGGCGCTGGACGATCTCGCCGGCCACGCGGCCATCAGCTATTCGGTTGCCGGTGTCACCTCGCCCTGGGACCTGCGCGAGGACGACGGCCAGGCGAAACGTATCGACATCGACCCGCAGCTGAGCATGGACGACCTGCAAGCCATCACTGCTGCCGCCGTGGCCGGCTTCGGCCTGGCGCGTCTGCCGTCCTGGCTGCTGGCGCGGCACGTGAAGCTCGGCGAGTTGGTGACGGTTACGGGGCGCTGCAACCTGCCGCCGCTGGAGATCCATGCGGTGTGGCCGAAGACCCGCTACATGCCGTCGAAGATCCGTTGCGCCATCGATGCGCTGGTGGCCGGGATTCCCGCGTTGCTGGCCGACTGAACCATTGGCGCCCACGCCTGCCCAATGGGCTCGCCGGTCGGCCGGTTTGCAAGGCGACGGCGGGCCGCTATCGTTGGCCGTTGATCCATCCGTTTTCCATGTAAGGGATTTCATGCGCTCGCTGTTCGCCTTCCTCTTCGCGGCCTGCTTCGCCGCTTCCGCCCAGGCTGCCTGGTACCTCGACTACGAGTCCTCGCGGCTGACCTTCGTCACCACCAAGAACGCCGATATCGCCGAGGTGAACCGCTTCCTGGTGATGCACGGCAAGGTGGAGCAGCAGGGCCAGGTGGAGCTGCGCATCGAGATGGACTCGCTGAGCACCGGCATCCCGCTGCGCGACGAACGTGTGCGCGACAAGCTGTTCGATACCGAGAAATTCCCCGAGGCGCGCATCACCTCGACCATCGACCTGCGCCCCATCACCGATCTCGCCAATGGTGTGCAGCTGGAAACGCGCCTGCCGCTGCGCCTGGAGCTGAACGGCCAGGCGAAGGACTACCGCACCGATGTGCTGATCACCCGCCTGGACGAGCATCGCTTCCAGGTGGTGACGCTCTCGCCGCTGGTAATCAACGCCGCTGACTTCGGCCTCGCACCAGGCGTGGCGCAGCTGCGCAAACTGGCCGGGCTCAAGAGCATCGGCCTGTCGGTGCCGGTGGGCGCCGTGCTGATCTTCGCCTCGCGGTGAGCGGCCCGATCTTCCCCTGGCGGACGGGCAACCGTTTCGCCCTGCTCTGCGATGGCGAGCGCTTCTTCCCGCGCATGTTCGCCGCCATCGACAGTGCCGAACGGCAGATCGAACTGGAGCTGTACCTGGTAGAAAGCGGCAGCTGCGCCGAAGCGTTGCTGGACCGCCTGCTGGCGGCGCGCTCGCGCGGTGTGAAGGTACGTTGCCTGTTCGACGCCTTCGGCAGCCTCAAGCTCTCCAGCGCCTGGACGCGGCAGTTGCTGGAGGCCGGCGGTGAACTGCGCCAGTACAACCCGCTGAACTGGAAGGCCGGCATCCGCAACCTGTACCGCGATCACCGCAAGTTGCTGCTGGTGGACGAGCGCATCGCCTATGTCGGCGGCACCGGTGCCACCGACGAGTTCTGGTCCGCGCGGGAGAATCGCAGCGACTGGCACGAAGTGATGGTGGAGATGACCGGCCAGATCGTCGCCGACTGGCAGCGCCTGTTCGAGCGGCAGTGGAATGCCTGTCTCGGCGTGCGCGCCTGGAAGCCCCGCGAGGAAGTCCTGCTGACCCGCCTGCCGCCGATCCCCAACTACGGCGAAGGACTGGCGCGGGTCGCCTATGCCGACGCCGGCCAGCACCGCGACATTCTCCAGGCGCTGGTGCGTTCGCTGCGCGGCGCGCACCAGCGTGTGTGGCTGGCGACGCCGTATTTCCTGCCGACCTGGAAGGTCCGCCGCGCCCTGCGCAAGGCGGCTCAGCGCGGCGTCGACGTGCGTCTGCTGCTCACCGGGCGCCTCACCGACCATGCGCCCGTGCGCTACGCGGGCCAGCGCTATTACCCGAGCCTGCTGCGCGCCGGGGTGAAGATCTTCGAATACCAGCCGCGTTTCCTTCATCTGAAGATGGTACTGGTCGATGACTGGGTCAGCGTCGGCTCGTGCAACTTCGATCATTGGAACCTTCGGTTCAATCTGGAGGCCAATGTAGAAGCGTTCGATCCGCAATTCACCGCGGCGGTTGCCGACTGCCTGGCCGCCGACTTTGCACAGAGCCGCGAGATCGACCTGACTTTCTGGCGCGCGCGCCCCTGGTGGAAGCGCCTGCGCGAGCGCCTGTGGGGCTCGCTGGACCGACTGATGGTGAACTTCCTCGACCGTCGCCGATGATGTTGAAGTGGTTCGTCCAGCTGTCGTTCGCCTATTCGGAAGGAGAGAAGCGTGGAGAACATACAAAAAAAGGAGCGATTCATCGGGCTGGAATGGCTGCGCTTCCTGATGGGCCTTTACGTGGTGATCTACCACACGCTGCACAGCTACCCGGCGGAGCAGAAGTTCGCGGGCCTCGATGACCTCACCGCGCTGGGCTTCTTCGCCACCAGCACCTTCTTCGTGCTCTCCGGCTTCCTGCTCTGCCACGTCTACGTCACCGATGGGCAGTTGCGCGAGAGCCCGCGCAGCTTCTTCACCAAGCGCCTGTCCAACCTCTACCCGCTGCACATCTTCTCGATCCTGCTGACCATCGTCGTGTTGCTGGTGGTAAGCGGGCTGGGCATCGGCCCGGACCTCGACCAGGCGACGCCGCGCTTCGTCATCTACGACACCAACGAGGCCATCGGCCGGCTGCAGCCGGAGCTGTTCCACCACTGGATGAGCGACCGCGAACTGCTGTTCAACAGCATCCTCCAGCTCACCATGATGCAGGCCTGGAACCCGTACTACCTGACCTTCAACGCGCCTCTCTGGTCGCTGTCGACGCTGTTCTTCTTCTACCTCTGCTTCCCCTTTGTCGCACCGCGCCTGGCGTGCCTGCAGAACAAGTGGCGCTGGCTGCTGGTGCTGTGGGTGCTCTACCTGATTCCGCCGATCCTGGTGGTCGCCAGCGAGCAGTACGGCATGCCCTGGACCGGCCTGCTGCACCGCAACCCGCTGCTGCGTCTGCCGGAGTTCCTCAGCGGCATCCTCGCCTACGGGCTGTTCCGCGAGTACAAGGACGCTGGCCGCCTGCCGGGGCACGGGATGCTGGTGGCGATGGGCACCTTCGTGCTGGCCAACTTCCTCGTTGCCGATTACCTCTACACCCACGGCGCCAAGTACTGGTACTTCCTGCTGCACAACGGCCTGCTGCTGCCGGCGCAGCTGGTGCTGGTGTACATGAGCGCCTTGCCGCGCGACCCACAGAGCAGCCTGATCCGCCACTGGTCGCCACGTCTGGGGGCGGCGTCGCTGTCGCTGTTCGCCCTGCATGTGCCGTTGTTCACCCTGTTCTCGCGCACCGAGAAGCTGATCCGCGCACCGGGCGACTGCCTGGCAGACTGGGCCTTCTGCGTCGAGTCGGCGACCCACCAGCAGCTGTCGCTGTGGCTCTACCCGTTGTTCCTGTTGTTCATGGTCACCAGCTGCGTGCTGGTGCAGGAGCGCTGCGTGGTGCCGGTGCGCAAATGGCTGGTGCGTCACCTGCTGCCCACGCCGCCCGCACCGCCAGCCGCGCGGCGACGGGTGGCGACGGAGTCCTGAGGCGTGTCCGTCGGCCACGCCCGCGGACTGCCTTGAAGGCTGACGCGCAGGGATACGCTTCTGTCGTGGTTGGAACTTCGGCTGGCTTCACGGCCCATGCTAGGTTTCAACATTGCTGCCACCTTGCCGGCGGCGGCACCTGCGGACTCCCGCCATGCCCCTGGATATCCGTCTGCTCAGCGGTGATGCCCTCCGCCCGTTCATCGATGATCTGGCGCGACTGCGCATCACTGTGTTCCGCGAGTATCCGTACCTCTTCGACGGCAGCCCGGAATTCGAAGCCGGATACCTCGACAGCCACGTACGTTCAGCCTGGAGCCTGTGCGTGCTGGTGATCGATGAGGGCAGGGTAGTGGGCGCCTCGACCGGGCTGCCGTTGCTGGACGAATCCGAGGCTTTGCAGCAGCCGTTCCTGGTGCAGGGCTGGAACCCGGAACGAATCTTCTATTTTGGCGAGTCGGTAGTTCTGCCGGAGTACCGCAGCGCCGATCTCGACCGGCGCTTCTTCGAGGAACGCGAGCGCTTTGCGCGGGGCCTGGATCGCTTCGACTGGTGTGCCTTCTGCGCCCTTCGGCGGCCGCCGGAGCATCGCGCGCGCCCTGCCAGCTACCGCTCGCCGGACGCCTTCTGGCTGCAGCGCGGCTTCACTCCGCAACCCTCTCTGCAGACCGAATACCACTGGCGCGATATCGGCGAGCAACAGGAGACCGCCAAGTCGATGATGTTCTGGCTCAAGGACCTGAGTTGATACGGGTTCAGTAGCCGGCTTCGCGCTGGTGGCGGATGGCGAGGATCACCAGGGTTTCACCGTCGATGCGGTAGCGGGCGAGGTAACCGCTGTCGCCGAAATCGATCGGCCATTCGCGAAAGGCCACCGGCAGATCATCGATCAGCCGGCCCATCTGCGGGTAGGCGGCGAGGGCCTGGGTGGCTTCGATGATGATCCGGCCGGCGCGGCGTGCGGCGGCAGGGTTGGTTTCCCGCAGGAAACGCCGCAGACGTTCGAGGTCGCGCAGTGCTGCAGGCGCGTAGATCACTCGCATTTCGGAGTGTCTTGTTCGTCCTCAGCGCCCCAGCTGTTCAGCCAGTTCTCCACGGCCTCCGCGGTGACGTGCTGACCGGTTGCCTGGAACTCCTCCCACGCCTGCTCGGTGTCCTTCTTCAGCTTTTCGCGCTGCTCTTCGCGCACCACGTACTGGCCGATGGCTTCGCGAATGATCCAGTGCGGCGAGCGCTGGCGCAGCTCGGCCAGTTCGCGGATTCGGGCGAGCATTTCCTCGTCGAGTTTGACCGAAGTGGCCATGTTCACACCTCTTACTAAAAGGTAATACCAGGTAATACTTCGCTTGCCTGGGAACAGTGTCAAACAGGAAGGGATAGGCGGGGGCGAGGGCGCCGGTAACTGTGATGCCGTAGACCCGGACTTTCGACGGGTGGCAAGGCGCGAAGCGCTGGTTATGCTCCGGGGATAACCATAAGAGGGACTTTCCATGCTCCGAGTGGCCCTGTGCGCCTTTCTCCTGATGCTTGCTGGTTGCAGCTCGCCCGGTGCGTTCTTCGGCGCGGTGGACGGGCCGCCGTTCGGCGCACTGCCTGCGGATTCGCAGCAGGCCACGGTGTACATCTACCGGCCGCAGAACCAGTGGTCCGACGAAGAGCTGGAAGCGCCCGGCCTGTTCATCAACAACGAGCTGATCGGCAGCCTGCCGAGCAACGGCTACTTCGCCCTGAGCTTCGCCCCCGGCAGTTATCCGCTGCAGATGCGTCGCCCGCTGCTGGGCAGCTTCTGGACCTTCTTTGCCGGCGGCAGCCTGGACTTCACCCTGATCGCCGGCTTCACCCTGGAAGCCCGCGCCGGCGAGGTCTACTACCTGCGCTACGACGAGACCCACACGCCGCCCAAGTACGAACACACCGCCGGCCAGGGCGCCGGCCCGCTGCAACTGGTGGGCAGGGAGCTGGGCTCGCGGGAAATCCCCGCCACGCGACAGGTCCAGGAGCCAGTGAGCATCGCCGCCAGTGGCAAGGAAGTCGAAGGGCCGGGCTTCTTCGAGCGCATCGGGCTCTGAAGCGGAAACCACGCAGGATCCCCGGAATAGACGGATTTCGCCGTTGGATTGTTAAGGAAAATTCGGCCCGCGCTATGGGAAGCCAAGCGATTTCAGGACCTGGGTGACGGCAGAAGAATCGTGACTTCTTTTTTCAGGGAGTCACGCGATGGAACAAGCCGACAGCAACAAGATCGGGGTGGTAGCGGCCACGCTGATGGTGGCCGGCAACATGATGGGCTCGGGAGTGTTCATGCTTCCGGCCAATCTTGCCACCACGGGAGGGATCGCCCTCTACGGGTGGTTCATCACCATCGTTGGCGCGGTGTCCCTGGCCCTGGTCTTCGCCAAGTTGTCGGCGATCGATCCGGTGGCGGGCGGCCCCTACGCCTACACCAAGAAGTCGTTCGGCAACTACATGGGTTACCAGAGCAACCTGATCTACTGGCTGGCCAATGTAGTGGGCAACGTCGGCCTGGCGGTGGCCGGCCTGGGTTACCTGTCGCACTTCTTCCCCAGTCTGAAGGACCCTCTGGTCTCCGCCATGGCGCAGATCGCGGTGATCTGGTTCTTCACCTACGCCAACATCCTCGGCCCGTCGGTGGTCGGCAAGCTGCAATCCTTCACCACCGTCTTTGCCCTGTTCCCCATCATCGGCATGGCGCTGCTGGGCTGGTTCTGGTTCAGCGGCGACATCTACGAGGCGGGTTGGAACGTCTCCGGCAAGAGTGGCTTCGAAGCGGTTGGCTCGACCCTGAACTACACGCTGTGGGCCTTCATCGGCGTGGAGAGCGCTTCGGTTTCCGCAGGTGTGGTACGCGACCCCGCGCGCAACGTACCGATCGCCACTGTAGGTGGCGTACTCATCGCAGCCGTCTGCTATGTGCTCAGCTCCACCGCGATCATGGGCATGATTCCCAACAAGGAGCTGCTGGCCTCCAGTGCTCCTTTCGCCGACGCAGCCCGCCTGGCGCTGGGTGATACCGCGGCGAACATAGTTGCGCTCTGTGCGGCGATTGGCTGCCTGGGCTCGTTGGCCGGCTGGACGCTACTGGTCGGGCAGACAGCCAAGGCTGCGGCAGACGACGGCCTGTTCGGCAAGGTATTCGCCAAGGTCAACGCCAAGGGCGTACCTTCGGCTGGCCTGGCCATTGTCGCGGCGATCATGAGCATCCAGGTGCTGGCGACCATGTCGCCGACTGCCAGCGAGCAGTTCGGCAAGATCGCCTCCATCGCGGTGATCATGACGCTGCTGCCGTACATCTACTCGGCAGTCGCCATCAAGGTGCTGGGCTACCGAAAGATGCCTGCCCGCCAGTACGGCTTCTACACCTTCGTCGGCGTCATTGCGGCGATCTACAGCCTCTGGGCGATGGTCGGCTCCGACGGCGAACAAACGCGCTGGTCGCTGATCTTCGTGGTCTCCACGATCATCTTCTACGAGCTGTCGATCAACAGCATGCGCACTGTCGAGGAGACCGGCGTCCATCCGGGCGGAGTTTCTCCTGGCTGGATCCGCTTCGGCACCCTGGCACTGACCATCATCGCGTTGGCAGCGATGTTCTGGGTTTCGGTCGGCCGACACGACAACCTCAATCTGCGCCCGCGGGTACTCCAGCCTGCCGCCAGCGCTCCCGCCGTTCCCGCTCAAGCCCCCAACTGATTTCCCCGCCTGCCCGCGCCTCCTCCGATGGCGCTGAAGGCGGGGCAGGCGTCTGCCTGGCTGGTAGCGCGAGTGCTGCCAGCCGATTCGAGGAGTTTTCATGTCCGAATCCGTTACCAAGAACACCCTTGATGTTGTCGCCCTGATGGTCCATGAGGCGCAGGATCAGGTCACCTCGGCGGGTCGATCCGTGCGAGCGTTGGCCCAGGACCTCGAGCGGCGCGGTGTGACTGTGCTGCTCGCTGCGACGGCCGCGGACGCCTGCGCCGTTATCGATTCGAATCCGGCCCTGCAATGCCTGCTGCTGAACTGGGAGTTGCCTGGCGGTGCATTGCCGGTACTGGAGACACTGCGTCGACGTAATGCACGGATGCCTGCTTTCCTCATGGCTTCGCGTGGCGATGCGGCGTCCATCGAGCTGCAGGCGCTGCGCCAGTCGGACGACTTCATCTGGCTGCTGGAAGACACCACCGATTTCATCGGCGGCCGCATCGTCGCCGCCGTCGAGCGTTATCGCGAGGCGGTGCTGCCGCCGATGTTCAAGGCGCTGATGAAATTCTCCCGCGTCTACGAGTATTCCTGGCATACGCCGGGCCATACCGGCGGAACGGGATTCCTCAAGTCGCCGGCCGGGCGCGCGTTCTTCGACTTCTTTGGCGAGGAGCTGCTGCGCTCGGACCTGTCGATCTCCGTCGGCGATCTGGGTTCCCTGCTCGACCACAGCGGCCCCATCGGCGAGAGCGAGCGCTACGCCGCGCGGGTATTCGGCTCCCATCGCAGCTATCACGTCACCAACGGTTCTTCGATGTCCAACCGGGTCATCCTGATGGCCAGCGTCACTCGTGACCAGATTGCGTTGTGCGATCGCAATTGCCACAAGTCGGCAGAGCATTCGATGACCATGTCGGGGGCGATCCCGACCTACCTGGTGCCATCGCGCAACCACCTCGGGCTGATCGGACCGATCCGGCCCGAGCACCTGACCGCCGTGGCGGTGAAACGGCATATCGCCGACAACACACTCGTCCACCCGGGTATCGATCCGACACCGCGCCACGCCATCATTACCAACTCCACCTACGACGGCCTCTGCTACAACGTGGCACGAGTCGAGGAGTTGCTCGGCCAAAGCGTCGACCGCCTGCACTTCGACGAAGCCTGGTACGGTTATGCGCGTTTCAACCCGCTCTACCGCCAACGCCACGCGATGCACGGCGACCCTGCCGAGCATGGCGCGGATCGTCCCACCGTGTTCGCCACCCAGTCCACCCACAAGTTGCTGGCGGCCTTGTCCCAGGCATCCTTCATCCATGTGCGCGATGGGCGCAATCCGGTGGAGCACGCGCGTTTCAACGAGTCCTACATGATGCATGCGTCCACTTCGCCGCAGTACGCGATCATCGCCTCCAACGACGTCTCGGCGGCGATGATGGACGGGCAGGGCGGGGTGGCGCTGACCACTGACGCTATACGCGAGGCGGTGGCCTTCCGGCGTCTGCTGGCGCGCCTGAACAATGATTTCGCCGAGCAGGGCGACTGGTTCTTCGACGCCTGGCAGCCTGACGAAGTGCGCGACCCGCGCACCGGCCGCAAGGTGGCCTTCTTCGAGGCGGACGAGGACCTGCTGGTCAGCGACCCGCACTGCTGGACCCTGGCTCCCGGGGCGCAGTGGCATGGCTTCGGCGAGATCGAGGAAGGCTACTGCATGCTCGATCCGATCAAGGTCTCGGTGGTGACGCCGGGCATCTCGCCCACCGGTGGGCTGATGCCGGTGGGTATTCCCGCCGCGGTACTCACCGCCTTCCTCGCGCAGCAAGGCATCGTGGTGGAGAAGACCACCGACTTCACCCTGCTGTTCCTCTTTTCCATCGGCATCACCAAAGGCAAGTGGGGCACGCTGGTCAATGCCTTGCTGGGGTTCAAGCGCGACTACGACGCCAACTTGCCGCTGCCCCGTGCATTGCCGCAGCTGGTGGCCGATTGGCCGCAGCGCTATGCCGACCTGGGCCTGAAGGACCTCTGCGACCGAATGTTCGAAGCGATGGCCGAGCTGGATACCACCGCGCTGATGGGGCAGGCCTTCTCGCTGCTGCCCGAGCCGCGGCTGAGCCCGAGCGCTGCCTACGAGCAACTGGTGAAGAACCGTATCGAGTGGCTGACGCTGGAGGAAATGAGCGGCCGCACCGTGGCGACTGGCGTGGTGCCTTATCCGCCGGGCATTCCGCTGCTAATGCCGGGTGAGAACGCCGGGCCCGCCGATGGTCCGCTACTGGGTTACCTGAAGGCGCTGGAGGCTTTCGACCAGCGTTTCCCGGGCTTCACCCACGATACCCATGGTGTTGAAGTCGAGGATGGCCTCTACCGGGTCGCCTGCATCCAGTCAGACTGAGTCTGTTCGGTTGATGAAGGCCGGCGCAGGGCAATGCCCTGCGCCGGTTTTTTTATCTGCAGAACTCAGGATGTGACCTGGTTTTTCGCCCGCATCCGGGTATGACTTGAACTCATAACTCCTTGAGTTTTTATGGTTACCGGGCCGATTTGGCCTGGTGCTAAAAATCGTCGCACCAGCTCATCGACAACAACAAAGAGCGACGCGACATGATCACTTCCCTGCTTTCCCTGCCCTCGATCCGTCCTCCGTGTTCCGGCCTGTCCGGTGCCTTCGCGCATCCGTCCGACTCGCCCGTCGATTCCTGATCCCACACCGACTTTCTCCCGGCGCTCTGCGCCGTTTTTGCCACGGGCCGCGCACGCAGGCCCGGGCTTTCTTACACCCCCACGGTTCCATGAGGTACCCCATGAAAAAGCTCGACCTGTACATCGGTGAAGGTTTCGAAGGCCCCGGCGTCAACGCCGCGCACATCAATATTCTGCTCGGCCCGCGCAGCGGACCGGCCGGCCAGGCCTTCTCCAGCAGCCTCGCCTCGCCCAGCCAGGGGCACTGCCCATTCATGGTGATCGCGCAGCCGAACATTCCGGTCAAGCCGATGACCCTTTACGTGAACAAGGCGGAGATCAACGGCGACCTGCACGCCAACGCTACCTGGGGCGCGTCCCAGGCCGGCATCGCCAAGGCCGTCACCGAGGCGCTGCTGGACGGCACGCTGCCGCCGGAAGCCGAGGACGAGTGGGCCATCGTCACCGCCAACTGGGTCAATCCGGCCTGCGACGACCTGGATGCCGTCTACCGCAACAATTACAACGCCTGCCGCACTGCGATCCGCGCGGCGCTGAGCTGCAAGCCCGAACGCGCGCAGCTGGCCGACGTGGTCAACGCCATCGCCAACCCCTTCTACACCCCCAAGGCCTGAGGTCAGCAGCATGCAATACATCCGTCTCGGCAACTCCGGCCTGCAGGTTTCCAAGCTGTGCCTGGGCACCATGAACATGGGCACCCCGGACTGGAAACCGTGGATTTTCGATGAGGCCAGGAGCGAGCCGATCGTCAAGCACGCGCTGGACGCCGGCGTGAACTTCATCGATCTGGCCGACTTCTACTCGGCCGGCGTCGGCGAGGAAGTGGTCTGCCGCATCCTCAAGCGCCTGGTGCGCCGCGAGGACGTGGTGATCACCACCAAGGTCGGCTACGGCACCCGCCCCGGCATCAACGCCAGCGGTCATTCGCGCAAGCACATCATGGATGGCATCGATGCCTCGCTGAAGCGCATGGGCATGGATTACGTCGACATCTACATGCTGCACTTCTACGACGTGAACACCCCGGTGGAAGAAGTGATGGGCGCGCTGAACGATATCGTCCGCGCCGGCAAGGCCCGCTACATCGGCGTGTCCACCATGCTCACCGGCCAGCTGGCGAAGATTCTCATGGCCTGCGAGCGCAACGGCTGGGTCAAGCCGATCAACATGCAGCTGCAGCTCAACTGCGCCTACCGCGAGGAGGAGCGCGAGATGATCCCGTTCTGCCGCGACCAGGGCCTTGGCGTCTCGGTGTTCAGCCCGCTGGCGCGCGGCCGGCTGACCGGCGACGCGAACTCCACGCGCAACCAGACCGACTTCTTCACTCAGCAGATGTACGCCGACGAGGCCTCCTTCGAGATCGCCCACTCCGTACAGCGCGTTGCCCAGCGCCGCGGCGTGTCCAACGCGCAGATCGCCCAGGCCTGGGTCCTGCAGCATTCGGGCGTGGATTGCATGCTGGTCGGCGCCGACACCACTGCGCAGTTCGACAGCGCCCTGGCCGCGCTGGAGACCCGCCTGGACGACGAGGAAATCTTTGAGCTGGAACGCAACTACACGCCCTGCGACGTGATCAACGACTACACCGCCGGCAAGCGCATCCTGCGCGCCGCCCGCCCCATGCGCGAAGCCTTTTCGCTGACGGAGGCGGTGGCATGAGCGCGCTGCTGAAAACCGGCCACTACATCGATGGCCAATGGGTGAATGGCGGCGCAACCTACCCGGTGCGCAACCCGGCTACTGGCGAGCTGATCGTCGAAGTCGCCCGTGGCGGCGCCGAGGAGACCAACGCTGTCATTGCCGCTGCTGAACGAGCGCTGCCGGCCTGGCGCGCACTCACCGCCAAAGAGCGCAGCGCGCGCATCCGCCGCTGGGGCGAACTGATGCTGCAGCGCCAGGACGACCTGGCGCGCCTGCTCAGCAGCGAGCAGGGCAAGCCGCTGGCCGAAGCCCAAGGCGAGGTCGCCTACGCGGCGAGCTTCCTCGAGTGGTTCGCCGAGGAAGCCAAGCGCGTGTATGGCGACGTGATCCCCTCGCACAAGGGCGATGCGCGCATCGTGGTGATCAAGCAGGCCATCGGCGTGGTCGCGGCAATCACCCCATGGAACTTCCCGCTGGCGATGGTTACCCGCAAGGTCGGTCCGGCGTTGGCCGCCGGCTGCACGATGATCCTCAAGCCTTCGGAAGAAACCCCGCTGTCGGCCTTCGCCCTCGCGGTGCTGGCGGAAGAGGCGGGCATTCCGCCGGGCGTGTTCAACATCGTTTCCGGCGACGCCCCGGCCATCGGTGGCGCGCTGCAGGCATCGGGTTCGGTGCGCAAACTGTCGTTCACCGGCTCGACCCGCACCGGCAAGCTGCTGATGCGCCAGGCGGCGGAGACGCTGAAGAAGGTCTCGCTGGAGCTGGGCGGCAACGCGCCCTTCATCGTCTTCGACGATGCCGATATCGAGGCTGCCGTGCGCGGTGCAATGGCCTCGAAGTTCCGCAACACCGGGCAGACCTGCGTGTGCGTGAACCGCTTCTACATCCAGGACGGGGTGTACGACGCATTTGTATCGCGTCTCACCGAAGCGGTGCGTGCCATGCGCGTGGGCAATGCACTGGAAGGCGAAACCGAGCAGGGCCCGCTGATCAACGAAGCCGCGCTGGCCAAGGTCGAGCAGCACGTCGGCGATGCGTTGGAGAAGGGCGCGAAGCTGCTCTGCGGTGGCCGTCGCCATGCGTTGGGCGGCACCTTCTTCGAGCCGACTGTGCTGGCCGAAGCGAGTCCGAAAATGCTGATTGCCAGTGAGGAAACCTTCGGCCCTGTAGCAGCCTGTTTCCGATTCCGCGACGAGTCTGAAGTCCTGAGTCTGGCGAACGATACGCCCTACGGACTTTCCGCCTATTTCTACAGCCGCGACATCGGTCGCGTCTGGCGCATGGCCGAGGGTCTGGAGGCCGGCATGGTCGGCATCAACGAAGGAATCATCTCCACCGAGGTGGCGCCCTTTGGCGGCATCAAGGAATCCGGCCTGGGCCGCGAAGGTTCGAAGTACGGCATCGAGGATTACGTGGAGATCAAGTACCTGCTCATGGGCGGTCTGTCCGCCTGACGCTTCGCCAAGGAGTTCTGCCTCATCCGCCGCGTCGTCCGGGACGCGGCGGCTCAACCTCGCTGTGTTTCCAATAACAAAAAGTCGGAGACGATCATGTCGGGTCAACCAGTCAAAATCGATGACCTGCCCATCGGCAGGTTCCACATCAAGATCGCCGGGCTCACCTTCGGCGCCCACTTCACCGACGGCTACATCCTCGGTCTCATCGGTATCGCCTTCACCCTGATCAACCCGCAGATGGCGCTGACGCCGTTCTGGCAGGGCCTGATCGGCAGCTCCGCGCTGCTCGGGCTGTTCTTCGGCAGCCTGTTCTTCGGCTGGGTTTCCGACCACCTCGGTCGGCAGAAAATCTTCCTCATCAGCTTCGTGCTGATCACCATCGCCTCGGTAATGCAGTTCTACGTCGAAACCGCGATGCAGCTGTTCCTCTGCCGGGTCTTGATCGGCATCGGCCTGGGCGGCGACTTCAGCGTCGGCCACGCCATGCTCGCCGAGTTCTCTCCACGCAAGCACCGTGGCGTGCTGCTGGGCTCGTTCAGCGTGATCTGGACCTTCGGTTATGTCGCCGCCACCTTCGTCGGCACCGCGTTGCTGCCACTGGGCGACGACGCGTGGCGCTGGATGCTGGCGTCCTCGGCGATCCCCGCCGCGATGATCCTGATTGCCCGTATCGGCACGCCAGAGTCGCCGCGCTGGCTGATCCACAAGGGCCGCGTCGAGGAAGCCCGTGCCATCGTGCGCAAGCACCTGGGCGCCAACGTGGAGATCGACGAAGAAGTCATCACCCGCAAGCACGCCGGCTACAGCGCGCTGTTCAGCCGCGAGTACCGCAAGCGCACGGCCTTCAACTGCCTGTTCTTCATCTGCATTGTCATGCCGTACTTCGCCATCTACACCTTCCTGCCGTCGATCCTGCAGAAGATGGGGCTCGCCGAAGGCTTCGGCACCGAGATGATGCTCAACGCGCTGCTGGTGGTCGGGGCCCTGCTGGGCATCTGGTGCACCATCAAGTTCAGCCGTCGTGGTTTCCTCATCAACTCCTTCCTGATCCTCGCCGCTTCCCTGTTCCTGCTGGTGTTGCTGCCGGGCAGCATGGCCTGGCTGATGGTGGCGTGCTTCGGCCTGTTCACCCTGGTGCTGTCGGCGGTGAGCAACCTGGTCGGCGTTTATCCGGCGGAAAGCTTCCCCACTGAAGTGCGCGCCGGCGGTATCGGTCTGGCCACGGCGGCGAGCCGCCTGGGCTCGGCACTGAGCACCTTCCTGCTGCCGGTCAGCGTGGCGGGCATCGGCCTCAATCCGACCATGGCGATCCTCGCCGGCATCCTGCTGCTGGGGGCGGTCATCTCCATCGCCTGGGCACCGGAGACCAAGGACCTGACCCTGACTAACGCCTGCCGCGCCGAGCCAGAGCCGGCGACGGCCGATGCTTCGGAAAAGGCCGCTCAACTGGCCTGATTTCTCCCAGCGAGCTGAACGAACGGGCGTACCGGGAAACCGGTACGCCCGTTCGTCTGTAGGCTCTAGGACGGTATTTCGCAGGGCGGTTCCTCGGATATCTGTGTCACTCATGTAGGAATTTGGCGCAACTGACAGGGGGACCATCCGTATCTGTCTCCACCCCGATTTCAGCGCTCCGGATGGCGATTAAGGTAGCGGTCCCTGCCTCGGATTGCCGTCCCCGTACGCTCGTTCAACGGTGCAAATTTCCCAGGCGATCACTCTTCAGCAAGGAGTCGCCATGCACCTGCGCCCCTCCATTGCGGCCATCCTCGCCAATGGCCTGCCGTTGTTTCCCGCCTTTACCTTGCTGGTCTGCGCCGCTTCCCTGAGCGGCTGCATGACCGACCAGCAGTTCATCGCGCAGAACCAGAACGCGGCGATCAGCACCGCCCTGTCCCGTGCGCGGTTCGAACTCGAATGCCTGGACGCCGCTGCCACCGTGCTGTCGAGCAAGGTCCCCCGGCTCGCCTATGCCAACAACCGCACCGAATACACCCTCGGCGCCGCGGCTGTGATCGGCAGGCGGTGTACATCGCTTTCTGCCTGACGCCCGACAGTCGCACCGCGGTCAGTGATACCGCGCCCCTCGTCCAGTGATGCAGCCACTTCGCCTAGCTGTTCCGTTCACCAGAAAACGAGCCCAAGGAGGGTTCCTCATGCAAATACTCAAGACTCTGCCACTGATCGCTGTTTTGGCCATGGCGGCCACGGCCCCGGTAATGGCCGCCGATATTCCGCTGGGCACCGCGGTGGTGTCCGATGAGGTGGTGACCAAGGTCATCTCCGTCGATGCCAAGGACCGCCGCATCGTCGTCGAGGACGAGGCCGGCAAGCCGCTGACCGTGCAATTGACCGACGCCGCGCAGGACCTGGGGCACCTCAAGGCGGGCGATTACATCGCCGCGCTGGTCGTCCACTCCGCTGCCTTTGACCTTGATACCCAGGTGCAGACGCAGGCTCCCGGCGCCCTCGAAGTCGATGGCGCGGCGATGGCCACGCCAACCAACCCCCATCCCGGTGGCGACGCGTTTCGCATGGCCCGCGTCCAGTTGAAGATCGTCGGTATCAATCTCAAAAAGCATGAGCTGACCTTCGAAGGGCCGAACGGCGCGACCAAGGTGGTGCAGGTCGATGACGTCAAGCTGCGCAGCCGTATGAACGAGCTGAAGAGCGGCCAGATGCTGACGGTGACCTACGAGGACACCCTGCAGATCGTCACTGCTCACCCGGTCGCCCAGTCGGCGGCGCCGGCCAAGTCCTCCAACTGATGCCATCGCGGAGTTCTCGCCGTGGCGGGAACTCCCTTTTCCTGTTCCCTTGCCTTCGGGCATTCGCTGTGGATTGACTATGCGCCTGACTCCTCTGTGCCCCTGCGCAGTACTACTCGCGACCGTATTCCTGACTGCCTGTGACCGGGCGGAAAAAACGCCCGCCGGGGCCGCTCCAGTCGCTGTCACGACCGCTGTGGCGAAGCCGACCAACCTGCCGGCGAGCATGACCTTCGTCGGCCAGACCCAGAGCCCACAGGCGGTGGACATCCATGCCCGGGTCGATGGCTTCCTGCTCAGGCGCAACTACAACGAAGGCAGTCTGGTGAAGGTCGGTGACCTGCTCTTCGAGATCGACCACGCGCCGTTCCAGGCGCAGCTTGATTCGGCCAGGGCGCAGTACGCCGCGCAGAAGGCCAGCTACGAACGCGCCAAGGCCAACCTGGACCGCGTGCTGCCGCTGGCGGCGGAAAAGGCGCTGAGTCCGAAGGATCGCGACGATGCCATCGGCACGGCCAAGTCCGCCGAGGCCTCCATGGAGGCGGCGCTGGCCCAGGTCAGGACGCAGGAGCTGAACCTCTCCTACACCTACGTGCGTTCCCCGGTCGATGGCATCAGCGACTACGCCCACGTCAACAACGGGACCTACGTCAACGCCAGCAATAGCCTGCTGACCTCGGTGTCCACGCTGGACCCGATGCGCGTGGTGCTGAGCGTGAGCGAGGAGCAGTTCCTCGCTATCCGCGACCTGCGCGAAAGCGGCCGCCTGGTGCTGCCGGCCGACGGCCGTCTCGAGGCGCACCTGCAGATGTCGGACGGCTCGCGCTACCCGGCGACCGGCGTGGTGAGCTTTGCGTCTTCCACCTTCAACCAGCAGACCGGCACCTTCATGGTCCGCGCCGACTTCGCCAATCCCAAGGGCGAGTTGCGCCCTGGTCAGTTCGTGCGCATCACCCTGAGGGGGGCGAATTACGCCAATGCCATTCAGCTTCCGCAACGAGCTGTCATGCACGGACCCAAGGGCGACTTCGTCTACGTGGTCAACGGCGACAAGGCCGAGGAGCGCCCGGTGCAGATGGCCGAGCCATCCGGTGAGTTCTGGCGGGTCGAAAAGGGGCTCAAGGGCGGCGAGCGGGTGGTGGTCGATGGCGCCGGAAAGCTCATGCCCGGTGCCCCCCTGAAGATTACCGGGGACGCTCCGGCCGGCAGTTTCGGCCCAGTGACCCCGAAGGCAGAGTGAGGCGACCGTCATGCTTTCCCGTTTCTGTATCGAGCGTCCCATCTTCGCGATGGTGCTATCGCTGATCATCATCATCGCCGGCGGCGTCTCCATCTTCGCCCTGCCGGTGGCGCAGTACCCGGACATCACCCCCATCCAGATCACCGTGACGGCGACCTATCCAGGCGCCGATTCGCAGACCATCGCTTCAACCGTGGCGGCGCCTATCGAAACGCAGGTCAACGGTGTCGACAACATGCTGTACATGCAGTCGGTCAGCTCGCCCACCGGGCAGATGACCCTGAACGTGTACTTCGACATCGGCACCGACCCGGACATCGCCCAGGTCCAGGTGCAGAACCGCGTCAGCCAGGCGCTGGCGCAGCTTCCGCAGTCCGTGCAGCAGAACGGCGTGAACGTGCAGAAGCGTTCCTCCAGCTTCCTCATGCTGCTGGCGATCTACTCGCCGGACGGCAGCTTCGACCAGCAGTACGTGGGCAACTACGCCAACCTCTACGTGCTGGACGCGATCAAGCGCATCCAGGGCGCCAACCAGGCGCAGATCATGGGCGACGCGGACCTCGCGTTGCGCATCTGGCTCAAGCCGGACCGCATGGCGGAGCTGGGCATCACCGCGACCGACGTGCAGAACGCGGTCAGCCAGCAGAACCAGCAGTTCGGTGCCGGCAACATCGGCCAGGCCCCGTCCCAGGGGATGATGGAACTGACCTACCCGCTGGTTACGCCGGGGCGCATGAAGACTGCCAAGGAGTTCGAGCAGATCATCCTGCGCGCCGACGCCAATGGCACCGCCATCGTTCGCCTGGGCGACGTGGCCAGTGCCGAGATCGGCCTCAACCAGTACAGCATGCGCTCTTCGCTCAACGGCAAGACGGCGACCATGATCGCGGTCTACCAGCAGGCCGGCTCCAACGCCCTGGAAGTGTCGAAGAACGTCCGCGCCGCGCTGGCGGACATGTCTACCACTTTCCCCCAGGGCATCGGTTATGCCGTCTCCCTGGATACCACCGAGTTCGTCCGCTCCTCGATCCATGAGGTAGTGGTCACGCTACTGATCGCCATCGCCCTGGTGGTAATGGTGGTCTTCATCTTCCTGCAGAGCGTGCGCAGCACCCTGATTCCGGTGGTCGCAGTGGTCGTCGCGGTGATCGGCACCTTCGGCGCACTGCTGGCGCTGGGCTTCTCGATCAACCTGCTGACGCTATTCGCCCTGGTCCTGGCCATCGGCATCGTGGTGGACGACGCCATCGTGGTGGTGGAGAACGTCGAGCGGAACATGGAGTCGTTCCACCTGAGCGCCCACGACGCGACTGTGAAGGCGATGGAGGAGGTGACCGGCCCGGTGATCGCGATCGTGCTGGTGCTCTGCGCGGTGTTCATTCCCGTAGCCTTCGTCAGTGGTACCACCGGCCTGCTGTATCGCCAGTTCGCCCTCACCATCGCCTGCTCGGTGATCATCTCCGGCTTCGTCGCCCTGTCGTTGTCGCCGGCGCTCGCCGCGCTGATCCTCAAGCCGGGCCAGCATGCGCGCTGGAGGGGCTTCGAGTGGTTCAACCAGGCCTTCGACAGGATGACCCATGGCTTTGTCGGCCTGGTTTCCCTGGTCGTGCGGCGCATGGTGCTGGCGCTGGCGCTGTTCGCTGTCATGCTGCTGGGTATCGCCGCGCTGTTCTCGAAGATTCCCACCAGCTTCGTGCCCGAAGAAGACCAGGGCTACCTGCTGGTTGCCGTGATGATGCCGGACTCGGCGAGCCTGGACCGCACTGAGGCGACGACCGAGCAGGTCGCGGCGATGTTCCGCGAGCACCCGGCGGTGCAGGACGCATCGGCGATTTCCGGCTACAGCTTCATCGATGGCCAGAACCAGACGAACATGGGCACGGTGTTCCTCAACCTGAAGCCTTCGGAGCAGCGCAAGGGCGACGCGATGTCGGCCGATGGCATCATCCGCGCCCTGTACCCCAAGTTGGCGACCATTCCCCAGGCCCGCATCATCCCCATCAACCCGCCGTCGATTCCCGGCCTGGGGACCCAGGGCGGTTTCGAGTTCTGGGTGGAGAACCGCGGCAATGGCGATGCGAAGGAGCTCCAGGCTGCCACCTGGAAACTCATCGGCGCCGCCGCCAAGCGCCCGGAACTGTCCGGCCTGATCAGTACGTTCCAGGCCTCGACCCGACAGATGCGCGTTTCGGTCGACAACGCCAAGGCGGAGACGCTGGGCGTGCCGATGGCCGATGTGTATGGCGCGCTGCAGACCCAGTTCGGCTCGGCCTACATCAGCCAGTACGTGCTGGGCAGTCGGGTCTGGCAGGTAATCGTGCAGGGTGATGCGCAATACCGCAGTTCGCCGACCGACCTGGGCTACCTCTACGTACGGCAGAAGGACGGCAAGATGATCCCGCTGTCCGCCCTGGTGAAGACCGAGTTCACCTCCGGGCCGAGTCTGGTGACGCGCTTCAACAACTTCCCCGCGGCGAAGATCGCCGGCAACGCTGGCCCCGGCTACAGCTCCGGTGACGCCATCAAGGCGATGCAGGAGCTTGCCCAGCAGGAACTGCCGCCGGGCTACAGCTTTGCCTGGAGTGGCGAGGCCTTCGAGGAGAACAAGGCGGGCAACACCACGGTGCTGGTGTTCGCCTTCGGCATCATCATGGTCTTCCTCATCCTGGCGGCCCAGTACGAGTCCTGGTCGCTGCCGCTGACTGTGCTCAGTGCGGTGCCCTTCGGCATCTTCGGGGCGCTGGTGGCGATCTGGCTGCGCGGCATCTCCAACGACGTGTACTTCCAGATCGGCCTCGTCACCCTGGTGGGGCTGGCGGCGAAGAACGCGATCCTGATCGTCGAGTTCGTCATCCTGCAGCGCCAGTCCGGCCTGGCGCCGCTGGACGCGGTGCTCAAGGCGGTGGAGCTGCGCCTGCGGCCGATCATCATGACGTCGCTGGCCTTCATCTTCGGCGCCGTGCCGCTGGCCATCGCCAGCGGGGCGGGGGCAAATTCCCGGCACTCCATCGGCACCGGCATCATCGGCGGCATGCTCGCGGCTACCAGCCTGGCGCTGGTGTTCGTGCCGCTGTTCTCCTGCATCGTCGAACGCCTCAGCGAACGGCGAAAAAAATCCCAGGGTTCCGTGACTGCGTCTGCGACGCCCAGTGGCGACACTACCCAGGAGGCGCACTGATGACTGCCAGAAAACTCATGCTGGGGTTGGCCGTTTCAGCCCTTGCCGGCTGCATGATCGGCCCTGACTATCAACGCCCCGAGGTCGCCATGCCGGCGACCTACAGGGCGCACCTGAACGCCACCGAGTCCCAGGTCGATGGCCCGTGGTGGAACCAGTTCGGTTCTTCCACCTTGCCATCGCTGGTCAAGGAGGGGCTGGCGAACAATCTCGACCTGCAACGTGCCTCTGCGCGCATTGAGCAGTTCCGAGGTCAATTGCGCACGGTACGGGCGGGGCTGTTCCCGCAGTTGGGGGTGGGTGTCGGAGCCAAGCGTGCGCTGAGCGACGAGTTCGTCGACACGCCGCTTGCCGGGTTCGACGGGACGAGTAACCAGTATCAAGCCGGCCTGAACGCCAGCTGGGAGATCGACCTCTGGGGCAAGCTGCGTCGCCAGAGCGAGGCCGCGAGCGCGCAACTGCTCGCTGCGCAGTACGCCCAGCGCGGCGTGGCGCTGAGCCTCGCCAGCTCGATCAGCGAGGGCTACCTCAACCTGCTGGCACTGGACGAACAACTCGCCATCGCCGAGCAGACGGCGCAGGCGCGCAAGGACGCCCTGAACATCTTCCAGAAGCGCTATGACCGAGGAGTGATCCGCCAGATCGAACTCAGCCAGGCACAGAACGACTACTGGGCGACCCAGGCGGCGATTCCGCCCTTGAGAGCGAAAATCAGCTCGGCGGAAAACTCGCTTTCGGTGCTGCTCGGCCGAAACCCCGGCCCTATCGTGCGCAATGAGCGCCTGTCCTCCCTGCGCGCGCCGAAGGTGCCAGACGTCCTGCCGGCCACCTTGCTGTCGCGACGCCCGGATCTGTTGCAGGCCGAGCAGGCCGTCGTCGCCAGTAACGCCATGGTCGGCGCGGCGCAGGCGCTGTACCTGCCGGACCTGAACCTGTCGGGGATGATCGGCTTCAGCCGGGGCGAGAGTGGGCAGTTGTTCGAGAGTGCGTCGAAGGTCTGGAACCTTGCCCTGGGGCTGAACCAGACGGTGTTCGATGCCGGCGCCATCTCCGGGCAGGTGCTCCAGGCGAAGTCCGGGTACCAACAGTCGGTACTCGCCTACAAGGGCACGGTGCAATCGGCGTTGGCCGATGTGAACGATGCGCTGGTGGGCACACGGGAGACGGCGGCGCAGTTGGCTGCGGTCGAGCAGCAGGTCAGTGCGTTGCAAACGTACTCGCTGCAGGCGCGTCGCTTGTACGAGGGCGGATATTCCACCTACCTGGATGTGACCACTTCCGAGGAGAAACTCTTCGATGGGCAACTGCAGGAAGTGAGCAGCCGCCTGGCATCGCTGAATGCGTTCAACACGCTGTATCTCTCCGTGGGGGGCGAGGTGGGAGCGGATGCTGCGCTGCTGTTCAAACCCGTCGCGCTGAAGGGGAATTAGTTCGATGACATGGGCACTTTCCCGTCGTCCCGGAGAGGAAATCCGTATCTTCTGTGGCGATGATGTCAGCGATGAAGAAGTCCTTGCAGCATTGCGGGGCGAGGGATTGGCGGTGCGGGTCGATGGCGTCTACACGACGCTTTCACGGACGCCGGTAAAGGGTGTGATGGTGCGTCTTTCGACTCGTGCTCCCCGCTGCATCGAGGTATTGCGCAACGAGGTGATCGACAGGTCGAGACTCTCCAGCATCTGAAGGTCCGCCTGCAGAAGCGCCTCTCGGATGAGAGGCGCTTCTGGGGATCAGCTCTGCGGAACTACACGCGCTTCGTTGCCGCTGCCCTCGATGAACACCGCCATGCCCTGACCCAGGCTGGGGTTGACCGGCTGGGTCACCGACACCAGCACGCCGTTGCGCATGCGCACGATGATCTGCTGGGCCTCCTTGGGCTGGTCATAGCGTTTCTTCTCCACGTAGTTGCCGCCCAGTGCCCCACCGAGTGCGCCGGCAACCATCGCCACATCCCGGCCTGTGCCGTGACCGATCAGGCTGCCCAGGGCGGCACCACCTACGCCGCCGATCACAGCACCGACGCCGCTGTCGTGGTTGGTCTGCATCTGTGTGAGGGTGATCTGTTCGATGCGCCCGGTGCGGATTTCCATCTCGCCCGGCCCGCCGTTTCCGGCGTCCACTGTTGCGCAAGCGCTGAGGGAAAGGGCGAGCAGGGCGCCGGCGAGCCAGGATGTTGCTGGTTTCATTGATCTGTACCTCGAAGATGAGAGCCATTGCAGGCGCGCCTCATTGGCGCGCCAGATTTCCGAGGTTAAGGGGAAGTTTCGGGCGATTCTGCGGGGGGATAGGAGTACAGGAAATGTCGCGGCTGACTCCAGGAAACTTCCGGCAATCCGGAACCAGCCACCGCGTCAAGAATGGCCGCGCACGCCGATCGGGGCATGTGGCTGAGACTCGCCGAGGGGCTCCGTTACTCCCGCTTCTGCCTTGCGCCAGGTCCTGGTTTTCCGCGAGTCAGGGCCTGGTTTTTTTGTGCCTGCACAATCCTCGTCATGGATTGCGTTCCGCATTCAGCCAGTGCTGGAAACGCTCTACCTTCGACAGCCCCAGCTTGTCGCTGGCGATATCCAGCCAGTAGCCGTAGGGGCCGATCACCTCGACCGGGGTGATGGGCAGCAGGCTGCCGCTGGCCAGTTCCCTTTCGATCATCTGCCGGTCGATCACTGCCAGTCCGCCCCCGGCCAGGGTCGTGTGGATGACCTGGTCCAGGGTGCTGAACTCGATCCCGCTGGCGGCATCGACGTCGCTGCGGCCGACCGCCTCCAGCCAGTTCTCCCAGACCCGCAGGCGCTTGCCCTCGTGCAGGATATGCAGCAGCGGGTGGTCATGCAGCTCCGGCGGTTGTTCACCGTCGAACAGCTCCGGGCTCGCCACGGCCATATGGCGCTCCATCACCAGCAGCTCGCTGTGGCAGTGGGTGGCCTGTTCCAGGCCGAAACGGATGCGGCAGTCCAGTTCGCCGGCGCTGTCGTCACCCTGCTGGTTGGTGACGCTCAGGCTGATGTCCGGATAGCGCTTGAGGAAGCTGCGCAGGCGCGGCGACAGCCAGCGGGTACCCCAGGTCGGTGGTGCGAGGATGCGCAGGCGCTGGCGCAGGTTGGGGACGCGCACGGCCTGCAGGGCGCGTTCCATCTGGTCGAAGGCTTCGCCCAGGTGCGGAGCGAGGGCACTACCGGCTTCGGTCAGGGTCAGCCCACGGGGTGTGCGTAGGAAAAGGCTGATTCCGAGGTATTCCTCCAGTTGCTTGATCTGCCGGCTGACCGCTCCCTGGGTGACGTTCAGTGCATCGGCCGCACGATTGAAACTGCGGTGGCGGGCCACTTCTTCGAAAACGCGGAGCATGGTCAAGGGCGGCAGATTACGCATGGCGGGGCCATCCGGAAGTACGCTCGGGGCGCGGGCTTTTTTCGCTGATTCTAGCGATGGCAGTGCCTTCGGAATATGCGTTTTTCTCGGGTTTTGACTGCGATTTAGTCGTTTGTGTGGCGGTTCGGCCAAGGGCTAGTTTCGGCCGCGCTCACGCACCGGGGAGCACCGGGCGCGGGCAACTCCCATAACGACAAGAAATCAGCCGAGGCACCTCCAACGTGGCCAGACTCCACCTGCCGTTCCTGCTTCCCGCACTCTTCGCCCTTAGCTCTACCGCCATCGCCGTACCGGTCACCGACAACCTGGACATCGGCGGCGCCGTGCGCGCGCGCTGGGATCATGACCCGGACCGCGATATCGAGAAGTTCGGCATCGACACCGCGATGCTGCGTGTCACCTACACCTCCGACACCTGGATCGGTGCCGCACGCTACCGCTGGTACGGCAAGGACTATCCCTACCAGTACACCCAGCACTTTGGTGACGTGAACTTCGCCGAGTACGCCTGGATCGGCTACAAGTTCGATCCGGACCGGCAGATCCAGGTCGGCCTCAACCAGATTCCCTTTGGTCTGCAACCCTTCTTCGGCAGCACTTTCTACGAGACCCTCGGCAACGTCATCGGCCTGGAAGACGTCAACGACGTGGGCGTGAAGTACATTCAGCAGCAGGGCGACTGGAACCTGCAGGTCGGCGCCTATAGCCGTCCCGCCTGGGAGGGCAACGGCACCAGCAACGGCACCACCTATTCCACCGTGGTGACTTCGGCGGATAGCTATGTCGGCGACGGCTCGCGCAACAAGGAACGGCAGATCCTGGTCGGCCGCCTGGCGCGTTCGCTGCAACTGGGCGACTGGAAATCCGAAGTGGGCTTCTCCGCGCTGACCTCGCGACTGGAGAACCAGGACACCGACGACAACGGTCGGCGCAATGCCTACGCCATTCACTACGCCGGGCAGAACGGCCCCTGGGGCGTGCAGCTGCAGGCGGCGCGCCAGCAGATGTCGCCGCGCAATCCCGGCAGCGACGAAGTAGTCACATTCGGGGGGTACGACGGTACGTTCAACGTCGCCAGTCGCGGTAACCTGTATGTCGGCGACCTGAGCTACAGCATTCCGGGAAGTTTCCTCGATGGTTGGGTCAGCGGCGTGAAGGTCTATGGCAACTACAGCGCCTTCGACAAATCCGCTGACGACTTCAAGACTTCGCAGCGCTTCATCCTCGGTACTTCCTTCTCGGTGAAGGCGGTGTACATCGCCGTGGAGTGGCTCAACGGCCGCAACGATCCATACATCGGCGGCAGCAACTACACCCAGAGTCTGGCCGAAGGTGGCACCAGCCACTGGGAGAACCAGCTGTACGCGAATGTCGGCTATTACTTCTGATATCGCGCTGACAAGGCCCACGCGGCAAAGGCCGCAGGGCAGGGAAGGGTGGGTGAAACGCAAGATTCCGGCGCTCAATGCGCTGAAGGCCTTCGAAGTGGCCGGCAGCACGGGGAGCTTTACCCGTGCGGCGGAGTTGCTCAACGTGACCCAGAGCGCGGTCAGCCGCCAGGTGCGTCAGTTGGAGGAACAGCTGGGCGAGAGCCTGCTGGTGCGCCGGCATCACCATCTGGAGCTGACCGAGGCCGGGCGTGTACTGCTGCGTGCGCTGCAACTCTCGTTCGACCGCATCGAGCTGACGGTGCGCGGTATCCAGCAGCGCCACCACCTCAATCGCCTGCGGGTCAACGCGCCGCCCACCTTCGCCCTGCGCTGGCTGTTGCCGCGCCTGTCGCGCCTGCGCGAAGCGCACCCCGACCTGGAAGTGAGCCTGACCACCAACCTGCAGGACAGCCTCGCGCAGAGCAGCACGCTGGACTGCGCGATTCGCTTCGGCAATGGCGAATGGGACGGCCTGGACAGCTCGCTGCTGATGCACGAACGGCACATCGCAGTGTGCGCGCCCAACCTGCTGGCGCAGCGCGAGGAGCAGGACATCGACCTGCGCAGCATGACTCTGCTGCATGTGCTGGCCCGCGACGACCAGCGTTTCCTGACCTGGCGACACTGGCTGGACGCGGCGAAGATCCAGGGCGTCGACCTGCAGGGTGGCTACGAATTCGACTTGCTGGACATGGCCATCCGCGCGGCCATCGACGGGCTGGGCATCACCATCGCCGACCGGCAGATGGTCGCCCGTGAACTGGCGGCGGGGCAGCTGGTGCAGATGCTCGACGTCGAGGTGCAGGGGCACCAGTCCTACTGGTGGGTCAGCCGGCCGGAACAGGAGTTGCCGGCCCACGTCCAGCGCTTCCATGAGTGGTTGCAGCAGGAGGTGTGGATGACCGAGCGCAACCTGGCGGGATCGGGCTCCGTCATCAGTCTTTCCTGAAAGAATCCATCGTCATTTCCTGTAGGAAGTGGCGACTTTCCTGCGCGCACTAACCTGCGTTTTTTGCATGTTATGGCGGTTTATTAATCGCTTGTCGCGACCTGGGCGCCTGTCGAAACTTCGGCCAACCGATAACGACAAGAGTCACCGCCCTGCCTGCGCCGCGCCGCCTTGCCCGTCGCCTGCATGAGCCAGCCTGCACCTTGTCGTTACGTGGGGCCGCCACCGGCCCGAAGCCTTGCTTGAACGACAGGACATGACCATGCGTACAGATCGTAACTTCATCGACGGCCGTTTCGCCGACGCCTCCTCCGCCCACATCGCCGTGTTCGACCCGGCGACCGAGCAGCAGGTCGCCCAGGTGCCGGCTGCGACCGAGGCCGATGTGCGCGACGCCGTCGAAGCCGCCGCCCGCGCCCAGCGCAGCTGGGCCCGCCTGCCGGCCATCGAGCGTGGCGAGCACCTGCGCCGCTTCGCCGAAGCCCTGGAACGCAACGCCGAGCGCGTCGGCGCCGCCCTGGCCGCCGAGTCCGGCAAGAGCCTGGCCGATGCCAGCAGCGAAGCCTTCTACGCCGGCCAGATCACTCGCTACCACGCCGAATGGGCGCGTCGCATCGAAGGCGAAGTGATCCCCAGCGACTCCGCCGACGAAACCATCCTGCTGCAGCGCGAACCGATCGGCGTGGTCGCGGCGCTGATCCCGTTCAACTACCCGGTCTACACCTTCCTGCGCAAGGTCGCGCCGGCGCTGATCACCGGCAACACCGTGGTGGTGCGCCCGAGCAACAACACTCCGACCTCTGCTTTCGAAATCGCCCGTTGCGCCGAGGAAGCCGGACTGCCGCCCGGTGTGCTGAACGTGCTGACCATGAATCACGACGTCGCCGCCGTGCTTTGCCAGCAGCCGCAGATCGGCCTGATCACCCTGACCGGCAGCGTCGGCGCCGGCCGTATCGTGCTCGACTACTGCAAGGCCAACATCGCCAAGCCGTCCCTGGAACTGGGCGGCAAGACCCCGGCGATCATCGAGGCCGACGCCGACCTGGAGAAGGCCGCCGCCGCCATCGTCGCCTCCAAGACCACTCACTGCGGCCAGCTGTGCACCGCCATCGAGCGTGTCTACGTGCAGGCCAGCGTGCATGACCGCTTCCTCGCCCTGCTGCGCGAGAAGGTGGCCGCCGTGCGCATCGGCAACCGTGCCGAAGACGCCAGCCTGATGGGCCCGCTGCAATACGGCCGTGCCCGTGCCGACGTGCACGCCAAGGTCCAGCGCGCGCTGGCCGAAGGCGCTGTGCTGGAGTGCGGCGGCGTGCTGCCTGAGGGCGCCGGCCACTTCTACCCGGCGACCCTGCTCAGCGGCTGCCGCCAGGACATGGAAATCGTCCAGGAAGAAATCTTCGGCCCGGTGCTGCCGGTGCTGTCCTACGAGACCCTCGACGAAGCGTTGGCCATGGCCAACGACCACCAGTTCGGCCTGTCCTCGGTGCTGTTCACCGAGAACTACCGCAACGCCATGAAGGTGGCCAACCACATCGAGGCCGGTGAGATCTACATCAACCGCACGCCTGCCGACCCCTACCAGGGCTTCCACGCCGGCTGGAAGCGCTCGGGCCTGGGCGGTGACGACGGCAAGCACGGGATGCTCGAGTTCACCCAGACGCGCCTGGTGGTCCTGAAGTTCTGATCTGCTGATCCAACCCACGGGGCCCACTGCCTGGGCCCCGTTACTCCCACCGCTGTTCCGACCAGTTGCCGGCGACCGAGCCGGCTGCGAGATGCATGATGAAAAAAACAATAAGTGCAGATGCCATGACCATGGCCGTGCCCGCTAACGCCAACTTCACCCGTTACATCCAGCTCGCCCTGCTCGTGCTCGCGGCGGGGGCGATCTATCCCATGCTGTACCTGCGCCAGGTGTACCAGAGCACCATGCTCGAGGCGCTGGCGATCAACAACAGCGAACTGGGCTACCTCTACTCGATCCTCGGCACTGCCTTCCTGCTCAGCTACCTGCCCAGCGGCTGGCTGGCCGACCGCCTGTCGCCGCGCTTCCTGATCAGCTTCTCGCTGATCGGCACCGGCCTGCTGGGCATGTGGTACGCGATGCTGCCGGGCTTCGACACGCTGCTGGTGATCTTCTGCGGCTTCGGCATCACCACCGGCCTGACCTTCTGGGCCGCGCTGATCAAACGAGTGAAGATGCTCGCCGGCGAAGACGAGCAGGGCCGCTTCTTCGGCGTACTCGACGGCGGCCGCGGGCTGGTCGAGGCGCTGCTGGCGACCATCGCCATCGCGCTGTTCGCCTACGTCACCGAGACCCGTGGCGAGAAGAACGCCCAGGGCCTGCAACTGGTCATCCATATGTACGCGATCTTCTGCATCGTGCTCGGCGCCGCACTTATGCTGGTGCGTGATCCGCAGAAAAACGGCAAGCAGTCCCGCGCCGAGAAGGGCAACCTGCTGGAAGACTTCCGCACCCTGCTGCGCATCCCCGAACTCTGGCTGGTCACCGCCATCGTGTTCTGCGGCTACCACTTCTTCTGGGCCACCTACAGCTTCTCGGCCTACCTGCAGGAAGGCGGCTTCGGCCTATCCGCCACCGCTGCCGGCCTGATCACCACCATCAAGCTGTGGATGCGCCCGCTGGGCGGCATCGGCGGCGGCTGGCTGGGTGACCGCTTTACCCGTACCGGCGTGCTGACCTGGGCCATGCTCCTGGCCGCCCTGGGGATGATCGGTCTGATCGTGCTGCCGAGCCTGCATGTGCTCGGCGTACTGATCTTCCTGGTGATCTTCATCGGCCTGATGACCTACGCCATCCGCGGCCTGTACTGGGCGATCCTCGATGACTGCCACATCCCGCTGCGTGTCACCGGTCTGGCCATCGGCATCATTTCGGTGCTGGGTTACGCCCCGGACGCCTACCTGCCCCTGCTCAACGGCTACATCACCGACCGCTTCCCCGGCTTCGTCGGCTACCAGATCTACTTCTCCTACGTCGTGGTGATGGGCCTGCTGGGCGTGGTCGCCACCCTGATCCTGAACAAGCGCATCCAGAAGAGAGCGAAAAACGCATGAAGATCGTCTCCCTCGAAACCCATGTGGTCGCCGTCCCGCCGCCCCATGTCGGCGGCATGTACTGGCTGTTCGTCAAGCTGAAGACCGATTGCGGCATCGAAGGCGTCGGCGAGATCTACGCCGCCACCTTCCATCCCAGGGTCATGGTGCCGGCCATCGAAGATGTGTTCGGCCGCTACCTGGAGAACCAGGACCCGCACCACATCGAGCGCTTCTTCCGCCGCGCCTATTCGAGCGGTTTCACCCAGCGCCCCGACCTGACCATGATGGGCATCGTCAGCGGCCTTGAAATGGCCTGCTGGGACATCATCGGCAAGGCCGCGAACAAGCCGGTCTACGAGCTGCTCGGCGGCAAGGTCCACGAGCGCCTGCGCTCCTACACCTACCTGTACCCGAAGAACGCCCAGGGCGAATACGACTACTCCGACCCGGACCTGGCCGCCGAGTGCGCCATCGAGAACATGAAGCTCGGCTTCACCGCTGTGAAGTTCGACCCGGCCGGCCCGTACACCGCGTTCTCCGGCCACCAGGTATCGCTGGAAGTGCTGGATCGCTGCGAGACCTTCTGCCGCAAGATCCGCGAAGCGGTGGGCAACCAGTGCGACCTGCTGTTCGGCACCCACGGACAGATGGTGCCGTCCTCGGCCATTCGCCTGGCAAAACGCCTGGAGAAGTACGACCCGCTGTGGTTCGAAGAGCCGATCCCGCCGGGCCAGGAAGACGCCATGGGCCAGGTCGCCGCCAAGACCAGCATCCCGATCGCCACCGGCGAGCGCCTGACCACCAAGTACGAGTTCTTCAAGCTGCTGCAGGCCGGCGGTGCGTCGATCCTGCAGATGAACGTCGGCCGCTGCGGCGGCCTGCTCGAAGGCAAGAAGATCGCCTCCATGGCCGAAGCCTTCTACGCGCAGATCGCTCCACACCTCTACAACGGCCCCATCGGCGCGGCGGCGAGCTTCCAGCTGGCGGCCTGCACGCCGAACTTCCTGATCCAGGAAAGCATCGGCACCTGGGACGGCTTCCACGCACAGGTGCTGAAGAAGCCGCTGCAGTGGGAAGACGGCTACATCATCCCGTCCAGCGAGCCCGGCCTGGGCGTCGAGCTGAACATGGACGTGGTGCGCGCCCACAGCCCCTACACCGGCGAGCGCCTGCACCTGCAGATGGGCCCGGACCCTGTCGACGTGAAAGACAACGCACCGGCCAAAGGCTGATGCCGGACCCGTCCTCGTCCTTTTCCTCAAAGAAAAGAGAGGGCGGGGTTCTACCCAATACCGCGGTACGCAATCCATGAAATACGACTACATCATCGTCGGCGCCGGTTCCGCCGGCTGCATCCTCGCCGCCCGCCTGAGCGAATCGGGCCAACACAGCGTCCTGCTGCTGGAAGCCGGCGGCAAGGACAGCTCGCACTGGTTCAGGATTCCGGTGGGCTTCGCCAAGCTCTACTACAACCCGACCTTCAACTGGATGTACTACAGCCAGCCGCAGAAGCAGCTCGCCAACCGCGAACTCTATGCGCCGCGCGGCAAGGTGCAGGGTGGTTCGGGCTCGATCAACGCGATGATCTACGTGCGCGGCCAGGCCCATGACTTCGATGACTGGGCGGCCAACGGCAACGAAGGCTGGTCGTTCAAGGACGTGCTGCCGTACTTCCGCAAGCTGGAATCGCACCCGCTGGGCAACACCGAGTACCACGGCGCCAACGGTCCGATTCAGATCACGCCGATGAAGGGCCACACCCATCCAATCTGCGACAGCTTCCTCAAGGGCTGCCAGGAGCTGGGCTACCCGCTGAGCGAGGACTTCAACGGCAAGGACTTCGAGGGCGCCGGCCTCTACGACGTCAACACGAAGAATGGCCAGCGCTGTTCCAGCAGCTTCGCCTACCTGCACCCGGCGCAGCACCGCGCCAACCTGACCATCGAGCGCAACGCGCTGGTGGAGCGCGTGCTGTTCGACGAGAACAAGCGCGCCATCGGCGTGAGCGTGAAGCAGAGCGGCGTGCAGCGTGAGTTCCACGCCGAGCGCGAAGTCATCCTCGCCGCCGGCGCGGTGGACTCGCCCAAGCTGCTGCAGCTGTCCGGTGTCGCCGACCGCGCGCTGCTGGACAAGCACAGGATTCCCCAGGTCCACGAGCTGCCCGCCGTGGGCAAGAACCTGCAGGACCACCTCTGCGTCAGCTACTACTACAAGGCCAACATCCGCACCCTGAACGATGACTTCGGTTCGCTGTTCGGCCAGGCCAGGCTGGGCCTGGAGTACCTGCTGACCCGCAAGGGCCCGCTGTCGATGAGCGTGAACCAGAGCGGCGGTTTCTTCCGTGGCAACGACGCCGAAGCGCACCCGAACCTGCAGCTGTACTTCAACCCGCTGTCGTACCAGATCCCCAAGAGCAACAAGGCCAGCCTGAAACCCGAGCCGTATTCGGGCTTCCTGCTCTGCTTCAACCCGTGCCGGCCGACCAGCCGCGGGGAAATCCGCATCGCCTCGAAGAACCCGGCCGACGCTGCGCTGATCGACCCGAACTACCTGAGCACGCAGAAGGACATCGACGAAGCCATCCAGGGCAGCCACCTGATCCGCAAGATCATGAACGCGCCGGCGCTGAAGAAGATCACCGTCGAAGAGGTGCTGCCCGGCCCGGCCGCTCAGACCGACGAGCAGATGCTGCAGTACTTCCGCGAGAACTGCGGCTCGATCTACCACCTGTGTGGCAGCTGCGCCATGGGCAGCGACCCGCAGACCTCGGTGGTGGACAACCGCCTGCGCGTGCACGGCCTCAAGGGGCTGCGCGTGGTCGATGCGTCGATCTTCCCCAACGTCACCTCCGGCAACACCAATGCTGCGGTGATGATGGTGGCGGAGAAGGGCGCCGACCTGATCCTCGAAGATGCCCGTCAGGTTGCCGAGCAACGCTCGAGCGCCAAGCCTGCCCAGCGCGTGGCGGTGTAGTAGCGGCGTATTACCCGCTGCCCGCGCCACTGACTAAGCTCTCCCGCATGCCCGGCCACCATGGCCGGGCCCTGCCGGGAGGATGCCCCAGATGGCCGCGAAGAAGATCCTGATGCTGGTCGGCGACTACGCCGAAGACTACGAAACCATGGTGCCGTTCCAGGCACTGCTGATGGTCGGGCACACCGTCCATGCCGTCTGCCCGGACAAGAAGGCCGGCCAGAGCATCCGCACCGCCATCCACGACTTCGAGGGTGACCAGACCTATAGCGAGAAGCCCGGTCACAACTTCGCCCTGAATGCCAACTTCGCCGATGTGCGCGCCGAAGACTACGACGCGCTGCTGATCCCCGGCGGTCGCGCCCCGGAATACCTGCGCCTGAACGCGAAAGTGATCGAGCTGGTGAAAGCCTTCGACGCTGCGAAGAAGCCCATTGCCGCCGTCTGCCATGGCGCCCAGCTGCTGGCCGCCGCTGGCGTGCTCAAGGGCCGCGCCTGCAGCGCCTACCCGGCCTGCGGCCCGGAAGTGACGCTGGCCGGTGGCGAGTATGTGGACATCCCGGTAGACGCCGCCCATGTCGACGGCAACCTGGTCACCGCCCCGGCCTGGCCGGCGCACCCCGCCTGGCTGGCGAAGTTCCTCGACGTGCTGGGCACGAAGATCAGCCTGTAAACTGGCCCGACATCGAAGCTGGAGCAGCCGTCCATGTGCGAACTCTACGTAAAGGCCGACCCGATTCTCTACGAGTCACGCTCGCGCTCGCTGCGCATCCGTGGCGTGGTCACCACGCTGCGCCTGGAGAACCAGTTCTGGGACATCCTGCGCGAGATCGCCGAGGTGGACGGCATGACCACCAACCAGCTGATCACCAAGCTCTACGACGAGGTGATGGACTACCGCGGTGAGGTGGTGAACTTTGCCTCCTTCCTGCGGGTGAGCTGCACGCGCTTCCTTGCCCAGCGCCGCGACAAGGTGACGGAACTGAGCCTGGTGGCGCGCAGCGCGTCCTGATTCGGCATCCGCTCACGGGCATTGCCGAATAGTCCGATCCCGGAAGCCGGCGCGGTCTTTCTAGACTGCGCCGTTGCCAGTTTCCGGGAGTGTCCCATGCCGTTCAGTACCCGCTCGCTTCTCCTCTGCGCCTTGCTGGCGGGAGGCATGGTCGGTCTCTCGATCGCCGAGCCCAGCTCCGCGGAGCGCGAAGCCATCACGGCCTATCAACAGAAGGTCTTCGTCGAACAACTGCGCGACATCCACGAGTCCGCCGGTTTTGCCGTTCCCGTCGAAGTGGACTGGGAGAGCATCGCCCTGCCGGGGCAGGCCGCTCACTATGGGACCGAGGATTACTGGACCAACGTGTACTTCGTACCGCTGGCCGAGGCGCTGGAGATGCTGACCTCCTACGACCAGGGCAAGCAGGCGGTACAAGGCAAGCTGAAGCGTGTCGTGGTGCGCTACGACGCCAGTCGCGCCCCAGCGGACGGCTACCGCGACAAGGTAGCCCTGGAGGCGGGAGTGCTCAGCATCAATTTCAAGCCCGCTTCGGCAGCCATGGAAATCGAGGAGCGCACTGAGGCTATCCAATCCGCTCTGGAAACCGCCCTCTGAAAGCGGGCGGCCAGACATGAAAAAGCCCGGCACTTGGCCGGGCTTTTCCATGGAGCGGTCGTGCAGTGATTACTGCACTTCCACCGCCAGGCTCTCGGCGATCTTCTTCTGCCAGATGGCCGGGCCGGTGATGTGCACCGACTCACCATTGGTGTCGACCGCAACGGTCACCGGCATGTCTTTGACTTCGAACTCGTAGATCGCTTCCATGCCCAGTTCGGCGAAGGCGAGGACCTTGGACTTCTTGATCGCCTGGGCGACCAGGTAGGCGGCGCCGCCTACGGCCATCAGGTAGACGGCCTTGTTGTCCTTGATTGCCTCGATGGCGATCGGGCCGCGCTCGGACTTGCCGATCATACCCAGCAGACCGGTGGTCTCGAGGATCTGGCGGGTGAACTTGTCCATCCGGGTCGCGGTGGTCGGGCCAGCCGGGCCAACCACTTCGTCACCGACCGGATCGACCGGGCCGACGTAGTAGATGAAGCGGCCCTTGAGGTCCACCGGCAGCTCTTCGCCCTTGTTCAGCATGTCGACCATGCGCTTGTGCGCGGCGTCGCGGCCGGTGAGCATCTTGCCGTTGAGCAGGATGGTCTCGCCAGGCTTCCAGCTCTGCACTTCTTCCGGGGTGATGCTGTCGAGGTTGACGCGGCGCGCGGACGGGCCGGCTTCCCAGACGATTTCCGGGTAGGCGTCCAGGGACGGCGCTTCCAGTTCGGCCGGGCCCGAGCCGTCGAGCACGAAGTGCGCGTGGCGGGTGGCGGCGCAGTTGGGGATCATGCAGACCGGCAGCGAGGCTGCGTGGGTCGGGTAATCCATGATCTTCACGTCGAGCACGGTGGTCAGGCCGCCCAGGCCCTGGGCGCCGATGCCCAGCTGGTTGACCTTCTCGAACAGCTCGAGGCGCATTTCCTCGATCTTGTTCTGCGGGCCGCGGGCCTTCAGTTCGTGGATGTCGATCTCGTCCATCAGGACTTCCTTCGCCATCACCGCGGCCTTCTCGGCGGTACCGCCGATGCCGATGCCGAGCATGCCCGGCGGGCACCAGCCGGCGCCCATGGTCGGAACGGTCTTCAGGACCCAGTCGACGATCGAGTCGGACGGGTTGAGCATGGCCATCTTCGACTTGTTCTCGGAGCCGCCGCCCTTGGCCGCGACGTCCACTTCCACGGTGTTGCCGGGGACGATGGAGTAGTGGATCACCGCCGGGGTGTTGTCCTTGGTGTTCTTACGCGCGCCGGCCGGGTCGGCCAGGATGGAGGCGCGCAGGACGTTCTCCGGCAGGTTGTAGGCGCGACGTACGCCTTCGTTGATCATGTCGTCGACGCTCATGGTGGCGCCGGCCCAGCTCACTTCCATGCCGACGCGGACGAACACGGTGACGATACCGGTGTCCTGGCAGATCGGGCGGTGGCCGGTGGCACACATGCGCGAGTTGATCAGGATCTGCGCCATCGAGTCCCGGGCAGCCGGCGATTCTTCGCGCAGGTAGGCCTCATGCATGGCCTGGATGAAGTCAACCGGGTGGTAGTAGGAGATGAACTGCAGGGCATCGGCGACGCTCTGGATCAGGTCGTCTTGCTTGATCACGGCCATGGAGCACGGTCCTCTTCAGGCGGGTAAGACAGGCTTCTAGCCTGTTACATCAGGGTTTCGCCGACACGGCTGCGGCGAAAAAAGGCGCCATAGTATAGCGCTGCGGCCGCTTGCCGCGCACTCGCCAGTGATCCGACCTTGGTCCCAGATGACCCCCGCTCCTTATAAGGAGCCCTTCGGTCGCCCACATTCCGATCGGCTAGGCACTGGGGCGCTTTGATAGTAGAGTGAAGGCCAGGTGCCATTACGGGACGGAGCCCCATGAGCACGCTGAAACCACCTCTGAAGCAGCACGCCTTACAAAAACTACTCATCAGGCGATTCGGCATGGCCCTCGGGACCTATGCCCTGGCGCTTCTGTTGTTGTGGTTGGCCGTGTTCGGCGAGTTCTACCGCGCCCCCGTCAGCTTCGCGCTGACCTGCACGCTGCTGGTCGCCGGCAGCCAGCTGGTGTTCGCCTGGCTGTTCTTCAGCGGACGCAACCAGCGCTTCACCGACCCGAGCATGACCGAGCCGCAGGTGCTGGTGGCGCTGGTCTGGAACACCCTGTTCCTGGCCAACGTCGATACCGCGCGCGGCACGCTGATGGTACTCTACGTGCTGATCCTGCTGTTCGGCGTGTTCCAGTTGCAGCCACGGGTATTCGCCCGCTGCGCCGCGCTGGCCTTCATTGCCTTCGCCGGCCTGAACCTCCACGAGGCCTTCCAGCAACGCCTGCAACTGCCGGCCCAGGCGGTCCTGCAACTGCTGGTGCTGTTCATCGTGCTCACCTGGCTGAGCCTGTTCGCCGGCTACGTGCAGTCGTTGCGCCAGCGCATGCGCCAGCGCATGCGCCAGCGCCGCTATGCGCTGCAGGCGCACCAGGACACCCTGCGCGGCATGATGCGCCAGCTCGAAGACCTGGTGGCCACCGACGAACTCACCGGGCTGTTCAACCGCCGCCACTTCATTCGCCTGGCGGGTCGCGCGCTGGAAGAAATGCGTCCCGGCCAGCGCCACGGCCTGGCGCTGATCGATCTGGACCACTTCAAGCGCATCAACGATGTTCACGGCCATGCCGCCGGCGACCGCGTGCTGCAGACCTTCGCCGCGGTAGCGCGGGCCTGCCTGCGTGAAGGCGACGTGCTGGCGCGCTACGGTGGCGAGGAGTTCGTCCTGCTGCTGCCCAATGCCGATGCCGATCGCCTGACCACCTGCTGCGAGCGCCTGCGGATGGCCTATTCGGCGGCGGAGCCGGTGGGGGTGAACATCGAATCCCTGAGCCTGTCGGCGGGGATGACCCTGCTCGACGCCAACGACGATCTCGACGAGGCCTTGCAACGGGCCGACCAGGCGCTCTACCGTGCGAAACGCAGCGGACGTAACCGCTGCGATGCCGCATGGGAGTGGACGCGTGCCTGAGATACAGGCCGGATCGCAACGCTTTTCGGTGAGCCCCGGAGTCAACCTGCTCGATGCCCTGCGCGGGGCCGGCGTCGCCGTGCCCTACAGCTGCCGGGCCGGCAGTTGCCACGCCTGCCTGGTGCGCTGCATCCGCGGCGAGGTGCTGGATGCCTTGCCCGAGGCGCTGGATAGCGCCCGGCGCGAAGAAGGCTGGCGACTGTCCTGCCAGTGCCGGGTGATCGAAGACCTCTCGGTGGAAGCCTTCGACCCGCAACGCGATGGCCTGCCTGCCACGGTGACTGAGCTCGACTGGCTGGCGCCGGACGTGCTGCGCCTGCGCCTCGCCCCGCAACGCCCGCTGCGCTACAGCGCCGGTCAGCACCTGATCCTCTGGAGCGCCGAAGGTGTTGCGCGGCCCTACTCCCTGGGCAGCGTGCCGGGCCTCGATCCCTGGCTCGAATTCCACATCGACTGCCGCGAGCGCGGCGCCTTCGCCGATTTCGCCCGAGGCCTGAAGGTCGGCGACGGCCTGCGCCTGGGCGAGCTGCGCGGCGGCGCGTTGCACTACGACCCGGAATGGCATGAGCGACCGCTGCTGCTGATGGCGTCCGGCACCGGCTTGGCGCCGCTCTGGGGCGTACTGCGCGAAGCGCTGCGGCAGCATCACAGCGGGCCGATCCGCGTCATTCACCAGGCCCATGACCACGCCGGCCATTATCTGGCGGAGCCCCTGCAATCCCTGGCCGCCAGCCATCCTGAGCTGCAAGTGACACTGATGACCACGGCCGAGTCGGCCGAGGTTTTGGCGCAACTCCGGCTTGTTTCGCGGCGAACCCTCGCCTTACTCTGCGGCCATCCCGCCAGCGTCGATGCCTTCGCTCGCCGCCTCTACCTCTGCGGCGTGCCCCGTGGCCAGACGCTGGCCGACCTGTTCCTGCCCCACGCCTGAACCGGTCCTCTCCCTTCAATAAGAACAAGGAATTGCCATGAGCGAACAGATTCTCGTCGAGCGCGAAGAGGGCCTGCTGACCCTGCGCCTGAACCGTCCGGACAAGATGAACGCGCTGACCCGCAGCATGTATGCCGGTCTCGCCGATGCCCTGGAAGCGGCGCAGGAGGATCGTTCGGTGCGCGTGGTGCTGATCACCGGCAACGCCGAGTGCTTCACCAGCGGCAACGACATCGTCGACTTTCTCCAGGAGCCGCCGAGCGGCCCGGATAGCGCGGTGTTCCGCTTCATGCGCGCGCTGATGGAATTCACCAAACCGGTGGTCGCTGCCGTCGCCGGCCCGGCCGTGGGCATCGGCACCACGCTGCTGCTGCACTGCGACCAGGTGTTCATCGCCAGGGGCGCCAAGCTGAAGATGCCCTTCGTCAACCTGGGCCTGTGCCCCGAGTTCGGCTCCAGCTTCCTGGTGCCGCGTCTGGTCGGCCCGGTCAAGGCTTCCAGTCTCCTGCTGCGTGGCGAAGGTTTCACCGGCGAGCAGGCCGTGGCCTACGGCATCGCCAACGAGTCGCTGGCAGACGGCGCGGCTGCGCTGGAGCGTGCCCGCGAGGTTTGCCAGGCCTTCCAGCAACTGCCGCCCGCCGCGGTGGCGCTGAGCAAGCGCCTGCTGAAAGCGCCCTTCATCGAGGAGCTGCGCCGGGTGGTGGCGGAGGAGGGCCAGCACTTCGTGCAGCGCCTGCATTCGCCGGAAGCCCACGAAGCGCTGAGCGCCTTTACCCAGCGCCGCCAGCCGGATTTCTCCAAGTTCCTCTGAGCGGCTCGCTCACGGCGTACAACCGCGAGCGGTTGTACGCCCCGTTTATGTAGGATGGATATCGCTGCGCTCCACGCCATCCTGCGTCGTGCCCTCGGTCACTCTGGTAGGGCGAATAACGCGCCAGCGTTATCCGCCGTGGGATGGCCGGGTTGCCCACACAATCTGTGGAACGCGCTGTGGATAAGCTCTGGGGCAACCCAGCGAAGCCACGCCAGCCGTGATCTGCAGGAGATTGAGCGGTATTTGAGCGATACCCGGCAGGTTGCCCACATAAGGTGTGGAAGGTGCTGTGGATAAGCTTGGGGCCAAGGTGCCGAAGCCGCATGGCGCCAGGCTTTCAGCCGATTGGTTGCCCTTTGAGCAACCGCAAAAGGAAAAGGCCGCCCGAGGGCGGCCTTTCTCGCTCAATAAAGAGCCTTTACAGCAGGATCAGACCAGCAGGTCGCCCACGTGCAGCACCTTCATGGTGTTGGTGCCGCCCTGGGCGGTGTAGCTGTCGCCCTTGGTCAGGATCACCCAGTCACCCTTGGTCACCACGCCACGCTGCAGCAGCGCGTCGACGGCTTCCTGGCTGACACGCTCCGGCGGCAGGGCTGCCGGGTCGAACGGGATGGTCTCCACGCCACGGAACAGCGCCACGCGGGCCTGGGTTTCGCGGTGCGGGGAGTAGGCGAAGATCGGTACCGAGGAGCGGATGCGCGACATGATCAGCGGGGTGTAACCGCTTTCGGTCAGGCAGATGATCGCCTTGATGCCCGGGAAGTGGTTGGCGGTGTACATGGCCGCCAGGGCGATGCTCTCGTCGCAGCGCTCGAAGGTCTGGCCCAGGCGGTGGCTGGACTTCTTGGTGGTCGGGTGCTTCTCGGCGCCGGCGCAGATGCGCGCCATGGCCTTGACCGCTTCCACCGGGTATTCGCCAGCGGCGGATTCGGCCGAGAGCATCACGGCGTCGGTGTAGTCGAGCACGGCGTTGGCCACGTCGGAGACTTCCGCGCGGGTCGGCATCGGGTTCTGGATCATCGACTCCATCATCTGGGTCGCGGTGATCACCGCCTTGTTGTAGCGGCGCGCGTGCAGAATGATTTTCTTCTGGATACCCACCAGTTCGGCGTCGCCGATTTCCACGCCGAGGTCACCACGGGCGACCATCACGGCGTCGCTGGCGCGGATCAGGCCGTCCAGCGCTTCGTCATCGGCCACGGCTTCGGCGCGCTCGATCTTGGCCACCAGCCAGGCGGTGCCGCCGGCTTCGGTGAGCAGGCGGCGGGCGTATTCCATGTCCTTGGCGTCACGCGGGAAGGACACGGCGACGTAGTCCAGGTCCATGCTCGCGGCCAGCTTGATGTCGGCCTTGTCCTTCTCGGTCAGGGCCGGCGCGGTGAGGCCGCCGCCACGGCGGTTGATGCCCTTGTGGTCGGACAGCGGGCCGCCGATCAGGACTTCGCAGACCAGTTCGTCCGCCTTCACTTCCTTGACCGCCATGACCACGCGGCCGTCGTCCAGCAGCAGCTCGTCACCGATGCCGCAATCCTTGACCAGGTCCGGGTAGTCGATGCCCACGACCTGCTGGTTGCCTTCGGTGCGCGGGTGGCTGGTGGAGAAGCGGAAGGTGTCGCCGACTGCCAGTTCGATACGCTTGTTGGCGAACTTGGCGATGCGGATCTTCGGACCCTGCAGGTCGCCCAGCAGCGCCACGAAGCGACCGTGCTTGGCGGCGATGTCGCGCACCAGCTGGGCGCGCGCGCGGTGTTCGTCGGGAGTGCCGTGGGAGAAGTTCAGGCGGGCGACGTCGATCCCGGCGAGGATCAGCTGTTCCAGGACTTCGGGGGAATTGCTGGCTGGGCCGAGGGTGGCGACGATCTTGGTGCGGCGAAGGGACATGCGGGACTCCTAGGGGAAAGCAGCGGTCAGGCCGCCGCCGGAGCGGGTCCGGAGCGGCCAGGGCGCCATCTTACTCTCTTCAGGTGACTCTTTCAGGTGGCTCTCTCAGGTGCGGGGCCGGATCACCAGCAGATCACATTCGACTTCCTCGAAGACCCGCTCGGCGGTCTGCCCGATCAGCGCGTTGTCGAGCTGCCCGCGGGCGACGGCGCCCATCAGCAGCAGGTCGATGGCGTGGTCCTTCACGTAGGTCGGGATCACTTCCTCGGCGAAGCCCTGGCCCAGCAACGTGCGCTGGCGATCGATCTGCGGGTAGTGCGCGAGCAGGGCGTCGAAGGCTTCGCGGTGGTGGGCTTCGGTGCGCAGCACGTAGTTATCGTAGTCGGCCAGCAGCTCGGCGTTGAACGCCAGGGTGCGAGTCACGGCCATGTATGCGTGCAGGTAGTGGGCGTCGAGCTGCAGGCGCTGCTCCAGTTCGCGGGCTACCGTGATCAGCCGATGATCCAGCGTGGCCGGGGTATCGCCGGCGTGCAGTGGGTCGACGGCGGCGCACAGGTTCTTTCCCGACCATTCGCCGTGCTGCACCAGCCAGAGCGGTTGCGGGCAATGGCGGATCAGTTGCCAGTCGTGGTTGGTGAGGAAGAGGCGCTTGAGCAGGTTGTGGTGATGCGCGGACTTGAGTACCAGGTCGGGCGTGGTCTGCTCGCAGTGGAGAATCACCTGGTGGTGCAGAGACTTGCCCCAGCGCACCTGGCAGTGCACGTCGAGGCCGATTTTGCGCAGCGGCTCGGCAAGCTGTTGCAGCCAGCCCAGGCGCTCGTCCAGCAGGTTGCGCTGGGCGGCGTCGAGGTCGCCGCGTTCCAGCAGCAGGGCGTTGTCCAGCGCCGCGTTGTACACGCAGGCCAGCAGCTCCAGACGCGCGCCGCAGCGCTGGGCGATCCAGCGGGCGCGGGTGAGGGCGGGCTGGTCTGCGCGGGTCGGGTCGATGATGACGAGCAGGTGCTGCAGCTTCATGGCGGAGTCCTCGCGCGCTCTGCGTTCATTGCAGAGCACAAGCGTAGACACTGCCGCCCGCCGCGCGCCTTGATGTGGCTCAGCGGCACGCGGGCTTTGCCGTCAGTTGCGTAGCGAGGTCTGGTTCAGCGCGCGGTCCAGATGGCGGGCGCCCTTGTCGGCCAGTTCGCCGTTGGGGAACTCGGCGAGCTGGCGGCGCAGGTAGGCGATGGCCTTCTCGCGGTCCGGGTGCGGGTTGTCCGGCGCCATGTACATCAGTCCCAATTGGTACAGCGCCTTCTCGCGGATGTCCGCCGGGATGGCCGGATCATTGGCGCCCAGCAGGTAGAGCTGCGCGGCCTCGTCGACACGCCCCTTGAGCACGGCGCGGCGCGACAGCAGGGTCATGTCCGGGTCGAGGGTCGGTTTGTTCAGGTCGAGGTTGTACTGCGGCTGCCAGTCGGCCAGCAGTTGCTTGGCGGTCTTCTGCACCGGGTCCTTGGCGCGCTGGCGGATGATCAGTTCGCGGGCATCGGCGTGCTCGGCGGCCTGGGTGCCGGGGAATTCGCGGTCGATGCGCTGGAAGTAATCCATGGCTTTCTGATCGTCGCGCTGGTCGTTGTAGCGGCTCATGTAGATCAGGCCGATCTGGTACAGGGCGATGGCGCGCACCTCGGGGCCGTAGCGGGTGTTGTCGTAGCCGGTGAGATAGAGCTGCTCGGCTTCGCTGCTCTTGCCATCGCGGATGGCCTGGGCGCTGTAGGTGAGCAGGTCGCCTTCCTCTTCCACGGCGGCGGTCATGCGTTTGTTCTTGAGCTGCTTGTATTCGGCCACTTCGCCGGTAGTGATCTGGGCGACGAACAGCGGCGTGGTCGGGGCGCAGGCGGCGAGCCAGGGCAGCAGCACGGCGAACGGGAGGGCAATTGAAATCGGGTGTGCGAAACGCATGGCAGATCCTTTGCGCTGAGGCGAAGTCCACGTGAGTCTAGTGGCGGGCTACAGTACGGCCAAGACGGGCCGATACACTTCCCAACGGAGGATATGCCCATGCGAACCCTTTTCCTCGCGCTGCTGGCGCTGAGTGTTACCGGCTGCACCAGCTGGTCGATGAACTATCACCTGAACAATGCCTACCGCGCGTACAAGAGCGGCGACTGCCAGCGCGTGCAGCTGGAGCTTTCGGAAACCGAGCGCAAGGCCCGTGCGCGGCCGTGGATCCAGCCGGAAATCTCCATGCTGCGCGGCCAGTGTCTGGAGCGTGAGAAGTTCTACGTCGATGCGGCGCAGACCTACCAGTTCATCGTCGCCCGTTACCCCACCAGTGAGTATGCTTATCGGGCCAAGGCACGGCTCGAAACGCTGCGCCTGAATGGCCGTCTGCCCAACGACCTGCGCCTGGATACGCCCACTCCCTGACCGGCGGTCGCGGGCCGACTTGAGCGCCGCTCATAGCTGGCTAATCTCTTGAGTGCATCATGCAAGGAGTTACGAATGCGCGCCCTGTGGCTCTGCGCCTTGTGTTTCCCCCTGCTGGCTTCGGCGGATATCTACCGCTGGACCGACGCTCAGGGAAAGGTGCATTTCAGCGAAACCCCACCGCCGGGGGCGCAACGCGTCGAGGTCAAGCCGCAGGTCATCGAACGTGATGCGGCGACCCGCGAGCGGGAGGAACGCACCCGCCGCTTCTACGACGCGCGTCGAGATGAAAGCGCCGCCGCCCAGAACCAGGCGACGGAGCAGCAGGCCAAGCTGGACCAGCAGTGCGCGAAGTGGCGCCATGACCTGGAATCGCTCAGTCATGGCGGGCGGTACTTCACGCAGACCAGCAGTGGTGAAAGGACTTACTACAGCGATGCACAGCTCGACGCCGCTCGTCAGGCGCTTAGCGCTCGGCTGGCGGAAGGATGTCGTTAGGACTGGCCCTGCATGGGCGGCATCGTCATACTGGACGATATTTCATAGCGAAACGCCATTATGCGTCATCAACGACATATCGAGCGCCATCAGCTGCCCTACTACCTGAAGGTGTTCAACAGCATCACCGACAAACCGATGGGCTACCTGGGCAACGTGTCGCTGGATGGGCTGCTCCTGATCAGCCAGCTGCCGATGCTGGTGGGTGGCCGCTTCGAGATGCGCCTGAAGATCCCCGGGCATGACGGCAAGCTGCAACTGATCGAGTTCGCCGCCACTTGCCAGTGGTGCCGCGAGGACGTCAATCCGGGCAACTACGATTCGGGCTTCAGCCTGACGGCGCCGCCGATGGAGTACGTCGAGCTGGTCGACGCGTTGCGCCGTTATTTCAGTTTTCGCCGGCAGGTGGAGTCGGTCTGAAGCGCAGGACGCGCTGACCGATCTGCACGGTGTGGGACGCCAGGGAGGTGGCGTCCGGTTGTGGCGCATAGTTACAGCGCGCCAGCCTTCTTCCAGCCCAGATAACGGTTGATCAGCTCCGGCCCCAGTTGGCTCGGCCGTGTGTCGAGCACCGGCACCCCATGGGCCGCCAGCTTCTCGTGCAGCCCCGCGCGGGCGTTCAGGTAATCCACTGCGCCACAGTAGGCCAGGGCCTCCTCGAACCCTTCCACCGGCGCCTGGCGCAGGCGATCGAGTACCTCCTCGCGCAGGCTTGCGACCAGCACCCGGTGCTGGCGCCCCAGGCGTTTCACCGCGGCCACCAGTTCCTCGTCATCCTCGTCGCGCAGGTTGGTCACTATCACCACCAGCGCGCGGCGGCGTTGGCGCGTGAGCACCGCCTGTACGGCGGCGGGGAAGTCTGCCGGACGCTGGCTGCTGCGCAGGTCATAGACGCTGTTGAGCAGGGCGGTGAGCTGCGCGCTGCCCTTGGCTGGTGGCAGATGGCGCGGCTGGTCGCCGGCAAAGGTCATCAGGCCCACCGCGTCGCCCTGGCGCAGCGCGACGTAGGCCAGCAGCAGGCTGGCGTTGAGCGAATGGTCGAAGTGCGAGAGATCACCATCGTGGCTGCGCATACGCCGGCCACAATCGAGCAGGAAGAGAATCTGCTGGTCGCGCTCGTCCTGGTATTCACGGGCGATGGGCGTGCGTTTGCGCGCGGTGGCCTTCCAGTCGATCTGCCGCAGGGTGTCGCCGTCGCGGAATTCGCGCAGTTGGTGGAAGTCCAGGCCCAGCCCGCGGCGCTGCCCGGCGCGCACGCCGATGCGGTTGAGCCAGTGGTCCACGGCCATCAGTTCGGCGCCGTAGAGGCGGGCGAAGTCCGGATAGACGCGGGTTTCGTCACGCTGTTCCAGGTAGCGCCGGCCCTTCCACAGGCGCAGCGGGCTGGACAGTTCGATCTCGCAGCGCTGGAAGACGAAATGCCCACGGGACAGCGGACGCACGCGGTAACCCAGCTCGGTCTGTTCGCCGGGGTGCAACTCCACGGTCTGCGGCAGGTATTCGAAGTCCATGCCGGCGGGCAGGTGGTCGAACACCGTGATGCGTTGTGGCTGTGCGTAGCGGTGATGGAATTGCAGGCGCACCTCGCTCCAGCGGCCCAGCGGCAGGTTGCCGCTCAGCTGGCGACGCAGCTCGGGCGACGGCGTGCGGCGCAGCCAGAGAGCATCGGCCAGCGCCAGCAGGATCAGAGCGCAGAGCGCACCCCACCAGAGCCGACCGAGCAGCGCCGAGCCCGAGTCCAGAGCCTCGGCCGCGCCCAGGGCGATGGCGATCGCCAGCAGGACGCCGAGCAGCGCGAGGAGCGCGCGCGATGGCTTCATACGCGCGGCGCCGGTACCTGGTCGAGCAGCTGTTGCAGCACCTGGTCGACCGACAGGCCTTCGATCTCCAGTTCCGGCGACAGGCGCACGCGATGGCGCAGCACGGCCAGGGCGCTGCCTTTGACGTCGTCCGGAATCACGAAATCGCCGCTGCGCAGCAGGGCACGGGCGCGGGCGCAACGCACCAGGGCGATGGACGCACGCGGCCCGGCGCCGAGCGCCAGCCCCGGCCAGTTGCGGGTGGTGCGGGCGATACGCACGGCGTAGTCGAGTACCTGGTCATCAATGGGCAGGTCGGCGGCGATCTTCTGCAGGGCCAGCACGTCCTTGTCCTTGAGCAGGGCGCGCATCGGCGCCACGTCGAGCATGTCGCTGCGCGCGGAGCGGGTGACCTGGCGCACCAGAGTCTGCTCCTCGGCCTCCAGCGGATAGTCGATGCGCAGCTTGAGCATGAAGCGGTCGAGCTCGGCTTCGGGCAGCGGGTAGGTGCCTTCCTGCTCGATGGGGTTCTGTGTCGCCAGCACCATGAACGGCTGCGGCACGGCCAGGGCGCGGCCCTCGAGGGTGACCTGGCGCTCCTGCATCACTTCCAGCAGGGCGGCCTGGGTCTTGGCCGGGGCGCGGTTGATCTCGTCGGCCAGCAGCAGGTGGGTGAATACCGGGCCCTTGCGCAGCTTGAACTGCTCGGTGGCCAGGTCGTACACGGCGTGGCCGGTGACGTCGCTGGGCATCAGGTCGGGGGTGAACTGGATGCGCGAGAAGCCGCCGTCGAAGCAGCGGGCGAGGGCGCGCACCAGCAGGGTCTTGCCCAGGCCGGGAACGCCTTCGATGAGCACGTGGCCGCCCGCGAGCAGGGCGGTGAGCACGTCGTCGATCACCTCCTGCTGGCCGATCAGGGCTTTCTGCAGTTCGTGGCGTAGCGCCTGGGCCAGCTGGCTGGCGCGCTGGCGCTGGGCGGCGGCATTGGGGGCGTTGGTGCTGGACGGTTCAGGCGTCTGTTCGCTCATAGGGCATTCCTGAGGCTTTGCAGGTGCGCGACCTGGCGGGTGAATTCGGCGACGGCCATGCGCTTTGGCGGATAGGGGCGCATGGCCTGGCTGATGGCGCTGACCGACATGCGCGTCATGCGGCCCAGAGCTTGCCATTGTTCGGCGACCGGCAGGCGGTCGAAGCCGGGCTGGCGCTGCCGCGCCCGGCGCATCACGTCACGTTGCAGGCCCTGCAGCAGGGCGAGTTGGCCGCGTTGGCGGAGGATGAAATCGGCGCCGGCGCGCAGGTGCTCTTCCAGTTGCCGGCGGCTGCGATCCGGGTTGGGTTGCAGCGGGCCCTGGCGCAGGCCGTTGCGCCAGAGCACCAGGACCAGCAGCAGGACGGCGGCCAGCAGAGCCTGTGGGAAGTAGCGCATCAACAGGGTCATCAGGCTGGTGCCGTCGGCGCGGTAGACCAGCGTGACGGCGCTGTCCTGGGTCAGGTACCAGAGCAGCCAGGCGTTGTCGTAGGCATCGAGTTCGCCGTTCTGCCAGATCCAGTTGTCGGTGAGTACGGTGATCAGTCCCTGGCCCTGCTGCAGTTGCAGCAGGTGGGTGGAGTCGGCGCTGTTGGCCCAGGCGTAGGCGAGGTTCTTCGAGTCGAACAGGTGGTAGTCGGTGTCGAAGTCGAAGTAGGCCGGCGCCTTCTCGTTCTCCAGGTAGAGCTTGGTCAGGTTCGGATAAGGGTCCGTTTCCGTCGCCTCGTTGTCGTGGGCGCTGGAGGCCTGGTCCGGATGTTCTTCTTCCACTTCCGGTTTGGCGGCTTCGTCCTGCTTCTGGTCTTCGGACGCTTCTGCCGACTTTTCGTCACTCGGAGCGGATTTCTCCTCCTCCTTGTCCTTCAGGTCGGAGGTGAGGAATTGCTGCACGCCCAGCTGATCCAGCAGCGCGTCGCCGCTCTTGCCTTCGTCTTCATCCCACAGGCTTTCGGCGGTGACGATGAGGTGGCCGCCGCGATTGGCCCAGTCGAGCAGCCGCGCGTTCTGCGCTGGCGTGACGTTCTCGCGGGTGCCCAGCAGGATCAGGGTCTGGCCCTTGCTCGGCAACTGGTCCAGCACTTCCATGCCGCGCGCGGTGGTGACGTGGATGCCGCGACTGCGCAGGTACATCTCGGCGGCGAGATAGGGGTTGGCACGGGCTTCCGGGGAAGCACCGTGCTCGATGGTCTCGGTGTAGGGCTCGAGGTTGCGGTACAGGTAGTAGCCGATGCCGCCGAGCACGAGCAGGACGAGCAGCACCAGCAGGGCGAGGTTGCCGCGCTTCATGCCTGCACCTCGCTGCCGAACAGGTGGCGCCATTCGCCGCACAGCTGCTGCTTGAGTTCCGCCTGCGGCGCGCGGTGGCCGTAGGCGAGCGCCTGCCACTGCTGGGTCAGGCTGCGGGCGAAGTTGTCCAGCGGCGGGTCATTGAGGTCGGCCACGCGCACCAGGACTTCGCCTTCGGTGGTCGACTCGCGTAGCGGCACGCGGAAGTCGTGCAGCAGGCGGCTGAGCAGGGCGCGGTAGAGCAGGCCGAGCGCGGCGCGGGGCTGTTCGTCCCACAGGCGCTCGGCTTCGCTGGCGACGTCGCTGGGCAGGGTTTCCGGCGCCAGGTCCAGCCCGAACAGCACGCTGGGGGCTTCGCGGCGCGGCTTCTGCGGCAGGCCGATGCGCCCGACGAACAGCCGCAGCCATTCGCGGTAGCGCCAGATGACCAGGGCGACGACGGTGAACAGAATGCCCCAGAGCAGCACTTCGATGCCTTGCGCGGCGAACTTGAAGGCCTTCCAGTTTCCCAGCGCCTCGAAGAAGCTCTTCAGCCGCTTGGCCTCGTCCGGATCGGCCGGCTTCGGGTCTTTCTTGTCTTCGTGCAGGCGCCAGCTGGTGACCTTCTCGCTGTTCTTGAAGGGCGGCGCGGTGAGGATCTTTTCCGCAGCGCTGCGTGAGTCTTCGCTGCTGAGTTTCTGCTGGGTCAACCGCGCGCCCTGCGGGCCGTCGGGGTTCTGGTCGGGCAACGGGCAACTCTGGCTGGCCTTGCTGCCGGTTTCCGAACCGGCAGCAAGCGCGTCGTTGGCCGGCAGCAGGGCGAAGGCGCCGGCCACGATCAGCAGCAGGGCATAGGCGCTGCCGACCAGGCGCTGGCGCAGGCGGCGGAACACCAGTTCGATGTCCCAGGCTTCCAGCTCGGTGCGACGATTGAGGTACAGGGTGAAGCCGCAGGCGACGTACACCGGCTCCCAGACGATCAGCAGCAACGCGTAGATCAGGTTGCTGACGTGCTCCAGCCACGCCCAGTCGCCCTGCGCCACGCTGATCAGCGACTGCCATTTCCAGTCGTCCACCCACTGCTGCGGCAGCATCAGGTACATCAGCGCGGAAAGGCCCAGCCACAGCGCCAGTTCGAAATGCATGCCGACGATGGTCAGCCAGGTGGCGCCGCCCGCATTGCGCTGGCCGAGCACCACCAGACGCTGGCTGCGCGCCTGGCCCTTGAGGCCTTCGAGTTGCAGCACCGGCAGGTCGAAGCTGCGCGTCGGACTCAGCCGGCGCCAGAGCAGGCTGGGCAGCAGTTGCGACTTGAGCAGGCCAGGGAAGGCCCGCAGCGCTTCCTTGAGCGTCGGCGTATCGCCGAACAGCGAGCGCGAGAGGATGTACAACGGCAGGCGTTCGAAGGCGGGCTTGAGCCACCAGAAGATCAGCACCGCCCAGCTGGAGTAGTTCCACAACAGCAGGGAGAGCAGCACGAACACCGGCAGGGTGACGATCGCCCAGCTGGCCATCAGCAGGCCGGCGTGACGGCGCGCCAGCAGGATGCCGAGGTCCAGCGCCTCCCAGGCGCTGCGTGGGCGGATGGCGACGCTGGCGTCAGTCAGGCGCATGGCGACCCCGTCCGGCCAGGAGGAAATAGCTGCCCACCAGCAGCCACAGGCAGGCGCCGACGATGTACTTCACGGTCGCCGAGAAGTGCGTGACGGAGGACCAGTAGCCTTCGACGAAGGCGGCGATCAGCAGCATCAGGATCACCCCGCCGATCAGTTGCACGGCGCGGGCGGCGGCCTGGCGCAGGGCTTCAAGACGGCTCAGGCGGCCGGGGGAGAGCAGCGCCCAGCCGAGCTTGAGGCCGGCGGCTCCGGCGAAGGTGATCGCGGTCAGTTCGAAAGCTCCGTGGCCAATGACGAAGGACCAGAAAGTCTCGATGTAGCCGACCTGGGTCAGGTGGCCGGCTACCGTGCCGATCACCACGCCGTTGAACAGCAGGAAGAACAGGGTGCCGACGCAGAACAACAAGCCGCTGGCGAAGGTCTGAAAGGCGATGCCGATGTTGTTCATGATGTAGTGACCGAACATCTTCCAGTCATCGCCGGCGTCGCGCGTGCTCATGGGCCCCAGGCGCGTGGTGTCCGGCGAGTACATCGACTCCATCTCGGAAACCCGCTCCGGCGCCATGACGCTGTAGACCAGGTCGGGGAAGTGATAGACCAGCACGCCCATCAGCAGCAGGCTGCCGTAGAACAGCAGGCTGGCGATGGCGATGCAGCGCCATTCCTCGCGCACCAGGCGCGGGAAGCCGGCGACCAGGAAGCCGAGGATGCGCGCGCCCAGGTGGCTGCGGTGGCGGTAGAACTGCTGGTGCCCGCGCATGGCGAGCTGCTGCAACTGGTCGATCAGGTGGCTGCTGTAGCCGCGCTCCTGGGCCAGGGCGAGCTGCTGGCAGATACGCCGGTAGTCGGCGGCGAACTCCTCGGGCTTCTCGCTCGGTTCCTGGCGCTTGCCGCCTTCCAGTTGCTCCAGGCGCTTGGCGAAACGCTTCCAGCTGCCCTGGTGGCGTTGTTCGAAGAAGGCCTGCTTCATGGGTGGCCCGTCCCGTTGCCGAGCAGGCCGCTGGCGATGCGGTTCAGGCGTGCCTCCGCCTGCTCGGGCGCGATGCCCAGCGGTTGCGCGAGGATCGCGGCCAGCTCTTCCCGGCGCGCCGCCGAAAGCTGCGTGCCGCGCTCGGCGAAGCTCATCAGGGCGCGCTGCTCTTCCAGGTTCAGGGGCCAGGGCGCCAGTTCGGGTGTTGTCTCCGGCACCTGCGGGCGGCTCGGCGGCGGATCACGGTAGATCACCAGGGTGCCGGCGGCGAGGTCGCCCAGGCGCTTGAATGCGGAGTTGGACAGGCAGCTGAGCAGACCGAGCGTGTAGGCGAACGGCAGGATGTCGGCGAAGCGCAGCAGGTTGCGCAGCAGCGAGGCGGACCAGCCGATCGGCGTGCCGTCGTCGTGCACCACGCGCAGGCCCATCATCTGCTTGCCGGGCGAGCGGCCCTGGTTGAGCACTTCGAAGAGCACCATGTACCACCAGGTCATGATGAAGGTGAGGATCAGTCCCAGCCCGGTGCCCAGCTCGCCGAGGAAGGCCAGCAGCATGAACAGCGCCACCATCAGCAGGACGCGAATCCCCAGGTCGATCAGGTAGGCGAGGGCGCGGGGGACGACACCGGCGGGACGCAGCAGCAGGTCGATGCCTTCCGGGGTCTCCACGTGGTAGCGGGTATCCAGGACGGGCGCGTGGGGAGACGCGTTGGAGTAGAGGTCTGCTGGGCTCAAGGGAAACCGCTGTCGATGACGTAGGTGCCAGATGCTAGCCAGCGCGGTGCGGCGAGGCAACCGCGCTGGCAGGCTCAGGCCGATTTGATCACTTGGCCGGCGGCAGCACGCCGAAGATGGTGCGGTAGAGCACGCCGATGGCGACGATCAGCCACGGCAACACCCAGATCAGCGCAATGCCCAGGGTCAGGGTGCTGAGCATGAACAGCAGACCGAACACCAGCAGCAGGCCGAAGACCTTGAACCAGTGCTGGGTAATGGCCTTGCGCGAGACTTCCATCGCCGCCCAGGGCGACAGGCCGCGCTCGACCACCAGCGGGATGGCGAGCATGTAGGCGATGCTCAGGTAGATGCCCGGCAGCACGAAGAGGAAGTAGCCGATGAAGATCATGATGGTGCTCAGCAGCACGCAGACCACCACCTGGAAGGTGCGGCCGAAGTGGCTGAAGACTTCGTTGAAACGCAGCGGCTGGTCGGCCGCGCGGCGGATGCCGAGCATGTTCACGCCGGCCAGCAGCGGGTAGCAGACGGCGGTGGCGACGAAGCTCAGGACGATGGAGCCGATGAAGAACGCGACCAGGGCGCCGACCGCCATGCCGCCGGCGGCTTCGCTGTCGCCGAGCAGGCCCATGCCGGCGATCCCGGCGACGCCGACCACGGTGAGGAACAGGCTGAGCACGTTGACCAGGGCGAAGATCGCCGCATAGAAGACCACGAAGCCGCCGATGATCAGGCCCTTGGCGCCTTTGGTGCGGCGCCAGGATTCGCCCAGCAGGTCGCCGATGCTGAAGTTGTAGCCGCGGGTCAGGGCCTCGACGATGGAGGGCACGGCGCCTTGGGCGGCGCCCGGTTCGAGGTTGCTCAGCGGAGCGCTGTAGGGATTTTGTGCAGCGATGTCTTGCATGAGGAAAGTCCTTTCCAGTGGGTGTCCTTGCGACGCCCATCATAAAGGCGGGGGCTGGCGAGGTGCCAGCGAGGCGTTTTGGAAGTGTGGTCGGCCGCACTGTTAGACTGCGACGCACTCGCTTGCAGGCAAGGAAAAACGATGAACGCCAGCATCTTCTGGTACGACTACGAAACCACCGGTATCGACCCGCGCCGCGACCGCCCGCTGCAGGTGGCCGGCATCCGCACGGACGAGGACCTCAACGAGATCGGCGAATCGCTGAACCTCTATTGCCGGCCCAGCGACGACATCCTCCCGCACCCGGCCGCCTGCCTGGTCACCGGCATCACCCCGGATCGCCTGGAGGAGCGCGGTCTGGGCGAAGCCGAATTCATGACCCGCCTGCACGCCGAACTGGCGCAGCCGGGTACCTGCGTGGCGGGCTACAACAGCCTGCGCTTCGACGACGAGGTGACGCGCTACAGCCTGTACCGCAACTTCTTCGATCCCTACGCCCGTGAGTGGCAGGGCGGCAACAGCCGCTGGGACCTGATCGACATGGTGCGGACCGCCTACGCCCTGCGCCCCGAAGGCATCGTCTGGCCCGAGCAGGACGGCGTCGTCAGCCTCAAGCTGGAGCGCCTCACCGCGGCCAACGGCATCGATCACGGGCAGGCGCACGACGCGCTGTCCGACGTGCGCGCCACCATCGCCCTGGCGCGGCTGGTGCGTGACCGCCAGCCCAAGCTCTACGACTACCTCTATCGCCTGCGCGGCAAGCAGGGTGTGCTGGACCAGGTGCGCGTACTGCAGCCGATGGTGCATATCTCCGGCATGTTCTCCGGGGCGCGGCACTATCTCTCCGTGGTGCTGCCGCTGGGCTGGCATCCGCGCAACCGCAATGCATTGATCGTCTGTGACCTGGGCGCCGATGTTTCGCCCTTGCTCGAACTGGATGCGGAAACGCTGCGCAAGCGCCTTTACACGCGTCGTGACGAGCTGGCCGAGGGCGAACTGCCGGTGCCACTGAAGCTGCTGCACATCAACAAGTGCCCGGTGGTGGCGCCGCTGTCCGTATTGCGCCCGCAGGATCGCCAACGCATCGGCCTGGACCTCGATGCCTGCCTGGCGGCAGCGCGGACACTGACCGACGCCAAGGCAACCTGGCAGGACAAACTCGCGCCCTTGTATGCCGAGGAAAGTTTCGCCGGCAGTGAAGATCCCGAGCAGCAGTTGTATGACGGTTTTATCGGCGACCGTGATCGCAGATTGTGCGAGCAGGTGCGCCAGGCCGATCCCGCGCGGTTGGCGAAAGAGCAATGGCCGTTCGATGATGCGCGACTTCCTGAACTGCTCTTCCGTTATCGCGCGCGCAATTTCCCGGAAACTTTGAGTGCCACGGAACAGCAACAATGGCAGGACTTCTGCCGTGCGCGCCTGAGTCAGGCCGAGTGGGGCGCGCCGAATACTCTGGATAACTTTGCCGCGGCAATGAGCGAACAACTGGTCAATGCCACGCCGGCCGGCCGTCTGGTGCTGCAAGAGTGGGACAAGTATGCGCAGGTGCTGCGTGCGCGCTATAGCCTGTAGCGCCGCGTACTTTCTCACAGGCAATAAAAAACGCCAGCGCAAGGCTGGCGTTTTTCATCTCCGCAAGGCTTAGCCCAGCAGTGTGGCCCAGCCTTCTACGGCTTCGGCGCCCCACTTGGCTTTCCATTCCTTGAGGGTCTTGTGGTTGCCGCCCTTGGTTTCGATCACTTCACCGTTGTGCGGGTTCTTGTACTGCTTGACCTTGCGAGCGCGCTTGCTCACGGTAGCTTTGGCGGCGCGTGGCGACTTGCTCAGCTTCGCGTCCGGATCGAGCAGGGCGATGACATCACGCAGGGACTTGCCGTAGCTGGCCATGAGTGCGCGAAGTTTCTCTTCGAACTCAAGCTCTTTCTTCAGCTTGTCGTCCTGCTCCAGGGATTTCAGGCGCTCCTGAAGTTCCTTGATGGCTTCTTCGGTAGCGCGGTACTCGTTGATCAGCGACATGTTGGGTACCTTGTTCTGGGTCCAGCGGTGGCGGAAAGTTTGTAGCAGACATAATAGTCAGCGAAGTTGTTCAAGTAAATGCTTGGGAAAAGTTTTGTCGGTAATTGTCGACTTATTTAACTAGTTCATTCGCCGGTAATTAATCGATGCACTCGCAATGCACCGAACTGGCTCTCGTCGGCGCACCGCGGCAATGGCTGATCTTTTCCCCTCGAGCCGCTAGAATGGCGGCCTTCGCGATGTATCTGGAGTACACCCATGCGCACTTTCCGACTGGTGATCGCCTGCCCCGACGGGGTCGGCATCGTCGCCAAGGTGAGTAATTTCCTAGCCACTTACAACGGCTGGATCACCGAGGCCAGTCACCATTCCGACAACGACAACGGCTGGTTCTTCATGCGGCATGAGATTCGTGCCGATTCCCTGCCGTTCGATATCGACGGTTTCCGCCAGGCCTTCGCACCGATTGCCCGCGAGTTCTCCATGGAGTGGCGTATCACCGACTCCTCGGTGAAGAAGCGCGTCGTGCTGATGGCCAGCCGCGAATCGCACTGCCTGGCCGACCTGCTGCACCGCTGGCACAGCGGCGAGCTGGACTGCGAGATTCCCTGCGTGATCGCCAACCACGATGACCTGCGCAGCATGGTGGAGTGGCACGGCATTCCGTACTTCCACGTTCCGGTGGACCCGAAGAACAAGCAGCCGGCCTTCGAGCAGGTGTCGCGCCTGATCGACGAGCACCAGGCCGACAACGTGGTGCTGGCGCGCTACATGCAGATCCTGCCGCCGGACCTCTGCCAGAAGTACCGCCACCAGGTGATCAACATCCACCACAGCTTCCTGCCGTCCTTCGTCGGTGCCAAGCCGTACCACCAGGCGTCGCTGCGCGGCGTGAAGCTGATCGGTGCGACCTGCCACTACGTGACCGAGGAGCTGGACGCCGGCCCGATCATCGAGCAGGACGTCGTGCGCATCAGCCACCGCGACAACATCGAAGACCTGGTGCGCCTCGGCAAGGACGTGGAGAAGCTGGTGCTGGCCCGCGGCCTGCGCTACCACCTGGAAGACCGCGTGCTGGTGCACGACAACAAGACGGTGGTGTTCGACTGATCCACCCGGCTTCGTTCTAGACTGGGTACTCCGCATGCTCCCGCCGTCGCCTGACGGCGGGCGCTGCGCTCAACGGAGATGGTCAGCATGAGTGACCCGAAGAACCCCGGTACCGCCACCCCGCCGCCCACCCTGGGCGAAGGCTGTACCAGTCGCTACGATCCCGACGCCTTGAGCGACGAGGACGGCACCGAGTTTCCCGGCGCTGCCGAACTCTGGGATTCGCTCAAGCCCAAGGCGCCGTCCGAAGACGACAAGCCTTCCGGCGACTGATCCTCAGGCGCTTTCCCGCAGCCCCATCAGCTTGCGCAGCAGCGGCCGGCCCGCCATCAGGGCGAACACCGGCGCGCCCATCACCAGGTAGAAGTAGTAAGTCACCACGCGCCAGATCAGGATGGCTGCGGCCGCCGTGGACTTGCCCACCAGCGGGGCGAGCAGCGCGGCGCTGGTCAGTTCCGTGCCGCCGGCGCCGCCCGGCAGCAGCGTGGCGAGACCCGCGGCCAGCGACAGCAACTGGATCAGGAACGCCCAGGCCCAATGCAGGTCCACGCCCAGCGCCTTGAGGGTGATGTAGAGCACCGAGAAGCGCAGCACCCAGTGGCAGCAGGTGAAGAAGAAGATCAGCAGCAGCCGGCGCTTGGGCTGGCGCAGGCAGCTCACCAGGGTGTCGCGGAAGTGCAGGCATTTGCGCGCCCAGTGCAGGCGTGTGCGCGGCTTCATCCCCAGGCGTTCGAACAGCCGGCCGTTGGCCTTGATCACCCGGCGCTGGAAGCGCGCGAGCAACACCACGCCGAAGAAAATCCCGCCCAGCAGCACGCCGCTGGTGATCAGCGACGTTTCCAGGTTCGGGCTGACGCTGTGCGACAGCGCCCACACCAGCACCGCGGCCAGTGCGCAGAGGAAGAACAGCAGGTCGCTCAACTGGTCCACGGCGAAGATCGCGCTGCTGTGCGCCGGGCGCATGCCGTGGCGGGCGAGCAGGGCCATCAGGGTCAGCGGGCCGCCGGTGCCGCCGGGGGTGGCGTAGAAGGCGAACTCCGAGGCCATGATGATGCCCACCGAGCGTACCTTGCCGATCTCGCCGGCGCGGCCGTTGAGCAGCACCCGCAGCTTCTGCGCGTTGATCAGCCAGCACAGGCAGATCATGCCGAACATGATCAGCAACTGGTCGAGGGGGAAGGCGAGGACATGCTCGAGCATCTCCCGGCCGCCGATGGCGAGGGGGATCAGCGAAGCGCCGATCAGGCCGAGCAACAGCCATGCGGCACGGCTCACGGGCGCACCTGCGACGGGGAAAACGGGACGAGCGAGGCGAAGCGGATAGGGAGTGCCTCCTGTCGGGATCGAACTGTCATGCTGAGTGGACCGTGATCGGCATGCTGCGTTCGCCTGACTTTGTGTGGGCAGGGCGCCGCCGCGAGGCGGCGCCCGGGGCTCACTCGGCGGGTTTGTCGGCCGCGGAGTCGCCGGCGCCTTGTTCCAGCGCCTTGTTTTCCCAGCCTTCCTCGCCGGGCAGGATCAGGTTCAGCAGGATCGCGACGATGGCGCACAGGGCGATGCCCTTCAGGCCGAAGTCGTCCGGGCCGGTGCCGGTGCCGATCAGTACGCCGCCGATGCCGAACACCAGGGTGACCGAGACGATGCACAGGTTGCGCGCCTGGGACAGGTCCACCTTGTGGCGGATCAGGGTGTTCATGCCCACCGAGGCGATGGTGCCGAACAGCAGGCAGAGGATGCCGCCCATCACCGGAACCGGGATGCTCTGCAGGATGGCGCCGAACTTGCCGACGAAGGCCAGGCTGATGGCGAAAATGGCCGCCCAGGTCATGATCTTCGGGTTGTAGTTCTTGGTCAGCATCACGGCGCCGGTCACTTCCGCGTAGGTCGTGTTCGGCGGGCCGCCGAACAGGCCGGCGGCGGAGGTGGCGATGCCGTCGCCCAGCAGGGTGCGGTGCAGGCCCGGGGTCTTCAGGTAGTTCTTGCCGGTCACGCCGCCCACGGCGATGACGCCGCCGATGTGCTCGATGGCCGGTGCCAGCGCCACCGGAACGATGAACAGGATGGCCTGCCAGTTGAATTCCGGGGCGGTGAACTTCGGCAGCTCCAGCCACGGAGCGGCAGCGATCTTCGCCACGTCGACCACGCCGAAGGCGAAGGCCAGGCCGTAGCCCACCAGCACGCCGGCGATGATCGGCACCAGACGCAGCATGCCCTTGCCGAACACCGCGACGATGAGGGTGGTCAGCAGCGCCGGCATGGAAATGAACATGGCGGTCTTGTACGGGATCAGCTCGGCACCGTCACCGGCTTTGCCCATCGCCATGTTGGCGGCGATGGGAGCCATGGCCAGGCCGATGGAGATGATCACCGGGCCGATCACCACCGGCGGCAGCAGGCGGTCGATGAAGCCGGTTCCTTTTACCTTCACGGCGAGGCCCAGGAAGGTGTAGACGAAACCCGCCGCCACCACGCCGCCCATGGTCGCCGCCAGGCCGAACTGGCCCTTGGCGAGGATGATCGGGGTGATGAAGGCGAAGCTCGAGGCCAGGAACACCGGCACCTGGCGGCCGGTGACGATCTGGAACATCAGGGTGCCGAAGCCGGCGGTGAACAGCGCGACGTTCGGGTCCAGGCCGGTGATCAGCGGCATCAGCACCAGCGCGCCGAAGGCCACGAAGAGCATCTGTGCGCCAGAAATGATCTGGCGCCACAGCGGTTCGTTGAATTCATCGGCCATCTATCAGGTTTCCTTCTGCTTGGTGCCGAAGATCTTGTCACCGGCATCGCCCAGGCCCGGCATGATGTAGCCGTTCTCGTTCAGGCACTGGTCGATGGAAGCGGTCAGGATGAGCACGTCCGGATGCGCATCGTTGACTGCCTTGATCCCTTCGGGAGCGGCCACCAGCACCATGGCGCGGATGTCCTTGCTGCCGGCTTTCTTGAGCAGGTCGATGGTGGCGACCATGGAGCCGCCGGTGGCCAGCATCGGGTCGATGATCAGCGAGCGGCGCTCGGCGATGTCCGGCGCGAGCTTTTCCAGGTAGGTGTGCGCTTCGAGGGTTTCCTCGTTGCGCGCCACGCCCACGGCGCTGACCTTGGCACCCGGAATCAGGCTGAGCACGCCGTCGAGCATGCCGATGCCGGCGCGCAGGATCGGCACCACGGTGATTTTCTTGCCGGCGATCTTCTCGACCTGTACCGGGCCGGCCCAGCCTTCGATTTCGTAGTTTTCCAGGGGCAGGTCTTTGGTCGCCTCGTAGGTCAGCAGGGCGCCCACTTCCTGGGCCAGCTCGCGGAAGTTCTTGGTACTGATATCGTGACGGCGCATCAGTCCGATCTTGTGGCGGATCAGGGGATGGCGGATCTCGAGGACGGGCATGGATGGGTTCTCCGGACGGGCTGGCAAAAAAATTGCGGTAGCGTAATGCATCCTAGCTACCTTGGGCCACGATTGTCGGCGACATTCGTCCGCTGACCCTTGCTCCGTGGCACGCCGATAGGTACCTTTGCGCACTTTTTCACGGGAGAACCCCCATGTCCGTCGATCTCGCGCACATCCGCCAAGTCATGGCCGAAGCCGACTGCCTGTACACCAACGCCGAGGTAGAGGCCGCCATCGCCCGTGTGGCCGAGGCCATCAACGGCTCGCTGGCCGACACCAACCCGGTGGTGTTCTGCGTGATGAACGGCGGCCTGATCTTCTCCGGCAAGCTGCTTCCTCTGCTGAATTTCCCGCTGGAAGCCTCCTACCTGCATGCGACCCGTTACCGCAACGAGACCACCGGCGGCGAGCTGTTCTGGAAGGCCAAGCCGGAAATCTCCTTCATCGACCGTGAAGTGCTGATCATCGACGACATCCTCGACGAAGGGCACACCCTCTCGGCGATCATGGACTTCTGCAAGCATGCCGGCGCCAAGCGCGTGCACACCGCCGTGCTGATCGACAAGGACCACGACCGCAAGGCCCGTCCGGACCTGAAGGCCGACTACGTGGGCCTGTCCTGCATCGACCGCTACATCTTCGGCTACGGCATGGACTACAAGGGTTACTGGCGCAACGCCGCCGGCATCTTCGCCGTAAAAGGTCTCTGACGATGAGCGGGCCGTGCTTTCTCGACAGTGCGCTGTTCGACGAGGTCGCGGCCCGTGCCGCCGCCAGCCCCCGGCGCCGGCAGAACCACAATTTCCATGAGCAGACCGAGCCTTGCCATCGCCTGCTCAATGCGCTGCAGCCCGACAGCTACATCCCGCCGCATTGCCACCGTCACCCGGACAAGGCCGAGAGCCTGCTGGTGGTGAAAGGCGCGCTGGGCCTGCTGATCTTTTCCGATAACGGCGAGTTGCTGACCACCCGCGTGCTGCGCGCAGGTGGCGACTGCGTCGGTGCGGACCTGCCGCCGGGCACCTTCCACGCCATCGTGGCGCTGGAGCCGGACAGCATCATGTTCGAAGCCAAGGCCGGCCCCTTCGTGCCGCTGGGCGAGGACGAGCGCGGGCAATGGGCGCCGCGCGAGGGCGAAGCGGCCGCCGCCGAGTACCTGGACTGGATGCGTTCGCAGTTCCCAGCCTGATTCGAGAACGCGCCCGACAGGCGCGATTCGCGGGCATGGCCCGCTCCTACACATTGAATACCGTCGATGCATGCATGGGCTGACTCGCATTTTTGCCGATGCATGCCCCGCCTATCCTGCGGCCCTCACAAGACAACCGTCCGAGGTTCGCATGTCCCGTCTCCTTTATATCGATGGCCAATGGCAGCCCGCCGACAGCGGCGCCGTCCTGCGCCCGATCGCTCCTGCCACCCGTGAAGCGCTGCCGGAAGTCGCCTGCGCCGGTGTGTCCGACGTGGAGCGCGCCGTCGCTGCCGCCAAGCGTGCCTTCGCCGACTGGAAATTGACCAGCGCCGCCCAGCGCGCCGGTTATCTGCGGGCCTTCGCCGAGCAGCTCGAAGCCCGCAGCGAAGCGTTGATCGCCCTGCAGATGCAGGCCAGCGGCAAGCCGCGCCTGGAAGCGGAAATCGATATCGGCGACGCCATCGCCACCTTCGCTTACTACGCCGAACTGGCCGACCAACTGGACGCCCGGCAGAACGCCGAGGTGGCCCTGCCGGATGCCGGCTACCGCTCGCAGACCCGCTTCGAGCCGATTGGCGTGGTCGGCCTGATCGTGCCGTGGAACTTCCCGCTGGTGACCAGCGCCTGGAAAGTAGCGCCAGCCCTGGCGGCGGGCTGTACCGTGGTGCTCAAACCCTCGGAAATCACCCCGCTGATCGAACTGGTGCTGGGCGAGATCGCCGACGCCATCGGCCTGCCGGCCGGCGTGCTGAACCTGGTGCCGGGCCTGGCCGATGCCGGCGCCACGCTGTGCGGCCATCCGGGCATTGCCAAGCTGTCCTTCACCGGCAGCAACGTCGTCGGCCGCAAGGTCATGGAAGCCGCTGCCGCGCGCACGCTGCCGGTGGGCCTGGAGCTGGGCGGCAAGTCGCCGATCCTGGTGTTCGAGGACTGCGATCTGGACGAGGCCGTGCAGTGGATCATCGCCGGCGTCTACTGGAACGCCGGGCAGATGTGCTCCGCCACCTCGCGCCTGCTGGTGCAGGAATCCATCGCCGAGCCGCTGCTGGCGAAGCTGAAGGTCGCGGTGGAAGGCCTGCGCGTTGGCGATTCACTGCTCGGCGAGACCGACATGGGCCCGATGACCAGCGAGGCGCAGTACCGCAAGGTGCTCGATTACTTCGCGGTCGCCCGCGACGAAGGCCTGGCCTGCCTGACCGGCGGCGAAGCGGCCGAGGGCTGGTTCATCCAGCCGACCGTGTACACCGACGTACCGGCGGACAGCCGCCTGTGGCGCGAGGAAATCTTCGGCCCGGTGCTGTGCGTGCGCACCTTCAGTGATGAGGCAGACGCTCTGGGTCAGGCCAACGACAGCGATTTCGCCCTGGCCGCCACCGTGTGCAGCGCCGACCTCGAGCGCGCCCAGCGCGTTGCCGAGAACCTGGAGGCTGGCAACGTCTGGCTGAACTCGCCGCAAGTGGTGTTCCCGCAGACGTCCTGGGGCGGCGGCAAGCGCAGCGGCATCGGCCGCGAGCTGGGGCCGTGGGGACTGTCGGCGTTCTTCGACATCAAGCACATCACCGCGCCGCGCTGACCGGCGTCACCCCGTGCTCCAGGCGCAGGTCCTCGACCAGCGCCTGGAGCGCTTCGTTGTGCCCCGGTTCGTCGCGCGACACCAGGCTGTGGGTGATGCCGTAGCCAAGGCTGTCCGGCAGCAGCGCGCGCATCTCGCCCTGTTCCACCCAGCGTTCGGCGTAGTGCGTGGGCAGGTAGCCCAGGTGGGTGCCGGCGCGCACGGCGTGGAGCACCGCTTCCATGTGCTGGGCGAAGGCCGTGCTGCGTTGCGGGTCGGCGGGCAACTGTACGTCGGCCACCGCATAGCCGTGCTGGATCCAGTCGCAGCTTTCCAGCTCTCCGGCATCCTTCACTGACTTGTCGAACAGTGGATGCTCGCGCCCGCAGAACACCGCTACCCGCTCGTGGTACAGCGGCTCGTAGCGCAGGTTCGGCAGGCGCCGGCTGAAGCAGGCGATGGCCAGGTGCAGGCGACCGCTGAGTACCAGGCGCTCCAGTTCGCTGGAGGATTCGATGAGGAAATGCAGGCGCACGTCCTGGTCGCGGCGGTTGAAGCGCGCCAGGGTCTGGTGGATGCGTGCGTCGGGGAGGGTGGCGATGTTGTCGGCCAGGCCCAGGTGCAGCTCGCCGACCAGACGCCCGGCCAGGGACTGCACCTGATCGCGGAAGTCGCCCAGCGCGGCGAACAGGCTCTGTGCGTAATCCAGCACCCGTTCGCCTTTTTCGGTCAGGCGGAAGCCGCTCTTGCCGCGCTCGCACAGGCGATAGCCCAGGCGCGTCTCCAGGCTGGCGATGTGCGTGCTGATGGTCGACTGGCCCATGCCCAGTTCGCCCTGCGCGGCGGAGAAACCACCGCAGCGCACCACGCAGGCGAAGATGCGCAGCAGGCGCAGGTCGAGGTCGGAGACGTTGTGCAGCATGGACGTTGTCAATGTGTTGGGGTTGTTGCTTCGAAGGCTATCAATGTATCGCCGGGCTTGCCATGTGCGCCTGTCGTGGCGCTTCGGGCGCGTGCTAGAGTGCTTGGCCCTGTCCCGCGGAGGTGATGATGTCCGTTCGCATGCCGGGCGCCGTGCTGGCGCTGTTGTTCTGCCTTCCCCTTGGCTTTGCCGGGATGACCATTGCCGCGCCGATGCACAGCCAGTTCCTGCCGCCGGACGATGCCGGCCTGCGCCAGGGCGAGCCGGAGCAGCAGCAACTGCTGCAGGTCACTGAATACAGCGTGGTGCTGGGCAACCAGCGCCAGTCCAACCAGCAGCCGATCCCGATCACCACGCCGTCGCTGCTGCGCCTCAAGGGCAAGCCGCTGAACAAGGGCGCGCAGATCAGCCAGGTGGTCATCAGCTTCGACGCCGAGGGCAAGAGCCTGAAGAAGCCGGCCTACGACGAGAACACCCGCGTGCTCAGCCTGTATTACCCGCAGGCGGCTTATCCACAGTTGCTCGACCTGCTGCGCAACGGCACCGTCTACGTGCAGTTCCTCACCTACGGCAACGGCCATATTTGGGCCGACCTGCATACCGGCGCGGTGCGTGCGCGTTGAGCCGCGCACGGCGCAGGGTTAAACTGCCCGACCCGTGGTGCCCGGCCTGAGCCGTTGCCGGCCGCGATCCCCGAGACAGCCGTAGAGAGAAGCGAGCGATGCGTAAAGACAAGAAGCAGGTGATTGGCGAAGAGATCAACGACGACGCCATCAAGCTGTTCCTCGACGTGGAACCGGCCGACGACACCCCGGCGTCCCTGCACAAGCTGGTCAAGGCCTACCGTGGCCTGCGCATCGACGACTTCGAGCGCTTCGTCGGCTTCTTCGTCGAAGCCGGTTACGACCTGTCCGCCAAGGATGCCCAGGGCCAGGACTTCATCGCCCTGATCCAGGACCAGCGCCAGGCCGAGCCCTACATCGAGGTGATCAAGGCCGCTCGCGGCTGATCGCTGCGAACCGCTGAAAAGCCCGCCTTGTGCGGGCTTTTCTGTTTTTGTCCACTGCACGTTTTGCGCATCGTATGCCGCGGCTCCTACACGAGCTGCGATACAAAACTGTAGGAGCGTGCCATGCACGCGAACCGTCGGCAGGGCCGACAGTTGATGCGAACACCGTTGGCCCCCACAGACAACTAGAACGCACCAGCGATTTTCCCTTCCAGGTCGCCAACTGGATCTGACCGCGCGTATTCCCGCGGTCGCGGGCATGGCCCGCTCCTACAGGTTAAGCACCGTCTTTCGGCCTGCCTCCGAATCCCCGCCTAGACTTCTCTACAGAACGATAACGACAAGGCGAGGACGAAGCCGTGCAAGTACAGCCCTATCTGTTTTTCCATGGTCGCGCCGATGAGGCCATTGCCTTCTACCAACACGCGGTGGGTGCTCAGCTGGGGGCGCTGATGCGCTACGAGGAGGCACCCGGCCCCTCGCCGGTGCCTGATGGCTGGCTGGACAAGGTGATGCACGCCAGCCTGCAGATCGGCGAGACGGAAGTCTTCCTGTCCGATGGCCGCGGCGAGCACAACGCAGCTTTCAATGGTTTCTCCCTGCACCTGACGCTGCGCAGCGTGGTGGCGGCGGAGCAGGCATTTGCCGCCCTGGCGGAGGAGGGACGGGTGGAGATGCCGCTGGAGAAGACCTTCTGGGTGCAGCGCTTCGGCATGCTCACCGACCGTTTCGGCGTCGGCTGGATGGTCAGCTGTCACTGACCGCTTCCGAACACAGAAACGAAAAAGCCCGCCGGATGGCGGGCTTTTTCATGGGTGCGGCACTCAGGACGCGGCGACGATCTGCAGACGGTCGGCGGTCATCTGGTTGACTTCGCGGTACACCGCGGCGTCGGTTTCCAGCTGCTTCTCGCGGGCCGGGAAGATCTCCTTGAGCTTCGCGGTCCACTCCGCCGACTTGTAGCGCTCGGGGAAGCAGCGCTCCAGCAGGCCCAGCATGATCGAGACGGTGACCGAAGCACCCGGCGAGGCGCCGAGGAGGGCGGCGATGCTGCCGTCCTGGGCCGCCACCAGTTCGGTACCGAACTGCAGGATGCCGCCTTTCTTCGGATCCTTCTTGATGATCTGCACGCGCTGGCCAGCGGTTTCGAGGCGCCAGTCGGCCGGGTTCAGTTCCGGGTAGAACTTGCGCAGGGCTTCGATGCGCTGGTCCATGGACTGCATGACTTCCTTCACCAGGTAGCGGGTGAGGTCCATGTTGTCGCGGGCCACGGCGAGCATCGGCAGCAGGTTGCTGGTGCGCACCGAGAGCGGCAGGTCGAGGAACGAACCGTGGCGCAGGAACTTGGTGGAGAAGCCGGCGTACGGGCCGAACAGCAGGGAGGTCTTGCCCTCGACCACGCGGGTGTCCAGGTGCGGCACGGACATCGGCGGGGCGCCCACTTCGGCCTGGCTGTAGACCTTGGCCTGATGGTGCTTGACCACTTCCGGGTTGTCGCAACGCAGCCACTGGCCGCTCACCGGGAAGCCGCCGAAGCCTTTGCTTTCCGGGATGCCGGACATCTGCAGCAGCGGCAGCGCGCCGCCGCCGGCGCCGAGGAAGACGAACTTCGCCTTGACCTTGCGGGCATCGCCGGTCTGGGTGTTCTTGATGTCCACCAGCCAGCCGTCGCCGGAGCGCTCGAGGCCCACGACCTTCTGGAAGTAGCGGACTTCGCTGCCTTCGCGGCTGGAGAGGTAGCTCAGCAGCTGGTTGGTGAGGGCGCCGAAGTTGACGTCGGTGCCGCTTTCCACACGGGTCATCGCGACCTGCTCGTCGGCCGGGCGGCCGGGAATGGTCAGCGGGGCCCAGTCGGCGATCTTCGCGCGGTCCTCGGTGTATTCCATCGAGGTGAAGGCATGGTGCTGGGCGAGCATCTCATGGCGCTTCTTCAGGAACGGAATGTCCTTGCCACGCACGAAGCTCATGTGCGGAACGGGGTTGATGAAGTTGCGCGGTGCGCCGAAGGCGTCCTTCCCGGTCAGGTAGGCCCAGAACTGCTTGGACACCTCGAACTGGGCGTTGATGTTCACCGCCTTCTTGATGTCGATCGAGCCGTCAGCCGCCTGCGGGGTGTAGTTCAGCTCGCAGAGGCCGGCGTGACCGGTACCGGCGTTGTTCCACGGGTTGGAACTCTCGATGGCTCCGGATTCCTGCAGTTCGACGATCTCGAGCTTGACGCCCGGATCGACTTCCTTGAGCAGGACAGCCAGGGTTGCGCTCATGATGCCGGCGCCGACCAGCAGCACGTCCATCGATTCGATTTCGTTCTGCGCCATTAACGCGTCTCCAAAACTATCAGCAGCCAGTTGTGACAGGGGCCTTGCGCTTGTTGCGCGAAAGCCGCATGTCCGAATTCTTCTCAGGTCGCAAAGGACCTTTCGCGGAATGTCTCGGGCCGGGATCGGAGGAGGGGAAGTGCGCACCTTCTCGGCAGTCCACGGCGGACGAATTCATCCGCAAGTGCATCCAAAAGTGGCGCTTATGCGCAGCTTCCGGTGCCGAAAAAGCGATTCAGTGCTGCGGGGTCAGACGTCAATGGTGCTACCAACGCAAAACTCTTCATTGCTCGCCACACTCTCGTGAAGTAGTGAAAAACCTTCGATCACGCTCTTTTGGATGCGTGAAGCTCAAAGGGGATCGTCGTCGCGGGCCGGTCCGGTCTCCGTGCGGAGGGGGCGGCTGCATCCTTGCCAAGTTCTGCGCAACGAACGTACAAAGCGCGACGGCCAGTGACCGAGGCGAGTGGCGACTCTCTTTGAGGGGTGGCAGAAGCGAGACACGGTGTGTCGGCATCGTGCGGGGCCCGACCAGGAGGCGTCCTTATAATCGGGGGGCGATTATAACGGCGAAACACAAAAAAAAGCTCTGCACCTTAGACTTTTTTCCTAGTGTCTACCCCTTGATTGACCATTTGTGCCCCCTCCCGGTGCGTCTTGCCTGCAGGTGGGTCAAGGCGGCCTATCGACGCGCGGCGAGGGAACCCTGAGAACGGGTTCCGCGTCCAATGGCCAAGCGCTATCTGACCGCGCTGCCCGCCGGTATACTGCCGGCCATCGCTTACCCCATGGAGAGATGAGCATGCTGCCTCGCCTGTTGCTCGGCTTTATCGCTGCCGCCAGCCTGACCTTGACCGGCTGCGCCCTCAGCCCGCAACAACTCAACCCTACGCCCGAGTTCAAGGGCCCGGTCGCCGCCGTTGGCCAGGGCCAGCCGGTGGTGGTGAAAGTCGTCGACGGTCGCCCGAGCACCGCGCTGGGTACCCGTGGCGGCCTGTATTCGGAAACCAGCCAGCTGACCGTGCGCAGCGAAGACGTGATCCCCAAGCTGCAGCTGCAGGCTGAGACTGCCGTGCGCCTGCTGGGCTTCACTCCGTCGGCCAACGCCTACAACGCACCGCAACTGACCCTGACCCTGGCCGAACTGAAATACCAGTCGCCCAAGGAAGGCATGTACGTCACCGAGGCCGACATCGGCGCCACCTTCCGCGCCGACGTGCAGAGCGGCACCCGTCGCTACAGCGGCCGCTACGGCGCCTCGACCAACCAGCGTTTCGGCATGGCGCCCAACCAGGCGACCAACACCAAGCTGGTGAGCGATGTGCTCAGCGACGCGCTGACCCGCGTGTTCAAGGACCCGACCATCGGCCAGACGCTGAACCAGCGCTGATCGATCGGACATGAAAAAGCCCGCCGAATGGCGGGCTTTTTCATGGGCGCTGATCGGCGGCGATCAGGCGGCCTGGCGGTACGGGTCGACCTCGAACGAACGCATGCGCTCGTCGGTTTCCGGCAGGTCCAGGTGTTCGTGGCCGCAGGCCTGGGTGTAGACCAGCCAGTGGTCGTCCTGGACGTTGAACGAGAGTTCGACGACCACGGCTTCGATTTCCTCGAGGTGTTCGATCAGGTAGGCATTTTCGTGGGGGACGATGTCGAGCATGGCGAATCTCCTTGGCGAAAGACCGGGTTTGCAGAATTCGTTAAAGCCAGCAACGTGCCAGGGCGCGGGAGAGGTCTTAGACCATTTCTCGATAATTCTTACGCTCGTCGTAAATAAGCGTTGCGCGCTGGCTGCGATGGCGGGCCAGCGGATAAAATGCGCGTCGATTGTTTCTCATCCATGACGGGCCATGCCCGTTCGTCCAGACTGACCCCCGCTTTGCTTCGAAGTCGTTGGCGTGCAGTTCTGAAGCGGAGGTTGTGATGTCGCTGCAGGCGCTCTGGAGTCTCTTCCAGGCCCATCCCGGTCGTATCGTGAACGACCTGGCCCTGTTCTTCGCCCTGGCTGGAGGCTGGCTGCTACTGGCGACCCGCCGCCGCGAGCGCCTCGCCCTGGCGCGCCTGGCCGCCGAGAGCGAAGTCGCGCCGGTGCCGCTGGACAGCGTCGAGCCGACTGCGCGGATGAACCGCTTCTTCTACCGTTTCGGTTTCGCCTGCATGGCGCTGGCCGTGACGGTGAGCTGGTACAGCACCCAGCTCTGAGTCAGCTCAGAGAATTGAAAAAGGCGCCCGAGGGCGCCTTTTTTCATGCCTGCTGCTTGAGCCGGTACTGGTTCAGCACCGGGTTGGCGTATTGCAGGATCAGGTGGCCGCGCTGCTCCGCGGGGCATTCGCCCAGGCGACGCTCCCATTCGGTGCGTGCGCGTTGCAGCTCGTCGGCCTTGAACAGGGTCTCGGCGCGCGGCACGTTCAGCGCGGCGTCGCGCAGGTCGGAGGCCTCGTAGGCGAGGTAGTGCACCGGGAACAACCGGTAGTTGCCGAGGATCTGCCGGTCCAGCTCGGCGGCGAGCTGCTTGGCGTCGGCGAAGTCGCCGGTGATCTCCTCGCCGAAGTTGATGTGCACCCGGCCCTTGTAGCCGGTGATGCCCTGCACGATGCTGCGGTCGTCCTCGCCCGGCGCCTTCTTGTACTCGCCAGTGGTCGCGCGGGTGAACAGCTCGCGGGCCTTGGCGGCATCGCAGGGGTCGTATTCGTAGCTGATGGACACCGGGATCAGGTGCAGCTGGCGGATCACCTCGGCGAACGGCTCGTCCTTGCGGCTCATGTGGAACATCTTGAGGATCGCCGAATCGGTACGGTCGTCACCGTCCTTGGCGCGGCCCTCGGCCTGGGCGATCCAGATCGACTGGATGTCCTGGCAGATCGAGTGATTGATGTAGGCCGAGAGGTTCTGGTACGCCGCCAGCTTCTCGCGGCGACCGCTGATCGAGCGGTGCACGATGAAGCTCTTGTTCAGGCGCATCAGGTCGCTGACGAAGGACTTCTGCAGCAGGTTGTCGCCGATGGCGATGCGCGGCGTCGGCAGCTTGGCGTGGTAGATCGCGTAGTTGCAGAAGGCCGGGTCCACCACGATGTCGCGGTGGTTGGCGATGAACAGGTAGGCGCGGCCGGATTGCAGGCGCTCGACACCCGAATAGGTGACGCCGTCGGTGGCGTGCTCGATGGTCCGGTCGACGTAGGGCTCGACTTTGTGCTGCAGCTCGCTGACGCTGCGGATGCCGGTGACTTCGCGGGCCAGCCGATGGGCTATAAGAGGTCTGAGCAGCCAGCCGAACGGACCGGACAGACGCGGGAAACGGTAACGCGCCAGCGCGCCGAGGAAGGCGTCATCGCTCAGCAGGCGCTGCAGGACAGCCGGGACTTCGGCGTCGTTGTACGGTCGGATGGCTTCGAACTCGCCCATCATGCTCTCTATGAATTTTGGGGAGGACGGGCCGCGAAATAGACGGCCCGGATGGGTATGCCGCCGACTCACCGGCCAGGCGGGCACCCAAAAAGACCGCGCGATTATAAACGGAAGTCACGGGGGAACCAGCGATGCTCGAAAGTCAGGACTATTCCTGTCCCTATTGCGGCGAGCCGGCCGAGGCCGTGCTCGACCTCTCCGGGGGCGACCAGAGCTACTATGAAGATTGCCCGGTGTGTTGCCGGCCGATCCTGTTCCAGCTCCACACCGACGGCGTGGACTGGACCCTGGAAGTCCAGCGCGAGGACGATTGATGCAGCGAATCTACGAACCCGCCGACCTGATCGAAGCCGAGCTGCTGGGCGGCATGCTGGCCAACGAGGGCATTTCGTCGCACCTGGGCGGGCGCCACCTGGTCGGCGGCATCGGCGAGCTGCCGGGCCTGGGCCTGCTGCACCTGTGGGTAGAGGACGGCGTGGCCGAGCAGGCGCGCGAACTGATCGCCGCGTACAATGCGGCGCAACCCCTGCCGGGCAGCGCCGACGATCACGAGGGCGGCCCCGGCGTACTGCTTTGCTGACCTTCTCCCCCAACGAGTCCCAATGACCAGCCGCTACGCCCTGTTCCGCTGGAACCGCGAGCTTGCCGAAAGCGCCGGCTTCCCTGCCGACCTGCAGCCGCAGTGGAACGTCGCGCCCGGCGCCCGCGTGCTCATGCTGCGCGAGGAGAGCGGCGCGCGCCATGCCGACCTTGCGCGCTGGGGCCTGACGCCGGCCTGGCTGAAGGACCTGTCGCGAACCCCCGCCCATGCCCGCACGGAAACCATCGCCGAACAGCCGATGTTCCGCGACGCCTTCGCCCAGCGCCGCTGCCTGCTGCCGGCCAATGGCTTCTACGAGTGGCTCGGCGTGCGCAAGCGGCCGCACTGGGTTTCCGGTGGCGGGCTGATCTGTTTTGCAGGGGTGTGGGAGGCGTATCCGGTGGAAGGCCACACCTATTACAGCGTGGCGATGCTCACCCAGGCGGCGGGCGATATGCGCCGGCCGCTGATTCTCGATGTGCAGGAGCAGGCGCAGTGGCTGTCGAACGAGACGCCCACCGCGCGGTTGCTGGAATTGCTGCAGTTGCCCCAGGCGCGGCTGCGCGTGCAGGCGCTGGCGAACTTCATCAATGACCCGACCTGTAATGGGCCGGAGTGCCTGACGCCCGCCTGACTTCCTCTGTAGGAGCGGGCCATGCCCGCGATCGCGCCCATGGGGCGCTCCTACAGGGTGTGAAGGCTTACACCTTGAACTGATTCACCAGCCGGCGCTGCTGCTCGGCCAGCTTGGTCAGCTCGGCACTGGCCTGGGAGGCCTCGTCGGCGCCGCCGGCCACCTGGTTGGCGACCATGCCGATGTTGCTGACGTTGCGGTTGATGTCCTCGGCTACCGCGCTCTGCTCTTCGGCGGCGCTGGCGATCTGGGTGTTCATGTCGTTGATCACCGACACCGCCTGGGTGATCGATTCCAGCGCCTGGGCCGCTTCGCCGGCGTGGCGCACGCTGTCCTCGGTCTTGTCCTGGCTCTGCTGCATCACGTGCACCACTTCGCGGGTGCCGTTCTGCAACTGCTGGATCATCGACTGGATTTCCTCGGTGGCCTGCTGGGTCTTCTGCGCCAGGTTGCGCACCTCGTCGGCGACCACCGCGAAGCCGCGGCCCTGTTCACCGGCGCGGGCGGCCTCGATGGCAGCGTTGAGCGCCAGCAGGTTGGTCTGCTCGGCGATACCGCGGATGGCCACCAGGATCGCGTTGATGTTCTCGCTGTCGCGGGCCAGCGACTGCACCACGCCCACGGCGCGGCCGATCTCGCTGGCCAGCGCCTGGATCGCCGTGGAGCTGCTCTCGACGATGCGCTTGCCGTGGTGGGCGGCCTGGTCGGCATGGTTGGCCGCTTCGGCTGCATGAGTGGCGTTGCGCGCCACGTCCTGGGCGGTGGCGGTCATCTCGTGGACGGCGGTGGCCACCAGCTCGATCTCCGCCAACTGCTTCTGCACGCCCTGATTGGTGCGGATGGCGATGTCGGCGGTGTGCTCGGAAGAATCGCTGACGTGCTGCACCGAGGTCACCACCTGGCCGATCATCCCCTGCAGCTTGCCGAGGAAGGTGTTGAAGCCCTTGGCGATGGAGCCCAGTTCGTCGGCGCGGTCGCTGCTCAGGCGGCGGGTCAGGTCGCCCTCGCCCTGGGCGATGTCGTCGAGCATGCCGACCAGCTGGCGCAGCGGGCGGGCGATGCCATGGCCGACCAGCCAGATCACGGCCAGGCCGATGGCGGCGATCAGCAGGCCGACCAGGGTCATGCCCAGGGTGTCGCTGTCGCGCTGGGATTTCAGGTCGCTCTGCAGCTGGTTCAGGTCACCCAGCACGGCTTCCTGCGGCAGTTGCAGCATCAGGGTCCAGCGCGCGCCGGAGTCGGCGATGGTGAAGGGCAGGAACAGCTCGATGTGGCCGTGTTCCTTGTCCACCGAGGTCAGCGGCTGGTCGAGGGTGAGCTTGGCCAGGTTGGCTACTTCGCTGGCGTCCAGCACGCTGCTGGCGGGTTCGCCGAGCTTGGCCGGGTCCTTGGTGTAGGCGACCAGGCGGCCGTTGGTGGAGATCAGCGCCATCTCGCCGGCGCCGTCGTAGAGCTGGCTGTCGGCGGTCTTGAGCAGGTCCTGGATGAAGTCCAGCGACAGGTCCACGCCGACGGTGCCCTTGAACTGGCCCTTGACCATGATCGGCGCGTTGAACGAGGACATCAGCACCATCTTGCCGGCCATCTCGTAGGGCGCGGGGTCGATGATGCAGGGCTGGTGCTTCTCTTTCGGGCACAGGTAGTACTCGCCTTCGCGCACGCCGGTGGGCTGCATCTTCTGGCTTTCCAGGGTGTCGCCCATGGCTTCGACTGTCAGGCCGCCGTCCTTGCGGTACCACCAGGGCATGAAGCGGCCACTGGCGTCGTAGCCGGGCAGGCCGGAGTACTGGCTGTCGTTGCCGGCGAAGGCGTTGGGTTCCCAGCCGGCGAAGGCGTCGAGCAGCTTGGGGTTCTGCGCCACGGTCTGGCGCAGCAGGTTGGACATCCCGGCGCGGCCGATGCCCAGCAGCGGCTGGCCGTTGGCGTCGGTTTCGTCGAGCAGGGCGTTGGTGTTGGCGAGGTCGCGGGCGACGGTGAGCGGGTATTCCAGTTCGCGCTGGATCTGTGCGACCTGGCCGCGCGCGATCGCTACCAGGCGATCGTTGATCACCTGCTCGAGCAGCGCCTGGGTGCGCTCCTGCACCAGCGCCTGGGTCCGTGAGCCGGCGAACAGCGCGTAAAGCACCAGCGCCGCGACCACTGCCAGAACGCTGGCACCTGCCAACGCCACCACGGAAAACTGGATCGACTTGAATTTCATACGGGTACCCGGAATGCGCCAGAGGTCTGCGTGTCTATCTGTATCGGCAGGTCCGGGGATTTTCCTTAGGCGGCCGTTGTAATGGGTTGTAACGCGGCTGTTCGCCGCCTGTCGCAGGATTGTCGGCGCTGACCGGGAGGTCTAGCATGTGATGTCAAAATGAAATTACCTGGCCGTGGCGAGCGCCTCGACATCCTGGTTTCCAGGATGAAATCAGACGCTGGCTGCGGCTATCTCGCGGGTGCGGATCGCAGGTGCGATGCCACGCACCGCGTATGCCACGACAGTCGCCCCAAGGCACCTTCCGATGCGTCGGTGCGGTTTCCTAAGTCACTGCTGCGCCGGCTGTTTCCTGCCAGTTGCCGGGCATCGGGGGTGGGCCTACCATGCGCGCTGTCCGTGGGAGATTGCATTGTTTCGGGAGAGCAACATGCCCAGAGTTTTTCGTGTCGCAGGCCTGGCCGCAGCCCTGCTGCTCACCGCTTGCCAGCAGGTGAACACCACCAGCAGCGGCGTCGTCGGCGTCGATCGCAAGCAGAACATGTTCAGCATGCTGTCCAGCGCCCAGGTCGACCAGATGTATGCGCAGTCCTACCAGCAGACCCTCGGTGAGGCCTCCAAGGCAGGCAAGCTGGATGCCAGCAGCAATGACGCCAAGCGCGTGAAGGCCATCGCCGCGCGGTTGATCCCGCAGACCGGCGCCTTCCGTTCCGACGCGCCGTCCTGGCAGTGGGAAGTCAACGTCATCAAGAGCGACGAGCTCAACGCCAACTGCGGTCCCGGTGGCAAGATCATCGTCTACACCGGGCTGATCGATCAGCTCAAACTCAGCGACGATGAACTGGCCGCGGTGATGGGCCACGAGATCGCCCACGCGCTGCGCGAGCACGGCCGTGAGGCCATGTCCCGCGCCTACGCGGAGCAGATGGGGCTGGGCATTGGCGGCGCGCTGCTGGGGCTGGGTCAGAGCAGCGTGGACATGGCCCACCAGGTGGTCGAATACAGCCTGACGTTGCCCAATAGCCGGCAGAATGAGAACGAAGCTGACCTGATCGGCCTGGAATTGGCGGCGCGAGCCGGTTATAACCCCAACGCCGCGATGACCCTGTGGCAGAAGATGGGGCAGGCGTCGAACGGTGAAGCTCCGCCGGAAATCCTCAGCACGCACCCGGCGGACAGTACGCGGATGGCCAACCTGCAGGCCGCCATCCCGAAGGTCATGCCGCTCTACGAGCAGGCCAAGACCCGCTGAACAGTGTTTTTGCAGCAGGGGTTCGTGATTCTCTCGAACGGCCAGGAGCGGCGTAAGGTTGCGCCGCTTTATCCAGTGAACAGGGAGCACCCGTGAAAATCGCTGTACTCGGAGCCACCGGGCTCCTGGGCCACCACGCCGCCCGCGCGATCAAGGCGGCCGGCCACCAGCTGGTGCTGATCCACCGACCCTCGTCGCAGATCCAGCGCCTGGCCTACCTCGAGCCTGAGTGCCGGGTGGCCGAACTCTTCGATCACCAGGGCATGGCCCGCGCGCTCAGCGGGCTGGATGCGGTGATCTTCAGTGCCGGTTACTACCCGGTGCGCCCGCGTCGCTGGCAGGAGGAAGTGGCCAGCGCACTGGACCTGACCAATCATTTCTACGCCGCCTGCCTGCAGGCGAAAGTGCCGCGCATCCTCTACGTTGGCTCTGCCTTCGCCATGCCCTCGCACCCGCAGGGACTGCCGGGCCATGAAGGGCTGTTCTACGAAGGGTTGCCCACCGGCAAGAGCGCCTACGTGATGTGCAAGTGGGCGCTGGACGAACAGGCCCGCGAGCAGGCCCGTGGCGGCCTGCCGGTGGTCATCGGGATTCCCGGCATGGTGCTGGGCGAGTTGGATATCGGCCCGACCACCGGACGCCTGATCACCGCCATTGGCCGCGACGAGATGCTGCACTACGTGCCGGGCCGGCGGAACGTCATCGATGCCTCCGAGGCCGGGCGTGGCCTGCTAACCGCGCTCGAGCGCGGCCGGGTCGGCGAGCGTTACCTGCTCACCGGGCACAACATCGAGATGGGCGAACTGACCGCCACCATCGCCAAGCTGCTGGGCAAGCCTGCGCCGACACCGATGCCGCTGCACCGCGCCCGCGCGCTGGCGACCCTGGGGCGCTGGCGCTACCGCCTGACCGGCAAGATGCCGCTGCTGGACGACACCGCTATCGAGGTGATGGCCGGCGGGCAGTTCCTCGACGGCCGCAAGGCCCGCGAGGAGCTGGGTTTCGAGTCCCATGTGCCGCTGGAAGACACGCTGGAGCGGGCCATTTCCTGGTTCCACGCCAACGACTACCTCTGACTTCGGGGCCCCCTGTAGGAGCGGGCCATGCCCGCGATCGCGCGCATGGCGCGCTCCTACAAGAGCTGCAGGTCCGCAGTGGGGATAAAACAGATAGAAAAAGCCCGGCTCATGGACGGGCTTTTTCTTTGGATCAGGGCAGTGCCTTCTCGGCGAAGGGGCGGTTGGGCAGGCCCATCTGTGCGCGGAAGCTTTCCATGTCGAACAGCGTGCACAGCTCCTGCACCTGGTTCTGGCTGTTGAAGGTCCAGAAGCCCATGGCCGAGATACTGACGATGCGGTCGCTGGCCGGGTAGCCCAGCACCGGGCGGGCGATGCTGCCCATCAGGGTGCTCCAGGTGAAGACCTTGTTGCCCTCGCGGATGCATTCCTCCACGGCCACTTCCAGGTCCTCCATGCCACTGCGGATCTCCTCCACCAGCGCCCGGTAGCCGGCGTTGTCCAGCGGCTGGGCGGTGAAGGCGCTCTTGTAGATGAAGTCCGGGCTGTGCAGCTGCTCGACCAGCGCCAGGTGTCCCTTGTTCCAGGCGAGGTCGATGTGGTGGCGGGCGACTCGCTTCAGGTCTTTTTCCGGCATGGCGACATCCTTTGTCGTGGGAGGCGGATGCGCCACTGTGTATTGCGGGCGATACACAGGCATTGGCCGGCGCGCCAGCCTCCCGACGAAAAGCTGCCGGTCAGAACACCCCGGAGAGCTTCAGCGCGTGGTACACGGCAGCCAGGCCGAGGATGGCGAAGGCGGCGGCGGCCAGGCGGCGGATCAGGTTCAGCGGCAGGCGCTCGGCGGCGAAGTTACCCGCCAGGACCACCGGCACGTTGGCGATCAGCATGCCCAGCGTGGTGCCGATGACCACCAGCCAGAAGTGCGGGTACTGCGCGGCCAGCATCACGGTGGCGACCTGGGTCTTGTCGCCCATCTCGGCGAGGAAGAAGGCGATCAGGGTGGTGAGGAACGGGCCGAATTTCTTCAGCGAGCCTTCTTCGTCGTCATCCAGCTTGTCGGGAATCAGGGTCCAGCCAGCGACCGCCAGGAAGCACACGGCCAGCACCCAGCTCAGCGTGCTTTCCGAGAAGAACGAGGCGACCCAGCTACCGACGGCACCGGCGGCGAAGTGGTTGGCCAGGGTGGCGGCGATGATCCCGGCGATGATCGGCCAGGGCTTGCGGAAGCGCGCGGCGAGGACGAGCGCGAGCAGTTGCGTCTTGTCGCCGATTTCCGCGAGGGCAACGATCAGGGTTGGGACGAAGAGGGATTCCATCAGACTTCCTAAGGGGCGGGTCGACTAATCACCATGACACGCGCCACCTGCCCGCCCCGGGTCAGGTTGCTCGTGTCATAGGTCTTGTCAAACCCCGGCCTGAACGCTGCAGGCCTGGATCGTACGCGCCATGGTCTGTGGACCAAGTGTGTTGACGCGTACCGGGCGAGCAGGGCGCTCGCGGGAGACTACTCCCCTAGGACGGGGCGCATTCTGCCCAAGTCCTGGGACTTGGGCAAGCCTGCGCGTCGGATCAGTCGCGGGTGGGGCTGATGTCCATGTCTTCGTAGCGGATGAAGCGGGTGCCGTTCTTGAAGCGGTAGCCCAGCCAGATCGACAGGAACAGCGGGATGGTGATGTAGGTGGCGACCAGACCGGCCCAGTCCACGTGCTCGCCGACGAACGCCTGGTAGTTCTGCCCCAGGGTGATGATCAGGCACAGGGTGAAGGCGAACAGCGGGCCGAGGGGGAACCACTTGGCGCGGTAGGGCAGGTCGTTGAGGTTGCCGCCCTGCAGGATGAAGCCCTTGCGGAAGCGGTAGTGCGACACGGCGATGCCCAGCCAGACGATGAAGCCGCACATGCCCGAGGCGTTGAGCAGCCAGGTGTAGACGGTCTTGTCGCCGATGAAGCTGGTGAGGAAGCACAGCGCGCCGATCAACGTGGTGGCGTAGAGCGCGTAGCGCGGCACGCCGCTTTCCGACACCTGGGTGAACAGGCGCGGCGCCTTGCCCTGGGTGGCCATGGTGTAGAGCATCCGGGTCGAGGCGTACATGCCCGAGTTGCCTGCCGAGAGGATCGCCGAGAGGATCACTGCGTTCATCACGCCTGCCGCGGCGGCGAGGCCCGCGCGCTCGAACAGCAGGGTGAAGGGGGAGGTGCTGATGTCGCTGCTGTCGGTTTTGAGCAGGTTCGGATCGGTGTAGGGGATCAGCATGCCGATGACGAAGATCGACAGGATGTAGAACATCAGGATTCGCCAGAATACCTGGCGGATGGCGATGGGAATGGACTTCTGCGGGTTCTCCGACTCGCCCGCGGCGACGCCGATCAGCTCGGTGCCCTGGAAGGAGAAGCCGGCGATCATCGCCACCCCGATCATCGCTTGCAGGCCGCCGACGAAGGGCGCATCGCCGGTGGTGAAGTTGCTGAAACCGGGGCTGTCGATGCCATGCATGATGCCGATGATGCTGGCCAGGCCAATGCCGATGAAGATCACCACGGCCACCACCTTGATCAGCGCGAACCAGAACTCGCTCTCGCCGAAGCCCTTCACCGAGAAGAAGTTGAGCATGAACATGATGGCCAGGAAGCCGGCGCTCCAGTACATGCCCGAGACTTCCGGGAACCAGAACTTCATCACCAGCTGCGCCGCCACCAGTTCGGCGGCGATGGTCACCGCCCAGTTGTACCAGTAGTTCCAGCCCATGGCGAAACCGAAGCCATCGTCGATGAAACGGCTGCCATAAGTGCAGAACGAGCCGGAATCAGGAATGTACGCCGCCAGCTCGCCGAGGCTGGTCATGAGGAAGAACACCATCAGGCCGATCAGCGCATAGGCCAGCAGCGCACCACCGGGACCGGCGGTGGCGATGGTGCTGCCGGAGGCGACGAACAGGCCGGTGCCGATGGAGCCGCCGATGGCGATCATGTTCAGGTGACGCGGCTTGAGGGAGCGCTTCAGATGATGCGGCTTCTCCTTCGGCCCCATGGCGAAAGTCAGTTCGACGTCATCTCTAATTCTTCGGTTCACGGGTGTCCTCGATATTTCAGGGCGAGCGGCGATGCGCCGATCCAGCGGGCTCGGTGGAGTGTAGTGCGAGCCTTGGATCAGCGCCGGGCGCTGTAGATACGGAAGCCGTCGGCCTCGGCCAGGGTGCGGCAGGGGCCCAGGTGCTGCTCGATCAGCGGCGGGTATTTCAGGAAGCTGTTGGCCACCAGGCGCAGCTCGCCGCCGGACGCCAGGTGGCGTGCCGACTGGCGCAGCAGGTGTTCGGTGGCGGCGTAGCTGGTGTGCACGCCCTGGTGGAAGGGCGGGTTGCTGACGATGGCGGCGAGGCCTTCCGGCGCGGCGTCGATGCCGTCGCCGGCGATCACTTCGCCTTCCAGGCCATTGGCGGCCAGGGTCAGGCGGCTGCTCTCGACGGCGAAGGCGTCGACGTCCAGCAGGGTCAGGCGGCTCTGTGGATAACGTCGCTTGAGCGTGGCGCCGAGCACCCCGGCGCCGCAGCCGAAGTCCAGCACATGGCCGGCTGGCAGCTTGTCCAGGTGTTCCAGCAGCAGCGCGCTGCCACGGTCCAGGCGACCATGGCTGAACACGCCGGGCAGGGTGATGACCTGCAGCGGGCCGTCGGCCAGCGGCAGTTCGTAGCGTTGTGCGAGGGCATGCAGGTCGGGCGCAGTCGGTGCGCCGTCGATGTGCGTGTGCCACAGCTGGCAGTGGCGGGCGCTGTCCAGCTTGCTGGCGCGGCCGAATTCGCCGAGCTGCTTGCTGGCGCGCTCGACGCCGGCGCGTTTCTCACCGACCAGGTACAGCTCGCCGTCCGGCACACAGCTGGCCAGCGCGGCTAGCAGGTAGTCGGTCAGTTCGCGGGATTTGGGCAGGAACAACACGGCGGCAGCGAACTGACCCGCCGGCGGCGTAGCGCCGAAGTGACAACGACCGGCGTAGCGGCTTTCCAACTGCCGGGCTTCGCCGGCGTGCCAGCTCCAGCCCTGGGCCTGCGGCAGGTCGCCGAGCAGGGCGTCGGCAGGCAGGCCGGCGAGCAGGACGCGGCCCTGGAAGCGCTCGATCTGGCGCAGCAGCACTTCACTGGTAGGGGCGTTGGACATGCGGCCTCCTGGCGAAAAAGGGCGCGAGTTTAGCAGGGCTGCCGCGGCCGAGCCTAGGCGAGCCGCACCTCGGCGTTCTTCCAGAAGTCGTCGCCGCGCAGTTCCAGCACCCCGGCCGCGACTTGTTCGCGCAGGCGCCAGGCGGCCAGCAGGTCGCTGACGAACAAGCCGTCGACGTAGGCCATGGTCGGGCCGATCAGCGACTGCACCGGGCGCCAGGATTCGCTGGCGCTGTCGAGCAGGATGCGGTCGATGTGGGCGTAGCCGGTGCCGCTCAGCTGGCCATCCAGCCACAGGCGCAGCTCGGCGTTTTCCGTCAGGGCGCGCTGCCAGTCCGCCGCCAGGCCTTGGCGCTCGGCGGCGTCCAGTTCGTGGCTGGCGGCCAGGGCGTTGGCCAGTTCGACGGGTTTGAGCATGGCGATGGCGTGGCGGTCCTCGCTGCGGCACTGGCCGCTGCCGGCGCCGACACTGCGCAGGATGACGTTCGCCGGCAGCAAAGCGCAGACGCGGCGCAGCAGCAGTTGCTCGCTGGCGCTGTCGCCGTGCCAGAGGGTGACGGAGGCGACGTCCGGGCTGTGCAGCCAGTTCACCTCGGTGGCCATCTCGATGGCGATTTCCCGCTCGCGCAGGACGTCGCCGCCCAACGCATGCCAGAACGCAGCGCGCTGCTGGCAGGGCGGCTTATCCACATCACTCAGTGGGCCGACCGCCAGGTCGTCCGGCATCACGCGGATTTTCTTCTCGGTCAGCACGCCTGCTTCGACGGCCCGATGCAGGGCTTCGGCGGCGCCGTCGCCGCAGACCAGATGCAGGCTCATGGCGCCACCACCCGGCGCGGCTCGCCGGCGAAGAAGCCGGCGGCGTTCTCGCTCAATTGGCCGACGATGCGCTGCCGGGCCTCGCGGCTGCCCCAGGCGCTGTGCGGGGTGAGGATGAGGCGCGGGATATCGCCGGCCAGCAGCGGGTTGCCGTCCCGCGGCGGCTCGACGCTGAGCACGTCGAAGGCCGCGCCGCCGAGATGGCCGCGACGCAGGGTATCGGCCAGCGCCTGCTCATCGACCAGCCCGCCGCGGGCGGTATTGATCAGGTAGGCGCCGGGCTTCATCAGGTCCAGTTCGCGCTGGCCGATCAGGTTGCGCGTGGCATCGGTCAGCGGGCAGTGCAGGGTGAGGGCGTCGACCTGTGGCAGCAGTTCGTCCAGCGCCAGGCGATCAGCGCGCGCCGGGCGGCCGGGCAGGGCGCCGAGCAGTACGCGCATGCCGAAGGCCTCGGCCAGCTTCGCCACCGCGCCGCCCAGTTCGCCATGGCCGAGCAGGCCGAGGGTCTTGCCTTCCAGTTCGACGATGGGGAAGTCCAGCAGGCAGAACTGCGGGGCCTTCTGCCAGCGGCCCTCGCGGATCGCCGCCTGGTAGTCCGGCAGGCGCGTGGCCAGGGCGAGCAGCAGCATCAGGGTGTGCTGCGCCACCGACGGGGTGCCGTAGCCCTGGCAGTTGCTCACGGTCACGCCATGCTGGCGGGCGGCTTCGAGGTCGACGTTGTTGGTGCCGGTGGCGGCCACCAGGATCAGCTTGAGGTCCGGGCACTGTTCGAAAACATCGGCGCCGATACGCACCTTGTTGCTGATCGCTACCTGCGCACCCTGCAGTCGCTCGGCCACCTGCTGCGTGTCGCTGCGCCCGTGCAGGACCAGTTCGCCGAACGGCGCGCGCAGCGGCGCGAGGTCGAGGTCACCGAGGTCTAGGGAGGCATGGTCGAGGAAGACGGCGCGAGCAGGATTCATGAGCGATGACACCTTGATCGGAAGGGCGGGATGAAGGGGATTCTCGGCAGAACCGCCGCCGTGGACAACCCGGTCTGCCCGCGGACGTGGACGGAGGGAACTGCGTACTGATGGTAAATGTTTGAGTGAAAAGTCTGACAGACGTTTCGGTTTTCCCTCATCCGCCGCCTCGCGCCCGCTTCTTAGAGTGATCCCATCGAAATCTCGAGGTGACTGGCGATGATGGGTTGGCTGCTCTCCGGCCTCACGGCCATGCGTGCGCTCGGCGTGCGTGTCGGGCTGCGCACTGGTGCGACGACCGGGTATCCCCGCTCCCGGCGGAGAAAGTCGCCCGGCGCCGCCGGCCCCGAACCCTTGCTGTGCTTCGGTGCGCTGCTGTCGCACTGCGAAGTGGGCGCGGGCGTGGCACAGGCCGATGACCGGATCGAGCTGTGGGGCATCACTGATGCGGCAACGGCGCGCCGGACACTGCAGGAGCTGATGCTCGAAGCCCAGAGCCAGACCCTGGAGGAGGAGTTCCGTCGGTTGCAGCGCAACGAGCCGTGCGTCTTCGAGGGGCAGCAGCGGCTGCGCTACAAGCAGGCGAAACGAGCCTGGAGCAAGGCGGGCCTGGCGTTGCCTGTGGATATCTCCATGGCCGCCCACGACCTCGAAAGCCTCGCCTGGCTGGCGCGGCAATGCCATGCCTGTGGCTATCTCAGCGAGCCGGAAACCTGGCTGTGCCTGGCCTGGGTGGCCGAGAACGCCATCCGCAGCTTTTCCGACTGGCAGGCGTATGCCGCGTCGTTCGTGCTGGGGCGGGCGATCCTGCTGCGCGACGGGGCGTCCGGTGCCATGGCGATCAGGGCATTCAAGGAACTGATTGGCGGTCGCGCCGACAAGTCCTCGTTGGCTGGCTTGTGGCGAGCCCATCCGCTGGCAGGCATCCGCGTGAGCGAGGTGGTGCTGCAGGAGGAGCACATCCATGAGCCGCTGGCGCACCCTCCCTGCAGCGCCCTGCTCGCGTTGGGTTGCGTGATCGCCCACAGCGCAGGCGTGCGCGCCGATGATCTGGCGATTGCCCCGCAGGAGAGGGAGTTTCACCGGCTGTGGCTGGCCGAGCATTGGCGGGCTGCCGATGCCGGGCAGGTGCGCGCGCGGATGGACTGGTTGTTGGGCAGCGGCAGCCGCGAAAAGCTCGATCCGCTGCTGGACTGTGTGGCCGATGCTCCGATGTCTGTCGGCGGAACGCCGATGGCGCGTTTCGCGCAGGCGCGTCGGGCGCTGCTGAAGGAAGGTCACGATCCGGCAATGATCGATGAGTGCCGCACCGTGCTGGCCTACGACCTGGAGCGCGCCGCCTTCGGTGCGCGTCTGGCCTTCAGCGTCGGGCTGCTCGACGAGGAAAGTCTGTGGAATGCCTTGCGCCACATGGCCCGTCAGGCCCGTGCAGCATTCGATTGCTGGGAGCGGTACCTGGTCTCGCTGATGCTCGGCCACGCCCTGGCCAATGAGGACTGGCAGGCGGGCAAGCGCTTGCTGCGCAGTGGCATGGCGTTGCTCGACGGTATCACCCCGTTCGCCCAGTACCCTTCGCCGTGGCAGGTCTGCCCGCTGGAAATGCTGCCTGTGCTGCACCGAGTGGCGCCTGTCGCTTGTCGGGGCCCCGGCGCTTCGTATAGAACCTAGGGTTTTCCTGGCGGCTGTTCGGAGGCGCGATGTACTGGGCGGAATTTCTCACGGTGGCGTTCATTCACCTGCTGGCGGTGGCCAGCCCCGGCCCGGACTTCGCCGTGGTGGTGCGCGAGAGCGTGACCCACGGCCGCCGCGCCGGCACCTGGACGGCGCTGGGCGTGGGCAGCGCGATCTTCCTGCACGTGACCTACTCGCTGCTGGGCATCGGCCTGATCGTGTCGCAGTCCATCGTGCTGTTCAACGCACTGAAATGGCTGGCGGCGGCGTACCTGCTGTACATCGGCTTCAAGGCGCTGCGGGCGCGCCCGGCTGACCCGGCGGCGGCAGAAGCCGTTGCCGCGCCGGTCGCCCGCACTGCACGCGGTGCCTATGTCGCCGGCTTCGTCACCAATGGCCTGAATCCCAAGGCTACGCTGTTCTTCCTTTCGCTGTTCACCGTGGTGATCAACCCGCACACGCCGCTGCCGGTTCAGGCGGGATACGGCGTGTACCTGGCCTGCGCGACCGCCGCCTGGTTCTGCCTGGTGGCGCTGCTGTTCAGCCAGCAACGGGTGCGCGCCGGCTTCGCCCGCATGGGGCATTGGTTCGACCGGATGATGGGCGTGGTACTGGTGGGGCTGGGGATCAAGCTGGCGTTCACCGAACTGCGTTGAGCCGCGGCCGGAGCGAAATGAAAAGGGGCGCCGAGGCGCCCCTTTTTCATGCCGGTTCGAGGATCAGACCAGCTCGATCGCCACCGCAGTGGCTTCGCCGCCGCCGATGCACAGCGAGGCCACGCCACGCTTGCCGCCCTTCTTCTGCAGGGCGTTGATCAGGGTGACGATGATGCGCGAGCCGGTGGAGCCGACCGGGTGACCCTGGGCGCAGGCGCCGCCGTAGACGTTGACCTTGGCGTGGTCCAGGCCGTGTTCGCGCATGGCGAGCATGGTGACCATGGCGAAGGCTTCGTTGATTTCGAACAGGTCGACGTCGTCCTTGCTCCAGCCGGCCTTCTTGAACAGGTTGGTCATGGCGCCGATCGGGGCGAGGGTGAACTCGGCCGGGTCCTGGCTCTGGGTGGCGTGGGCGACGATTTTCGCCAGCGGCTTCAGACCACGGCGCGCGGCCTCTTCAGCGGTCATCAGGACCAGTGCGGAGGCGCCGTCGGAGATGGAGCTGGCGTTGGCCGCGGTGATGGTGCCGTCCTTGCGGAAGGCCGGGCGCAGGCCGGGGATCTTGTCCAGGTTGGCGGTGAGCGGCTGCTCGTCGTCCTTCACCACGGTCTCACCCTTTCGGGTAGTGACGGTGACCGGGACGATTTCCGAATCCAGCGAGCCATCCTTGATGGCGGCCTGGGCGCGCTGCAGGGATTCGATGGCGTAGGCGTCCATCTCTTCGCGGGTGACGTTGTACTTGTCGGCGGTTTCCTGGGCGAAGGAGCCCATCAGGCGGCCGGTGCGGGCGTCTTCCAGGCCGTCGAGGAACATGTGGTCCTTGATCTCGCCGTGGCCCATGCGCAGGCCGGTGCGGGCCTTCTCGATCACGTAGGGGGCATTGGACATGCTTTCCATGCCGCCGGCGACCATCACGCTGTTGCTGCCGGCCTTGAGCAGGTCGTGGGCCAGCATCACGGCCTTCATGCCCGAGCCGCAGAGCTTGTTGATGGTGGTGCAGCCGGTGGCGGCGGGCAGGCCGGCGTTCAGCGACGCCTGGCGGGCCGGGCCCTGTTTCAGACCGGCGGGCAGCACGTTGCCCATGATCACTTCCTGCACGTCCTCGGGCTGGATGCCGGCACGGGAAATGGCTTCGCGGATGGCGATGGCGCCCAGGTCGACGGCGGAAACGCCGGACAGGCTGCCCTGGAAGCCGCCCATGGGAGTACGGGCGCCGCTGACGATGACGATCTCGGACATGACTCTTAACCTCTTCGCTCTTGTTGTGATGCGCTATCTGGGTACCGGGCGTGAACGACCGGGCGTCAGGATTCTACCGCGTGACCGGATGTGGCCATAGAGTCATCGGCAAATCACTCTTTTGACTGATGAATGGACACACGGGGCGCTCTAGAGTCGGTCTCATCCTGATGAGATCCAGCCTTGAGAGTGCGTACGCCATGCTGAAAACCCGCGTCATCCCCGCTGCACAGAACGCCTACCAGTACCCGCTGTTGATCAAGAGCCTGCTGCTGTCGGGCAGTCGTTACGAGAAAGGCCGGGAAATCGTCTACCGCGACACCGTGCGCTACAGCTATGCCACCTTCAACGAGCGCGTCGCGCGCCTGGCCAACGTGCTGACCGAGGCCGGCGTGAAGGCCGGTGACACCGTGGCGGTGATGGACTGGGACAGCCACCGTTACCTGGAGTGCATGTTCGCCATCCCGATGATCGGCGCGGTGCTGCACACCATCAACATCCGCCTCTCGCCGGAGCAGATCCTCTACACCATGAACCACGCCGATGACCGTTTCGTGCTGGTCAACAGCGAGTTCGCCGCGCTCTACCAGGGCATTGCCGGGCAACTGACCACGGTGGAAAAGACCCTGCTGATCACCGACGGCGCCGACAAGACCAGCACGCTGCCCAACTGCGTCGGCGAGTACGAGACCTTGCTGGCTGCCGCCAGCCCGCGCTACGCCTTCCCCGACTTCGACGAGAACTCGGTGGCGACCACCTTCTACACCACCGGCACCACCGGTAACCCCAAGGGTGTGTACTTCACTCACCGCCAACTGGTGCTGCACACCCTGGCGATGGCCGCGACCATCGGCAGCCTGGACAGTATCCGCCTGATGGGCACCGACGACGTCTACATGCCGATCACCCCGATGTTCCACGTGCACGCCTGGGGCGTGCCCTACGTGGCGACCATGCTGGGGGTGAAGCAGGTGTATCCGGGCCGTTACGAGCCGGAGCTGCTGTGCAAGCTGATCCGCGAGGAGAAGGTGACCTTCTCCCACTGCGTGCCCACCATCCTGCAGATGATGCTCAACGCCGCCGGCGCCAAGGACCACGACTTCGGCGGGCTGAAGATCATCATCGGCGGCAGCGCCCTCAACCACGCGCTGTACGACGCCGCCAAGGCCCGCGGCATCCAGCTCACGGCGGCCTATGGCATGTCCGAGACCTGCCCGCTGATTTCCTGTGGCTACCTCAACCAGGAACTCTGCGCCGGCAGCGAGGATGAGCGCACCACCTACCGCATCAAGGCCGGCGTGCCGGTGCCGCTGGTGGAAGCGGCGATCATGGACGAGCACGGCCAGTTCCACCCGGCCGACGGCGAATCCCAGGGCGAGCTGGTACTGCGCGCGCCCTGGCTGACCCAGGGATATTTCCGCGAGCCGGAGAAGGGCGAGGAGCTCTGGGCCGGCGGCTGGATGCACACCGGCGACGTGGCGACCCTCGACGGCATGGGCTTCATCGACATCCGCGACCGTATCAAGGATGTCATCAAGACCGGCGGCGAGTGGTTGTCGTCCCTGGAGCTGGAAGACCTCATCAGCCGTCACCCGGCGGTGCGCGAGGTGGCAGTGGTCGGTGTGCCCGATCCGCAGTGGGGCGAGCGCCCGTTCGCGCTGCTGGTACTGCGCGACGGCCAGGCGCTGGACGCCAGGGCGCTGCGCGAACACCTCAAGCCTTTCGTCGAGCAGGGCCACATCAACAAGTGGGCAATTCCCTCGCAGATCGCCGTTGTTACTGAAGTTCCCAAGACCAGTGTCGGCAAGCTCGACAAGAAGCGTATCCGGGTAGACATCGCCCAATGGCAGGAGGCTGGCAGCGCTTTCCTCTCCACGGTGTGACCGACGACCGGCAAGTCACGGATTTCGGGCGGTCGTGCCAAGCAAGCGCTTGGCACGGCGCAGCCCAGTGATCACGCCACCTCGGGGCCTGCGCAAGCGTCTAGTCAGGGCCTTTGTAAGACAAATCACACTTTAGAGCGATCAAGTGCCTTAGGACGCTGGATATAGTCGCCGCTACTCATAACAAAAAACACATGGAGTAGCGTCGATGAAAACCATGCAACATATCTGGCGCCTGGCACGGTTGCCGCTGGCAGTGAGCCTGGCATCCACGCTGGCGACGCCGGCTTCCGCCGTCAGTTTCAACATCGGGGAAATCGAAGGTTCGTTCGACTCGACGCTGTCCGTGGGGGCCAGCTGGTCGACGCAGAATCCGAACAGCAACCTCATCGGCATCAACAACGGCGGCAAGGGCCTGTCCCAGACCTCCGACGATGGCCACCTGAACTACAAGGCCGGCAAGACCTTCTCGAAGATCTTCAAGGGCATCCACGACCTCGAACTGAAATACCAGGACACCGGCGTCTTCGTCCGCGGCAAGTACTGGTACGACTTCGAGCAGAAGGACGAGAACACCGAGTTCAAGCCGCTCTCCGACCACAACCGCAAGGAAGCCGCCCAGGCCTCCGGCGCGGAAATCCTCGACGCCTTCATCTACCACAACTACAACATCGCCGACCTGCCGGGCACCGTGCGCCTGGGCAAGCAGGTGGTGAACTGGGGTGAGAGTACTTTCATCCAGAACGGCATCAGCGTGATCAACCCGTTCGACGTCACCGCCTTCCGCCGCCCGGGTTCCGAGATCAAGGAAGCCCTGGTGCCGGTGAACATGTTCTACCTGTCGCAGAACCTCACCGAGAACCTCTCCGCCGAAGGCTTCTACCAGCTGGAGTGGGACCAGACTGCCGTCGATAACTGCGGCACCTTCTTCTCCCAGCCGGACGTGGTGGCCGATGGCTGCACCCAGAACCTGGCAGTGCTGACCAACAGCCAGTCCTCGATCAACCTGCTCAACAGCCTGCTCGGCCCAAACCTGGCGCTGACCCCGTCGCCGTGGAACGAAGGGATCGTGGTCAAGCGCGGACCGGACCGTGATGCCCGCGACAGCGGCCAGTACGGCCTCTCGCTGAAGTACTTCGCCGACAGCCTGAACACCGAGTTCGGCGGCTACTACATGAACTACCACAGCCGCCTGCCGATCTTCTCCGGCCGTGGCGCCGATGCCTCCAAGGTTGCGCAGATCAACCAGCTGATCACCAACATCGCGGCGATCAGCCCGTCCCTGGCGGCCCAGGCCGGCGCGGCGGCGATGGCGGGCAACTCCAGCTACTTCATCGAGTACCCCGAAGACATCCGCCTGTACGGCCTGAGCTTCTCCACCACGCTGCCCACCGGCACCGCCTGGCAGGGCGAGATCAGCTACCGCCCGAACGCCCCGGTGCAGCTGAACACCACCGACATCCTGTATTCCGGCCTGGACCCGGTCTCCATCGGCGGCAACCACGTCTACGACAACGCCTCCGTGCTGACCGGCACCGCGGGTGAAGACCTGCACGGCTACCGCCGCAAGGAAGTCACCCAGCTGCAGACCACCTTCACCCACTTCTTCGACCAGGTCATGGGCGCCGAGCGTCTGACCCTGGTGGGCGAAGTCGGCTGGACCCACGTCGGCGGCCTGGAAAGCCAGAACAAGGCGCGCTACGGCCGCGACCCGATCTTCGGCCCCGGCCCGCTGAACGGCACCCTCAACGGCGCGCCGACCTGCCAGGCGCTCAACACTTCCACCCTGGGCACTGCCAACGCCAACAACGTCAGCCGCAACTGCGAAAGCGATGGCTTCACCACCGCTGACTCCTGGGGCTACCGCGCCCGTGCGATCTGGGACTACAACGACGTGTTCGCCGGCGTGAACCTGAAGCCCAACGTGGCCTGGTCCCACGACGTGGATGGCTACTCCCCCGGCCCCGGCGGCAACTTCGAGGAAGGCCGCAAGGCAGTCAGCCTGGGCGTCGATGCCGACTACCTGAACACCTACACCGCAAGCCTGGCCTACACCAACTACTTCGACGGCAAGTACTCCACCGTCGATGACCGTGACTTCGTCAGCTTGAGCTTCGGGGTGACCTTCTAAGCCGGCCGTTCAACCGGCAAGCGGCCCGCTCACGCGGCGGGCCATCCGCGCGGCCGGGTGACCCGGCTGCGCGGGGCAGCAGACAAGACCCGCGAGCCGCTCCTGCAAGGGCGCTGATCGCGGTGGCTAAGACTCAACGAGGACGATAAACGAATGAGAACAACAAAGATCCTGCTGCACACGGGCGCCCTGGCGCTCAGCCTCATCGCCTCCCAGGTGATGGCGGCCGTCTCTGCCGATGAAGCGGCGAAGCTGGGCTCCACCCTGACTCCCATGGGCGCGGAAAAGGCCGGCAACGCCGACGGCAGCATTCCGGCCTGGACCGGTGGCCTGGCGAAGAACGCCGGCACCGCCGACAGCAAGGGCTTCCTCAGCGATCCGTTCGCCAGCGAGAAGCCGCTGTTCACCATCACCGCGCAGAACATGGACCAGTACAAGGACAAGCTGACCCCCGGCCAGCAGGCCATGTTCAAGCGCTACCCCGACACCTACAAGATGCCGGTGTACACCACCCATCGCACTGCCACCGTGCCGGAAAACGTGCTGGAGGCGACCAAGAAGAACGCCACCAGCACCAAGCTGCTGCAGGGCGGCAACGGCCTGGAGAACTTCCAGGTAGCCAACCCCTTCCCGATTCCGAAGGACGGCCTGGAAGTCATCTGGAACCACATCACCCGCTACCGCGGCGGCCACGTGCGCCGTCTGGTGACCCAGGCGACCCCGCAGGTCAACGGCTCCTACTCGCTGGTGTACTTCCAGGACGAGTTTGTCTTCCGTACCGACCTGAAGGACTACGACGCCAGCAAGCCGAGCAACGTACTGTTCTACTTCAAGCAGCGTGTCACCGCTCCGGCGCGTCTGGCCGGTAACGTGCTGCTGGTGCACGAGACCCTCGACCAGGTGAAGGAACCGCGTCTGGCGTGGCTCTACAACGCCGGCCAGCGCCGCGTTCGCCGTGCTCCGCAGGTTTCCTACGACGGCCCGGGTACCGCCGCCGACGGCCTGCGCACCTCCGACAACCTGGACATGTACAACGGCGCGCCGGACCGCTACGACTGGAAGCTGGTGGGCAAGCAGGAGCTGTACATCCCGTACAACAACTACAAGATGGATGATCCGAAGCTGAAGTATTCGGACATCATCAAGCCCGGCCACCTGAACCAGGACCTGGCCCGCTACGAGCTGCACCGCGTGTGGCACGTGACCGCCACCCTGAAGCCGGGCGAGCGCCACATCTACGCCAAGCGTGACTTCTTCATCGACGAGGACACCTGGCAGGCCGTGGAGATCGACCACTACGACGGTCGTGGCACCCTGTGGCGCGTAGCCGAGGCGTTCAACCAGTACTACTACAACTACCAGGTACCGTGGTACACCGCGGAAACCCTGTATGACCTGCTGTCCGGCCGTTACCTGGTGCTGGGTCTGAAGAACGAGGAGAAATCCGCCTACGACTTCAACTACAGCGCTTCGGAAAGCGACTTCACCCCGGCAGCGCTTCGCCAGGAAGGCGTGCGCTGATCCCCCGATCCCCACGGGTGGTTCCGCGGTGAAAAAAGACCGGCCTTCGGGCCGGTTTTTTTATGGGAGATCATCTGTCAGATGAATGGAAGCCTGAATGTAGGACGCCTTCCGGTCATGTTGTGAGCAAAGGTAACAAAAACGACTTCTATTCCCGACCACGAGCGGCTAGGCTCGGACGGCAGTGTGACCTTCGTTGACCGCTATAAGAGCTAGAGCAAGAGCCAGGCCGATGACCGACTTCTCGACTCTGCCAAGTCTGACCGATGTACCCCCCAGTACGGCCGGCAGCCGCTTCTTCCGACCGCCGCTGCCGCATGGCCACGTCGCCCGTTCGCGGCTGTGCCAGCGCATGGCCGCGGGGCTGCAGGGACGGCTGATACTGGTATCCGCCCCGGCCGGGTTCGGCAAGAGCTCGCTGGCCATCGAATTCTGTCAGACATTGGAAGGCCACTGGCGCAGCCTGTGGCTGGGGCTCAGTGCCAGGGACAGCGACCCCGGACGCTTCCTCGAACGCCTGCTCGAAGGCCTGCGCCTGCATTTCCCCACCCTCGGTGAAGAAGCCCTGGCCCTGCTGAAGATGCGCCAGCGCCATCAGCCGTTCGCCTTCGAAGCCTGGCTCGACGACCTGCTCGATGAGCTGGTGGACAGCCTGTCGGTCGACCGCCCGCTGCTGCTGGTGCTCGACGACTACCACCTGGCCCAGGGCGCGGTGCTCGACCGTTGCCTGCAATTCCTGCTCAATCACCAGCCTGCCGGCCTGGTCGTGCTGGTCACCAGTCGCCAGCGCCCGGACTGGCACCTGGCGCGCCTGCGCCTGTCGCGGCAACTGCTGGAGTTCACCGAACAGGACCTGCGCCTGACCGTCGAGGAAACCGCGCAGCTGGTCAGCGCCAACGGCGCGCAACTCGACGACAACGCCCTCGACAACCTGGTCGAGCGCAGCGAAGGCTGGATTGCCGGGCTGCGCCTGTGGCTGCTGGCCCACGGCGACGAGTTGGCGGCCAATGTGCCCGATCTGTCGGTGCATGGCGCCGAAGAGCTGATCCGCGACTACCTGCTGGAAGAGGTGATCGACAAGCAGTCGCCGGAGGTCCAGATGTTCCTGGCCCAGACCGCGCGCTTCGAACGCTTCTCCGCCGAACTGTGCGACGCGTTGCGTGATACCCACGACAGCGCCTCGATCCTGCGCCACCTGCAGCAGCACCAGGTGTTCCTCGTGCCGCTGGACGAGCAGGGCCAATGGTTCCGTTATCACCACCTGTTCTCCGACCTGCTGCTGGCGCGCCCGCTGCCCGGCTCCGGGCCTTCGGCGGCGGCGCTGCACCTGCGCGCCTGCCGCTGGTTCAGCGCCCAGGGGCTGTTCGACGATGCGGTGGAGCAGGCCCTGCGCGCCGGCCACCCGGAGGTCGCGGCGAGCCTGGTGCAGAGCCTGTCCGAAGAACAACTGCTGGCCGAGCAGAACGTCGCCACGCTGCTGCGCTGGAAGATGGACCTGCCCGACAGCCTGCTGGCCAGTACGCCGCGCCTGATCGTGCTGTACAGCTGGGCGCTGGCGCTGGCCTGCCAGCTGGATGCAGCCGAGGAACTGGCGGCGCAGCTGTCGCGCTTCCTGCCCGCCGCCGATGCCACGGCCCAGCGCGACCTGCTCGCGCAGTGGCAGGCGCTGGCGGGCGTGATCGCCCGTGGCCGCGGTGAGATCCAAGCGGCCGAGCGGCACTGCGAGGAGGCCATGCACGGCCTCGGCCCGGAGCGCTTCGGCCCGCGCCTGCTGTGCCTGTCGACCCTGAGTAACCTGGCCATCGTGCGCGACGACCTGTGGCGCGCCCGCGGGCTCAATCGCGAAGCGCTGGAACTGGCGCAGCGATTCGGTAATCCGCTGTTCGAGGCCATGGTGCATTACGACCGTGCCCGCGTCCTGCAGGCGCGCGGCGAGGTGCTGCGCGCCGAGGAAGAAGTGCGTCAGGGCCTGGCGCGGCTGTCCGGTCTGTCGTCCCAGCGCCGCTACGCGGTGCGCGGCCGCTTGATGCTTTACCAGGGCTACTTGCGCAGCCTTGCGCTGCAGCCCGACGAGGCGCGCAAATGCCTCAAGGCCGGCATCGAGGAAGCTCGTGCCTGCCGCGACATCAGCCTGGTGATCGGCTTCTGCGTGCTGGCCAGCCTGGAAGGGCGGCTGGGCAATTACACCCGCGCCTTCGCCCACCTTGCCGAGGTCGAGCGGATGATGCATGTGTGGGACGTGCCGCCGGTCTACTACCTATCGGCCATTACCCTGATCAAGTGCGAACTCTGGCTCGGCCAGGGCCAGGTCGAACTGGCCACCGCCTGGCTGGAGCGTCTGCGCGACACCTACACCGGCGACGAACCGGCCACCCCGCCGGAATGCTCGCCGCAGCTGCCGCGCAATGTGGAGATGCTGCAATCCCAGCTGGAACGCCGTGAAGGCCGTATGGCCGATGCCGAGAAGCGGCTGCGCGCAGTGGCCAGCGGCGCCCTGCAAGGCGGCGCGCAGTTGCAGGCGCGCTTCGCCCAGGGCCAGTTGGTCGCCCTGCTGCTGCAGGACGGTCGCGATCGCGAAGCTTCCTTCGAGCTGGGCGAGTGCCTGAACGGCCTGGCGGTCGGCCTGTTGATCCCGTTGCATGAAGTGCTGCTGCAGCATCCGGAATGGCTGCGCGAGCAGTTGGCCGTACGGGCATCATCGCCGGCCATCGACGCCTTGCGCGAGCGCCTGCCGGCCCCGCCTGAGCGCGGTGCGGTGCTCAACGATTGCCTGAGCGGGCGCGAGCTGGCGGTGCTGGAACTGATCGCCCAGGGCTGCTCGAACCAGGAAATCAGCGAGCGCCTGTTCATCTCCCTGCACACCGTGAAGAGCCACGCCCGCCACATCAACGACAAGCTCGGTGTCGAACGCCGCACCCAGGCGGTGGCGCGGGCGAAAGAGATGGGGCTGTTGCGCTAGGGGTACCCCGCTCCGAAGATCGTAGGGCGGATAACGCGCCAGCGTTATCCGCCGCGAGGCAATCGGCGGATAACCCGTTCCGGGTTATGCGCCCTACGGTCCTGAAACCACGATGGCAAGTCGCAGGCTCACATCCCTTTCTTCTTCTCCGCCTCCGGCGGCGCACTCAGGTCCAACCCCTTGGGCACGGGCTGCCCCTTGGCCGGGGCGGCCAGCTGCTTCTGCACGTCCGCCTGGATCGCCTGCAGCACCGGCAGCAGGTCGCGCATGTTCTCGCGCACTTCCGGGTAGGCGTGCTTCTGCGACAGTTCATCCACTCGCATCAGCAGTTGCACGCGCACTTCCGGCGGCAGGTGGATGAAGAGTTCGGGCAGCTGCTTGGCCAGCTCGGCGCTGTAGAGCACCAGGTCCTGGCGGTCGAACTGCGCGGTGAGGCCGAGGTAGTCCAGCGCGCTGCTGGTCAGCATGGAGGCTGCGGCCTTGGCTTCCTGCATGCCTTGCAGGCGCACCGGGTTGCGCTGCTCGCTCTGCGCCAGGGTCATCCAGAATTCCACCGTCAGGTTGAACAGGATCGCCTGTTCGCGCAGCGAGTAGCTCATCAGGCCCAGCGCCTCGGCGCCGTAGGGTTGCTTGGCGGCGCGGAAGTTGAAGTACAGACGCATCAGCTCCTTGAGCTTGAACAGCACCTCGCGCGCCTCGTTCTGCCGCAGCTCCAGCGGGGCGTAGATGTTCAGCTGCGGGCGGAAGTTCTCCTCGCTGACCATGCGCTGGTAGATCGGCCCGGTGAACTCGCCGCTGCGCCGGGGCAGGCCGTTGACCTGGGTCTCGTCGATCTTCTTCAGTGCGTCGATCAGCACCTGGTAGTCGGCGCTGGTCCAGTTGCGCTGGATGTCGGGAATCTTCTGGCCCAGGTAATACAGGTCGGCGGACAGGGCAGGGCGGCACAGGAGCAGCAACAGCACGGCCAGCGGCGACAGCGAACGGCGAATGAGGATCGGCACGAACGGGCTTTCCTTGCGCGAGGGCGGGTCGGGCTAGGTTAACGGGGCGAAAGGCCTGCGTCATCCCGTGGCAGGCCATCACACTACCTAGGTTGGGCGCGGCGGCGCGGGCGCTGTGGTGTGATTCGGGCTTTAGAACAACAAGCACGGGAGTCACTCGTCCATGACCGCCACATTGTCTGTGCAACCGCCGCTGGCCGAGGGTCTGGCCCGCTATGGGTTCGGCCCCCTGCCACTGGCCGCGCTGAAGGCACGCTACGCTTCGCCCGAATCCGGTTCGAAGTTCATTCACGTCGACGGCTTCGATATCCACTACCGCGACGAAGGCAGCCCGGACAAGCCGGTGCTGGTGATGGTCCACGGCGTGATGGCCTCGCTGCACACCTGGGATGGCTGGGTTGCCGAGCTTTCCGAGCACTTCCGCATCATCCGCCTCGACGTGCCCGGCTTCGGCCTCACCGGCGGTGGCCAGGATCGCGAGTACGACGGCGAGCGCCTGGTGAAGGTGTTCGGCCTGTTCCTCGACCGCCTGGACCTCAAGCACGTGTCCATCGCCGGCAACTCCCTGGGCGGCTACATCGCCTGGAACTACGCGCTGGTCAACGCCCACCGTGTCGAACGGCTGATCCTCATCGACCCGGCCGGCTACTACATGCAGAAGGTGCCGCTGATGATCGCCAGCGCGGTGCTGCCCGGCGCCGGCATCATGATGCCGATGTGGATGCCGCGCGCCCTGGTGGCCCAGGGCATCAAGGAAGTCTACGGCGATGCGCGCAACATCAAGCCGGGGGTGATCGACCGCTACTACGACATCAGCCGCCGGCCGGGTAACCGCCGCGCGATGATCGATATCTTCCGTGTCCTGGTGAAAGCCAACCGCGAGGAACTGCCCACCACGCCCAATCGCGTCGCCGCATTGAAAGTGCCGACGATGCTGATGTGGGGCGAGCGCGACCGCTGGATTTCGCCGCGCCATGTGCCAATGTGGCAGCGCGACGTGCCGGGCATCGAGGTGAAGGTCTATCCGGGCGTGGGGCATATCCCGATGGAGGAAATCCCCGAGGAGTCGGCGGCGGATGCGTTGCGTTTCCTGCATGCCTGATGGCTGATCGCTCGGTGAAAAAGCCCGGCCAAGTGCCGGGCTTTTTCGTTCTGCCGGATCGCTCTTCGCAGGGTGGTGTGGAGCGTAGCGATAGCCATCGATTCCCTCGCGCGGACAGCATGGGTATCGCTGCGCTCCACCCATCCTACCCGGATGCTCCCGATTACTATCGGCGCATGGAATGTAGGAGCGGGCCATGCCCGCGATCGCGCGCATGGCGCGCTCCTACAGGGGAATCCATGCCTGGCGCCAGAAACGAAACCGCCCCGACAGGGCGGGGCGGTGTTCGCAGATCGTAGGGCGAATAACGCGCCAGCGTTATCCGCCGCGTAATTGCCGGCGGATAACCTGTTCCAGGTTATGCGCCCTACGGTCTGCAATGGGCTGGCAACGAAACCGCCCCGACAGGGCGGGGCGGTGTTCGCAGTTCGTAGGGCGAATAACGCGCCAGCGTTATCCGCCCTCCGGTCTGCAATGGGCTGGAAACGAAACCGCCCCGACAGAGCGGGGCGGTGTTCGAAGCGCAGGGCGAATCAGCCGGCGTGAGCCATCGGCTGCGCGTCGTATTCCTTGCGCACCTCGTGCAGCACGTCGAGGTTGTTGTGCTGCCAGGGGTGGAAGTCGGACTTGAAGAAGTCCATGTACTCGCGCAGCAGCGGGCGGAACACGCCGTGCTTGCCCCAGGTCCACTTGATGCCGTCGCGCCAGACGCGCCAGTTCCACAGCAGTCCGTCGACCTTGAGCATGTGCACCAGCCCGCGGAAGGTATCCAGCACGAAGAAGAAGGTCGCCATGCGCATCGCCCGGCGCAGCAGCTTGCGGCTGCCGCAGACCTGGTTGTAGACGTCGAAGGCCACCGCCTTGTGCTCGGTTTCCTCCAGTGCGTGCCAGCGCCACAGGCGCTGCATCACCGGGTCAGCGCCTTCCATGGTGCGCGGGTCGGTCAGCAGCCCGTTGGCCATGATCGCGGTGATGTGCTCCAGCGCGGCGGTCGCAGCCAGCTGGCGCTTGGCCGGGAATTTCTTCTGGGTGAAGCGGATGCGCGCCTGGGCGCGCTTCTCGATGGCGGTGATGTCGTAGCCCTGGTCGCGCAGGCGCTGGCTGTAGGTCAGGTGCTCGCGGCTGTGGTGGCCTTCCTGGCCGATGAAGCCACGGATCTGTTCCTTGAGCACCGGATCGCTGATCTGGTCGCGGAACTGCCGCACCGAGTCGATGAAGAAGCGCTCGCCGTCGGGGAACAGCACCGACATGGCGTCGAACAGATGGGACTTGAAGGCGTCTCCACTGTGCCAGTGACGCGGCAGCGGATCGGGCAGATCGAAGTCCATGTGCCGGGGCTTGATCTCCAGTCCTGCGGGGGTGGTGCTGGCCATGGCGGCTCCATTGTTGTGGTTGTCCATGGTCATTACTCTGGGCTTGTAGGGAAAGCGTCACAAGGTTATTGTCTGCCAACTTTCCGGTCATATCCGGCCAGCGGTCACTATAAGAAGAATGATGAAACAACCGCTCAATTTCACCGCCGAACTGGTGCCCGTCGCCTATGCGCAGGCACTTCTCGATCTCGCCGAAGAGTTGGGCGTGCCGCGTGTGCGCCTGTTCGAGCTGGCCCGCGTGCGCCCGGAGGTGCTGCAGAGCCCCAACGGCCGCCTGTCCTTCATCGACTTCCATCAGCTCTCCAGCACCGCCCTGGTGCACTGCAACGAGCCGGCCTTCGGCCTGTTGCTGGGGCAGCGGCTGAACGTCTCCACCCACGGCATCCTCGGCTACGCGGTGCTGTCCAGCGCCAACCTCGGGCGCGCCATCGGCTTTGCCCTGAAGTACTACCGTGTGCTCGGCCTGGCCTACGACCTGGAAATGGTGGAAGACGGCGGCGTGTCCTACCTGCGCGCCAGCGAGTCGATTCCCCTGGGCCCCACCAGCCGCTTCGCCGCCGAAGGCCTGATGACCAGCCTGCACACCATCGCCCGTTTCCTGGTGGGCGAACCCTTGCAGGGTGTCAGCGTCGGCTTCGCCCATGCCGAGCCGGATTACCTCGAGCGCTACGCCGAGGTGTTTGGCTGCGAGGTGCTGTTCGATCAGCCGTTCCACTTCATCGGCCTGCCCAGCGAGTACCTGGCGCGGCCCATGGCGCTGGCCAACCCGGCCACGGTGCAGATGTGCGAGCAGCAGTGCGAGGCGCTGCTGGCTACGCTGGACGTGCAGGAAGGACTGCTGACCCGCATCCGCCGCCTGCTGCTGGCGCGCCCCGGCGAGTTCCCCGACCTGGAAAGCGTCGCCGCCGACCTTCACACCAGCGGGCGCAGCCTGCGCCGGCATCTCTCGAACCTGGGCACCACCTACCAGGAAGTGCTCGATGACGTGCGCAAGCGCCTGGCCTTGCAGTACCTCACCACGACCCACCTGCCGCTCTACGAGATCGCGCTGCTGCTGGGCTTCAACGACCCGTCGAACTTCCGCCGGGCGTTCCGCAAGTGGACCGGCAAGCTGCCCACCGACTACCGCGAGGATTGAGCCTGGGACCGGCGCAGCTGCCGCCCGGCAGCTGCGCTGACCACTGGGGCTGCGTCGGCCTCAGAAGCGATAGCCGACGTACAGTTGCAGGGCATCGAAGGTGTCGTTGCCGAACACTTCGCGAGCGGCGGCCTTGGGTTTCACCCAGTTGTACGAGAGTGTCGCGAACAGCTGGCTGCTCGCCGCCCAGTCCAGGTACACCGCCGCCTCGTCGGCGAAGCGCCGGTCGCTGACCGGCTGGCCGTAGTAGTTCTCCTCATCCAGCGAGAACTGGTAGTAGACCGTGCCCGCGCTCAGGCCGGGCGCGACCTGCCCGGCCAGTCGCCACATGTGCACACGCTCGTTGCTGTCGTTGAGCAGGTAGTTGCCGACCACATCACCGATCACCCACGAGCCGCGCTCGGTGTAGGCCTTGCTCAGCGGGTCCCAGCTCTTGCGGCGGTTGTCGCTCGGGTCGTCGTCACCGGAGAACAGCGCATAGCGGTAGGTCAGCTTCGGCTGCAGGGGCAGGTCGGCGAAGCCATAGTCCAGACGCACATACCAGGCGTGGCCGGAAAAGCTCACCTGTTCGCCCTCGCCGGTCTGCAGGCCGTACTCAGCGCTGATCGAAAGCTCCGGCAGGGCTTCGAAGCCGCCGTCCAGCCAGCGCAGGTTGTACACCTGCATGCCATTGCGCGGCGCTATCTGGTTGGCCTGGCTACCGACGTCGCTGACTTTCAGCGCCATCAGGCCGAGCTGGCCGCGCAGGAAGGGATAGTCCAGGTTGGCACCACTGAAGCGGGCACCGCCCAGGTCGTCGTCGTTGCGCACGCTGAACGCCTGGCCAGACAGTGCCCCGCCGCGATAGGCAAGGATGACGCCATCGCGGAAGGCGGTGCGTGGGCCGGACCAGTACGCCCCTTCGCCGAGAAGGTCGAGGTTGCCGTCGGCGAGGATGAAGCCCGTGCCGACGCGGAAGTTCTGGTTGCCCAGAGTCAGCCGCCAGGGGCCGCGTTCGATGCCGGCATAGAGTTCTTCCAGTGAGGTCTTGCCGTCCGAGTTGCGCGTGTAACCGCCGGCGTCACCGTCGCCGAAGGTATGCGCGGCGACCAGCGAGGCGCCGCCGACCAGGCGCAGGTCCTGGTCCAGGGTGTAGCGGAAGCTGGCTTCCGGTTTGAGGAAGGCTTCCTGCCAGACGGCCCGCTCGCCCTTCACCTCGCCGCTGCGATAGTCGCGCTGGCCGGCGCCGAAGTTGACGTTGTGGCTGTCGATGAAGGTGGCGCCGCTGCTCAGGCTGAAGTCTGCCTGCAGGTCGCCGTTCTCGTAGTGGCTGTCGGCGTGGGCGAGGCTCGTCAGGGAGGCGAGCAGGAGCGTGGATAAGGAACCCAGGTTCTGGTTGTTCATATGGGAGCTCTGCGCTGTTGTTATTGGGATGGCAGGAGTTCAGGGCGCAACCGCTCGCGGCGTGCCCGAAAGCACGCCGGAGGGAGGCGCGAGGTTGCGGTGGAGCGGGTCAGGCGCGGCGGCGGGCCAGTGGCAGGATCGCCAGGAACGACAGGGCGCAGATGACCGCGGAGACCTGCAGCAGCAGGCTGAAGTTCTCCGTCTCGCCGAGCAGCCAGGCCGCCAGCGAAGGGCCCACGGCGAGCCCGCCGCAGATCGCCAGGTTGGCCAGCACCACCAGCTTGCCGCCCTGGCGGTCGTAGTCGCTGATGGCCGCGAGGAGGAACGGCAGGGCGAAGGTCCAGGCGAACTTGAAGGCGCAGGCGGCCAGTACGTAGCGCAGCAGCGAGATGTCTCCCAGCAGGCCGATCAGGCTCGACGCCATGGCCAGGTAGCCCAGCGCGAGCAGCCATTCACGCCGGCCGCGGATGCCGATCCAGCTGGCCAGCGAAGCGCCGACCACGCCCAGCAGGGAGGCGCTGGCCAGGGCGCTGGAGCTGTCCGTGGCGCTGATGCCCTGAGTCCGCGCCAGCTCGCCGACGAAGGTCCAGATGCCGGCGAGGCTGAGGTAGAACAGGAAGATCGCGGTCATGCCCAGGGCGATCTTCCCCAGCGCGGCGCGCGCCTGGCTGGGCGGCAGGGCTTCGGCCTGATTGTCGCTGCCCGCAGGCAGGGAGCGGATCAACGGCAGGCACGCGGCGGTGAACACGGCGATCAGCAGGAAGAAGCTGGCGACGCGCCAATGGCTGAACAGCCACGGCATGAACTGCAGGCTCAGGGCTGCCAGCACCAGCTGGCCGGTGACCCACAGGCCGAATGCCCGCGCCGCGTTCGGCAAGGTGCCGGCGGTGCCCAGGCACACCAGCACCAGTGCCGCCTCGGAGAACGCGGTGAGGAAACGCAGCGTCACCAGCAAGGGATAGGACGGTGCCGCCGTGCTCATCAGCACGGCGCTGAGCAGGTTGCCGAGGAGGAACACGGCAGCGGCAATCGCGGCGATCCGGTGCCAGTTGTAGCGGCGCATCCAGAAGTAGGTGGGAATGGTGGAGATCGCCATGGCCCCCAGTTCCATGCTGAACAGGAAGCCGACCTGGCGGTTGTCCAGGCCCAGTTCGGCGATGTAGCGGCTGGCCAGCGCCGGTGCGGTGAGCAGCACCAGCGGGCCGATGGCGGAGAACAGCACCACCGCCAGCAGGCGCAGGCGTTGCTGCACCGGATTGAGCACCAGGGGAGCGGTCAGGGTGTTCATGCTTCCACCTTTTGCCGGCTGGCCGGGAGCAAGGGGCTGTCGTAGCGGGCGCGCAGGTTGGCGATCCACTGCCGCTGGTGCGCGGCCAGGGGTTGCCCGGAGAGGGCGCGCATCGCCTCCAGGTGCGGGTCCTGGATGTCAGTGGCGATGCCGCTGAGCGTCTCGATCACGGCCAGGCCGAAGTAGGGCACCGAGTTGGGCTCGTAGCCGCCTTCGTGGCACAGCACCAGGCGCCCATCGCAGAGCTGGTCGGCCAGCGCCATCAGCCTGGCGGTCAACGCGCGGTAGGCGTCGCCGTGGAGCATCATCCGCCCCAGCGGGTCGTGGGCGCCGGCGTCGAAGCCGCAGGGCACCAGGATCAGTTGCGGGCGATGGGCGCGCAGGGCCGGCAGCACGATCTCGTCGAAGGCATGCAGGTAGGCGCCTTCGCCACAGCCGGGCGGCAGCGGCACGTTGAGGTTGAAGCCGCGGCCGGCTCCAGCGCCCTGTTCGTCGACGAAGCCCGAGTCCTGGGGATAGTTGCCTTCCTGGTGCAGGGAGATGGTCAGCACGCGCGGGTCTTCCCAGAAAATGCTCTGCGAGCCGTTGCCGTGGTGCACGTCCCAGTCGACCACCGCGATGCGTTCCAGACCGTGTTCGGCCATCGCTACATGGGCGGCCAGGGCGGCGTTGGCCAGCAGGCAGAAGCCGCGGCCGCGGTCCGCTTCGGCGTGATGGCCCGGCGGCCGCACCAGGGCATAGGCGTTGCGCGCGTCGCCGCGCAGCACGTGCTTGACCGCCTGGATCACGCCGCCAGCGGACAACCGGGCGATGTCATAGCTGCCGTGGCCGAAAGGCGTGTTGTCGCCGGCGTCACCGCCACGCCCGGCGCTGAGCTCCTGCAGGTGCGCGAGGTAGCCGGGGGTGTGTACCCGCAGCAACTGCTCCTCGGTCGCCGCCAGTGGCTTGACCGCCAGCAGGCGTTCGCCGAGGCCGCTGACGTCCAGCAGGTTTTTCAGCCGGCGCTTGGTTTCGGCGTTCTCGAAATGCAGGCCGGGCTGGACCCCCAGGCCGGGAGTGAACAGACCGGCGTAGTTGCCGGTGTCGTGCCACATGTAGTGTTCGTGCCAGACGAATGCCGTGGTCATTGGCTTGATCCTTGTTGTTGTTCGGGATGTTGCAGCGTGCGCAGCGGGACTGGGCAAGGCACGGCGAGAGTAGGAAGGGGCCGGAGGAGGGTAAATACACCCGTGGGGGTAGGGGCCCCGGCGGGCAACAGGCAGCCGTGTTCCCGGCGGGAACACGGCTGATGCAGGTGGGTAGGGGCGGATCAGCGCGGCAAGGGCAGCAGCCCGTTGGCGGAGTGGCGCAGGAACAGGTCGCAGAGTTGCAGTTCGGAGCGCACGCCGAGCCGCGTATAGAGGTTGCGCCGATGCACCTTGACGGTGGCCTGGCTGATGTTCAGCTGGCGGGCGATCAGCTTGCTGGAGTTGCCCTGCAGCATCAGCCGGGCGATTTCCTGCTCGCGCGGCGTCAGCAGGCCGCCGGCGAAGGACGCCAGGGCCCGCGCGAGGCTGTCTTCCTCTTCCGGTTGGACGAGGGTTTCGCGGCTCTGTGCGAAGCCGCCCAGCAGGTACCGCAACAGCGGGTAGAGGTTGCGCAGGGCGCGCAGTTCGGCGGTGCTGGCGAGGTGGCGCTGGCGTCGGCCAATGGACATCACCAGCACGGTGTCGTCGCAGTCGTCGAAGAGAATGTCGATCTCGTCGTCCAGGCGCAGTTCGCGGTAGTAGTGCTTGTAGTAGTCGCTGCCGTGCAACTGGCTGGTGCGCTGGTTGATGCGCAGGATGCCGCTGCTCATGCCCTCGCGAATCGAGTTCGACACCGGGTCCAGGCGATACATGCCGTCGAGGTAGCGCTCGATGTACTCGGCGTGGAGCTGGTCCGGGTAGTCCTCGTAGAGAATGCGCGGGCAGCCGTCGCCGCGGTACGCCTTGATGATCACGTTGTCATGGGCCAGGACCGGTTGCAGGCTGTGTGACAGCAGCACCGGGAAATCCGGGTGGCCCTTGTGCTCCAGTAGCCGAGCCAGGTTCTGGTTCCAGTCGGCACTGGCCTGGGTCGCCAGCAGGTTGCTCAGTTGCATCGGCGTGCTCTCTGCATTCGATCTTGTTCTTTTCCGGGTGAGTTGCTGCAATATGGGTGCCATTCGGCCGCCGACTGCCATGCCGGCTTCGCTGGCCGCTCACCGCTCCGGAGTAACCGATGACCGATCAGCCTACCCTCATCCGCGAAACTTTCCCTGTCGGCCCCCTGCAGTGCAACTGCACCATCATCGGCGACCCGCTGACGAAGAAGGCCATCGTCGTCGATCCGGGCGGCGACCACGAGCTCATCCTGCAGCGTCTCGACGCGCTGGGGCTTAAGGTGGTCAGCATCATCCACACCCACGCGCACCTGGACCACTTCCTCGCCTCCGGGCAGATGAAGGAGAAGACCGGCGCGACCCTGCACCTGCACAAGGACGACCAGTTCCTCTGGGATAACTTGGAGATGCAGTGCCGCATGTTCGGCGTCCCCTATACTCCGGTGCCTTCGCCGGACCAGTGGCTGGCCGATGACGAGGAGCTGGCCTGCGGCTGCGGCGTGGCGCTGCACACCCCGGGGCATACGCCGGGCTCGATGAGCTTCTGGTTCCCCCAGGACAAGCTGCTGATCGCCGGCGACACGCTATTCCGTCGCAGCATCGGCCGCACCGACCTGTGGGGCGGCGACTACGCCACCATCGAGCGCTCGATTCGCGAGCGCCTGTACTCGCTGGACGAAGACGCGACCGTGGTCACCGGCCACGGCCCGGATACCAACCTGGGTGACGAGATGAGGGAGAATCCCTTCATCCGCGCTTAAGGTTGTTACGGAATTATTTGCACGACCTAAGCTCTAATCTGCCGCCCGCTAATGGGTGTTTCGCTATTTCGAGGAGTCATCCGACATGTTCACCGCACGTAGTCTGTCCATGGTTGCGGCTGCCACCGCCTTCGCCCTCATGGCCGGTTGCGCCTCCCAGAACCCCTATGACCCCAACACCCAGGCCCCGCCGGCCGAGGGCGGCATGAGTAAGACCGCCAAGTACGGCGCGCTGGGCGCGCTGGCCGGCGCCGTCGCCGGTGCTGCGATCAACCATGACAACCGTGGCAAGGGCGCGATGATCGGCGCTGCCGCCATCGGTGCCGCCGCCGCCGGCTACGGCTACTACGCCGACAAGCAGGAAGCCAAGCTGCGCCAGCAGATGCAGGGCACTGGTGTGCAGGTCGAGCGCCAGGGTGATGACATCAAGCTGATCATGCCGGGCAACATCACCTTCGCCACCGATTCGGCGAACATCGCGCCGTCCTTCTACACCCCGCTGAACAACCTGGCCAACTCCTTCAAGGAGTTCAACCAGAACAGCATCGAGATCGTCGGCTACACCGACAGCACCGGCAGCCGCCAGCACAACATGGACCTGTCCCAGCGTCGTGCCCAGTCCGTTGCCACTTACCTGACCTCCCAGGGCGTCGACGGCACTCGCGTCAGCACCCGTGGCATGGGCCCGGACCAGCCGGTTGCCTCCAACGCCGACGCCAACGGCCGCGCGCAGAACCGCCGCGTGGAAGTGAACCTGAAGGCCCTGCCGAACGCGCAGACCCAGCAGTACCAGCAGTAAGCCTCACCCATGAAAAAGCCCGCCGATTGGCGGGCTTTTTCGTTGTGGGGTTACCGACGCCGGCTCAAGCCTTGGCGGGGAATTCCCGGTGCAACTGCGTCAGCAACTGGTCCTTGCGCTCCCACAGCTGATTTACCCACAGCTGGAACTCGGCGCGGTAGCCCTCGTCCTGGTCGTAGCTCTTGCCGATGAACTGGCGGGGGATTTCCAGCTCCTCGAAGCGCACCACCACCGAGCGCAGGCGGCCGGACAGCAGGCACCAGAAGGTCGGGCGGCCGTCGGGGTAGTGGATGGTGACGTTGACCAGGGTGCGCAGCTGCTCGCCCATGGCGTCGAGGACGAAGGCGATGCCGCCGGCCTTGGGCTTGAGCAGATGCTGGAACTGCGAGTTCTGCTCGTCATGCTTGGCGGGGGTGAAGCGGGTGCCTTCGAGGAAGTTGAAGATCGCCACCGGGATACGGCTGAACTTGGCGCACGCCTTGCGGGTGGTCTCCAGGTCCTTGCCTTTCTTTTCCGGGTGCTTGGCAAGGTAGGCCTTGGTGTAGCGCTTCATGAAGGGGAAATCGAGCGCCCACCAGCACAGGCCGATCACCGGGACCCAGATCAGCTCCTGCTTGAGGAAGAAGCGCAGCAGCGGAATGCGGCGGTTGAGCTGGTACTGCAGGACGAGGATGTCCACCCAGCTCTGGTGGTTGCTGGTGACCAGGTAGGAGTGGTCGTAGTGCAGGCCCTGCAGGCCCTGCACGTTCCAGCCGGTGTTGCGGACCAGGTTCATCCAGCCCTTGTTGCAGGTGATCCAGCTTTCGGCGATCACGCTCATGACTTTGCTGAGCGCCAGCTGCGCTGCCTTGAAGGGTAGCAGCAGCTTGATGATCGACATGCCCAGTAGCGGAATGCACCAGCACAGCGTGCTCGTCACCAGGATCAGGGTGGCGAGGATGCCGCGCAGGGTGTGCGGGAGGAAACTCAACATCGAGGAATGGTCCTTGTACGTAGGCGCCCGGTCGGCCGGGCGCGTGATGCGTTCTTGGGCACATCCCTCGTGCCGTGTCAGTCAGCCATCCTTGCTGCTGTCTGCCTGAATCGCCGTCAGCGCGATGGTATAGACGATGTCGTCCACCAGCGCCCCGCGCGACAGGTCGTTCACCGGTTTGCGCAGGCCCTGCAGCATCGGCCCGATGCTGACGCAGTCGGCGCTGCGCTGGACCGCCTTGTAGGTGGTGTTCCCGGTGTTCAGGTCGGGGAACACGTACACGTTGGCGCGTCCTGCCACCTGGCTTTCCGGAGCCTTCAGACGGCCCACGCTGGCGATGGCGGCGGCATCATACTGCAAGGGGCCGTCAATCAACAGATCGGGGCGTTTTTCCTGCGCGATGCGCGTAGCTTCGCGGACTTTCTCGACATCTGCGCCGGTTCCGGAGTCGCCGGTGGAGTAGCTGATCATCGCCACTCGCGGGGTGATGCCGAAGGCCTGTGCCGAGGCGGCACTCTGCAGGGCGATCTCCGCCAGGTCACTGGCCGAAGGATCGGGATTCACCGCGCAGTCGCCATAGACCACCACCTGGTCGGGCAGCAGCATGAAGAACACCGAGGACACCAGGTTGTAGCCGGGCGCTGTCTTGATCAGCTGCAGGGCCGGGCGGATGGTGTTGGCGGTGGTGTGGATGGCGCCGGAGACCAGCCCGTCCACTTCGTCCAGGGCGAGCATCATGGTGCCCAGCACCACGTTGTCTTCCAGCTGCTGCTCGGCCATCGGCGCGTTCAGGCTCTTGCCCTTGCGCAGCTCGACCATGGGTTCGACGTAGCGGCTGCGCACCAGATCCGGGTCGACCACTTCCAGGTCCTCGGGCAGCACGATGCCCAGCATCTGCGCCACGGCCTGCACGTCGTCGGGCTTGGCCAGCAGCACGCAGCGGGCGATGCCGCGGGCGTGGCAGATGGCGGCGGCCTGCACGGTGCGCGGCTCGCTGCCTTCGGGCAGGACGATGCGCTTGTCGGCGCGATTGGCGCGCTGGGTGAGCTGGTAGCGGAATACCGGCGGGGACAGGCGCAGCTCATGGGGGGAGCCGCAGCGGTCCTTGAGCCACTCGAAGTCGATGTGTTCGGCGACGAACTCGGTGACGCGCTCGGCGCGCTCGCGGTCGTCCACCGGGATTTCCTTGTTCATCCGCGACAGGTCGCCGGCGGTGTCGAACGAGCCGGTTTTCACCGTCAGCACCGGCAGGCCGCTCTGCAGCGCGCTGCGGCACAGCTCCATGATCCGCGCGTCCGGCATCAGGCCCGAGCACAGCAGCAGGCCGGCCAGCGGCACACCGTTCATGGCGGCGAGGCACGCGGCGAGGATGATGTCGTCGCGGTCGCCCGGCACCACCACCAGCACGCCGGGTTTGAGCAGGTGCACGGTGTTGGGCGCCGAGGGTGCGCAGAGGATGATCTTCTGCACGCGGCGTTGTTCGTAGTCGCCGGCGTTGAGCACGCTGGCGTCCAGCAGGTCGGCGACGTCGCGGGTGCGCGGGGCGTTCATCTCGTCCTGCCAGGGGATGCAGCCGAGCAGGCGCACGTCGCCGTCGCGCAGCAGTGGGGAGTGTTCCTTCAGGCGTTCGCCGAACAGCCGTGCGGCTTCTTCGGCGTCACGCGGCATGTCGTCGCTTTCGCCGCCGCGGACCTTGTTCACGATCAGGCCGGCCAGGTGCGGGTCGCGCGGGCCGCCGAACAGCTGGGCGAGGATCTCGATGCGGTCGGAGAGCTCGCCCACCGTCTCGTTGTCCGGCGCGGAGACGAGGATCACTTCGGCGTCCACGCTGCGCGCCAGATGCGCGTTGATGCGCGCGGCGTAGCTGGCGTGCTTGGTCGGCACCATGCCCTCGACGATCATCACGTCCTTGTCGACGGCGGCGCTGTTGTACATCCCGACGATGTCCTCGAGCAGTTCGTCGAGCAGACCGTCGCCGAGCATGCGCTCGACCTTGGACAGTGACAGCGGGGTGGGTGCGTTGAGGCCGTGGGTGCGCGCGACCAGTTCGCTGGAGCGCTCCGGGCCATCGTCCCCGGCGTGGGGCTGGGCGATGGGCTTGAAGAAGCCGACTTTCAGGCCGGCGCGTTGCAGGGCGCGGATCAGGCCCAGGCTGGTGGACGTCAGGCCGACACCGAAACCGGTCGGTGCGAGGAAGAAGGTGTGCATCCGGGCTCCTTAAGCCGTGCGGGAGTGGGAGTTGCCCTTGTGGGGCACAACCAATGAATCTTCAGTCGAGCACGGCCAGGGTGTCGAGTGCGATCTGCTTTTCCTCGTTGGTGGGGATCACCAGCACGCGGGGGTGGCCGGGCAGGTGGATCGGCCCGCCGACGCCGCGCACGCAGCGGGCGTTGGCTTCGCCGTCGAGTTCGAGATTGAGCACGTGCAGGTGCTTGACCGTGAGGTTGCGCACCAGCGCGGAGTTCTCGCCGATGCCACCGGTGAAGATGATGCCGTCCAGGCGCGGCAGCGCACAGGTCAGCGAGGCCAGCGACTTGGCCAATCGGTAACAGAATACTTCGATGGCCAGCGCCGCATTGGCGTGGCCCTGCTCGCGGGCGTTCTCCAGGGTGCGCATGTCGTTGGACAGCCCCGACAGGCCGAGCAGGCCGCTGTCGTGGTTGAGCATGTGGTCGATCTTCTCCAGGCTCCAGCCCAGGGTGCGCGCCAGGTGGCTGTGCAGGTTCGGGTCGACGTCCCCGGAGCGTGTGCCCATCATCAGGCCTTCCAGCGGGGTCAGGCCCATGCTGGTGTCGCGGCTCTGGCCGTTGGCGATGGCGCAGGTGGAGCTGCCGTTGCCCAGGTGCGCGGACAGCCAGTAGCTGTCGCCCACTGCCAGCCCGCTCATTTCCGCGGCCTTGTGGCTGACGTAGCGGTGGCTGGTGCCATGGAAACCGTAGCGGCGCACATGCTGCTCGCGGTACAGCGGTTCGGGGATGGCGTAGCGGTAGGCGCGCTCGGGCAGGCTCTGGTGGAAGGCGGTGTCGAACACCGCGATGTGCGGAAGGTCCGGGTAGAGCGCCATGGCGGCGTCGATGCCCACCAGGTTGGCCGGGTTGTGCAGCGGCGCCAGGGGCGAGGTCTCGCGGATGGCGCTGAGCACTTCTTCGGTCAGGCGCGAGGCCTGGGTGAAGCGCTCGCCGCCGTGCACCACGCGGTGGCCGATGGCGTGCAGCTCGCCCTGGGCGGCCTGGGCCACCAGCGGCAGCAGGCGGGCGAGGGCGGCCTTGTGGTCGGCGCCGGGCAGCTCCAGGGTCTGCGGCTGCTCGTCGGTCTCGCCCTGCCAGCGCAGGCTGGCGCCGTTGGCGCCGAGGCGTTCGGCCAGGCCATGGAGGATGAATTCGTCGCGTCCCTCTCGAACCAGAGCGAACTTGATCGACGAACTACCGCAGTTGATCACCAGGATATTGCGAGCCGGCATGCCTACTCCTTGTTGCTGTCGGATTGCCTGGCGCACCAGCCGCAGGGGAACCAGCGGCCGATCTGCGCCAAGCGCTGCTGCGGGTCCAGCACCCAGGGCCGCGACTGCCAGGGCGGCTGGTGGCGCAGGTGCTGGGTGTGGCCGCAGGACAAGACTGCCACCCAGTGGCCTTCTTCGTCCTGATGAAAGTCAAGCAGGCGCGGCGGGGCTGCGTGATCCCGTCCGTCCGTCTTCGGGTCGCATTCGGGGGCGTCGCCGCGTAAACTTACGCGCTCAACTTCTATATCAGATAGGTTTCGAACCATGCAGATCGCGGCCAACAAGGCGGTTTCCATCGACTATACCCTGACCAACGACGCGGGTGAGGTCATCGACAGCTCCGCCGGCGGCGCTCCGCTGGTCTACCTGCACGGTGCCCACAACATCATCGGCGGCCTGGAAAAGGCCCTGGAAGGCAAGCAGGTCGGTGACGAGCTGGACGTGACCGTCGAGCCGGCCGATGCCTACGGCGAATACAGCGCCGAGCTGGTTGCCACCCTGACCCGCGAAATGTTCGAAGGCGTGGACGAGCTGGAAGTCGGCATGCAGTTCCACGCTTCCGCTCCGGACGGCGGCATGCAGATCGTCACCATCCGCGACATCGAAGGCGATGACGTGATCGTCGACGGCAACCACCCGCTGGCCGGCCAGCGCCTGAACTTCAAGGTGAAAGTGGTCGACATCCGCGACGCTTCCGCCGAAGAAGTTGCCCATGGCCACGTCCATGGCGAAGGTGGTCACCACCACTGATTGTCGTCACCCGGTCGCCATCGACCGGGTGCAGCCATCATTGAGCTGCTACGCTCAATCGTGAAAGGCGCCTTCGGGCGCCTTTCTCATGCAAGTCGCTGTAACTGCAAAGAATGCCAGGGCATTTTTCCCGTATCGACTGGGATTGCGCAGCACGACGGACAGGTTGTCCGCTCCCTGCGCGGGCACTTTGTGCCTACCTCTTCAAGGAGCAAGCAATGAGCGCTTTTCACGATCTGACGCTGCATGGTCTCGACGGCCAGGATCTGCCGCTGGCCCCGCTCAAGGGCAAGGTCGTGCTGGTGGTCAACGTCGCCTCGAAATGCGGCCTGACTCCGCAGTACACCGGTCTGGAGCAGCTCTACCAGCAATACAAGGATCAGGGGTTCGTGGTACTGGGTCTGCCGTGCAACCAGTTCGCCGGGCAGGAGCCGGGCAGCGAATCCGAGATCCAGTCGTTCTGCTCGCTGAACTACGGGGTCAGCTTCCCCATGTCGGGCAAGCTCGAGGTCAACGGCTCCGAGCGCCACCCGCTGTACCGCCTGCTGGCGGGCGAGGGCGCCGAGTTCCCCGGCGACATCACCTGGAACTTCGAGAAATTCCTCCTCGGCCCGGATGGCCGCGTGCTGGCCCGCTTCAGCCCGCGCACCACGCCGGATGATCCGGCGCTGATCCAGGCCATCGAGAAGGCGCTGGGCGCCTGATCCTCCCCGGCGGGAGAGGGCGCATGCGCCAATCCCGCCGGCATTTCTCCCTTTCGTCTTGTTCCACGCCAGTGGTGACGGCTTAATCGGGCGACCTGCTTCCGGAGCCCGCCATGAGCCGTTTCGCCGCCGAGTCTTCCTGCCTGCCCGCCACGCCCGACGCCTTGCGCGCCCTGATCGAACAGCGCCGCGCGGTGCGTCGCTTCCTCGACGAACCGGTGCCGGATGCCGTGCTGCGTGACTGCCTGGAACAGGCGGTGCTGGCGCCCAATGCCTGCAACCTGCAGCCGTGGAGCTTCCTGGTGATCCGCGATGCCGAGCTGCGCCGCCAGCTGGCGCCGGTGTGCCTGGGGCAGAATGCGGCACGCACTGCACCGGTGCTGATCGCCGTGCTGGCGCGGCCGGATACCTGGCGCGAGTCGTGCGCGGCGGTCCTCGAGCAGTGGCCCGAGCCGCAGGTGCCGGAGAAGGTGCGCGACTTCTACCAGCGCACCGCGCCCTTCCAGTACAACCAGGGTGCGTTCGGCCTGCGCGGGCTGTTCAAGCGCGCGCTGTATGCGGTGGTCGGTCGCCGTCGCGCGCTGATGCGCCAGCCCAACAGCCACGCCGAGATGCGCCTGTGGGCGGTGAAGTCCACCTCGCTGGCGGCGCAGAACCTGATGCTTGCCCTACAGAGCCACGGCTACGCCACTTGCCCCATGGAAGGCTTCGACGAGGTGAGGCTGCGTAAGGTGCTGCAGATTCCCCCGCGCGCGGTGCCGATCATGCTGCTGGCTGCCGGTCGGGCTGCCGACAACGGCGTCTACAACCCGCGCCTGCGTTTCCCGCTGGAGCAGCGCGTCAGCTGGCACTGAGCGCATCGGGGCGCGTCAGCACACCCATGCGCCCGCCGCCGAAGGACCAGTCGTCTGCGTCGCTGTTGGTGATCTGCACCATCACGTCTTCGCTGGCTATGCCCAGCCGCTCGCCCAGCAGCGCGTTCAGCCGGCGGTAGAACGCCTGCCGGGTCTGCGAGTCCCGTGGGCGACCGATGGTGATGGCGATCAGCACGAAGTCGTCACTGCGCGGCCCGCCCAGGTAGTGGCGGTTGAAGACGAACTCTTCAGCCTCGTGCTGGTGGATCATCACGAACTGGTCGCCCTCCGGCACGTTGAAAGCCTCGTGCATGGCGTCGTAGACGGTGTCGGCGAGTTCGCGCAGGTACTCGGGTTGCTTGCCCTTGAGCAGGGAGATGCGGACGGTAGGCATGGCGCCGTTCCTCGGTGGGTGATTGACGAGTTCAGGCTAGCCCGGCAAGTTGATTCGGAAAATCGGGAAATATTTGACCGATAGTTCGATTAATCAGGATGGTTGCCATGGCCCGCATCAACTTCGACCTCGACGTGCTGCGCACCTTCGTCACCGGCATCGAGCTGGGCAGCTTCGCCCGCGCGGCGGATCGCCTGGGGCGTTCCACTTCCGCGGTCAGCGCGCAGTTGAAGAAGCTGGAGGAGCAGGCCGGCACTCCGGTGCTGCGCCGTGAAGGGCGCGGCATGGCGCTGACCGAGGCGGGCGAGACGCTGCTGGCCTACGCCCGCCGCCTGCTCGAATTGAATGACGAAGCGGCCGCTGCCTTGCGCGGCGGCTCGCTGGAAGGCCGGGTGCGCCTCGGTCTGCAGGAAGACTTCGGCGAAACCCTGCTGCCCGCCGTGCTGGCGCGCTTCGCCCGCGCCCATCCCAAGGTACGCATCGAGGTACGCACGGCGCGCAATCAGCAGCTCATAGAAGGCGTGCGCAGCGGCGAGCTGGACCTGGCACTGGCCTGGGAAACCGGCGAACGCACGCCGCACATGGAGCGCATCGGCGCAGTGGCGCAATGCTGGATCGGCGCGCCGGACGCATTCCCATCCCCCGGCGCGGAACCCTTGCCGCTGGTGATGCTGGAGGCGCCGTGCCTGCTGCGCAGCGCGGCAACGGCGGCGCTGGATCGGGCCGGTATCGCCTGGCGCGTGGCGTTCACCAGCGCCGGGTTGTCCGGCATCTGGGCGGCAGTCGGCGCTGGGCTGGGCGTCGGCCTGCGTACGCCGATCGGCTTACCGGCCAGTGTCGAACAGCTGGACGCCGAGCGCGCCGGCTTGCCGGCCATGGCGCCGCTGGGCCTGTGCCTGCACCGCAGCGAAGCAGAGCCGGAAGCGCTGGTGGAGCGTTTGCGCGAACTGCTGCAGGAAGGTGTGGCAGAGCTGCTGGAAAGCCCGGCGATTCGCTGATCCGCTTGTGGAGGAAAATCACTGCGATCAATGGTGCTGGAAAAAGCGAGACGACCGGTCATATTCTTGCGCCCATGAACAGCATCCGACTCGACAAACGCGACCTGATCCTCGCCAAGGGCTCCCTGGCGATGACCCGCAGCGGCTACCACGGCACCGGCGTGCAGGACATCGTCCAGGCCGCCGGCATCCCCAAGGGCTCTTTCTATCACTACTTCGAGAGCAAGGAAGACTTCGCCTTGCAGGCCCTGGAGCATCTGTATGCACCGCGCCTGGCCCGTTACGCTGAGGCGCTGGGCAACCCGGCACTGGGCCCGCGTGCGCGCATCCTCACCTATTACCGCGAACTCCTGGCGCACTTCGCCCGCCAGGAGAAGCTCGAATACCACTGCTTCATCGGCAGCCTGAGCTTCGAGATGGCCGAGTTGTCGCCGGCGATCGCCGAGCGGGTCGACGGCATCCTCCAGCAGTCCATCGACACCCTGCGCGGCTGCCTGATCGACGCCCAGCGCGCAGGTGAGCTGCCGGCAGCGGAAGACGCCGAATCCCTCGCCGAGTTCATCGGCAACGCCTGGCAGGGCGTGCTGGCGCGGATGAAGGTCAGCGCCTCGCTCAAGCCGGTGGAACGCTTTATCGAACGCCTGGAGCACCTGCTTCAGGCCTGATCTGCCTGAGTCATCACTTCCCCTTCTTAAAAAACGAGACGACCGGTCGCCTGGTCGTCATGGAGACCCCAATGACCGCATCCGTAGACACCCTGTTCTCGCCCTTCCGCCTGGGCGGCCTGGAACTACCCACGCGCATCGTGATGGCGCCGATGACCCGCAACTTCACCCCGGGCGGCGTACCCCACGCCCAGGTGGTCGAGTACTACCGTCGCCGCGCCGCTGCCGGCGTCGGCCTGATCGTCACTGAAGGCACCACGGTCAACCACAAGGCCGCCAACGGCTACCCGAACGTACCGCGCTTCTACGGTGAAGATGCCCTGGCTGGCTGGAAGCAGGTGGTCGACGCCGTGCACGCCGAAGGCGGCAAGATCGTCCCGCAGCTGTGGCACGTCGGCGCCGTGCGCCGCCTGGGCACCGAGCCGGACGCCAGCGTTCCGGGTTACGGCCCCAGCGGCAAGGAAAAGGACGGCACCGTGCTGGTCCATGAGATGACCAGGGAAGATATCCAGGAAGTCATCGCCGCCTTCGCCCAGGCTGCCGTCGACGCCAAGTCCATCGGCATGGACGGCGTGGAAATCCACGGCGCCCACGGCTACCTGATCGACCAGTTCTTCTGGGACGGCAGCAACAAGCGCACCGACGAATACGGCGGCAGCCTGGCCAACCGTTCACGTTTCGCCATCGAGCTGATCCAGGCCGTGCGCGCGGCCGTCGGCCCCGACTACCCGATCATCTTCCGCTTCTCCCAGTGGAAGCAGCAGGACTACAGCGCCCGTCTGGTGCAGACCGCCGAAGAGCTGGAAGCCTTCCTCAAGCCGCTGTCGGATGCCGGCGTGGACATCTTCCACTGCTCCACCCGCCGCTTCTGGATTCCGGAATTCGAAGGCTCCGACCTCAACCTGGCCGGCTGGACTCGCCAGCTCATCGGCAAGCCGACCATCACCGTCGGAAACGTCGGCCTGGATGGCAGCGAGTTCCTCGCTTTCTTCGGCAACACCGAGGAAGTCGCCCAGCCGTCGGGTATCGACGGTCTGCTGGAGCGCCTGAACAAGGAAGAGTTTGACCTGGTGGCCGTCGGCCGCGCCCTGCTGGTCGACCCGGACTGGGCAGTGAAAGTGCGTGACGGCCGCCTGGAGGACATCAAACCCTTCAGCCGCGATGCGCTGATGTCGCTGGCCTGATCCGCGATCCGCTGAAATGAAAAGCCCCTGGCGCCATCGGTGCCAGGGGTTTCTTCTTTTGCTGAGCCTTTGCACGGAATCCCTTGTAGGAGCGGGCCATGCCCGCGATCCGTCGGCAGGGCCGGCGTCTGTCTCTGCTCCTATGGTGCAGGTTTTTTCTGCTTTGGCTTGGTTGTGTCAGCGCCGCAACGGTGTGCGCGAGGACTCCGTGTTTCGCCCCCTCGGGCGACCTACTTTGGCAAACGACCCAAAGTAGGCAAAGGTCTTGCCCCGGACATCCGGTTTTTCGCTTAGGCGAAAAATTCCCTCGTTGAAGCGAAGTTTCAGGGGCACGCCGCGAAGGGCCATCCCTGGCCCATCGCGGCTCTCGCGGCATCCATGCCGCTCAACCCCTGAAACTCCGCTTCAACGAGGCCTCCTGAACGGGGCATTCGGCGCGTGCGGATATTTTTCTGGAAGTCTTCAGAGCCAGAGCCAGAGCTGGAGCGGCTCTTCGTAGGATCGAGGGGGACGCCTACTCCTTGCTCGCGAACCGCCCAACGCAGAGCCGAACCTGTAGACGCGCACAATGCCTGCGATCGCGCGCATGGCGTGTTCCTGCAGTTTGGGATGTCGTGTCTCGGTTATGGTGATCCATAAACAGCCTGAATGGTCTGAAAGCACCGTCCTAGGCGTTTACAAATCTTTTCCGAGACCCACCTTTCCGCATGCTGACTTCCCGGTCCGAAACGGGCAGAGTATGACGGCGTTCACACAAAAATAGGCCGGGATACGGCCATAGGAGTAAGACATGCGGATCGGCTTGGTGGTCGATGCAACCTGCGACCTTCCCCCGGAATTCCTTGCTGCCAACAACATTCGCGTACTGCCCATCGGCATCCGTGTGGGCGAGCGTCGCATTGTCGATGATCGCGATCCCGACACCACCCTCAAGTTTTATTCCCAGGACCTGCCCAAGGTCGGCCCCGAGGACGGCAGCGAACCGCTGACGCCGGCGCAGACCCATGACTGGTTCCTGGAACAGCTGGTCACCGATTTCGACTACGTGATCTGCCTGACCGTGACCAGCCAGCGCAGCCCGATCTTCGAGCACGCCACCCAGGCCTCCTTCAGTCTGCTGCAGAGCTACAAGGAGCGCCGCGCCGCCGCCGGCATCGCCGGGCCGTTCGCGTTGCGGGTGATCGACAGCCAGACGGTGTTCGCCGGCCTTGCCGTGCTCGCCGCCGAAGGCGTGCGCCTGCTCGGCGAAGACCAGCATCCCAACGCCGTGCGTACCCGCCTGGAGCAACTCGGTCAGCAGATGAACACCTTCCTGGTCGCCAGCGACCTGGGGCACATCCGCCGCCGGGGCTTCCAGAAGGGCGACCGCAGCAGCATCGGCGACCGTCTGCGCGGCGCCTTCCTCGGCCTCGGCTCTATGCTCGACATGAAGCCGGTGCTGAGCCTGGTGCAGGGTGAAGACAAACCCGTGTCGGTCTCGCCGAACTACGAGAAGTCCGCCGAGCGCCTGCTCAACTTCGCCCGTGCGCGGGTCGAGGCGGGCGAGCTGCTGGCGCCGCAGATGTGCCTGAGCTATGCCGGCGATCCATCCGCCCTGCGCGACCTGCCCGGTTTCGCTGCGCTGGAGGATGCCTGCGAGGCGAAAGGCATCCAGGTGCACCTGGCGATGCTCAGCCCCACGGGCGGCATCAACCTTGGCGCAGGCGCCATGAGCCTGTCCTTCGCCGCCGAGCCCAAGCCCTTCGCCTGATTCCTACTTGTGTACCTCCGCGTGTCCCAGGCCGGGATTCTTTCCCGGCAGGGCCGCGCGGCAGGCTTCCTGCAGATAACTCTCGAAGCGCTCGATGACTGTGTCCCACGCCTGATGGATGGCATGGTGGCGCGCGTTGAGCCGTACCCGGCGCAGGCGCTCCGGGTCGCCCAGCAGCCAGCTCGCCGCTTCGAAGAAGCTCTGGTTCTCGCCCGGTACGCCGAGCACTCCGTTGTGTCCGTGGCGAATGTGCTGGCCCGCCGCTGCCTGGTCGAAAGCCACCACCGCCAGCCCTGAGGCCAGTGCTTCCAGCACCACGTTGCCGAAGGTTTCCGACAGGCTGGGGAAGAGGAACAGGTCGCCGCTGGCATAGTGCCGGGCCAGTTCCTCGCCGCGCTGCAGTCCACAGAACACCGCTTCGGGCAGCTCCTTCTGCAGGTGCGCGCGCTGCGGCCCGTCGCCAACTATCACCAGGCGCAGCTTGAGCTGCGGGTGCGCCGCGCACAGCGCACGGAAGCTGCTGCCCAGCAGCGACAGGTTCTTCTCCGCCGCCAGCCGGCCGACGTGCAGCACGGCGATGTCGCGCTCGCCCAGGCCCCACTCGCGCCGCAATGCTTCGTCGCGCCGCGAGGGGTTGAACAGCTGGCTGTCGACGCCGCGCGAAAGCTGCGCTAGGCGCTCGAAACCGCGCCGCTGCAACTCCACGGACTGGCTGGCGCTGGGCACCAGGGTCCGCTGGGTGCGGTTGTGGAACCAGCGCAGGTACAGCGTCACCAGGCGCATCAGCGGGCCGAAGCCGTAGTGCGCGCTGTACTGCTGGAAGTTGGTGTGGAAGCCGCTGATCACCGGGATCCGCAGGCGTCGCGCGGCGCGCAGGGCAGCCAGGCCCAGCGGGCCTTCGGTGGCGATGTAGAGCACGTCCGGGCGGGTGCTGTTCCAGTGGCGCAGCAGCTTGTGCAGGCAGGACTGGCCCCATTGCAGGCCGGGGTAGCCCGGCAGCGGCCAGCCACGGGTGAGTACCAGCTCGCCATCGCTGTGACGGCCTTCGTCGCCCTGCTGGCGCGGGCGCACGACCTGGATCTGGTGTCCGAGGCGCAACAGCCCCGAGGCCAGCCGGCCAAGGGTGTTGGCAACGCCGTTGATTTCCGGCGGAAAGGTTTCACTGATCAGCGCGATGCGCAGGGGAGTCGTGGTCATGCTCGCAGTGTCTCGGCGCGCGGTGGCGCGCCGATGACAGAGCGATGATCGATAGGTGACAGCGGCTCAGTCGCAGCTGAAGGTGGGAAATTTGCCCTGATCGGCGACGCGCTGGCGGGTGCGCTGGCAGTTGGCCCGCTCACGGGACTCGTCGGAATCGAGCAGGGGGTTGCCGCTGTCGATCCTGCGTTCGTCCGGCGGACGAACGAGCGAACCATCCTGGTTGATACGGAAGGTCGGTTCGCTCGGTTGGTCCCTGGGAGCGGCCGGCTGCGTCGGCAATGTGCTGCTGAAACGGCTGTCGTAATCGTCAGCCAGGGCGGCGCCCAGGGGCAGGGTGAGGAAGAGGACAAGCAGTGAGCGCATGGAAGTCTCGGTGCCGGGGAAAACGTCATTGGACGGATTTCCCCGGCAGCAGTCAGCACTCTCGGGTCAAACAGGAAGATTCATACGGCGCCGGTGATTACTTCACCAGCGCCTTGTCCCCGCCTTCACGCACCCAGAACAGCACCGCGCCGGCCACGGCGGCGGGCATCGCGACCAGGTTGACCACCGGGATCAGCAGCGCCAGGTAGGTGATGCCGCCGAAGCCCATGCACGCCCAGCGCTTGCTGCGCAGCCAGGCGAGCATCTCGTTCCAGCCCAGCTTGTGGTTGTCCGCCGGGTAGTCGATGTACTGCACGGCCATCATCCATACGCCGAAAATCAGCCACAGCGGTGCGGCGATCAGGTTCAGACCGGGGATCAGGCTGAGGATGAACAAGGCAATTGCGCGCGGCAGGAAGTAGCCGAGCTTGCGCAGCTCCCGGCCGATGGTGCGCGGCACCATGGCCATCAGCTCGCCCCAGCTGAATTCGGGGAAGTCGTCGGTGCCACGCACCACCACCTCGACCTTTTCCGCGAGGAAACCGTTGAAAGGCGCGGCGATGATGTTGGCGATCATGGTGAAGGTGAAGAACACGATCAGCAGCACCAGCGCCACGAACAGCGGCCAGAGGATGAACTGCAGGAAGCTGAGCCAGTCCGGCAGGCTGGGCATCAGCCAGTCGACCCAGTGGCTGAACTGGTTGATGGCGAAGCCGATCAGGCCGACGAACAGCAGGATGTTGATGCTCAGGGGCAGCAGGACGAACAGTCGCAGGCCGGGGCGCATCATTAGTTTCAGGCCTTCGCTGAGGTATTGCGGGCCGCTCAGGGTGGACATCGGATTCTCCAGGGTTGAACCGTAGGCGACCTTAGCAGACCCGGCGAACGGCCGGCGAGCCGTCTGTTTTGCCGGGTATGTGTTCGCGGGCCGGCGCTCAGGCTGCCGTGTAGCGATAGCAGCGGTTGCGTTCCTGCTTGGCCTGGTACATGGCGATGTCGGCGGCGCGGGTGAGGGCGTCGGCGTCGGCGGCATCCTGCGGGTAGAAGGCGATGCCGATGCTGGGGGTGACAAAGTCGATCACCTGGCCGCCCAGGTGGTACTCGGCGCCGAGTACGGCCAGCAGGCGCATGCCCAGGGCTTCGGCCTGATCGGGCTCGGCGTTCTCCAGCAACACGGCGAACTCGTCGCCGCCCAGGCGGAAGGCCTGGTCGGGCTGGCGCAGGCTGTTGCGCATACGCTCGCCGACTGTGCTGAGCAGGGCATCGCCGAGGGCGTGGCCGAAGCGGTCGTTGACCTGCTTGAAGCGGTCCAGGTCGATGTACAGCAGGGACACCCGGTTGCTGTGCACGACAGCCTGCTGCAGCTGTTCGTTGAACGCCTTGCGGTTGCCCAGTTCGGTGAGGGTGTCGCGGTAGGCCAGGTCGATGAGCTGCTTCTGGTAGGCCACCTGGTCGCTGATGTCGCGCAGGATGCCGCGGAATCCCTGGAACTCGCCCTGGCCGTCACGGATTGCCGAGAGCCGCGTCTCGCAGCTGACCAGCCGGCCGTCGCGGCGCTTGAAGGGCGCGGAGAAGGTGGTTTCCTGCTCATCGTCGCGGGCTTGCTGGTAGAGGCTGCGAGCGCGGAGCAGGTCCTGCTCCTGCAGCAGGATACTGAAGTGCTGGCCGCTCAGTTGCTCGGCGTTGTAGCCGAGCATCCGGCACAGCGCCGGGTTGAGGGTGCGGATGATGCCTGTGGTGTCCATCTCGAAGTAGCCGTCGCGGATCGCGTCGAGGATCGCCCGGTCGCGTGCCTCGCTCTGCTCCAGGCGGTCGAGCATGTCGTTCATCTCACGGGCCAGCTGCCCCAGTTCGTCCGCGCCCTGGGAACTCAGACGCGAGGGCGTGTCGTCCTGGCCGATGACCGCGACTTCGCGGTTCATCGTGGAAACCCTGCGGATGATGCGCAATTCCAGGGCCACGTAGGCGAGCAGGGTGGCGCCGCCGAGCAGCGCCAGCGTCAGGTAGAGGAACAGTCGCACCGATTGCTGGCCCTGCTGGTAAAGCGGCCGCGGGCTGGTCAGTTCCAGGCGTAGTTGCGGGCGGCCGCGGGAGTCGAGGTAGAGCAGGGACATCTGCTGGCTGTTCTCGTCCAGCAGACGTCGCGGGCTGAGCAGGGTGGCGCCGCGCCCGGTGGGGATGTTCAAGGTGCGCCAGTCGTTGCCCTGCACCTTGTCTTGCACCAGGCGCAGGCTCGCGCCCATCTGGGTCTGCAGGCTGTACATGCGCGCGCTGTCGAGCAGCACGCCGGCGATGACCACGCCGGCCGGTTCGGCGGTGCCGGCGGTGTTGCTGATGGGGTAGCTGAGCAGCAGCTGGGGGATGCCTTCGATCTGCAGCAATTGGTCGAGGCTGTGCCGCGGGTCGCCGTCGATCTGCAGGGCGCCCAGGTCCAGTGCGGTGCGCAGGATGCCGTCGCGCAGCTGTGTGGCGTCGGGCACCTGTTGACCGGGGAAGCGCGCGGACAGTTCGTCGAGCTTCCATTGCTGGGCGAGGATGTGTCCGTCGCGGCCGACGAACAGCACGTAGTCGAAGCCGAGAATGCCCAGCAGGTCCTGGTCCAGGTTGTCCTCGACGAAGCGCGCCTGCGGCAGGTGCATGAACTGATAGCTGGCGTCCCACCAGGCGTAGCTGTGGACGATATCGAGGTTGCGCTGCTTCTCGTAGGCGACGCGGTTGTGGACGATGCGCACCTCGTCGGCGAGGTGCTGGCGGTCCCCGCGGTCGAAGCGGTCGAGCAGGATCATGTCCGACAGCAGCCAGACCCCTGCGAGGCTCGCGGTGAACAGGGGCAGGCACAGCCATAGCAGGCGGGCGCGAAGGTTCATGGTGATACGGGTGACCTTTGGTTTCTTGAGTCTAGCCATCCAGGCAGTGGGTGCCCGCTGCATAGGGTCAGCCTATGGAGGGCATTGATATTGGACATTTCAGCAGGACGCGGCGGCGGCGGTAAGCTGCGCGCCATCTGGTATCGAACAAGTTCGAGGGTCGATCCGCCGCTCCCTGACTTATCTCAAGGAGTCCGGGGCGACTGCGGAAATCCCTGACTTATCTCAAGGGTTTCCCGGGGTTCTGCGGGACAATGCAAAGCGTGACTCAGGTCACACCGCATTGCCCACGGTCTCCGGGCCATGCGGTCCGCGCAAGAAACTTTTACGTGGAGCTGCCGCCCTCCCAACCTTCCCCCTGGTGCTTTGGCAGCTCCCTTTTCTTTGCCTGACTCATCCCATCTGAGCTCTGGAGGCTGTCATGTCCGATCGTCATGCGCGCGTCATCATTCTGGGTTCCGGGCCTGCCGGCTACAGCGCCGCGGTCTATGCCGCCCGCGCCAACCTCAAGCCACTGCTGATCACCGGGATGCAGGCTGGCGGCCAGCTGACCACCACCACCGAGGTCGACAACTGGCCGGGCGACCCCCACGGCCTGACCGGCCCGGCGCTGATGCAGCGCATGCAGGAACACGCCGAGCGCTTCGAGACCGAGATCGTCTTCGACCACATCCACGGCGTGGACCTGGCCGGCAAGCCTTTCGTACTCAAGGGCGACAGCGGCACCTACACCGCCGATGCACTGATCATCGCCACCGGCGCCAGTGCGCGTTACCTGGGCCTGTCCTCGGAAGAAAGCTTCATGGGCAAGGGTGTGTCCGCTTGCGCCACCTGCGACGGTTTCTTCTACCGCAACCGCGAAGTGGCGGTGGTCGGCGGCGGCAACACCGCCGTGGAAGAGGCGCTGTACCTGGCCAACATCGCCAGCAAGGTCACCCTGGTGCACCGCCGCGAAAGCTTCCGCGCCGAGAAGATCCTGCAGGACAAGCTGCGTGCGCGTATCGCCGAAGGCAAGATCGAGCTGCGCCTGAATGCCCAGGTGGAGGAAGTGCTGGGTGATGACATGGGCGTTACCGGCGTGCGCCTGCGCCACAACGACGGTGAGGCTTCCGAGCTGAAGGTGGATGGCCTGTTCGTCGCCATCGGCCACACGCCCAACACTTCGCTGTTCGAAGGCCAGCTTGCGCTGAAGGACGGTTACCTGGTGGTCAGCGGCAGCCGTGACGGCAATGCCACTGCGACCAATATTCCCGGTGTCTTCGCCGCTGGCGACGTGGCCGATCACGTCTACCGCCAGGCGATCACCTCCGCTGGCGCCGGCTGCATGGCCGCGCTGGACGTGGAGCGTTACCTGGATTCCCTGTAACGGCCCGAAGAGCCGGCGTGCAGGAAGGGGCCCCGCTTGCGGGGCCTTTTTCTTTTTCCGCTCAGCGAGGCGGGTGTTCTTCGTAGGGCGGATAACGCGCCAGCGTTATCCGCCGTCGTGGTATCGGCGGATAACCCGTTCCGGGTCATGCGCCCTACGTGCTGGGTGTGTCGAATGGGTTCCCGCAGGGGCGAGCTTGCTCGCGAACCTCTCTGCACCAACGTCCTGTTACCTCCCCGCACCGATGCCCATTGTAGGAGCGGGCCATGCCCGCGATCGCGCCCATGGGGCGCTCCTACAGGGGACTCCGATACCACGCCCCATGTATGAAAAAGCCCCGCATCAGCGGGGCTTTTTCATCGAGCCGGCCAGCCTCAGCCGCGGCGCGACAGCGGCTGGCGCTCGAAGTTGACGCCGGCAAGGCCGGTGGTCTGCAACGCACGGATGTTGGCGTGGTCAGTGCCTTCGGGGTGCTCGCGCACGGCGCGGTAGTGCTCACCGAATGCCAGCAGCGACTCTTCCTGGCTCAGGCCTTCGAGGATCGCGAAACCCAGGGTCTTGCAGGAACCTTCGTTCTGCCCGGCGGGGTTTTCCACGCTGCCGTTGGTGAAGGCGCTGGGGGTGTAGCTGTAGTGCTCGGCGATGTACGCCAGGGTGTCGGTGAACAGGTGCTGCTCGCTGCGCAGGCGCGAGCGGAAATCAGTGAGGGTCATCAAGGCAAACTCTTAGTGTTTCTTCGCGTGGTCGAAGGCCGCCTGTTGCTCGGGCGAGGCTTCCGTCTGGTACTTGGCCTTCCATTCGGCGTAAGGCATGCCGTAGATCTCTTCGCGGGCCTGATCCGGGCTGACCGGCAGGCCCATGTCGTCCGCCGCGGCCTTGTACCACTTGGACAGGCAGTTGCGGCAGAACCCGGCAAGATTCATCAGATCGATGTTCTGCACGTCCTTGCGGGTACGCAGGTGCTGCACCAGGGTGCGGAACGCGGCGGCTTCGAGTTCGGTGCGCTGCTCGTCGGTCAGGTTCATCGGCTCGGTCATGGCAGGTCTCTCAACAAGGGCGCATCGGAGGCGCATGGCGGGGCTGGCGAGATTCTAAGAGGCGGGCGATCTGCCAGCAACGCCCGTTGGCCGACTGGCACGGGCGTGCAAGCGAAAGCGCGGCTCAGCGCTGGGCGGCCAGGGCGATCGATACCGACTCGGCGAAGCGCAGCGCGTGGGGCTTGTCCACTTCCACCTCGGCGTAGTGAACGGCCGGGTTGGCCATCACCAGGTCGAGCAGTTCCTGGGTCAGGCGCTCGAGCAGGGCGAAGCGATTCTCTTCCACGTGGGCGATGATCGCCTTGGTGATGGTGCGGTAGTTCAGCGCGTGGTCGATGTCGTTGACCTGCACCGCGTCGCCGGCGGGGTAGAGGATGGTGAGGTTGATCAGCACATCCTGCTTGTTGAGGATTTCCTCTTCCTTGATGCCGATGTAGGTGCGTACGCGCAGGTCCTTGACCCGGATTCGCGCCATGCCCGGCTGCAATTGCGTCATTTCACTTGCTCCGTCCGATCAGTTGCAGGAATTCCTGGCGGGTATTGGTGGACGCGCGGAAGGCGCCAAGCATCACCGAGGTGTTCATCACCGAGTTCTGCTTCTCCACCCCGCGCATCATCATGCACATGTGCTGCGCTTCGATCACTACCGCCACGCCGGCGGCGTTGGTGACCTGCTGGACCGCCTCGGCGATCTGCCGGGTCAGGCTTTCCTGGATCTGCAGGCGGCGCGCGAACATGTCGACGATGCGTGCGACCTTCGACAGGCCCAGCACCTTGCCGGTGGGAATGTACGCCACATGGGCCTTGCCGATGAAGGGCAGCAGGTGATGTTCGCACAGCGAGTAGAGCTCGATGTCCTTCACGATCACCATTTCGTCATTGTCCGAGGCGAACAGCGCGCCGTTGACGATCTCGTCCAGCGTCTGCCCGTAGCCGTGGCAGAGGTACTGCATGGCCTTGGCCGCGCGCTTGGGGGTGTCCAGCAGGCCTTCTCGGGTCGGGTCTTCGCCGATCCCCTGGAGAATCTCACGGTAGTGGTGAGACAGGTCTTCGATCATGGTGGGAGTTCCTCGCGCCCGCGCCGGGCGGGTCATTTGAGGTGCCGGCCGCCGTTGACGGTCAGGGTAGTGCCGGTCACGTAGGGACTGTCGAGCAGGTAGCGCACGCTCTGGTAGATCACGTCCGGGCCGGGCTCGATGCCCATGGCGGATTTCGCCAGGGTGCGGGCGCGGTAGGCGTCGTCGTCGCCTTCGTTGAACAGGATCAGTGCCGGCGCGATGCCGTTGACCTTGATGCGCGGCGCGAGGCTCGCGGCGAAGGACAGGGTGAGGTTGTCCAGGCCGGCCTTGCTGGCGCAGTAGGCGATGCGGTTGGCGCTGCCCTTGCGGGCGACGTCGTCGGAGAGATGGATGATGTCCGCCGGGGCGCCGCGCTCGGCGGCGTCGCGCTCGAGCAGGGGCGCGCAGCGCAGGTTGATCAGGTAGGGCGCGAGCATGTGCAGGCGAAACAGCGATTCGAAGGCCTGAGCTTCCTCGCCGGGGGTGTCGCCGATCCACGCCGAGGCGTTGTGGATGATCGCGCGCAGCCGGTCGGTGCGGGACTTCAACTCGTCGGCGAAGGCCAGGATGCCGGCTTCATCGGCCAGTTCGGCGTGCAGGCAGGTGGCGCCCAGTTCGCGCAGTTCGGCGATGCCGGGCTTGTCCTGGCGATAGGTCACGATGACCGGTTGGCCTTCGAGCAGCAGGCGTTTCGCGCAGTGCAGGCCGATGCGCTGGCTGGCGCCGGTGATCAGGATGGGGGCTGGGGTCTGGCCCATGCGCGCCTCGCGAAAATCCACTTCAGGGAGCGCCGCGGCGGACAATGTCCTAGCGGCCGGGTAGGGCAAAACTATACCAGCCCCGGCGCGGTGCGGCACGGATGGGGCATAATGGGCGGCCTTGTCTTGCCTTGTGGGAGTGAACATGAAAGTCGCCATCTTGTCCGGTTCGGTCTATGGCACCGCCGAAGAAGTCGCGCGCCACGCCAAGCGCCTGCTCGAAGCCGCCGGCTTCGAAGCCTGGTATGACCCGCGCGCCACCCTGGACGGCATGCTCGAGTTCGCTCCCGAGGCCTTCCTGGTGGTGACCGCCACTACCGGCATGGGCGACCTGCCGGACAGCTTCCAGCCGCTGTTCCACGCCATCCGCGACCGCCTGCCGGGCGAGTGGCGCGGTCGTCCGGGCGCTGTGCTGGCGCTGGGCGATTCCAGCTACGGCGATACCTACTGCGGCGGCGGCGAGCAGGTGCGCGAGCTGTACGCCGAACTGGGCGTGCAGGAAATCGTGCCGATGCTGCGCCTGGACGGCAGCGAGACGGTGGACCAGGAGACCGATTCCGAACCGTGGCTGGCCGATTTCATCGCCGCGCTGAAGGCCTGATGCATCCGCGCGCTCGCTACCTGATCGACACCCTGCAACTCGCCCCGCATCCCGAGGGTGGCTTCTACCGGCGGGTGTTCGAATCGAGGCTGGTGGGCGCCGATGGCCGGCCGCAGTCGTCGGCCATCCTCTTCCTCCTGCCCGCCGGCACCGTCAGCCGCTGGCACCGCGTGGACGCCGACGAGCTCTGGCACTTCCACGAAGGCAGCGCGCTGGAACTGCTGATCGCCGAGCGGCCGGATGCCGCCGTGCGCCGCGAACTCCTCGGCCCGGTAGGCGAGGGCAGCCTGCCGCAACGCGCCGTGCCGGCCCACGCCTGGCAGGCTGCGCGCTGCCTGGGGGATTACGTGCTGGTGGGTTGCACCGTGTCGCCGGCCTTCGAGTTCGCTGGTTTCAAGCTGCTGGCGGATGACGGTGAAGCGCAGCGGGAGTGGCCGCGGCTCGTCAGCGAGTTTCCTGAACTGCTCTGAAAGGCTTCGTGCCGAGCTCTGGTAGGGCGAATAACGCGCCAGCGTTATCCGCCGCCAAGTTGCCGGCGGATAACCCGTTGCGGGTTATGTGCCCTACGATCTTCGTGGGATCGAGGGGGCGCCTGGCCCTTGCTCGCGAACCTGCTTCACTCCGCCCCCTGTGGATGCAGCGGCATCTCCACCATCAACGCCAACCAGGCCTTCGCCGCATTCGACAGGTAGGCGTCGCGCCGCCAGATGAAGCTGATGTCCCAGCGCAGGTCCGGCTGGCTCAGCAGCACGCGGACCAGTCCCGGTCGCTCCAGGTCCTTCGCCACCACGCGCGGCAGCAGCACCGCGCCTTGCCCGGCGGCGACGAGCGCGCCAAGGAAGTCCGCCTGGCCGCTGCGGCCGCCTTCCTTCGGCTCGAAACCGGCCTCGCGGCAGGCGCGCAGCAGGCGGTCGTTGAGGGTGAAACTCTGCTGATAGAGCAGGAACGGAGTGTCCGAGAGTTCCGCCAGCTCCAGGCTCCCGCGCCCGGCCAGCGGGTGGGCGGCGGGCAGCAGCACGTCCAGCGGCTCGTTGCAGAAGGGCTGCCAGTCGAAGCCGGGGTCGTCCGGCGTGAGGCCGCCGCCCAGCTCCAGTTCGCCGCTGTGGACCATTTCCTCCATGGTCTTGCTGCCGCCCTCGATCAGGTGCACGTCGATGTTCGGGTAGCGCCGCCGGTATTCGGCGAAGCGCCCGGCGAACAGCGCGTCCGCGCCCAGTAGCGGCAGGCCCAGGCGCAGCTCGCCGCGGTGCAGCTGGGTGAGGTCGTCCAGTTCGGTATGCAGCTCGCGGCGCAGGCGCAGCATGTCTTCGGCACGGCGCAGCACCACCTCGCCAGCGGCGGTCAGGCGGATGTGCGGGCCGCTGCGCTCCAGCAGTTGCACGCGCAGGCTCTGCTCCAGTTGCGCGACCTGCTTGCTCACCGCCGACTGGCTGGCGTTCAGGTACACCGCCGCCTGGGTGAAACTACCGTGGCGCACGACTTCGGCGAAGGTGCGCAGCTGCTTGAATTCCATTCTGGAATGGCTCCGATTCGATCTATTCGCTTTGGGGATGATAGGCGCGGGAGTAGGCTTTGCGCCATTCCCAACCGATTTCTCCATCCGCCCAACGCATCGAGATCGCCGCCATGTTCCGCCGCGCCGCCCGCCTCATTTTCGAACTTGCCGTCCTCGCCGCCTTCTGGTGGGTCGGCGGCTGGATCGCCACGCTCACCGGCCTGCCGCTGCCGGGCGGGGTGATCGGCCTGGCGCTGCTGCTGGTGCTGTTCGCCTGTGGGGCCATCCGCCCGGCCCTGCTGCAGGGCGGCGCCGGCCTGCTGTTGGCGGAGATGCTGCTGTTCTTCATCCCCGCGCTGATGAGCCTGTTGGACTACGGCCCGCTGCTGCGCAGCGAGGGCTGGAAGATTCTGCTGGTGATAACCGCCAGCACCGTGATGGTGATGCTCTCCACCGCCCTGGCGGTGGAATGGATGTGCAACAGGAGTTCGCGCCATGAGCCTCGATAAGCAAGCCCTGTTCTGGTTGGCCGTGACCCTGGGCGGTTACCTGCTCAGCCGTACCCTCTACCGCCGCTTCCAGCAGTACTGGTTGTCGCCCATCGTGTTCGTGCCGGTGCTGCTGTTCGCCCTGGCGATTCCGCTGCAGGCCCGCTACGCCGACTACGCCCGTGACACCAGCTGGCTGGTGGCGCTGCTCGGCCCGGCCACCGTGGCCTTCGCCATCCCTATCTGGCAGCAGCGTGCCTTGCTCGCCCGCCACTGGCCGGCGTTGCTGACCGGCATGCTGGCCGGCTCGACCATGGCCATCGGCAGTTCCTGGGCGCTGGCCCACGCGCTGGCGCTGGACGGCCAGGTGACCCTGTCGCTGATCCCGCGCTCGATCACCACGCCCTTCGCCATGGAAATGTCCCACGACCTGGGTGGGGTTCCGGCGCTGACCGCGGCCTTCGTCATGATTACCGGGGTGTTCGGTGCGCTGATCGGCGGCGTGCTGATGAAGATGCTGCACCTGCGCTCCGCCCTGGCCCGCGGCGCGCTGCTGGGTGTCGGCGCCCACGGCGCGGGCACCAGCCGGGCCTACGAGTTCGGCGGTGAAGAGGGTTCGGCGGCCGGCCTGCTGATGGTCCTGACCGGGCTGTTCAACCTGCTGCTGGCGCCCGTCCTGGCCTGGTGCCTGTAAGTGACAGTCAAGGGCGCGGTCAGCTCAGCTCGTAGGCATCGAGCATTCGCGAGATATCGGCGGGGGAGTTGAACATCATCACGTCGATGATCGACAAACCCGCCTCGAAGGTCGGGCGCTTCTGTTCGTAGGGTGTGAGCTTCGGCTCCTGGAAGCGCAGCGTCAGCCCGGCTGCCTCGTACTTGCCACGGTCGAAGAAACTCTGCCCGCCCGGCGGGTTCCAGTACTCCTCCACGCCACCCAGCGCCTTGCAGATGTTCAGAGCCCATTCGTCCGGCGCGGTCGGCCGCTCCATCGGCAGCTCCATGTGCGACAGCACCGGCATCTTCCGGGGAAAGCCCAGGTAGGCACAGGTGGCCTCCAGAGTGGTCTTGTTCAGCGAGACGATATCGTCGAACGGATGGTCCAGCGAGGCGGCGATCATTTCCCGTACGTCGCGGTAATAGGGCGCGACCTTGCGGTACACGTCCAGCTGGGAGAACAGGCTGCGCCGCCAGTCCTGGCTGTTGTCCAGGCGCACGTCCTTGATCAGTGTCTCGCGGTGGTGCTTGACGCGCGGCACGCGGATGTACAGCCAGCCGTCCTGCTGCTTGAGGATGCGGTTGCGCTCGATCCAGCCGTGGTGGATGTACTGCACGGTGTCGAACAGGACGAACAGGTCGGTGTGCTTGATCAGGCTGAAGTAGCCCAGGTACGGAAAGAAGTAGGGCTGCATGATGGCGGTTCGTTTCACGTCGGCTGCCTCGTTGGCCGAACTGGAGTCTCCTCCCGACTCCCGGGTACTACTGAGGAATGTTGCGAATCAGGGATGTTGCGAAAGATATTGCGAAATGTTTCCAGATGGCTCGGAGGCGCCGGAAAGGCACCGGGGCAGGGATGGAAATCGGGCACGCTTCCGCCAGCCCTGACGTGCGAGCTGGCTGCCGCACTGTCTGGATAGCGCTTTTGGAGGGAATCGCCGGGCGCCGGGTCGATCAGGCGCCGCTGGCAGCGACTACCGCCACTATAGGTGGGGAAACTGCTGACGCAAGCAGAGTTATCCGCCTGCGCTTATAGGGGAACATTCGCCAGACGCTGCCAGATGAAACTGTCAGTTCCGTGACAGTCGCCACGCCGCCGCGCTGACTAGACTGCGCCATCGAACAACAACAACGAAGAGGCTACCGACCATGCACGCCGCTCATCCGCTGCCCACCGTGAACGTCAAGGACCAGGTCTCCGCCGCCGAATGGCAGACCCGCGTCGACCTTGCCGCCTGTTACCGGCTGATCGCCCTGCAGGGCTGGGACGACCTGATCTTCACCCACATCTCGGCCAAGGTTCCCGGCACCGAGGACTTCCTGATCAACCCCTACGGCATGATGTTCCACGAGATCACCGCATCGAGCCTGGTGAAAGTGGATGCCTCGGGCAAGAAGCTGATGGACAGCCCTTACGACATCAACCCGGCGGGCTACACCATCCACAGCGCGATCCACGACGTGCGCCACGATGTCGAGTGCGTGCTGCACACCCACACCGCCGCCGGCATCGCCGTTTCCGCGCAGAAGCAGGGTCTGCTGCCGATTTCCCAGCAGTCGCTGTTCGTCCTCTCCAGCCTGGCCTATCACGGCTATGAGGGCGTGGCGCTGAACCATGACGAGAAGGCGCGCCTGCAGGCGGACCTGGGCGAAGCCAACTTCATGATCCTGCCCAACCACGGCCTGCTGACCTGCTCGGGCACCATCGCCGACACCTTCCTGATGATGTTCACCCTGCAGCGTGCCTGCGAGATCCAGGTGCTGGCCCAGGGCGGCGGCGCCGAGCTGATCATGATCCCGCAGCAGATTCTCGATGGCGCCCGCGCCATGGCCGCCGCCGTGACCAAGAGCAAACAGGGCATGGGCGGTGCGCTGGCGTGGCCGGCGCTGCTGCGCAAGCTCGACCTGCAGAACCCCGGCTACCGCGACTGATGGCGCTGGTCGGCATCGCCCTGCGCGACTGGCGCGCGCAGGGCAGTGACTTCACCTTCCGTGGGCAGCAGATACGTTACTGGAGCGCCGGCAGCGGCGCTCCGTTGCTGCTGGTCCACGGTTTCCCCACCGCATCCTGGGACTGGCACTACCTCTGGCAACCGCTGGCCGAGCGCTACCGGCTGATCGCCTGCGACATGCTCGGTTTTGGCGATTCTGCCAAGCCAAAGGGCCACGACTACCGCATTCTCGAACAGGCCGACCTGCAACAGGCGTTGCTGGAGCACCTGGGCGTGCGCGAGCCGGTGCACCTGCTGGTGCACGACTACGGCAACAGCGTCGGCCAGGAGCTGCTCGCGCGGCACGAGGAGGGCGGTTTCGCCCTGGCCTCGCTGGCCTTCCTCAACGGCGGGCTGTTCCCGGAGACCCACCGTGCGGTGCTTTCGCAGAAGCTGCTGCTCGGCCCGTTCGGTTCCCTGTTCGGCCGGCTGTTCGACCGCAAGCGCCTGGCGCAGAACTTCGCCAAGGTGTTCGGCCCACAGACCCAGCCGTCCGAAGCAGAACTGGATGCCTTCTGGGAGTTGATCCGCCACAACGACGGGCCGCGCGTCATGCACCGGCTGATCCACTACATCCTCGACCGTCGCCAGCATCGCGAACGCTGGGTCGGCGCGATGCAGCGCACGGCGGTGCCGCTGCGCCTGATCGACGGGCCGGAAGACCCGATCTCCGGTGCGCACATGGTGGTGCGCTACCGGGAGCTGATCCCGCAACCGGACACCGTCGAACTGCCCGGCATCGGCCACTACCCGCAGGTCGAGGCGCCGGAACAGGTGCTACAGCACTATCTGGCGTTCCGACAGGAAAGGGCGTCGTAGCTACGGACCGATCTGGGCGAAGATTCGGAACTGACTGATAGATCGGCCCTGCGTGGCATCGGTAGCTTCCCCGGCTTTGTCCAGCCGGAGGTCACTGCCATGCCACTCAGATCCGTCATTCCCGTCCGCCAGCCGCAAGGTTCGCTGCTGTACCGGGCGCTTCTGCACCTGCGCCGGGACTTCGTTTTCGTCGCCATTCCCGTGCTGCTGGTGCTGGTCGGAGTCTGCGCGGTCGGCGGTTACTACGCCTGGCTCACCCAGGACTGGGTGCCCGCCGCCCTGGGCGCGCTGGCGCTGCTGCCGGCCTTCGGCCTGCTGCTGTTCTGGAGCGAGTACGACTGGTGGCTGTTCAAGCTCGGCCCGCGCTCGGAGCTGAACCTGCCGATGCGCTGACCGATCATCCCCTGGCCTTATCGAGCACCATTCAGCCTGGGTCGTCTTGGTTGTGACCGGATCGTGACTGCCGGACACTCGACGAAAAACCATCCTGCCTGGAGCCCCAATCATGAGTGATGCCCTGCGTTTCGACGGAAAAGTCGTGATCGTTACCGGAGCCGGTGGCGGTATCGGCCGCGCCCACGCCCTGCTGTTCGCCAAACACGGCGCCAAGGTAGTGGTGAACGACCTGGGCGGCAGCACCCATGGCGAAGGCGCCAACGCCTCGGCTGCCGACCGCGTGGTCGCGGAAATCCGCGAGGCCGGCGGCACTGCCATCGCCAACCATGACTCGGTGACCGACGGCGAGAAGATCGTCCGCCAGGCCGTCGAGGAATTCGGCCGCATCGATGTGGTGGTGAACAACGCCGGCATCCTGCGCGACAAGACCTTCCACAAGATGGAAGACGCCGACTGGGACCTGGTCTACAAGGTCCACGTCGAAGGTGCCTACAAGGTGACCCGCGCCGCGTGGCCGTTCATGCGCGAGCAGGGTTACGGCCGGGTGATCTTCACCTCGTCCACCTCCGGCATCTACGGCAACTTCGGCCAGAGCAACTACGGCATGGCCAAGCTGGGTCTCTATGGCCTGACCCGTAACCTCGCCATCGAGGGCCGCAAGAACAACATCTTCGTCAACGCCATCGCCCCCACCGGCGGCACCCGCATGACCGAAGGCCTGATCCCGCCGCAGGTGTTCGAGGCGCTCAAGCCCGAACTGGTCAGCCCGCTGGTGGTGTACCTGGGCAGCGAAGCCTGCCAGGAAACCTCCGGTCTCTTCGAAGTGGGCGGCGGCTGGATCGGCAAGGTGCGCTGGGAGCGCAGCCTGGGCGTGGGCTTCGATCCGCGCGAGGGCTTCAGCGTCGAGGACGTGGCGGCCAACTTTGCGCAGATCTGCGACTTCGAGAACGCTGCGCATCCCAAGGACAACGTCGAAGCGCTGCGAGAGATGATGGCCAACCTGCAGAAATACGCCGGTTGATCCGGCCAGCCTGACCGGTGGAACGGCCAGCGGGGCTGTTCCACGGTGGCGAACGCAGTAAGGTGAAAGGGCCGGCTCAATGCCGGCCCTTTTGCTTTTCCGCTTCCAGGCCCGAGGAGTTCGCCATGAGCGTGATAATCCAGAAGAACGGCCCGGTGACCACCCTGGTCATCGCCCGCCCTGCGGTGCGTAACGCGGTGGACCTGCCGACCGCCCAGGCGCTGGCCGATGCCCTGCGCGATTTCGAGCAGGACGAGGAAGCCCGCGTCGCCGTGCTTACCGGCGCCGGCGGAACCTTCTGCGCGGGTGCCGATCTGGCGGCGGTGGCCGAGGATGGCGAGCGGCGCAACCGCCTGGAAATGGAAGGCGACGGGCCGATGGGACCGAGCCGCATGCAGCTGTCCAAACCGTTGATCGCCGCCATAGAGGGCTACGCCGTGGCCGGTGGCCTGGAGCTGGCGCTGCTGGCGGATTTGCGGGTGATGGCCGAGGACGCGGTGTGCGGGGTGTTCTGCCGGCGCTTCGGCGTACCGCTGATTGACGGCGGCACCGTGCGCTTGCCGCGCATTGTCGGCCAGGGGCGGGCGCTGGACCTGATCCTCACCGGTCGCCCGGTGGGTGCGCAGGAGGCATTGGCTATGGGCCTGGCCAATCGCGTGGTGCCCAGCGGGCAGGCGCTGGAGTCCGCCGAGGAGCTGGCGCGGGAGATCGCCGAGTTTCCGCAGCTGTGCATGCTGGCCGACCGGGCGAGCGTGTTCGCGCAATGGGAGTTGTCGTTCGACGTGGCGCTGGCCAACGAATTCCAGGGCGGGATGGCGGTGATCGAAAGCGGCGAGACGGTGAATGGGGCGAAGCGTTTCGCTGGCGGGGAAGGGCGGCACGGGGAGTTCTGATGGGCGCGCGGCGTGGCTGAGACACCCTCTCCCCAGCCCTGGCTGCGCGCCCCGCTCCGAAGGGAGAGGGAGCCGTTCAGAGTTGCCGGCTGGCTCGGAGTTTCGCTTGACGCTTTTCAGTCCCCTCTCCCTTCAGGGAGAGGGTTAGGGAGAGGGAAAAGCCCGAGCGCCGGGCTAACCCATCACACCTACAGGCAGATCAGTCGCGCTCGATGATTACGTAGGTCTTGCGCGTGGTTTCCTGGATATCCCAGATGCCCAGGCTGTTCTGCGGCAGCAGGAAGGCGTCGCCGGCCTGGAAGGCGATCGGCTCGCCGCCGTCCGGGGTGAAGGTGCCGCGGCCGGCGATGAAGTGGCAGAACTCCTGCTCGACGATCTGGCGGCGCCAGCGGCCGGGGGTGCATTCCCAGATGCCGGTTTCCACGCGGTCGGTGCGCTCGATGGATTCCACGCGGGTTTCCGAGATCGGCTCGCCCAGGGGCACGGCCACCGGATTGGCTTCACCGAGTTCGGCGTGCAGGGTGTTCTTCAGGTGGGTCAGTTTCATACAGGGGCTCCAGTGGGCTTTCTATTCGGGGGCTGGCTGTTCGCAAGCAGATCAGCGTTTCAGCCGACCTTCCAGGTCATCAGGTTTTCCATGCTGGCGGCGACCTTCTCGGCCAGCCGGCGGCGCCAGGGCGCGCTATGCGGGTTGGCCAGCACATCGTCCTCGTGCACGAAGCTGCGGATGATGGCGTTGTAGCCCAGCCAGCGGCAGGGTTCGGGCTCCCAGCCGCGCAGGCCGTCCTGCACGCTGCGGTCGTTGATGACCCAGGGCTGGCGGGTGAGGGCGCTGTCCTGGCCGAGGATCAGGTCGGCGAGGGTGCGGCCGCCCAGGTTGGTGGCGCCGACGCCTTCGCCGCCATAACCGCCGGCGAGGGCGATGCCGTTGCGACGGTCGATCAGCATGTGCGGGTGGAAGCGTCGCGACATGCCCAGGTTGCCGCCCCAGGTGTGGGTGATGCGCACGTCCTTGAGTTGCGGGAACAGCTCGCTGAACAGGTAGCGGCGCAGGCCGACTTCATCTTCGGTCAGGCTGAAGTCGTTGCGCAGCTTGCCGCCGAAGCGGTAGCCGCCGCGGGCGCCGAAGGCCAGGCGGTTGTCCGGGGTGCGCTGGCCGTAGGTGACCTGGCGGCTGAATTCGCTGAAGGCCTGGCCTTTGTCGAGGCCGATTTCGGCCCACACCGATTCGGGTAGCGGCTCGGTGGCCACCAGCAGGCTCTGTACCGGCAGTTGGTAGTTGCCCAGCGGCGGCAGGTCGGCGGCGTAGCCTTCGATGGCCGGCACCACCCAGTGAGCCTTCAGCTCGCCCCGGTCAGTGCGCAGCAGGCCGGGCGCCCAGTGGGTGACGCGGCTCTTCTCGAAAATCTGCGTGCCCTGGCGTTCCACCGCGCGGGCCAGGCCACGGACCAGCTTGGCCGGGTCGATGGTGGCGCAGTGCGGGGTGTGGATGGCGCCCAGCGAGCTGGGAATGCGCAGCTGCTCGTCCAGCTCGCTCTTGCTCAGCCAGCGGTAGTCGTCCTCGGTCAGGCCTTCGGCGTGCAGGTGGGCGAGGTACTCGCGCAGGCGGGTTTCCTGCTCCGGGTAGCGCGCGGCGGTATAGAGCACGCCGGCCTTGCGGTAGTCGCAGTCGATGCCTTCGCGGTCGAGCACGCGGGCCACTTCATCGGGGATGTCGTGCAGCAGGTCGTAGGACGCGCGGCGCTGCTCGGGCGACAGGCCGGCGAGCAGGCGGTCTTCGCCGAGCATGTTGCCCATCAGCCAGCCGCCATTGCGGCCCGAGGCGCCGAAGCCGGCGGTTTCTGCCTCGACGATGGCGATCTTCAGCTGCGGTGCGCGCAGCTTCAGGTAGTAGGCGGTCCACAGGCCGGTATAGCCGGCGCCGGCGATGGCCACATCGACGTCCAGGGTGCCCTGCAGGGAAGGCCGCGGGACGAGATCATCGTCCAGCTGGTTCATCCACAGACTGATATGACGCCATGCCGACATAGACGACTCCGAAAGGAAGAAGGGGAATGTCGGCAAGCCTAGATTTGGCGCGGGGTTCTGTCGTGCGCGCGGGTACGCGAGGATTGCTCGCGTACCCGCTGGCAGGGGCGCATCAGGCCTCCTGCTGTTCCTCGCGCAGGCGCTTGAGGTACTCGCGGGGAGACTGGCCGGTCTGCTGGCGGAAGCAGCGGTAGAAGGCCGAGAGCGAGTTGAAGCCGGCGGAGAAGGCCAGTTCGTCGATGCGTGAAGGCAGCGGCGGACGCAGCTGGCTGAGCAGGTGGGTCAGGCGCGTCTGGTTGACGTACTGGTAGAAGCTCAGCCCCATCACCTGGTTGAGCAGGTAGGAAATCTGGTTGCGCGTGTAGCCAGTGGCGGTGGCCACCTGGGTCAGGTCCAGGTCCGGCGCGAGGTACGGCTGGCTCTTGCTGAAATAGTCTTCCAGGTCGCTGGCCAACTGGCTGAGCTGGCGCGGCGAGAGGCCCAGGCGGCTGGTGGCCGGGCGTGGGTCGATGGCCTGCGGACGGCTTTCGCCGCCTTCGCGTACCACCGAAGCGTATTCGTTGATGCGCCAGATCAGGCCTTCGCGCACGGTGATCGCTTCGCTGGAATGGAAGGTTGCCAGACGGCCGCTCAGGGTGACCGCGATGCGGTACTGGATGAAGGCGGTGTCGCCGTCCACGCGGATGCGGTCGATGTGGTCGAGGAACTCTTCCGGGCGGCTGGGCATGGTGCCCTGCACGTAATCGCGCAGGTCGGTGTAGCCCAGCGTGCGGTTCTGGAAGAAGTCGTTGTACTGCACCTGCGGGTGATACAGCGCGAGCACCGCTTCGAGGTCGCGATGCTTCCAGCACTGGTGGTAGCGCAGCACCACCTCGCGGGTCTGCTCGGTCAGGTGACTGTCGGTCGGGCGTTGGTCGATGGCTTGCATAGGAAGCTAAGGATGCCCCAGACGGCGCTTCTCGGGTAGTGGCAAAGCACCTGTCGGGCGCAAGGCACTATCCATCGTCTCGATGATCCGTCATCGCCTGCGCCAATATCGCCCGCCAGAGCCCGTCGCAGAGGGGGGATTCACTCTTTCGGGCGACACGCCAAATACCACCTTGGAGCGCTTACTCCCCGTCAGGTCGCTCAGTAGGGTAAGGCCACCTAGACACCGTCAGGAGAGCCGCATGACAACAAAAACAAGGCGCGGATTCTTCCAACCGCAACTTCTCGCCACTGCTGTCGCCCTGGGATGCGCCACCCAGGCTCAGGCAATCAACTTCAACATCGGGGAGATCGAAGGACAGTTCGATTCCAGTCTGTCCGTGGGGGCCAGCTGGAGTACCCAGAGTCCGAAGCAGGATCTGATCGGCGCCGCCAACGGCGGCCACGGCATGACCCAGACCAACGACGATGGCCGGCAGAACTTCCGCAAAGGCCACACCTTCTCGAAGATCTTCAAGGGTATCCACGACCTGGAGCTGAAGTATGGGGACTTCGGCGTCTTCACCCGTGGCAAGTACTGGTATGACTTCCGTCTGAAGGACGAAAGCGTGGCCTTCAAGGAGCTTTCCGACAGCGGCCGCAAGGAGGGTGCCAAGGCATCCGGCGCGCAGCTGCTCGATGCCTTCGGCTACTACAACTATGCCATCGCCGACATGCCGGGCACTGTGCGCCTGGGCAAGCAGGTGGTGAGCTGGGGTGAAAGCACCTTCATCGGCAACAGCATCAACACCATCAACCCGATCGACGTCTCCGCCTTCCGCCGTCCCGGTTCGGAAATCAAGGAAGGCCTGATCCCGGTGAACATGCTGTACATGTCGCAGAGCGTTACCGACGCGCTGTCCGTGGAAGGCTTCTACCAGTTGGAGTGGGACCAGACGGTGCTCGACAACTGCGGCACCTTCTTCTCCACCACCGACGTCGCTGCCGACGGTTGCAACACCAACTACAACATCCTCGATCCGGCCACCGTCAACTCGCTGAATGCGCCGGCGACCAAGGCCCTGCTCAACTCCCTGGGCGTCACCGTGACCCCCGAGGGCCTGATGGTGCCGCGTGGTGCCGACCGTGACGCACGTGACTCCGGCCAGTGGGGCCTGGCCCTGCGCTGGCTGGGCGACGACGTGGAGTACGGCGCGTATGCGATGAACTACCACAGCCGTACGCCGATCGTGAGCATGAAGAACGCCGGCACCGCCGACATCGGCAACGTCCTGCGGGCGCTCTCCGTGCCCGGTGGCGCCGCGCTGGCCCAGCCGCTGCTGCTGGGGCGTGGCAACTACTTCCTGGAATACCCGGAAGACATCCGCCTGTACGGCCTGAGCTTCTCCACCACGTTGCCCACCGGCACCGCGTGGAACGGCGAACTCAGCTACCGGCCGAACATGCCGCTGCAGCTCAACACCACCGACATGACCCCGCTGCTCGCCACCACGGTAGTCGGCGGATTCACCAGCGGTGGAGCGGCCGGCGCGCTGGCCCAGGCCGACCGGATCAGCCACGGCTACATCCGCAAGGAAGTGACCCAGGCGCAGACCACCTTCACCCACTTCTTCGACCAGACCATGGGCGCGGACCGCGTCACCCTGGTGGGCGAAGTCGGCATGACCTATGTCGGCGGCATGACCAACGAAGTCGGCGAGCGCTACGGTCGCGACTCGGTCTACGGCGTCCCGGAGAATGCCACTGCGCGTAACGAGTACGGCAGCGGTGGCTTCTACACCTCGTCCTCGTGGGGCTACCGCGCCCGCGCGATCTGGGATTACAACAACGTCTTCGCCGGGGTGAACCTCAAGCCTAACCTCGCCTGGTCCCACGACGTGCACGGCTACGGCCCGGTCTTCAACGAGGGCAGCAAGGCCGCCAGCGTTGGTCTGGATGCGGACTACCAGAACACCTACACCGCGAGCCTGAACTACACGAACTTCTTCGGCGGCGATTACAACACCATCGTTGACCGTGACTTCGTTTCGCTCAGCTTCGGCGTGAACTTCTGACCTGCCTGCTCAAGGAATCGACATGAGAACGACAAGAATCCTCCAATGCGGCGCGCTGGCCCTGAGCCTGCTGTCCTGCGGCGTGATGGCGGCGGTGTCCGCCGATGAAGTGGCCAAGCTGGGCACCAGCCTGACGCCCATGGGCTCGCAGAAGGAAGGCAACGCCGACGGCAGCATCCCGGCCTGGACCGGCGGCATCTCCCGCACCGCCGGCAAGCTGGACGCCAAGGGCTTCCTCTCCAATCCGTTCGCCGACGAGAAGCCGCTGTTCATCATCACCGCGCAGAACGTCGACCAGTACAAGGACAAGCTCTCCGCCGGCCAGCTGGCGATGTTCAAGCGCTACCCTGATACCTACAAGATTCCGGTGTACAAGACCCACCGCACCTTCGCGCTGCCTGACGACATCTACGCCGCCATCAAGCGCAGCGCCGAGTTCGTCCAGCCGATCAACGACGGCAACGGCCTGGAGAACTTCGAGAAGAGCCGCTACTACGCCTTCCCGCTGCCCCAGAACGGCGTGCAGGCGCTGTGGAACCACCTGACCCGTTACCACGGCGGCAACATCTCTCGCTCGGTGGTGCAGGTTGTACCGCAGACCAACGGCAGCTACACGCCGATCCGCTTCGAGGAATCGATCGCGGTGCCGCAGAACATGGGTGACCAGGATGTCAGCAAGACCGGCAACATCCTCACCTACTTCAAGCAGCAGGTAACGGCTCCGGCGCGTCTGGCCGGTAACGTCCTGCTGGTGCACGAGACCCTGGACCAGGTGAAGGAGCCGCGCCTGGCGTGGATCTACAACGCCGGCCAGCGCCGCGTGCGCCGCGCCCCGCAGGTAGCGTACGACGGCCCGGGCACCGCCTCGGACGGCCTGCGCACCTCGGACAACTACGACATGTTCTCCGGCGCCCCGGACCGTTACGACTGGAAACTGGTGGGCAAGCGCGAGATGTACATCCCGTACAACAGCTACCACCTGAACTCGCCGGAGCTCAAGTACGACGACATCGTCAAGCCGGGCCACATCAACCAGGACCTGACCCGTTACGAACTGCACCGCGTGTGGGAAGTGGTGGGCACCCTGAAGTCGGGCGAGCGCAACATCTACGGCCAGCGCCACTTCTACCTGGACGAGGACAGCTGGCAGATCGCAGTGTCCGAGCTGTATGACGGTCGGGGCCAACTGTGGCGCGTCGGCGAAGGCCACGAGATGACCTTCTACACCGAACTCGCCACTGGCTACGCCGCCGAATCGCTGTACGACATCCTCGCCGGCCGCTACGTGACCTTCGGCCTGAACAACGAAGAGAAGCGCGGCTACCAGTTCGGCAACAAGGCCACCATGGCCGACTTCACCCCGGCGGCACTGCGCAACACTGGCGTGCGCTGAAGTAACACTCCGCTCCTTGGCCCCGGCATCCCATCGTGGATGCCGGGTTTCTTTTTTTTTGCCGTCAGCAAGGCGCGCAGCGTCTGTTCTGCGCCTGGGGGCGGCCTGCGCTATATCGCCCCATGAATCTGGCTGATGGTCCTTTGCCCGCTCTTTCTGGCGGCATAGTCTGGGCTGCAAATGGCCGGAAGAAGCCCATGTCGACAATCGCCCTGCACAGTCTTACAGAGCACGGTGCGGCGCTGCCTCGCCTGCCCCGCCAGCACCTGCCCCGCGAACGGTTGCATGCCAGCCTGAGCGCCACCGAGTGCCGCCTGCGCCTGCTGGTGGCGCCGCCCGGTTGCGGCAAGACGGTACTGATGAGCGAATGCGCGCGCCTGGCGCCTGCCGGCACCCGCGTGGTCTGGTTGGGCCTGGGCGGTCGCGCACTCGAACCCGAACAGTTCTGCGAACGCCTGGGCGAGGCGCTGGGCGTGCCCTGGTCGGGCGAAGCGGCCCTGGCGGCCTGGCTGGAAAACGCCAGCGAGCCGGTCTGGCTGATGCTCGACGATTATCCCCGTGCCCCCGATCTTGCCCTCGACGACTGCTTCGACCGCCTGCTCGCGGTGGCCTCGCCGCAGATCGGCTGGTGGCTGGCCAGTCGCCGCCGCCCTGCCTGCAACCTCACCCGCCTGCTGCTCGAAGGCGAACTGCTGGAGCTGGCTGCCAGCACCCTGGCGCTGACCCAATGCGAGCTGGACGCCTACCTGCAGACCGCCGGCCTGGAATGGCCGCAGGCCCAGCGCCAGGCCCTGCAGGATGCGACCCACGGCTGGTTCGCAGGCGTGCGCCTGCGCCTGCTCAGCCTGGGGGCTGAGCCTATCGCGCCCTGCGCCACCCAGGTGGCGGAGACCGGCAACGGCCTGCTGCAGGACTACCTGCAACGCGAAGTCCTGGCGAGCCTGCCGGCGGAGCTGGCGGAAACCCTCTGCGGCCTGGCACAGATCGCCCGCTTCAACCGCGAACTCTGTGATTACCTGTTCGACGAACCCGGCCTCGGCCTGGACGGCCTGCAGGCCTGGGGCGTACTGATCGAGGCGGTGGACAATACCCAGCACTGGTTCCAGGTGGCGCCCATGGTCGCGACGGCGCTGGCGAGCCTGTCGCGCTGGCCGGCGGCGACCCTGCACCGACGTGCCTGCCAGTGGTTCACCCAGTGCGGGGAAATCCACTCGGCCTTCGAGCACTCACTGTACGCCGAGCAGCCGGACGTTTCCGCCAGCCTGCTGCAGCGCCTGACCGAGGAGCAGTTGCTCCACGGGCGCAACGTCGAGCGCGTGCTGCAACTGCGCGAGTCGCTGCCCGAGGAGCTACTGTGCAGCACGCCACGCCTGCTCATCCTCAACGCCTGGACGCTGTTGTTCGTCGGTCGCCTGGACGACGTGGAAGCGCTGCTGACCGGTTTCGACCGCTTCCTGCCGATGCCCGGCGAGCACCGCCAGCGCGCGCTGGTCGCCCAGTGGCAGGGCCTGAACGGCATGCTCATCCATGCGCGCGGACTGCCGGGCTCCCGCGAACAACTGCGCGAGGCTCTGCAGCACCTGCCGGAAGAAGCCTGGTCGCAGACGCTGATCTGCCTGTCCGCGCTGACCCAGCAGGCCCAGGCGGAGGGACGCCTGGCCGAAGCGCGACTGATCAACCGCGAAGCGCTGCGACGCGCTCGCCTGCAAGGCAGCACCACCTTCGAAGCACTGCTGGAACTGGACCGCGCCCAGTGGCTGGAGCAGCGCGGCGAGCTGCAGCGTGCCGATGCGCTGCTGGCGCGGGTGCAGGAATACCTCGACGAGATGCGCATCACCTGCAACGCCATGGCCGGCCGTGTCGCCCTGCGTCGGGGCTGGCTGTGCCTGCGCCAGGGGCGTGACGAGGAGGCCCGCGAGCTGTTCATCGCCGGCCTCAACGAAACCCGCCGCAGCCACGATCCCAGCTCGATCTACGGTTTTACCGGCATGGCCTGGCTCGATGCGCTGGACGGTGACACCGATGGCGCCTTCAGCCGCCTGCTGGAAGTCGAGCGGCTGATGCAGCTACAGCATGTCCCCGAGCCGATTTACCGCGGGCCGCTGCTGCTGGCCAGCGGCGCGCTGAATCTGCGCCAGAACCGTGCGGGGCCGGCGCGGGAAGTCCTGCAGCGCGTGGCCTCGCGCTATCGCGCCGACCGTCTCAGCCCGCCCGCGGCGGCGCCGGACCAGATACTGCGCGTCGAACATCACCTGGCCCTGGCCGAACTCTATGACGGGGACGTTGACGCCGCCCTGCAGCGCTTGCTGGCGATGCTTCCGGACCTGCTGCGCCAGGGCCGCAACACTCTGGCCTGCGACGTCTGGCTGGCCCTTGCCGAGGCGCACTTCATCGCCGGCAGCCTGGACGAAGCGCGCAGCGCGCTGGACCAGGGCGTCTCCCTGGCCCAGCGCTTCGGGCTGCTCTCCACCCTGCGTGACACCCAGCGCCGCCAGCCCGGTCTGTTCGGCCTGCGCCCGCACGCCGGCGAGATGGCCCCGCACAACCTGCTGAGCCTGCGCGAACTCTCGGTGCTGGAGTTGATCGCCCGAGGCTGCTCGAACCTGGAAATCGGCGAGCGGCTGTACATCTCCCTGCACACGGTGAAAACCCACGCACGCCGGATCAACGGCAAGCTCGGCGTGGAGCGCCGCACCCAGGCGGTCGCGCGGGCAAAAGAACTGGGCTTGCTGAAAGTCTGAAGCGCGAGGATCAGTGCAGCGCCTTGGGCGGCACGCTGATCTCAGCCAGACGCTGGGCCAGGCGCATCTGCTCGGCGGCGTCGTCGCTGAGCAGCATGGCGCGCTCCAGGTCGTAGCGCTCCGCCTGCGGGCAATCCAGCACGTGGTAGAGGTCGGCGCGGGCAAGGTGATCGCTGGCGCTGGGCGCCCCCAGTTCCAGTACGCGCTGGGCATCCTTCAGCGCCGCCAGCGGTTCCCCGGCGGCCAGGTGCAATTGACGCAGATTGCGCGACAGGCGCTGCAGCATGTCGGCGGCGCTGGCGGTGCGCAGGTGCTCGGCTGACAACTCAACGCTGGCGCCCATCTGGCGCGCCAGCAGGTCACGGCAGTCGCGGGTGTAGAGACGGCGGCCGGTGGCGGGGTCGAGCAGGTGGTCGGCGCCGGGTACGCGCAGCAGGAAACGTCCGGGGAAGTTCACGCCGACCAGGGTGATGCCGTTGCGCCGTGCCATCTCCAGCGCGATCAGCGCCAGCGACAGCGGCTGGCCGTGGCGACGCTGCAGTACCTGGGGGAGCAGGGCGGCGCGCGGGTGCAACGGGTACTCGTCGTCCTCGGCGAAGCCCAGCTCGCTCAGCCGGCGCAACAGGAACTGCGCGCGCTCCGCATCGCCGGTGCCCTGGGGCAGGGCCACCGCGACCTGGTGCGCGAGCGAATCGAACAACCGCAGCGCCTGGTCCGGCGGCAGGTGCGGTTCGTGCTCGGCGGCGATCCACAGGGCCGCTTCGAACAGGGCGGGCGGGTCCTGGGCAAGACAGGCAAGGCAGGCTTGACGCGGGTCCATGGCGTTCTCCGGCTGACCCTGCGGTTGTAACCGGAGCGCCGGGCACTCGTCCAGTGGTGCAGTCGTCGCCCGTGAAGGTGTTGTGACAGGCGCTGCCTATACTGAAGAGGGTCCGCCTTCGGACCGCCGTCCACCCCCAGCAAGGGAGCGCCGCCATGTTCGACATGATGGAAGCCACCCGGCTCGAGTCGCTGCATCTGTTCCAGGACCCGGCCACGGGACTCAAGGCCATCATCGCCATCCACAATTCCCGGCTCGGCCCCGCGCTGGGTGGTTGCCGTTACCTGCCGTACCCCAGCGAGGATGCCGCGCTGCGCGACGCCGCTCGTCTGGCCCAGGGCATGAGCTACAAGGCAGCGCTGGCCGGCCTGCGCCAGGGCGGCGGCAAGGCGGTGATCCTGCGCGCCCCGCACGTCAACAACCGCGGCGAACTGTTCGAAGCCTTCGGCCGCGCGATCGATTCCCTGGGCGGTGCGTACATCACGGCGGTGGACAGCGGCACCTCCAGCGCCGACATGGACTGCATTGCCCAGTTCACCCGCCATGTGACCAGCACCACCAGTGGCGGCGATCCCTCACCGCATACCGCCCTCGGTGTGTTCGCCGGCATCCGCGCCAGCGCCCAGGCGCGCCTGGGCAGCGATGACCTGGACAGCCTGCGCGTGGCGATCCAGGGCTTGGGCAATGTGGGCTACGCGCTGGCCGAACACCTGTCGGCGGCTGGGGCGGAATTGCTGGTCAGCGATATCGACGCCGGCAAGGTACAGCTCGCCGTCGAGCAACTGGGCGCCCGCCCGGTACCCAACGAAGCGCTGCTCACCACCCCGTGCGACATCCTGGCGCCCTGCGGGCTGGGCGGCGTGCTGACGTCACATGTGGTCGGCCACCTGCGCTGTGCCGCCGTCGCCGGGGCGGCCAATAACCAGCTGGCTCATCCGGAAGTCGCCGATGAGCTGGAGGGGAGGGGCATTCTTTATGCGCCGGACTACGTGATCAACTCGGGCGGGCTGATCTATGTCGCCCTGCAACACCAGGGCGAGTCCTTGCCGACCATCACCGCGCACCTGTCGCGCATCGCCGAGCGCCTGACCGAGGTCTATGCCCACGCCCAGGCCGATCACCGTTCGCCGGCGCGCATCGCCGACATGCTGGCCGAGCGGATTCTCTACGGGTAGGCCGGTCGCCGCTGGCTGTCAGTCGAACTCCCCCAGCACCTCGCCGCCTGCCCTGCGACAAGCGGCCTGTTGTGCCGGGCTGAGCTGCTCGCGCCAGACTTCGAGCCGGCTCGTGTCCGGCGGCTGGGTCGTGCGCCACTGCTGTTGCAGGCGCTGCTGCTTGCTGACCAGCAACTGACCGTCGCTCTGGAAGCGGGCCTGGTGTTCGTCAAGGCGTGAGGCTGTGCCGCGGTGGTAGTCGAGCATAGCGCTGTGGAAGTCCAGTTCGATGAACTCGCAGACACGCTTGATCTGTGTCTGCGGATCGGTGAGCAGCTGATCGTAGCGCAGCTCCAGATAGGGCAGGCCATGGGCCTGTCGGCGGGCTCGCGTGATCATCCCGGCCCAGCGCTGTACCAGCAGTTCCGGCTCGCGCTCGGGGGCGAACCAGGTCTGGCTCCACGACAGGGCAACGTCACGGCCATCGCGCAGAATATGAATGAAGCGGGCTTCCGGCAGTTGTCCGGCGACAGTCTGCATGTGCTGCAGGTAGCCGGGAGTCTTGTCGCCGGATCGCGGCTTGCCCAGGCGCGCCGCATACAGCTGGTAGAACAGCCGCAGTACCTGCGGGAGTCCCGCCGATCCTGGCAGCTGGGCTGCGGCTTGGATGAAGGTCTCCGCGTCCAGGGCGAAATCAGCCCAGGCGGGCGCCGTCTCCGGCAGCTGCGTCAGGCTCCGGGCAAGCTCCGCGGGGGACGCGGCGCTGTGCAGCAGCGCCTCGTTCATCAGGAAGCCGGTTTCCGGAGGGATGGCCAGTTGCGGGTGGGCATCGAGAATGAAGCGCAGCAGCGTCGTACCCGAGCGCGGCACGCCGACGATGATCGGGAATGGCCGGAGCTGTCGGGAGATTGCGCTCACCTTTGCAGCCCCTTGAGCATTACCTCGATGACACGCTGCTGCGCTGCTTCTTCCAGGGTCGGGTAGAGCGGCAGGCACAGCACCTGGCGGCAGGCCTGCTCCGAGTTGGGCAAGGCTTCGTAGCGGCAGCGGTTGGCGAAAGCAGGTTGCTGGTGGGCGGGCGTCGGATAGTGGACGGCCACCTGGATACCGGCGTCGCGCAGATACTCGACGAGGCGGTCGCGCTCCTCGAGCCGGACGGCGTACTGCGCGTAGACCGAGCTGGCGCCGGCCAGCATTCCCTGATGCCGCAGGTTGTTGCCGGCGGCGGCCAGCCCCAGGTCGTAGCGTCGCGCTATCGCCTGCCGACGGGCCAGCTGTTCCGGCAGGCGTTCGAGGGCCACCAGCAGCGCGCAGCATGACAATGCATCCAGCCGGCCATTGGTGCCCACCGAACTGTGCAGGTATTTGGTGGACTGGCCGTGGTCGCGGGCCTCGCGAATGCGCTGGGCGAGTTGCTCGTCCTGGGTGAACAGGGCCCCGCCCTCGCCAGCGCCGCCGAAGGGCTTGGTGGGGAAGAAGCTGGTGCAGCCGATGTCGGCCAGGCCGCCGCTGCGTCGGCCGTGAAGCGTCGCGCCGTAGCTCTGCGCGGCATCCTCGATGACTCGCAGGCCGTGCTGGCGGGCCAGCGCATTGAGCGCGTCGAAGTCGGCCGGCTGGCCGAACAGCGAGACGGCAATGATGGCGCGGGTGCGCGGGCCGATCAGCCGGGCGCAGGACTCCACGTCGAGATTGAGCGTGTCGGCATGGACATCGGCCAGCACCGGTGTGGCGCCCTGCAGCAGGATGGCTTCGATCGGAGCGGCGAAGGTGAACGCCGGCACTATCACTTCGTCGCCGGGGCCGATGTCCAACGCCATCAGCGCCAGTTGCAGGGCCATGGTCCCGGAGCTGCAGGTGACGGCGTGGGCGACGCTACAGTCCGTCTCCAGGAGCCGCTGCAACTCCTGAACTTCAGGCCCCATGATGAACTGTCCATGCTCGAACAGGCGCGCCACCCGCGCCAGTACCTCGTCCTTGAGCGGTTGCCAGTCGGCCACCAGGTCGATGAAGGGAACCGCAGTCGTCATTCGTTGCTCCGGGAATAAATCACAGTACGGCTTCTGCCATCTGGCAGCCGTTGCGGATGCGCTCGCCCAGCAGGACCGCTTCCAGGGCCTGGCTGCCCAGGGCGATGGGCGAGGGCTCGCCGCGCAGCGCCATGAGGAAGGCCTGCGCCTGGCGCGTCAGGGCGTCCGGTTCGTGGCTGGCGTAGCGCACGTCCAGGTCGATCACCCGGTTCGCCATGTCACCCTCGTAAAGCCGCACCTGGCGCTGCCGGCGGTCGCTTTCGCGGCACGCGGTCAGGTTCACCCGGCGACCGTTGGCGTAATTCAATTGGCAGCGGACGTGCGACAGCTGGCCGTCCTGCCGGCGCCATTCGAGCAGGCGGAGCTCTTCCTCGGGGGCCCCCAGGGTATCCAGCAGCCAGTCGAGGTCGTGGATCATCAGGTCCTGCACCACGTCGCTGTCGCTTTTGAGCGAGCGTTGAGGTGGGGGCGCGGCGCGTATCACTTCTACGCAGGGTGCGTGACCGGACAGCGCACTGCGCGCGAGGTGCAGGGCGGGGTTGAAGCGTTCGCTGTGGCCCACGGCGAGGAGCGCTCCGCTGCACCGGCTGGCATCGACCAGGCGCCGGCACCCGGCGAAGGTCAGGGCCAGGGGTTTCTCCACCAGGCAATGGATGCCGGCCTCGAGCAGGGGCAGGGCGTTGCCGACATGTTGGTCGCTGGGGGTGGCGATGACCGCCACGTCCACCTTGCCCACCAGGTCCTGAACGCTATCGAGGCCGATCATTTCCTGGGCGGCCGCCCAGCGGATCCGGTCCGGCTCGCAATCCACCAGCGTGGTGATCCGGACATTGGGAAGGCGCTGCCAAGCCGCGTAGTGCAGGCTGCCCATCTTGCCCAGGCCGACGATTGCGACGCGCAGTGGCGGGTGCAGAGCGGCGCTCATCCCTTGCGCAGCCAACGTCTGAGGCGTCGATACGGGGCGAGGGCGCGCCAGGTCCGCGAATCGAGGACTTCGGCGAGGTCGGCCTCGACCTTGCGCAGGTGCAGTTCCCGCTCGCTTGCCAGTGTTTGCCAGCGCTGGCCATGCAGTTCCTGCGTGGCCAGTTGGTTTTCCAGCTGCTGGCCGTGCAACTCTTGCTCCGTCAGCGATGCCTGCAGGTGCTGAGCGCGCTGCTCGCCCTCGTTCAGCAGCGACTGCAGATGCTGGCAATGTCGTTCCAGTGCGGCCCACTGGGTCTGGTGTCCGTCGAGTTGCTCGGTCAACTGGTGAACCTGCCCCTGCACGTGGGCGAGGTCCCGCTGGGCCTGTGCGGCATGGTGTGCGGTCTGGTACTGCTTCTTGATGGTGGGTGCAAGCCAGCGCAGGTAGGCGGCTCCGGCCTGCAGCTGGGACTGCAGCGGCGGGGTGTTGTCGCCCTCTGCAGAGTCCTCGATGAGCTGGGTGTAGATCTGCAGCCAGCGATCCACCACACGCTCCATGTCGGCATCCTGGCGAATCCGGTCGCTGACCCGGCGCGCGTCCTGGCTGTCGTAGCGATTGATCTGTGCCAGCAGGGTCTCTTCGTCCAGAGGCAGGCGCTGCATGCTGCGTACGCCGAAGTTCAGGCGCCGCAGCTCGGCCAGGTTATCGCTGTCCACCATGCCCGCCAGGCCTACCTGATCGGCGACCATGACCGCGCAGCCGCTGGCCATGGCTTCGAGTGCCGCGCGAGCCTTGGCGAACACCAGGTCATAGTTGCCCAGTATCTGCGCCGGTTCCCGGACCGCGTTGCCCGAGCCGCCGCCAACCACGTCGACCTGCTCGATGCCCGCACGGTGGCAAGCGTTGCGCATGGCTTCGAGACTGGGTTGGCCTGCAGCGTAGTTGCTGAAGATCAGTGCGGAGCGTGGACGCTCGGGTAATGCCGCGCGCTGTTTGAAGCGCTGCAGGTCGACGAAGTTGTACAGCACTTCGCAGCGCTCCGGGGGGATCCCCGGCGTCGTCAGCAGACGCTCCAGGCACAGGTCGTCCACTGCCAGATAGCGGCCGATGGAGGGCAGTACCGGCGGGACTTCCTCCCAGGGCAACCAGCCGTGGCAGATGTACAGGGCCGGCACTCTGGGGAAGTGCAGCATCGCAGTGACCGCATCCAGATGGTGCTGGCCGTGGATGACATCGGGTGGAGTATTCAGCGCGTTGAGGTCATCAATGACCGGAACGGTGGCCCGGCGCAGCTCTTCGGCGACTTCGCCCAGCTGCGAGCTGTAAGCCACCGGCAAGTGGCCGCGGCGCAGGAGCGCCAGCGCCAGGTCGCGGACGTAGAGTTCGGAGCCGGCACGGCCGCCCAGGGTGTTGTTGGTGATGAGAACGCGCAAGGGCTTGAAGGTGGCTTCAGACATGGCGCAGCCCCAGTGCCTGGCGAACCGCGGCGGCGCTGGCCGGGCGCAGGTCGAAGTGAGAGGCGAGGTCGACCAGGCGGCTGACCATCTGTTCATTGCTCGCCAGCACGCGGCGCTGCGGGTCGAGCCACAGGTAGTCTTCCAGGCCAGTACGGGCGCCGTTGCCGTACAGCAGGCCCTGGGTGTTCATCGCCAACTGGCAGGCCCCTACGCCGCCACCGCTCCAGAGAGCGCCCGGCGGCAGTTCGCTGAGCAGCAGCGCCAGCGCGCCGGGCCTGGCCTGCGCACCCGCCACGTTGCCGAGTATGAAGTTGAAGTACAGCGGTGGCTGGATCAGCCCGCGCTCGAGCAGGTAGTGGGCGTAATTGAGCATGCCGGCGTCGAACACTTCCAGCTCCGGCCGGATGCCCGCTTCGGCCATGCGTTCGGCCAGACGCTGGATCATCTCGGGGCTGTTGACGCTGGCGCTGCGGCTGAAATTCAGCGACGACAGGGTCAGGCTCGCCATGTCCGGTCGCAGGTCGCCGGTGAGTCCGAGCGGATCGGCGCGCTGCTCGAACTCGCCGAAGTCACGGCCACTGAGGGAGACGCAGATGACGACGTCGGGATGCACCTCGCGGATGCCACCGATGATGCGGGCATAGATCTCCCGGTGATAGGTCGGGCGACCCTGCTCATCGCGTGCATGCAGGTGCAGCATGTTGGCGCCCAGGGCAACGCAGCGGCAGGCGTCGGCGACTATCTCTTCCACGCTCAGCGGCACATGAGGGCTCATTGCCCGTGTGGGTAGCATGCCGGTGGGAGCCAGATTGAGGATGAATCCTTCCATCGTCGTCTCAGTCGCGCTCGACGGTCACGCCGGCGCGGCTGCGCGCGGGGTTGCCGATCACCGTGGCGCCCGCCGGGACGTCCTTGGTGACGACGCTGCCGGCGCCTACGACGGCGTTCTCGCCGATGGTCACGCCCGGCAGGATGACGCTGCCGCCGCCGATCCGTGCGCCCCGGCAGATGCGCGGGTAGACCATGGGGCCACCCTTGAGCTTGTCGTTGAGGGTGACCACGTGCGGACCGATGAAGACATCGTCCTCGATCACGACGCCGCGGGTGATGTGGCAGGCGGTTTGGATCGACACGCGTTCGCCGATGCGGCAGTCGCAGATGTTGCAGTGCGAACCGATGGTGACGCCGGCACCGATCCGCGCGCCGCTGTGGATCAGCGTCATCGAGCCGACGCGGCTCTGCGGGCCGATCTCGACGTTGTCCTGCACTTCAGTGAGTGGCGGGTTGTAGAAGCGGACTTCGGGGAAGCGTTGTTCGAGTTCATGCATGGCGTCAGGCGTTCTCGAGTTGGGTTTGGTCCTGCCATTGGCGGACGCTGACCTGGTTGGGCAGGTAGCTCTGGGTGTAGATCCAGCCACGATCGGCCGGCAGAACCTTGAAGGGCAGTGCTACCTCGACGATGTCGTGGAAGACTGCCTGGGCGTGCTTGTCGACGGGTTCGGTGATCGATAGGCGAAGACTGTAGTCGCCGTGCATCAGCGGCAGCCGGGTGCGGTATTCGATGCAGTGGATCTCGCCGGGCTGCATGGTCAGCAGGGGTTGCTCGGCGATGAGGAAGTCGGCGCCGATCACCGAGACCAGATGGCGGTCACGCACCTTGTAGTTGACCGATACCGCGGTGCTGCGCAGACACTCGACATGAATGCGGATGATCGCGGGAGCATCGAACTGGAACAGTTCGGACGGCTCGCCGGAGGCGTTGAGCAATTCGACCAGACGAACGCGGCTGTCGCCGGTGCCCTGACGCCTGCTGATCCAGCGCTGTTCGAAAGCCTGGCAGCGTGCGAGGTAGGCAGCGTCGGTGACCTGGCAGTTCGGGGCCGTTCCCTCGGAATATGCCGCCGGTTGCGCCAGCACCTGGTTCTGGGTCTGGTGGATGTCGTGCAGGTAGAGATCGGTGACTTCGCCGCAGGGGCCTTCTGCCTTGATCCTTCCGGATTCCAGGTAGATGGCACGGCTGCAGATGGCGCGGACGGTGCTCACATCGTGGCTGACCAGCAGCAGGCTGCCGCCGGCTTCCTGGAAGCCGCGGAACCAGTGCATGCACTTGGCCTGGAAGGCCGCATCGCCCACCGACAACGCTTCGTCGACGATAAGCAGTTCCGGATCGGAGTGCGCCAGTACGGCGAAGGCCAGGCGGACATACATGCCGCTGGAATAGGTCTTCACCGGTTGGTCCACGAAGTCGCCGATTTCAGCGAAAGCGATGATCGAGGGCAGCCGCTGTTCGATCTCCTCGCCGCTCATGCCGAGCACGGCTGCATACAGGCGGACGTTCTCGACCCCCGTGAACTCGGGATTGAAACCGACGCCCAGTTCGAGCATGGCGCAGACCCGGCCGCGCACCTGGACGGTGCCGCTGCCGGGGCTCAGGGTTCCGGCAATGAGTTGCAGCAGCGTCGATTTGCCCGAGCCGTTGCGCCCGATGATAGCAACGGCCTCACCGGCATTGAGGGTCAGGTCGATGCCGCGCAGGGCGTGGAATTCGTTGGCGCTGTTGCGTGGCCGGCCACCAAGCCAGCGGGGCCAGGCATGGCTCAGGTCATCGAGGAGGCGATCGCTGGGCTTGGAATATTGCCGGAAACTCTTGCTCAGGGCTGAGCAGCGGATGAGTTCGGCGGCGGGCGCATCATGCATGGTCGGTCGTCCTGATCACGACCACGCGGCGGACATCTGCGCTCCGGCAAGGCCGGCGCGCCGACAGTTCCCGGTGCACGGTGCGTTAAGAATCTTATAGGAATTTTCTTAGCGCATTCTGGCATCAGGGCCAGTACCCGGACAAGCCGCCTTCAGGTGCCGGCGGTCCCCGTCAGTCGGGAGATGAAGCGGCGGGCGGGGCGATGATCGATGCGGCCTCGCACATCGCCATCGCCCGGGTCCGAGCGGCTTGCTCGCCGGCTCATTCCTCGGCCGCAGGCTCGCTGAAGATCTCGCTCAGCGCATCGGGCTGGTTCTTGAAGGCGCGGGCGAAGGCGTCGCGGTTCCTGGCCATGAAGATACCGATCTCCTCGACCTGATCCTCCTTCAGCGAAGGCACCGCCTTCTGCAGCACGTCGGCCAGCGTTTCCGCCAGCTCCAGCATCTTGTCGTGCCGGTCGGCTTCTGCCTTATCCATGAACAGGCGCTCCGGATCGCGGCTGCTGCGGTACACCACTTCGACGGCCATTCATCACCTCTGTGCCTTCTCTTTGATTGGGGAGTTCGAAATTACTGTTTATTTATACAGTAAAGTGATCGCGCAATGCTACTGCCGCTATGCGAATCGTTGCCAGCAGCGTAGTCGCAGGATAGGGATGTGCCTGTAGATGGCCAGTATTGGCGGTGGCCCAAAGCAGTGCGCGCGCCCCGTCGGCGCGCGCAGCGCAGCCACGTGACTGGCGCAATGAATCGTCAGTCAGATGGCTCTGTAGGAAGGATTTATTGCAGACAGGTGCGTCAGGACGCGATCGGCAGGCCGTTTTCGCCGCGCGTCATGGCAGCCAGCAGCTGCGGCGCCGTGCCGCCTTGCTCGATGGCGATGCCGAAGCGGATGCTCTGGATGAAGCGCTGTAGCTGTTCCGGGTCCTGCAGCTGGGTATTGCGGATCAGCCGGCGCGCGGCGACGCCTGCCTCGGTGGAGAGGGTCAGGACAATACTGCCGTCTGGCCGTTCAAGGCTGAAATTGACGCGGTATTGGTCCTGGAAGGCGTCGGTCAGCTTCTGAAAGGGACTTTCCATCACTCGTTCCTGCCTGTTTTGTGGCATGCCCCTGAATGGACTCGGGGCTGGCCGAAAAAGTTCGCAGTCATATTCGCGCAGCCCATCTGTGCCATGACTGCGCAAGATCAATGGCGTAGCACTTGCAGGCTTCACGCCAACAAAGCCTTGTATTGCGGAGAACCGACGAATGAAACAGAACTGGGCCGAGCGCCTGAGCGAGCGGATGCACGGCTGTGCCGAGTCCCTGGGCAACCTGCTGGTGGAGGGCTTCCACTACCTGGCGCTGTTCGCCATCGGCGGCACGGTGTTCTGGTCGGCGGCGGTGGCCTTCGGCGAGATGGTCAGCAAGGGACACGCGAGCATCGACGACATCCTGTTGCTGTTCATCTACCTCGAACTGGGTGCCATGGTCGGCATCTACTTCAAGACCAACCACATGCCGGTGCGCTTCCTGATCTACGTGGCGATGACCGCGCTGACCCGCCTGATGATCGCAGACATCCAGCACAACCACGTGCCCGACGACGGCATCATCCTGGTCTCGGTAGCCCTGCTGCTGCTGGCGCTGGCGATCCTGGTGGTGCGTTACGCTTCCTCGCGCTTCCCCTCGCCGAGTTCGCCGCAGCGCGGCAGCGAGCGTGACCTGATCAGCGACGACGAGCGCTGATCGCCCGGCGGCGTTGATCCAGAGCCGCCGCTCAGGCGGCGGATGCACTACCATCGGTGCATCCGCTGCCTGAGAAGACCACTCCATGAAGGGATGGAAGCTGTTCGCACCCCTGCTGATCCTGGTGATCATCGCCGTCACCCTTTACCTGCGCCTGCACACCCAGCCGCTGCTGCTGCAGGGCGAGGCGGACGCCACCAACGTCATCGTCGCGTCCAAGGCCAAGGGCCGGGTCGAGGTGCTGCATGTGCGCCGCGGCGACGACGTGAAGCAGGGCCAGGTGCTGATCTCACTCAGCAGCCCTGAGCTGCAGGCCCAGCTGGACTCCCTGCGCGCCGCGCGCAACCAGGTGCAGGCGAACCTCGACGAATCCCTGCATGGCACCCGCGAGGAAACCCTGCGCGCCCTGCAGGCCAGCCTGTCCCAGGCACAGGCCGAGCTCCGCAATGCCGAGCTGGAGTACCAGCGCAACGAGGAACTGGCCGGCCGTGGCTTCGTCTCCCAGGCGCAGCTGGACCTGTCCCGCCGTGGTCGCGACGTGGCGCGTAACCGCGTCGCCGAGGCCCAGGCCAATCTCGATGAAGGCACCCAGGGCGACCGCGAGGAACGCCGCCGCGCGCTGGAAGCCGCTGTGCGCCGGGCTGACGCCCAGATACTCGAACTGCAGGCGCAGACCGACGATCTCAACGTGGTCGCGCCGGTGGACGGCGAGGTCGGGCCGATCCCGGCGGAGCAGGGCGAGCTGGTCAACGCCTACAGCCCGTTGCTGACGCTGGTGCGGCTGTCCGACAGCTACTTCGTGTTCAACCTGCGCGAAGACATCCTCGCGGATGTGAAGAAGGGCGATGAAGTGGCGATCCAGGTGCCGGCCCTCAAGGGCGCCGAGGTGAAAGCCAGGGTTGCCTACATTGCACCGCTCGGCGATTTCGCCACCAAGCGCGCCACCCGCGCCACCGGCGATTTCGACCTGAAGACCTTCGAGGTGCGCCTGTATCCGGACCAGCCGGTGCAAGGCCTGCGCCCCGGCATGAGCGCGCTGTGGCAGTGGAAGCAGTAAGGCGCAACCTGCTGCGTTTCGCCCAGGCCTTCGGCAGCGAAACGCGGGTCGCCCTGCGCAGCTGGACCATCCACTGGCTCGGCTGGCTCTGGCCGTTGCTGCTGTTCGTGGTGATCAGCGGCGTGTACCAGGCGGGGACGCTGCTGGACATGCCGGTGGCGGTGGTCGATGCCGACCACAGCAGCCTGTCGCGGCGCATCGTCCGCGAGTTGGATGCCGGCTCCCACGCCAAGGTCGAAGTGCTCGGCGGGGGTCTGCAGGAGGGCCTGCGCCGCCTGCGCATGGCCGATGACTACGCGTTGCTCTACATCCCGCGTGACTTTGAGGCGGACGCGTTGTCCGGCCGCCAGCCGGTGGCCGAGCTGTACTACAACTCGCTGTTCTATTCCGCCGGCTTCTACTCGACCCAGGATTTCAGCGGCCTGATGAGTTCGGTCAACGCCGAACTGCGCCCGCGCCTGGCCACCGGCATGGACCGCGCGATGCCCGCACTGGCCAGCATCAGCGTGTCCTACGAAAGCCTGTTCAACGCCAGCGGCAACTACATCTACTTCCAGCAGTTCGCCGCCATCGTGCACCTGCTGCAACTGTTCGTGATCGTCGCCACCGTGCATGTGCTGGCGCGCGAAGCGCCGGAGCTGCGCGCGTCGTCGCCGCACATCCTGCGCGCCCAGGCACTCGGTGTGCGGTTGCTGGGCAAGCTGGCGCCCTACACGCTGCTGTTCAGCACGCTGCTGATGGTCGAGCTGTTCCTGCTGGTTGAGCTCAATGGCGCGCGGATCAACGGCAACTCCTGGTGGATGCTGGCGATCACCATCTGCTACGTGGCGGCGGCACAGAGTGTCGGGCTGATGTTGTTCATCTTCACCGCCAACCGCTACAGCGCCTATTCCCTGATCGGCCTGCTGATCGGCGTGGCACAGACCTATTCCGGCGTGCTGCTGCCGGAACTGGCGATGCCGCAAATTGCCCGGATCATCTCCGAAGCCGAGCCGCTGACCCATACCCTGCACGGCCTGTTCGACCAGTTCCTGCGCCGGGCGCCGGCCGAGTCCGGGCTCTACACTTGCTGCAAGCTGCTGCTCTACCCGCTGATTGCCTACATGATCGCCAAGATGCGCCTGCGCCGGCGCCTCGACCTGAGCCCGGCGTAAGGAGCCGCCATGGAGAATTTCTGGAAGGTCTTCCGCGAATCCCTGAGCGGCATGCTCGGCAAGCCGATGTGGTTGCTGATGGTGCTGTCCGTGGCGTTGACTACGTTGCCCTACGCCCATCGCACCATGGACGACCTGCCAGTGGCGGTGATCGACATGGACCAAAGCGCGGTGTCCCGCGAGCTGGTGCGCCAGCTGGATGCCGCGCCGAAGATCGCCACCGTGGGTTACGACCAGTTGCCCGAGGCCCAGCACGATCTGGCCTGGCGCAAGCTGTTCGCCATCGTGGTGATCCCGCTGGACTTCGAGAAGCGCGTGCTGTGCGGCGAGGCGGTGACCGTGCCGATCTTCGGCGACGCCACTAACCGCATGGCCAACGGGCAGATCCAGCAGGACATCAGCGCCACTTACAGCGAGCTGTCGCTGCGCTACAACCGGGAGCGGCTGATGCGCGGCGGCTTCTCCGAGGTGCAGGCGAACGTCCTGCTGCAGCCGGCCATCGGCCAGCTGACCGACCTGTTCAACCCCGGCACCAGCTTCGCCGCCATCGTCCTGCCGGGGTTGGTGACGCTGATCCTGCAGCACAGCCTGCTGCTCTCCTGCACGCGGGTGAACCTCAACCTGCGCGGCGGCACTCCGCGCTCGCTGCGCCAGCCGACCTCCACGCGCTTCGGCCGCTACGCCGCGCAACTGCTGATCTGGACGGTGCTGGCGATGCTCTTCTATGTGATCTGGCCGTGGATCATGGGCTACCGGCAGACGGCCTCGTTCTTCATGCTGATGGGCCTGGTGCTGCCGTTCCTGCTGGCGGTGATCGCCATGAGCGAGTTCATCGCCGAGCTGCTGCCCTCGGAAGAGGCGGTGTACCTGACCATGACCTTCATCACCCTGCCGTTGTTCTACATGGCCGGCTTCACCTGGCCGCCCCAGGCCATGCCGCAGTGGGTGCAGTTGCTGGCCGACGCGATCCCTTCCACGTGGGCGATCCGCGCCGTGGTGGAAATGAACCAGATGAATCTTCCGCTTTCCGCCGTTGCTGACCGCATCCTCATTCTTTTCGCCATGGCCGCAGCCTATGGACTCTTGGGGACATTGATCTACCAGTACCGCAATTGGCGCTGGGACCAGCTCAAGGGCTGGTAAGCTGTCGTTTCGCTATCGAGAAGGAGTTTCGATATGACGATGTTCCGTTCCTGGCTGCTGCTCGTTGCCGCGATGCTCAGCGGTTGCGGGTCCTACCACACGCTGCGCAGCGGCGAGGTGATGGATGCCAGCGACCTGAGACTCAAAGGGACCTATTGCGGCGCCATTCCGCGCGTGTATGGCGGCGTGGTCTGGGATGCCTGCCAGCTGTATGGCGAACCCCCGACCGACACCGGCCAGACGTCGCCCTCCACACCGGCCAACTACACCTTCGGCCCGCCAATCCTGCCTGTGCTGGACATGGCCTTTTCCGGTGTAGTCGACACCCTCGCCTTGCCCTACACCCTGTATCGACAGAGTCGCGACGGCAGCATCGAGCTGCGCCGTGACTGAGCGGAATCCGAACTTCAAGGGAGATGATCAATGCTGAGTCGTCTGTTCGCGGTGCTGATAGTCACCGCTGGAGTTACCGGGTGCGGGTCAGTCCGGACGCTGGACAGTGAAGCGCACGAGAGCGTGCGCGATCTGAAACTGGGCAGGACCTACTGCACCGAGATCCCCCGTATCTACAGTGGTGTCGCCTACAACTTCTGCGCTTTGCACGGTGATCCGGGCGGCAGCTATCAGCGCAGTGCCGGGCTATCGCCACCGCTTCCCGATTCGCCCCAGGGGCTCTACTGGCCGCTGTTCGACGGTCTGCTTTCCGCTGCCACCGATACGATGGCGCTGCCTTACACGATCTACCGGCAGCAACGCGATGGCAGTATCGAGCTGACCCGCGACTGACCCGTCTAGAGTGAGAGTTCCAACTTCCCCGGGAGCTCTCTGATGAACGCATTGAACGGCAAGGTCGCAGTGGTCACCGGCGCGGCCAGCGGCATCGGCAAACAGATCGCCCTGACCCTGGCGCAGGCCGGCGCCGCAGTGGCCATCGCCGACCTGCAGCAGGATGCCGCCCAGCGCGTGGTGGCCGAGATCGAAGCAGCCGGCGGCAAGGCGCTGGCGGTGGCCATGGACGTGACCGATGAACAGGCCGTGGACAGCGGCATCGAGCGGGTAGTCGCCACCTTCGGCGGGCTCGACATCCTGGTCTCCAACGCCGGCATCCAGATCGTCAACCCACTGCAGGACTATGCCTTCGCCGACTGGAAGAAGATGCTCGCTATCCATCTCGACGGCGCCTTCCTTACCACCCGCGCGGCGCTGCGACACATGTACCCGGCCGGGCGCGGCGGCGTGGTGATCTACATGGGCTCGGTGCACTCCCACGAAGCCTCACCGCTCAAATCCGCCTACGTCACCGCCAAGCACGGCCTGCTCGGCTTGGCCCGCACCCTGGCGAAGGAAGGTGGGCCACACGGCGTGCGCTCCCATGTGGTATGTCCCGGCTTCGTGCGCACGCCACTGGTGGAAAAGCAGATTCCCGAGCAGGCGAAGGAGTTGGGCATCAGCGAAGAGGCGGTGGTGAAGCAGGTGATGCTCGGAGGGACGGTGGATGGGGAGTTCACCACCGTGGAGGACGTGGCGCAGACGGTGCTGTTCCTGGCCGGTTTCCCCTCGGCCGCGCTCACCGGGCAGTCGGTGCTGGTCAGCCATGGCTGGGGGATGCGTTGACGAGGCGGCGCAAGGACAATGACCCCGTCTCGTAAGGGGACGAGCGGGGTCATTGGGTCGACTTGCTTGCGCCGGCTGGAGCCCTGGTTTGCCCGGGGCGTCTGCCTCTGCCGGGTCCGGGCTCGTTGCGTCGGCGCAGGTGTAGATTCCTACATGCCAGTGCTCGGCGATGTAGTGGATTTCCCCTTCGTGGTGTCAGGAGGTTCTTCACTGTAGGAGATTGCCTGGGACGAAAGTCGCCGGCATGGTCTGCTCCCACAGGGATGCGCGACGGGTCAGACCGCCTTCGGCAGCGGCGCGAACAGCGCGTCGATATCCGCGTCGTCCAGCTGCCAGTCGCTGCCCGAGCCGTCGAGGATGCCGGCGGCCAGCGCGGCCTTGTCGCGCTGCAGTAGCTGGATTTTCTCTTCCACCGTGCCACGGGCGATCAGTTTGTAGACGAACACTGGCTTGTCCTGGCCGATGCGGTAGGCGCGGTCGCTGGCCTGGTTCTCGGCGGCCGGGTTCCACCAGGGGTCGTAGTGGATCACGGTGTCGGCGGCGGTGAGGTTCAGGCCTACGCCACCGGCCTTCAGGCTGATCAGAAACAGCGGCACGCGGCCTTCCTGGAAATCCTTCACCGGTGCGCGGCGGTCGCGGGTGTCACCGGTGAGCAGGGCGTACTCCAGGTTGCGCTCGGCCAGCGCATCGCCGATCAGCGCGAGCATCGAGGTGAACTGCGAGAACACCAGCACCCGGCGGCCTTCGGAGAGCAGCTCTTCGAGCATGTCGAGCAGGTAGACCAGCTTGCCCGAGGTCACCGCGCGTGCGGACTTGCCGGTGGGCGGCGGCGCTTCCTTGTTCACCAGACGGATGTCGCAGCAGACCTGGCGCAGCTTGAGCAGCGCCTCGAGGATGATGATCCGGCTGCGCGCCAGACCACGCCGGGCAATCTCGTCGCGTACCTTGCGGTCCAGCGCCAGTCGCACGGTCTCGTAGAGGTCGCGTTGAGCTTCGCTGAGCTCGATGTGCTGGATGAACTCGCTCTTGGGCGGCAGTTCCGAGGCCACCTGTTCCTTGGTGCGACGCAGCAGGAAGGGACGGATGCGCGCGGCCAGGTGCGCCAGGCGGCCCTGGTCGCCGTGGCGCTCGATGGGCGTGCGGTAGTCCACGGCGAACTGCCGCGCATCGCCAAGCCAGCCCGGCAGCAGGAAGTGGAACAGCGACCACAGTTCGCCCAGGTGATTCTCCAGCGGCGTGCCGGTCAGGCACAGCCGGTGGCGCGCCCTCAGGTGGCGTGCGGCCTGGGCGGCCTTGGTGGTGGCGTTCTTGATGTTCTGCGCCTCGTCGAGGATCAGCAGGTGATACTCGTGCTGGGCGAGCTTCTCGGCATCGCGCGGCAGCAGGGCGTAGGTGGTGAGGATCAGGTCGTGCTCGGCGATCTTAGCGAACGCCTTGCGCCGCCCGGCGCCGTGCAGGGCGAGCACGCGCAGGTCGGGAGTGAAGCGCTCTGCCTCGTCCAGCCAGTTGGGGATCAGGCTGGTGGGCATGATCACCAGCGCTGGGCTGGTCAGGCGCCCGGCCTGCTTTTCCAGCAGCACGTGGGCGAGGGACTGCAGCGTCTTGCCCAGGCCCATGTCGTCGGCGAGGATGCCGCTGGCGTCGACTTCGCGCAGGGTCTGCATCCAGCTCAAGCCTTCGTGCTGATAGCCGCGCAGCTCGGCATTGAGGCCGGCGGGAATCTGCGCCGGCTGGGCGCGGTAGTCGCGCAGGCGGTGGGCGATCTCGCGCAGTTGCTCGCCGCCCTGCCAGGTCAGCGGTAATTCTTCCAGCTCAGTCAGGCGCGCGGCGTCCGGAGCGCCCATGCGCAGGCGGCGTACTGGCGGCTGCTCACCGATGTAGAACTCCGACAGCGTGCCCAGCATCGGCTTGAGCTTGCCGAACGGCAGCGAAACGCGTAGCGGACGGTCGGAGGCGGTCTGCCAGGTGTGAACCGGGCTGCGCCCGGCATCCAGGCGCAGCACCAGTTGTTCATCGTCGGCGTGGCGGGCGAGGGCGACCGGGTCGAGCAGTGCCGGCATGCGCCGGATCAGTTCGATCAGCGCGGGCAGGAGGCTGATGCGCCGGCCTTCCACTTCGATGCCCAGTTCCAGGTCGAACCACTGGCGGTCGTCGGTTTCCTCGATCTCGGCGTACCAGCTCTCCACTGGCGTGAGGTCGAAGACGAATTCGGGGCGGATATCGATTTCCCAGCCCTGTTCGCGCAGTTGTGGCAGGCCTTCGCGCATGAACTCCTGCCAGGCGCTGTCGTCGGGCAGTTCGAACATTTCCCCGGCGCTGTCTTCCAGCGCGTCGCTGCGGCGCATCGCCGGCTTGAAGCCCAGTTCGCGCAGATCCAGGCGCCAGGCGTGCTCCAGCTCCAGCTCGCGGCTGACGCGGACGATCTGGTCATCGCGGAACACCCGGATCTCGCGGCCCAAGCGTGGAGTGACGCTGCCCGAGACGGGCATGTCGCCATACAGGAATGCCAGCGCGGCGCGGTGCCGGGAGATGTTCTGCATGCGCCCGCTGCGCAGGTCGAAGCCGCTGTGCACGTGGCTGCCCAGGGTCAGCCGTGGCCGGGGCGCGAGTTCGTCGCGCTCCACGGCGGGCAGTGGAGATTCGGCGGGTGGCTTCATCCGAGTTTCCTTCCGGCAGTCCAGCCGAGTACGCAAACGCCCGATGATACCGCGATTTTTCTCGGGCGGGACGCGGAAGGAAACCGGCGGTCAGCGGGCGAAGCGTTTCGCCCCCGCTACGCACAGCACGACGGCGACGGTGGCGCCGGCCATCAGCGGGCTGATCTGCTCGTGCAGCAGCAGACCGGCCAGCGCCAGGCCGAAGAACGGCTGCAGCAGTTGCAGCTGGCCGACCGCGGCGATGCCGCCCGTGGCCAGGCCGTGGTACCAGAAGAAGAAGCCGATCAGCATGCTGAACAGCGACACGTAGCCCAGGCTGATCCAGGCCGGCCAGCTGGCGCCGGTGAAGGTCTCCGGCTGGGTGTACCAGGCCAGCGGCAGCATCAGCGGCAGGGACAGCACCAGCACCCAGCAGATCACCTGCCAGCTTCCCAGGTGGCGCGCGATGCGTCCGCCTTCGGCGTAGCCCAGGCCGCAGACCGCCACGGCGGCGAGCATCAGCAGGTCGCCGGTGAAGTTGCCCGCGCTGCTTTGCGACAGGGCGTAGCCGGCGACCACGGCGCTGCCCAGCAGCGAGCAGATCCAGAACGCCGGGCGCGGCTGTTCCCCGGCGCGCACCACGCCGAACAGCGCGGTGGCCAGTGGCAGCAGGCCGACGAAGACGATGGCGTGGGCCGAATTGACGTGCTTGAGCGCCAGCGCGGTGAGCAGTGGGAAGCCCACCACCACCCCGCTGGCGACCACCAGCAGGGGGATCAGGTCCCTGCGCGCCGGCAGCTTCTGCCGCAGCACGATGAGGATCGCCGCCGCCAGCAGGCCGGCAATGCTGGCGCGGGCGAGGGTGAGGAAGGTCGGGTCGAAGTCAGCCACTGCTACCCGCGTCGCCGGCAGTGAACCGCTGAAGATGAGTACGCCGAGGAAGCCACTGAGCCAGCCGCCGAGGTTGCTGTTCGTGGTCAGAGTGTGGGTGTTGTTCATGGTGGGTCTTCCGGCAGGAGAGCGAGCTTGCAGATTGCGCGCGGAGCCGCCGGGCGGCCAGTGACAGAAGGGTACAATTTGCGCAAACTGTCCGTAAATTATCTCGGTACACCTTATCCAGGGGCAGGTTATCCAGGGGCAGGCGAGGGCGGCATGGGCAGACCAAAGAGCACGCGGGTAGATTCGGTGATGCACCACGTACGCGAGCGCCTGGCTGCGCGGGTGCTGGTTCCCGGTGAACGGTTGCCGTCGATACGTCAGCTGGCCGAGCAGCTGGAAGTGTCCAAGACCACCGTCGTCGAAGCCTATGACCGACTGGCCGCCGACGGCGTGATCGCCGCGCGCCGGGGTTCTGGCTTCTATGTCGCTGGCCATGCGCCGCCGCTGTCCCTGGCGGACGTCGGCCCGGCGCTGGACCGCAGCATCGATCCGCTGTGGATTTCCAGGCAGTCGCTGGAGGCCGCGGACACCTCGCTCAAGCCCGGTTGCGGCTGGCTGCCGCCGTCCTGGCTGCCGGAGGAGGAGTTGCGCCGTGCGCTGCGGCAGATCGCCCGTGCGCCGCAATCGAGCCTGCTGGAATACGGCCGCCCCTACGGCCATTCCGGCCTGCGCGAACAGCTCGCGCGCCGGCTGGCGGACTACGGCGTGCCGGTCGGCCCGCAACAGGTGGTACTTACCGACAACGGTACTCAGGCGATCGACCTGGTCTGCCGCTTCCTGCTGGAGCCGGGCGACTGCGTGCTGGTGGACGATCCCGGCTACTTCAACTTCCAGGCCCTGCTGCGCGCGCACCGTGTGCAGGTGGTGGGCGTGCCGTACACGCCGACCGGGCCGGACATCACCGCCATGGCGAGCCTGCTGGAGCAGCACCGCCCGCGCCTGTACATCACCAACTCGGCCTTCCATAACCCCACCGGCGCGGTGCTTTCGCCTCTGGTTGCCCATCGCCTGCTGAAGCTCGCCGAGGCCCATGACCTGCTGATCGTCGAGGACGACATCTTCGGCGACTTCGAGCACGAGAGCGCGCCGCGCCTGTCGGCCTTCGACGGGCTGGAACGGGTGATCCAGGTCGGCAGCTTCTCCAAGACGCTGTCGGCCTCGGTGCGCTGCGGCTACATCGCCACCCAGCCGCAATGGTGCGAGCGCCTGGTGGACCTGAAGCTGGCCACCAGCTTCGGCAACAGCCCGTTCAGCGCGGAGATGCTCTACGAACTGCTGCGCAAGGGCAGCTACCGCCGCCATCTGGACAGCCTGCGCGGGCGCCTGGCCGACGCCATGGGCGAGACGCTGCTGCGCCTGCGCGCGCTGGATATCCAGCCCTGGCTGGAACCGCGTGGCGGGGTGTTCGTCTGGGCCTGCCTGCCCGGTGGGCTGGATGCCGCCGCAGTCTCGCGGGCGGCGCTGGCAGACAACCTGGTGCTGGCGCCCGGCAATGTCTTCAGCCTGAGCCAGAGCGCCACCGGCTACCTGCGCTTCAACGTCGCCCAGTGCCTGTCGCCCCGCGTCTTCGAGGGGCTGGAACGGGCCATGGGGCAGGCGGGCGGGCGCTGACAGAAATCGAGCTCAGAACTGGTCGGCTATTCCTTTTCTGCACGGGAATCCAGAGCGTTTCCCTCTCCTGGAGCCGGCAGAAAAGGGGGAGGGGAAGGGCAGTCAGCCTTGGACTGACTGAAATGCCTGCGGAAAGTTGAACGGGTGTACAGCAAGATCCGAAAAATACCACCTCACGGTCGAAAAGGTACGGCGAACCGCAAACAGGCCAAACCTCTAGGATTATCGATTCAGCACCTCAGGCTCGCGATTAGTCATTCGAGGTGAATCGTTGGATCATAAGAAGAGGACACTCCATGGCCGAGCCGTGCCAGCTGTACCTGAATGTCGCCATCAGCCGGGCAAGGCTGGAAGATTTCCTGCGTCAGGAGGCAGGGTCCGCTGCGGGTTTCGAGGACCTGGATGAGTGGCTGGATCGCAATCCACAGCGCCGCGGTGGTCTGACGTGGAGCGAACTGTGTGAGCTGGGTCAGGGAACGACGGCGGCGGGCTGGGTGGCTGGCTGGAGTCAGCACCTGCGCTCGCCGGCCTGGAATCATTACGATGACTGGACCCAGACCTGGAGCCTGGGCGTGCTGGAGTTCCGCGACAGCCGGGACTGGATAGTCGGTGCGCTCAACGTGCTGCGACGTGTAGCGGAGTACAAGGACCTGCCGGGCGCGGACTACCTGCTGATCTACGAATACCTCTTCGGCAAGGGCACGGTGGTGGCCGCCGTCGAACTGACCCCTGGCGCATCCCGAATCCTCCACGAGCAGCCGCCGCCTCGTGTCATGGCCGAAGCCGACATAGTGATGAGCAGGCTGGTGCGCGCCATGGACGTGACCGCTACCTATGCCGTTCAGCGAATTTCCGACACAGATACTCACAAACGACGCTGTTGAGTCCTTTCAATTGAGAATTAATATCATATAATTCCGCTTTTCAATCGCGTGCCTGGGAATAACCTGGGCCGCTTTGCCCGTATCCCGTCGAGACTTGCCGCATGACCGGAACCCAGTCTGGCGCCGTTGTCGCCCGCATCCTCAGTGCCGTGGTCGGCGGCTATGCCCTGGCCTACACCGCTACCGCCTTCCTCAGCGTCTACCTGCCGATGTCGCGACCGGATCGCGTGTCGCTGTCGAGTCTCGCCTGCTTCATTGTGTGGGTCGCTGCGATCATCTACGCCTTCGGCGCGAAAAGCCCCTGGCGTGCGGTCTGGCTCCCGGTGGCGATGAGTGTCGTGCTCGGCGTCGCGGCCTTCCTGCCGACCGGCTACGGAGTGCGCCCATGAGCCTGCGCCAATCGATGTCCGGCCTGCACACCTGGGCCGGGCTGCTGGTCAGCTGGATTCTCTTCGTCGTGCTGTTCTCCGGCACCGTCGCGGTGTTCGACAAGGAACTCACCCGCTGGATGACCCCGCAGCTGCACAAGCTGGAGCAGGTCAAGGTGGGCGCAGACCAGGTGCGTGAGCTGATTGTCGAGCGCGCGCCGAAGGCCCACGGTTACTGGATGCACCCGCCTACCGAGCGCATGCCCTACTGGACGGCGGGTTGGGAGCCGGCGGACTTCAGCGAGTTCCAGTCCTTCCTGGTGGATGCCCAGAGCGGCGAGGTGCTGCCCAAGACTGTCGGCGGCAACTTCTTCCTCGAACTGCATTACGAACTGCACGGTGGCATCCTCGGCCTCTACGTGGTCGGCGTGGCCGGCGTGTTCATGCTGGTGGCGCTGGTCAGCGGGGTGATCGTCCATCGGCGCATCTTCAAGGACTTCTTCACCCTGCGGCCGAAGGCGGCGAAGCAACGCGCCTGGCTGGACGCTCACAACGTGCTGGGCGTCCTCGGCCTGCCGTTCCACCTGCTGATGGCCTACACGGGCCTGGCGATCTTCATCACCTTCTATATGACCGCCGGCATCAAGGTGGCCTACAAGAACGACATGGAGCACTTCTTCCATGACGTGCAGGGCGCCTTCGACCGTGAGGCGCTGGGCAAGCCGGCCAAGGCGACCAAGTCCATCGACAACATGATCCTCAAGGCCCGCGAGGCCTGGGGCGATGACAGCCAGGTCGGCTGGATCAACATCGAGAATCCCGGCGACGCCGCGGCGATGGTGCAGATCCGCAAGGCGGTGGACAAGAGCATGGTCAACGACCAGCGCACCGTCTCCTTCGACTCCGGCAGCGGCGCACTGCTGCATGTGCAGAAGCCCTACAAGCCGGGCTACAAGACCTACGCCTGGCTGACCGGCCTGCACATGGCGCAGTTCGGCAACGACCTGTTGCGGGTGATGTATTTCGTCCTCGGCCTGGTGGGCTGCGTGATGGTGTTCGGCGGCCTGCAGGTCTGGGTCAGCAAGCGTGAAACGCGCGGCCACCGTGGTGTAGCGCTGGTACGAACACTCAACGGCGCGGTCTGCGGCGGTCTGCCGATTGCTTCCCTGGGTCTGCTGGCGGCGTCGCGTCTGTTGCCGGCGGAGCTGCTCCAGCGCACCCGTTGGGAAGCCACGGCCTTCGTGGTGATCTGGCTGCTGGCGCTGGCCCACGCGCTGCTGCGCCGTGGCAGCCGCGTCATGGCCCGCGAGCAGTTCGTCGCGCTGGCGGCGCTGGCGCTGCTGCTGCCGCTGCTGAGCCTGTTCGGCCCCGAGCCGGGCCGGGTGACGACGCATGTCGCCAATGGCGACTGGATGATGGTCGGCATCGATTTCGGCTTGCTGCTGATCGGCGGTCTCTGCGCCTTCCTCTGCTGGCGCCCGGGACAGGAGCGTGCCGAGCCAGCTCGCGCGCGCCGCGTCCGTAACGAGGAGTACGCCTGATGCTGCTGGTGTTCGGTCTCAACCTGCTGGCGCTGGCGGCGGCCTGTCTGTCTCTGTCCCGACATCATCGCGATCTGTTCGGCAGCGCGCCCTCGCCGTCGCGTGTGCGTCTGCTGCGAGTCGCTGCGCTGGTGGATGGTGCGCTGGCGCTGGCGTACTCGATTCACCGCATCGGCATCGAACTGGGCATCGTCTACTGGGCGTGCCTGCTGATGATTGCCTGTGCTGTGCTGGTCCTGCTGTTGGCCTGGCGGCCGCGCTGGGCGTTGCCGACGGCGGCGGCGATGCCGGTGATCGGTGGCGTGCTGGCGGTGCTGGGCTGACGCCGGCCTTGCCCGCGAACCCTGTACCGGCAGGTACATGGCCGAATCGCTATTCCTCGAACGCCTGCCGGTATTCCCCCGGCGTCCCGCCTACCACTGACCTGAAGCGGTTCGCGAAATGGCTGGCACTGGAGAACCCGCAGGCCAGGGCGACCTGGCTCAGCGGCTGGCGGGTGTCGCGCAGCAGGCGCTGCGCCAGGGCCACGCGGCGGGCCAGGACGTACTGGTGCGGCGGCATACCGAAGCTTTCGCGGAACATCCGCGCGAAGTGGTATTCCGACAGCGCCGTCTGCATCGCCAACTCGCCCAGCGACAGCGGCTGGTCGAGGCGCTGCTCGATGTAGTCGGCCACGCGCCGGCGCATGGTCGGCGCCAGTCCGCCCTTGAGCTTCAGGCCTTCGCGCATGCCCACCTGGTTCAGCAGCAGGTGATCGATCAGGTCATGGGCCAGCGTGCTGGTGCGGATGCGCTCGCCGGGCTCGTGCCAGTCGAGTTTCACCAGTTGGCGAAAGCGTGCGGCCTGCTGCGGGTCGTCGAGGAAGGTGCGTTCGTGGAGTTGCAGTTCGCGCGGCTCGCGATCGAGCAGACGGATGCAGCCGAGCGAGAACTGCTCCTGGCCGATGTAGAGGTGCGCCAGGCGGATGTCGCCGTTGACGATCCAGGCCGACTCGGCGCCGGCCGGCATCACGCAGAGCTTGTCCGGCGCGCCAGTGGCGCCGGGCGCGCCGCGGCGGAAGGTGCCGGTGCCGTCGTTGAGGTAGCAGGACAGCGTGTGGTGGCTCGGCGCGTGGTAGTCGCGGGCGTCGTGGCTGTTGCTCCAGATCGCAGCGGACAGCCCGTCGCCCAGCTCGGCGCAACGCTCCAGGCGGGCGTTGGGCGAGGCGTTCATCGACTGGAAAACTTCGAGCTGCGAAATGGCTGACATGGGTGTTCCTCTGTTGCCTTCACTCTACCCGCGCGGGCGCGCCTTGCCAGCCCGGTTGTCGCAATAAGCGCAAGAATCTGCAAGCCGGCGCCGAGGGCGGGCGGGAGACTGTTTCCGTAGGATTTTCGGAGACCGCCATGAACCTCTCGCTCTACCTGCTCACCGTGCTCATCTGGGGCACGACCTGGATCGCCATCAAGCTGCAGGTTGGCGTGGTCGCCATTCCGCTGTCCATCGCCTACCGCTTCAGTCTGGCGGCGCTGGTGCTGTTTGCCCTGCTGCTGGTTTCGCGGCGGTTGCAGCCGCTGGGACGGCGTGGGCAGGCGATCTGCTTCGCCCAGGGACTGTGCCTGTTCTGCGTGAACTTCCTGTGCTTCTACACCGCCAGCCAGTGGATCCCCAGCGGGCTGGTCGCCGTAGTGTTCTCCACCGCGACGCTTTGGAACGCGCTGAATGCGCGGGTTTTCTTCGGTCAGCGGATTGCGCCCAACGTGATGGGGGGTGGAGCGTTCGGGCTGGCGGGTCTGGCGCTGCTGTTCTGGCCGGAGCTGTCCGGGCATCAGGCCACGCGGGAGACCTTCTACGGCCTGGGGTTGGCGCTGCTCGGCACGCTGTGTTTCTCGGCGGGCAACCTGCTGTCGAGCCTGCAACAGAAGGCCGGGCTGCGGCCGCTGTCGACCAACGCCTGGGGCATGCTCTATGGCTCGCTGATCCTGCTGGCGATCTGTCTGGTACAGGGCGTGCCGCTGACTTTCGACAGCAGCCCGCAGTACGTCTGGTCGCTGCTGTACCTGGCGATTCCCGGTTCGGTGATCGGCTTCACCGCCTACCTGACGCTGGTCGGGCGCATGGGGCCGGAGCGTGCGGCCTACTGCACCGTACTGTTCCCGGTGGTGGCGCTGAACGTCTCGGCCTTCGCCGAGGGATACCAGTGGAGCCTGCCAGCGCTGGCCGGGCTGGGGCTGGTGATGGTCGGCAACGTGCTGGTGTTCCGCAAGCCCAGGCCGGTGCTGCAGCCGGCACAGGCCTGACGTTCCTCGTAGCTTGGTAGGGCGAATAACGCGCCAGCGTTATCCGCCGCCGAGGTGTCGGCGGATAACCTGTTCCAGGTTATGCGCCCTACGAAAAGCGCATCAGGCCTTCCAGGTCTGCGGGTTGACCAGGTTCTTCGGCCGCTCGCCACGCAGGGCGGCTTCGAAGTTGTCCAGCGCGCACTCGGCCATGGCCTGGCGGGTTTCGTGGGTGGCCGAGCCGATGTGCGGCAGGGTCACGGCGTTGGGCAGGGCGAACAGCGGCGATTCGGCCAGCGGCTCCTTCTCGTAGACGTCCAGGCCGGCGGCGAGGATGCGTTTCTCCTGCAGCGCTTCCACCAGCGCGGCTTCGTCGATCACCTGGCCGCGGGCGATGTTCACCAGGATGCCGGTAGGCTTCATCAGCTCCAGCTCGCGCTTGCCGATCAGCTTGCGGGTCTTGTCCGACAGCGGCACCACCACGCAGACGAAATCCGCCTCGCCCAGCAGTTCCTCGAAGCCGCAGAAGCGCGCGCCGAATTCCTGTTCCAGCTCGGGCTTGCGGCTGTTGCCGTGGTAGAGGATGTCCATGTTGAAGCCGAAGCGGCCACGGCGGGCGATGGCCGCACCGATACGGCCCATGCCGAGGATGCCGAGCTTCTTGCCGTGTACGTCGACGCCGAAGTGCTGGGCGTCCACAGTGCGCTTCCACTGCCCGGCCTTGGTCCAGGCGTCCAGTTCGGCGGTGCGCCGGGCGGCGGCCATGATCAGGGCGAAGCCGAGATCGGCGGTGGTTTCGGTCAGCACGTCCGGGGTGTTGGTCAGCGGGATGCCGCGCTGGTTCAGGTAGTTCAGGTCATAGTTGTCGTAGCCGACCGAGACGCTGGAGATGACTTCCAGCTGCGTGGCCTGGGCCAGCTGCTTCTCGCCCAGCGGGCGGCCGACGCCGATCATGCCGTGGGTGGTCGGCAGCGCGGCGGCCAGCTGTGCATCGACGTCGCCCAGCTTGGGGTCGAGCACGGTGACGTTGAACTGACTGCGCAGGCGGTCGAGGTGTTCCGCGGCAAGGCGGCTGAAGACGAAGACGTTCTTTTTCATGGCTCTCGGACGGCAGGGGGCGGAGGGGGCTTAACCCTACCATTGCCGAGCCAGAGCGGCGCAAGGCCTGCGTGCGCGCCGGGCGATTATCGAACGTGGGGTGGTGTGCGGCGGGGAAGAAGATGGGTTCGCGGGCAAGCTCACTGAACACCGGGGTAGGGAGTTACACAGTGAGCTTGCCCGCGAAACACGACAAAACGGATGGTCAGGGTCCCACATCGGCGAGGCCGGCGCCATCGGCCTGGAGCACTCCGGGGAGATTTTCTCGCAGGTACGCGACCCAGGTCTTGATCTTCGCATCCAGGTACTGGCGCGACGGGTACAGCGCGTAGACGTTGAGGATCTGCAACTTGTAGTGCGGCAGCACGCGCACCAGCGAGCCGTCGCGCAGGCCGTCGATGGCCGAGTAGACGGGCAGGGCGCTGATACCCATGCCCGAGCCGATGGCCTCGGTCATGGCGTCACCGACGTTCACCTGGAAGGGCGAGGGGCCGAGGGTGATCATTTCCTGGCCGTTGGGGCCGTCGAACAGCCACTTGTCCAGCGGCAGCACCGGGCTGATCAGGCGCAGGCAGTCGTGATCCATCAGCTCGGTCGGGGTTTTCGGCGTGCCACGCCGGGCCAGGTAGTCGGGCGAGGCGCAGAGGATGCTGTAGGTCTCGCCGATGCGCTGGGACACCAGGCCCGAGTCGGGCAGTTCGGAGGCGACCACGATGGCCACGTCGAAGCCTTCGTCGAGCAGGTCCGGCACGCGGTTGGCCATGGTCAGCTCGAAGGTCACGTCCGGGTGCAACTGGCGGTAGTTGGCGATGGCGCGGATCACGTAGTGCTGGCCGATGCCGGTCATCGAGTGTACGCGCAGGCGGCCGGCGGGCCGGGCGTGGGCGTCGCTGGCCTCGGCTTCGGCTTCCTCGACGTAGGCGAGGATCTGCTCGCAGCGCAGCAGGTAGCGCTGGCCGGCCTCGGTGAGGGCGATCCGCCGGGTGGTGCGGTTGAGCAGGCGGGTCCGCAGGTGGGACTCCAGATTGGCGACCGCGCGGGATACGTAGGCGGTGGTGGTGTTCAGCTGCTGCGCGGCGGCGGTGAAACTGCCGGTTTCCGCGACACAGGCGAACGCACGCATGGTCTGCAGTGTGTCCATTGGGGCCTCGTCAGTGGGGCGTCTGTCCCGGGTGGCGACGCCAGTGAAGCGATACGTCGTCGCCGGCGGCATGTCCTTGATGGGTGGCAATGCGCGGAGCAGAGCGGGGGCGGCCTATTGTCACATGGATGGCGACACACATTGTTTCATTATCGGTAATAAACAATCACAAATCAGCCGGCTTATCCGTTCCCTTCCCCATCCCTAGAATTCAATCGCCGCCAATGGCTTTGCCGGCATCTCCACGCTTAAAAGCCCCACGCTGAAAAGCTAGACCACTTCCAGGACCTCCACCGTGTCGCGTCACCTCATGAAAGGACTGACGTTCGTCGGCTCCTTTGTCATTTTTTCAACAATCGCCGGATGTATCAGCACCAACGGCATCGCCCCGCAGGAACAACGCCTGGGCGACACCGAGCTGGCCACCGACGCCGCCATCGCGCACGCCAACCAGGAAGCTGGCTGGCCGGCCGAGCAGTGGTGGCGCGCCTATGGTGATCCGCAGTTGAATGCCTGGGTGCAGACCGCGCTGGAGGGCAGCCCGACCCTGGCCCAGGCCGAGGCGCGGGTGCGCATGGCCATGGCCATGGCCGGCATTGCCGAGTCCGCCGAGTCGCCGCAGATCGGCGTGGATGCCTCGCTGACCCGCCACCGCTGGCCGACCGACTACTTCTACGGTCCGGGCGACCTGGCCGACAGCACCACCTTCAACAACAACGCCGCCCTGGGCTTCAATTATTCGCTGGACCTCTGGGGCCGCGAGCGCAGCAACACCGAGCGCTACGTGAACATCGCCAAGATGACTGCCGCCGAGGCGCGCATGGCCCAGCTGGAGTTGGAGGGCAACATCGTCCGCGCCTACATCCAGCTGTCGCTGCAGTACGCCAAGCTGGACATCGGCAAGGCCATGCTGGCGCAGCAGCAAGGCATCCTGGCCCTGGCCCAGCGCCGCCTCGACGGTGGCATCGGCACGCACTTCGAAGTCAGCCAGGCGGAAGTCCCGCTGCCGGAAACCGAGCGCAAGATCGAAGCGGTGGACGAGGAAATCCAGCTCACCCGCAACCAGATCGCCGCCCTCGCCGGTAAAGGTCCCGGCGCCGGCACCTCGATCCAGCGCCCGAGCCTGAAGCTCGCCGCAGGCCCCGGGCTGCCCAGCAAGCTGCCGATGGAACTGCTCGGCCACCGCCCGGACGTGGTTGCCAGCCGCTGGAAGGTCGCCGCGCAAGCCAAGGGCGTGGACGTTGCCCGTGCCGAGTTCTACCCCAACGTCGACCTGGTCGCGAGCATCGGCTACAGCGCGGTCGGTGGCGGTGTGCTGGAGTTCCTCAACGCCGAGAAATTCACCTACGGCGTCGGCCCGGCCATCTCCCTGCCAATCTTCGACGGCGGTCGTCGCCGCTCGCAGCTGAGCCAGGAATCCGCCGGTTATGACGCCGCCGTGGCGCAGTACAACCAGACTCTGGTCAATGCCCTCAAGGGCATCTCCGACCAACTGATCCGCATGCACTCCATGGAGCTGCAGGAAGGCTTCGCCGCCAAGTCCGTGGCCTCGGCCCAGCGCACCTACGACATCGCCACCAAGGCGTACCGTGGCGGCCTGACCGATTACCTCAACGTGCTCAACGCGCAGACCCGCCTGTTCCAGCAGCAGCTGGTGGAGCAACAGGTTCGCGCCGCGCGCCTGGCTACCCATGCCGGCCTTGTCGTCGCCCTGGGCGGCGGCCTGATGGACAAGCAGGAAGGCCCGAAAGAGACGAAGATGGTCCCCGAGACCGTCGACGTCCGCGCGGCCAGCGAGCGCTGAGATGGCCGGCGATTCCTTCAACGGCAGCACCGCCACCCGCCAGCTGGCTCCGCTGGACGCCCTGCGTCGCGCGCTGCTGGAGTGGGGCCGCAGTGACGGCGTCACCTGGATCTACATTGCCAAGGTGCTGCTCGCCGCGCTGCTGACCCTGTGGCTGGCGATGCGCCTGGAACTGCCGCAGCCGAGCACGGCGACCATCACCGTGTTCATCGTCATGCAGCCGCAGAGCGGCCAGGTATTCGCCAAGAGCTTCTACCGGATTCTCGGCAGCCTGGTCGGGCTGACCGTGATGGTCGCGCTGATCGCCATCTTCGCCCAGCAGCGTGAGCTGTTCCTGCTGGTCTCGGCGCTGTGGATCGGCCTGTGTACCGTCGGTGCCGCGCGTTACCGCGACTTCCGCTCCTACGCCTGCGTGCTCGCCGGCTACACCGCCACGCTGATCGGCCTGCCCGCCACCCTGCACCCGGAAGCCGCGTTCATGTCGGCCATCTGGCGTGTGCTGGAAATCAGCCTCGGCATCCTCTGCTCCATGGTGGTCAGCGCCACGCTGTTCCCGCAGACCTCCAGCACCGCGATGCGCAGCGCGCTGTACCAGCGTTTCGGCGCTTTCGCCGGCTTCGTCCTGGACAACCTCGGCGGCGGCGAGCGGCCCAAGTTCGAGGCCGCCAACGTGGCCTTCGCCTCCCAGGCCGTAGGCCTGGAAGCGCTGCGCAGTGTCACCCGTTTCGAAGACCCGCACATGCGCCTGCGTTCCGGCCGCCTGTCGCGCCTGAACAACGAGTTCATGGTCCTGACCACCCGCTACCACGCGCTGCACCAGTTGCTTTCGCGCCTGCGTGCGCAGGAAGCCGAGGCCGTGTTGCGTGCGCTGCAGCCGTGCCTGGACGAACTCGCCCAGGTGCTCGCCCCGTGGCGCGGCCAGTCGGTCACCGACCGTGATGCCGAACGCCTTGCCGCCCAGCTGGAAAGCCACCGCACGCGGATGATGCAACGCATCCGCTCTGGCCGCGCGCAACTGCTGGATGAGCAGGACGAGCCGTCCGCGCTGCTGGACTACAACACCGCCGGCGAGCTGCTCTACCGCCTGGCCGACGACCTCTACAACTACGCCCTGACCCACGCCTCCCTGGCCGCGCACAAGCACGAGCGGGAGAACTGGAAGCACGGCTTCTCGCCCAAGGCCAACCTGGTCGCCTCGCTGGTGGCCGGTGGGCGTACCGCACTGATGGTGCTGGTGTTCGGCATCTTCTGGATCGAGACCGCCTGGCCCAGTGGCAGCACCTTCGTGCTCAACGCCGCCGCCGTCGCCGCGCTGGTGTCGGCCGCGCCGGACCCGGCAAAGATGGCCATGCAGATGGCCGTGGGCACTTTCTTCGCGGCCATCCTCGGCTTCTCGGAAACCTTCTTCGTGTTCCCGCACCTGGACGGTTTCCCGCTGCTGGCCTTTGCCCTGGCGCCGGTGTTCGCGGTGGGCGCGTTCTTCTCGATCAAGCCCAAGTACGCCGGCTACGGCCTGGGCCTGCTGGTGTTCTTCAGCTTCGGCGCGATCCCGGCGAACCTCACCGTCTACGATCCGGGCCGCATGCTCAACGAGTACATCGCCCTGGTGATCTCGCAGAGTCTGGCGGCCGTGGTCGCCGCGGTGATCATGCCGCCGACCAGCGCCTGGCTGTGGCGCCGCCTGGAGAAGGACCTGCGCCTGCGTGTGGTGGAAGCCATCAGCGGCAAGCTCGACGGCCTCGTCTCGTCCTTCGAGAGCGGCACCCGCGACCTGCTCAACCAGGCATACGGCGTCGCCGCGCGCAGCCCGCAGATGCAACGCCGCCTGCTGCGCTGGACCTTCGTGGTGCTGGAGATCGGCCATTCGATCATTGAGTTGCGCGTCGAGCAGGAGAACCTGCCGAACGAGCCCTGCTATGCGCAGTCGTCGCCCTGGCGGCAGTCGATTCGCGCCATGGGCCGCGCGCTGATCCGCCTGTTCGTCAAGCCGTGCGAGGCCAACCGCGAGCGCGCCCTGGCCGCCGTGGAGCAGGCCATCGACTGCGTCAAGACCACCGACGAGCCTCGCGCCCCGGACTTCGAAAGCTCGCCGCTGCGCCGCGTGCTCAGCTACCTGCACTTCATCCGCAGCAGCCTGCTCGACCCGCAGTCGCCGCTGCGCGATGGCGAAACCTCTTCTGGAAGATCGACCCATGTTGCCTGACCTGCCCCGCGAGATCGCGTTCCACGGGGTCTACATGCCGACCCTGACCCTGATGTTCCTCGTCGCCGCACTGATCAGCTGGGGCATCGACCGCATCTTCGCCTCCATCGGCCTGTACCGCTTCACCTGGCACCCGGCGCTGTTCCGCGTGTGCCTGTTCGCCTGCCTGTTCGGCGGCCTGTCTCTCACTATCTACAAGTAACGAGCGTGCACCCATGACTCTCAAATCCATCATCAGCCTGCTGGCGACCCTGATCATCCTGGCGGTCGCCGCGTTGATCGGCCGCGCCCTCTGGGTGAACTACATGGATACGCCCTGGACCCGCGACGGCCGGGTGCGCGCCGACATCATCAACGTCGCCGCCGACGTCTCCGGCGTGGTGGTCGACGTGCCGGTGCGCGACAACCAGCAGGTGAAGAAGGGCGACCTGCTGATGCAGATCGACCCGGACCACTACCAGATCGCCGTGAAGCAGGCCCAGGCCCTGGTCGACTCGCGCAAGGCCACCCTGCAGATGCGCCTGCTCAACGCCAAGCGCCGCCGTGCCATGGACGAGGAAGTCGTCTCCCGCGAGAGCCTGGACGACGCCAGCAACACCGCCGCCGCCTCCGAGGCCGACTACCAGCAGGCTCTGGCCGCGCTGGACGCCGCCAAGCTGAACCTGGAACGCACCCAGGTGCGCGCCTCGGTGGACGGCTACGTGACCAACCTCAACGTGCACCGTGGCGACTACGCCCGCGTCGGCGAGGCGAAGATGGCCGTAGTCGACGAGAACTCCTACTGGATCTACGGCTACTTCGAAGAGACCAAGCTGCCGCACATCCGTGTCGGTGACCCGGCCGAGCTGCAACTGATGAGCGGCGAGCGCCTGAAGGGCCATGTCGAGAGCATCGCCCGCGCCATCTACGACCGCGACAACCCGGAAAGCCGCGAGCTGGTGGCCGACGTCAACCCGACCTTCAACTGGGTGCGCCTGGCCCAGCGCGTGCCGGTGCGCATCCATATCGACGACGTGCCCGAAGGCGTGCTGCTGGCGGCAGGCATCACCGCCACCGTGATCGTCAACCCGCAGAGCCGCAACGCGGAACACTCCGACGGCGCGGCTGCGGCGGCGCAGTGAGCTGATGGGATGAATGAAACGGGAGCTTCGGCTCCCGTTTTCGTTTGAAGGGTGTTCCGCGGACGTTCGCTGCCTGGGGCTACCCTCACCCCAACCCAGTCCGTGCAGGCAGAAACCCCGGTGCAATTCTGCGGCTACTCATGCAGCCGGCTAGCGCCGATCGACTCTCGGCACAATCGGCCCCCTCTCCCTCCGGGAGAGGGTTGGGGTGAGGGCTGCGCAAGCCTGAGTGGGCAGAGCAACTTGCGCTTGCCCCCGATTTGTCATGCCTCGCCATTGGCTTGAGGCCGCGGTGCTATGCCCGCCACCGCCAGCGCCTCATGCAGTGTCGACAGCAGATAGCGAGCCTCGACGACCTGGTCGATGCCGTGCCGCGCCATGTCGGCGCGCAGGTAGCTGTTGACCCGTCCGAATACCATTTGCACGCCTTGCCGCGAGAGGTTCTGGTACAGCTCCAGCAGCGTCCGGGCCGCCGAATAGTCCAGGCTGGTGATGGCGCCAGCATCGACGATGAACCAGCGCAACCCGGTGGGAGCCAGAGCGACCAGCTGCGAGACCTGGCTGGCGAAGAAGGTGTCGTTGGCATAGAACAGATCGGCGCCGAAGCGGAAAACGATCAGCCCCGGTGCGGTTTCCAGGCCCGGCTGCACGTCCGTGGGGTCCCAGCGGCCGCTGGCGTCCGGCACCAGCATCTGCGTGTGTGGGCGGTAGCTGTGGCGCACGTGATGCAGCATCGACAGCGCCACGGCCAGCAGGATGCCCTGTTCCACTCCCACCGCCACCGCGGTGGCGGCGGTGATCAGCGCCATGCGGAACTCCACCGGGCTTTCCCGGCGCATGGCGCGCAGGGTCTTCACGTCTACCAGCCCGACGGCGATCGACAGCACTACCGCCGCCAGCACGCAATGCGGCAGGTACTGCAGCCACTGGCAGAGGAACAGCAGCACCAGCGCCACCACGACCACAAAGCCCAACTGGGCGACCTGGCTGCGCGCGCCGGCCTGCTCGGCCATGGCGGTCTGGGTAGGGCTGCCGTTGACCACGAAGGTGCCGCTGAAGGCCGCCGCCGCGTTGGCCGCCGACAGGCCGAGGATATTGGCGTTCTGGTCATCGTGCTCATGGTGGCGGTCGGCGTAGACCCGGCTGGCGGCAGAGCTCTGGGCGATGATCATGACGAAACAGGCGCCGGCGATCGGCAGCAGGGCGACGATGTCCTGCCAGCCAAGTCGGGGCAGGGTCAGCGAAGGCAGCCCTCCGGCCACCGGGCCGAGCACCTGGATGCCCTTGCCGGCGAAGTCGAACAGTGCGCTGGCGGCGATACAGCCGACCAGCATCAGCAGCGGGATGGGCAGTTGCGGTGCCCAGCGCTTGGCGGCGAACAGCACCAGCAGCAAAGGCAGGGCCAGTGCGGCGGTGAGCAGGTGGACCTGCGGCAGGTGGCCGAGCACGTACAGCAGCTTGCCCAGCGAGCTGGGGGCGGCGACCGTGAGCCCCAGCAGATCGCCGCTCATGGCCAGCGCCACTTGCACACCGACGCCGGCAAGGAAGCCGGTCAGCGCCGTGCGCGACAGGAAGTCGGCGAGAAAGCCCAGCCGCAGCAGACGTGCAATCAACAGCAGCGCAGCCGTGAGCAGCGCCACGGTGCCGGCGAGGGCGACGTACTGCGGGCTGCCGAAGCTGGCCATGCCGGACAACTGGCTGGAGAAGATGGTAGCGGTGGCCGAATCCGCCGCCACCACCAGATGCCGCGAGGCGCCGAAGAAGGCGAAGGCCAGCAGCGGCAGCAGCGCGGTGTAGAGCCCGGTGACTGCCGGCATGCCAGCGATGCGCGCATAACCGAGCAGCTGGGGGATGTCCATCGCCGCCAGCGAGACGCCAGCCAGCGCGTCGCGCAGTGCGCCTTTGCGGGTGATGGGGCGAATGCCCTGGAGGAGTTTCACGGGAAATGCCATGGGTGCTCTACCTGGAGAGTGGTGGGGCATTCGAGCAATGGCGCCGGCCGGCGAACAGCGGGCGACTTCCCAAGGGCTTATCGGAGTCTTCGCTGCAATCCGTCAGGCGTCACCGCGCTGGCGATTCTTGTAGCTGCCGCGAATGTTCATCGCCGCCAGGCACAGCTGCAGCAGAACCAGCGCATAGGCCTTGGCAGGAATGCCCCAGGCGATCCACAGCGCATTGCTGGCGAGAAAGACCCAGAAGCCGATCTTGCGCCGTTTGCGCTCGCGCGAGCCGACCAGCCAGGCGGCGAGGACGGTGACCAGCATGGCGGGCCATTGCAGCAGATCGATCAGTTGCATGCGGGTACTCCCACAGGGCTTTGCTGCTTGAGACCTGTGGGGCCGAGCAAAGGTGCGAACAACCGGCCGGCTTCACGGGGCTATTCGTATTGTGGCGCAGTAGTTCGTTCGAGCGATTGTCGACCCGTTCTGGACCATTAGGCTGGACCGCGCAGTCTCGCTGTGCCGCTCGATGCGGCGGTTGAAAATGACATAAGAACAAAGACTAAGGAGAGGTAAGGTCATGAGTGAGCAAACGCCACAAATCCGTCCCAAGGTTTTCTTCGATGCCGCCGTCCTGGTGGCCTGGGTGGTCGGTGTCGCGATCGTCGGGGTGATCCTGGGCTTCAAGGCGATCTGGGCGCCGTTCTTCTGCGCCATCCTGTTCAGCGTCTATAACAAGGACACCCAGCGCATACCCGGCATTCTCTGCGGGGCGGTGACCGGCGTCTGGCTGGCGTGGGGCATCGTCGTCGCCATCGGCCTGCTCAAGGCGCTCATGGACCCGATCCTGGCGACGGGCATCGTCCTGTTCGTCGGTGTCTACATCATTTTCTGCGGTGGTCTGTTCGCGCCGTTGTTCATCAATCACAGCGCCTTTGTCTTCCTCACCGTCGCCCTGGCGACCCACCTGGCCGAGCCGCCGCTGGCAATCAGCGGGCTGATCCTGATCGGTGGCGGCATCCTGCTGGCGGGGGAGGTGGCGCTGCTCAATCTGCTCGCGCGACTGGGTGCAAAACCCAAGGTCTCCGCACTGCCCACCTCGGCCATCGACTGACTTCCCACCGTGGCCGGTTCCCATCCGAATCCAACGGGCGGAATCGGTCACGAGCAATCCCGGAGGCGGGGGCGCGCCACCCTCGGTGCGGCCTGTAGTCGATGTTCTTGCCTGGGTCGGGGCAGGCCGTCAGATCAACCCTGGCGCAGCAAAGTGCGGACGAACCGGGTAGCCATCGAGCAGCGCGTTGGTTTTCTCCGGGTCCAGTTCGCCGTTGAAGGGCACGCCCAGCGCCTGGCGATGGATGCCGGTGGACGCCAGCCACAGGGTATCGATACGCGCGGCCAGCGCGCCGGGCACGTCGGTCACCAGCGAATCGCCAACGAACAGGATGTGCTTCGCGCCGCGCGCTTCCAGCTGCCGCTGGGCGATGCGGAAGGCCGACGGATCGGGCTTGCCGTACCAGTGCACGCTGCCGCCTTCCTCGGCGAAGGCTTCGGCCAGGCGACCGGCGCCGAACACCGTCTTGCCGCCGGACACCACCACGCGGTCCGGGTTGGCGCAGAGGAAGGGTTTGTCGGTGGCGCCGCGCAACGGGGCGAAGCGCTCTTCCAGTTCATCCTGCGGGAAGCTGCCGACTCCGAGGATCAGCGAAGCGGCATGGATATCGTCACAGAAGCGCTCGCGGATCTCCGCCGGCCAGGTGGTCAGCGCATCGCCAACGCCGACGGTGTAGATGCCGCCGCGCTGGAAGTCCCGCTCATGGGTGAAGGCGTCGATGGCCAACTGGCCGGAAGTGGTGATGCCGGCGAACAGCTCGCGGGAGACACCCAGCCGCACCAGGGTGTCGGCCATTTCCGGGACGCTGCGTGAGGCGTTGCTGAGGAACCACACCGGCTTGCCTTCGGCAGCGCGGCGGGCGAGCCAGTCGAGGGCGCCGGGGAACACCTCGACACCGTCGATCAGCACGCCCCAGAGGTCAAGCAGGAAGCCGTCGTAGTCGGCGCAGAAGGCATCCAGGCCGGCATGGTCGATGTAGCGGGTGTGGGTGACGGCGCTGAAGCGGGAGCTGGTCATGGCGTGCCTGTGAAACGGTGGGAATGCGCCCACGTTAGCGCACTCTCGCCATGACGGTGTGACAGATACGCCAATCAGTGCGCCGGGTGTGGCGGGCGTTCCTCGCCGAAGGTGTCCGCCAGCCAGCCCTTGAGCTGACAGCCGGCGAAGGCCGAGGTGCTGCACTCGCCGCTGGCCAGGGCCTGTTGCAGCTTGCCGATGTCGGCCTTCTGCACGTAGGCGATGGCGTCGGTCATGTCGTCTTCGGCGCCGTAGCCGCCCTGGACCATCTCCTTGAGCGCGTTTTCCTTGCTCCAGCCCTGGATCACCGTGCGGTACATGGCGGCGAACAGGCCGGTGCGGTCACGCCCGTGCTTGCAGTGCATCAGTACCGGGCCGTTCTGCTCGGCACTCTGCAGGATGCGCAGAACCTTCAGCACGTCGGCGTCGTCGACGCGGTCGGCGTGGGTCGGGAAGCTCACCGCCTGCATGTCGTGCTGGCCGATCCACTCGCGGTCGTCGTCCTTGATGAAGCTCACCACGGTCTTCACCTGCAGGCGCTGCAGCTCGGGCAGGTCGGCGCTGCCGGGCAGGGCGCTGCGGTAGAGGGTCGGCGACATCTGGTAGAGGTTGAACGACTTGTCCACTGGCTTGGCCCAGTCGACCGGCGTCTCGCCGGCCGCCAGGGCAAGCGGGCCGAAGGTCAGGAGAGCGGCGGCGATGGCGCCACGGAGAATCGAAGGCAGGGACATGGGGACTCCTCTAAGGTCGCGCTACCTTAGGGAGAGGCCGGTTGTGCCCGGATGAAAAGCAGGTGAAGAAAGCGTGAATACCTGTCAGCGTGAGCCGCTTGGCAGGAAGCGATCGAGCACGCCGGGGCGGAAGAACCACCAGACGCACAGCGGGTAGCACAGGTAGTTCAGCGCGTAGATCAGCAGCGCTGCCGGGCTCGGGGTGTTCTTCCACGCGGCCATGCCGACGAGGATGGCGTAGAGCACTGCCAGCCCACCGCCGTACAGCGCAGTCAGCCGCCAGCGCTCGCCGGTTTCCGCCAGCCGCTGGTGCCGGCGGGCGAACCAGAAGGCCATGGCGGCGGCGATTACCGCGGCCACCAGCAAAGTCGCCGGTACACCGCCGACCCGCAGCAGCCCGCGCGCCACCACGTTGAGGAAGAAGGCGGCGAGGATGCCGGCGAGAGCGAGGTAGCGGACCTGGTAGGTCATCAGAGTTGCCCGTCGAGGCCGAAGCGCTTCTTCAGCACCTTGTCCAGCAGGCCGGTGGGCAGCCAGCGCGAGAGCAGCGGCAGGGCCCGGCTGCCGTTGCCGATGCGCAGCAGGCGCGGGCGCGGGGACTTTTGCGCGGCGGCCAGCAGTTCGCGGGCGAAGTCGCCGGCGGGCGTGGGTTTGTCCTGGGAGGCCGCGGCGCGTGCCTGGATGAACTGGCGCAGCGGCCACCAGGCGGAGTCTTCGCTGACTACCGCGGCCATCTCGCGGCTGGCGTTGGCGCCGAAGTTGGAGGCGATGGCGCCGGGCTGCACTTCCATCACCTCGATGCCGAAGGGGGCCAGCTCCAGGCGCAGAGCGTCGTTGAGCGCGTGCACCGCCGCTTTCGATGCGCAGTAGGCGCCGGCGAAGGGTGTGACCAGCACTCCGGACACGCTGCCGATATTCACCACCAGCCCGCGCCGCGCCCGCAGCGCCGGGAACAGTGCGCGGGTGACGCCGACCACGGCGAACACGTTGGTTTCGAACTGCCGGCGGATCGCCTGGCTGCCGCCGTCCAGCAGCGGGCCCATGGCGCCGTAGCCGGCGTTGTTGATCAGCACATCGAGGCCGCCGGCTTCACTCTGCAGTAGTTCGGCGAGGCGCTCCACGGCGGGTTCGTCGTTGACGTCCAGCAGCACGCCACGCAATCCCGCCTGGCCGAGTGCGGCGACGTCTTCATCCCGGCGGGCGGTGGCCCAGACCTGGTAGCCGGCGGCCTGGAAGGCATCGGCGAGGGCGCGGCCGATACCGCTGGAGCAACCGGTGATGAGGGCGACGGGTTGGGGCATGGTCTGGCAGTCCTTTGGGCTATGAGCGCGGACTACCGTACCGGATTGTGCGGGGCAGGTGAATCAGTTGCCGAAACGGCCGCTCACCCGCTCGGCGCGGAATTCCAGGGTGCTGGCGCGGTAGCCGGGGCGCAGCGGCGGCAGCGGCAGGCAGTCGCTCCAGCTGTCACCGGCGAGCAGGGCGCCGGGGCCACGGTAGCGCGGGGCTTCGTAGAGGTTTTCGGCAAGGTCGGTGGTGTCGCCGGGGCGGTAGGCGGCGACTTTCCAGCGCAGTTCCAGCAGCGGACGCGAGGAGCCGTTCTTCAGGCTGACGGCCAGCGGGCGGCCGGGCTGGCACTGCTCGGGCTGGTAGGCGATGCGCAGTTCCAGGTGCTGGAGCTGGCGGGCGTCGCTGTTGTCCTGCCAGATGGCGATGGCGATCACCGAGGCCAGCCCGACCAGCCCGGCGCCGGAGATCGGCAGGGCGCGGGAGGGGTAGCGGATCAGCAGGATGATCCAGGTGACGATCAGCAGGATGCCGTACAGCATGGAGCGCTCCGCGCGGGGTATCGAGCATTACCTTAGCAGGCGGCGGGGTGGGGCGGGTTGATGTAGCGCGGCTCTTGTAGGAGCGAGCTTGCTCGCGAACCGCCCAGCACCGGAGCTCCCCTGTAGGAGCGGGCCATGCCCGCGATCCGTCGGCAGGGCCGACGTTTTCTTTTGCTCCGATGTTGGTCCTGTATGGCTGCGTTGGCTTGGGTATTACTGCGTCGCTTCGACGTGCGCGCGGACTTCGTGTTTCGCCCCCTCGGGCGAGTTACTTTGGCAAACGCCCCAAAGTAACCAAAGGTCTTACCCCAATCATCCGGTTTTTCGCCTAGGCGAAAAATACCCTCGTTGAAGCGAAGTTTCAGGGGCCCGCTGCGAAGGGCCATCCCTGGCCCATCGCAGCTCTCGCGACATCCATGTCGCTCAACCCCTGAAACTCCACTTCAACGAGGCCTCCTGAACGGGGCAGTCGGAGTGCGCGGATATTTCACTGGAAGACCTCAGGTGCCAAAGCCAAAGCCGGGGGCGGGAGGTTGGGATATTCGGGTCTTCGTAGGAGCGAGCTTGCTCGCGAACCATCCCCGCGCCGACGTACCCGCTTTTCGTAGGAGCGGACCTTGTCCGCGATTGGACCCATCCCCACCGAACCCACGGCGAAGCACAAACGTAGGATGGCGTGGAGCGCAGCGATACCCATCGATTGCTGTGGGGGCAGCACGGGTATCGCAAGCTCCACCCATCCTGCGAAAGCCCTCAACACCACAGCTTTGGCTTTGGCTCTTGAGGTCTTCCAGCGAAACAACCGCACGCGCCGAAGTGCCCCTTTCAGGAGGCCGAAGGTGATCGGAGTTTCAGGGGCCGAGCGACATGGATGTCGCGAGTGCGTTGCCGGGACAGGGATGGCCCGTCAACGCGGGCCCCTGGAACTCCGAGGAACCGAGGGTACTTTTCGCGAAGCGAAAAGCCGGATGGCAGGGGCGAGACCTTTGCCCACTTTGGGTCGTTTGCCAAAGTGGGTCGCCCGAAGCGGGCGAAATCCAGAGTCCGCGCGTACGCCGAAGCGGCGCAGAAGTGCCCAAGCGGAAGCAGCAGACCTGCAACACCAGAGCAAAAGAAAACGTCGGCCCTGCCGACGGATCGCGGGCATGGCCCGCTCCTACAGATTTTTGGTACGCCAATTTTGCGATCAGCATGCATTCCTATGAAGCAGTACCGCCATTTCGCGTGTGAATTTTCCGTATCATCCCAATCCGCCTCAGGAGATCTAACAGCGGCCAAGTCGACTCAGTACCTTTGCGCTCGGTGCTGAACACACTGTACTTGGCGGCGTGCCGCTCCCGACAGATTTTGCGGTCTTTGCTGATCCGTAGCTTTGCTATGGTCGGGTAGCGCGCAGTCATACAAGACCCGAAAGGGGAAAGCTGCGGGCCGTTCCAAGTGCGGTGTTCAGGTACCCGATCGCCCCTACTGAACAGGGGGTGACAATGAACAGTTACTTGGAGATTCACCATGCTTCGAATGACCACTTTCGTCACTGAGTCGGACCTTCGCCACCCGGAGGCCCGTCATGGATAACGAAATCCTCATCCCCACCACCTTCATCCGTCACCGCCGCCAGTTGCGGGCGTTTCTGCTCGATGACGAGCCCTGGTTCTGCGTCAGCGACCTGGGCCGGTTGATCAACCGGCCGCTGGACGAGCGACTGCACAACAGCCTCGATGCCGATCAACTGCAGAGCTGCTGGATACGCGACAGCTGCGGCGACTACGAAAAGGCGCTGCTGGTCAGCGAGTCCGGCGCCTATGCCGCGCTGATCTTTCACTTCCATCCGGAGAACCGCAGCATTCGCCACTGGCTCAATCGACAGGTCGTGCCAGCGTTGCGCAGCGCGGAGCATCCCGCGTTGGGGCCCAGGGAGCGGCAACTGTGCTGGGCCGATCAGCATCTGGGCGTGCTGGAGTGGCACGGGCGGTTGTGGGTGCCGTTCGATGATCTGACGGTGATTGGCCGGCTGGAGCACCCCGAGGGTCCGGGCAGCGTGTAGGGCGCATAACGCCGCAGGCGTTATCCGCCAGTTCGGCGGATAACCCGTTCCGGGTTATGCGCCCTACGCATTCAGGCATAAAAAAGCCCCCGCACCGAAAGGTGCGGGGGCATTGGCGCCGATGGGGGAAGCGCCGGATCCTCGCGTGGAATCAGCGCACGACGGCGCGCAGCTCCACGTTCTCGGTGGTACGGCCGTAGACGTCTTCCAGGCGCTCGATGTCGTCTTCGCCCAGGTAGCTGCCCGATTGCACTTCGATGATCTCCAGCGGGATCTTGCCCGGGTTGGCCAGGCGGTGGACCGAGGCGATCGGGATGTAGGTGGACTGGTTCTCGGTGAGCAGGAAGGTGTTGTCGTCACAGGTTACCTGGGCGGTACCGGAGACGACGATCCAGTGCTCGGCGCGGTGGTGGTGCATCTGCAGCGACAGGCGTGCGCCCGGCTTGACGGTGATGTGCTTGACCTGGAAGCGGCCGCCCATGTCCACCGAGTCGTAGGAGCCCCACGGGCGGTAGACCTGGCAGTGATTCTGGGTCTCGCTGCGGCCGGCGGCGTCGAGCTGGTTGACCACCTTCTTGACGTCCTGCACGCGGTCCTTGTGGGCGATCATCATGGCGTCCTTGGTCTCGACCACCACGATGTCCTCCAGACCGACCACGGAGACCAGCTTGCCGTTGCCGTGCACCAGGCAGTTGTGGCTGTCATGCACCACCACGTCGCCCATGGTGACGTTGCCGTTGGCGTCCTTTTCGTGCACTTCCCAGATCGAGGACCAGCTGCCCACGTCATTCCAGCCAGCAGCCAGGGGCACCACGCAGGCGCGGCGGGTCTTTTCCATCACGGCGTAGTCGATGGAGTTGTCCGGGCAGCACTCGAAGGTGGCGGCGTCGATGTTGATCAGCTCACCGTCGTGCTGGCTACGCTCAAGTGCCAGCAGGCAGGTGTCGTAGATGTCGGCGTCGTGCTTCTTCAGTTCTTCCAGGAAGCGGCTGGCGCGGAACAGGAACATGCCGCTGTTCCAGAAGTAGCCGCCTTCCTCGACGAACTGCTGGGCGCGGGCTTCATCGGGCTTCTCGACGAAGCGCTCGACGCGGATGACGCCATCCGGCAAGCCGCGCTCGTCGCCGGACTTGATGTAGCCGTAGCCGGTTTCCGGGCGGTCGGCGGGGACGCCGAAGAGCACCATCTCGCCCTTTTCGGCGGCGTTGGTGGCCAGTGCCAGGGCGCGCTGGAAGGCGCGCTGGTCTTCGATCACGTGGTCGGCCGGGAGGATCAGCAGCAGTTCGTCACGGCCTTCGGCCATGAGCTTCATGGCGGCGATGGCGACCGCGGGGGCGGTGTTGCGGCCAAAGGGCTCGAGCAGGATCGACTGGGTCTTCAGGCTCAGCGCTTCGAGCTGTTCCTGGACGATGAAACGGTGTTCCTGGTTGCTCACCACCACCGGCGGCTCCATGCCTTCGAACACCAGGCGCTCCAGGGTCTGCTGGAACAGGGTGTGTTCGCCGGTCAGGGCCAGGAACTGCTTGGGATACTGTTTGCGCGAAAGAGGCCAGAGTCGCGAGCCGCTACCACCGGAAAGGATTACTGGGATCATCGGATTTCTCCTAAAGCGTTTGCGTTCTGTTGGCCGGACCACGTCATGCGGGCCGGCGTGCGGTTTGGGTGACCTCTCCTGTGCATGCCGTCATTGCGGTGCACGGGTTCTTCTGCCGGTGCTGGGCCGGTCTTGTTGTTCTGGGTGGAGCGGGGCGCGTCAGTTGCCGGTGCGCCCCAGGACCCTCCCCGAGGGAAGGGCAGGCAGTTCGTGCCGGCGGGAGGTGTGGCGCCTCGTCCGCACTCCGGATGGGAGTGGCAGTGCAGCATCCGCCGGCGCATGGATCAGTCCGCCTTGACCGGGCGCTTGACCCACACCGGGTTCAGCTTGCCGCTGTCGCCGGTGACGTAAAGGCAGACCACTTCGCCGCGTTCGAGGGTGACGGGCTTGAGGTCGCTGACCTTCTTCGCGCCGTCGAACAGCGCCAGGTTCACTTTCACCGGGTTGATCTCGCGGTCGCCGTGGCTCTGTGGGGCGACGTTGCTGACCACTTCAGTCTTGCCGTCGGCGGTCTTCAGGGTGAGGGCCTTGCCGCTGAGGTTCTGGACGCGGACGAGGGCCTTCTGCTTGTTCTTGAACGGCGGCTCGGGCACCAGGCGCGGCTGGCCGCCGGGCTGGCTGACGAGGGTGTAGTAGGCGTCCGGATCGAGTTTCACCGGCAGGCTCTGGGTACCGACCTTGGCGGTGTAGTTACCCGGTGGGAGGAACTTGAAGTCGCTGGAGCCCAGTGGCGAGATGTCGTTGAGGGTGGCGTTGCCGACGCTGACGGACAGCTCGCCGCTGCCGGCGTTGTAGGCCCGCACGAAGGTGGAGCCCTTGGGAGCCTGCGGGCCGTACAGCGCGCCTTCACCGCCAGCGAAGGCGCCGAAGGATGCGGCGCCCAGGGCCAGTGCGAGGGCGGACGACTTCAGGGTGCGAATGCTCAGTCGGTTCATGCTCAGTCGGTTCATGGGGTGTACCTCCGTCTACTTTCTCTTGTGGGCACGGTTGGTGCCCCGTTCAGCGCTCGGTGCGCCGTGGGTTCGTGGAATCAGTGCGCTGCGGCCTGGTTGGAAGCCAGGCGTTCGTCGCGGCTACCCGCTGCCCGCAGTTGCGCCACCCAGTCCTGGTTGAACTGGCTCAGGTCGCTGTGCATCGGCAGGTAGCGTTCGGGGAATTCCCAGACCAGCAGTTTCGCCGGCTTCTGCTTGAAGCCTTCGTCCTGCAGGAGTTCGAGCATCGGTTCCAGGGGGCCCTTGCCCTCCTTGGCGTAGTTGATGACATCCGCCGAGAGCGCCTGCTTGAGGGCGCCGGCGAAGTTCCAGCGCGCATTGGCGCTGTAGCTGGTGCCGACCAGGGCGACCTGCGGCTGGGCGCTGTCGCCGAACAGGTCGCCGCCACCGCTGTTGTCAGCGGAGCCGGCAGCGTCCTCGGCCGGGTGGGTCTGGCGCTGCTGCAGCTGGTCTTCTTCCGGCAGCAGGTTGGTGAACAGCGGGTCCAGGGGCAGGAAGGTCAGCAGGTCGCCCTTGTGCGCGCCGCTCTTGCCGGCTTCGGTGACGAAGCTCTGGGTCGGCAGGTCGGCACCCTGGCCGGCGCGGATGCTTTCGCCCAGGCGCTGGGCCACGGCTTCGGCGCCCAGTGGGGTCCAGTGGGTGTCGGTGCGCAGGAAGACCTGACCGTTGTCCTTGGCCTTTTCCATCGTCTCCAGCAGCTCGGGCGCGGCCATGCCGGCCTGGCGGGCGCGCTGCAGGAAGTCGGTGTAGAGCGAGGCGTGCAGGGCAGCCGGTTGCTCCTTGCCGACGTATTCGGGGTAGAGGCGGGTCTTGGCCGGGATGATCGCCAGCACCAGCTTCACGCCGCGGCGCTCCAGCTCCTGCTGTACGCCGCGCACCAGCGCCCAGTTGTCGTCGAGCTGCTGCTGAGTGGGGGCGGGCTTGAATTCTTCGTCGGTGAACAGCCAGCCGTCCTTGCCGATCACCACGCCGGGGCGGCCTTCGTCGAAGACGGTGTAGTCCAGCGCGGCCCAGAGGTTGGTGCCCAGGCGCTTGATGGGGAATTCGTCGTCGTAGTGGCCTTCGAAGGCGTGGGCCAGCTTGCCGTTGAGCACGGTAGTGCCCTCGGCGGCGGAGAAGCTGGGGAAGGCCTTCAGCGACCAGCCGGCGAGGCCCAGCAGCATCCCGCCGAAGGCGGCGATGTAGGCGTACTGCAGGGGCCTGGCGATTCTCTTGGCTTCTACGGACATGGTTTCTACTGACATGATTGCCTCGCTCAGAACTGGAAGTAGAGGAACGGCGAGTAGCTCTGCGCCGAGAGCTTGAGCACCGAGGCGGCGAACAGCAGGAGCAGGGCGACGCGGGTGGCCAGCACTGGCAGCTGGGTCATCCAGTGCTGCTGGTAGACGGCGGCGCCGCTGGGTGAGTAAGCGATCGCAGCCGGGTCCTGCTGGGCCATGGCCGGGGTGCGCGGCTGGGCGCTGGCCGGGCCGTCGGCGTCAACCTGTTCGGTCTTCGCGGCGGCCTTGGGTGCCTTGCTCTGCATCGGCTGGTTGTAGAACTGGCGCAGGCCGAAGAAGGCGAGCACGAGGTAGGCGATCACCAGGGTGCCGACCTGCAGGCCGGTGAGGCTGGCGCGGTTGAGCTCGGAGAGCTTCCAGTCACCGAAGCTGAACATGGCTTCGTACATGCGCCAGGCCACGTGCAGGTTCTCGGCGCGGAAGATCACCCAGCCGACGATCACCAGCAGGAAGGTGAACACCCACTTCAGCGGATTGAGCACGCGCGGCGCGGCATTCACGCCCAGGGCGCGCTCGATGGCCAGCCACACGCCATGCCAGGCGCCCCAGATGATGTAGGTGACGTTGGCGCCGTGCCACAGGCCGCCCAGCAGCATGGTGAGGATCAGGTTGCGGTAGGTCTGGAAGGTGGTGCCGCGGTTACCGCCCAGGCTGATGTACAGGTAGTCGCGCAGCCAGGTGGAGAGGCTGATGTGCCAGCGCCGCCAGAACTCGGTGATGGACTGGCTGATGTAGGGCTGGTTGAAGTTCTCCATGAAGCGGAAGCCCATCATCAGGCCGAGGCCGATGGCCATGTCGCTGTAGCCGGAGAAGTCGAAGTACAGCTGCGCGGTGTAGGCCAGCGCGCCGAGCCAGGCATCGCCGGTGGTCGGGTCCTGCAGGGCGAAACAGTGGTCGGCCACCGCCGCCAGGGTGTCGGCGATGAACACCTTCTTGACGAAGCCCTGCATGAAGCGGGTGCAGCCTTCGGCGAACTTGTCGACGGTGTGGGTGCGGTGGTTGAACTGGTCGACCAGGTCCTTGAAGCGCAGCACGGGGCCAGCGATCAGGTGCGGGAAGATCGCCACGAACGCCGCGAAGTCGATCAGGTTGTGCGTGGCCGGGGTATCGCCGCGGTACACGTCGATGATGTAGCTGATCGATTCGAAGGTGTAGAAGCTGATGCCGATGGGCAGCAGGATGTGGGTCAGCACGAAGGGCTGCATGCCGAACGAGGTGATGATCTCGTTGAGGCTCTCGACGCCGAAGTTGGCGTACTTGAAGTAGCCCAGCACGCAGAGGTCGACCACTACGCCGAGCAGCAGCCAGCGCTGGGCGGCCTTGGTGCGTACGCCGGCGGCGCCGATGCGCAGGCCGATCCAGTAGTTGAAGACGGTGACGCCGGCGAACAGCAGGAGGAAATCCACCCGCCACCAGGCGTAGAAGATGTAGCTGGCGACCAGCAACAGGAGGTTCCGGTAGCGGTTCCCGCTCAGGTAGTACAGGCCGAGGAAGACCGGCAGGAACAGGAACAGGAACACGTTGGAAGAAAAGACCATTCCGCGTCTCTCTCTGGAGCTTCAAACCTTGAGTGGCTCCGGACCTTCCGGCGTCTGTTCGACGCCTTGAGGAAAGGCCGGGGCAACCCGCCAATTCCTCCCCATGTGGTGCTCAATCTGTTGCGCCCGCCCGCGTCTTTATCGCGTGGGTCGGGTGGTGTTGCGGTTGCTTCGGAGCGAGGGCTTGCCCTCACCCCAGCCCTCTCCCGGGGGGAGAGGGGGCCGTCCGGCGTTGCCGGATGGCTCGGTGTTTCGCTGGTTGCCGTTCTGCTCTGGTAGGGCGAATAACGCGAAGCGTTATCCGCCGTGGTTTCTCAAGGAGACGGGCGCCGCTTCAGCTCCCCGCCCCCTGACGGTTGAAAACCTTGGTCACTTCACCCCCCAGGCGGAAGCTGTTGAACGGCTCCATCTTCCTCTTCCAGTCCTGGGTCTTCGGCGCGCAGCTGTAGAGCGCGCAGTAGGGTTCCAGCCAGGCGAACTTGCTGTTCTCCTTCAGGTCGCCCATGTCCTGGTCGTTGCCGGTCTTCTCGTCGAACGCGTCCTGGTCGTCCACGCCTTGCATCACGCGGTTGGCCAGGCGCTGCAGGGCGCCGTTGTTTTCCTGGCGCAGGTCGACGCCGTTCACCTGGGCGAAGGCGGCGATCATGGTCAGCGGCGGCAGCGAGTAGTTGTGGTACGACAGGGCGCGCTGGCGGCGCTTGAGTTCGTTGGGCAGGTAGCCGTCGTTGTCCACCTGGTTGGCGGCGACCTTGAACTCCTGCACAGACCAGTCGAACAGGTCGCGGCGGTTGGTCACCACGGCGGTGGACATCACCGACCAGGCGGCCCAGTAGGAGTGGTTGTTGATCTTCTTCAGCGGCAGGTCGCTCCAGTCGCGCACCACCTGGCTGCCCAGGGTGCTGAACCAGTTCTCGATCTCCTTCGACTGCTCGCCATAGGAGGCCAGCGGACGGCTGCTGGAGAATTTCAGGCGCATGTAGGAGGAGGACAGGCTGCCCAGCGCCCATTTGCGCATGGACTTGCCGGTGTGGTTGTAGTCGCTGCTTTCCAGCGCACCGGCCTTCGCCCACGAATCCAGCCAGCTCATCGCGCAGTCCAGGTCGCCCTTGTTGCCGCTGCGCATGTACTGGGTGATGAGCTTGGTGGCGCCGCGCTCCATGTCGGTGATGTCCTTGATCTGGCTGCGGAACTCTTTCTCCGCGTCTGCGTTCAGCGTCGAGCGCGCCGAGTCCGAGCCCTTGTACTTGCTGGTGAACTGCAGGCTGCCGGTGTACGGCGTCGGCGCGGTGGGGCAGCTGTCGGCGTCCTTCTTGCTGCCCTTGTCACCAACGGCGGAGAAGTAGCCCGGTGGCGGCATCAGGTCGGCGGCATAGGTGGCGCTCTCGCCACCGAACAGGGCGCCGAGCACGGCGATGGTCAGGCCGATGCGGGCGACCACGGGGGTCTTGATCTTGCGTAGGCTGGGCATGGAATTCACTCCCTCGCGTCAGTTGGCGGCCACGTCGGCCGACTTGGCTTTGGGCGTCTGACAGAGCTTGGCCTCGACTTCCAGGCCCGCCGGCATGTCGTCCGGCGCCTCGATTTCCAGGGAGAGGAACTGCTGGTTCGACCAGTCTTCGTCGTTGCGCAGTTCGAAGACGTAGCGTCCGCCGGTATCCACGGCCTTGGACTGCTCGATCTTCAGCTGCTCGCGACGACCGTTCATGTACCAGATGGTGTTCTTGAGCTCGTGCACGCCGGGGTCGGAATAGGTGACGTCGGCGGTGTAGCTGCCCGAACGGATCGGCAGGGCGCCGCTGTTGAGCAGCACCTCGTTGCTGCCCGCGTGCAGCTTGACCTTGCGGCTGATGGCCGGCTTGCCGTCGGCGCAGCCGTTGTCCACCAGTGGCATGGCCTGGCGGTAGAAACTCTTCTGCGCCATGTCGTAGTGGGTGGCGAACTCCCAGACGAGGATCTTCGGCGGCTTGTCGTGGAATTCCTTGCTGGTCATGTAGGCCAGCAGGGAGCTGTCGAAGCCGCCGCCGGACACGGCGTTGTTGAGGATGTCGACCTTGCCGTACTGCTCCAGGAAGCCCGCGAAGTTGTACGCCGGGCCGCTGTTGGACGTGCCGACCAGCGCGACCTGGGCATCGCCGCCTTCACCGAACAGGTCGCCGCCGCCGGAGTCGCCCACCGGTTCGGTCTCGAAGCGGTCGACGTACTGCGGCGCGTAGCTGCTGCCGCACAGTTGCGCGGCGGCCTTGTGGAAGGTGCCCAGCTTGGACAGCAGGCCCACGCGCTTGCTCTCGAATTCCTTCTTGGGAATGTCGTTGTAGGCGGGGATTTCCTTCAGGGTCTCGGCGACGATCTTCGCGCTGCGCATGGCGCCGTATGGCGTCCAGTGGTGGTCGCCCTTGAAGTAGTACGGGTGCTCTTCCTTCTCGTCGAACAGCGGCGAGAAGTCCGGGGTGTAGATGCCGGCCTTGCGGAACTGGGCGATGGCCGCCTGGTAGTTCTGCTTGGCGAGGTCAAAGTTGAAGCTGGCCTTCTCCTGCGGGTTGAGCTTCTCGCGGTTCACCAGGCCACGGGTGGGCTGGTAGACGACGACCAGGTCGATGCCCTTGCGCTTGAGTTCGTCGCGCAGTTGCTTGAGCTCGCGCCAGCCTTCGGCGCTGGTGCCGAAGTCGGTGCGCAGGTCGTAGGTGGTACGGAACAGCCAGTCTTCCTGGGCCGGCACCAGATGGGTGAAGAAGCCCAGGTACTTGGTGTTGTACGCCGCGTTGTCGGCGGCAGTGGGGCACAGCCCGGCGGCCGGCTGCGCGGAGTAGTTCGGCGCATCGGCGGCGCTGGCCTGGTGGGCGAGCAGCAGGGCGGCGGTGAGGCCCGACAGGCGCAGCAGGTTGATGGTCAGTTTGTTCATTTGTCGGTCCTCAATTCTGCAGTTCGGCCTGGCTTTCGACGGGGTCGATCAGCACCGCGCGTTGCTGGCGCACCAGCAGGTCCAGGATCTGGTCCTGCTTCTCGCCGAGCACGCCGTTGAAGGAGATGCCGGAGGATTTGGTCGGGCCGAGCATGGCCACCTTGTAGAGCTCCAGCGACAGCGGTGAATCCACCGACAGCGGGCCCGAGCCGTTGCCGGCCAGCTTGCCGCCGACCACGATCAGCGAGACCTTGGTGTCGAAGGGATCGAGGTCGATGTTGCGGTCGGTGTCGGACAGGTCCTTGATGTGGCCGTAGACGCCGATCAGCTTGTTGCCGGCCGCGAGGTTCTCGTACAGGCGGATGTTCACGCTGTTACGGATGCGGATGCCGTGGCGCAGGTTGGCCAGCACCTGGTTGCCGTAGATGAGGTTGTCGCCCGACTCGTAGAGGGTGATGCCGTCGGAGTGGTTGCGATAAACCTCGTTGTAGGCCACCAGGTTGCGCTCGGAATTACGGTCGAGGACGATCCCGGAGAGGTGGTTGTCGTAGGTCTTGTTGTGGATGATCCAGCTGTCGTTGACCTCACGGGAAACGATGATGCCGTGCTTCTTCTTCGTCCCGTAGACGGTGTTCTCGGCGATGATCAGGCGATGCGAACGGTCATGCGGGTCGATGCCGTAGACGATGTTGTTCTTGTAGGTGTTGCCGCGCACCACCAGGTCGTCGGCCTCGTAGCAGTAGAAGCCGTACCAGGCGTCCTCGAAGGTCGAGCCGATCACCCAGCCTTTGGGGCGCGGGCGCTTCATGGTCTTGTCCATGCCCGGGCTGTACTGCGAGATGGAGATGCCGTAGGCCTTGGAAGCGTTGTAGCCGAAGCTGGTGAAGTGGCTGTTCACCAGGTACGCCTCGGCGCCACCCCAGGAGATCAGGAAGGGGCGGAACTCGTTGGGCGTCTTGTACCAGGCCGGTTCCTTCTTCGCCTCGTTCCAGGCGGTGACCCTGGTGTCACGCACGAACAGCTTGCCGTCGTTGACCAGAAACGCGCCGCGGTCCTGGGACAGGCGCAGTTCCTTGACCTTGCCGTCGATCTCCAGGGTCGCGCCCTGGCTGACGACGATGGGCAGGCGGGCGATGTAGACGCCGGGTTCGACCTGCTCCAGCGCGGTCTTGGGCAACTTGCCGGCCAGCTCCGCGAGGTTGACGTAGCCGCCGTCGATGAAGATTGCCTGGGGCATCTGGCGCTGGCGCTTCACCCACTCGGCGAGACGGTTCTTGCCGCCGGTGAATTCCTTCAGCGGCTGCTGCTGGACCATGCGCTGGACCTGCGCCTTGCCGCGCTTGTTGCGCTCGATCTTCTTCTCCACCGCCTCGGCGGTGTAGCCGGTGAGGTCGGGCAGCTTGGGCGGCTCCAGGTGCAGCGGCTCGCTGGGAGCTGCGGTAACGGTGTAGTTGCCGGATTCCTTCAGCGTCTGGGTATGGCCCGGCTCGTTGCCCGGTTGTTCTGCCGGTGCCTTTTCGCCCTCGACGGTCTTGCCGGCTTCGGCTTTCGCGGCGTCGGCCTTCTTCGCATGGGCAGCGCTGGCTTCGGCCTTGGCCGCGGGTTGCGCCGCCCAGGCCGGTGCGCTGGCGCTGAGCAGGCCGCCGAGCAGCAGGGCGGTCAGCGGCAGGGCGTGTATCGGGTGGCGGTTCATGGCCGTGTCTCCTTGCGCGCGGGCCCCCACCGGATACCCGGCCGCGCAGCGAGTGCGGCGCAGGGCGAGCTTGGGAATCGGGTGGAGGGTCATCGCTACAGTCCTCAGAAGTGCCAGATCACATCGACGAAGGCGTGGTGCATGGTCGAGTCGACGTGGCTGCCGTAGGCGTCGCCGGGCTTGAATACGCCGCCGCGGAAGCGGATCAGCGCCGACGGTTCGTCGATCGCCTGGCTCATGGAGGCCGGCAGCAGGCCCTGCTTGAAGTACTTGGTGACGACGAGGTCGACTTCCTGGCCGATGTCCTTGGAGTCGTTGACCAGCGGAGCGGTGATGCCGCTGCTGCCGATGTCCGAGTCGCTGTCCACGCGGCGGAACTTGTTGTAGATGACGCTGGCGTCGTAGTCGTCGCGTAGCTGCCAGGAGCCGAACAGGGTGGCGGCCTCGAGGTTCGACAGCTCGCCACGGAACGCCTCGCCGAAGCGGTGCGCGCGGGCGCGGGTGCCAGTGAAGTTGGAGCGGTTGCTCTCAAGGCCGGTCTGTTCGAACTGGTCTTCGCCGTTCTTGCCGCCGCCACTGCCTCGGGCATAGGCGCCGCCGACGCGCCATTGCTCGTCGATGTTCCAGCGCAGGCCGAGGTCGGCACCGTAGGCATCCACGTCGCCACTCTGCTTGCCGGCAGCGACCCGCTCGCCGTTCACCGGGACGGTGGTCAGGCGGTCACGGTTGCCGGTCAGCCAGGTGGCGCTGGCCCAGTAGTTGATGGGCATCTGCGAGCGCCAGTTGTAGCCGTCGCCGTTGGCCTCGATGCCGACCCAGGTGAGGTCGCCGGTGGAACGCTTGTCCAGCGAGTCGACGGTGTCGCCCGGGTCCGGCAGGCTGCCGCTGTCATCGGAGTGGTGCAGGCGCAGGCCGACCCAGTGCTGAGGCATCCACTGCGTGGAGATATCGCCGAACACATGGGTGCGGTCCTTGTCCTCCGGCGCGAGGTCGGTGATGTCGGTGCGGTAGTCGGAGAAGCGCTGGGCGGCGCCGAGGTGGGCACGCAGCAGGGTGGTGTCGAAGGTCCAGTTCAGCGCTTCGATGTTGGTGTCCTGCCACATCCCGCTGTCTTCGCGCAGGCGCTGGCGACCGAAGCGCAGGTGCTCGCCGGGGTATTGGGTGAGGCCGGCGTAGTCCACCCAGAACTCGCGCAGGGCGAGGTAGGCATCGTCGGGCTCACGCTTGTTGTCGTTGCCGCTGCTGCTGGTGTTGTTGACGTCGTCGTTCTGCAGGGTGTCGGTCTGGATGGTGTCGGTGGCGGCGACTGCCTGGCCCATCACGTAGGCGCTCCACTCGCCCCACTGGCCGAAGGCCCAGGGGCGCACGTCCAGGCCGATACCGTTGAGGTCGCCGCCACGGGCGGTGCCCAGGTCGCGGTCGTCCTCGGATTCGGCGGTCACCTTGATGTCGAGGCCGAAGTTCTTCGGTGGCTCTTCTGCCGCGTGGGCGAGGCTGCCGAACAGGGTGCCGGCGAGGCTCAGGCCAACGCCGAGCATGGCGGGGAACAGGCGGGCGCGGCGGACAGCGGAAGCCAGAGCGCGCGGCTGAACTCCATCGACGAGAGCAAACAGCGGTGTGGTCATCGGGTCGGTGCGCTTCATAGATTTTCTTGTTCCTGGTTGTTCTGCAGAAGGCTGACGGTGGCTTGCCAGTTGGCGCCGCGAGCCTGTTCTTCACGCTTGAGCAACTGCTGGGCCGCACTGCGGTCGGCCGGCTGGATCTGCGGTTCGATCTGCGCCATCAGGTCGCTGGCGGTGGGCACTTGCTGGCGCTGCGCGAGCTCGCCGAAGACGTAGGCGTTGACCAGGTTCGGGCGGATGCCGCGACCCTGCGAATAGAGCTGGGCGAGGGCCATGTCGGCGCTGGCCTGGCCGGCGCGGGCGGCGATGATCAGGTGGTCCACGGCCTTCTGCGGGTAGACCTGGCCGAGGAAGCCGCGGCGGTAGATCTGGCCCAGGTAGTAGTGCGCCTGGGGCTCGGTGGCGGCGGCCTTGAGCAGGTGCTGCTCGGCCTTCTGCGGTTCCTGCGGGGCCCACTTGCCGTCGTAGTAGAGGCGCCCGAGCAGCAGCTCGGCGCGGGGCTGGGCGGCGTCCTGGGCCTTCTTCAGGTAGTCGAGCATCTGGTCCAGGTCGCCCAGGTCGGGGTTGTCGTACTGCAGCTTGGCGAGGCTGACCCAGGCGGCCGGGTAGGTCGGCGCGATCTCGTTGAGCAGCGCCTGTGCGGCCTGCGGGTCGGCGGTGCCGATGTTCGGGTCGGCCAGCACGCCGGCCACCGATTCGACGCGCTCGGACGGTACGCGGCCGGCCTTCCAGCCTGCCTTGAGCGCTTCGATGTGGGCCTTCTGCTTATCCGCGTTGCCCTGCTTCTGGTACACGGTGGCCAGTTCCATCCAGCACACGTCCATGCGGTTCAGCCAACGCTGGCAGACCTGCTCGACTTCGCTGAGGTGCTGGTCGTAGGTGCCCTGGGTGCGGTACAGGATGATCTGCGCCAGGTCCGCCTGCGGCAGGCCCTGGGCGCGCCACTGGTCGATGCGCTGCTGCGGGTTCACGTTCGGCCAGGCCTGCGGGTACTGCAGGTAGAGGACGATCAGCGGAACCAGCGCGCTGTCCTCGCCTTCGTTGAAGGCGCGGTTCAGCAGTTGCTCGGCTTCGCGGTGCTCGGCGTCGGTACCGCCGGGCTTGGCCGCCAGCCACTTGCCCAGACGGGCGCGGGCGCGCGGGGAGCTCTCGGCCGCTTCGCGGTAGAGCTTTTCGGCGCGGGCCTGTTCGTCGGGGTCGCCGGTGGCGGCCTGCATGTCGGCCAGTCCGACCTGTGCGTCGGCGTAACCCATGGTGGCCAGGGCCTGGAAGTTGGCCTGGGCGGTGGCGATGTCGCCGCGGTCCAGGGCTTCCTGGGCCAGGCGCTGGTCAGGCAGGCCGGCGCAACCGGCCGCTGCAGCGATGGCCAGTGCCAATCCAATGTGTCGGCCGAGGTGCGGGGCGTGTCGCAGGACAGGTCGATTCATGCGGGCAGTCCTCTTAGCGGGCGGTGGCCAGGGCCATCGCCTTGTTCAGCAGGGTGCGGCCCGGCAGGCCGCCTATGCTGACTTCAGTCGGGCGGCCAGCCATCTGGCTGTCGAGCGGCTGGTCGGGGGTGATCTGCACACGGATTTCCGAGGACAGGTCACCGTCCACCGGCGCGGTGCGCAGGATGCGGCCGCCGCGCACTTCGCTGTCGCCGGCGACCTGGAAGTTCACGTGGGTGCCCGGAGACAGTTCAGCGGCGTTGCGGTAGGGGAAGCGTGCTTCGACGGTGGCCAGGCTGTCGCGCGGGGTCAGGGTGAAGATCACGTCGCCCTTGTTGGCGAACTGGCCGTTGGCGACGCGCTGCTCGACCACGCGGCAGTCGCACGGGCTGGTCAGGGTGCCCTTCATCTGGTGGCCGAAGAGCTTCTCGATGTTGCTCGGGTTGAGCTGTTCTTCGGTCAGGTTGCCCTTGAGCAGGTCCAGCAGGTTGGCGGAGAAGGAGGCGATCGGCGCGCCCTTGGCGACTTCGGCGCCGGGCTCCACCAGGCTTTCCACGGTACCTTCGCGGGGCATGGTGATCTGCTGGTTGGCCACGCTGACCACGCCCGAGTCGGCATGGGTGACGAAGTACAGGTTGTAGATCTGGTTGAGGATCACCGCGAAGGCGCCGACGCCGACCACGAAGATCGCGGTGCTCACGGTGACCGCGCGGAAGCGGCCGAAGAAGCCCATGCCGCCGGAGCCTGCACCGTGCTTGCGGGCCTTGGTGAAGTTCTCGCGCTGCAGGGTGTTGAGCATGTCGCCCACGCTCACCACTTCACCGGCCAGGTAGGAGGTGATCAGGTAGCGCAGGGCGGCGATCTCGCGCGGCTTCAGGTGCTGGAATTCGCAGCCGACGCGGGCGCTTTCGCGATCATAGGAGCGCACCTGGAATTCCACTTCGAGGGAGAAGCTGATGCTGTCGATCTGGAACAGCAGCTTGCCCTTGTGCAGGTCGCCGACCTGCACCGGGGTGTTGTTCGCGGAAGTGAACGCGAAGCCGCCGGCGGACAGGTCCAGCAGGCGGGCGTCGACGCCCTCGCGGTGGGATCCGATGTAGCGGATACGGGCGGGCAGCTTGACCCGGGCGTGCTGGCGCTGGGCTTCGGATTCGTGCACGACATTGACGTTGACGGCGGTATTCATGAGGTCGAGTCCTGTTCGTAAATAGAAGTCGGGTCAGACGATGGTCAGCAGTACGGCGACGAAAACGCTGGCCGCGGAAAAGGTCATGGCTCGCGAGGACCAGGTGTTGAACCAGCGCTGGAAGCTGGCCAGGCCGCGGTCGAGCTTGGTGTTCTGGCGGGTCCACGACTGCTGGTCGAGGCGGAAGAACACGTAGATCTTCACCAGGGCACCGACGATCTGGTTGTAATAGAGGATCGCGGGGTAGGCCGGCCCGATGTGGTGGCCCGACAGCGACAGCAGCAGGGTCAGCACGAAGCGGGTGATGCCGATCCACAGCAGGTAGATGAGCAGGAAGGCGATGCTGTACTTGATGCTGGCGATGATCGCGGCGACCAGGCCGAGCAGGCAGGTCCACATCGACAGGCGCTGGTCGAACAGCACCACGCTGGTGAACCAGCCCAGGCGCTGCGGGCCCAGGGCGAGGGCGCGGGAGTTCTGCCGCAGGTTGTTGCCGTACCAGCGGAACATCAGCTTGCGGCTGGCCTTGATGAAGCTCTTCTCCGGCGGGTGCTCGACCGTGTTGATCGCCGCGTCGGGCACGTAGAAGGTGTCGTAGCCCAGGCGCATCAGGCTGTACCAGCTGGACTTGTCGTCACCGGTGAGGAACTGGAAGCGGCCCAGGCGCCAGTGGTCCAGGTGGTCGCTTTCCACGTCGGTGATGAAGTCCGGGTCGGTGACCACGGCGGCGCGGAACACCGACATGCGCCCGGTCATGGTCAGCACGCGCTTGGACAGGGCCATGGAGCACATGTTGATGTGGCGCTGGGCGAAGCGCAGCTTGTGCCACTCGCTCATCACGTAGCTGCCCTGCACTTCGCAGAATTCGTTGGTGGTCAGGCCACCGACGTTGGGGAAGAGCTTGAACCAGGGCACGGTCTTTCTCACCACGCCCGGTTCGAGCACGGTGTCGCCATCGATCACCGCGACCACCGCGTCTTCGTCCGGCAGGTGGCGGGAGATGGCGCGGAAGCCGTGGGCCAGACCGTCGCGCTTGCCGGTGCCGGGGATGCGCACGAAATCGAGGTCGACGTGCTCCGGCGGGTTGAGCTTCTGCCACTGCTGCTTGATCAGCACCTCGTCGGACATCTCGACGATGGAGCACACCACGGTGGTGGGGTAGCCGCAGGCAATGGCCTCTTCGATGACCGAGCGATAGACCATCGAGGTGGTCAGCGCGTCGATGCGGAAACTGGTGACCATCAGGTAGACGTGGGACGGGTCGGCCGCCTCGCCGAGCTTGCGCATCTTGCGGCGGTAGTGCGGGTAGACCCCGTAGAGGAACAGCATGCCGCGCAGGAAGTGCAGGCCGCCCATGGAATAGCGCCAGATGCCGACCGCGCCGATGAGCAGCAGGAAGTCCTTGGATTCGGCGTCGAATACGGTCGGCGGCACGAGCAGTGCCAGCAGCATCAGCAGGCCGAGAAAGACCAGCCAGCCGGTGGCTTCACCGATGACTCGTTTGTAGGTTTCCATCGTCGAAATCCGTCTGTCGCTTCTGGGGAAGTGGGGTGCCCCTGCAGGAGCGGGCCATGCCCGCGATCGCGCGCATGGCGCGCTCCTACAGGAGCCGGCGGCTTACCAGCAGATGCCTTCGGCGCGCTCGTCGCTGACGCTGGGCATGAAGCCGATCAGGTCGACGACCTTCTTGCCTTCGGGCGCCTGCTTCACCACGTCGACGAACAGCTCGTCACCGTTGCCCAGGACCAGGACGTCGGAGGACTTCACGACCGCGTCCAGGTCCGAGACCAGCAGCGAGGAGACGTGCGGTATCTTCGATTCGATGTACTCCTTGTTCGCGCCATGGACGCGGGCGTACTCGACGTTGCGGTCGAAGATCTGCAGCTCGTAGCCCTTGCCGATGAGCATCTCGGCCAGTTCCACCAGCGGGCTTTCGCGCAGGTCGTCGGTGCCGGACTTGAACGACAGGCCGAGCAGGCCGACCTTGCGGCTGCCGTGGGCGGCGATGATGTCGAAGGCCTTCTGCACCTGGTGCTGGTTGCTGCGCATGATCGAGCCGAGCATCGGGTGCTCGATGTCCAGCTGGCTGGCGCGGTAGGTGAGGGCGCGCACGTCCTTGGGCAGGCAGGAGCCGCCGAAGGCGAAGCCGGGCTTCATGTAGTAGCGCGACAGGTTCAGCTTGCGGTCCTGGCAGATCACGTCCATCACTTCGCGACCGTCGACGCCGACGGCCTTGGCGATGTTGCCGATCTCGTTGGCGAAGGTGACCTTGGCGGCGTGCCAGACGTTGCAGGTGTACTTGATCATCTCGGCGACCTCGATGGTCTTGCGGATGATCGGCGCGTCCAGCTCACGGTAGATTTCTTCCAGCAGGTCGCCGGTCTGGCTGTCCAGCTCGCCGATGACGGTCATGGGCGGGAAGTCGTAGTCCTTGATCGCGGTGGATTCGCGCAGGAATTCTGGGTTGGTGCCCACGCCGAAGTCGGCGCCGGCTTTCTTGCCCGAGCAGTCCTCGATGATCGGGATCACCACGTTGTTCACGGTGCCCGGCAGCACGGTGCTGCGCACGACCACGGTGTGGCGCTCCTTCTTCTCGCGGATGGCATAGCCGATCTCGCGGCAGACGGACTCGATGTAGCCCAGGTCCAGGTCGCCATTCTTCTTGCTCGGGGTGCCGACGCAGATGAACGACACGTCGGTGTCCAGTACGGCCTTCTTGAAGTCGGTGGTGCCCGACAGGCGACCGGTGCGGATGCCCTGCTGCAGCAGAGGCTCCAGGCCCGGCTCGACGATGGGCGATTTCCCGTTGTTGATCAGATCGATCTTGGTGGTGGACACATCCACCCCAACGACTTCATGGCCCCGTGCGGACAGGCAGCCGGCACATACTGCGCCAACATACCCAAGACCAAAGATGCTGATACGCATCGCATTCACCTCTTCAATGGTCGAACTGTTTAAAGTTGCCCGGTAGGGCGATTTATTCAGGTTGCAAGAGTCCCCGGAGTTCACTGTTGAAGTGTTCTCCGTACTTCCTTCCAGGCAGGCATGGGAATCGAGTGCTAAACTTTCGAGCACGGTTTTGGCGCAAACTTTGGATGTTTGCCCTGTTATGTTTCAGGCAGATTGCAAAGTTGGTGCAGTGTCTGCCTGGCGTGCTCCAGTCTGGTTAGATGATTGCCTCGTCATCTGAAAAGTTCAGTTATTTCATTGGGTTGCGTTTCAAGGATGAATCGAAAAGAACTGATCGAAATAACCTTGGAAGCAAAACTCCAATTTCCATCGGGGCATTTCTGTTTCGCCAACGATGGTCGTTGCGCAAATAGGATTTATCCGAAATGCGGTTAGTTCCTTCCGCCCATCCCGCCCCTGAAAGAATGTGAAATATCCAATTGATATCACTTGGTGCTGAGTTAATGGCAAATTGCACGGCGCTTTGCTTAGTGCAAAGTGCATGATTGAATAAAGTTCCATTGAATTTTTCGTTAAAAACGACCGTGTATCGTCGTCAAGACATTCGTTCAGCTGCCGTTCAGCTTTCACTCTTGCAAAGTGCAATCGTGAAATGCATGTCATGGCCAAAGGCTGTTAATGGCCAATGGATTACAAGGGAGGGGGCGAATCAGGACGATTTCCATCCTTCCGACCGGTCCGGGCGGTCGAAAAATTTTCTCACGATTAATCCTGAAGCAGACGAACGGTCATTTTGACCCTTTGGCGCTTGTGGTCTTCAGGGGGTGTTTTGGGCAGGAAACGTACAGATCCGCCACCCGTGACCGGGTAGTTCCATGGTCAATGGCTTACAGGCCACTTGGAATCAGCGGGGATTCAGGGCGCAAAACAGAGGCGAAGCGACACGGGCAATCGCACCCTGTAGGAGCGGGCCACGCCCGCGATCCGTCGGCAGGGCCGACGCTTTCTTTTGCTCCTGGTGTTTCAGGTCTGCTGTGTTGGCTTGGGTGTTCCAGCGCCGCTTCAACGAGGCCTCCTGAACGGGGCACTCGGCGCGTGCGGAAGACCTCAAGAGCAAAAGCGAGAGCCGGTGCTTGCGTAGGGCGAATAACCCGGAACGGGTTATCCGCCGCTGCCACAACGGCGGATAACGCTGGCGCGTTATGCGCCCTACGAACCGCTCCGCTCCGAATCCCCCGTAGGAGCGAGCTTGCTCGCGAACCGCCCAGCACCGATGTTTCCCGGTCGACGCTACAGGCCCGCGATCATGACTGGAGGGCGCCCCACAGGTTCTGTGCTCGCAAACAAAAACGGGAGCCCTCAGGGCTCCCGTTTGGTGCCGCAGATCCGGCGAGTCAGTCTTCGGCGTGGTCGCGCAGGAACACCAGCTGGTCGGCCTTGGAGTGCTCGGCGCTGTAGGCGTAACCCGCGTAGTTGAAGTCCTTCAGGCCCTCGGGGTTGGTCAGGCGCTCCTTGATCACGTAGCGCGCCATCATCCCGCGGGCTTTCTTGGCGTAGAAGCTGATGATCTTGTACTGGCCGTTCTTCAGGTCCTTGAACTCGGTGTCGATCACCCGTGCGTCCAGGGCCTTGCGCTTCACCGCGCCGAAGTACTCGTTGGAGGCCAGGTTCAGCAGCACGTCGTCACCCTGCTTGGCCAGGGATTCGTTCAGCCAGGCGCTGATGCGCTCGCCCCAGAAGGCATAGAGGTCCTTGCCACGGGCGTTGGTCAGCTTGGTGCCCATTTCCAGGCGGTACGGCTGCATCAGGTCCAGCGGGCGCAGTACGCCGTAGAGGCCGGAGAGCATGCGCAGGTGGCGCTGGGCGAAATCGAAGTCGTCTTCGCTGAAGTCCTCGGCCTGCATGCCGGTGTAGACGTCGCCCTTGAAGGCCAGCAGGGCCTGCTTGGCGTTGGCGGGGGTGAAGTCCGGGTGCCAGCTGCCGAAGCGCGCGGCGTTGAGGCCGGCCAGCTTGTCCGACAGGTGCATCAGCTCGGCGATCTGCGCCGGGGCCAGTTCCCGCAGGATGCCGATCAGCTCCTGGGCGTCGTCCAGGTGCTCGGGCAGGGTAAAGCGCTGCGTCACCGGCGCGGTGTCGTAGTCCAGGGTCTTGGCGGGCGAAATCACCATCAGCATCGTGCGGTCTCCTACAAGCGAGCGGCGATTGTAAGGAGTCGCGGGCGTTGGCTCCACCTATGGGGACGATTAGCGTCGGGCGAGTTGTGGGGGCGACATCTATATAGGCGGGCGGGGAAACGGGGGACAGTCGGCGCAAGTGCCGGGGTAGACACTGCGTGCGGGGCTAAGGGACTGATTCTGCGAAAAAAGCGGAGGGCGTTGCGAGGGGTAGGACTCCTAAAACTAGCGCTGTCCGGAGCCCCCGCCAAGGTATTTCGTCGTACGACGAAAAAAACTTTCCTAGGAAGGAAAAAGACTTTTTATCGTCATGTTTTTTCCTGTATTTGTTGAGTCGTAGACCGCCGAACCCTGCAGACAGGTGGCGGCCCCGGCCCGGCCAGTCCCTTGTATGCAGTGCTCTCGAATCCTGCCGATCCCAGGAGCCCGAGAGCCGGTGGCTCACCGCACGGCGGAGCGCTGTAAAGGCATTCCGTCGTAACGCTCCTACAAGAGGTGACCTGCGTATGGATGACCACGGACGCTCCCGCCCCACCCAGCCCACCCTGTACGTCCTCGACACCAACGTCCTGATCCACGATCCCAACGCCTTGCTGAACTTCCAGGAGCACCACGTCGCGATCCCGATGACGGTGCTGGAGGAACTGGACAAGCTCAAGACCGGAAAACACACCGTGGCCGCGGAATGCCGGCAGGCAATCCGCCTGATCGATTCGGTGCTGGGCGAGGCCTCGCCCGAGCAGGTAGAGGATGGCGTGCCCATCCAGCGCGGCAAGAGCGGGCCGTGCGGCAGCCTGTCGATCCTCATGAGCAAGCGCGCCGAGCCGATCACCTGGCTGCCCGAGCACCTCAACGACAACAAGATCATCAACCAGCTGGTGGAGCTGAAGAGTCGCCATAGCAGCAAGCGCGTGGTGCTGGTCACCAAGGACATCAACATGCGCCTGAAGGCGCGTGCCTGCGGGGTATTCGCCGAGGACTACCACACCGACCAGCTGGTCGATGACATCAACCTGCTGTCGCGTGGCTACCACTCGCTGAGCGGGTCGTTCTGGGACCGCGTCAGCAAGGTGGAGACCCGCCAGGACCGCGGTCGCACCTGGCACCGCGTGCAACTCACCGACAACCTGCCGGCGGTGCACATCAACGAGTTCATCGTCGATGAGCAGGGTTTCGTCGGCTGGATCAAGGGCATCGACCAGGACGAGCTGACCATCCTCGACCTGCACCAGGAACCGCTGCTGCACCAGGAAGCCTGGGGCCTGCGTCCGCGCGACGTGTACCAGTCGCTGGCGCTGTACGCGCTGCTCGATCCGGACATCCACCTGGTCAACCTGTCCGGCGCCGCCGGCTCGGGCAAGACCATCCTCGCCCTGGCTGCCGCCATCGAGCAGACCATGGTCACCAAACGCTACAAGCGCATCATCGCGACCCGCAGCGTGCAGGGCCTGGACGAGGATATCGGCTTCCTGCCCGGTACCGAGGCGGAGAAGATGGAGCCCTGGCTCGGCGCGATCACCGACAACCTCGAAGCGCTGCATTCGGATGATGAGTGCACCCATGGCAGCGTCGACTACATCCTCAGCAAGGTGCCGCTGCAGTTCAAATCACTGAACTACATCCGTGGCCGCAGCTTCCAGCAGAGCCTGATCCTGATCGACGAGTGCCAGAACCTCACCCCGCACCAGATGAAGACCATCATCACCCGCGCGGGCAACGGTTCGAAGGTGGTCTGCCTGGGCAACCTGGCGCAGATCGATACCCCCTACCTGTCGGCCACCAGCTCCGGCCTGACCTACCTGACCGAACGCTTCAAGGACTTCCCCCACGGCGTGCACGTGACCCTGCAAGGGGTGCCGCGCTCGGTGCTGGCGGAGTTCGCCGAAGCCCACATGTAACGCAAACCAAGGCCCGCCACCCGGCGGGCCTTTTCTTTACGCCCCGCCTACCTCTTCTTGTATACAATTCTCCCCCCAATGCGCCTTCCGCCGGTCCGCCGGCTGCGCGCACCGGGAGTACACTGTTCCCCTGATTCACCGGAGAGTTCCCAGCCGTGCTGACCCATCTCGATTCCCAGGGCCGCGCCAACATGGTCGATGTCACCGAAAAAGCGGTGACGTCCCGTGAGGCCGTGGCCGAAGCCCGGGTGCGCATGCTCCCGTCCACCCTGCAACTGATCCAGGACGGCGGCCACCCCAAGGGCGACGTGTTCGCCGTGGCACGCATCGCCGGCATCCAGGCGGCGAAGAAGACCCACGACCTGATCCCCCTGTGCCACCCGTTGCTGCTCACCAGCGTGAAGGTCGAACTGGCCGCCGAGGGTGAAGACACCGTGCACATCGTTGCCCGCTGCAAGCTGGCCGGGCAGACCGGTGTGGAGATGGAAGCGCTGACCGCCGCCAGCGTCGCCGCGCTGACCATCTACGACATGTGCAAGGCCGTGGACCGTGGCATGACCATCGACAGCGTGCGCGTGCTGGAGAAGCTCGGCGGCAAGAGTGGTCACTACGTTGCTGCAGAAAGCGTTGCGGGAGACACCCCATGATCCGCGTGCAGTACTTCGCCCGCTATCGTGAAGCCCTCGGCCTGGATGGCGAGCAGCTGAACTGGAGCCAATCCCTGGCCAGCCTGGACGACCTGCGGCGCCTGCTGCTGGAGCGCGGCGGCGTCTGGGACGTGCTCGGCGAGCAGAACCTGATGTGCGCGCGCAACCAGGAGCTGTGCTCCCTGGACGAGCCCCTCGCCGACGGCGACGAGGTGGCGTTCTTCCCCACCGTTACCGGAGGCTGAGCCCATGGCGATCCGCGTCCAGCCGGCGGCGTTCGATCCGGGTGCCGAACTCAACGCGATGCACGCCGCCAACGTCGGCGTCGGCGCGGTGGTCGGCTTCGTCGGCTACGTGCGTGATTTCAATGATGGCCGCGAAGTGGGCGGCATGTTCCTCGAACACTACGCCGGCATGACCGAGAAGGCGCTGGCGAAGATCGAGGTCGAGGCCAATGAGCGCTGGCCGCTGCTGCGCCTGGAGATCCTCCACCGCATCGGCCGCCTGGAACCGGGCGAGCCCATCGTCTTCGTCGGTGCCGCGAGCGCCCACCGCCAGGCCGCGTTCGACGCCTGCAACTTCGTCATGGACTACCTGAAGACCCGCGCGCCGTTCTGGAAGAAGGAAGACACCACCGAAGGCCCGCGCTGGGTCGAAGGCCGCTGCAGCGACCAGGCGGCTGCCGAGCGCTGGAAGGGCTGATCTCCCATTCACGGGATGGCGGATAACGCCGTAGGCGTTATCCGCCCTACGGGGTGTGCCAACGCTCAGCGTAGGGCGCATAAAGCGGAACGCTTTATCCGCCGCCCCTGCTGAGCGGCGATGCCCCGCACGAGCCGGGGCAGTACCTCCTAGGAGGAATGGGCGGTAGAGGGGAAGGGGCGCAGGCTGGCGCCAGCCCTTTTTGCTCCGCATCGGAGAGCCCCTCATGAGCCATCTCAGCACCCCGGAATTCCTGCCGCTGGAGATCGCTGTCCTCACCGTCAGCGATACCCGCAGCCTGCACAACGACACCTCCGGCCAGGCCCTGGTGACCTCGCTGCAACGTGCCGGCCACGCCCTCGCCGAACGCCAGCTGGTGATCGACGACATCTACCAGATCCGCGCCGTGGTCTCGGCCTGGATCGCCGACCCCAAGGTCCAGGTCGGCCTGATCACCGGCGGCACCGGTTTCACCGCCCGCGACAACACCCCGCAAGCCGTCGCGCCGTTGCTCGAGCGCACCGTGGATGGCTTCGGCGAGCTGTTCCGGCAGATTTCCCGCGAGGAAATCGGCACCTCCACCATCCAGTCCCGTGCCATCGCCGGCATCACCAACGGCACGCTGATCTGCTGCCTGCCCGGTTCCACCGGTGCCTGCCTGACCGCCTGGGAAAAAATCCTCCTGCAGCAGCTCGACAGCCGCACCAAACCGTGCAATTTCGTCCCCCATCTCAAGCGCCTGCCCGAGCGCCCGGTGTTGGCCTGCGGTACACGCTCATGAGCGCCTGCGGCTGTTCCGGCACCGGCCTGCGTCCGGTGGACGAGGCCATTGCCGCGCTGATGGACTTCGTTCCGCTGGCGCCGCCGACCGTGCGTGTCGACCTGGAAAGCGCCCTGGGCCGCATCCTCGCCGAGGACATTCATTCCCCCATCGACCTGCCGCTGTGGGACAACAGCGCGATGGACGGCTACGCCCTGCGCAGCGCCGACCTGGGACCGGCAGGCGCACGGTTGAAGATCGCCGGCTACATCGCCGCCGGCGATGCCGCCCAGGTCGAACTGCAACCTGGCCAGGCCATGCGCATCTTCACCGGCGCGCCTTTGCCGCCGGGGGCGGACAGCGTGATCGCCCAGGAAGACTGCGAAGTCGATGGTGACTGGCTGCAGGTGCCCGTGGTCGCCCATGGCAGCCATGTGCGTCGGCGCGGTGAAGAGCTGTGCGAAGGCGACGCCTTGCTGGGAGCCGGAAAGAAACTGCGCGCCCAGGACCTCGGCCTGCTCGCCAGCGTCGGCCTGGACCGCGTCAGCGTCCACCGCCCGCTGCGCGTCTGCCTGCTGAGCAGCGGCGACGAGCTGCGCGAGCCCGGTGAGCCGCTGGCTCCGGGGCAGATCTACAACGCCAACCGCTTCAGCGTCGGCGCTTTGCTGCGCGGCTGGGGCGTCGAGGTACACGACTACGGCGTGCTTGCCGACACCCTGGCAGCCAGCCGCGATGCGCTGAGCCTCGCCGCGTCGGAATGGGACGTGCTGATCACCAGCGGCGGGGTATCGGTGGGCGACCGCGATTACCTCAAGCAGGCGATCCGCGAACTGGGCGAGTTGCACCTGTGGAAGCTGAAGATGCAGCCGGGCAAGCCGCTGGCGTTCGGCAGCATCTCCGGCAAGCCGTGGATCGGCCTGCCGGGCAACCCGGCCGCCGCTCTGGTCACCGCACTGGTGGTGGCGCGGCCGTTCCTCTGGCGTGCCCAGGGGCGCAGCTCGGCCGATACCTTGCCGGTGACGCTGCCGGCGGGCTTCGACTGGCCCACCGCCAACTCGCGCCGCCAGTACCTGCGCGCGCGCCTGGAACTGGACGGCAACGGCGTCGCCCGCATCTGCCTGCATCCGCAGCAGGGCTCGGCCATGCTGCGCGCGGCGAGCTGGGCCGATGGCCTGGCGGTGGTGGAGGCCGGGCGCACGCTGCACGCCGGCGAGCCGCTGCCCTTCCTGTCTTTCAGCGAACTCGGCGCCTGACGCCGTTCCCGGTTGCCGGCGGGGGCCGGCAGCCTCCGCAATGCCTGGGGGAAGCATGCAACTGGTCTGTCCGGCGGGGAGTCTGCCCGCCCTGAAATCGGCCCTGCGCGAGGGCGCCGACGCGATCTACGTCGGCTTTCGCGACGACACCAACGCCCGGCACTTCGCCGGCCTCAACCTCGATGACCGCCAGCTGCGCCAGGGCGTGGAGCTGATCCACAGCGCCGGCAAGCAGATGTACGTGGCGGTCAATACCTATCCCGGCGCGGCCGGCTGGGCCCGCTGGCAACGCGCGGTGGACCACGCCGCCGACCTCGGCGTGGACGCGCTGATCGCCGCTGACTGCGCGGTACTCGGCTACGCCGCCAGGCGCCACCCGAACCTCGCGCTGCACCTCTCGGTGCAGGGCTCGGCCACCAACGTGGCGGCGCTGGCTTTCTACCACGAGCGCTACGGCATCCGTCGCGCCGTGCTGCCGCGCGTGCTGTCGCTGGCGCAGGTGCGCCAGGTGGCGGCGAACAGCCCGGTGCCCATCGAAGTCTTCGCCTTCGGCAGCCTGTGCATCATGGCCGAGGGGCGCTGCCACCTGTCGTCCTATGTCACCGGCGAGTCGCCCAACCTCTGCGGAGTCTGCTCGCCGGCCAAGGCGGTGCGCTGGAGCGAGGAGCCGGAAGGCCTGACCTCGCGCCTCAATGACGTGCTGATCGACCGTTACGCGCCGGATGAGCCGGCGGGCTACCCGACCCTGTGCAAGGGCCGCTTCGTGGTCAACGGCGAACGCTTCCACGCCCTGGAAGAGCCCACCAGCCTGAACACCATCGACCTGATCCCACAGCTGGCGGAAATCGGCGTGGCGGCGGTGAAGATCGAGGGCCGGCAACGCAGCCCGGCCTATGTCGAGCAGGTCACCCGCGTCTGGCGCCAGGCGCTGGATGCGTGGCAGCGCGCACCCGAGAACTATCGCGCGCTGACGCAGTGGCAGGACGCCCTGGACAAGCTTTCCGAAGGCCACCAGACGACTCTGGGCGCCTACCATCGCTCCTGGCAGTGAGGACCTCGTGATGAAACTCAGCCTGGGACCGGTGCTGTTCTACTGGGACCGCCGGACACTCCTGGATTTTTATGCGCAGATGGCCGAACAGCCGCTGGACGCCATCTATATCGGCGAAACCGTCTGCTCCAAACGCCGCGCCATGTCGCTGGACAACTGGTTGGGCCTGGGACGCGAGCTGCAGCAGCAGAGCGGGGCGCAGATCCTCATCTCGGGCCTCGCGCTGATCGAGGCGGCCTCCGAGCTGTCGTCGCTGCGCCGCCTCTGCGCTAACGGCGAGCTGCAGGTCGAGGCGAGCGACATGGGCGCGGTGCAGATTCTCGGCAGCCTGGGCGTCGAATTCGTCGGCGGCCCGGCGCTCAACGTCTACAACGGCCACACGCTGGCGGAGCTGCACGCGGCTGGCTTGCGCCGCTGGGTACCGCCGGTGGAATGCTCCGGCGAGCAGATCCACGCGGTGATCGAACAGGCCCGCGAGCTGGGCATCAACGATCTGGAGACCGAGGTGTTCGCCTACGGCCATCTGCCGCTGGCCTACTCGGCACGCTGCTTCACTGCGCGGGCGGAGAACCGGCCCAAGGACGACTGCCAGTTCTGCTGCATGAACTACCCCGAAGGCATGTCGATGCTCAGCCAGGAAGGCATGCCGCTGTTCACCCTCAACGGCATCCAGACGATGTCCGGCGAGGCCAGCAACCTGCTGGCGGACTTTGCCTCGCTGGGTGACTGCGGCGCCGATCTGCTGCGCCTGAGCCCCCGTGCCGAAGGCATGGTGGAAGTGGTGCAAGCCTTTGACCGCGTGCGCAAGGGCGCCACGCCGCCGCTGGCGGTGGAGGGTTGCAACGGATACTGGCATGGCCGACCGGGCATGCTGCGCAGCGATGAGGTGAACCTGTGCTGACTCTGGAAACTGGCGCCCTGCGCGCCGCCGACCGCCTGCTGCCACTGGCCGCGCGCGTCCCCTCGGGGCTGCAGCGCGCGGTGCTGCAGCGAGCCGCCAACCGCCTGTTCGCCGAGCCGCTGGCGGAAGGTGCCTTCGACATCCTCGACGGCCACTGGCTGCGCCTGGAAGTGAGCGATCTCGGTCTGGCCTGGAGCTTTACCCACGACCGTAAAGGCCTGCGCTTCGCCGATGCCTGCTCGCCCAGCGTGACCATCCGTGGCAGCTGGCGCGATTTCCTGCTGCTGGCGGGGCGGCAGGAAGACCCGGATACGCTGTTCTTCCGCCGCCGTCTGGTGATCGAGGGTGATACGGAACTGGGTTTGGCGGTGAAGAACCTGATCGACAGCCTCGACCCGGACAGCCTGCCGGCGTGGTTGTGGAGCGCCATGCGCCGCGCCAGCCGGGTGGTGCAGGAGAGCGCCTGAACTGCTCTGCGCAGGTTGACGCTCTTTCTTGGCCTGGGGGGAAGGCTCAGGCCGGGACGCGGACGAGGAACTGCAGTTCCTCGTAGAGCATCTCGAAGTCCTGCACCGGCGCGTCCTGGCCGTAGCGCTTCTTCAGGCCGTACTCGGTCAGGGTGATCTCGTGCTCGGCCTTCACCCCGTGGCGCGCCAGGCAGTTCTGCACGCAGTGCAGGTGGCAGCCGTCCACGGCGATGATCGGCCGGCCGGAGCAGGCCTTCTTCACCAGCGCCGGCACGTCGCCGCCGACTCCCGCGATGCAGGACATCTCCGCCAGGCCGTCACGGTCCAGGCGCAGGGCGAGGTCGTTGGCCAGCTGCGCGAGATTCGAGCAGCCGGAGCAGGAATACACGAGGGGCAGGTGCGGCGAGGGCGGCATGGGGACCTCCAGGGTGAGTCCCGCAGTGTCCTGCCGCGACGCCTTGTCGCGACATGATCTGAATCAAGTCGGCGGGTGGACTACTACCTGTTGGGTATCGCGCTCAGGTTGTTGGCGGATAACGCCGGTGGCGTTATGCGGCCTACGTATCTTCTCCCTTCGCCGCGGGGGCTGGGAGTTCGTGTAGGAGCGGGCCATGCCCGCGATCCGCCGGCAAGGCCGGCGTTGGGCTAGGCACAGACGCTGCCGGGAGCAGCAGATTCGCCGCAGCGAATGCCACAGATGGTGTCCGCTTCCATGGCGGCCCGGAGCGGAATTGTGGGCGCGGACCTTGTCCGCGGTCGCGGGCATGGCCCGCTCCTACAACGGAAGACGCATTTTGGTTCGCGGTGGTATGCCGATGAGCGTGGCGGTCAGACGAGGTGGTTCTCCACCGCCCACACCGCCGCCTCTACGCGCGAGCGCATGCCCAGCTTGTGCAGCACGCGCTTCACGTGGACCTTCACGGTGCCTTCGGTGATGTCGAGTTTGCGCGCAATCATCTTGTTGCTGTAGCCGTGGGAGAGCTGGCGCAGGATCTGCCGCTCGCGGTCGGTGAGTTCCTCGATGCCCTTGGGGCGGTCGTCGCCGCGCAGGGCCTGGGCCAGTACCTGGGTCAGCTGCGGGCTGATGGTGAGCTGGCCGGTGGCGGCCTGGCGGATGTGCTCGAGCAGGCGCTCGGGCTCCATGTCCTTGAGCAGGTAGCCGTCGGCGCCGGCCCGCAGCACGTTGATCACGTCGTTGCGGTCGTCGGAGACGGTGAACACCACGATGCGCGCATCTTCGCCGTTCTCGCGCATGGCGCGCAGGGTGTCGAGGCCTGTCATGCCCTTCATGTTGAGGTCGAGCAGGATCATGTCCGGCTCCAGCTCCGCGGCCATGCGCAACGCTTCCTCGCCGCTGCCGGCTTCGCCCACCACTTCCAGGTCCTCTTCGAACTCCAGCAGCTGGACCACGCCCTTGCGCATCATCGGGTGGTCGTCGACGAGCAGGATGCGCGCGCGGTCATCGGTGGGGGTGGCCGTCATGGGTGGGTCTCCGGGTATTGCGACAGGGGTTTGTGGGCGAAGCGCACGCTGACGCGGGTGCCCTGCGGCTCGCGCGGGGCGATGTTGAAGGTGGCTTCCAGGGTCTGACTGCGCTCACGCATGATGCTAAGCCCATAGTGCCCATTGCGGCTCTGCGCTGGGTCAAAGCCGACTCCATCATCGTCCACGGTGATACACACCTGGTCCTCGGCGTCCTCGAACAGGATGACCTTCGCGTGATGCGCCTGGGCGTGGCGCACCACGTTGGACAGCGCCTCGCGGACGATCTGCAGGATGTGGATTTCCTCGTTGGGGTTGAGCGGAATGTGCGCCAGGCGGTTGTCCAGCTCGATGGACAGGTCGCCGCGCTCGCCGAATTCCTCCACGGTCTTCACCAGTGCCGCTTCCAGGCTGGATTGCTCCAGGCTCAGGCGGAAGGTGGTGAGCAACTCGCGCAGCTGGCGGTAGGCGCTGTTGAGACCCTCGCGCAGCTCGCCCAGGGTCTCGTCGATCTTCTCGGCCGGCACGTCGCGCTTGAGCAGGGTGGCCAGGCGGCTGACCTGGATCTTCAGGTAGGACAGCGACTGCGCCAGCGAATCGTGTAGTTCGCGGGCGATGGTGCTGCGTTCGGCGAACAGCGCCAGGCGGTTCTCCTGCTCCTGCTGCAGGGACAGGGCGAAGGTGCGCGCGATGTTGTCGCAGAAACCTTCGACGAACTGCTGCTGCCAGTCTTCCAGGTGGCCGTCGGGGGTCTCGATGAACAGCTCGCCGAAGCGGTGCTCGCCGATGGACAGCGGCTGCATCAGCAGCGGGTTGATGCCGCGGATCGGGTTGTTGCAGTTGTCGGCCTGGGCGCGGCACTCGCCGCAGTTGCCCTGCAGGCAGAAACTGCCGGTGATGCCGTCGGTGGTCAGCGAGGAGTAGGCGCGCTCGACGCCGTCCTTGTTCAGGCACAGCGTCACCTTGCCGGCCTGCAGCACGCGTTCGAGCTGGTTCAGCAGCGGCTGCAGCGAGCGCTCGTCGTACGGGTCCTGGCCGAGGCGGCGGGCGCTGTCGTAGAGCAGTTCCAGGCGCTGGTGGCTGTTGGACAGGTCGCGGGTCTTGTCCTCCACCCGCGCCTCCAGTTCGCGGTAGCTGGCCTGCAGTTCCGCGGCCATTTGGTTGAAGCGCTCGCCGAGCTGGCTCAGCTCGTCTTCGCCACTGCTGCTGACGCGCGCGTCGAGGTCGCCTTCGCCCAGGCGGCGGGCGGTGGTGGTCAGTTCGCGCAGCGGGCCGACCACGTGGTAGCTCAGGTCGTAAAGGCTGATGAACACCACCAGCAGGCTGAGGAACAGGCACAGGCCCTGCACCGTGCTGAGCATCTGCGAACGGTATTCGGCGTTGCGCTGCAGGGTGCCGACGAAGCCGTCGATGTGCCCGACGAAGGTATCCAGCGTGGCCAGGGCCGGGGCTTCGGAGAGGTCGAGGTTCTGCAGTTCCTCGCGCAGCTGGTCGTGTTGCTGGCGGATCGGCGCGTCGGCATCGGAGCGGCGCAGCAGGCGGGTGATCTCGTCGTTGTCCAGGCGCGCGGCGAGGGTCGATTGCAGGGCCTGGCGGTTGATCGGCGACGGGTCCAGCGCCAGGCGGTAGGTGAGCATCCGCAGCGAGCCGGCCTGGTTGATCACTGCCGCATCCTGGTGCGAATAGTCGGCGAACAGCAGGGCGCTGAACATCCCGGCCAGGGCCAGCGATACCAGCAGGGTGAGGTAGCAGCCGAAGCGCACGACGATGGATTTGCGCAGGGAAGTGCGCCCGGCAGGGGGACTACCCACAAAGAGTCGGTCGGTGCCGGCAGGGTCGGCAGGGCGTGCCGTATTCATAGAAAATGCCTTTTAAAACAATTAGTTAAGCATTCATTTCAGTGATACCCACAAGGAGGTAGCGGCGCGCATCTGCTCATGAATCGTCGTTTGGCTCATTGATGGCGATCAAGAGAAGGCAGCTAGTCCTTACCTAACGTGCGGGCAAAGGCCGTCAGGAAGTGAGCTTAGCCATGTTGTCCCACCGTCAGAAACAGTACTCCGTGCTCGGCATGAGCACACTGGCGTTCGCCGTGAACTTCGCGGTCTGGACGATGTTTTCGATCATCGGTATCCGCATCAAGGAAGAGCTGGGCCTTTCCGAGGCGCAGTTCGGCCTGATGGTCGCGCTGCCGATTCTCACCGGCTCGCTGGTGCGCCTGCCGCTGGGCCTGATCACCGACCGCTTCGGCGGGCGCATCGTGTTCTTCATTCACATGCTGCTGGTGGCCATCCCGATCTACGGCCTGGCCTTCGCCACCCTCTACTGGCACTACCTGGTGCTGGGTCTGTTCGTCGGTCTGGCCGGCGGCTCCTTCGCGGTGGGCATCGCCTACACCTCCTCGTGGTTCGAGAAGGAACGCCAGGGCACCGCCATGGGCATCTTCGGCGCCGGTAACGCGGGCGCGGCGATCACCAACCTGGTGGCGCCGATGATCGTGGTCGCCTTCGGCTGGCGCATGGTCCCGCAGATCTACTCGGTGGCCATGCTGGTGACCGCGCTGCTGTTCTGGTTCTGCACCTGGACCGACCCGGCCCACACCAAGGGCGGCGACGCCGACCCGAGCCGTCCGCGCCCGACCCTGGCCAAGCAACTGGCACCGCTGGGCGAGCTGCGCGTGTGGCGCTTTGGCCTCTACTACTTCTTCGTCTTCGGCGGCTTCGTCGCCCTGGCCCTGTGGCTGCCCAAGTACTACATCGCCGAATACGGCCTGGACCTGCGCACCGCGTCGTTCATCACCATGCTGTTCACCCTGCCGTCGGGCCTGATCCGCGCCCTGGGCGGCTGGTTCAGCGACAACTACGGCGCCCGCGCTGTGAACTGGGGCGTGTTCTGGATCTGCCTGGTCTGCCTGTTCTTCCTCTCGTACCCGCCGACCACCATGACCATCCATGGCATCAAGGGCGACGTCAGCCTCGGCATCGGCCTGAACGTCTGGCTCTTCACCTTCCTGGTGTTCGTCGTGGGCATCGCCCAGGGCTTCGGCAAGGCCAGCGTGTACCGGATCATCCACGACTACTACCCGCAGAACATGGGCACCGTCGGCGGCATGGTCGGGGTCATCGGCGGCCTCGGCGGCTTCTGCCTGCCCATCCTGTTCGGCTACGCCGCCGACCACATCGGCGTGCGCTCCTCCTGCTTCATGTTGCTGTTCGGCCTGACCGTGATCTGCATGGTCTGGATGCACTACGCGATCAAACAGCAGCAACGCCTCGATGGCCAGGCTCACGCGGCCGACGTCGACGCTACCCCCATTCCTTCTCGTCAATCCTGAGGTAGTGCCGTCATGGGCATGATCAACTCCCAACTCAAAGCCGCCAGCGGTCCGCTGCTGATCGACTGGCGCCCCGAGGACTCCGAGTTCTGGGCGCGCAGCGGCAAGCGCATTGCCGCGCGCAACCTGTGGATCTCGATCCCCGCGCTGCTGCTCGCCTTCGCCGTCTGGATGATCTGGAGCACAGTCACCGTGCGCCTGAACGCCGCGGGCTTCAGCTTCAGCAACGAGCAACTGTTCCTGCTTGCCGCGCTGCCGTCGATCTCCGGCGCCACCCTGCGGGTGTTTTACTCCTTCATGGTGCCGATGGTCGGTGGTCGTCGCTGGACCGCGCTCTCCACCGCGTCCCTGCTGATCCCCTGCCTCTGGCTGGGCTTCGCCGTGCAGGACCCGACCACCCCGTACTGGGTGTTCGCGACCATCGCACTGCTGTGCGGTTTCGGTGGCGGCAACTTCGCCTCGAGCATGTCCAACATCAGCTTCTTCTACCCGAAGAACCAGCAGGGCACCGCCCTGGGCCTGAACGCCGGCCTGGGTAACCTGGGTGTCTCGGTGATGCAGTTCGCCGTCCCCCTGGCCGTGGCCGGCGGCCTGTTCGGCGCCTTCGGTGGCGAGCCGCAGCAGCTGTCCGACGGTGGTCGACTGTTCCTGCAGAACGCCGGCTGGATCTGGGTGCCCTTCATCGCCGTGGTGGCCATCGCTGCCTGGTTCGGCATGAACGATATCGCTGACTGCAAAGCCTCGTTCCGCGAGCAATCGGTGATCTTCAAGCGCAAGCACAACTGGCTGATGTGCTGGCTGTACGTGGCCACCTTCGGCTCGTTCATCGGCTTCTCCGCCGGCTTCGCCATGCTCAGCAAAACCCAGTTCCCGGACATCAACCCGCTGCAGTACGCCTTCCTCGGCCCGCTGGTGGGTGCCCTGAGCCGGCCGCTGGGCGGCTGGCTGGCAGACAAGTTCGGCGGCGCGCGCATCACCCTGTGGAACTACGCGGCGATGATCGCCGGCGTATTCGCAGTGATCAGCTTCCTGCCGGGTGCGAATGGCGCGGGCAGCTTCTTCGGCTTCCTCGGTTCCTTCATCGGCCTGTTCTTCTTCGCCGGCATCGGCAACGGCAGCACCTTCCGCATGATCCCGGTGATCTTCCGCAACGAGTGGGCCGCACGCCTGAAGCAAGGCGGCTTCACCGAGGCCCAGGCAACCAAGAACGCCAGCATGGAATCGGCCGCGGTGATCGGCTTCTCCGCCGCCATCGGCGCCTTCGGCGGCTTCTTTATTCCCAAGGCGTTCGGCACCTCGCTGGCCATGACCGGCAGTGCCGAGGGCGCCCTCTACGTCTTCGTCGCGTACTACCTGAGCTGCATCGTCGCCACCTGGTGGTGGTACGCCCGCAAGGGGGCTGAAAGCCCCTGCTGATTGCCGCGGCGGGCGCGCCCTGCGCCCGCCGCCAAACCGTTCCGCGAGCTTGATTAGCGTTTGAACGCCCGGCGCAGACCGGGTGAGGAGATACAGATGAGTTACCTACTCGACCGCCTGCAATTCTTCAAGAAGAAGCAGGGTGAATTCGCCGATGGTCATGGCGAGGTCACCAACGAAAGCCGTGCCTGGGAAAACAGTTACCGGCAGCGCTGGCAGCACGACAAGATCGTTCGCTCTACCCACGGGGTGAACTGCACCGGCTCGTGCTCCTGGAAGATCTACGTGAAGAACGGCCTGATCACCTGGGAAACCCAGCAGACCGACTACCCGCGCACCCGCCCGGACCTGCCCAACCACGAGCCGCGCGGCTGCCCCCGTGGCGCCAGCTACTCCTGGTACATGTACAGCGCCAACCGCCTGAAGTACCCCAAGGTGCGCAAGCCGCTGCTCAAGCTCTGGCGTGAAGCCCGCGCTGCCCACAACGACCCGGTGGACGCCTGGGCCAGCATCGTCGAGGACAAGGCCAAGGCGAAGAGCTACAAGAGCGAGCGTGGCCTGGGCGGTTTCATCCGTTCGAGCTGGAGCGAGGTCACCGAGATCATCGCTGCCGCCAACGTCTACACCGCCAAGGTCTACGGCCCGGACCGCGTGGTCGGCTTCTCGCCGATCCCGGCCATGTCGATGGTCAGCTACGCCGCTGGCGCCCGTTATCTGTCGCTGATCGGCGGCGTGTGCCTGTCCTTCTACGACTGGTACTGCGACCTGCCGCCGGCCAGCCCGCAAATCTGGGGCGAGCAGACCGACGTGCCGGAATCGGCCGACTGGTACAACTCCAGCTACATCATCGCCTGGGGCTCGAACGTCCCGCAGACCCGTACCCCCGACGCGCACTTCTTCACCGAAGTCCGCTACAAGGGCACCAAGACCGTGGCCGTCACCCCGGACTACTCCGAAGTGGCCAAGCTCACCGACCTCTGGCTCAACCCCAAGCAGGGTACCGACGCCGCACTGGGCATGGCCTTTGGTCACGTCATCCTCAAGGAATTCCACCTCGAGAAACCCAGCGCCTACTTCGTCGACTACTGCCGCCAGTACACCGACATGCCGATGCTGGTGCTGCTCGAACCGCACACCGACGGCGTACTCAAGCCGACCCGCTACCTGCGTGCGGCAGACCTGGCGAACAACCTCGGCCAGGACAACAACCCCGAGTGGAAGACCATCGGCCTGGACGAAATCTCCGGCGAGCTGGTTTCGCCCACCGGCGCCATCGGCTATCGCTGGGGCGAGTCGGGCAAGTGGAACATCGAGGAAACCGAAGGTGGTGCGAAGCGTGAAACCCGCCTGGCCCTGACCCTGATCGATGGCCCGGAAAAGGCCTGCGACGTCGGCTTCCCGTACTTCGCCGGCCAGGAACACCCGCACTTCAAGGGCGTGGAAAACGACGAGGTGCTGGTGCGCCGCGTACCGTTCCGCGAAGTGACCGGCGCCGAGGGCCAGACCCTGCGCGTCGCCACCGTGTACGACCTGCAGATGGCCAACTACAGCGTCGACCGTGGCCTGGGTGGCCGCAACGTCGCCGCCTCCTACACCGACGCCGACGTGCCCTACACCCCGGCCTGGCAGGCCCGCATCACCGGCGTACCGGCTGCCCGCGCCATCCAGGTGGCCCGCGAGTTCGCCGACAGCGCCGACAAGACCCACGGCAAGGCCATGGTCATCATCGGCGCCGCGATGAACCACTGGTACCACATGGACATGAACTACCGCGCGGTCATCAACATGCTGATGATGTGCGGCTGCATCGGCCAGAGCGGCGGTGGCTGGGCGCACTACGTCGGTCAGGAGAAACTCCGCCCGCAGACCGGCTGGGTTCCGCTGGCCTTCGGCACCGACTGGAGCCGTCCGCCGCGTCAGATGAACGGCACCAGCTTCTTCTACCTGCACAGCTCGCAGTGGCGCCACGAGAAGATTTCGATGCACGAAGTGCTCTCGCCGCTGGCCGATACCAGGCAGTTCCCCGAGCACGCGCTGGACTACAACATCCGCGCCGAGCGCATGGGCTGGCTGCCGTCCGCCCCGCAGCTCAACCGCAACCCGCTGCACATTGCTGCCGACGCCGAGCGTGCCGGCATCCCGGTGCAGGACTACGTGGTCCGCGAGCTCAAGGCCGGCAACCTGCGTATCGCCAGCGAGCAGCCGGACGATCCGCAGAACTTCCCGCGCAACATGTTCATCTGGCGTTCCAACCTGCTCGGCTCCTCGGGCAAGGGCCACGAGTACATGCTCAAGTACCTGCTGGGTGCGAAGAACGGCGTGATGAACGCCGACATCGGCAAGGACGGCGGTCCGTGCCCGGGCGAAGTGGACTGGGTCGACGAAGGCGCCGAAGGCAAGCTGGACCTGGTCACCACCCTGGATTTCCGCATGTCCTCCACCTGCATGTACTCGGACATCGTCCTGCCGACCGCGACCTGGTACGAGAAGGACGACCTCAACACCTCCGACATGCACCCCTTCATCCACCCGCTGTCGGCCGCCACCGACCCGGCCTGGGAAGCCAAGAGCGATTGGGAGATCTACAAGGCGATTGCCAAGAAGTTCTCCGAAGTCTCCGTCGGCCACCTGGGCGTGGAGAAGGACCTGGTCACCGTGCCGCTGCTGCACGACACCGCCAACGAACTCGCGCAGCCGTTCGGCGGCAGCGACTGGAAGAAGGGCGAGTGCGAACCGGTTCCCGGCCGCACCATGCCGACCCTGCATGTGGTCGAGCGTGACTACCCCAACACCTACAAGAAGTTCACCTCCCTCGGCCCGCTGCTGGACAAGCTCGGCAACGGCGGCAAGGGCATCGGCTGGAACACCGACAAGGAAATCAAGCTGCTCGGCGAGCTGAACCACAAGGTCACCGAGACCGGCATCAGCGAAGGCCGTCCGCGCATCGAGAGCGCCATCGACGCTGCCGAAGTGATCCTCGCCCTGGCGCCGGAAACCAACGGTCAGGTCGCCGTGAAGGCCTGGGACGCGCTGTCGAAGTTCACCGGTCGTGACCACACCCACCTGGCGCTGCCCAAGGAAGAAGAGAAGATCCGCTTCCGCGACGTCCAGGCGCAACCGCGCAAGATCATCTCCAGTCCCACCTGGTCGGGCCTGGAAGATGAGCACGTGAGCTACAACGCCGGCTACACCAACGTCCACGAGATGATCCCGTGGCGCACCATCACCGGTCGCCAGCAGTTCTACCAGGATCACCCCTGGATGCAGGCCTTCGGCGAAGGCTTCGTCAGCTACCGTCCGCCGGTCAACACCCGCAGCACCGACAAGCTGTTCAACAAGAAGCCCAACGGCCACGCCGAGATCACCCTGAACTGGATCACCCCGCACCAGAAGTGGGGCATCCACTCCACCTACAGCGACAACCTGCTGATGCTCACCCTGTCGCGCGGTGGCCCGATCATCTGGATGAGCGAGCACGACGCGAAAAGCGTAGGCATCGAGGACAACGACTGGGTCGAGGTCTTCAACGCCAACGGCGCCGCCACCTGCCGCGCGGTGGTCAGCCAGCGCGTGAAGGACGGCATGGTGATGATGTACCACGCCCAGGAACGCATCGTGAACCTGCCGGGCAGCGAGACCACCGGCACCCGCGGCGGCCACCACAACTCGGTGACCCGCGTGGTCCTCAAGCCCACCCACATGATCGGCGGCTACGCCCAGCAGGCGTGGGGCTTCAACTACTACGGCACCGTCGGCTGCAACCGCGACGAATTCGTCGTGGTGCGCAAGATGAACAAGGTTGACTGGCTCGACGAGCCGGAGCAGGGCGGACTGGGCGGTGACGCTCTGCCGCAACAGCTGCCCCAGGACATTTGAGGATTACTGCCATGAAAATTCGTTCGCAAGTCGGCATGGTGCTGAACCTCGACAAATGCATCGGTTGCCACACCTGCTCCATCACCTGCAAGAACGTCTGGACCAGCCGCGAAGGCGTCGAGTACGCCTGGTTCAACAACGTCGAAACCAAGCCCGGCATCGGTTACCCGAAGGAGTGGGAGAACCAGGAGAAGTGGAAGGGCGGCTGGAAGCGCAACGCCGACGGATCCATCGTCCCGCGCATCGGCGGCAAGTTCCGCGTGCTGGCGAACATCTTCGCCAACCCGGACCTGCCGGAAATCGATGACTACTACGAGCCCTTCGACTTCGACTACCAGCACTTGCACACCGCGCCCAAGGCCCAGCACCAGCCGGTTGCCCGTCCGCGTTCGCTGGTCTCCGGCCAGCGCATGCAGAAGATCGAGTGGGGCCCCAACTGGGAAGAAATCCTCGGTACCGAGTTCGCCAAGCGCCGCAAGGACAAGAACTTCGACCAGGTCCAGGCGGACATCTACGGCGAGTATGAAAACACCTTCATGATGTACCTGCCGCGCCTGTGCGAGCACTGTCTGAACCCGGCGTGCGTGGCGTCGTGCCCGAGCGGCGCGATCTACAAGCGCGAAGAGGACGGCATCGTCCTGATCGACCAGGACAAGTGCCGCGGCTGGCGCATGTGCATCAGCGGTTGCCCGTACAAGAAGATCTACTTCAACTGGAAGAGCGGCAAATCCGAGAAGTGCATCTTCTGCTACCCGCGCATCGAGGCCGGCCAGCCGACCGTCTGCTCGGAAACCTGCGTAGGCCGCATCCGCTACCTCGGCGTACTGCTGTATGACGCCGACCGCATCCACGAAGTGGCCACCTGCGAGAACGAGCGCGAGCTGTACCAGAAGCAGCTGGAAATCTTCCTCGATCCGTTCGACCCGAAAGTGATCGAGCAAGCGCGCAAGGACGGCGTACCGGACAGCGTCATCGAGTCCGCGCAGAAGTCGCCGGTGTACAAGCTGGCCATGGACTGGAAGCTGGCCCTGCCGCTGCACCCGGAATACCGCACGCTGCCGATGGTGTGGTACGTGCCGCCGCTGTCGCCGATCCAGAACGCCGCTTCCGAAGGCCACATCGGCAACGACGGAGTGATCCCGGATGTCGAGTCCCTGCGCATTCCCGTGCAGTACCTGGCCAACCTGCTGACCGCCGGCGACACCGCCCCGGTGTTGCTGGCCCTCAAGCGCCTGCTGGCCATGCGTGCCTACAAGCGCTCCGAACACGTGGAAGGCAAGCAGGACCTGGAAGTGCTGAAGAAGGTCGGCCTGACCGTGAACCAGGTGGAAGAGATGTACCGCTACCTGGCGATCGCCAACTACGAAGACCGCTTCGTCATCCCCACTGCGCACCGTGAAGAGGCGCTGTCGGATGCCTTCGCCGAGCGTTCGGGTTGTGGCTTCAGCTTCGGCAACGGTTGCTCCAGCAACTCCGGCGTGAACCTGTTCGGCGGCAAGGCCGTGGACAAGCGCAACGTCATCCAGACCGTGCAGATACAGGAGTGATCGATATGGACACTCACAGCCAACTGCTCAAGCTCAGCGCGCTGATGCTGGATTACCCGCGCGTCGAACTGCGCGAGGAAAGCCTGGCGCTGCATGCCCTGATCCGCACCTGCGACCTCTCGGAAAAGCAGCGCGACGGCCTCGCCGCGCTGCTCAACGAGCTGTGCAAGGGCGACATCCTCGATGTCCAGGCCCGTTACGACGGGCTGTTCGAGCGCGGTCGCTCGGTCTCCCTGCTGCTGTTCGAACACGTGCACGGCGAAAGCCGTGACCGTGGCCAGGCGATGGTCGACCTGATGGACCGCTACACCCAGGCGGGCCTGGTCATCGACGTCAACGAGCTGCCGGACTACCTGCCGCTGTACCTGGAGTTCCTCGCCCTGCAGAACGCCGAGTCGGCCCGCGTCGGCCTCGCCGAAGTCGCCCACATCCTCGCGCTGATCGCCCTGCGCCTGGAAGAGCGCGGCAGCAGCTATGCGGCGATCTTCAACAGCCTGCTGGAGCTGTCCGGCGAGCAGCCCGACCTCGGCGCGCTCAAGCGCGACCGCGAGCAGGAAGTGCGCGACGACAGCCTGGAAGCCATCGACAAGGCCTGGGAGGAAACCCCGGTGAGCTTTACCGAGCCCGCCGTCGGTTGCCCGTCCACCAGCGCCCGGCGCGTCTCCAGCGCCGCCGAACAACCCATGCAGTGGGTCGCCCAGCCGGTGCCGCAAGTGCAGTACCGGGCGGCCAGAGAAGGAGTCTGAACATGTCCCTCGATCTTCTAGCGTTCGGGATCTACCCCTACGTCGCGCTCGCCATCTGCCTGATCGGCAGCTGGGCGCGCTTCGACCTCTCGCAATACACCTGGAAAGCCGGCTCCAGCCAGATGCTGAGCAAGAAGGGCATGCGCGTTTACAGCAACCTGTTCCACGTCGGTGTGCTGTTCATCCTCGCCGGCCACTTCGTCGGCCTGCTGACCCCGCACGCGGTCTACGAGCACCTGATCAGCACCGAGCAGAAGCAACTGCTGGCGATGGTTTCCGGCGGCTTCTTCGGCATCCTCTGCTTCATCGGCCTGACCGGCCTGATCCTGCGCCGCCTGACCAATGAGCGTGTACGTGCCACCGGCAACGCATCGGACCTGATGATCCTGCTGGTGCTCTATGTCCAGCTGATCCTCGGCCTGTCCACCATCGTCGCCTCCACCCATCACCTGGATGGTTCGGTGATGGTCATGCTGGCCAACTGGGCGCAGTCCATCGTCACCTTCCAGCCGCTGGCTGCCGCCGAGGCCATCGCCCCGGTATCGCTGGTCTACAAGCTGCACGTGACCCTTGGCCTGACCCTGTTCGTGCTGTTCCCCTTCACCCGCCTGGTGCACATCGTCAGCGCCCCGGTGTGGTACTTCGGCCGCCGCTACCAGGTGGTCCGCACCAAGCGTCGCGCAGCGTGATGAAGCGGCGGATGACGCTGACGCGTTATTCGCCCAACCCAACCTCGAACCCGTAGGGCGGATAACGCCACCGGCGTTATCCGCCATCCGGAGGTGATCGAAATGAGTTGCTCCCACTACGAAGCCAAGGTCGAACACGTCGACCTGCCGAAAATCGAAGTCAACGGCGTCGCCATCGCCGAGGACGAACTGGCCCGCGAGCTGCAATACCATCCCGCGTCCAGCCACGCCGAGGCGCTGTACTCCGCCTGCCGCGCGCTGGTGGTACGCCAGCTGCTGGTGCAGCGCGCCGACGCGCTGGGTCTGGCGGCCGAAGCGGAGGAGGGCGAGGCCCTGGAAGAGGCGCGCATCCGCGCCCTGATCGACCGTGAGGTCGGCGTGCCCGAAGCCGACGAAGCCAGCTGCCGCCAATGGTACGAAGCCAACCCCACCCGCCTGACCGCGCCCTGGCGCATGAGCCTGCGCCACGTGCTGCTGGGCTGCGCACCGGACGACCTGGAAGGCCGCGCCAAGGCCCGCGAACAGGCCGAGGAGCTGCTGGCCGAACTGCGTGAACATCCCGAACGTTTCGCCGAGAAGGCGATGCGCTTCTCCGACTGCCCGTCCAAGGACGACGGCGGTGACCTGGGCTGGATCGAACCGGGGCAGACCGTCCCCGAGTTCGAGAAACGCCTGCTGCAACAGCAACCCGGCCTGCTCGGCCATCCGCTGGAAAGCCGCTACGGCCTGCATGTGGTCGAGCTGATCGAGCGCGATGGTGGCGAGCCGTTGGACTTCACCGAGGCGCGCCCGCGCATTGCCGCCTACCTGCGCGCCCAGGTGCTGCAGCGCGCGGTCAGCCAGTACATCAGCGTGCTGGCTGGTGAAGCGCAGATCGACGGCTTCGTCTTCGACGGGGCAGAGTCGCCGCTGGTGCAGTGAACCGGTTCCGGGCCCCTCTCTCCCAATTCCTCCCCCAGAGGGGAGAGGGGCTTCGGAAACGGCCATGAATTTCGGCTTTCACCGTGGATTGTGAAGGCCGGCCGGAGTGAAACACCATGTCCGAATGGATCGACGGCCAGGGTCGCAAGATCGACTACCTGCGCCTGTCCGTAACCGACCGCTGCGACTTCCGCTGCGTCTACTGCATGTCGGAGAACATGCGCTTCCTGCCGCGCCAGCAAGTGCTCACCCTGGAAGAGATCGAGCGGGTAGCGCGCCTCTTCGTCGAGCGCGGCGTGAAGAAGCTGCGCCTCACCGGCGGCGAACCGCTGGTGCGCCCCGGTATCGTCCACCTCTGCGAACGCCTCGCGGCGCTGCCCGGCCTGCGTGAACTGTGCATGACCAGTAACGGCTCGCAGCTTGGCAAACTGGCCGGCGACCTGCACGCCGCCGGCCTGACCCGCCTGAACATCAGCCTCGATACCCTGGATGCGCAGCGCTTCGCCGCCATCACCCGCACCGGGCGCCTGGAGCAGGTGCTGCGTGGCATCGACGCCGCCCAGCAAGCCGGTTTCGAGCACATCAAGCTGAACTGCGTGGTGATGAGGGGCCGCAACGCCGACGAAGTGCCGGCGCTGGTGGATTACGCCATCGCCCACGGGCTGGACATCAGCTTCATCGAGGAGATGCCGCTGGGCCAGGTCGGCCGCGAGCGCGAGGAGAGCTTCTGTTCCAGCGACGAGGTCCGCGCGCTGATCGCCGAGCACTACGAGCTGCTGGACAGCACCGAACACAGCGGCGGCCCGGCGCGCTACGTGCGCCTGGCGCGGCATCCGGGCACGCGCATCGGCTTCATCTCGCCGCATTCGCACAACTTCTGCGCCACCTGCAATCGCCTGCGCCTGACCGCCGAAGGCCGCCTGCTGCTGTGCCTGGGCCACGAGAACTCCCTGGACCTGCGCGGGCTGCTGCGCCGCCATCCGCTGCACGACGAACCCATCCTCGAAGCCCTGCGCGGCGCCCTGCAGCGCAAGCCGGCACGCCACGAATTCACCGTTGGCGACGTGCAGGTACTGCGCTTCATGAACCTCTCCGGCGGCTGAAACCGACCTCCCTCGGCGGGCCTCGCGCCCGCCTTTTGTCTTGCGTTCCCAAATACTCCCAGGAGCGAACAAGAGACTCCGAGCGCCCACTTGTAGGAGCGCGCCATGCCCGCGATCGCGCGCATGGCGCGCTCCTACAGGTTGGTCGCGGGCTTCTTGGGCGCAGAAAAAGTCAGGCATAAAAAAGCCCCTGCGACATGAGCGTATCGCGGGGGCTTCGGGCATCTGCCAAATGTATAACCGTGGAAGCTACGGTAAATCATGCGAAAGAATCGATTCGAATCCTCCTCGGATTGCTTCGGAACGCTTCCAGACTAAGGCGCCAGCCCGGTGCGCGACATTCCTCCGAAGGAGTAGCGCAGGGCGCGCAAAGGGGAGTGTGCCGCGCGGTCGCAGGGCGATTGACGTTGTGTACTTTTTAGTCCAGATTGGATTTTAAGTTTACGCGCGCCTGCGCGTGGACGGACCAGAACAAGCCAGAACAAGAAGTCGTTCGCCTGGGTGAGGGCAAGGCAATGCCGCTGCAACCTTCCGCGTTGCGCCCCTGAGCGAACCAAGACATGCCGTACTCACTGCCAGGACGTACCGGCCGGCGCTCGCCCCGGCGACCACACAACGGAGTTCATCGATGAATCGCAAAGCCCTGCTGGGCGGCCTGATGCTGGCCGCCTTCGCCACCTTCTCCCACGCCGACGACAAGCCGCTGCGCATCGGCATCGAGGCGGCCTACCCGCCCTTCGCCTACAAGACCCCGGAAGGCGGCATCGCCGGCTTCGACTACGACATCGGCAATGCGCTGTGCGAAGAGATGAAGCGCAAGTGCCAGTGGGTCGAGCAGGAATACGACGGCCTGATCCCCTCGCTGAAGGTGCGCAAGATCGACGCCGCGCTGTCCTCCATCACCATCACCGAAGAGCGCAAGCACTCGGTGGACTTCACCCACAAGTACTACTTCACCCCGGGCCGCCTGGTGATGAAGGAAGGCTCGCAACTGGACGAGCAGTTCAGCCAGCTCAAGGGCAAGAACATCGGCGTGCAGCGCGGCTCCACGGCTGACCGCTTCGCCACCGAGGTACTGGGCAAGGCCGGCGCCAACGTGGTGCGTTACACCAGCCAGGACGAGATCTACCTGGACCTGCTGGCGGGCCGCCTGGACGGCACCTTCGCCGACTCCATCCCGCTGGAGATCGGTTTCCTGGAAACCCCGCGCGGTAAGGGCTTCGCCTTCATCGGGCCGGAGTTCAAGGACCCGAAATACTTCGGCGAGGGCGCCGGGATCGCGGTACGCAAGGGCAATACCGAGCTGGTCGGCCAGCTCAACGCCGCCATCGACGCGCTGCGCGCCAATGGCAAGTACAAGGCCATCGAGGGCAAGTACTTCAAGAGTGATATCTACGGCGATTGATCTTCCGCCGAGTCATCGCAAAGGCCGCCTTCGGGCGGCCTCTTGCTTTGCGTAGGACCTAGGGGACGCCTGGTCCTTGCTCGCAAACCGCCGGACACGGCATTTCCCCGTGGGAGCGGACTTCCCATCTCCATCAAAATCGCGGCGGAGCACGAACGTAGGATGGCGTGGAGCGAAGCGATACCCATCAACTCCCGCGCACCGTCAGCATGGGTATCGCTGCGCTCCACCCATCCTACGCAAGCGTTCGCCGGGGACGTCGGAGTCAGGGCTTGCTGCTCAGACCTCTTCCTTCAACTCCTTCAGGTGCTTGTACACCGTCGCGCGGCCCATGTTCAGCACGTTGGCCACATAGTTCGCCGCGCTCTTGCCCTTGAACGCACCCTCGGCATGCAGCGCCAGGACCAGTTCGCGCTTGTGGTCACGGCTGAGGGTGGAGAGGCTCAGCTGGCGCTGCTGCAGCCAGCCATGCAGGAAGGTGTTGATGCGCTCCTGCCAGTCGTCGCGGAACAGGGCGTCCGGCTGTGGGATGACCTTGCTGGAGGAGAGGAACAGGTCGAGCGCCGCCTTGGCGGTCTCGAACAGGGTGATGTTGAGGTTGATGCACAGCACCGCCAGCGGCTCGCCCTTGGCATCGCGCAGCACGGTGCTGATGGAGCGGATCTTCTGGCCGTCCCAGTTGAGCTTCTCGTAAGGGCCGATGTTGCGCTCCTCACTGCCGCCTTCGAGCATGTCTTCCAGCGCCGAGTCGTCGCCGATCTCGCGCTTGGAGATGTTGTTCGCCAGGTAGGCCACGCGCTGGTTGCGCAGGTCGTGGATGACCACTTCGGCGTGGGGGAAGAACAGCGCGGCGATGGCGTCGGCGATGGCCTTGTAGTTGTCCAGCGGATCAGCGGCGGTCATGGGCAAGGCTCTCGAGGCGATTAGGCGGGCGATGGCGCGGGCGCTGGCGAGTGTGCCGCAAGCGCCCGCGGGCTGTCACGAATGGCGACTCACTCGGCCAGGAGGCGCGCCGGGGACAGCATTTCGGCGGTGAGACCGTGGCGGGTCAGGTGCTCGGGCAGGGCCTCGCGGCGGATCAGCGCGGCGCTGGCCTCGCCCATCGCTGCGGAGGTCTGGATGCCGTAGCCACCTTGCCCTGCGACCCAGTACAGGCTGGGCGTGGCCGGGTCATAGCCGGAGACCAGGTCGCCATCGGCGAAGAACGAACGCAGGCCGGCCCAGGTGTGGCTCGGGCGGCGGATGCTGAGGGTGGTGTGCTCCTCGATCTGGTAGATGCCCAGGGCGATGTCCAGCTCTTCGGGCTGCACGTCGTGGGGCTCCACCGGGTCGGCATTGGCCGGCGAGCCGAGCAGCATGCCGGCGTCGGGCTTGAAGTAGAAGGACTCGTCCAGGCTCACCAGCACCGGCCAGGCGTGGCTGTCCACGCCCTCCGGCGGGCTGAACAGGAAGGCGGCGCGGCGCTTGGGCGTGAGGCCCAGGGGAGCGGCGCCGGCGAGTTCGGCGATCTTGTCGGACCAGCTGCCAGCGGCGTTGACCAGCACCGGCGCACGGTAGGTCTGCTGTGCGCAGCGTACTTCCCAGGCGTCGTCGATGCGGCGGATTTCCAGCGCTTCGCTGTCCAGCTGCACGCTGCCGCCGTTGCGCCGGATGCCGCGCAGATAGCCCTGCAGCAGGCCGTCGGTGTCGATGTCGGCGGCGCTGGGGTCGAGCATCGCACCGTGGACTTTCTCGCGGCGCAGCACCGGGACGATGGCGCAGGCTTCATCGGCATCCAGCAGGCGCATTTCCGGCACGCTGTCGCGGGCGCTGGCGAACTGGCGCTGGAGTTCTTCCGGGTTGCCTTCGAAGTCCACGGTCATCTCCCCGCGCGGGGTGAGAATCGGGTGCTCGACGAAGCCCTCGGGAGGATTGTCGAAGAAGGCGCGGCTGGCGGCGGTGAGGGCGCGCACCTGCGGCGTGCCATAGGCGACGGTGTAGAGCGCTGCCGAGCGGCCAGTGGAGTGGTAGCCGGCGTGAGACTCGCGCTCCAGCACGGCGACTTTGCCGTGGCGGGAGAGGAAGTAACCGGTGGAGGCGCCGGCGATGCCGCCGCCAATGATGAGGAAGTCGACTTCGATCATGTTCGTCCCCGTCTCAGGCGTTCTTGCGTTGCAGATGGTAGAGCGCATTGGCCAGGGCGACGTCTTCCAGGCCCAGGCCGATGGAGCGGAAGAACGCGTGGCGCTGGTAGTCCGGTTTGGTGGCCTGGCCGCTGACCAGTTCCGGCAGGTCGCCGCGGATGGCACCGTCCCAGCCGTGCTGGTCGCGGGCCAGGCGCATCTCGCCAGCGGACGCCGGGGTGGTGGCGCGGTAATCGCAGTACACATCCATCTGCGCCAGCGACTGCGGCGGCACTTCGTGGGCGCGGGCGACGTTGGTGCTGATGGAGGTGATCAGCGCGGGTTTGGTCAGGATCGACGGATCGAGCACTGGGGTGCCGGACGAGGTGCACAGCAGCACCACCTCCGCGTCGGCCACGGCGGCTTCGACACTGGTGGCGGGTTCGGCGCGGGAATCGATGGCGCCGAACTGGGCCAGCACGCCGGCGCTCAGGTTCGGCGAGTAGACGCGGATGCTCTGCCAGTCACGCAGGCCGGCCGCGTAGCGCAGGTGTGCACGGGCGACCGGACCGCTGCCGACGATGGCCAGGCGCTTGGCGTCCGGGCGGGCCAGCTCCTGCACGGCGAGGGCGGTGGTGGCGGCGGTGCGCGCGGTGGTCAGGCTGCCGGCGTCGCACAGCAGCAGCGGCTGGCCGCTGTCCATGGACATCAGCAGGCTCCACGCGGTGACCAGCGACTTGGGCTGGCGCACGATGTACGGCGAGGTCTTCACGCCGTAGACCTTCTGCGAGGCCAGCACGCCCAGGTAGTTGATGAAGTCGCCGCCGCCATTGGGGAATGCCACCAGTTGCTGCGCGGGCTGCACGGCGCTGCCGGCGGCCAGCTCGACGAACATGTCGCGCATCGCCTGGAGCACGTCGACCTGTTCCAGCAGGCGTTCGGCGTCAGCCTGGTTGAGGGTGAAGGGCGAGGCGGCAGACATGGCGAGACTCCAGGTGTGGATTTATTTTTCCATTCTGGACTCTGCTGTCTTTATCGGCAAGGGCGTGTGGTCGGGAGGTGTATGCGCTTTTTCCGATGGCCAAACCGACAGCGCTGGCCTGTAGGAGCGCCCCATGGGCGCGGTCGCGGGCATGGCCCGCTCCTACAGGGAGTGGACGCAACCTACAGCTTGAACTGCGCCACCAGCTCTTCCTGGCTGCCGGCCACGCGGCGCAGGTGCTCGCCGCAGTCGCGGGTGTGCGCGGCGGTCTTGCGGTTTTCCACGGTCATGTCGCTCAGGCGGTGCATGTGCTGGTTCACTTCCTGGGTCGTGGCGGCCTGCTGTTCGGCGGCGGCGGCGATCTGGAAGGCCATGGCATGCACGCCCTGCAGCGAGTCATCCAGCGCGCCGAGGGCTTCCAGCACTGCCTGGGTGTCCTGCTCCAGGGTGTGCGCCTGTTCGCTGGCGCCGCTCATGCTCGACTGCGCCTGAACCGACGAATCGCCCAGGCTGCCGACGATGGCGACGATTTCGTCGGTGGCGCTGCGGGTGCGCTGGGCAAGGCTGCGCACCTCGTCGGCGACTACGGCGAAACCACGGCCCGCCTCACCGGCGCGGGCGGCTTCGATGGCGGCGTTGAGGGCGAGCAGGTTGGTCTGTTCGGCGATGGAGCGGATCACGTCCAGCACCGAGCCGATCTGCTGGCTCTCGCCGGCCAGGGTCTGCACTACGCCGTCGGCCTGGCGCAGGCCGACCAGCAATTGGTCCTGGCGGCCGATCATATGCTGCAGGGTGCCCTGCATGGCGACGAAGGCCTGTCGTGCGGCGGCGCTGCCATCTGCGCTGCGGCTGGCGCTGCCGGCGATTTCCTGCACGGTGGCGGCCATCTGGTCGACGGCGCTGACCACCATTTCCAGTGCTTCCTGCTGCTGGTCGAGGTGGTGGCTGGTGCGCCCGGCGGCGTCGAGGATGTCGCCGCTGGCGTCACCCACGGCCTCGCTGGCCTGACGCAGACGTTCGACCACCTGGCGCCAGGCCGTGGTCATCTCGCGCAGGGCCTGCATCAGGCCGCTGCTGGCGCTGGCGTCGTCGCTCAGGCGCAGTTCGCCGCTGGCCAGGCGCTGGGCCAGGGCGGCCATGCTGGCCGGCTCGCCACCCAGCGGGCGCATCACGCTGCGGCTGACCAGCCAGGTGCCGGCGGCGACGCCGAGCAGGGTCAGCACGCCGAGCACGAGGATCTGCCACATCAGTTTGCGCACCGGGGCGAAGGCCTGGGCCTGGTCCATTTCCGCCACCAGCGCCCAGTGCAGGCCGTCCAGGTTCAGCGGGACGAAGGACTTGAGCGCCGGCTCGTTGCTCAGGCCCGTCTCGGAAAGACGACCCTGCTCGCCGGCCAGGGCTTTCTCGATGGCCTGGCCGGGCAGGGCGGTAGGGCTTTCCTTGTCGCGGCGCACGTGGTGATCGGCAAAGCGCACCGAGTCCGAGCGCAGGCTGCCGTCGCCACCGACCAGGTAGGTCTCGCCGTCGTCGCCCAGGCCCTGGCGGTTCTGCATCACTTCGTTGATCGAGGCGAGCGGCAGTTCCAGCACCAGCAGCAGTTGCAGCTTGCCGTTGTCCTTGATCGGCGCGGCCAGCCACTGCACCGGCTGCTGGTCGTTGGGCGCCTGCTCCAGGTCGCTGATGCTGGCCTTGCCGCTGTCCAGCGCGGTGCGGATGAACTTGCCGAAGGCGGTATCGCGCCATTCCGGTGCGCCGATGTTCTGCTGGTAGTCGACGCCGCGGCCGAGGCTGAACACCACCTTGCCGTCGCCGGCGACCAGGCGCAGCTCGCGGTAGCCGAAGGTCTTGATGAAGTTCTCGAACACCGGGCGGTCGTAGTTGGCGGTGGTCACCAGCGACTCGCTGTCCAGCCCGGCGTAGTTGCTGCCCAGGTTGGTGGCGAGGCTGCTGAGCTGGTCGTTACGGGCCTTCCAGGCGTCCATCAGCTGCCGCTGCTTGATGCTGGCGACCGCCTCCAGGGCGTTCAGGCTTTGTTCTTCGAGGGCACGGCTGGCCTGGAGATAGACCACGATGGCCATCACCAGCACGGGGATCAGACCGACCGAGAGGAAACTCAGAGCAAGTTTGGCGCGCAAGGGCATGGGAGGATTCCGACGAGTTCTTGGAATTGTTCTCGCGTGCTTTGCAAGAAGCGTGCGAATTTTTTTACGTCTGTAAATAAAACTGAGCAGAAACGGCCTGGGCGTGGCTCTTCTCACAGTAATGACGCGGGTAATGGCGCGTGGCCATTGTTCGCGGGGGGATGCCGTACGGTCGTCCCAGCGGGTCCGGCAGGAGGAATGGCAGGCTCTAGGAAGGGGAATGCGTCACCCGCGGTAACGCCGGTGGAAACAAAAAAGGCGAAGCCATGTGGCTTCGCCTTTCTCTTCTATCTACAGAAGGTGGTGCAACAAGCGATCAGTGCTTGCGCGGTACCGGCTTGAGCAGCTCGGTGGGCGGCATTTCGCAGTTGATCTTGCGGCCCAGCAGTTCCTCGATCGGCGGCAGGGCGAAGGCATCGTCCTCGCCGGCGAAGCTGATGGAGGTTCCGGTGCTGCCGGCGCGGCCGGTACGGCCGATGCGGTGCACGTAGTCGTCCGGGTCTTCGGGCAGGGTGAAGTTGATCACGTGGCTGATGCCGTCGACGTGGATGCCGCGGCCGGCGACGTCGGTGGCGACCAGCACGCGGATCTTGCCTTCACGGAAGCCTTCCAGGACCTTGATGCGCTTGTGCTGCGGCACGTCGCCGGACATCTGGGCGGCGCTGATGCCGTCCTTGGTCAGACGTTCCTCGATGCGACGCACCTCGTCCTTGCGGTTGGCGAAGACCATTACGCGGGTCCAGTCGTTCTGCGCGATCAGGTTGTACAGCAGCTTGTACTTGTCGCTGCCGGCAACGGCATAGACGTGCTGCTCGACGGTATCGCTGGCGACGTTTTCCGGCTCGATCTCGACGATGGCCGGGTCGACGGTCCACTGCTTGGCCAGGTTCATCACGTCGTCGGTGAAGGTGGCGGAGAACAGCAGGGTCTGGCGCTCGCCCTTGTACGGGGTCTGGCGGATGATCTGGCGGACCTGCGGGATGAAGCCCATGTCGAGCATGCGGTCGGCTTCGTCCAGCACCATCACCTCGACCATGTCCAGGTGCACCTCGCCGCGCTGGTTGAAGTCCAGCAGGCGGCCGGGGGTGGCGACCAGGATGTCGCAGAAGCGCGATTCCAGGGTCTTGAGCTGCTTGTCGAAGTCCATGCCGCCGACGAAGCTCATGACGTTCAGGCCGGTGTACTTGGCCAGGCCGAGGGCGTCGTTGGCGATCTGCACCACCAGCTCGCGGGTCGGCGCGATGATCAGCGCACGCGGCTCGCCCATGTAGCGCTCTTTCGGCGGCGGGGTCTGCAGCAGCTGGGTGATGATCGAGATGAGGAACGCCGCGGTCTTGCCGGTGCCGGTCTGGGCGCGGCCGATGGCGTCCTGGCCACGCAGGGTGAAGCCCAGCACCTGTGCCTGGATTGGTGTGCAGTACGGGAAGCCCAGGTCATGGATGGCGTGCATCAGGCGCGGGTCGAGGTTGAAGTCGTGGAAGCGCGTCTTGCCTTCGGCCGGCTCGACCACGAAGTCTTCCAGCTTCCAGTTGTCCACCACCGGCGGGCGCGGCTTGCGCTCGCGGCGCGGTTTCGGCTCGCGGGGCTTGTCGGCGCCCTCGGCCTTGGCATGCTCGTGCTTCGGCGCGTGCTCGCGTTTTTCGCCGCGTTCGCCTTTGTCGGAACGCTCGGCGCGGGGTTTGTCGCTCTTCGGGCCGCGGGCCGGCTTCTCGCCATTGTCGCCTTCGGGGCGCGGATTGCGCGGTTTGCGCGGACGCTTTTCGCCGCTCGGGGCGGGCTGGGAGGCAGCGGGTGCGGGGGCTGCCGGCGTGGTGACGGGCTGCTCGCCATCACCCTTGCTGAAGATTTTCTTGAGTGCTTTGAGCACGTTGGTCTCGTACTGGTTAAGGAATGAACGGCCGCCAGTGTAATGCAAGATGCCCGCAGGGCGAAGTGCCACGGGCATTCTGCCTATTGACTTGGGCTACGGAAGGTTCTCCAGCAGCAGCCGGCGCACGTTGCCGCCCATGATCGCGGCGATGTCCTGGTCGCTGAAACCGGCCTTGGCCAGGCCCTGGGTCAGCTGCGCGAGGCCGGTGGTGTCGAAGGGCGCATTCACCGCGCCGTCGAAGTCCGAACCCAGTGCCACGTGCTCGACGCCGACCTTGTCGGCGGCGTAACGCATGGCCTTGACGATGGCTTCCACCGACGTTTCGCAGACCGCACCGTCCCAGTAACCGATGCCGATCAGCCCGCCGGTGCGGGCGATACCGCGCAGGTGGGCGTCGGTCAGGTTGCGCGGGCCGGGGCAGGTGCCGGCGACGCCGGTGTGGGAAACGATCACTGGACGCCTGGCGATCGCCAGCACGTCGTCGATCAGCGGGCGCGAAGCGTGGGCCAGGTCGATCAGCATCTTCTTGTCTTCCAGGCGCGGGATGACCTCGCGGCCGAACGCAGTCAGGCCGCCTTTCTTCAGGCCGTGGGCGGAGCCGCCGACCTCGTTGTCGAAGAAATGGGTCAGACCCATGATGCGGAAGCCCGCGTCGTACATGCGGTCGATGTTCCCGAGCTTGCCTTCGAGCGGGTGCAGGCCTTCGGTGGCGAGCACGGCGGCGAGCTGCTTCGGGTCCTTCTGCCAGGCGGCGAGATAGCGGGTGAGGTCGTCGCGGCTGCGCACCAGGGTGAGCTTGCCCTGGCTGTCGGCAGCGGCCTTGTCGAGCAGTTCGCCCTGGTAGAGCGCGCGTTCGAGCAGGCTGTTCCAGGTGCGCGCCGGCCAGCGCTGGGCAATGACCAGCGGGGTGATGTTGTCGCTGTCGGCGCTGTTGCTTTCGTAGTTCAGGCCGCGCGGAGTCTTGGTGACGGTGGAGAACACCTGCAGGCCGACGTGGCCTTCGAGCAGGCGCGGCAGGTCGGTGTGGCCGTGGTCGTGGCGATCCAGCAGGTTGCGGTCCCAGAGCAGGGCGTCGTCGTGCAGGTCGGCGACGAACAGGGTCTGGTGCAGCGCCTGGGCCTCGGGCGAGGCGGGGTAGGGCGGCGGGCTGGCCACGGTGTTCATCTTGCGGTCCATGTAGCCCGGCAGGTTGAAGAAGATCCCCAGGCCAACGGCCAGCAGGACGAGCAGGATGATCAGCAGTTTGCGCATGTCAGCTTCCCAGCTTTGTTATTGGTTTTCTTGCTGGGGCGCAATCTAACAGAAGGGCGGATGAAGGGAAGCGGAGCTCAGCCGCAGAGGCAGTTGCGGCCTTTCTGCTTGGCCTGGTAGAGGGCGCCGTCGGCCCGCAGGATCAGGCTCGGCAGGTTCTCCTGGATGTCCATCTCGGCCAGCCCCAGGGACACGGTGACGCCGGGCAGCACGCCCACCGGCGAGTAGAAGGAGGCGACCTGCTCCAGGCTCTGGCGCAGGCGATTACCGATGCGCCGGGCTTCATCGATGGCGATTTCCGGCAGCAGGATGACGAACTCCTCGCCGCCATAGCGCGCCATGCTGTCCTTGGGCCGCAGCTGGCTGCGCAGGGTATGGGCGACCAGGCACAGCGCGTAGTCGCCGGCCAGGTGGCCGTGCTCGTCGTTGTAGTTCTTGAAGTGGTCGACATCGAGCATGAGCATGCACATGGGCTGTTCGTTGAAGGCACAGCGCGTGCTCTCGCGGTCGTAGATGTGCTCCAGCCAGCGCCGATTGAACAGCCCGGTGAGGGTGTCGATGTTGGCGTTCTGCTCGGTGTCGAGAATGATCCGGTTGCCCTCGCGCACCCGCTCGCAGAGCACCGCGAGGAGGTTCTGCATGACCTGCGGGGAGTGCTCGAACAGGCCGATCAGCGCCTCGCGGTGCAGGCGCAGTACGGTGGTCGGTTCGCTGGCGACGACGTAGGCCGAGGGGTGGTCGCTGTCGATGAAGCTGATTTCGCCAGCGCAGTCACCCGGATGCAGGGTGCTTACCGGCTGGTTGTCCAGCGACCCCAGGTACACCGTCAGGTGCCCGGAGAGGACCATATAAAGGAAGTGGTTGCGGTTGAAGGGCGACAACAGGATTTCGCCGCGCTCCAGTTCGCAGGCGCGGAAATCCTTGAGCAACTGCTGCAGGTTGGCCGCGGCCACGTTCTGGAACAGGCGCAAGTGCTGGAGTTGGCGGATGTCCTCTTTCCACTGCGCGGCTTTCATGGCGCAGCGGACGTCGGGTAGCGGCTGATGATGTGCACGACTGACTCTCCCTGTAGTCCTCTTCGCACATTGAGCCATCAGTATTAGTCAGATTTGACTACTGGCAATTCGCATCCAGACCCGGCCGACCGGCGGTCGGCCGGGTGTTTCATCAGCTTTCCAGCAGCTCCACGTGCACGGCATAACCGCCCAGGCGCTCGGCCAGTGCGGCGCGTGAGTCTAGGTCGAGGCCGTCAACGAAAAGACGCGCTTTCTGGCCAACGCGGTCGTCGGCGATCACCTCAATGCGCGGTGACGGGGACAGGTGCCGGGTTTCGTCCTCGAACACGCGACGAATGGCATCCAGGCGCAGCGCCGGCTTGAAGGTCTTGCCCACCGCGGTGACGGGGATGGCGTCCAGCAGCCAGACGTCCTTGGGCACCGCCGCGCGTTCGGGCACGTGCTGCGCGGCGTGCTCCAGCAGTTCCGCCTCGCTGGCCTGCATGCCCGGCTTGAGCTGGATGTACACCACCGGCAGCTCGCCGGCCTTCAGGCACGGCTTGCCCACGGCGGCGGCCATGGCCACGGCGGGGTGGCGGTGCAGGGCTTCCTCGATCATCTGCGGGTCGATGTTGTGGCCGCCCCGGATGATCAGGTCCTTGCTGCGGCCGGTGAGCCAGATGTAGCCGTCGGCGTCGATGCGGCCCAGGTCGCCGGTGTTGAACCAGTCGCCGTCGACCCAGATGTCCTTGTTCTTGCTGGCCTGCAGGTAGCCCTTGAACACGGTGGGGCCGCGCAGGCAGATGTTGCCGATCTCGTCCACGGCGGCGTCGCGCAGGTACTGGCCGTCGCCGTCGAGGATCACCGATTTCAGCTCGCAGTAGGGCAGGCGTAGGCCGATGGAGCCGGGACGGCGCTCGCCGCCGCGCGGGTTGCAGCTGGTGCCGCAGGTGCCTTCGGTCATGCCGTAGCCTTCGATGATTTTCAGGCCGGTCTTGGCTTCGAACTGGCGGATCAGCTCCACCGGCATGGGCGCCGCGCCGCACAGGGCAAAGCGCAGGCTGGAGAGGTCGCGGCCCTCGCTGGGCACCTGCAGCAGAGCGGCGTAGATGGTCGGCACGCCGCTGAAGCTGGTGACCTTGTAGCGCTCCACCAGCTTCCAGAAGTCCTGGATCAGTGTCGGGTTGCGATAGCCCTGGGTGCCGGCCAGCAGCACCTCGCCGCCGCGCATGAAGGGCGCAAGGCCGGTGACCATCACGCCGTTGACGTGGAACAGCGGCAGACCGCAGAGCAGCACGTCATTGCCGTCGTAGTCGGAGTTCAGGCCCATGATCTCGGCCATCGCCACTTCGTTGAAATGGCTGTGCGGCGCAAGCTTGGGCGTGCCGGTGGTGCCACCGGTGTGGAAGTAGGAGGCGACTTCGTCGGGGCCGATCACCCGGCCGCTTTCCAGGTGGTCCGCCGGGCACTGGGCGAGCAGTTCGTCGAAGTCCAGCACGCCTTCGGGCAGCGCGCCGCGGGCGGCCTTGATCGCCGAGCGTTGCGGCTCGGGCAGCAGGTTGGCGATGTCGACGGTGACGATGGCGTTCAATTCCGGCAGGTGCTCGCGCAGGCCGGCGACCTTGTTCCAGAGATCGGTGCCGGGGAAGGGCGCCAGGGTCACCAGCACGCGCGAATCGGCGGCGCGCACCAGCTCGGCAATGTGCTCGGGATCGAGCAGCGGGTTGATCGCGTTGACGATCCCCGCCGCTTCGCCGCCCCAGATCACGTAGTGGGTCTGCGGCAGGTTGGGTAGCAAGAACGACACCGAAGTGCCCGGCCGCACGCCAAGGCGGTGGAAGGCATTCGCCGCCTGGGTGACGCGGGCGAACAACTGCTCGTAGCTGACCTTGACCGGTTCCTCTGCCGCCGAACCCTGCAGCAGGAAGCTCAGGGCGGTGGACGGGCCGTACTGCTGCGCCGAACGGCGCAGCAGTTCATAGGTGTTGGGCGGCAGGTCGCGGTCTTGCAGCGGGACCTGTTCCAGGGCTTCGACGTCACGCAGGCTGCTGATCGGGGCGTTCATGCTTCTTCTTGTTCTCCGCAGGGTTCAGGGGATCACAGGCGCTCCCGCAGCCAGGCGCCGATATCGCCAAGTTCCTCGTTGCTCACTTCGTGGCTCATCGGGTAGGTGCGCCACTGGGCGGGCACCTCGTTGGCCTGCAGGAAGTCGTACGCGGCGCGGCCCATGGCCGGCGTCACCACGTCATCGAAAGTGCCATGCAGGCAAAGGGCGGACAGTTGTCTTTTTGTAGCCGGCAGGCTTATGCCTTCGCTGAATGTCGGGCCATAGGTGGAGAGGGCCATGACCCCGCCCAGCTCGCCGTCCCAGCGCAGGTAGCCGGTGTGCAGCACCACTGCGCCGCCCTGGGAGAAGCCGGCGAGGATGATGCGTCTGGGTGCGATGCCCTGGTCGATCTGTCCCTGGATCAGCGCGATCACGCTGTCGGCCGAGGCTTCCAGTTGCGCGTCGTCGATGGCGCGGGCCGGGGCCATGGCGAGGATGTCGTACCAGCTGGGCGCGGGCATGCCGTTGAACACGGTGACCGGGCGGGTAGGCGCCTGGGGCAGGATGAAGCGCGTCGCGGTGAAGCTGCGTTGCAGCATCTGTGCTACCGGTTCGAAGTCGTAACGGTCGGCGCCCAGGCCGTGCAACCAAATGACGCAGGAGTCGGCGCTCTGGCTGGGTTCGAGGATCAGGGGCTGGGTCATGGAGGCTCCAGGATGGGGCAGGCGCTCTAGGAAGGGGCGCTGCGTGGGAAAAAGGGAGGAGGGGCGATGCAAGAAGATGTCGCATGGCCATAACTTGTGGGACTTGACTGCACGAATTTGCACGAACGTTCCTAGGCTGGTACGCCCCTTGCTATCGCTACTGGCAGGCTGTGCGGCCCCACTTCCGGTAACACTCTACCGACCCCATCCGGAAAGCTGTACCGGAAGTGGCGCCGCGAAAGCCTTGGGCTGCTTCAGGGCCCACCGCGCCGGCTGCGGTCAACAGCCGGCGCGGTGGGCCTTCGCCTTCACGCAATGATCCCTTGATGACCCGTTCCAGCGCGCAAGACCTGCGCGCTCGAAGGTGTGTTCGCGGCTTGCCGAAGGAAATTTCGCAAGCCGTCTAGACTCACTTTCAGGTCTCCATCCCGTTTGTTGTCTTGCTGGTGCCTCACGAGGGTACGGCGGTGGAACCGGGACTCCAAAACACTAAAAAAGCAACGGAGAAGATCGATGAAGATGGTGAAATCCACCCTGGCAGTGCTGACCACCGCCGCCGTGTTCGGCATCAGCGGCCTCGCACATGCCGGCGCCACCCTGGATGCAGTGAAGAAGAAAGGCTACGTGCAGTGCGGTATCAGTGACGGTCTTCCCGGCTTCTCGTATGCCGACGCCAAGGGCCAGTACAAGGGCATCGACGTGGACGTCTGCCGCGCCGTGGCGGCGGCCGTGTTCGGCGACGCGAGCAAGGTCAAGTACAGCCCGCTGACGGCCAAGGAGCGCTTCACTGCGCTGCAGTCCGGCGAGATCGACATCCTCTCGCGCAACACCACCTGGACCAGCTCCCGCGACAGCGCGATGGGCCTGAACTTCGTCGGCGTGACCTACTACGACGGCCAGGGCTTCCTGGTGAACAAGAAGCTCGGCGTCTCCAGCGCCAAGGAACTCGACGGAGCCACCGTGTGCATCCAGGCCGGCACCACCACCGAGCTCAACCTGTCCGACTACTTCCGCTCCAACAACCTCAAGTACACCCCCATCACCTACGACACCTCCGACGAGAGCGCCAAGTCGCTGGAGTCCGGCCGTTGCGACGTGCTGACCTCCGACCAGTCGCAGCTCTACGCCCAGCGCATCAAGCTGGCCGCGCCGGACGAGTACGTGGTGCTGCCCGAAGTGATCTCCAAGGAGCCCCTCGGCCCGGCCGTGCGCCAGGGTGACGAGGAGTGGTTCGACATCGCCCGCTGGACGCTCTTCGCGATGCTCAACGCCGAGGAACTGGGCATCAACTCGAAGAACGTCGAGGAACAGGCCAAGAGCACCAAGAACCCGGACGTCGCGCGTCTGCTCGGCGCCGAGGGTGACTACGGCAAGGACCTCAAGCTGCCCAAGGACTGGGCGGTACAGATCGTCAAGCAAGTGGGTAACTACGGCGAGATCTTCGATCGCAACGTCGGCGACGGCAGCGACCTGAAGATCAAGCGTGGCCTCAACGCCCAGTGGAACAAGGGTGGTCTGCAGTACGCGCCGCCGGTGCGCTGACCTGACCCGCTCCGGCGCCCGGAGTGTGGGCGCCGGACTGTTTCGAACGACGTGAAGCCTTCCGGGCGATCTCGGGCGTAGCCCCTTGGTCGCCCGGCGGCCTTCCGAGAGGGCTTACATGCAGAATTCCGTCAAGGCCCAGCGTCCGCGGGGGGTATCGCTCAACGATCCCGTCGTGCGCGGCTGGGCATTCCAGGTCATCGCCGTCATCTTCGTCGTGGCGGTCGGCTGGTTCCTCTTCGACAACACCCAGACCAATCTCGCCCACCGCGGCATCCAGTCCGGTTTCGGCTTCCTCGATCACAGCGCCGGCTTCGGCATCTCCCAGCACCTGATCGACTACAGCGAAAGCGACACCTACGGACGGGTGTTCATGGTCGGCCTGCTGAACACGCTGCTGGTCACGGTGATCGGCATCGTCTTCGCCACCATCCTCGGCTTCATCCTCGGCGTGGCGCGGTTGTCGCCCAACTGGCTGATCCGCAAGCTGGCGACCCTGTACATCGAGACCTTCCGCAACATCCCGCCGCTGCTGCAGATCTTCTTCTGGTACTTCGCCGTGCTCGGCCCGCTGCCGAACCCGCGGCAGAGCATCAGCTTCGGCGACCTGTTCTTCGTCAACAACCGCGGCCTGCAGATGCCGGCGCCGATCGCTGCCGACGGCCTCGGCCCGTTCATCGTCGCGGTGATCCTGGCCCTCGTCGGCTGGGCGGTGATCTGGAAGTGGGCCAAGGCCCGTCGCCATGCCACCGGCAAGGCCTTCCCGGTGTTCCTCAGTGGCCTGGCGCTGCTGGTGGTGCTGCCGGGCCTGGTGTCGCTGGTGGCCGGCGCGCCGTTCCACTGGGACGTGCCGGTGCTGCAGGGCTTCAACTTCCGTGGCGGCTGGGTGGTGATCCCGGAGCTGGTGTCCATCGTGCTCGCACTGTCGGTCTACACCGCCGCCTTCATCGGCGAGACGGTGCGCGCCGGCATCCAGGCGGTCAGCCACGGCCAGACCGAGGCTGCCGGTTCGCTGGGCCTGCGCCCGGGACAGACCCTGCGCCTGGTGATCATCCCGCAGGCGCTGCGGGTGATCATTCCGCCGCTGACCAGCCAGTACCTGAACCTGGCGAAGAACTCCTCGCTGGCCGCCGCCATCGGCTACCCGGACATGGTTTCGCTGTTCGCCGGCACGGTGCTCAACCAGACCGGTCAGGCCATCGAGACCATGGCCATCACCATGAGCGTGTACCTGGCCATCAGCATCAGCATTTCGCTGCTGATGAACTGGTACAACAAGCACATCGCGCTGGTCGAGCGGTAGGGGACAAACCATGACAACTCATACCTTCAAACCCGACCTGCCGCCCCCCGCGCGCAGCGTCGGCGTGCTCGCCTGGCTGCGCGGCAACCTGTTCTCCAGCTGGTTCAACACCCTGCTGACGCTGGTCGGCCTCTATCTGGTCTGGCTGATCCTGCCGCCGCTGCTGGAGTGGGCGATCATCAAGGCCGACTGGACCGGCACCACCCGCGCCGATTGCTCCCGCGAGGGCGCCTGCTGGGTGTTCATCGGGTCGCGCTTCGGCCAGTTCATGTACGGCTTCTACCCCGAGGAACTGCGCTGGCGCGTGGACCTCACCGTGCTGTTCGTGGTGTTCGGCGCGGCGCCGCTGTTCCTCAAACGCTTCGCCTACAAGGTGAAGTACGGCCTGGGCTTCCTCGTGGCGCTGCCGATCGTGGCCTACTGGCTGCTGCACGGCGGCTTCCTTGGCCTGGAAAGCGTGCCGACCAGCGCCTGGGGCGGGCTGATGCTCACCGTGGTGATCGCCGCCGTCGGCATCTGCGGGGCGATGCCGCTGGGCATCCTGCTGGCGCTCGGGCGGCGTTCGAAGATGCCGGCGATCAAGGTCATCTGCGTCACCACCATCGAGTTCTGGCGCGGCGTGCCGCTGATCACCGTGCTGTTCATGTCCTCGGTGATGCTGCCGCTGTTCCTCCCCGAGGGGATGAACCTGGACAAGCTGCTGCGCGCGATGGTGATGGTGGTGCTGTTCGAGGCCGCGTACATCGCCGAGGTGGTGCGCGGCGGCATGCAGGCCATCCCGAAGGGGCAGTACGAAGCCGCGGCCGCCATGGGCCTGGGCTACTGGCGGACCATGGGCCTGGTAATCCTGCCGCAGGCGCTCAAGCTGGTGATCCCCGGCATCGTCAACACCTTCATCGCGCTGTTCAAGGACACCAGCCTGGTGATCATCATCGGCCTGTTCGACTTCCTGAATAGCATCAAGCGCGCCACCGCGGACCCGGCCTGGCTGGGCATGGCCACCGAAGGCTATGTGTTCGCCGCGGTCGTCTACTGGATTTTCTGTTTCGGCATGTCCCGCTACTCCATGCACCTGGAGCACAAGCTGGACACGGGCCACAAGCGTTAGGAGCGATTCATCATGTCTGAAGCCACCAACAAGACCGCACAGCCGGCCATCGGCGATCACGTGATGATCACCATGAAGGGTGTGAACAAGTGGTACGGCCAGTTCCACGTACTCAAGGACATCAACCTGGAGGTCAAGCAGGGCGAGCGCATCGTGCTCTGCGGGCCGTCCGGCTCGGGCAAGTCCACCACTATCCGCTGCATCAACCGTCTGGAGGAACACCAGCAGGGCAGCATCGTGGTCGACGGCACCGAGCTGACCAACGACCTCAAGCAGATCGAGGCGATCCGCAGCGAAGTCGGCATGGTGTTCCAGCACTTTAATCTGTTCCCGCACCTGACCGTGCTGCAGAACTGCATCCTGGCGCCCATGTGGGTGCGCAAGATGCCCAAGCGCCAGGCCGAGGAAGTCGCCATGCATTACCTGGAGCGCGTGCGCATCCCGGAGCAGGCCAACAAGTTCCCCGGCCAGCTCTCCGGCGGGCAACAGCAGCGGGTGGCGATCGCCCGTGCGCTGTGCATGAAGCCGAAGATCATGCTGTTCGACGAACCCACTTCGGCGCTCGACCCGGAAATGGTCAAGGAAGTGCTCGACACCATGATCGGCCTGGCGCAGAGCGGCATGACGATGCTCTGCGTGACCCACGAGATGGGCTTTGCCCGCACCGTGGCGAACCGGGTGATCTTCATGGACAAGGGCGAGATCGTCGAGCAGGCGCCGCCGGACCAGTTCTTCGACAACCCGCAGTCGGACCGCACCAAGCTGTTCCTCAGCCAGATCCTGCACTGATATCCGAACCTGCCCCTCTCCTTTGGGAGAGGGGCAGGTGATCGCTTGCAACGCTCGTCTCCCCCGATGGCAAGCCGGCGCCGCAACGGCGTATGCTGCCGGTTCCACCGCAACAAGGTGTGCATCGGGAAAACCGGCTGAACTCGGCCGCCCCATCGGTGTTCCCATGTGCAGTGGTTTGCCAGGGATGGGCTACCGTTTCAGGTAGCTCCCCTGCATCCGCCGTCCAAAGGAAGAGAGCCGACGTGAACCTGATCCTATCGCCATTGAACCTCAGCAAAGCCAAGGCCTGGGGCGCCCACGCGGTGACCTCTAGCGGTGTCATCCTCGCACTGCTCGCGCTTCTCGCGCTGGTCGACAACAAGCCTCAGGCCTGCCTGCTTTGGCTGGGTGCGGCCTTGCTGGTGGACGGTCTGGACGGCACCCTGGCGCGCAAGTTCGACGTCAAGGCGGTGCTGCCGCACTTCGATGGCTCGACCCTGGACCTGGTGATCGACTACCTCACCTACGTCTTCATTCCCGCGATCTTCATCTACCGCTACGTGCCGCTGCCGGTGCATACCGAGTTGCTGGCGGTGGGGGTGATCCTGGTGTCCTCGCTGTTCTGCTTCTGCAACGTCAACATGAAGAGCAAGGACAACTACTTCGTCGGCTTCCCGGCCGCCTGGAACGTGGTGGCGGTGTACTTCTTCGTGCTCGACCTGAACCCCTGGGTGAGCTTCGTCACCGTGCTGGTGCTGGCCGCGCTGACCCTGACCCGCATGAAGTTCCTGCACCCCTTCCGCGTACGCCAGTTCATGCCACTGAACATTGCCGTGACCTTCGTCTGGATGCTCAGCAGCGCACTGCTGATCCTCCAGCATCCGGTGGACCAGCCCTGGCTGCTCGGCTTGTGGTTCGTGGCTTCGGCCTACTTCGTCGGTGTCTGCGTGTGGCGCACGGCCATGGAGTGGTTCAACTGACCGAGCCGGAACCGCGGTTTGCTTCCACGTAGGATGGTGTGGAGCGAAGCGATACCCGTCGATACCCATGCATCCAGCAGCATGGGTATCGCAAGCTCCATCCTACGCTCCTGCACCGCCCAGACGTCTTACGCCTGCCGCCCCATCAGCCGCTGCCGGAAAGCCCCCGGCGTCTCCCCGCACACCTGCTTGAACAAGCGCGCGAAGCTCGCCCGGTCGGCGTAGCCGACATCGCTGGCGATGCGCTCCAGCGAACGCCCCGGATCACCCAGTGCCTCCTGCGCCGAAGCGATGCGCAGGCGTTGCACGTAATCGTTCGGCGACATCCCGACCTGCTCGCGGAAGCGCCGCAGCAGCGTGCGCGTGGAGCAGTGCACGCGCTGCGCCAGGCTGGCGAGGTCGAAGGGCTGCGCATAGTTGTCTTCCAGCCAGGCCAGCAGCGGCTCCAGTGGCGAGCCTGCGGGCAGCGGGTCGGGCAGCAGCGGGGTGAAGCGCCGCTGGCGGCCGCGCCCGTGCTCGAACACCAGGGTCGCCGCCGCGCGCCGCGCCAGTGCGGCGCCGGCATGGCGCTCGATCAGGTACAGGCACAGGTCCAACCCGGCCTGCGCGCCGCCGGAGCAGAGCCGGCCGCGGTCGTCGGTGCACAGGGCGTCGATGTCCAGACGCACCTGGGGATAGCGTTCGCGGAAGGCCGCTTCCAGCGCCCAGTGCGTGGTGGCCCGGCGGTCGTCGAGCACACCGGCTTCAGCCAGCAGGAAGGCGCTGCTGCACAGGCTGCCCAGCTGCACGCTGGCGGGGGCGCGGCGCAACCAGGCGAGCAGCGGCTGATTGGCAGCGAAGGTGGTGTCGATATCCGCGCCGGTGGCGGGAATCAGCAGCAGGTCGCAGCGCGCGGCGAGGTCGAGCCCGCCTTCCACTTCCACGCGGCCGAAGGGTAACGCTACCGGCGCTCCGTCGACGCTGACCCGCAGCACTTCGAAACGCCGCTCGCCGGCCAGGCGGTTGGCGAGGTGGAAACTGTCCATGGCCAGGCCAAGGCTGGAACACAGGGTTTGCGGGCAGACGAACAGGGCTATCCTGAACATGGCGTCTCGCTTTGCTCTGTCGATAGAAGTGGCGCTATTGATCATAATGTTGTCGATATTGCCAATCGTGTCCAGTCGATCCACCGCTGATACTGAGCCATCTCTCCTGACACGAGCCCTGCCATGGCGCACCCCAACGCTCAACTGATCGAACGTTTCTACCAGGCCTTCCAGCGCCGCGACGGTGAGGCCATGGCCGCCTGCTACAGCGCCGATGTGCAGTTCAGCGACCCGGTCTTCACCGATCTGCGTGGTGCCGAGGCGGGCGACATGTGGCGCATGCTCACGGCGCGCGCGCAGGACTTTTCGCTGACCTATGAGGGCGTCGAGGCTGACGAGGCGCGCGGTTCCGCACGCTGGGTGGCGTCCTACACCTTCACCCAGACTGGTCGGAAAGTGATCAATCACATCCAGGCACATTTCCACTTCCGCGACGGATTGATCTGTCAGCACGTGGACAGCTTCGACCTCTGGAAGTGGGCGCGCCAGGCCCTCGGCGCCAAGGGCGCCCTGCTGGGCTGGGCGCCGCCGGTGCAGGGTGCGATCCGCGCCCAGGCCGCCAAAGGCCTTGCGGCGTACCGCGCACAACGGGTGGGGAAGGCCTGATAGCGGGCTTTCGGGCTCGCCCGTGGCGGCGGGATAGGCTTAAATGACAGGCGACTGAGAGCCGGACGCCGCCATGATCACACTTTTCCAGTTCCCGCCCGCCTTCAACGTACCCAACGTCAGCCCCTTCTGCCTGAAGCTGGAGACCTTCCTGCGCCTCGCCGGGCTGGAGTACCAGATCAAGCATGTGATGGACCCGCGAAAGGGGCCCAAGGGCAAGCTGCCGTTCATTACGCTGGACGGCAAAGCCGTCGCCGACACGGCGATCATCATGCGCACGCTGCAGCAGTACTACGAATTCGACCTCGACGCCGGCCTCGATGCCCGTGGCCGTGGCTGGGCGGTGTCGATCACCCGCCTGTGCGACGAGCACCTGGTGCCGCTGCTGGTGTACTTCCGCTGGCTCGACGAGCAGGGCTTTCGCCAGGTGAAGGACGTGATGTTCCGCGGCGTGCCCGGGCCGCTGCGGCCGGTGGTAGGCGCGATGCTGCAGCGCAAGATCCGCGGCGACCTCAAGGGCCGCGGCCTGCTGCGCCACAGCCGCGAGGAATTGCTTGGCTTCGCCCGCGACGACCTCGAAGCCTTGGACGGCATGCTCGGCGACCTGCCGTACTTCGGCGGCGCCCAGCCGTGCAGCGCCGATGCGGCGACCTACGGCGTGCTGGCCAACCTGATTCTTAGCACCCTGGAAACCCCGCTCAACGACATGGCTCGCAGCTACGAGCGCCTGGTCGCCTACTGCGACCGCATGCAGGCACGAGTCTGGGCGTCGTGACCGTCGCCGAGCCCAAACCCTGGTTCGTCTACCTGGTGCGCGCCGAGAACGGCGCGCTGTACTGCGGCATCAGCGACGACGCGCAACGGCGCTTCGAAACCCATCGCACCGGCAAGGGCGCGCGCTTCTTCCATTCCAGCCCGGCCCAGGCGCTGGTCTATGTCGAAGCCTGTCCTGGCAAGGGTGATGCCCTGCGCCGCGAGCGCGCAATCAAGGCGCTGACCAAAAAAGCCAAGGAGCGCCTGGTGCTGGCCAATCCCTTCACCATCAGCGCCGTGGATGTCGTCCCATCCGAGGGATGAGGTAGGACTCGTCCTACGTAAGGGTTAAGCTGCCGGACCACCTTCCGGCCGCTGGAGCCCACCATGTCCGAGCTGATCCTGCACCACTACCCGACTTCGCCCTTCGCCGAAAAGGCGCGTCTGATGCTGGGCTTCAAGCAGCTGTCCTGGCGCTCGGTGACCATCCCGCCGCTGATGCCCAAGCCGGACCTCATGGCCCTCACCGGTGGCTACCGCAAGACCCCGGTGCTGCAGGTCGGCGCCGACATCTACTGCGACACCGCGCTGATCGCCCGCCGCCTGGAGCAGGAAAAGGCCGTGCCCGCGCTGTTCCCCGAAGGCCATGAATTCACCTCGGCCAGCTTCGCCCTGTGGGCCGACTCGGTGATCTTCCAGCACGCCGTCAGCCTGGTGTTCCAGCCCGAATCCATCGCCATGCGCTTCGGCAAGCTGCCGCCGCAGTTCCTCCAGGCCTTCGTCGCCGACCGCAGCCAGCTGTTCAGCGGTGGCACCGCCAGCAAGCTGCCGGCCGAGCAGGCCAAGCACCAGTGGCCTGCCTTCATGGCGCGCGTCGACGAACAGCTGTCCCGCGAGGAAGGCGACTTCCTGTTCGGCGAACCCTCCATTGCCGATTTCGCCCTGGCCCACTGCCTTTGGTTCCTCAAGGGCACGCCGGTCACCGCGCCACTGGTGGACGATTATCCGTCGGTCGCGGCCTGGCTCGGTCGCGTCCTGGGCTTTGGCCATGGCGCCGCCAGCGAGATGAGTGCCGAGGAGGCCATCGCCCTGGCCCGTGACAGTCAGCCGGCGGCATTGCCGGAAGAGGCCTTCGTCGATCCCAACGGCTTCAAGGCCGGCCAGCGCGTGGTGATCGCCGCCACCGACTACGGCTGCGACCCGGTGGACGGCGAGCTGCTGCACGCCGGGCTGGAGAGCCTGATCCTGCGCCGCGAAGACCCACGCGCCGGCACCGTCCACGTACACTTCCCGCGTATCGGCTTCAGCATCCGCCCGGCCTGAGTCCGGCCGGGCCGGGGCACTGCCGCGTCACCGGCGTACGCAGGCGCGGCAGGTTCTCGGCCATTTCGCGGAAGTGCTGCAGGCGCTCGTAGCAGAGCGCCATTTCCCCGCTGTTGCTGTTGTACCAGGCGTCCGGTGCGCCGCAGCTGACCAGCCGCAGGTTCAGCGGGCGCGGCGGGTGGAACAGGCGGAAGACTTCGTTGACCATCAGTTGCAGGTGATCGCCGTCGCGCAGCAGGGCGATCAGCGGCCCGGCTTCCGCCGGATTCATCGAAGGCGTGTCCCAGGTCAGGTGCCAGGCTGCGTGGTGCTGGATCGAGGACGTACGCCGGGTGTGCCGGATCCATTCGAACGCCTTGCTCGCCTGGCGGAATTCCTGGTCGCAGTAGACCGCTCGTTCGTAGGGCAGGCCGGTGAGCGACGGCAGCCAGTCCAGCCGCGCCATGTCGCTGCCGTAGAGCAGGCAGGCGATGTTGTAGTAGCGCTGCTCGTCCAGCGGGTGGCTGTCCCACGCCAGCACCTGGTCCGGCGGCGGCTTGGGCGTCTGCCACTCCAGCCGCCAGTAGTCGGCGATGTCCAGCAGGCGCGCGTCGACCTCGTCGCGCGGCAACCTGGCGTAGAGGTGGAACAGCAGGATGAAGCCGAGCTGGTCCGCCGCATCCTCCTCACGCCCGAGCACCGGAAGGTCATACTCGGCGATCAGCACATGCCCCATCTCGTGCATAACGCTGAACTCCGCATTGGCCAGCACGAAGCGCGCGACGTTCGGTGTAAGTGCGGCGGACGGGGGGCCAGCGCCAGCGAAGTTGAAGCACAGCAGCAACAGAAGTGCGAGATACGAGAGGTGTGTCCGGAGGATCCCGGGGAGTGTGTCTGCGGCTCTTGCTGGGAATGGGCCGGACATAGCGGCCACCAAGAAGTGGGGCGGTTCTTTTGACTCTAGCATTCCGTTGCGGGGCAACCTGCGTTGAACCGACGGGGTTACTGTATGCCTTTGATTATATGCCTGTTTGATTGATCGCTGAGGTGTATAAAACATCTGAGCCACCCCTGAAGCAGCTCATTTACTACGAAGAGACTCCCGGTCTTAGTAGCAATCGATTCCTGTTGTCGTTGATGCTGCGCTTATGAATCGGCACAGGGTTGCCGGTGATCACTTTGATCGCCGAGGCGAACCGCCGCTTCCTCTCTTTTGGCTGCTAGTAATGAAATTGATAGTTCATCGTGAAGGAGCGGCCCGCCTCAAGCAGGTCAATGGGTAAAAGAACGCCTCGTGACTAATTGCTTAGCCAGCTAAATAAAAAGGTGGAAAATTTCCGAGGTCGTCCGTGGCTTTGGTTGAGTGTGGGAAATGAGAGCACCGCCGAAAACTCGAATAATAGGATTTGCTTTTTTATCAGGAATAAAGAAAATCTCAAGGTTGCGAACAGGATAAGTGGGCTTCTGGCTGCTGCTATTCTTGTAGTAAGAGCGCGTTCCTTGGGCAGTGGGTGCGTGTCGCTACGGGCAAAGGCGGAAATGGAAGGGTTGTTGATTAGGATGATTGTATAATGATTGGGATTAACTTAATGGAAGGCTCCTTTGTGCCTTTGCCAGAGTTGGAGTAGGGGCGGAGGAGGCCGGATTGGCTCAAATAAAGATTTTGGCGGATGTATGAACGATTATCTCCAGGGGTGACCTGGTAGAGAGATTTAACCTGCCTTGTGGGGTGTGTGCCAAGAATGTCCGTTTCCTTTTCTAAAAGTTGGCCGGAAATAGTGCGTCAGCTTGGTATTTCGACTGCTATTTTTCTGATGGTTCCGCTGCTTTTTCTCTTGGTGTATTTTGAGTGGCTACATGCGCCTTTGAGTGTGTTTGGTGTTCATGTGCGCGTGGTCGCCTGGTTTGCAATGGCCTTGGCGGGGGTCCGCATTTTAATAAGCCTGTTACCAATTGAAACGGCTCTGAGGCGAATGTTGTCATCTTTGGCAGTCGGTTGCGTGTTTTTCGGTTTTGTCGCTCTGTACAGTGGCGTTGTCGTCGGGGTGAAGCTATGGGGAAGGCCAGCTTCGTTGCAGCTCGTTTCCATATACTTTTCACAGGCTGCAGCTACTTTAAGGGTGATGGATATAAGTATTTACTGGGTGGTCGGTGTCGCCAGTTTGTTTGCTTTGATTGTTGTGGGTTCAGCATATTCTTATCTTAAAAAATATGATTGGGCTCTGAGATTTCGCGAGAGTATGTCACCTATTACTAGTGGGGTAGTGGCTGCCAGTCTTTTGTGTCTGTTCTCGGTTTATGCACTTTCCTTCGAGAACAGGGAGTGGGGGGCTCAAGGAGAACCACTGAGCCTTGCCCTTTTTCCTAATCAGGGTGACCTGGTGGCTCAGAGTCATCATGTTGGACTTTTACGCATGGCAGAGTTGCAGAGCAAGCACGATGCTGCTCGAACTTCATACGTTCCCAGCGCAGGTGTGCACAAGAGCAACATTATTTTCATAGTCGTTGATGCATTGCGTGCGGACCATCTTTCCTTGTTCGGGTATAACCGAAAGACATCCCCGGGCTTGGAGCGCATCAGATCTGAAGGCGCCATGAGTGTGGCGACATCAGCGGTAGCAGTTTGCAATGAGTCATTTTGTGGCTTACGTGGGTTGGCAAGCTCTCAAACTGTAGCTAACCAGGCGGAGCACCCGTTCTCCGTATATGATGTTGTAAGAAAGTACGGGTACAAGGTCAACCTCGTCCTGTCTGGTGATCATACAAATTTCTACGGATTGGCGAATATGTATGGCCGGGTGGATAGCTATTTTGATGGTGCCAGCCAGAAAGGTCGCTATATAAATGATGATCGGATCCTGCTTGATCGTTTGAATGCTCAGCCGAAGTGGGATGGTACTCCCACAATGTTTCAGTTTCACTTGATGTCAGCGCATTTTCTTGGGCTGCGTTTAGATGAGACACCAGAGTTTGGTCCCGGGCGCCCTTATGGGGTGATTCGAGACTGGTCGACGAGTACAGTTGAATCAGCAAATAATTATTACGATAGAGGTGTGCTCCAGGCTGACGCAGTTATTGGGAGTTTATTGGAAAGATTAAAGGCGCTTGGATATCTTAAGGACGCTCTGGTGGTCGTTACCGGGGATCACGGTGAGTCTTTGGGGGAGCGTGGTTTGTATGGCCATGTTCGAGGTGTTTGGGAAGAGTCTCTACGAGTTCCTTTTATAGTGATTGCCTTTGGCAAGGCTGATCCGGTTTTGCTTCGATCTTCCGAGGTAATCTCGCAGATTGATATTGCACCAACAGTGCTTCAGGCTCTTGGTATGAAGGTTCCAGATGTCTGGATGGGGGCTGCGCTGCAAACACCGTACAGTCGTCGATATATAGATTTTCAACAGGCAAAACTGCTGGGTTTGATAGATACTAAATCGCGTGAGCAATATAAGTTCTGGGTCGATACTCAGTCTGGTAATACTTTTACATATAGTCTTTTATCTGATCGCAAGGAGGAGTTTGATATTTCCGGTAAAGTCGCGCCGGAGCTCATGAATGAGTGGCGTGAACATTTGAAGCAGCAGTCGGGGGCACTGCCGGCGGGTGTTCAGTATCGCTGAAGATGTCGTTGACAGGCGCCGTACAACGTCTTGGGAGAGCGTCGGTGACGTTGGACATTGTACGGCAGGCGTCACCCAATACGACTGGTAATGCCGGGATTTTGTACCTGTATCTGGTGAGACCCATACTGGGGATGCCCATTTCTCCAGGGGCATTCCCGTGGTAGCAGGCATTTAGTCCTTGCGGCGCTTGAGCTGGTCCTGCAGCTGGGTCGGCAGGCCGCGGATGATCAGCATGTCGCGGGCCTCGTCGTACTCCACCTTGCTGCCCAGCAGGTGCGCCTCGAAGCTGATCGACAGCCCCTCGGCGCGGCCGGTGAAGCGGCGGAACTGGTTGAGGGTGCGCTTGTCCGCCGGGATCTCCGGCGACAGGCCGTAGTCCTTGTTGCGGATGTAGTCGTAGAAGGCGCGTGGCGCCTGGTCGTCCATCAGTTCGGAGAGCGCGTCCAGGGCCATCGGCTCGCCGATCTTGGCCTGGCTGGTGGCGTAGTCCACCAGCACGTCGGTCTTCTCGCGGGCCTGCTCTTCGGGCAGGTCTTCGCTCTCCACGAAGTCGCTGAAGGCCTTGAGCAGGGTGCGGGTTTCGCTCGGGCCGTCGACGCCTTCGGTGCAGCCGATGAAGTCGCGGAAGTAGTCGGAGACTTTCTTGCCGCCCTTGCCCTTGATGAACGAGATGTACTGCTTGGACGTCTTGTTGTTCTGCCACTCGGAGATGTTGATCCGCGCGGCCATGTGCAGCTGGCCCAGGTCCAGGTGGCGCGAAGGGGTCACTTCCAGCGCGTCGGTCACCGCCACGCCTTCGCTGTGGTGCAGCAGGGCGATGGACAGGTAGTCGGTCATGCCCTGCTGGTAATGGCAGAACAGTACGTGGCCGCCGGTGGAGAGGTTGGACTCCTCCATCAGCGTCTTCAGGTGCTCCACCGCCTGCTTGGAGAAGGCGACGAAGTCCTTGCCGCTGTCCAGGTACTCGCTCAGCCAGCCGCTGAACGGGTAGGCGCCGGACTCGCTCTGGAACAGGCCCCAGGCCTTGTTCGGCTTGGCGTTGTAGCTCTCGTTGAGGTCGGCCATCAGGTTCTCGATGGCCTGGGAGTCGCCCAGCTCGGCGTCGCGCGCGTGCAGCGTCGCGGGGTTGCCGTCGGGCTTCTTGTCGATCAGGTGGACGATGGCGTGACGAATCGGCATGGCGGACCCGGATGTTCAGTGCCGGCGGCGCCACACGCATCGAAGCGGCGGCGGGGCGGGCGGATTGGAAAACGCCAGAGTTTACCCGACCCGGCGCCGGGATGCGCGACGCCGATCAGTCCGCCGCCGGCACCAGCCCTTCGTCGCGCTCACGGCGGTTGCGGCGCAGCTGGCGCAGGCGGCGGATCACATAGTTCAGGTGCAGGTGCAGCTCATACAGCTCGTTGTAGTAGGACAGCGGCACCTCGACCTTGGCCAGCTCGGCCTCCAGCTGCTCCAGGCGTTCGATCTCGGTGCTCAGCTCGGCGCTGCCGGTGCGCTCGTCCAGGCGCCGGTCGATCTCGCGCAGGTAGCGGTACCAGCGGTAGATGCGCGCACGGATGCGCCAGCGATACAGCGGGCCAATGGACTTGAGCAGTGGGATGAGGATGGCGATGAAGGGGATCAGCAGGATGATGTAGCGGTCCGCCAGGGAAGCGATGCGGAACGGCAGGAAGCGTTGCAGCAGCGGCGGGCCGCTCTTGTAGTAACGCTCGGCGTCTTCCTGCAGGGCCAGGGTGCGTGGCTCGGCGCTGGGGAAGGCGCCGGCCGGGTCGAGCAGGGTGCCGCTCTTCATCACCGCGCGCGCGGCCTCGAGGATCAGCGGGGTGAGCGCCGGGTGGAAATCGCCGTTGACCACCAGGGTGGCGACCGGCGAGAGGGTCGCAAGGTCCTGGTCCGGCACGTTCTGCGCCAGGTTCAGCAGGCCCTCGCTGACTTCCACGCGCTTGAGGAAGGGAATCCGCGCCTCGTAGGCATGGGCGCGGCGAAAGCCCGTGAGCTTGAGCTCGGAGCTCGCCGCCAGGCGCTGGATCAGCGGGTTCTCCGCCGGGCCGACGAAGAAAGCGGCGTCCAGTTCGCCGGCCAGCAACTGGTTGGCCACCGCGTTGCCGCCGTGGGCCTGCCAGCCGGCGGGCAGGGGATCGGTGGGAATCTCGTTGGCTTTGAGGATGGCCTCGGTCACCGCCTCGGTGCCGCTGCCGGAACCGCCGATGGCGACGCGCAGGGCGAGCAGGTCGGCCAGGCGGTCGATCTTCGCCTCGCGGCGCTGGAACAGCCACAGCGGCTCCTGGAACACGGCACCCAGTGTCTGCAGGTGCGCGCGTTGCTTGGGTTCGAGCTGTTGCTCCTGGCCGCTCTGCACCAGCGCCAGGTCCACGCCGCTCTTGCCGTCCAGCAGCTTGCCGAGGTTGTCGCGGGAACCTGCGGTGCGTACCAGCTGCAGGTCGAAGCCCTGCTTGGCCAGCTCCTCCTTGAGCCGTTGGCCGAACACCGCGTAGCCGCCACCCGGCGCGCCGGTGGCCAGGGTGGCGCTCATCGGTGGCGGCGGCGCGACGAAGTAGAAGACCGCGGCGACCAGCGCAGCCAGCACCGGCACCAGCCAGAGGTTGGCGCGCACCAGGATGGCGAGGTCCTTGAGCATGTTCAGAAGGCGTTGCATGGCGAGTCCTTGTGACGACGTGCTGTCCTGAAAAGATAGCCAGCCTGCGCGACGGCGGCCGGCGAATCCGCCATCGGCAAGGCGCAAACCGCTATCATCGCAAGCCTCGAAACACGGCTGCGGACTTCACGGCATGCGCATTCTCCACACCTCCGACTGGCACCTGGGCCAGCATTTCATGGGCAAGAGCCGCGAGGCCGAGCACCAGGCGTTCTGCGCCTGGCTGGTCGAACAGGTACGCGAGCAGGCCGTGGACGCGGTGATCATCGCCGGCGACGTGTTCGATACCGGTGCGCCGCCCAGCTACGCCCGCGAGCAGTACAACCGCTTCATCGTCGAGCTGCGCAGCACCGGCGCGCGCCTGGTGGTGCTGGGCGGCAACCACGATTCGGTGGCGATGCTGGAGGAATCCCGTGACCTGCTGGCCTGCCTGGATACCCAGGTGATCGCTGCCGTCGGCACCGACCTCGACCGCCAGTTGCTGGTGCTGCCGCAACATGACGGCCAGCCCGGCGCCATCCTCTGCGCGATCCCTTTCATCCGCCCGCGCGACGTGCTCACCAGCCAGGCCGGGCAGAGCGCGCAGGACAAGCAACTGGCGCTGCAGCAGGCGATCCAGATGCACTACCGCGAGCTGTTCGAGCGTGCCGAGGCGCAACGTGCAGCCCTCGGCCGACACCTGCCGATCATCGCCACCGGCCACCTCACTACCGTCGGCGCCAGCGCCAGCGAGTCGGTGCGGGAAATCTACGTCGGCACCCTGGAAGCCTTCCCCACCAGCGCCTTCCCGGCGGCGGACTACATCGCCCTCGGCCATATCCACCGGCCGCAGAAGGTCGGTGGCCTGGAGCACATCCGCTATTGCGGCTCGCCCATCGCGCTGAGCTTCGACGAGGCGACCCAGGGCAAGGAAGTGCTGCTGGTGGACCTGGATGACGGTGGCCTGCGCAGCGTCACCGCGCTGCCGGTGCCGCGTTTCCAGCCGCTGAAGTCGGTGTCCGGCAGCCTCGCCGAGCTGCCCGCCGAACTGGCCCGCGTCGCCCGCGAAGGCAGCGCGGAGCAGCCGGTCTGGCTGGAAGTCATGGTGCACACCGACGACTACTTGACCGACATCCAGCTGCGCGTCGAGCAGCTCTGCGAGGAGCTGCCGGTGATCGTCCTGCGCACCCGTCGCGAGCGCGGCACCACGCAGGCGGTGCTGTTCAGCGAAGCCAAGGAAACCCTCGACGAGCTCAGCCCCGAAGACGTGTTCCGCCAGCGCCTGGACGCCGAGGACCTGGAGGCGCCGCTGCGCGAGCGACTGACCGGGCTCTACCGACAGGTCGTGGCCGATCTGCAGGAGGAGCACCCGTGAGAATCCTCAGCCTGCGCCTGAAGAACCTCAACTCGCTCAAGGGTGAATGGAAGATCGACTTCACCGCCGAGCCCTTCGCCGGCAACGGCCTGTTCGCCATCACCGGGCCGACTGGGGCGGGCAAGACCACGCTGCTCGATGCCATCTGCCTCGCCCTGTACCACCGCACGCCGCGCATGAGCGTGCTGTCGCAGAGCGGCAACGAACTGATGACCCGGCACACCGCCGACTGTCTTGCCGAAGTGGAATTCGAGGTGAAGGGCCAGCCTTACCGCGCCTTCTGGAGCCAGCGCCGCGCCCGCGACAAGGCCGAAGGTGCGTTGCAGGCGCCGAAGGTGGAGCTGGTGCGCATCGACCGCGCCACCGGTGAAGGGCAGATTCTCACCGACAAGATCAACGACAAGCTGAAGCAGACCGAGACGCTCACGGGCCTCGACTTCGAGCGCTTCACCAAATCCATGCTGCTGGCTCAGGGCGGCTTTGCCGCCTTCCTCGAAGCCAACGCCAACCAGCGCGCGGAGTTGCTGGAGGAACTCACCGGTACGGAAATCTACGGGCTGATTTCCCAGCGCGTGTTCGAGCGCACTCGCGAAGTGCGCGGCGCGCTGGATCAGTTGCGCGCCCGCGCCGAAGGCTTCGAACTGCTCAGCGCCGAACAACGCGGCGAACTGGAGCAGCAGGGCCGCGACGCCGCCGTGCAGGAAACCGCCTGGCAAGCACAGCACGCAGCACTCCAGGCACAACGCCGCTGGCGAGAAGACCTGACCCGCGCGCAGCAGCAGGTCGAGCAGGCCGGTGCGAAAGAGGCAGGCGCGCGCCAGGCGCTGGAGCAGGCGCAACCCGATCTGCAACGTCTGGCGGACAGCGAGCCCGCCGCACGACTGCAACCGTTGCACCACGCCTGGCGCAGCACCCACGAGAGTGTCGAACAGGGCCGCGCGGCGCTGGAGGACAACCGCACGCAGCAGGTGTCCAACCGCGAAGCGGTCGCCCAGGCTCTGTGGGCGGCCAGCCAGTACGCGCAGCAGATGCTGGCTGCGCGCGAGGGCGAGCAGAAGGCTGTCAGCGAACAACACCAGGAACTGCAGGCGCGTCTGGCGCAGCATCCGCAGCGCGCGAAACTGGGAGAACTGCTCGGCGGCTGGCGCGCACAGTTCGCCCAGCGCTCGCGTCTGGCCCAGGCGATTGCCGATCTGCAGCGGCAGGCGCAGGCAGCCGACCAGGCATTGCAGAACGCGACCGCGCAGCGGCAGACGCTGCAGGGCAACGTCACGTTCATGCAGCAGCAGTCCGACTCGGCCGGCGCGCAGGAGCGTCAGCACCAGCAGCAGCTCGATGCCTTGCTGGACGGCGCAACTGAAACTGAGCTGCGTGAACGCCTGCAACAGGCGCAACTGCAAAGCCGTGGGCTGGACCGTCTGGAACAACTGGCCCAGGCCCGTACTCAGGCTGCTGCGCAGTTGGCACGCTGGCAGTCCGAACTGGATACGCTACGCCAGAAAAAGGCCGAGCGCGACACGGCCATCGTTGCGTTGCGCGAGCGTTATCAGGCGACCAAGCAGCAGGTCGCCGACAAGGAAAAACTCCTGCAGCAGGAGCAGCGCATTCACCAGCTGGAGCACCTGCGCGCGCAATTGCAGCCCGGCGAGGCCTGCCCGTTGTGCGGCTCACCAGAGCATCCGGCGGTGGCGGCCTACCAGGCGCTGGATGTGTCCACTACTCAGCAGGCACTGGAGCAGGCACGCCAGCAATTGGCTGAGCTGGGAAGCCAGGGCATTGCCCTGCGTGGCGAGCTGGCCGAACTGGATGCGCAACTGCAGCAGGGCCAGCGTCAGCTGGACGAAGCCCAGGCCGCGCAGGCACAGCACCAGCAGGCTTGGCAGCAACAGTGTGCAGCGCAGGGCATTGTGCTGAAGGACGACCAGCAGCTCAGCGCCGAGCGCGAGCGCCATGAGTCGTCGCTGGCTGCCTTGCAGCAGCAACTGAAGGCGCTGGAAGCGCTTCGGATTGAACTCCAGCAGGCGCAGCAGCAACGCCAGCGCGCCGAGCGCGATCACGCCGAAGCCGCACAGCAGCTGGCACTCTTCGACCAGCAACAGACCCACGAACGCCAGCGCCAGGAAGAGCGCGCGCAGCAACTCGCGGTTCAGCGTACTGACCTGCAACAGCAGGACAAGACATTGGCCACCACGCTGGGCGAACTGGGCTACAGCGTGCCGGACGACGGAGAGCAATGGCTTGCCGAGCGCACTACGGAATGGCAGCAATGGCAGCAGGACCAGCAGCGTGGCCAGGAACTGGCTGCGGCCGAGCGCGACGCCGAACAGGCTGCCCGCACGGCGCAACAGATTGCCGCGCAATGGCAGCAGCGTTGGCAGACAGCTGGCTTCGAAGCGCGCCAGCCGCTGGTGCTTCACGCGGCGCCACAACAGGCGTTGGCGCAGGCCGGGGAACAACTGGCAACTGCCCAGCGCCAGGCCGATGCCTTGCAAGGCCGCGAGCAGTCCCTGGCGGAACGGTTGGAGCAGGAGCAGGCGCGCCTTGCGGAGCACCTGGCGAGCTGGCAACAGGCGCTGGCGGCGAGTCCGTTCGCTGACGAAGCGACCTACCTCGCCGCGCTGCTGGACGATGCCCGGCGCAGCGAACTCAACCAGCTGCGCCAGCGTCTGGAAACGGCCATCACCGAGGCCGTCACCCTGCGCGCCGCCGCGACCCAGGATGTCGAGCGCCTGCAGGCCGAGCCCCACGGTGAACTGCCGCTGGAGGAACTCGATCAGCAGTTGCAGGCGTTCGCTGCGCAGCTGCGCGAGCTCGGCCAGCGCCAGGGCGAGATCCGCGCCCAGTTGCAGGGCGACGACAGCCGCCGCGCCAGCCAGCAGAGCCTGTTTGCGGAAATCGCCCGGCAGGAGGAGGAACACGACCTCTGGCAGCGCCTCAACAGCCTGATCGGCGCCTCCGACGGTGCGCGCTACCGACGCTTCGCCCAGGGCCTGACCCTCGACCACCTGGTGCACCTCGCCAACCGCCAGCTGCAGCGCCTGCATGGCCGCTACCAGCTGGCGCGGCGCAGCGATGGCGAGCTGGAACTGGAAGTGGTGGATACCTGGCAGGGCGACACCGCGCGCGACTGCAAGACACTGTCCGGTGGCGAGAGCTTCCTGGTCAGCCTCGCGCTGGCGCTGGCGCTGTCCGACCTGGTCAGCCACAAGACCAGCATCGATTCGCTGTTCCTCGACGAAGGCTTCGGCACCCTCGACGGCGAGACGCTGGAGGTTGCGCTGGACGCCCTCGACAGCCTCAACGCCACGGGCAAGACCATCGGCGTGATCAGCCACGTCGAGGCGCTGAAGGAGCGCATCCCGGTGCAGCTCAAAGTACACAAGGGCGTCGGCATGGGTTACAGCCAGCTCGACGCATGCTTCCGTTTCAACCCGGAGCGAATCGAGTCGGAGAAAGCCTGATGGACATGCCCGTGCGTCACTGCGAAGAAAACGATCTGGCCGACTGGATCGACCTGCGCCTGCTGCTCTGGCCGGGCGATCACGCAGAAGAGTTTCTCGAGGAAGCGCGTGACATGCTTGCGCAGCCGCAACGCTACGGCGCGTGGCTCATCCACGATGAGCAGGACAGGGCGCTAGGGTTGGCGGAAGCCTCGGTGCGCAGCGACTACGTGAATGGCACAGAAGGATCGCCCGTGCTGTTTCTCGAAGGCATCTACGTCCGTGAAGACGCCCGCCGGCAAGGCGTGGCGCGGGCTCTGGTACACGCGGTGCAGGCCTGGGGCCGTGCGCGCGGCTGCGTGGATTTCGCCTCCGATGCGGCGCTGGACAACAGCGTCAGCCATGCCCTGCATCGTGCCCTGGGCTTCGTCGAAACCGAGCGTGTCGTGTACTTCCGCAAACCCCTCCACGATTGATCCACATCAGTCGGAACGCGAGCGCGGCACTGCGGTCAACTTGCAATCGACGTCAGGCGAGATAGGCTCAAGACCGCGCAACTGAGCCGCTTCCCGCCAGGGTCGGCAACCAAGTGATCTTTCGTAGAGGTGATTTGTGATGAAGCAATCCGCATCGGCTCCGAAGAAACCCGCAGCGGCCAAACCCGCCGCGAAGCCGGCTGCGAAAGCGGCCAGCAAACCTGCCGCAAAACCTGCCGCTGCCAAGCCGGCCGCCAAGCCTGCTGCCAGCAAACCCGACGCCGCCAAGGCTGCAGCGGCCAAGCCCGCCGCCAAGACTTCTGCCGCCAAACCCGCCGCTGCCAAACCGGCTGCTGCCAAGGCCGCGCCGCGCCGCGCCCCCGCGCTGGCCACGCCGTCGGACCTGAGCAAGAACGCCACCCGCGACCTGTCGGCAGCGCTCAACCGCCTGCTGGCGGATGTCTTCGCGCTGTACCTGAAGACCAAGAACTTCCACTGGCACGTGAGCGGTCCGCACTTCCGTGACTACCACCTGCTGCTGGATGACCACGCCACCGAAATCTTCGCGATGACCGATGCGATTGCCGAGCGCAACCGCAAGATCGGCGGCAACACCATCCGTTCCATCGGCCATATCTCGCGGCTGAAGCGCATCCTCGACAACGATGCCGAGTTCGTCCAGCCGCTGGACATGCTGGCCGAGCTGCAGGAGGACAACAAATCGCTGACCTCCTACATGCGCGAGGTCCATGACCTGTGCGACGAGTACCACGACATCGCCACGGCCAGCCTGATCGAGAACTGGATCGACGAGACCGAGCAGCGCACCTGGTTCCTCTTCGAGACCAGTCGCCGGGGTGACAACACCGGTCACTGATCCTTGTGCCGGCAATAGAAAAAGGCCCCGCGAGGGGCCTTTTTCGTTACTGCGCCGCCGCGGGCTGGCTCTGCCAAAAGGTGGAGAACTCCTCGAACGGATAGCGCGTGCCGTCGTAGCTGACGGTCTTGCGCACGGTCTTGGACGCGCCGACGTTGTCGCCTTCGTGCTCGCGCTGCACCTTCGAAGTCACGATCAGGTCGGCATAGCCGTGATGACTGTCCTTGCCCATGGCCAGGGTGAGTTGCGAGCGTTCGATGACCAGCTTGTCGGCGCCGCCGCAGACCACGCCTTCGAGCGTCGTCCACTGCCGCAGGTAGGTGCGGAACACTTCCTTGAGCTTGTCGCCCTGCGGCGTGTAGAGGCTGAAGTCGTCATAGGACCAGGCGTCCGGGCAGCTTGCGCCGCGCGCCACGCTGCCAATGATCAGGCCGAAGCCGCGCACCTCCGGCGCCAGGCGATAGCGTGCGGTGTCGAGCCACAGGCTGGAACTGTCGATTTCCACCATGGCGTCTTCGCCGATGCTGTCGTCGCTGCGCGTCACCAGCTTGCCGCTGTGTGTGTCGAGCTGGCCGACCAGCAGGTTCAGGTTGCGCTCGCCCGGTTCGGCCTTGTCGCCCGCCGCGCTGTAGGCGACGGCCACTACCTGCAGCTTCGGATCGTCCGGCCAGGGCTTGCAGGCCGCGGCCACCACGGGCGTTGCCGCTCCTGACCCCGGTGCCTGCCAGCCCTGCTGGCCGAGCAGCCCGGCCAGTGTCTGCAGGGTAGCTGCGTCGCAGGGCTGCGCGGTGCGTTCCGCCGCGCCGGCGCTGCCGGCAAGGGCCAGCAACGCGGCGCAGGTCCATTTCCCTATGGGGTACATCGGGTGCTCCTTGGGTTCTCCGAGGAGGATCAGCGGCCTTCGCTGTCCTTCCACTTGGTCATCAGGGTGTTCGATTCCAGGCTCTCGTCGAGCAGCTTCTTCGCCGTCTCCACGCCGGCCACCGGCAGCCCGGCGGGGTCGAGCAGGCCGATCTGCACCAGCACGCTGGCCTGGTCCCAGTAGATGTGCTCGTGGCACAGCTTGTCGCCACGGAAGCGGATCACGCCGAGCATGGGGATCTCCACGTACTTGCCAGTGGGCGGCACGCCGGGAAGCATCCAGTCGATCTCGCTGGTGTGGGTGAAGCACATGACGAATTCGTCCACCACCTGCAGCGCGCCAACGGTGCGGGAGATCGGCACCAGCTTCATGTCCGGCGGGTTGCCGTGGACGAAATGGTTGCGATAGAAGCGCGCCAGTTCGTCCTGGCCGACGCCGCCGGTCATGGTCGGGATGTGGTTGACGTAGGGCTGGGCGACCATGGTCGCCATGGTGGCGGGCACGTCGCGGGCGGCGAACTCGTGGTGGATGTGGTCTTCCCACAGCTGCGAGAGGTCGAAGTCCGGGCCGATCTCGCGTTTCAGCGCGCCGATGCTGCGCTCGTGGGCCATCAGTGCGGCGGGCTTGTCGAAGTGCATGCCACCCGGGCGGGCGAAGGCGTGGTCGACGCCGGGGTAGCTGTAGATTTCCGCCTTCGGCAGTTTGCCGAGGACTTCGCCGATGGCGGCGCGGGCGTTGGCGTCGCAGTACACGTCCTGCTCGGCGAAGTGCAGCACCAGGCGGCCTTTGATGTTCTGCGCCTCGTCGAGCATCTGTTCGATGCCCATGCCGTAGTAGCCCACCGAGCAGGCGGCGTCAGTGCGCGCGGCAGTAAGGTAGGCGAGCTTGCCGCCCAGGCAGAAGCCGACGTAGCCGATGCCGCGCTCCTCGACCTCCGGCAGCGCGCGCAGGGCGTCCATGGCGGCGGCGATGTCGTCCACGCCCTTGTCCACATCGAAGCGCTGGAAGAGGCCGATGGCCTGGCCGAACTCGGCCTCGCTGTAGCCCAGCTCCAGGTTCGGCTGCAGGCGCCAGAACAGGTCGGGCACCAGGGCGACGTAACCTTCTTCGGCATAGCTGTCGGCGATGCTGCGCATGTTGGCGTTGACGCCGAAGATCTCCTGGCCGATCACCACGCCGGGGCCGTGCCCGCTGGCCGGTACCGCGAGATAACCGCTGAAGCTGCCGCTACCGTCACGCGCGGCGATGCTGATGTTCTTGCCCATGTTCCCTTCTCTCCCAGGCTCGTTGTTGTGTTGTTCTGGCGCCGCATAGGGTGCGTGCTTGAGCGGCGCCTGCCAAGGGGGCCTGATGCTTGTGAGGGAAAGTAGCGCAGCGCTACCATCGCGCCCCTCATGAAAAAGGAGCTGCGGGATTGCATCGCATGGAGAGGAAGTCGGGGATCGCGCGTGTTGGTCTGCTGCTGGCAGTAGTGGCAATGACCGCCTGCAGCAGCGTGCCGAAGGACGAGCGGCCGCGACTGGTACCACGCTACATGGCGCCACCGGAGTATCCGCAGCAGTTCAAGCCGCGGGGTATCGACGGCACGGTGAAGACCACCTTCGATATCGAGGCCAGCGGGCACGTGTCCAACGTGCAGATCGTCGAGTCGAGTAACGCCGCGCTCGCCGAAACCGTGCGTGAGCGCGTGGCCCAGTGGCGTTTCGAGCCCTGGCAGCCAACCGCCAAATACCCCGCGCCACAGCAGGTGATCAAGACCTTCGAGTTCAAGCAGGCCGAAGCCGGAACCCCGACGCTGCCCTCGGGCAAGGCTGCGGGGAACTCCGAGGAGAGCCTGGCGAACACCGTGCGCGAGCTCCTCGCCCAGCCCTGCAGCGCGATCAGCAGCCAGTACGCCGAGTTCCATCAGGCCTACCCGGACCGACCGCTGGATCAACTGGCGACCTTCCGCATGACCAGTGGCGCGCTGTTCCTTGCCCAGCTCGGTGGCAAGCTGGATGTGGAGAAGAACCGGCTGATCGGCAAGCGCTTCGATGCGGCTCTGCCGCGGGTGCTGGAGCGCTGCCAGCGGGAGCCTGAAGCCGTTTATTCCGATGTGCTCGCCGAGGAGATGCGCCGCGCACAGGTTGACAGCGCCGGCTCCTGAGCCGAAAAACACAGGTTGGACCTGCGAGGAACCTAGCCATGCTGATACGCGCGCAAACCGCCTGCCTGCTGATCATCGACATCCAGGAACGCCTGTTCCCGGCGATTCACGACAATGAGGCAGTGCTCGAGCACAGCGCCTGGCTGCTGGCGATCGCGCGGCGGCTGGGTGTGCCGGTGCTGGCCACCGAGCAGTACCCCAAGGGCCTCGGCCCGACGCTGCCGGCGCTGCGCGACGAGCTGGCCGAAGGTGAGGTGCTGGAGAAGATCGCTTTCTCCGCCGTCACCGATCCCGGCCTGTCGCAACTGCCCGGTGGTGATCGCCGGCAGTTCGTGGTGTGCGGTACCGAGGCCCATGTGTGCGTGCTGCAGACGGTATTGGGCCTGTTGGCGGAGGACCGCGAGGTGTTCGTGGTGGCGGAGGCCGTCGGCTCGCGCCGCCCGCAGGACAAGGCGCTGGCGCTGGAGCGGATGCGTCAGGCCGGAGCGGTGATCGTCTCGCGGGAGATGGTCGCCTTCGAGTGGCTGGAGCGCGCGGGGACGGAAGTCTTCCGCGAGATCAGCAGGCAGTTCATCCGCTGAGCTGACTGTGGGTCCACTCTCAACGGGTGACGAACAGGTGGTCGCCGAGGAAGTCGAGGAACACCCGCAGCTTCAGCGGCATGCGCCGGCCCGCCGGCCACAGCGCGTGGAAGCTGCCCTGATGCGTGGTGTGTTCGCTCAGCACCTGCACCAGCCGGCCGTCGTTCAGCGCGCTGCGCACCGCAAAGTCGGGCAGGCAGGCGATGCCCATGCCCTGGCTGGCGACGTTGATCAGCATGTCGGCGGTGTTGCAGATCAGCCCGCCGTCCAGGCGTGGTTCGGTTTCTCCGGGGGCGAGCTTGAGCGGCCAGCGCTGCACCAGCCCGCTGCTCGGGTAGCGGTAGTGCAGGCACAGGTGCTGGTCGAGGTCCGCCGGCCGCCGCGGCGTGCCGTACTGGCGCAGGTAACCGGGCGAGGCCACCAGCAGCAGGCTGAAATCGCCCAGCTTGCGCGCCTTCAGCCGCGAGTCGCGCAGCTCGCCGCCGCGCACCACGAGGTCGAAGCCCTCTTCGATGACGTCCACCAGGCGGTCGGTGAAGTCGATGTCCAACTGGATACGCGGATAGCAGCGGAGGAATTCCGGCAGCACCTGCGGCAGCAGCCCGGCCACCAGCGGCATGCTGATCTTCAGTCGGCCGCGAGCCTGTTGGGTGGACAGCGCCAGTTCCTGCTCCGCCGCTTCCAGCTCGTCGAGGATGCGCCGGCAGCGTTCGAGGAACAGCTGGCCTTCATTGGACAGGCTCAGGCTGCGCGTGCTGCGGTGGAACAGGCGCACGCCCAGGCGCTCTTCGAGGCGCGCAATGCTCTTGCCCACTGCCGAGGCGGAAAGGCCGAGCAGGCGCGCGGCCTGGGCGAAGCTCAGGGAGTCGGCGACCTGGAGGAAGACGCGCAGGCCGTTGAGGCTGTCCATGGAAAGGTTTCCGTGCGGGCGGGCCGCCATTGTGCCGCGCGATGGGGGATCGATTGCGGACACAAGCGTCCGTTTTGTTCGGAATCCTAGCCTGTTTTTCCGCAATGCCGGGTTGATTAGCTTTGGGCCGGTCTTCCTTGATTCCATGCGGACCCACCATGAAGCCTTCCCACGACACCCCTGAAAACCGACCCGAGGCCTCGCGCTGGCTGCTGTTGCTCGCCGCCAGCCTGACGGCGGTGCTGATTCCCCTGTGCTTCACCGGCCCGGCCGTGGTGCTGCCGGCCATTGCCCATGAGCTGGGCGGCTCGGCGGTGGCGCTGAACTGGATCGTCAACGGCTACGTGCTGGCCTACGGCGCGGCGATGATGGCGGCGGGCAGCCTGGCGGATGTCTACGGGCGCAAGCGCGTCTGGCTGGTCGGCCTGGCGCTGTTCAGCGTGACTACCCTGGCGATCCCGCTGGCCGGTTCGGTGGCGGCCATCGACGTGCTGCGCCTGGTCCAGGGCGCGGGCGGCTCCGCGGCCTTCGCCGCCGCCATGGCGGCGCTGGCGCAGGAGTTCGACGGGCCGATCCGCACACGGGTATTCAGCCTGCTGGGCACCACCTTCGGCGTCGGCCTGGCGTTCGGCCCGCTGCTCGCCGGCTGGCTCACCGACGGGCCGGGCTGGCGCTGGGTGTTCCTGGTGCCGGCGGTGTGCGCGCTGGCCTCGGTGCCGGTGGTCGTGCGTTTTTGCCTCGAGACACGCGACCCACGGGCGCGCGGCCTCGACTGGCCCGGCGCGCTGAGCTTCACCGCCGCGCTCAGCCTGTTCACCTACGGCCTGCTGTTGGCGCCGGAGCAGGGCTGGGCGAGCCTGGTCGTGATCGCCACGCTGGCGCTGAGCGGCGTGTTGCTGGCCGCGTTCGTGGTCGTCGAGCGCCGAGTCGAGCGGCCGTTGCTGGACTTGTCGCTGTTCAGCCAATGGCGTTTCGTCGGCGTGCAGCTGCTGGGCGCGTCGCCGGCGTTCGCTTACGTGGTGCTGATCGTGCTGCTGCCGGGGCGTTTCATCGGCATCGAGGGGCAGGGCGCGCTGCAGGCGGGCTGGACCATGCTGGCGCTGTCGGCGCCGCTGCTGGTGGTGCCCTTCCTGGCGGCGCTGCTGGCGAAGCACTTCAGCGCTGGCAGTCTCTCGGCGCTCGGCCTGCTGATCGTCGCGGGTGGCTTGCTCTGGCTGGCGCGCAACCTGGCGGGCGGTGTCGCGCCGGATATGCCGCTGCTGGTGATCGGTATCGGTATCGGCCTGCCCTGGGGGCTGATGGACGGTCTGGCGGTGAGCGTGGTCGAGCGCGAACGCGCCGGTATGGCGACGGGCATCTTCAATACGGTGCGGGTGTCCGCCGATGCGGTGGCGATCGCCGTGGTCGGGGCCTTGCTGGCGACCCTGATCGCGGCGCAACTGGAGCCGCTGGGCCTGGCCACGGCGGAGCGCCTGATGAGCGCCAACCAGCTGGCTATCGGCAATCTGGCGGCGGTGGTCGAGCAACTGCCGCAGCTGGCGCCCGAGCAACTGCGCAGCGATTACGTCGCGGTGTTCAGCCGGGTGCTGGAGCTGCTGGCGGGCGTGACCTTCGTGGTCGCCGGGCTGGTGTTCCTGCTGCTGGGCCGGGAGCGGGCGCCGGTGCTCGTCGCCGAGACTTGAGCTCGGGGCGGACGGCGGATAACGCGTGCCGCGTTATGCGCCCTACGGTCGTGCTCGGAGGGCTTTGGTTCGGGGACGTAGGGCGGATAACCGCTTGCGGTTATCCGCCGAGCCGTTGTGCGCGGGGTGGTGGCGGCTTGATTCAGTAGCGGCGGTGTTCCGGCTCGAGGAAGGTCCAGGCGACGAAGCGGCTCTGCTTCTGACCCTGGGCCATGTCCACGGTGCGAACGGAGATGGCGCCGGCCTTCTTCAGGGCGCGGCGGAAGTCGTCCAGGTTGCCGGCCTTGGACACCAGCGAGCTGAACCAGCGGACCTGCTGGCCGATCTCGGCGCTTTCCGCCGCCAACTTGCGCAGGAAGGCGATCTCGCCGCCTTCGCACCACAGCTCGTTGCTCTGCCCGCCGAAGTTCAGCTTGGGCAGCTGCCGCGACGGGTCGAGCTTGCCGAGGTTCTTCCATTTGCGCCGGCTGCCGCTGCTGGCTTCGTCGGGCGAGGAGTGGAAGGGCGGGTTGCACAGGGTTGCGTCGAAGCGCTCGTTGGCGCCGAGCAGGCCGCGGAAGATGTGTTTCGGATCGTGCTGCTGGCGCAGTTCGATGGCCTCGGCCAGGCCCGGATTGCCGTTGACGATGGCGTGGGCGGAGGCCAGGGCGGCCGGCTCGATGTCCGAGCCGAGGAAGCGCCAGCCGTAGTCGCGGTGGCCGATCAACGGGTAGATGCAATTGGCGCCGACGCCGATGTCCAGCATGCGCACGTCCGGCCCGCGCGGCACGCTGCCGCCATTTTCCTCGGCGAGCAGGTCGGCGAGGTAGTGCACGTAGTCCGCGCGGCCGGGGATCGGCGGGCAGAGAAAGCCGGCGGGGATGTCCCACTGGCCGATGCCGTACTGCGCTTTCAGCAGCGCGCGGTTGAACACCCGCACCGCCTCGGGGCTGGCGAAATCGATGCTCGGCTTGCCGTAGGGGTTGGTGATGACGAAGCGGCCCAGCTCCGGGCAGCCCTCGATCAGCGTCGGGAAGTCGTAGTGCCCCTGGTGGCGGTTGCGCGGGTGCAACAGGTTCGGCCGCTTGGCGGCAGGGTCGCGCAGGGGTTGGGCAGGCTTTGCCGGGGCGGCGGGGCGTTTGGGCGGTCTGGGTGCTTTCGACATGAGGGCGCGCGGGGCTGGGAGGCGGTGGGCGATTTTCCCACAGTTGCGTGCTTCAGCCGAGCAGCACGTTGCCCAGGCGGTCGAACAGCAGGCAGCAGAGCAGCAGCGGAATCGGCAGGCCGAGCAGGGTGCCGAGCATATAGGGCCAGAAACCGATGCCCGACAGCGCGAGGCTGTAGTTCAGCGTCGGCGAGGTGATGAAGGCGTGGCGCAGCAGGAACACGCTGCTCGCCGGGCGCTGGTCAAGGTGGCTGAACACCGCGCGGGTCAGCTTGTTGTTCAGCAGGCGCAGGCCATTGCCGCCGACGGCGCGCACGATCAGGAAAGTGAAGCCGCAGGAGAATACCGCCGCGCAATAGGTGATCAGCCCGCCCCACAGCTTGCCCATGGCCAGCACGGCGGCGGCGAGGAACAGCAGGCCGGGGATGTGCAGCAGGTTGCCCAGGGCGAACAGGCCGACGAACAGCAGCAGGCCGCGCAGGCGGTTGTCGGTCAGCTCGTTGCGCAGGTAGTCGAGGCTGAATTCCTCGTGCAGCCCGCTGGCGCGGTAGAGCAGCACCAGCACCACGGCGAAGGCGAGCAGCAGGATCAGTCGGCGCAAGCGCCAGAGGGCGGGTGGGACGGCAAGCATGCGGGCGGGCTCAGGGGTACTGCAGGATGTCCTTGATCTTCGGCAGGTGCGCGGCGATCCAGCGCGGATCGATGGCGCCCCAGTCGCGGATGCGGTAGTGGCCGGCGTTGTTGCGCTCGCCGTCGTGCTGCTCGAAGGCGCAGTCGATGTCCAGGTCGGCCAGCGCGGCCAGAGTGTCCTGGGCGGTGCGCCGGGGCATGCCGGTGGCTTCCATCAGCGCGGGGACGCTGGTCGCAGTGCCGCTGTCGATCAGCCAGGCGACGTACAGGCGGCGGTAGAAACTGCTTTTGGTCTTGCTCACTTCCATCGAGACGATTCCTTTGCGGACGGCTACAGCGGCAGCAGCCAGGGTACCAGCACAACGCTGACGATCATCACCAGAATCGTGAAGGGTACGCCAACCTTGACGAAATCGGCGAAACGATAGCGGCCCGGTCCCAGTACCAGAGTGTTCACCGGCGAGGAAATCGGCGTCATGAAGGCGGCCGAGGCGGCCAGCGCGACGATCATCGCGAAGGCTTCCGGGGAAGCGCCCAGGGCCTTGGCCGTGGCGATCGCGACCGGAGCCATGAGCACGGCGGTGGCGGTGTTGGAGATGAACAGGCCGATCACCGCGGTCAGCACGAACAGGCTGGCGAGGATGGCGTAGGGCCCGGCGCCGCCGAGGGCGCCGACCAGGCCGTTGACCGCCAGGGTGATGCCGCCGGTCTTCTGCAGCGCCAGGGCGAAGGGCAGCATGCCGACGATCAGTAGCAGGCTCTGCCAGTGGATGGCGCGGTAGGCGCTGTCCATGTCGATGCAGCGGAACGAGCCCATCAGCAGGCACGCGATCAGTGCGGCCATGACGTTGGGCACCAGCCCGCTGACCATCAGGATCACCATCACCGCCAGGCTGAACAGTGCGTGGGGCGCCTGACTGGCGGCGGGGGCGGCTTCGTCCACCTCGGCGGGCAGGCTGAGCACCAGAAAGTCACGGGCGCGCGCCTGCAGTTGGCGGATTTCCTTCCAGCCGCCGATCACCAGCAGGGTGTCGCCGACCTTCAGCTTGGCATCCAGCAGGCCTTCCACCAGCGCCTCGCGGTTGCGCCGCAGGCCGACCACGTTGAGGCCGAACTGGCTGCGGAACTCCAGGTCCAGCACGCTCTTGCCGAGCAGGACGGACTCCGGTGGCATGGTCACCTCGGCCATGCCCACTTCATGGGCGCGTTCGGTGAAGTAGTCGCCCTGCAGGCTCAGTGGCTCGAGGCCGAACTCGTGGTACATGCCCAGCAGGTCGCTGCGCTCGCCGTAGATATCCACCAGCAGCACGTCGCCGGCGTGCAGCACGATGTTGGCGCCGGGGCTCAGTATCTTCAGGCGGAAGTGCACCATGCGCTCGATGGCCACCACGTTGGTGCCGGCACGGGCGCGCAACTCGATGTCGCCCAGGCTCTTGCCCACCAATTGCGAATCGGGGCGGATGCGCAGGCGGCGCTCGCGGCCAGCGAGCTGGTAGTCGCGGATCAGGTCGCCCAGGGTGCGGCGCTTGACTCGCTGCCCGTCGTCGTCGCCGTCATCGCCCAGCCAGCGCCGCGCCACCAGCATGTAGCCAACGCCGAGCACCAGCACCACCAGGCCGAACGGCGTGAAGCTGAAGAAGCCGAAACCCTTCGAACCTTCGCGCACCAGTTCGCTGTGGATCACCACGTTGGGTGCGGTGGCGACCAGGGTGAGCATGCCGCTGATCAGCCCGGCGAAGCTCAGCGGCATCATCAGCCGGCGCGGCGAAACGTGCAGGCGCGCGGCGATGCTCAGCACCACGGGAATGAAGATGGCGACCACGCCGGTGGAACTCATCACTGAGCCGAGCCCGGCCACGGCGAGCATCAGCAACACCAGCAGGCGCGTCTCGCTGGCGCCGGCGCGGCGGGTCAGCCATTCGCCGATGCGGTAGGCCACGCCGGTGCGCACCAGGCCTTCGCCGATGACGAACAGCGCGGCGATCAGGATGACGTTGGGATCGGCGAAGCCGGCCAGCGATTCCTGCACGCTGAGGATGCCCGACAGCGGCAGGGCGACCATTACCAGCAGGGCGACCACGTCCATGCGCGGACGGTTGATGACAAACAGCCCGACGGCGGTGGCGAGCAGGGCGAGGACCCAGATCAGTTGCAGACTCATGCGCTTCCCTAGCGATTTCCCGGCGCCATTGTGCCCGCAGGAGCGGGCGCAATGCCTTGACCCGGTGCAGCTTAGCGAAGCCTGCGCTGCTGCGGGGGATGCTGGAAGTCCTCAGGGCAGCCGCGCGACCGGGGTGATCTGCTGTGGGTCGGTGCGCAGTTCGATCAGCGCGGGTTTGCCGCTGGCCTGTGCACGCTCGAAGGCGGCGGCGAAATCCTCGGTTCGCTCCACCAGCTCGCCATGGGCTCCGAAGGCGCGGGCGAGGGCGACGAAGTCGGGGTTGCGCAGCTCGGTAGCGCTGATGCGGCCGGGGTATTCGCGCTCCTGGTGCATGCGGATGGTGCCGAGCATGCCGTTGTTGACCACGATGACAGTCAGCGCCGCGCCGTACTGAACGGCGGTGGCCAGCTCCTGCGGGTACATCATGAAGCAGCCGTCGCCAGCGAAGCACACCACGCTGCGCTGCGGGTCGCGCAGCTTGGCGGCGATTGCGGCGGGGAAGCCGTAGCCCATGGCGCCGTTGGTGGGGGCGAGCTGGCTGCGCGGCGAGCGATAGCGATAGAAGCGGTGCACCCAGACGGCGTAGTTGCCGGCGCCGTTGCTGATCACCGCGTCGTCCGGCAACGTTTCGTTCAGGTACTGGACGACCTGGGTGAGGTCCACGCCCTGTGGCGGTTCAGCGTTCTGCGGTGGGGTGATGTAGCTGAGGTAATCGGCGCGTGCCGCGGCGGTCCACTCGGCCCAGGGCGTCTCGGCGATAGGTGTGAGGCCGGCGAGGGCGGCGGCGACCTCCGGCATGCCGGCCTGGATGCTCTGGTCCGCCTGGTAGACGCGGCCCAGCTCGCTGGCATCGGGGTAGACGTGAATCATGCCCTGCAGCGGGCGTGGGCTCTGGATCAGGCTGTAGCCGGCGCTGGGCGTTTCACTCAGGCGCGAGCCGAGCACCAGCAGCAGGTCGGCTTCCTGCACGCGGGCGGTGAGCTTGGGCGAGGCGCCGAAGCCGAGCTGGCCGGCGTACTGCTCGTCGCGGTTGTCGATCAGGTCCTGGCGGCGGAACGAGGCCACCAGCGGCAAGCGGTTGGCGCGGGCGAAGGCGCGAACCTGCGCGCAGGCCTCTGGCGTCCAACCGGTGCCGCCGACGATCAGCAGCGGGCGCCGGGCCTGGCTCAGGCGCTCGCGCAGTTCGGCCAGGGCGTCGGTGCTGGGAGCTGCGCGGGTGATGGGTGTCGGAACGATATCGGCGACCGGCGCGGAGCCGAACAGCACTTCCTCCGGCAGCCCGATCACCACCGGGCCGGGCCGCCCGGACTGGGCGACGCGGAAGGCGCGGGCGACGATCTCGGGGAGGCGACGGATGTCGTCGACCTCGGTGGCCCACTTGGCCAGGCCGCCGAACATCTGCCGGTAGTCCACTTCCTGGAAGGCTTCGCGACCCTTGAAGGCGCTTTCCACCTGGCCGATGAAGAGGATCATCGGCGTCGAGTCCTGCATCGCCGTGTGCACGCCGTTGGCTGCGTGGGTCGCGCCCGGTCCGCGGGTGACGAAGCAGATGCCCGGGCGGCCGGTGAGCTTGCCGTAGGCATCGGCCATGTTCGAGGCGGCGCCTTCGTGGCGGGTGACGATGGTCTGGATGCCGGCGGCGTCGTGCAGGGCATCGAGCACCGGCAGGTAGCTTTCGCCGGGGATGCAGTAGACGGTATCCACCGCGTGGTGCAGCAGGGCATCGACGAGGATCTGGCCGCCGTTGCGGACCGGAGTATCGGACATGGGCGTGGGGTTCCTTGGCAGGGGAGCAGGGTGCAGCTGTGCGCTGATCTTCGGCGAACCGGCGCGGTGATCCAAGCGAGCATTCTTCGCAAGGTCATTCCTCCGGGGAATGAACGGCGTCTCGAGGGAGGCGCATGCCAGAGCGGGCGCGACGACGAACCGCGCTGGCATTTCCCCGTGGTTGTCTATGGTTGATGCACGGGCGCAGACGCGTCCGCAGGACGATATTGCTGCAAAAGGAGAACCTCCCATGTACCACCTCTCGTCCCGAGCGCTGCTCGCCGGCCTCTTCGCCACCTCCAGCCTGCCCCTGTATGCCGCCCTGCCTTCGGCGCCAGGGTACATCGATGACAGTGGCTACAGCGCCGCCGCCAAGACCCGCATCCTCCCGGCGATGTTCGAGCAGAAGCTCACCAGCACGAAGTACATCGCCAAGGCCGACAACCCGCTGATCACCCTGGCCGAATCCACCGGCTTCAAGCAGACCTCCGATTACCACCAGACCCGCGCCTGGCTGCAGAAATTGGCCGATGCCTCTGGCGGTGCCATCACCCTCAGCGACCTGCCGGAGAACAGCGCCACCGGTGAGCCGATGCTGCTGGTGACCGCCAGCCGCGAGGCAGACAAGTCGGCAGCGGGCCTGAACAAGTCCGGCAAGCCGACGATCTTCGTCGAGGCCGAAATCCACCCCGGCGAGGCCAACGGCAAGGACGCCATGTTCATGCTGCTGCGCGACATGACCACCGGCGACAAGCCGCTGGCTGCTCTGCTGGACAAGGTCAACATCCTCTTCATTCCCACCGTGAACATCGACGGCGACCTGCGCCGCAGCCCCTACGGGCGGATCAACCAGAACGGCCCGGACGTCACCGGCTGGCGGGTCAACGGACTGAACTACAACCTCAACCGCGACTTCACCAAGCTCGACAGCGCGGAGATCCGCAACGTTGCCTCGGTGTTCAACCAGTACGATCTGAGTTTCTTCGCCGACACCCACTCCACCGACGGTGCCATGTATCCCTACGACAGCTCCTACTGCCACAACGGCAACGGCTGGTCACCGGCTTCCAGCGAGTGGATGGACAAGGTGATGCGCGGCCCGGTGTACAAGGAGCTGGAAGGCGACGGGCATGTAGTCCACGAGTGCATCAGCTTCGACGACAACCAGGACCCGACCCAGGGCTATTACCCGTACCGCACCGACCTGGCGCGTTTCTCCAACCAGTACGGCGACATCCGCAACGTGCCGTCCATCCTCATCGAGCAGCACGCGCTGCATCCGTATGAAACCCAGGTGCTGGGCAACTACGTGATGCTCAAGGCGATGTTCCAGGTGATCGGCGACAACGCCGATTCGCTGAAACAGGCCATTGGCAAGGACCGCGAACGGCTGGCGGCGCAGAAGGAGGTGATCCTTACCTGGAAGCCCGGCGATCCGCAGCACACGCCGTTCACCGTGGGTGATTACCGCTATGAGGTGTCGCCCATCACCGGCAAGAAGACCATTGTCTGGAGCAACAAGCCCAAGCAGCTGAACGTGCCGGTCACCGACAACTCGGTGCCGGACCTGGTGGTGAAGCGGCCGAAGCAATACGTGGTGCCGGTGCAGTGGAGCGAGGTGATCGCGCGCCTGAAGTCCCACGGCATCCAGATGAAGACCCTGGACAAGGCCACGCCCATCGAAGTGACCCTGTACCGCATGGACAACATCAAGCTGGCCGGTGGCTTCGAGCCTGACCGCGCCGCCACCAACGAGATTCCCGGTTATGAGGGGCACCTGCTGGTCAGTGGCGTCGGCAAACCGTTCCAGCGCCTGCAGACCTACCCGGCAGGCTCGGTGGTGATCGAAACCGACCAGCCGCTGGGCGTGCTGGCGGTCAACCTGCTGACGGCGGAAAGTCCGGACTCGTTCTGGTCCTGGGGCTTCTTCAACTCGACCCTGGTGGTGGCCGAGGAACCGGAGGAGTACGTGATGGAGCCGATGGCGCGCAAGATGCTCGCCGAGGACCCGAAGCTCAAGGCCGAGTTCGAGAAGAAGCTCAAGGACGACAAGGCCTTCGCCAAGGACGCCCAGGCGCGCCTGCAGTGGTTCTTCGAGCGCACGCCGTTCCATGACGTGAATGCCTACGTGTACCCGGTGGGGGTGGTGTACTGAAGCCCGGTCCGCAGAAATGACAACGGCGCCCGAGGGCGCCGTTGTCATTACCGTTCCAGGCCTTACAGGCTGGCGATCTTCTCGCGCTGCTGGATCAGGTTGGTCACGGCCTGCTCAGCCTCAGCCAGCTTGGCGCGTTCCTTCTCGATCACTTCCGGCGGGGCCTTGGCGACGAAGCCTTCGTTGGACAGCTTGCCGCCCACGCGTTTGACTTCGCCTTCCAGGCGCTGGATTTCCTTGTCCAGGCGCGCCATCTCGGCAGCCTTGTCGATCAGGCCGGCCATCGGCACCAGCACCTGCAGGTCGCCGACCAGCGCGGTGGCGGACATCGGCGGCTCTTCGCCTTCGTCCAGCACGCGGATGGTCTCGAGCTTGGCCAGCTTCATCAGCAGCGGCTCGTTGTCGGCCAGGCGGCGGTGGTCTTCGGGCGATGCGTTGTTCAGCACCAGGTCGATGCGTTTGGCCATGGAGATGTTCATCTCGCCGCGGATCTGGCGGATGCCCAGCATCAGGGCCTTGACCCACTCGATATCACCTTCGGCGGCGGCGTCGATCTTCGCCTCGTCGGCGATCGGCCAGGGTTGCAGCATCAGGGTGTCACCGGACTTGCCGGCGGCGGTCTTGATGCGCTGCCAGATTTCCTCGGTGATGAACGGCATGAACGGGTGCGCCAGGCGCAGTGCGGTTTCCAGCACGCGCGCCAGGGTGCGGCGGGTGCCGCGCTGACGCTCGATCGGCGCGTTCTCGTCCCACAGCACCGGCTTGACCAGTTCCAGGTACCAGGCGCAGTACTCGTCCCAGATGAACTCGTAGAGTGCCTGGGTGGCCAGGTCGAAGCGGAAGGCGTCCAACTGGCGGGCGACTTCGATCTCGGTGCGCTGCAGGGCGGAGATGATCCAGCGGTCCACCGAGGACAGCTCGACCGGCTCGCCATTGACGCCGGTGTCCTTGCCATCGGTGTTCTCGATGACGAAGTTGGCGGCGTTCCACAGCTTGTTGCAGAAGTTGCGGTAGCCCTCGACGCGGCCCATGTCGAACTTGATGTCGCGACCGGTGGAAGCCAGCGAGCAGAAGGTGAAGCGCAGGGCGTCGGTGCCGTAGCTGGCGATGCCTTCGGGGAACTCGGCTTTGGTCTGCTTGGCGATCTTCTCGGCGAGCTTGGGCTGCATCATGCCGCTGGTGCGTTTCTCCAGCAGCTCGTCGAGGGTGATGCCATCGACGATGTCCAGCGGGTCGAGCACGTTGCCCTTGGACTTGGACATTTTCTGGCCCTGGCCGTCGCGCACCAGACCGTGGACGTAGACGGTCTTGAACGGGATCTGCGCGGTGCCATCGTCATTCTTCATCAGGTGCATGGTCAGCATGATCATGCGCGCAACCCAGAAGAAGATGATGTCGAAGCCGGTCACCAGCACGTCGGTGGGGTGGAAGGTCTTCAGGTACTCGGTCTGTTCCGGCCAGCCGAGGGTGGAGAAGGTCCACAGGCCCGAGCTGAACCAGGTGTCGAGGACGTCTTCGTCCTGGCGCAGGTTGGCGTCGCCCAGGTTGTGCTTGGCGCGCACTTCGGCCTCGTTGCGGCCGACGTAGACGTTGCCGGCGTCGTCGTACCAGGCCGGGATGCGGTGGCCCCACCACAGCTGACGGCTGATGCACCAGTCCTGGATGTCGCGCATCCAGCTGAAGTACATGTTTTCGTACTGCTTGGGCACGAACTGGATGCTGCCGTCTTCCACGGCAGCGATGGCGGGTTCGGCCAGCGGCTTGGTGGAGACGTACCACTGGTCGGTCAGCCACGGCTCGATGACGGTGCCGGAGCGGTCGCCCTTGGGCACTTTCAGCGCGTGGTCGTCGATCTTCTCCAGCAGGCCGGCGGCTTCGAAGTCGGCAACGATCTGCTTGCGCGCGACGAAGCGGTCAAGACCGGCGTAGGCAGCCGGCAGGCTGGCGTCCAGTTCTGCGTTGACGCTGCCGTCGAGCTTGAACACCTGTGCGACGGCGAGGACGGCGGCGTCCTTGTCGAAGATGTTGATCAGCGGCAGGTCGTGGCGCTTGCCGACTTCGTAGTCGTTGAAGTCGTGGGCCGGGGTGATCTTCACGCAGCCGGTGCCGAACTCGCGGTCGACGTAGTCGTCGGCGATGATCGGGATGCGGCGGCCCACCAGCGGCAGGTCGATGAAGGTGCCGATCAGCGCGGCGTAGCGCTCGTCTTCCGGGTGCACGGCGACGGCGCTGTCACCCAGCACGGTTTCCGGGCGGGTGGTGGCGACGACCAGGTGGTCCTTGCCGTCGGCGGTCTTGTTGCCGTCGGCCAGCGGGTAGCGCAGGTGCCAGAGGTGGCCCTTCTCGTCGTGGTTCTCCACTTCGAGGTCGGAAATGGCGGTGTGGAACTTGGTGTCCCAGTTGACCAGGCGCTTGCCGCGGTAGATCAGGCCGTCCTCGTGCAGGCGCACGAAGGCTTCCTTCACGGCGTTGGACAGGCCTTCGTCCATGGTGAAACGCTCGCGCGACCAGTCCACGGAGGAGCCCAGGCGGCGAATCTGGCGGGTGATGGTGCCGCCGGACTGATCCTTCCACTCCCAGACCTTCTCCAGGAACTTCTCGCGGCCCAGATCGTGACGGGCGATGCCCTGGGCGGCCAGCTGGCGCTCCACCACCATCTGGGTGGCGATGCCGGCGTGGTCGGTGCCCGGCTGCCACAGGGTGTTGCGGCCCTGCATGCGGCGGTAGCGGATCAGCGCGTCCATGATGGCGTTGTTGAAGCCGTGGCCCATGTGCAGGCTGCCGGTGACGTTCGGCGGCGGGATCATGATGGTGTACGGCTCGCCGGAACCTTGCGGGGCGAAGTAGTTCTCTTTCTCCCAGAGGGGGTACCAGTGGGATTCGATGGCGTGGGGCTGGTAGGTCTTGTCCATGAGCGCGGCGGGACCCTGATAAGGCTAGACGGAAAACCGCTGAGTATAACGGGAGGCGGGGAGTTCAGGCCACCGGGGCGGTTTTCCGTGTGGCCAATGGGAGTCTACTAAAGGCGGTTTGGTGTGGTGCGTCAGGTCTTGCGCTGGGCCAGCAGGCGCTGCATGCGCGCTTCGAGACGGCGTTGCAGTTCGGCTTCGATCTGCGGGGCGAAGTCGTCGAGGACGTCCTGCAGGATCAGCTGCGCCGCGGCGCGCAGCTCGAGGTCCAGGCGGTTCAGCTCGCTGGCTTCGGGCGAGGCCTGCGGCGCTTCGGGCTGGACGGCAGACTCCGGCGCCTGGGGAGCAGGCGTGACAACGTCGGAGAGCAGCGGGATGTTGTCCGGCTCGAAGGATTCGGTGAGCAGGGGCGGCTCGGCGCCCGACTCGTCCAGCAGGTCCTGGATCTTCTTCAGGTCTTCCAGCAGGTGGTCGGGGTCGTGCGGGGGCTTGTGGTTGTCCATGGTGTCTGGCTGAGACGCTCTCAAGGGCGCGGCAGGCGGTGGTCCTGCAAAGGATAGCCCTGCTCGCGGTAGCGACGGAAATTCTCCCGCGCGGCCTGACGAATCGCCGGTTCCTCGATCACCAGTTCGGCGACCCGGTTGAAACGGTCGACGAAGGCGGGAATGGCCAGGGTCAGGTTGATCAGCAGGTCCCGGTGGCTTTCCGGCGGCTCACCGAGGGCGAGCACGATCGGCGAGTCGGCATCTTCTTCCACCGCGTTGTGTGGGATGAAGGTTTCGCCCCGGAAGTTCCACAGCCGGGCGTCCAGCGCATCGCGCTGGGCCTCGTCGCTGCACAGCACGAAGATGCGCATGCCTTGCCGCCAGGCCTTTTCGGCCAGGCGGCAGGCGATGGTCAGGCGTGCGTCGGGATCGGCGCTGGGAATGACGTAGAAGTCGACCCGGGTCATGCGTTCGATCCCTTCGGCAGATTGCACTGTGCCATTACTTGGCGCGGTCCAGCAGGTACTGGGTCAGCAGCGGAACCGGGCGGCCCGTGGCGCCCTTGTCCTTGCCGCCGCTGATCCAGGCGGTGCCGGCGATGTCCAGGTGCGCCCAGTGGAACTTCTTGGCGAAGCGCGACAGGAAGCAGCCGGCGGTGATGGTGCCGGCCTTCGGCCCGCCGATGTTGGCGATGTCGGCGAACGGGCTGTCCAGCTGTTCCTGGTACTCGTCGAACAGCGGCAGCTGCCAGGCGCGGTCATCGGCGACTTCACCGGCCTTGAGCAGTTGCTTGACCAGTGCGTCGTTGTTGCCCATCAGGCCCGAGGTGTTGGAGCCCAGGGCGACGATGCAGGCGCCGGTGAGGGTGGCGATGTCGACCACCGACTGCGGCTTGAAGCGTTCGACGTAGGTCAGCGCGTCGCACAGCACCAGGCGGCCTTCGGCGTCGGTGTTGAGGATTTCGACGGTCTGGCCGCTCATGGTGGTGACGATGTCGCCCGGACGGGTGGCGCCGCCGCTGGGCATGTTCTCAGCGCAGGCCATCACGCCCACCAGGTTGATCGGCAGCTGCAGTTCCAGCACGGCGCGGAAGGTGCCGAACACGGAGGCGGCGCCGCACATGTCGAACTTCATCTCGTCCATGCCCAGGCCGGGCTTGAGGCTGATGCCGCCGGTGTCGAAGGTGATGCCCTTGCCGACCAGTACGTGCGGGGCTTCGTCCTTTTTCTTCGCGCCGTTGTACTGCAGCACGATCAGGCGCGGCGGCTGGTCGCTGCCCTGGGCGACGGCGAGGAAGGAGCCCATGCCCAGCTCGCGCAGTTTTTTCTCGTCGAGGACTTCGACCTTCAGGCCCTTGTATTCCTTGCCCAGCGCCTTGGCCTGCTCGCCGAGGAAGGTCGGGTGGCAGAGGTTCGGCGGCAGGTTGCCCAGGTCGCGGGTCAGGGCCATGCCGTTGGCGATGGCCTGGGCTTCCCTGGCGCCTTGTTCGACAGCGGCGGCGTTGGCCTTTTCGGCGAGCAGGGTGATTTTCTTCAGCTTCGGCGCTTCGGCCTTCTGGCTCTTGAAGCGATCGAAGACGTAAGTACCGTCGGCGAGGGTTTCCACCTGCAGGCGGGCCTTGCCGTGGGCATTGCGGCCTTTCACGGCCAGGTCGCCCAGGGCCAGGACAGCGTCGGCGCCACCCAGGTTCTTCAGATTGTTAAGGACGGCGGAAACCAGTTTGCGGTAGGCGCGGTCGGAGAGTTCACGCTCTTTGCCGGCGCCGACCAGCAGGACGCGCTCGGCCTTAATGTTGGGTAAATCTTGCAGCAGTAGTGTCTGGCCTACCTTGCCTGCCAGATCGCCACGCTTGAGCAGGTTGGCGATGGCACCGCCGGTGGCTTCGTCGACGGCCTTGGCGGTGGCGCCAAGCTTGCGGCCTTCGCCCACGGCGATGACCAGGGTGGCGGTCTTGAGAGTTTCCGGACCTACGCTTTTTACAAGGAATTCCATGGCTGAGTGTCCCCGGGACAAAGAGCAGAAGGGTCTGCGAATGAAGATGGACTGCGCAGTGACAGGCCTGGCGAATCGCAGGATAATGCCGGCTATTTGCGCTGGGTCGCGTCCGCGCGCACCCGGCAATGCTTCACGGCGGCTAGTTTGAGCGTAGCCGCCTGAGCGTGACAACCCTGGAGTGTCCGGTTTGATTGTCTTCCGTTACCTGTCCCGTGAAGTGCTGATCACCATGAGCGCGGTGAGCGCCGTGTTGCTGGTCATCATCATGAGCGGCCGTTTCATCAAGTACCTGGCGCAGGCGGCCCAAGGCCTGCTCGATCCGGGTTCGCTGTTCATGATCATGGGTGTGCGCCTGCCGGGCTTCCTGCAGCTGATCCTGCCGCTGGGCCTGTTCCTCGGCATCTTGCTGGCCTATGGCCGCTTGTACCTGGACAGCGAGATGACCGTGCTCACCGCCACCGGCATGAGCCAGCAGCGCCTGCTGGCCATCACCCTGGCGCCGGCGCTGTTCATCGCTCTGCTGGTGGCCTGGCTGAGCCTGTGGCTGGCGCCCCAGGGCATCACCCAGATGCAGCTGCTGCTGAACAAGCAGGATGCGATGACCGAATTCGACACCCTGGCGCCGGGGCGCTTCCAGTCGATGCGCGATGGCACGCGGGTGACCTATACCGAAACCCTGGCCAATGAGCGCACCGAGCTGGGCGGCGTGTTCATTTCGGACAAGAACCGCCCGCGCAATGGCAAGGACGGCGGCACTTCGGTGCTGGTCGGCACCACCGGCGTGCAGGAAATCCATGCGGACGGCAGCCGCTACCTGATCCTCAAGGACGGCTATCGCTACGACGGCACGCCCGGTCAGGCCGATTACCGAGAGATCAAGTACGACACCTACGCGGCGCTTCTGCCCAAGCCGGAAGTGAGCAGCGAGATCGACGACCGTGACGCCATCCCGACCTCCGACCTGCTGGGCAGCGACGATCCGCGCATGCAGTCCGAGCTGCAATGGCGCCTGTCCATCCCGCTGCTGGTCTTCGTGGTGACCGTGCTGGCCGTACCGCTGTCGCGCGTCAACCCGCGCCAGGGCCGCTTCCTCAAGCTGCTGCCGGCCGTGCTGCTGTACATGGCCTACCTGGCGCTGCTGATCGCCGGGCGTGGCATGCTCGACAAGGGCAAGATCCCCATGACCCTGGGCCTGTGGTGGATCCACGGGATATTCCTGGCCATCGGCCTGTTGTTGTTGTACTGGGAGCCGCTGCGTCTGAAGCTGGCCGCCAAGCGAGCGAAGTCGGGCGGAGTGCTGAAGCATGCGTAAGCTGGATCGTTACATCGGCACCACCGTCTTCGTTTCCATTCTCGCGGTGCTCGGGGTGATCCTCGGGTTGGCCGAGCTGTTCGCCTTCGTCGACCAGCTGGGGCAGATCAGCGACACCTACACACTCGGCGAGGCGCTCAAGTTCGTCCTGCTGACCGCGCCGAGCCGTGGCTACGACATGCTCCCCATGGCCGCGCTGATCGGCTGCCTGGTGGGCCTGGGCACCCTGGCCAGCAACAGTGAGCTGACCATCATGCGCGCCGCTGGCGTGTCGTTGCAGCGCATCGTCTGGGCGGTGATGAAGCCGATGCTGGTGCTGATGTTCGCCGGCATCCTGGTCGGCGAGTACGTGATTCCCTACACCGAAACGGCTGCCCAGAGCGGCCGCGCCCTGGCCCAGAGCGGTAACGGTTCGCAAAGCTCGAAGTCGGGCCTGTGGCATCGTCAGGGGCATGAGTTCATCCACATCAACGTGGTGCGCCCGGATGGCGTGCTGCTGGGCGTAACCCGCTACAACTTCGACGACAACCGTCGCCTGCAAAGCGCGAGCTTCGCCCGTCAGGCGGTATTCGAGAACAACCAGTGGCAGCTTCAGGACGTGACTACCTCGGTGCTGCATTCGGCGGAAAAACGCAGTGAAGTCGTGAGCAAGCCCAGCGAGACCTGGAACATCCAGCTCAGCCCGCAGCTGCTCAACACCGTGGTGATGGAGCCGGAGGCGCTGTCGATCACCGGCCTGTGGAACTACATCCATTACCTGCAGGACCAGGGTCTGAGCTCCAACCGCTACTGGCTGGCGTTCTGGACCAAGATCCTGCAGCCGCTGGTGACTGCCGCCCTGGTGCTGATGGCGATCTCGTTCATCTTCGGCCCGCTGCGCAGCGTGACCCTCGGCCAGCGCGTGTTCACCGGTGTGCTGGTGGGCTTCACCTTCCGCATCGCCCAGGACCTGCTCGGCCCGTCCAGCCAGGTGTTCAACTTCCCGCCGTTGCTGGCGGTGCTGGTGCCGGCGGCGATCTGCGCCTTCCTCGGCACGCTGTTGTTGAAACGGGCAGGCTGAGTCTGATCGCGGGGTAGAACCTGCGCCCACAAAAAAGCCGGCAATCGCCGGCTTTTTTATTGCCCGGGGATCAGCCCCGGCCCTGCGATGCCTTGCGCACCGCCTTGGGGATCTGGATCACCACACTTTCCGAGTAGCGGTCCTGCCAGGTGCGCTTGTCCTTGTCCCAGAGCATCCAGAGGAAGCCCAGGCCGGCGCAGCCCCAGGACGCGATGGCGATGACGAAGCGCAGCAGCGCCTGCATCAGGGTGATGCGCGTGCCGTTGGCGTTCTGCACACGAACGCCCCAGACCTGCATGCCCAGGGTCTGGCCGCTGTGGGTCCAGAACTTCGCGAAGAAGGCGAATACGCTGATGAACAGCAGGCTGGAGAGCAGCGGGTCGCCGGTCAGCGCACCCTGGTCGGCCAGCATCCGGAGCTTCTCGCTGCCATAGATCAGGCGCAGGAAACCTTGCTGGTAGACCAGCGTCACCACCATCAGCAGGGCCACGCAGAGCAGGAAGTCGTAGAACATCGCGGCAAAGCGACGGAGGAGCGTGGCGGGCGGGAAGTCTCCTACGGGCTGGAGCTGCTGCGGCTTGGACATGGGCGTCTTCTGTGGCGATCAGGATGGATGGGGCGGGGATTATACGGATTCCACCGCGCGGCGCCTGGCGGCGGAGGCTGTTCTAAGCTCAAACCACGCCGCTGCCCATGGGGGAGTGGCAATGCGTCGCAGGTCGCGGCGCCGTCGAGCAAGGAACAAGGATGCCGCTTCGCAACTACGCCCGGCGCCGGCTGCTGCCCCGCCTGGTCTTCTCCCTCGCCATGGCGCTGCTGCCGCTGCTGCTGGGCAGCGCCATCATCTATTGGCAGGCCCTGCGCACCTTGAGCGTCGAGGCACGCACGGCTTCGAACGAGGCGGTAAGGCTGTTCGACGTGATGCTGGGCAATGCGGCAGGGGCCGCCCAGGTGGCGCTGCTGCATGTGGATGAGGGCTGCGACGAGGCGACCCTCGTGCTGCGCGAGCAGGTGGCGGTGGTGCCGTTCGTCCGCTCGGTCAACCTGACTCGCGATGACCACATCTATTGCACCTCGCTGTTTGGCGATTTCGAGGCGCCGCTGGATTCGAGCCTGTATGTCGCCGGTCGGCTGCGCATGATGGCCGGTAACGAGATCACGCCGAACTACGCGCTGCTGATCCTGCGGCGGGTCGAGGGGCGCCATGCCGCGCTGGCGACCGTGGATGGGCGATATCTGAGCAACACGCTGCAGCTGGTCGATCAGCGCAGCGACCTGCAGTTGCAGGTCGGCGGGCAGTGGATGAACGAGCAGGGCAAGGTGTTCGACGGCAAGCCCGCCCGCCTGCCGCTGGGGCATGTCGAACTGACCTCGGAGCGATTCCCCTACAAGGTCATCGGCGGCTTCCCCGAGGGGGCGCAGTGGCGGCATATCCACGAAGATGCATTGCCGCTGGTGGCGCTGATGCTGATGCTGGGCGGGGCATCGGGCGTCGCCTGCTACTGGCTCTGGGGGCGTTCGGCGACGCCAAGCCTGGAGCTGGAGCGCGCCTTGCTCGCCGGGGAGTTCGTACCGTACCTGCAACCGCTGGTCGATGCCCGGGATGGCCGTTGGGTCGGCGCGGAGGTGCTGATGCGCTGGGTCCATCCGCGTGAGGGCATGGTCGGCCCCGACCTGTTCATCCCCATGGCCGAGCGCTCCGGGCTGATCGTGGCGATGACCCGCGAACTGTTCCACCAGGTCGCCGACGGGCTGGCGCCCCACGGGCATCTGCTGGGCGAAGGCTTCCACCTGAGCTTCAACATCAGTGCCCGGCATTGCACGGAGCCGGGGTTGTTCGGTGATTGCCGTGACTTCCAGGCGCGCTTCCTGCCCCATCGACCGGAGCTGACTCTGGAGCTGACCGAGCGCGAGCTGATCGTTTCCAGCGAGGTGACCGACGAACTCTTCGACAACCTCCATGGCCTGGGCGTCAAGCTGGCCATCGACGACTTCGGCACCGGCAACTCCAGTCTTGCCTACCTGCACCGCTTCAAGGTGGACGCGCTGAAGATCGACAAGAGCTTCGTGGCGATGATCGGCGTGGATGCGCTGTCTTCGCACATCCTCGACAGCATCGTCGAGCTGTGCGGCAAGCTGGACCTGATGATCATCGCCGAGGGTGTGGAAACCGAGGAGCAGCAGGATTACCTCGCCCTGCGCGGCGTAGAGGTGCTGCAAGGGTATCTCTTCGATCGACCTATGCCGCTGGCGGCATTTGTCCAGACACTTCAGGGGCGGTCACTCGGCGGTTGATGCTTGCTTGTCGTGCCTGTTGCGGTGAGTGGTGCGGCGCACCGTTGAAATTTTCCAGCTTGTGGAGTGGTTGCTGAACAGCCGGCTGTTCCTGCGTGCGGGTTAATTGACTCAGTAGTTAGCTGATGAATAGTCGGATAAGCATAGTTTTAAAGATGTAATGAGTTCTCGTTCGTTATTGCGGGGTGGCAGATTTTTAATAGGTTATCAGTGCTGATGTTGTTAACTTGAAATGCACTATGGTGAGTTTTGTTTTACGTTTTTTTCACAACTTCTTCATGTTTATTTTATAAGTGGTACCGTTGTTCTCGAAGTGGCTTTTGAACTGGCTCGAGTGTGTTCTTCTTGATACGAATGTGCATGGTTTACAGGCCTTGCAGCCAGTCTTGGGTTTCGCTCTAATGCCGCGGTTCTAGAGGGGTGTTGGTATTCTGGCGCTCCAGAATTGGCCATCTTTTCGTTAGCTAATTTTATATATGACGATACGTCGGCGACGACTGGTATTGAATTACCGTGTCGGCGGGGTGGCGATTCGCCATTTAACTAATAGAGTCTTTGAAAAAGAACCCGGAAAAGAGAGTTCCGATAATGCCTGTTAGTTCCCGTGGTTTTACCCTGATCGAATTGATGGTGGTGACGGCGATAGTGGCGATCCTGGCTGCAGTCGCTTACCCCAGCTATCAGCAGTACGTCATCCGGGGCAAGCGGTCCGCGGCCCAGGCGCAGATGATGGATATCGCCAACCGCCAGCAGCAGTACCTGCTGGCCAACCGCACCTACGCCAGCAAGTCGGCGTTGGAAAGCGGTGGCTATGCGCTGCCCAGTGAGGTGTCGGGCAACTACGGCTACGACATCACCGTAGGCAGCGGCACACCGCCGACTTTCACCATCACCTTCACCCCGAGCGGCGGGCAGGCCAGCGACGGCAACCTGACCCTGGGCAGCGACGGCACTCGGACGCCATCGGCGAAGTGGTGATCAACATGATGACCTCCCGGCAACGCGGCTTCACCCTGATCGAGCTGCTCGTCAGCATCCTCATCATTTCGCTGGGCCTGCTCGGTCTGGCCAAGCTGCAGATGCGCATGCAGTTGTCGGACATGGAGTCCTACCAGCGCGCCCAGGCGCTGCTGCTGCTCAATGACATTTCCAGTCGGATGAACGCCAACGCGAAGAACTCTTCCAGCTATGTCACCGGCAGCAGCTCGCCGGTGGGCGCGGGCATGACTTGCCCGACCAGTAGCGGGACCCGCCAGCAAGCGGACCTTTCCGACTGGTGCAACAGCCTGCAGGGCGCGGCGGAAGTGGGTGGTGGCAGTGTGAAGGCCGGCGCCATGCTCGGCGGGCGCGGCTGCATCGAGTCGCTGGGCAGCAATCAGTACCTGATCACGGTGGCCTGGCAGGGCATGTCGCCGATCTCGGCACCGCCTTCGAGTGTGGCCTGCGGCAGTGGCAGCTACAACGGCAGCTCCGGATGCAGCAGCGATCTGTGTCGGCGCGTGGTCACCACGGTTGTGCGGGTGGCGTCGCTATGAGCGGCGTATCCCGCCACAGGGGCTTCACCCTGGTGGAGATGATGATTGCCGTGACCATCAGCCTGCTGATCATGGTCGCGGTGCTGACGCTCTACCTGAATCTGCGTCGCACCAGCGACGACATGGCCAATACCAATTCGCTGATCGAGAACGGCCGCTTCGCCGTGGGCCTGCTGCAGGAGGACCTGGCCCACGCCGGGTTCTGGAATGGCTATGTACCGCAGTTCGATGACCTGACTGCGACCGATCCACCGGCCGATTACCCCACGGCGTTGCCACCGGTGTGCTCGGCCTTTTCCACCTGGACGCAGCAGGACAGGATCAATTCCGTCGGCATCGTGGCACAGACCTTCTCCGCGGTGCCCCCAGGTTGTTCGGCAATAGTCACCAACCTGGCGAGCAACTCCGATGTGCTGGTGGTGCGGCATGTCGATACCTGCTCACCGGGCGTCGGTAATTGCGATGCACTGGCGGCCGGCAAGGTGTATTTCCAGTCGTCCTTCTGCAAGGACGAGACCCTCGGCGCCTTTGTGCTGGACACCACTGGCTTCACCCTGAAGAACCTCAATTGCCTGACTGTCGCCGAGCGTCGCAAGTTCGTCATCGACCTGTATTACGTGCGTGATTACGCGGTGAGCGCAGGCGATGGCATACCGACGCTGATGCGCTCCACTTTCGATCTTTCCGGTGGGGCCACGCCGGCCAACGCGCTGCAGGCGGCGGTACCGCTGATCGAGGGGGTCGAGGCATTCCGCGTCGAACTGGGCCTCGACAGCCTCAGCAAGTCGAACGATCCGACCGATTACCTCTCGGCGCCGCATTGGGATGATCCCAATACCCGGGTCACCGTGACCAACCGCGGTGATGGCTCTCCCGATGGCAGCTTCGTCCATTGCGGGGCTGGCTCCTGCACGGTGGCCCAGCTGGCGAACGTGGTGGAAGCCCGGCTCTACGTCCTGGCTCGCGCCCGTACCCAGACCGCGGGCTACACCTCGGACAAGACCTACGCCCTGGGTGGTTCCACCCTGGGCCCGTTCACCGATGGCTACAAACGGCATCTGTTCACCTCCAGCGCCACGCTGGTGAACGTATCCCGTCGGAGGCAGACGCCATGACGACGCAGCGCAATTCGAGAGCCCAGCAGGGCGCGACCCTGGTGGTCGCCCTGGTGATGTTGCTGATGCTGATGCTGATGGTCGGCAGCGCCTACACCCTCAGCGGCACCAATCTGAAGGCAGTGGGCAACATGCAGTTCCGCAACGAGGCCATCGCCGCGGCAGATGTGGGCATCCAGCGGGTCATCGGCTCGGCCTTCACTGCGGCGCCGACGGCCGAGCAGCTCAATGTCGACATCAATAACGACGGCACCACCGACTACCAGGTCTCCATGGCGTCGCCGGTGTGCATGAGCGCCAGGCCGAGTCCCTCCAATCTGGCTTGTGGTGGTGGCCAGGCAGCCATGTGTTCCACGGGGTGGGACACCGTCTGGGGGCTCAACGCCAATGTCACCGATGCCGTGACTGGCACTTCGGTAAGAGTGCGTTCCGGGGTGCGGGTGCACCTGACCGATTCGCAGAAGATCGCCGCGTGCGGAGCATGAACATGAACAAGAGCTGCCAGGCCGGAATGCTCCGGCGGATAGTCGCCCTCTGCCTCCTGTGTGTCGTCCAGTCGGCCGTTCGTGCCGAGGACATCGACCTGTTCGTCGGCACGCCCACAGGTGCCACGGATGCGCCCAACGTCCTGATCATCCTGGACAACACCGCCAACTGGAATACGCCGTTCAGCAACGAGATGACCGCGCTGGCGTCGGTGGTCAACGGGCTGCAGGTGAACAAGTTCCGCGTCAGCCTGATGTTGTTCAGCGAGACCGGTAGCGGCAACAAGGGCGACGACGGCGCCTATGTGCGTGCCGCCATGCGTCTGCTCGACAGTTCGACCAAGCCCAAGTACCAGACGCTGGTCAGCAGCCTGGACGTGGGGAGCGACAAGTCCAATGGCGGCAAGATCAGCAAGGCGATGGAGGAAGCCTGGCTGTATTACTCGGCGGGCACGCCCAACTCCGGTAACCAGAAAGCCAAGACAGACTTCACCGGCAACGTCGGCGGCACCACGGCATCGAACGCCATCTATGCCCTGGGCGGCAACGCCCTGGCGTCGAAGGACGCCACTACCTACAACAACCCGATCGTCGCTGGCTGCGCGAAGAACTTCATCATCTACATCAGTAACGGCGCGGCGCAGGACAACAGCAACGATATCAAGCAGGCCACCAGTGCATTGACCGCCGCCGGGGGCAATACCACGGCGATCCCCATCTCCCCCAGCGGTTCGCAGGACAACATGGCTGACGAGTGGGCGCGCTTCATGAAGAAGAGCACCCAGGCCATCACCACCTATACCGTGGACATCAACAAAGTCACCACCGGCCAGGGGCCGGGCTGGACCGCCCTGCTGAAAAGCATGGCCAACGTCAGCAGTGGCAAGTACTTCGACGTGACGGCCAGTGGTACGCAGATTTCCGATGCGCTGAATGCCATCTTCTCCGAGATCCAGGCCACCAACAGCGTGTTCGCCTCCGTCACCCTGCCGATCAGCGTCAGCTCCCAGAGCACCTACCTGAACCAGGTGTTCGTCGGCATGTTCCGCCCGGACTCCGACTCCTTCCCGCGCTGGCCCGGCAACCTCAAGCAATACAAGGTGGGCGTGGTCAGCAGCCAGCTCACCACGGTGGACGCCAACGGCAACAGCGCAATCAACAGCGGCACTGGTTTCATCACCGAATGCGCCCGCAGCTTCTGGACGCCCACCTCCCTGGATAACTACTGGGCCTTCAAGCCCCAGGGCAACTGCCTGACCGTGACCGGGTCCGACGTGTCCAACTATCCCGACGGCAACATCGTCGAGAAGGGCGCCCAGGCCTATGTATTGCGCCAGGCCAGTTCGCGGACCATGAAGACCTGCGACCCCACGACCTGCACAGCGCTGACCAATTTCAACACCGCCAACACGGCAGTCACCCAGGCCCTGCTGGGGGCGGCGGACGCCACTGAGCGGACCAACCTGATCGGTTGGGCCATCGGTGCCGACAATCAGGACGAGAACCTAAACGCCAACGTCACCGAGATGCGCTCGTCGGTCCACGGCGACGTCGTGCACTCGCGCCCCGCAGCGGTCAACTACGGCACCACGTCTTCACCGCTGGTGGTGGTCTACTACGGTGCCAACGACGGGCTGCTGCACGCCATCAACGGCAACCGCAGCGGAACCGTCGCAGGCGTCTCGGCCGGCAGTGAAATCTGGTCGTTCATGCCGCCGGAGTTCTACCCGCGGATCAAGCGCCTGCGTGACAACACCACCACCATCAGTTTCCCCGGCCATACCACGGGTACGCCCACGCCGCAGCCCAAGGACTACGGCATGGACGGCTCGGTTTCCGTGGTGCAGCAGGGCACCAGCACCTGGATCTATTCCGCCATGCGCCGTGGCGGTCGCTCCATCTACGCCTTTGACGTAACCACCCCGGCCAGCCCGACCCTGAAGTGGAAGATCGGTTGTCCCAACATGGCCAATGACACCGGCTGTGGTACAGGCCTCAGCGGCATGGGGCAGACCTGGGCGACCCCAGTTCCTGTCCTGGCGCAAGGCTACGGCAGCGGTGCATCGACGATCCTGGCCATGGGCGGTGGCTACGACACGTGCGAGGATGCCGACCCCAATACCTGCACGACGTCCTCCAAGGGCAATCACATCTATCTGCTGGATGCCGACACCGGCGCCTTGCTGAAGACCTTCGACACTGATCGCGGCGTCGTCGGCAGCGTCGCACTGGTCACCAACAGCAGCGGCTTGATCGCCTACGGCTATGCCTCCGACCTGGGGGGCAACGTCTACCGGATCTCCGGCGTCGATGCCTTCAGTGCCATCGGCAGCACCGCACCGGCCAACTGGACCATGACCAAGATCGCTTCCCTGGGGTGCGCAACGGCGACCTCCTGTACGGCCAACCGCAAGTTCCTCTATGGCCCGGAGGTGGCCTCCGTCAACGGCGAGTATGTGATCCTGCTGGGCTCCGGCGACCGCGAGAAGCCGCTGCTCACCTACACCTCCGCCGCCAGCGTGGCGAACCGCTTCTATGCCCTGCGCGACAAGCCCAGCGACGTCAACTGGCTGACTCTGGAGAACGCCACCTGCGCCGCCAACCTGATCTGCAACAACTCGCTGCTGCCCATTACCTCTACGGCCACGCCTACCAATACGCAGATCGCGGCCTACCCCAAAGGCTGGTACCTGGGCCTGCAATCCACCGAGCAGGTAGTGACCTCGGCGCTGCTGCTTTACAACAACATCACCTTCAGCACCCACCAGCCTGCCGTGGCCAGCCCCACCAGCTGCTCCAGCCTGGGCACCGCGCGCGTCTACAACATCAGCTACCTGAACGCCGCAGGCACCGGTGACCAGCGCTTCGGCGTCATCTCCGGCGGCGGCCTGCCTCCGTCACCCGTGGCAGGGCGCGTACAACTCGACGACGGCAGCCTGAGGGACTTCATCATCGGCGGTTCTTCCGACTCGCCGTTGAAGGTCTCCGAGCCAACCGCGCCGGGTACCAGTCCGCAGCCCAAGTCCTGGGTGTTCTGGGATATCGAGCGATAGGAGGGCGAGCCATGAAAGCGATCAACAGACGCCCGGCCAACGGTTTCACCTTGCTGGAACTGATGGTGACACTCGCGGTGCTGGCCATCCTGATTGGCATCGCCGTGCCTTCGCTTAGTGATGCGACCCTCGCCGGCAAGCTTGCCTCCAGTGCCAACGATCTGGTGGCGGGCGTCGCCATGGGGCGCAGTGAAGCGATCAAACGCAACACGGTGACCAGCATGTGCGTATCCACCAATGGCACCAGTTGCGGCTCGGGCGGCTGGGAGCAGGGCTGGATCGTCATTTCCGGCTCCACCGTTATCCAGAAACATCCCGCCGCGCCGACGGGGTTCAAGGTCACTTCCAGTGTCGCCAAGATCGATTTCCAGCCCAGCGGCGTGGGCAATACCCAGGCGAGCGTCACCGTCTGCCGCTCGGCGCCCACGGCTGGAGCCCAGGAGCGGGTGGTGAACGTCAGTGCGACCGGGCGTGCCTACGTCAGCAAGACCGCCACGGGCAGTTGCTCCTGAGACAAAGAGGGTGCCGCCGGCAAAACCCGGCAGGGCAAATCGCAGGCAACAAAAAACCGGCCCGAGGGCCGGTTTTTCGTGGGTTTCGACAGTTCATCGGAACTGCCGGAACAATGTGGTGGTGCCCCGGGAGAGACTCGAACTCTCACTCTGTCGCCAGAAACGGATTTTGAATCCGCCGCGTCTACCATTCCGCCACCGAGGCAATGGCGCGGCAGTATAGGGAGGCGCTCTGCGCCGGTCAATCGGCTCGCATGGTCAGAAATCGGCATATCCAGTAAGATGTGCGCCCCTTCGAGAAAGCTCCCCCATGCGCGTCGCTGACTTTCATTTCGACCTGCCCGAGGCGCTGATCGCCCGCCATCCGCTACCTGAACGCCGCTCCAGCCGTCTGCTGGTGCTGGACGGTCCGAGCGGCGAGCTCAGCCACCGGCAATTCGCTGACATCCTCGGCTTCCTCAAGCCGGGTGACCTGATGGTGTTCAACAACACCCGGGTAATCCCTGCCCGCCTGTTCGGCCAGAAGGCTTCCGGCGGCAAACTGGAAATCCTCGTGGAGCGCGTACTGGACAGCCACCGCGTGCTGGCCCACGTGCGCTCCAGCAAATCGCCCAAGCCGGGATCGAAGATCCTCATCGACGGCGGTGGCGAGGCCGAGATGCTGCAGCGCCACGACGCGCTTTTCGAGCTGGGCTTCAGTGAGGACGTGTTGCCGCTGATGGAACGCGTCGGCCACATGCCGCTGCCGCCTTATATAGACCGTCCGGATGAAGATGCCGACCGCGAGCGCTACCAGACCGTCTATGCCGAGCGCGCGGGCGCCGTGGCGGCACCGACCGCCGGTCTGCACTTCGACGAGGCGCTGCTGGAATCGATCCGCGCCAAGGGCGTGGACACTGCGTTCGTCACCCTGCACGTGGGCGCCGGCACTTTCCAGCCGGTACGTGTGGAGCGCATCGAAGACCACCACATGCACAATGAATGGCTGGAAGTCAGCCAGGATGTGGTCGACGCCGTTGCCGCCTGCAAGGCGCGCGGCGGTCGCGTGGTCGCCGTCGGCACCACCAGCGTGCGTTCGCTGGAAAGCGCCGCCCGTGACGGCGTGCTCAAGCCGTTCAGCGGCGACACCGATATCTTCATCTTCCCCGGGCGGCCGTTCCATGTGGTCGACGCCCTGGTCACCAACTTCCACCTGCCCGAATCCACCCTGCTGATGCTGGTCTCCGCCTTCGCCGGCTACCCCGAGACCATGGCCGCCTACGGGGCGGCAGTGGAGCAGGGCTATCGCTTCTTCAGCTACGGCGATGCCATGTTCATCACCCGCAACCCGGCACCGCGCGGCCCCGAGGACTGATCCATGAGCTTCATGAAATTCGAACTGCTGGCCACCGAGGGCAAGGCCCGTCGCGGCCGCCTGACCTTCCCCCGTGGCGTGGTGGAAACCCCGGCGTTCATGCCGGTGGGCACCTACGGCACCGTGAAGGGCATGCTCCCGCACGACATCGAGGGCATCGGCGCGCAGATCATCCTCGGCAACACCTTCCACCTGTGGCTGCGCCCAGGCACCGAAGTGATCCAGAAGCACGGCGACCTGCATGACTTCATGCAGTGGAAGGGGCCGATCCTCACCGACTCGGGCGGCTTCCAGGTATTCAGCCTGGGCGCGCTGCGCAAGATCAAGGAGGAGGGCGTGTACTTCGCCTCGCCGGTGGACGGCGCCAAGGTCTTCATGGGCCCGGAAGAGTCCATGGCCGTACAGCGCGCGCTGGGCTCGGACATCGTGATGATCTTTGACGAGTGCACCCCGTATCCGGCCGAGTTCGACGTCGCCAAACGCTCCATGGAGCTGTCACTGCGCTGGGCCAAACGCTCGAAGACCGCCCACGGCGACAGCCCGTCGGCACTGTTCGGCATCGTCCAGGGCGGCATGCACGAAGAGCTGCGCATGCGCTCGCTCGAAGGCCTGCAGGAAATTGGCTTCGACGGCCTGGCCATCGGCGGCCTGTCGGTGGGCGAGCCCAAGGAAGAGATGATCCGCGTACTGGACTTCCTGCCGCGGCACATGCCGGCTGACAAACCTCGTTACCTGATGGGTGTGGGCAAACCCGAAGACCTCGTGGAAGGTGTGCGCCGCGGCGTCGACATGTTCGACTGTGTCATGCCCACCCGCAATGCGCGCAATGGCCACCTTTTCGTTGACACCGGGGTGATCAAGATCCGCAACGCGGTGCACAAGCACGATGAGTCTCCGCTGGACCCGACCTGCGATTGCTACACCTGCAAGCACTTCTCCCGCGCCTACCTCTACCACCTGGACAAGTGCGGCGAAATGCTCGGCAGCATGCTCAATACCATCCACAACTTGCGGCATTATCAGCGGCTTATGGCTGGTTTGCGCGAGGCAATCCAACAGGGTACATTGGCGAACTTTGTCGACGCCTTCTACGCCAAGCGCGGCCTTCCCGTGCCGCCGCTGGCGGACTGACCTTATTCATCGAAAAAGCTTTGAGACAGGAGTTTCCAATGAGTTTTCTGATTCCCGCTGCCTACGCTGACGCCGCAGCTCCCGCCGCTGCTGCAGGCCCGGCTGGCACCGGCTTCGAGTGGATTTTCCTGGTCGGTTTCCTGGTCATCTTCTACCTGATGATCTGGCGTCCCCAGGCCAAGCGCTCGAAAGAGCACAAGAACCTGCTGTCCGGCCTGCAGAAGGGCGATGAAGTCGTCACTTCCGCCGGTATCGCCGGCAAGGTGACCAAGGTCGCCGAGGACTTCGTCGTCGTCGAGGTTTCCGACAACGTCGAGCTGAAGTTCCAGAAGGCCGCGATCGCCGCGACCCTGCCGAAAGGCACCCTGAAGGCGATCTGATCCTCCACCTAGAAACCCAACCGACGGGGCGCAAGATGCGCCCCGCGTCATAACGGGCGGTGTCATGCTCAACAAGTATCCCCTGTGGAAGTATCTGCTGATCCTGGCGGTCCTGGCCGTCGGTTTCATCTATTCCGCACCCAACCTCTATCCTGACGATCCGGCCGTCCAGATCAGCGGCGCGAGCACCGCGCTGCAGATTTCCCAGGCCGACGTGGACAAGGCCAGCAAGGCGCTCGCCGACGCTGGCATCGCCGTCAAGGCTGGCTCGCTGGGCAAGAACAGCGGCCTGATCCGCCTCGTCAAGCAGGAAGACCAGCTGCCGGCCAAGGACATCGTCCGCCGCGCGCTGGGTGATGACTACGTAGTCGCCCTGAACCTGGCCCAGACCACACCGAACTGGCTGCGCAACATTGCCGCCCACCCGATGAAACTGGGTCTCGACCTGTCCGGTGGTGTGCACTTCCTGTTGGAAGTGGACATGGAAAAGGCAGTCGACGCTCGTATGAAGGTGTACGAGAACGAGGTCAAGAGCGCCCTGCGTAAAGAGCGCGTGCGCTACCGCAGCCTGCCCGTCCAGGACGGCGGTATCCAGCTGGGCTTCACCGAAGAAGCCGACCTGGACAAGGCCAAGTCGATCATCGCCAAGGATTTCCGCGATTTCGAAACCGCTCAGAGCGAGCGTAATGGCATGCAGGTCCTGCGCCTGGCCATGACCGCCACCAAGCTGGCCGAAATCCGCGAATACTCGATCAAGCAGAACCTGACCACCGTCCGCAACCGCGTGAACGAGCTGGGCGTGTCCGAGCCGCTGGTACAGCGCCAGGGCGCCAACCGCATCGTCGTCGAGCTGCCGGGCGTGCAGGACACCGCCGAAGCCAAGCGTATTCTCGGCAAGACCGCCAACCTGGAGTTCCGCCTGGCCGCCGAGCCGGATGCGATCAAGTCCTCCACCGAGACCTTCGATTTCCGCGAGCCGCGTCGTCCGCCGGCGACCCTGGAGCGTGGCGTGATCATCACCGGTGACCAGGTCACCGACGCCAGCGCCAGCTTCGACGAAAACGGCCGTCCGCAGGTGAACATCCGTCTGGATGGCCACGGCGGCGAACTGATGAACCGCGCGACCCGCAACAACGTCGGCCGGAGCATGGCCGTGGTGTTCATCGAACAGAAGCCGATCACCCGCTACACCAAGCAGGTCGTCGACGGCGTCGAGCAGGAAGTCGCTGTTCCGGCGTTCAAGGAAGAGAAGCAGATCATCAGCCTGGCGACCATCCAGTCGCCGCTGGGCAACCAGTTCCGCATCACCGGCCTGGACGCTCCGGGCGAGTCCTCGGAACTGGCCCTGCTGCTGCGTGCCGGTGGCCTGGCTGCGCCGATGTACTTCGCTGAAGAACGCACCATCGGCCCGAGCCTGGGGGCTGACAACATCGCCAAGGGCATCGACGCCTCCCTGTGGGGCATGGTCTTCGTTTCCCTGTTCATCATCGTCATCTACCGCTTCTTCGGCGTGATCGCCACCGTCGCCCTGGCCTTCAACATGGTCATGCTGGTGGCGCTGATGTCGATCCTCGGCGCGACCCTGACCCTGCCGGGTATCGCGGGTATCGTGCTGACCATGGGTATGGCGGTGGACGCCAACGTGCTGATCTTCTCTCGAATAAGGGAAGAACTGGCGGCGGGCATGTCGACGCAGCGGGCGATCCACGAAGGCTTCAACCGTGCCTTCACCGCGATCATCGACGCCAACCTGACCTCGCTGCTGGTCGGCGGCATCCTCTACGCCATGGGCACCGGCCCGGTGAAGGGCTTCGCCGTGACCATGTCCCTGGGTATTCTCACCTCGATGTTCACTGCCATCATGGTCACCCGCGCAATGGTGAACCTGATCTACGGCGGCCGCGACGTTAAGAAGCTGTGGATCTAAGGGGCCAGAGATGAATATCAAGATCGGTACTATCAACTTCATGGGCGTGCGCAACATTGCGTTCGCCGCGACCCTGATCCTGACCCTGATCGCCCTTGGCAGCTGGGTCTTCAAAGGCATCAACTTCGGCCTGGACTTCACCGGCGGTACGTCGATCAAGCTGACCTACGAGCAGCCTGCCGACCTCTCCAAGGTGCGTGAGCAACTGGTCGCCGCTGGTTACAGCGAAGCCGTGGTGCAGAGCTTCGGTGACACCAAGGACGTGCTGGTGCGTATGCCCAGCGAAGACCCGGAGCTGGGCAAGAAGGTCGCCACTGCGCTGCAGAAGGCCGATGCTTCCAACCCGGCCAAGGTCAACGGCGTCGAGTACGTCGGCCCGCAGGTGGGTGAAGAGCTGCGCGACCAGGGCGGCCTCGGCATGCTCCTGGCGCTGGGCGGCATCCTCCTGTACGTGGGCTTCCGCTTCCAGTGGAAGTTCGCCCTGGGTGCGATCCTCTCGCTGATCCACGACGCCATCATCGTGATGGGCGTGCTGTCGTTCTTCCAGATCACCTTCGACCTGACCGTGCTCGCCGCGGTACTGGCGGTGGTGGGCTACTCGCTGAACGACACCATCGTGATCTTCGACCGGGTGCGCGAGAACTTCCGTGTACTGCGCAAGGCCAGCCTGATCGAGAACATCAACATCTCGACCAGCCAGACCCTGCTGCGGACCATCGCTACCTCGGTGTCGACCCTGCTGGCGATCGCCGCTCTGCTGTTCTTCGGTGGTGACAACCTGTTCGGCTTCTCCATCGCCCTGTTCGTCGGCGTGATGGCGGGTACCTACTCGTCCATCTACATCGCCAACGTGGTGCTGATCTGGCTGAACCTGTCCAGCGAGGACCTGATTCCTCCGCCGAGCAAGGAAGTCGACGAGCGCCCGTAATAGAGCGTTTCCGGCCTACCAGAGAAAACTCCCGCTTCGGCGGGAGTTTTCATTTGTAGGTGCTGTGTCACGAAACGGCCGGAACTTTCTTACAAATCGATTGCTCCAAGGCAAGGTAAAGGGCGAGGCCCGAATGAGAAGAAAGTCCAGGAGAACCCTATGAACAAGTCGTTGCTAATCGGTACCGTGCTGGGCGCTGTAGGCGTGACTGCCGGTGGCGCCGTGGCTACCTACAGTCTGGTGGACCGTGCGCCGCAATACGCCGAGGTGCTCGCCGTTCAACCGGTCAAGGAAACCATCAAGAATCCGCGCCAGGTCTGCAAGGACGTGGCGGTGACCCACCAGCGTCCGGTCAAGGACACCCACCAGATCGCCGGTACGGCGATCGGCGCCATCGCTGGCGGCCTGCTGGGCAACCAGATCGGCGGCGGCAACGGCAAGAAGATCGCCACCGTGGCGGGTGCCATCGGCGGCGGCTACGCGGGCAACAAGGTGCAGGAAGGCATGCAGGAGCGTGACACCTACACCACCACCGAAACCCGCTGCAGCACTGTCAATGACACCAGCGAGAAGGTCGTCGGCTACGACGTGAAGTACCTGATCGATGGCAAGGCCGGCCAGGTCCGCATGGACCGCGATCCGGGCTCGCAGATTCCGGTCGACAAGAGCGGCCGACTGATCCTGGGTCAGCAATAAGCAGTCGCCAGGAGTGAACGGAAAAGGCGCCCAGTGGGCGCCTTTTTCTTTTGCGCTGAAGCTCTTCGTAGGAGCGAGCTTGCTCGCGAACCGTCTGGGCGTGTGGTTTCAGGATGAAGAGCTTCGCGAGCAAGCTCGCTCCTGCAAGGGGCTGCTGGCTTTCTGGCAGGCACAAAAAAGCCCGGCATTGCCGGGCTTTTTGCGTCGCGGCTCAGGCTCAGCGCTTGAGCGACGGCGGCAGGTGCGGCTGGATGCTGGTCAGCAGTGCCTTGAAGCACTTGGTGTTGCCGGCAACGATCTGGCCCTTCTCGAGGAACTCGTGACCGCCGGTGAAATCGCTCACCAGGCCGCCCGCTTCCTGGATCAGCAGGGCGCCAGCAGCCATGTCCCACTCGGACAGGCCGAACTCCCAGAAGGCGTCGTAGCGACCGGCGGCGACGTAGGCCAGGTCCAGGCTGGCGGCGCCGGCGCGGCGAATGCCGGCGGTCTGGCCGACCAGGCTGCGGAACATGCCCAGGTAGGCGTCCAGGTTGTCCATCTGGCTGTCGCGGAACGGGAAGCCGGTGCCGAGCAGGGCGCCTTCCAGGCTCTTGCGGTTGCTGACGCGCAGGCGACGGCCATTCAGTGCGGCGCCACGGCCACGGCTGGCGGTGAATTCTTCCTGGCGGATCGGGTCGAGGACCACGGCGTGCTCAAGGCGACCGCGGTATTTGCAGGCGATGCTGACGGCGTAGTGCGGAACGCCATGGATGAAGTTGGTGGTGCCATCCAGCGGGTCGATGATCCACAGGTAATCGGCGCCTTCGCCGCTGCCTTCGAGTACGCCGCCTTCTTCGCCCATGATCCCGTGGTTCGGGTAGGCCTTGCGCAGGGCGGTGACGATGGAGAGCTCGGCCGCGCGATCGACTTCGGTGACGTAGTCGTTGGCTTCTTTCTCGTTGACCGACAGGGTGTCCAGGCGTTCGATGGAGCGGAAGATCAGTTCACTGGCGCTGCGAGCGGCGCGCAGGGCGATATTCAGCATAGGCTGCATGGAGAGGTCACCTGGGTCGTTAAAGAAAGCCGGACATTCTAGCAGAAAGCCATGGAGTTAATAGAGCGACCTGTCGCCTGCGTGGCGCAAGCCCCACTGCTGCGGTAGGATTCCCTCCCTTTTTCGCTTTTGTGTGGAGTCGCGCGTTGCTCGACAAAATTCGCGTGGTGCTGGTCAACACCAGCCATCCCGGCAATATCGGCGGTACGGCCCGTGCGATGAAGAATATGGGCCTGTCGCGCCTGGTCCTGGTCGATCCGATGGATTTCCCCAGCGGCGAGGCCCGTGCCCGCGCGTCCGGCGCCGATGACATTCTTGATGCGGCCGTGGTCGTTCCCACCCTGGAAGATGCCCTGGCGGGCTGCAGTCTGGTGCTCGGCACCAGCGCGCGGGATCGTCGCATCCCCTGGCCGCTGCTTGATCCTCGCGAGTGCGCCACCACCAGCCTGGAACACGTCCAGCAAGGTGGTGAGGTTGCGCTGGTATTCGGCCGCGAATACGCCGGCCTGACCAACGAGGAACTGCAGCGATGTCAGTTCCATGTGCACATCCCGGCCAATCCCGAGTTCAGCTCGCTGAACCTGGCGACGGCGGTGCAGGTGCTGGTCTACGAGGTGCGCATGGCCTGGCTGGCCGTTCAGGGGCAGCCGACCAAGCAGGAGAAGGTCGAGTCCACTGCCATGCTCAACAGCGTCCCGGTGACGTCGGATGAGCTGGAGCGCTTCTATGCGCACCTGGAGTCGACCTTGGTGGACATCCAGTTCCTCGACCCGCAGAAGCCGCGCCACCTGATGTCGCGCCTGCGCCGCCTGTATGGCCGTGCCGGTGTCAGCAAGCTGGAGATGAATATCCTGCGGGGTATTCTCACCGAGACACAGAAGGCTGCCCGCGGGGAGCTTTCCAAGCGGAGTGATGAAGATGTTTGAGCGTGTACGCGAAGATATCCAGAGCGTATTCCATCGTGACCCGGCGGCGCGCAACGCCTTCGAGGTGCTCACCTGCTATCCGGGTCTGCATGCCGTCTGGCTGCATCGCCTGGCCCATGCTCTGTGGACGTCCGGCTGGAAGTGGCTGGCGCGCATGGTCTCGAACTTCGGTCGCTGGATGACCGGCATCGAGATCCATCCGGGCGCGAAGATCGGTCGCCGCTTCTTCATCGATCACGGCCTGGGCATCGTCATCGGTGAAACCGCCGAGATCGGCGACGACGTGACCATCTACCAGGGTGTGACCCTGGGTGGCACCAGCTGGAACAAGGGCAAGCGCCACCCGACCCTGGCCGACGGCGTGGTGGTGGGGGCGGGCGCCAAGGTGCTTGGTCCGTTCACCGTCGGTGCCGGCGCCAAGGTCGGTTCCAATGCCGTGGTGACCAAAGAGGTGCCGCCGGGCGCTACCGTTGTGGGTATTCCCGGCCGCATCATCGTCAAGGATGACGCGGATCAGGCCGCCAAGCGCCAGGCCATGGCAGAAAAGCTCGGCTTCGATGCCTACGGCGTCAGCCAGGACATGCCCGACCCGGTGGCCCGCGCCATCGGCCAGCTGCTCGACCATCTGCAGGCGGTCGACGGCCGGCTGGAAGGCATGTGCAAGGCTCTGACAGCTCTGGGTAGCGACTACTGTGCGAAAGATCTTCCGGTTCTGCGGGAAGAGGACTTCGCCGGAGTCAAGGACGAGGAGAGCAGCAAGTCGGCGTAGTGATGCGCCGGCCCTTGCATTGCTGCTACAATATGCCGCCGTTCGCTGGCTAATTCCGACTAAAGTAATAGGTCTTATAGTTGACTTAAATAGTCGGAAAAGAGCATACTCCCGCCATACCAGCGATTCTTCCGGATTTCCCCATGCGATTGACCACCAAAGGCCGCTATGCCGTCACCGCCATGCTCGATCTGGCGTTGCACGCCCAGCGTGGCCCGGTTTCTCTCGCCGATATCTCCGAGCGCCAGGGTATCTCCCTGTCCTACCTGGAACAGCTGTTCGCCAAGTTGCGCCGTGGCAACCTGGTGGTCAGCGTGCGTGGTCCGGGCGGCGGCTACCAGCTGTCCCGTGACATGACCGGCATCCACGTCGCCCAGGTGATCGATGCGGTCAACGAGTCGGTCGATGCCACCCGCTGCCAGGGTCAGGGCGACTGCCACTCCGGCGATACCTGCCTGACCCACCACCTGTGGTGCGACCTCAGTCAGCAGATTCACGAGTTCCTCAGCGGCATCAGCCTGGCCGACCTGGTCGAGCGCCGCGAAGTTCAAGAGGTCGCCCAGCGCCAGGACGAGCGTCGCTGCTCGGGCACCAAGCCGCTGCGCCTCGACAAGATTGAAGCGTCCGCCATCGATTGAGCGAACGCCCGCCTGTAGGAGTTACCTGATGAGATTGCCGATTTACCTCGACTACTCCGCCACCACCCCGGTGGATCCGCGTGTCGCTCAGAAAATGGCCGACTGCCTGCTGGTTGACGGCAACTTCGGCAACCCGGCTTCGCGCTCCCACCTCTTCGGCTGGAAGGCCGAGGAAGCGGCTGAGAACGCCCGTCGCCAGGTCGCCGAGCTGGTCAATGCCGACCCCCGCGAGATCGTCTGGACTTCCGGTGCCACCGAGTCCGACAACCTTGCCGTCAAGGGCGTCGCGCACTTCTACGCGACCAAGGGCAAGCACATCATCACCTCGAAGATCGAGCACAAGGCGGTCCTGGATACCTGCCGCCAGCTGGAGCGCGAAGGCTTCGAAGTGACCTACCTGGAACCGACTCCCGAGGGCATCATCACCCCGGCGATGGTCGAGGCCGCCCTGCGTGACGACACCATCCTGGTCTCGGTCATGCACGTGAACAACGAAGTCGGCAGCATCAACGACATCGCCGCCATCGGCGAGCTGACCCGCGCCCGCGGCATCCTGCTGCACGTCGACGCTGCTCAGTCGGCCGGCAAGGTGGACATCGACCTGGAGAAACTCAAGGTCGACCTGATGTCCTTCTCCGCCCACAAGGTCTACGGCCCCAAAGGCATGGGCGCTCTTTACGTGCGCCGCAAGCCGCGCGTACGTCTGGAAGCCCAGATGCACGGTGGCGGTCACGAGCGCGGCATGCGTTCGGGCACCCTGGCGACCCACCAGATCGTCGGCATGGGCGAAGCCTTCCGCATCGCCAAGGAAGAAATGCACCAGGAAATGGCCCGCATCGAAGGCCTGCGCAAGCGCTTCTTCGATCAGGTGCAGGACCTGGAAGAGCTGTACCTCAACGGCAGCCCGACTTCCTACGCGCCGAACATCCTCAACGTCAGCTTCAACTACGTCGAAGGCGAGTCGCTGATGATGTCGCTCAAGGATCTGGCCGTCTCGTCCGGTTCCGCCTGCACCTCGGCCTCGCTGGAGCCGTCCTACGTGCTCCGCGCCCTGGGTCGCAACGACGAACTGGCGCACAGCTCCATCCGTTTCAGCTTCGGCCGCTTCACCACTGAAGAAGAGGTCGATTACGCCGCCAAGAAGGTGGTGGAAGCCGTTTCCAAGCTGCGTGAACTCTCGCCGCTGTGGGATATGTTCAAAGAGGGTGTCGACCTGTCCAAGGTCGAATGGCAGGCCCACTGACCCGCCCCATAGAAGTGAGGATTAGCCATGGCTTACAGTGACAAGGTCATCGACCACTACGAAAACCCGCGCAACGTCGGCAAGCTCAATGCCGAAGACCCGGACGTCGGCACCGGCATGGTCGGTGCGCCGGCCTGCGGCGACGTGATGCGCCTGCAGATCAAGGTCAACGAGCAGGGCGTCATCGAGGACGCCAAGTTCAAGACCTACGGCTGCGGTTCGGCCATCGCCTCCAGCTCCCTCGCCACCGAGTGGATGAAGGGCAAGACCCTGGACGAAGCCGAATCCATCAAGAACACCACCATCGCCGAAGAACTGGCCCTGCCGCCGGTGAAGATCCACTGCTCGGTACTCGCCGAGGACGCCATCAAGGCGGCCGTGCGCGATTACAAGCAGAAGAAAGGTCTGCTCTGAAGCGATTCGTTGAGTAAGGAGTTCCCATGGCCATCAGCATGACCGAATCCGCCGCCAATCACGTTCGCCGCTCCCTCGAAGGGCGCGGCAAGGGCGAGGGCATTCGTCTTGGCGTGCGCACCACCGGGTGTTCCGGTCTGGCCTACGTGCTGGAGTTCGTCGACGAGCTGGCAGCCGAGGATCAGGTCTTCGAGAGCCACGGCGTGAAGGTCATCATCGACCCGAAAAGCCTGGTCTACCTCGATGGCACCGAGTTGGACTTCACTAAGGAAGGCCTCAACGAGGGCTTCAAGTTCAACAACCCGAACGTGCGCGGTGAGTGTGGCTGCGGCGAAAGCTTCAACGTCTGAGGCTGGGTGTGGGTAGTCCCTGTCACTTCGCGCTGTTCGACCTGCAGCCGGGCTTCCGGATCGATCTGGAAGCCCTCGGAAATCGCTACCGTGAGCTGGTGCGAACCGTCCACCCGGACCGTTTCGCCGATGCTTCCGAGCGCGAGCAGCGACTGGCGCAGGCCAAGGCCGCTGAACTCAACGATGCCTACCAGACGCTGAAGAGCGTTCCGCGTCGTGCCCTGTACCTGCTGGCCCTGCGTGGCGATTCGCTGCCGCTGGAAGCCACGGTGCAGGACCCGGAGTTCCTCCTGCAGCAGATGCAGCTGCGCGAGGACCTGGAAGACCTGCAGGAAAGTGCCGATCTCGACGGCGTGGCGCAGTTCAAGCGTCAGCTGAAGTCCGCCCAGCTACGGCTGGAAGAGGATTTCGCCGATTGCTGGGATGATGCCGCCCGTCGCGACCTGGCCGAACGCCTGGTGCGTCGCATGCAGTTCCTCGACAAGCTGGCGCAGGAAGTGCGACAGCTGGAAGAGCGACTCGACGATTAATCCGCGCGGCCCGCGCCGCGCCCGATAGCCTGATTAGAAACCGCATGGCCCTACTGCAGATCGCCGAGCCCGGACAAACTCCCCAGCCACACCAGCGTCGCCTGGCCGTGGGGATCGACCTGGGCACCACGAATTCCCTGGTCGCTGCCGTGCGCAGCGGCGTCGCGGCTCCGTTGCCGGACGACCGCGGCGAAGTGATCCTGCCTTCGGCGGTGCGTTACCTCGCCGATCGCGTCGAGGTGGGGGAGAGCGTTCGCGCTAACGCCTCGCAAGACCCGCTGAACTCCATCATCTCGGTCAAGCGCCTGATGGGCCGCGGCCTGGAAGATGTGAAGCAGCTGGGCGGCCAATTGCCGTACCGCTTCACCCAGGGCGAATCGCACATGCCCTTCATCGAGACCGTCCAGGGCGCCAAGAGTCCGGTGGAAGTCTCGGCCGAAATCCTCCGTGTCCTGCGTCAGCGCGCCGAATCCACCCTGGGTGGCGAACTGGTGGGCGCGGTGATCACTGTTCCTGCCTATTTCGACGACGCCCAGCGTCAGGCCACCAAGGACGCTGCGCGCCTGGCTGGCCTGCACGTGCTGCGCCTGCTCAACGAGCCGACCGCAGCCGCCGTTGCCTACGGCCTGGACAAGAACGCCGAAGGCCTGGTCGCCATCTATGACCTGGGCGGCGGTACCTTCGATATCTCGATCCTGCGCCTGACTCGTGGCGTCTTCGAAGTCCTGGCCACCGGCGGCGACACCGCCCTGGGCGGCGACGACTTCGACCATGCCATTGCCGGCTGGATCATCGAGCAGGCCGGTATCTCGGCTGACCTCGATCCGGGTGCCCAGCGCCGTCTGCTGCAGACCGCCTGTGCCGCGAAGGAGGCCCTGACCGATAGCGCCAGCGTTGCCGTCGCCTACGACAGCTGGGCCGGTGAGCTGACCCGCGCCCAGATGGATTCCCTGATCGACCCGATGATCCAGCGCAGCCTCAAATCCTGCCGCCGTGCCGTGCGTGATTCCGGCATCGAGCTGGAAGAGGTCAGTGCCGTGGTCATGGTCGGTGGTTCCACCCGCGTGCCGCGCGTTCGCGAGCTGGTGGGTGAGCTGTTCGGTCGCGAGCCGCTGACCGACATCGACCCGGATCAGGTGGTTGCCATCGGTGCCGCCATCCAGGCTGATGCCCTGGCTGGCAACAAGCGCGGCGAAGAGCTGCTGCTGCTGGATGTGATCCCTCTGTCGCTCGGCCTGGAAACCATGGGCGGGCTGATGGAGAAGGTGATTCCGCGCAACACTACCATCCCGGTGGCCCGTGCCCAGGAGTTCACCACCTACAAGGATGGCCAGACGGCCATGATGATTCATGTGCTGCAAGGCGAGCGTGAGCTGGTCAAGGACTGTCGGTCCCTGGCGCGCTTCGAGCTGCGCGGCATTCCGCCGATGGTGGCGGGCGCGGCGAAGATCCGCGTCAGCTTCCAGGTCGACGCCGATGGCCTGCTGGGCGTTTCCGCCCGCGAGCTGTCCTCGGGCGTCGAGGCGAGCATCCAGGTCAAGCCGTCCTACGGCCTGACCGACGGCGAAATCGCCCGCATGCTGCAGGATTCCTTCCAGTACGCCGGCGACGACATGGCCGCCCGCACGCTGCGCGAGCAGCAGGTCGAGGCCCAGCGCCTGCTGGAAGCCGTGCAGTCCGCGCTGGACGCCGATGGCGAGCGCCTGCTCGACGCTGATGAGCGCCTGGTCATCGATGCCGGCATGGACTCGCTGCGCGATCTGGCTACTGGCAGCGATGCCACTGCCATCGAACTACAGATCAAGCGTCTGTCCCAGCTGACCGACGCCTTTGCCGCGCGCCGTATGGACGCCACCGTCAAAGCCGCACTGGCCGGTCGCCGGCTCAATGAACTCGAGGAATAAGCGAAGATGCCGCAGATTGTCTTTCTGCCCCACGCCGAACACTGCCCCGAAGGCGCGGTGATCGAAGCCCAGCCGGGCGAAACCATCATGAAGGCGGCGCTGCGCAACGGCATCGAGATCGAGCACGCTTGCGAGATGTCCTGCGCCTGCACCACCTGCCACGTGGTCGTGCGTGAAGGCTTCAACTCCATGGAAGCCTCCGACGAGCTGGAAGACGACATGCTGGACAAGGCCTGGGGGCTGGAGCCAGATTCGCGCCTGTCTTGCCAGGCCGTGGTCGGCGAGACCGATCTGGTGGTGGAAATCCCGAAATACACCATCAACCAGGTGTCCGAAGGTCACTGAGGCGGAGCGCTCGCATGAGTCTGAACTGGGTTGATGTGCTCGAAATCGCCATCCAGCTGGCCGAATCCAAGCCGGATGTCGATCCGCGCTACGTGAATTTCGTCGATCTGCACCGTTGGGTGCTGGCATTGCCGGAGTTCAGCGACGATCCTTCCCGCGGTGGGGAAAAGGTCCTGGAGGCCATCCAGGCCGCCTGGATCGAAGAAGCCGACTGAGGGTGCGGCTCACTAGAGCCGCGTACCCATTTGTCATGAACCCGCGTATAATTCGCGGGTTTTATCTTTAGGTGAGCTGTCGAAAATTTCCCCGAGGGAATTTTCCAGTCGCTGGCCCTGTCGCAGTCGGGCCGGTTTCGCGGCTTCCGCCCCACGGGCGCAGCGCGCGGCAAACCCTAGAATCGCAGGAGCTCCTGGCCACGCCAGGGGCTTCTTGGCATTACCAACCTTGCTTTTCGGAGTTATTTCCATGGCCCTGCAACGTACCTTCTCCATCATCAAGCCCGACGCCGTTTCCAAGAACGTCATCGGCGAAATCCTGACCCGCTTCGAGAAAGCCGGCCTGCGCGTCGTCGCTTCCAAGATGGTTCAGCTGTCCGAGCGCGAAGCTGGCGGTTTCTACGCCGAGCACAAAGAGCGCCCCTTCTTCAAGGACCTGGTTTCCTTCATGACTTCCGGCCCGGTCGTTGTTCAGGTTCTGGAAGGCGAAGACGCCATCCTGCGTAACCGTGAACTGATGGGCGCCACCGATCCGAAGAAAGCCGACGCCGGCACCATCCGCGCCGACTTCGCTGTTTCCATCGACGAGAACGCCGTACACGGTTCCGACTCGGAAGCTTCGGCTGCCCGCGAAATCGCTTACTTCTTCTCCAGCACCGAGGTGTGCGAGCGCATTCGCTGATTTCAGCGAATGAGCGAGGGTGAATCCATGACTGATACCGCTGTAAAGGCCAACCTGCTGGGCATGACCAAGCCCCAGCTCGAGGAATTCTTCGAGTCCATCGGTGAAAAGCGCTTCCGCGCCGGCCAGGTGATGCAATGGATTCACCACTTTGGCGCCGTCGACTTCGGCGCCATGACGAACGTCGGCAAGGCCTTGCGCGAAAAGCTCGAGGCCGTTGCCGAAATTCGTCCACCGGAGATCGTCAGCCAGGACATTTCCGCTGACGGTACCCGCAAGTGGGTGGTGCGTGTGGCCTCGGGCAGTTGCGTCGAGACCGTGTACATCCCGCAAGGCGGCCGCGGCACCCTGTGCGTGTCGTCGCAGGCCGGTTGCGCGCTGGACTGCAGCTTCTGCTCCACCGGCAAGCAAGGCTTCAACAGCGACCTGACCTCCGCCGAGATCATCGGCCAGGTGTGGATCGCCAACCAGTCGTTCGGGACCATCCCGGGCAAGATCGACCGTGCCATTACCAACGTGGTGATGATGGGCATGGGCGAGCCGCTGCTGAACTTCGACAACGTCGTGACCGCCATGAGCATCATGATGGAAGACCTCGGCTACGGTATTTCCAAGCGCAAGGTGACCCTGTCCACCTCCGGCGTGGTGCCGATGATCGACAAGCTCGCCGAGGTGACCGACGTGTCCCTGGCCCTGTCGCTGCACGCACCCAACGATGAACTGCGCAACAAGCTGGTACCGATCAACAAGAAGTACCCGCTCGAGATGCTGCTCGATTCCTGCTACCGCTACATCACGCGCCTGGGCAAGGAGCGCGTGCTGACGATCGAGTACACCCTGCTGGCCGGCGTCAACGACCAGCCCGAGCATGCTGAGCAGCTGATCGCACTGCTCAAGGATTTCCCTTGCAAGATCAACCTGATTCCGTTTAATCCGTTCCCGCATTCCGGTTACGAGCGTCCAAGCAACAATGCCATTCGCCGTTTCCAGGACATGCTGCACAAGAGCGGCTTCAACGTGACCGTTCGTACCACTCGTGGCGACGATATCGATGCCGCTTGTGGTCAGCTGGTAGGCCAGGTAATGGACCGCACCCGCCGCAGCGAACGCTATATTGCCGTACGTCAGCTGGCGGCCGATGCCGACCAGACCGCGCCAGCTACCAACCGAAACTGAACTAGGGAGGATTCCGATGACCCTGCGCGCCGCGCTGTGCTTACTGTTGGCAACCGTGCTGACGGGTTGCGTGACGACTGGTAAACAGGATCCTCTGAAAACCGAGAAGGGCCGGGACGAGGCGCGTGACGCCTATATCCAGCTCGGCATCGGTTACCTGCAGATGGGCAACACCGAGCAGGCCAAGGTGCCGCTGCGCCAGGCCCTGGATCTCGATTCCTCCAGTGCCGATGCCCACGCCGCCCTGGCCGTGGTCTATCAGGTGGAGAAAGAGCCCAAGCTCGCCGAGAGCGAGTTCCGCAAGGCCTTGTCCGCTCGCTCGGGCGATGCGCGCATCCTGAACAACTACGCGGGCTTCCTGTTCGAGCAGAAGCGTTACCAGGAGGCCTACGACACCTACATGAAGGCCACCGAAGACGGCCTCTATTCCGAACGTTCGCGCATCTTCGAGAACCTCGGTCTGGTGAGCATGAAGCTCAACAACCGCGCTCAGGCCAAGGAATACTTCGAGAAGGCCATTCGCCTGAACCGCAATTCGACGGGTGCACTGCTCGAACTGGCTGACCTGACCTACCAGGACCGCGAGTACGTGCCGGCCCGCGCCTACTACGAGGAATACCTCAAGCGGGGCCCGCAGACCGCGCGCAGCCTGCTGCTGGGGATTCGACTGGCAAAGATCTACGACGACCGGGATACCGCTGCCAGCTACGGGCTGCAACTCAAGCGCCTGTATCCCGCTTCTCCTGAATACCAGGCATACCAGGCGGATAAATGATGAATACGTCGCAGTCCGATGTCATCGGCACGACCCGCTCCAACCCTGGCGAAACCCTGCGCCAGGCGCGCGAGAACAAGGGCTGGAGCACCGCTCAGGTCGCCGGCCAGCTGAATCTGACCGAGAACGCCCTGCGTTCGCTGGAGCAGGGCTCGTTCGAGCAGTTGCCGGGCCACACCTTCGCCCGTGGTTACATCCGCGCCTACGCCAAGCTGCTGGGCATGGACCAGGCCCAGATGGTCACCGCCTTCGACCAGTACACCGGCACCGACGCCACCGGCAGCAACGTCCAGGCCCTCGGTCGGGTGGTCGAGCCGGTGCGCCTGTCGCGTAACCTGCTGCGCCTGTTCAGCCTGGCGCTGCTGGCCGTGCTCATCGGCTTCGGCTACTTCTGGTGGCAGGAGCGTACTGCGCGCCCCGCCGAGACCGGCAGCCTGAACATGGAGCACGTCGAGGTCGAGAGCGCCGACGGCACCACCGAAATCCACACCCTCGATGAGCCGGAAGACCAGGCTGTCGCCGAGGACCAGGCCAATACTCCTGCGGTTCCGAGCGAGCCGGTCGGCGACAACGGCAGCGCCGAGGCTCCGGCCGAAGGCACTCCGCCGGTCGCGGCCAACCCGGCAGTACCGGGCACCCCGGCCGCTGCCGAAACCGCCCCGGCCCAGACCCCGGCAGTTCCCGCTCAGCAACCGGCTGCCCAGCAGCCCGTCGCTCCGGTCAGCCCGGCCGCTCCGGTCGCCCCTGCTGCTGCGACCGAGGCACCTGCCGCTCCGGTGGTCGCTTCCGCCGGCCAGGGCGTGGTCAAGGTTCAATTCATCGCCGATTGCTGGACCCAGGTGACCGATGCCGACGGCAAGGTCGTCGTCGAGGGCCTCAAGCGCAAGGGTGATTCGCTGGAAGTCGCTGCCAAGGCGCCGGTCCAGCTGCGCCTGGGCTTTGCCCAGGGCGCCCAGGTCAGCTACAACGGCCAGCCGGTCGAAGTCACGCCGGCGCGCGGTGGCACCGCTCGCCTGAAGTTGGGTGGACAGTAAGATGCATTGCGAGTCTCCGATCAAACGTCGCCTGTCCCGCAAGATCTGGGTAGGTAACGTGCCGGTGGGTGGGGATGCTCCCATCGCCGTGCAGAGCATGACCAACACCGACACCCTGGATGTGGCCGCTACCGTGGCGCAGATCCGTCGTCTGGAAGACGCAGGTGCCGACATTGTCCGCGTCTCCGTGCCGGACATGGACGCCGCCGAGGCGTTCGGCAAGATCAAGCAGCAGGTCAAGGTGCCGCTGGTTGCCGACATCCACTTCGACTACAAGATCGCCCTGCGCGTGGCCGAGCTGGGCGTCGACTGTCTGCGCATCAACCCGGGCAACATCGGTCGCGAAGACCGCGTGAAGGCCGTGGTGGATGCCGCTCGCGAACGCAATATCCCGATCCGCATCGGCGTCAACGCCGGTTCGCTGGAGAAGGACCTGCAGAAGAAGTACGGCGAGCCGACCCCCGAGGCGCTGCTGGAGTCGGCCATGCGCCACGTCGATCACCTCGACCGCCTGGACTTCCAGAACTTCAAGGTCAGCGTGAAGGCCTCCGACGTGTTCATGGCCGTCGCCGCCTACCGCCTGCTGGCCAAGCAGATCGAACAACCCCTGCACCTGGGCATCACCGAAGCCGGTGGCCTGCGTTCGGGCACCGTGAAGTCGGCCGTCGGCCTGGGCATGCTGCTCGCCGAGGGTATCGGCGACACCATCCGCATCTCGCTGGCCGCCGATCCGGTGGAAGAGATCAAGGTCGGCTTCGACATCCTCAAGTCGCTGCGCCTGCGCTCCCGTGGCATCAACTTCATCGCCTGCCCGAGCTGCTCGCGGCAGAACTTCGATGTGGTCAAGACCATGAACGAGCTGGAAGGCCGCCTGGAGGACCTGCTGGTGCCGCTGGACGTCGCCGTGATCGGCTGCGTGGTCAACGGTCCGGGCGAAGCCAAGGAGGCTCATATCGGCCTCACCGGCGGTACGCCCAGCAACCTGATCTACATCGACGGCAAGCCGGCGCAGAAGCTGCAGAACGATAACCTGGTGGATGAGCTGGAACGGCTGATCCGCGAAAAAGCGGCCGAGAAGGCCGAGGCCGACGCCGCACTGATCGTGCGCGGCTGACCGCAACAAGGATCCTAAGTGAGCAAGTCCCTGCAAGCCATCCGTGGCATGAACGACATCCTGCCGGACCAGACCCCGGCCTGGCGCTATCTGGAACGCACCTTCGCTGGCCTGCTGGACCGCTACGGCTACAGCGAGATCCGCCTGCCGATCCTCGAGTTCACCGAACTCTTCGCCCGCGGCATCGGCGAAGGCACCGACGTGGTCGACAAGGAGATGTACACCTTCCTCGACCGCAACGGCGAATCCCTGACCATGCGTCCGGAAGGTACTGCGGGCTGCGTGCGCGCCGTGCTGGAGCATGGCCTGTCGGGCGGTGGCCAGGTACAGAAGCTGTGGTACACCGGTCCGATGTTCCGCTACGAGAAGCCGCAGAAAGGCCGCTACCGCCAGTTCCACCAGATCGGCGTGGAAGTCTTCAACCTGCCCGGCCCGGACATCGATGCCGAGCTGATCATCCTTACCTGGCGCCTGTGGCAGAAACTGGGCATGGCTGACGCCGTGACCCTGCAACTGAACACCCTGGGCTCCAGCGAAGCCCGCGCGCGCTATCGCGATGATCTGGTGGCCTACCTGCAGGAACGCTTCGAGCAGCTGGACGAAGACAGCCAGCGCCGCATGACCACCAACCCGCTGCGCATCCTCGACAGCAAGGTCGAGAGCACCCAGGCCCTGCTGGTCGGCGCGCCTAGCCTGCACGACTACCTGGACGAAGAGTCGATCGCCCACTTCGAGGGCCTGAAGGCTCGCCTGGACGCGGTCGGCCTGCGCTACGAGATCAACCAGAAGCTGGTGCGCGGCCTGGATTACTACTGCCGTACCGCTTTCGAGTGGGTCACCGACAAGCTCGGCGCCCAGGGCACTGTCTGCGGCGGGGGCCGCTACGACGGCCTGGTCAGCCAGTTCGGCGGCAAGCCGACTCCGGGTGTGGGCTTCGCCATGGGCGTGGAACGCCTGGTGCTGCTGCTGGAAACCCTGGGCGTGGTGCCTGCCGAGCTGAATCGCCCGGCCGACCTCTACGTCTGCGCCTTCGGCGAGCCGGCGGAGCTGGCTGCGCTGACCCTGGCCGAACAGCTGCGCGAGGCCATTCCGGGCCTGCGCCTGCTGGTCAATGCCGGCGCCGGCAGCTTCAAGAGCCAGTTCAAGAAGGCCGACAAGAGCGGCGCTCAGTTCGCAATGATTCTGGGTGACGACGAACTGGCCAACCGCGTGGTAGGTTTCAAGCCCCTGCGTGGCGAGGGCGAACAACAGAATATCGCCTGGGATGCTCTGCCCGAGCACCTGGCTGCCTGCCTCAAGCAGGCCTGAATCGAGCGGATAGGAGTATTGGGGTGAGTAACCGTACCGAAGAAGAACAGATCGCTGACATCAAGGACTGGTGGCAGCGCAACGGCATGCCCCTGCTGACCGGCGCCGCTCTGGCGCTGATCGTGGTGTTCGGCTGGCAGGCCTGGAAGAAGTACCAGAACAACCAGTCCCAGGGCGCCTCCATCATTTACCAGGCCCTGCTGGAAACCGCGCTGAACCCGACCGGCAAGCCCGACACCGCCAAGGTTGCCGAGCTCGCTGGCAAGCTGAACACCGACTTCGCCGGCACTCCGTACGCCCAGTACGGCCGCCTGTTCGTCGCCAAGGTTGCGGTGGACAGCGGCAAGCTGGATGACGCCGTCCTCGAGCTCAAGGCCGTGGTCGACAAGCCGGTTGACGCCACCCTCGGCGAGCTGGCCCGCCAGCGTCTGGCCCGTGTCCTGGCTGCCCAGGGCAAGGCCGAAGACGGTCTGAAGCTGCTCGACGGCAACGTCGACAAGGCCTACGTCGCCACTCGCGAAGAACTGCGCGGCGACCTGCTGCTGCAGCTCAAGCGCAACGACGACGCCCGTGTCGCCTACGAAAAGGCCAAGGCTGCCCTGCCGGAAGACGCCGCCGTCGGCGCCCTGCAGATGAAACTCGACGACCTGGCCAAGGGAGACGCCTGAGATGTTGCGTTGGAAACACGTTGCACTGCTGGCACTCACCCTGATGGCTGTGGGTTGCAGCAGCAATAGCAAGAAAGAACTGCCGCCGGCCGAGCTGACCGATTTCAAGGAAGAGGTCCGCCTGGAGAAACAGTGGAGCCGTTCGGTCGGTGACGGCCAGGGCGACCTGTACAACCTGCTCGAGCCCGCCGTGGATGGCCAGACCATCTACGCCGCGTCTGCCGAAGGCCGCGTCATGGCCATGCAGCGCGAAACCGGCGAAGTGCTGTGGAAGAAAGACCTCGATCTGCCGATCTCCGGCGCCGTCGGTGTGGGCAGCGGCATGGTCCTGCTGGGCACCCTGCGTGGCGACGTGATCGCGCTGGATTCCGGTTCGGGCGAGCAGAAGTGGCGCGCCAAGGTCACCAGCGAAGTGCTGGCTGCCCCGGCCACCAACGGTGACGTGGTGGTGGTGCAGACCCAGGACGACAAGCTGATCGGCTTCGACGCCTCCACCGGCAACCAGCGCTGGATCTACGAAGGCACCGTACCGGTACTGACCCTGCGCGGCACTGGCGCTCCGCTGATCGCGGGCCGTCTGGCCCTGGCGGGTCTCGCCAGCGGCAAGGTCGTTGCGGTGGACGTGGAGCGTGGCCTGCCGGTCTGGGAAGCGCGCGTTGCGATTCCGCAAGGCCGTTCCGAGCTGGACCGCGTCGTCGATATCGACGGCGGCCTGCTGCTGGTCGACAACGTTCTCTATGTCGCCAGCTACCAGGGCCGCGCCGCGGCGCTGGACGTAGGCACCGGCCGCGTACTCTGGCAGCGTGAAGCTTCCAGCTACGTCGGCGTCGCCGAAGGTACCGGCAGCGTGTTCATCAGCCAGTCCAGCGGCACCGTGGAAAGCCTCGATTCCCGTGGTTCCTCCTCGCTGTGGAGCAACGACGCCCTGGCTCGCCGCCAGCTGTCCGCTCCGGCCGTGCTGTCGAGCAACGTGGTCGTCGGTGACCTGGAAGGTTACGTGCACCTGCTGAGCCAGGTGGACGGTCGTTTCGTTGGCCGCGAGAAGGTCGACGGTGACGGCGTGCGGGTTCGCCCGCTGGTAGTCGGCAGCTGGATGTACGTGTTCGGCAACAGCGGTAAGCTGGCCGCCTACACGATTCGCTAAGCTGAGTGTTACTGCCGGCCGCTGCCGTGAAAAACGGCAGCGGCCGTCGTGTTTTCTGAAAATCAAATTTCCTGGAGAGCCGCATGGTTCCCGTAATAGCCCTGGTGGGCCGCCCGAACGTCGGCAAGTCCACCCTGTTCAACCGCCTGACCCGCACCCGTGACGCCATCGTCGCCGAGTACGCAGGTCTGACCCGAGACCGCCAGTACGGCGAGGCCAAGTGGCAGGGCAAGAAGTTCATCGTCATCGATACCGGTGGTATTTCCGGTGACGAAGAGGGTATCGACGCCAAGATGGCCGAGCAGTCGCTGCAGGCCATCGAAGAGGCCGATGCTGTCCTGTTCATGGTCGACTCCCGCGCCGGCCTCACCGCTGCCGACGAGATGATCGGCGAGCACCTGCGCAAGAAGAACAAGCGCACCTACCTGGTGGCCAACAAGGTCGACACCGTCGATCCGGACATCGCCCGCGCCGAGTTCAGCCCGCTGGCCCTGGGGCATGCGATCCCGATCGCCGCCGCCCACGGCCGCGGCATCACCCAGATGCTCCAGGAAGCCCTGGGCGAGATGTTCGCTCCCGAGCCGGAAGCGCCGGAAGACAACGACCTGCCCGGCGAGATGGAAGAAGTCGCCGAAGGCGAGGAAGCCAAGCGCATCCCCGGCCCGAGCGAGAAGGATGGCATCAAGATCGCCATCATCGGTCGCCCCAACGTCGGCAAGTCCACGCTGGTGAACCGCATGCTCGGTGAAGAGCGAGTGATCGTCTACGACCAGGCCGGCACCACCCGCGACAGCATCTACATCCCCTTCGAGCGCAACGAAGAGAAGTACACCCTGATCGACACCGCCGGCGTGCGTCGCCGCGGCAAGATCTTCGAAGCGGTGGAAAAATTCTCCGTGGTGAAGACCCTGCAGGCGATCCAGGATGCCAACGTGGTCATCTTCGTCATGGACGCCCGCGAAGGCGTGGTCGAACACGACCTCAACCTGCTCGGCTTCGTGCTGGAGACCGGCCGTGCGCTGGTCATCGCGCTGAACAAGTGGGATGGCATGGAATCGGCCGAGCGCGACTACGTGAAGACCGAGCTCGAGCGCCGGCTGATGTTCGCCGACTTCGCCGACATCCACTTCATTTCCGCGCTGCACGGCACCGGCGTCGGCCACCTGTACAAGTCGGTGCAGGACTCCTTCCGTTCCGCCGTGACCCGCTGGCCCACCAGCAAGCTCACGCAGATCCTCGAGGACGCCATCCAGGTCCACCAGCCGCCGATGGTCAACGGCCGCCGCATCAAGCTGCGCTACGCGCACCTGGGGGGCGCCAACCCACCGCTGATCGTGATCCACGGCAACCAGGTGGACGCGGTGCCCAAGGCCTATACCCGCTACCTGGAGAAGACCTTCCGCCGCGTGCTGAAGCTGGTCGGTACGCCGATCCGCATCGAGTACAAGGGCGGTGACAACCCGTTCGAGGGCAAGAAGACCCAGCTCACCGATCGCCAGGTCAACAAGAAGCGCCGCCTGATGTCGCACCACAAGAAGGCGGAGAAGAAGAAGAAGGACAAACGTAAATAACGTCTGTCAGGCTTTAGACCGCAAGCCGCAGGCGATAGAGTAGGGACTTCCCACTCATCGCCTGCAGCCTGTAGTCACGCCATGCTTACCAGCAAACTGCCGAATGTCGGCACCACCATCTTCACCCGCATGTCCCAGCTCGCCGCGCAAAGCGGAGCGCTGAATCTCTCCCAGGGTTTCCCGGACTTCCCCGGCCCCGCGCCGCTGCTCGAAGCGGTTGCCCGCCACGTCATGGCCGGGCACAACCAGTACAGCCCGATGACCGGCCTGCCGGCGCTACGCGAACAGGTCGCGATCAAGGTCGCGAGCCTCTATGGCCGCAATGTCAGCGCCGACGCCGAAGTGACCATCGTCCCCGGTGCGACCGAAGGGATCTTCTGTGCGGTACAGGCGCTGATTCGCGCCGGCGACGAAGCCATCGTCCTCGACCCCTGCTACGACAGCTACGAGCCTTCCGTCGAACTGGCCAGCGGCCGTTGCGTGCATGTTGCGCTGACGCAGCCGGACTTCCGTATCGACTGGCAGCGCCTGGCCGATGCCATCACCCCGCGCACGCGCCTGATCTTCCTCAACAGTCCGCACAACCCCAGCGGCGCACTGATCGACCGTGCCGACCTGGATCGCCTCGCCGAGCTGATCCGCGATCGCGAGATCTACGTGATCAGCGACGAGGTCTACGAGCACCTGATCTACGACGGCGTGCAGCACGCCAGCGTGCTGGCCCATGACGAGCTGTATCCGCGCGCTTTCGTCATCAGCTCCTTCGGCAAGACCTACCACGTCACCGGCTGGAAGACCGGCTACGTGGTGGCGCCGCCGGCGCTATCGGCGGAGATGCGCAAGATCCACCAGTACGTGAACTTCTGCGGCGTGACCCCGCTGCAATGGGCGCTGGCCGATTTCATGGCCGCGCACCCCGAGCACCTGCGCGAGCTGCCGGGCTTCTACCAGGCCAAGCGCGACCTGTTCTGCGACCTGCTCGAAGGCTCGCGCTTCACCTTCCAGCGCGCCGCCGGCACCTACTTCCAGGTGGTCGATTTCTCGGCGATCCGCCCGGACCTCGATGACGTCGCTATGTCCGAATGGCTGACCCGCGAGCACGGCGTGGCCGCCATTCCAGTCTCGGTGTTCTACCAGCAACCGCCGGCGGACATGCGCCTGGTGCGCTTCTGCTTCGCCAAGAAAGAGGAGACGCTGCGCCAGGCAGCGGAACGACTATGCGCGATCTGAGCCAGCTGCCGGACCTGAAACTCGCCCTCGTGCAGACCACCCTGGTCTGGCACGACGCCAAGGCCAACCGCGAGCGCTTCGAGGTGCTGCTGGAAAGCGCCCGTGGCGCAGACGTGGTGATCCTCCCGGAGATGTTCACCACCGGTTTTTCCATGGATTCCGAGACGCTGGCCGAGGCGGAGGAGGGTGCGACCTACGCCTGGCTGCGCGAGCAGGCTTCGAGGCTCGATGCCGTGGTCTGCGGCAGCGTGATCATCCGCGCCGCCGATGGCAGCCATCGCAACCGTTTGCTCTGGGCGCGCCCGGACGGCGAGATGCAGCATTACGACAAGCGCCACCTGTTCCGCATGGCCGGTGAGCACAAGCACTACACGCCGGGCGAGCAACAGGTGCTGCTGGAATGGAAGGGTTGGCGGATTCGCCCGCTGGTCTGCTATGACCTGCGCTTCCCTGTGTGGAGCCGCGACGCCCAGGACACCGATCTGCTGCTCTACACCGCCAACTGGCCGGCTGCGCGCCGCCAGCACTGGAACCGCCTGCTGCCGGCACGGGCCATTGAAAACCTCTGCTACGTCGCAGCGGTCAATCGCGTCGGTGAAGACGGCAAGGGGCACGCCTACTCCGGTGACAGCCAGGTGCTGGACTTCCAGGGTGACAACCTGCTGGCCGCCGGCAATGCCGACGGGGTTTTCCAGATCGCCCTGAGCGGTGCGGAACTGGCGGCCTACCGCGAGCGCTTCCCGGCGAATCTCGACGCGGACCAGTTCGATATCCGGTTTTAACCAGTGGCCGATCGCGGACGGAGTCTGTTCCTACGAAAGCCTGATGTCGCGTAGGAGCGGACTCCGTCCGCGATGTCTTCGCTCCACTCGAGATTCAGCCGGGAGCCTCGCAGTAGGATGGTGTGGAGCGAAGCGATACCCATCAATTGCAGCGCTGGCAGCATGGGTATCGCTCCGCTCCACCCATCCTACGGTCAGAGTTGGCCTGGAAACTCCTCAGTAGGCGCTGGCAGTGTTCAACCGCTGGATCGCCTCGTCACTGAGCTTCAGCTCCACCGCCGCGATCAGGTCGGGCAACTGCTCCAGTTTCGACGCACTGGCAATCGGCGCGGTGATGCTCGGGCGGGCCATCAGCCAGGCGAGTGCGACCTGGGTCGGCGTGGCGTTCAGTTCGCCGGCCACTTCCTCCAGCGCATCGAGGATCGCGAAGCCGCGCTCGTTCATGAAGTTCTTCACCTTGTAGCCGCGCACGCTGCTCTTGCCCAGGTCGTCCTCGCGGCGGTACTTGCCGGTGAGGAAGCCGGCGGCCAGGGAGTAGAAGTTGATCACGCCCAGGCCCAGCTGCTGCACCGTGGGCTCCAGCTGCGTCTCGTAGTTGGCGCGGTCGTACAGGTTGTAGTTGGGCTGCAGGCTCTGGTACTGCGGCAGCTTCAGCCGCGTGCAGAGCTCATGGGCTTCGCGCAGGCGCTTGGCGTCGAAGTTGGAGGCGCCGATCACCCGCACCTTGCCGCGTTCCACCGCTTCGGCAAAGGCACCCATGGTTTCTTCCATCGAGGTGTGCAGGTCGTCGCAGTGGGACTGGTAGAGATCGATGTAGTCGGTCTGCAGGCGCTTGAGCGAGCGCTCCAGTGCCTGCTCGATGTACACCGCCGACAGCCCCTTGTGGCCGTTGCCCATGTCCATGCCGACCTTGGTCGCGATGATCACCTGGTTGCGCTTGCCGGTCTTCTTCAGCCATTTGCCGATCAGGGTTTCCGACTCACCGCCCTCGTGGCCCGGCACCCAGCGCGAGTACACGTCGGCGGTGTCGATGCAGTTGATCCCGGCGTCGAGCAGCGCGTCCAGCAAGCGAAACGACGTCGCCTCGTCGGAGGACCAGCCGAACACATTGCCGCCGAAGACCAGCGCAGGAATCTTCAGGCCTGATTGTCCGAGTTCGCGTGTACGCATCGGCTTTGACTCCTCAGGGGTATGCGGGAACCCTCAGTGTAGACGCGCTGCCGCCTGCCGCGGGGCGGATTGGCCGGCAGCGGTACGCCAGCTGGTCTATCATGGCGACCTGCCCAATTGCCGAGTGCCCGTCATGACCACGACTCCCTACCTGCTGGACCAGCTGGAAACCGCCGACATGCTGTTGATCGACGGTCTGCACGCCTGGCAGTTCGAGCTCAACGAGGCATTGCTGGACCAGGCCGACGCAGCCGCCCACGCCGAGCAACCCTTCGCCAGCGAAGACGTGGTGCTGCAGATCGAGTCCATCGACGGCCGCGACCGCCGCGAATGGCGCTTCAGTTACAACCAGGTGATGGAGGCCAGCTACCAGGCCGAAGACGAGACCTGGCTGCTGCAGGCCGGCGACCAGCAGCACCGACTCTGCTGCCTTGGCGCAGTCGCCGCCAGCGGCGACGACGAGTAAGCGTCTCCTGAAAAAGAAGAAGGCCCCGCGAGGGGCCTTTTTCATTTCAGGTTTCAGAACGCCAGTGGATAGCTGGTGATGAAGCGCACCTCGTCGTAATCGCTGGCGTAGCTGCTGCGGACCGTGGAGGTGCGCATGAGGAACGACAGCGTCTTCAGCGGGCCGCTCTGAATGGTGTAGCCCACATCGGTATCGCGCTCGTATTCGTGGCCGTCGCTCTGGCCCGGCCGCGAGATGTCGGTGCCCTTGGTGTAGCGCGTCATCAGGGTCAGGCCCGGCAGGCCGAGGCTGGCGAAGTCATAGTCGTAGCGCAGCTGGTAGGAGCGCTCCTGCGCCCAGAAGAAGCCGCCATTGGTGACCCAGTTGACCAGGTACGGCTGCGGCGTGTTGCCCAGCAGCATGGGGAACATATCTTCGCCGAGCATGCGCTGGTAGGTGGCCGAAAGCATGTGGCCGCCGTGCTTCACGCCGAGACGCGCGCCATAGGCGCGGTTGTCGATGCGCCCGGCCAGCGCCTGCCCGGATTCCTCGTTGTGGAAGTAGCTCAGGGTGCCGAGCAGCGCGGTGTTTTCACCCACCGACTGCTTGAAGTTGGCGCCGACGTAGTGCTGGTCGTAGATGTCCTCGAGCTGGGCGAAGTAGTAGCTGGTGGACAGGCCGGGCGTCCACTGCGCATCGACGCCACCCAGGTTCAGCTTGTTGCTGTCCTGGCTGGCGGGACGGGTAGCCAGGTAGAACGACTCGCGGTCGCTGGAGGCGCGGGTACTGGTGTTCCAGAGTTGCGCGGCGGTGAACTTGAAGCGATCCGATTCCTTCGACTCCAGCATCACGCCCTGGAAGGTCTGCGGCAGCACGCGCACGTCATCCTGGAAGATTACCGGCAGGCGCGGTTCCAGCAGGCCGACCTTCAGCGTGGTCTTCGAATAGCGCAGCTTGAGCGTGGCGCCGCCCCGGCTGAAGTCATCCACCGGCTCACCGGTCGTGCGGTCATAGGGCAGGTTGCTGTCGTTGCTGGTGCCGGCGCCGCCATCGAGCTTCAGGGCGTAGAAACCGGTGAAGTCCACGCCGACACCGATGGTGCCCTCGGTGAAGCCGGAGCTGAAGCGCGCCAGCACGGCCTGGGACCAGCTGCCGGCCTGGGATTGCGGGGCATTGTCCTGGCGGTAGTCGCGCAGCATGTAGAAGTTGCGCAGGGTGGTGTCCAGGCGGCTGTCGTCGATCAGGTCGGCCTGGGCGCAGAGGGGCATCAGCGCGCTGCACAGCAGCGCACCGGTAGTGCGATTACGGAACATCGTCATCTCCTGGGCGCCGTTCGCCGGGGCGCGTGGCGCCACGCCGGCGAACGGGCGTACATCTTGTTAGGCGGGTGCGGTCAGTTCGCGGCGGCGGTGTTGCTGCCTAGCGCTGCGATGGCTTCGGGAGAAGCTTTCTGCTCCTCGCCCAGGCTGCGGCGGAAGTGCTTGCGCCCGTTGCCCAGCAGCCACAGGCAGAGCAGGCCGGCGATGGTGACGATGATGCCGATGGACGAGCCGACAGCCTTCGGGTCCTTGAAGTAGTGGTCGGTGAGCAGCGCCACCAGGGTAGTGCCGACACCCAGGCCGATCAGGTTGGAGACCAGCAGGAACAGCGCCGACACCTGCGCGCGCAGGCGGTTGGGCGTGAGCACCTGCATGGCCGCCGCCGAGGTCGAGATGCAGAAGGCGCAGAAGAACATCGCCGGGCCCATCAGCAGCACCGACAGCTGCAGGCTGCTCGCTGTCACCGAACCGATGACGAAGGGAATGGTGCAGGCCACGCCGAGCATGCCGCTGATCATCGCAGCGTCGCTGCGCCCGCGCTTCTGCAGTACGTCCACCAGCCAACCGGCGCAGAACACCCCGGCGGTATTGAGCACCAGGAGGATGCCGCCGAGGATGTAGCCCACCTCCAGCGGCGTCAGGCCGTACTGGCGGATGTACATGGCCGGCGCCCAGCCCATCAGAGCGTACTGGCACATGGCGAAGAAGGAGAAGCCGAGGTAGTGGCAGGTGAAGGTCGCGCGGTGGCGGCGCAGGAAGCGTAGGCCGTCGCCGATGGTCGCCTTGTGCTGCGGGTTCGCCTCCTTGCGTGCCGGGTCACGGATGGTCAGCGCGATCAGCAGCGCCACCAGCACGCCGGGCAGGCCGACGATGAAGAATGCGATCTGCCAGGAGCGCACCTGGCCCAGCCAGCCCAGGTCGATGGCCGGCACGTCGCGCAGCGCCTCGATCACGTAGCCGCCGACCAGGAAGGCCAGGCCGCCGCCGAGGAACGCGCCCATGGAGTACAGCCCCAGCGCGCGGCCGAGTTTCTCCTTGGGGAACAGGTCGGCAAGCATCGAGTAGGTCGCCGGTGTCAGCGCGGCCTCGCCGACGCCGACGCTCATGCGCGCGAGGAACATCTGCAGGAAGTTCTTCGACAGCCCGCACGCGGCGGTGGCGAAGCTCCAGAAGGCCACGCCGATGGCGATGATTTTCACCCGCGAGGAACGGTCGGCGAGATAGGCGATAGGCAGGCCCATGAAGGCATAGAACAGCGAGAAGGCCAGCCCGCTGAGCAGGCTGAACTGGGTATCGCTGATCTGCAGGTCGGCCTTGATCGGCTCGATCATCAGCGAAAGGATCTGCCGGTCAACGAAGGAGAAGATGTACGCCACCATGCAGAGCACGACGACATACCAGGAATAGCGGGAATTACGGATGGATTTCGGGTGTGAGGATTGCGGGTTCACGGTTACTGGCTCCTGAAGCGGGTGAAGGCAGATGGCCAAGCACGTCGAGCTCGTTGTTGTTGTAGGTAACCAGGCGCCTCTGTACGCAAGGCAGGGGCAGCCGAATGTGTCTGATTGCGTGACACGGTTTTTTGTTTGCCTGCCGCTTTCACGGCAGTGCACGCAAGACTAGGGAAGGGGCGAGGCAGGGGTAATCGGGGCGAGTACCAGCATTGCGGAGACTGCCCCCTAGGGGACTAGGGGGAATCTTTAGGCGGGAATCAGAGCTCTACGCCCAGGACGTAGACCAGGAAGAACGAGACGACGAGGATCACCGCGACGACGGCAAGCAGGAACAGCAGGCTGATGCCGAACGCGCGCCAGTTCGAGCGCCACTGGCCGCCAGCAGCGAGGTGGCGCTCCACCGCGACGCCAAAGGTCTGCTTGGCGAGGTAGTACATGCCGACGACGCTGCCGACAGCGATGGGCGTACCGGATGTGTTTTCCGGCAGGAAGTAGCCGATGACGAAGATGGCGAGGGTCAGGCCGATGCCCATCAGCCAGATGTTGCGGGATTCGTGGCTACGGCCGAGTGTCTTGAGGTTCTGCACAATGACCCAGGCGCCGGCCAGGGGCGTACCGAAGAAGGTGGCGATGCCGACGGCGGCCAGGCGGTAGAGCGGCTCGCCCGTGGCGGTAGTTGCCGCGTCCTGGAGAACGGCAGCGGGAGTCTGGAAGGGGTTTTCCTGCGGCATGTCGCTCATGCTTTCGCTCCTTGAAAGAAACTGCCCCGGACGCGTGGGCGGCCGGGGCAGCGAGAGTTGCAGCTTAGCAGTGCGATCGCGGCTTACGCGGCTTTCGCGTGGCCCAGCGTCACGGCGCGGTTCAGGGCGCTGAACAGCGCACGGAAGCTCGCGGTGGTGATGTTTTCATCAATGCCGATGCCGTGCAGCGAACGACCACCCTCGACGCGCAGTTCGATGTAGGCGGCCGCGCGGGCATTGGTGCCGGCGCCGATGGCGTGCTCGTTGTAGTCCATGATCTCGACGTCCACTGGCAGCGAGGCGACCAGGGCTTCCAGGGTGCCCTTGCCCTTGCCGTGCCAGCGATGCTGCTCGCCCTTGTGGGTCACGTCGATGTCGATGGCGCAGACGCCGTTCTCTTCCTGCAGGCGGTAGTTCTTCAGGCCGAACGGGGAGACGGCCTGCAGGTACTCGGTCTGCAGCAGGGTGTAGATCTGCTCGGCGGTCATCTCCAGGCCGAGACGGTCGGTCTCGTTCTGCACCACCTGGCTGAACTCGATCTGCATGCGGCGCGGCAGGCTGATGCCGTATTCCTGCTCGAGCAGGAAGGTGATGCCGCCCTTGCCGGACTGGCTGTTCACACGGATCACCGCTTCGTAGCTGCGGCCGATGTCCGCCGGGTCGATAGGCAGGTACGGCACTTCCCACACGGCATCCGGCTGTTGCTGGGCGAAGCCCTTGCGGATGGCGTCCTGGTGGGAGCCGGAGAAGGCGGTGTGGACCAGGTCGCCGACGTACGGGTGACGCGGATGCACCGGGATCTGGTTGCACTCCTCCACCACCTTGCGCACGGCGTCGATGTCGGAGAAGTCCAGCTCGGGGTCGATACCCTGGGTGTACATGTTCAGCGCCATGGTCACCAGGCAGAGGTTGCCGGTGCGCTCGCCGTTGCCGAACAGGCAGCCTTCGACGCGGTCGGCCCCGGCCATCAGGGCCAGTTCCGAAGCGGCCACGCCAGTGCCACGGTCGTTGTGGGTGTGCAGGCTGAGCAGCACGCTGTCGCGCTTGTTGATCTGGCGACCGAACCACTCGATCTGGTCGGCGTAGTTGTTCGGGGTGGCGCACTCGACGGTGGCGGGCAGGTTGAGGATCAGGCGGTTGGCCGGGGTCGGCTGGAACACGTCGATCACTGCGTTGCACACCTCGACGGCGAAATCGGTCTCGGTGGAGCTGAACACTTCCGGCGAGTACTCGAAGCCCCACTGGGTTTCCGGCGCGGCATCGGCCAGGCGCTTGATGGTCTGGCCGGCGGCCACGGCGATGGCTTTTACGCCAGCCTTGTCCTGGTTGAACACGATCTTGCGGAAGCTCGGTGCGCAGGCGTTGTAGTAGTGGACGATGGCCTTCTTCGCGCCCTTGAGGGACTCGAAGGTGCGCTCGATGAGGTCGTCGCGGGCCTGGGTCAGCACCTGGATGGTGACGTCATCGGGAATGTGGTCGTTCTCGATCAGCTCACGAACGAAGTCGAAGTCGGTCTGCGAGGCGGACGGGAAGCCCACTTCGATTTCCTTCAGGCCGACCTGAACCAGGCACTTGAAGAAGCGCATCTTCTTCTCGGCGTCCATCGGCTCGATCAGCGACTGGTTGCCGTCGCGCAGGTCGGTGGACAGCCAGATCGGCGCCTTGTCGATGATCTTGTCCGGCCAGGTGCGGTCGGGCAGGGTGATCTGGGTGAAGGCGCGGTATTTCTTCGACGGGTCTTTCAACATGCTCATGAGCGGAATCCTTGTTCTCTGCGGCCTGCGGGGCCTGCGCGTAAAAATCTGAATGAGGCGGAACCGGGGGAGGGGGGCTCAGCCACGCAGTCGCGGGCTGACCAGGCGCAGGCAGGCGTGTTGGCGAAGCAGAATGAGGGTGTGTGCGGTTTTCATGAGTGCCAAGCTAAAGGCCTGGGAGACCAATGGCAAGCATTTGGAAAAATTTGGTAGGAATGGTCTTTCAAGTCTATTTATCGAGAAGTAATTGTCGGAAATATGTCGTTTCAGCAATTTATCCTGAATCTTATCGCTGTGCTTAACTGATTCTGCGTCTTCGTGCCGCAGCGAAGCTTTGTAACTCCGTGCGATCATTGCGCACCCGCCCCAGGTGGGAACTCTCCATCCGCAAGGACATTTCGTGACCCGTCGTACACGACAAGGCGTAGGTACCTGGCTGGCGTTGTTCGCCATGCTGATGATCTATGTCGGCCCGCTGGTCTCCCAGTCGATGCCGATGGATCACGCCATGCCCATGTCCATGCCGATGGACCACGTCATGCCGATGGAGCATGGCAAGGCCATGTCCCACGACATGGCCGGCATGGAGGACATGCACTGCTCCGACAGCCAGCGTGCTGCGGACCATCATGCCGCTCCGGTTTCCCACGGCGAGCAGCCGCTTACCGCCGACGCCTTCATGGAGAAGTGCGGCTACTGCAGCCTGCTGATCCACAGCCCGCCGCTGACGCCGCCACCGGTCGTGCTCGACCACGGCCTGCCCGCTGTCGGTGCGCCCGTTGCCCTGTTCGTTGCTTCTCGCATTCCCGCCTCGCCGGTCTTCCCCGGCGCCCGCTCCCGCGCTCCCCCGTTCCTGATCGGCTGACCCGCAATCCCGACTCCCCGACCCCGGCGCGGATGCCTGCATTCGCTTGCGCGCCGTGCGAGTACGCGTGGAGCGGGCGTCATCACTGATCATGGAATTCATGGAATGACCCGCATGTCCCTGCGCCGTCGGCAAACTGCCGTCGGCCTGCGCGCCCTGTGCGCGCTGACCGCCCTTGGCGGTTTCACTGCCGTCCCTGTGCTGGCCGAGGAAGAAGATCACTCGGCTCACGCCACCAATGCGTCGGTTACCGAACTGGCCCCCAGCGTCATCACCGCCGTGGCGCAGAGTTCGCCGCTGACCGTGGTCACCGACCCCAAGCAGCCGCGCCAGCCGATCCCCGCCAGCGACGGCGCCGACTACCTCAAGACCATCCCCGGCTTCTCCGCCATCCGTAACGGCGGCACCAATGGTGACCCGGTGTTGCGCGGCATGTTCGGCTCGCGCCTGAACATCCTCACCAACGGCAGCACCATGCTCGGCGCCTGCCCGGCACGGATGGACGCGCCCACCTCTTATATCTCGCCGGAAACCTACGACAAGCTCACCGTGGTCAAGGGACCGGAAACCGTGATCTGGGGCCCCGGCGCCTCGGCCGGGACCATCCGCTTCGACCGTGAACCGGAGCGCTTCGGCGAGTTGGGCATGCGCGTCAACGGCAGCCTCACCGCCGGCTCCAACGGCCGCTTCGACCGCGTGCTGGACGCTGCCGCCGGTGGCCCCGAGGGCTACCTGCGTTTCACCGGCAACAAGTCGCAGTCCGATGACTACGAGGATGGCAGCGGCAACACCGTGCCCTCGCGCTGGAACAAGTGGAACGGCGACGTGGCCGTGGGCTGGACGCCGGACGCCGACACCCTGGTCGAGCTCACTGCCGGCAAGGGCGATGGCGAGGCGCGCTACGCCGGGCGCGGCATGGACGGCTCGCAGTTCAAGCGCGAAAGCCTCGGCCTGCGCTTCGAGAAGTCCAACATCGGTGGCGTGCTCGACAAGCTGGAGGCGCAGCTCTACTACAACTACGCCGACCACGTGATGGACAACTACAGCCTGCGCACGCCCTCGGGCACCGGCATGATGGCCGGCCCCATGGCCTCGAACGTCGACCGCCGCACCCTCGGCGGGCGCCTGGCCGCCACCTGGCGCTGGGACGATTTCAAGCTGATCACCGGCGTCGATGCACAGACCAACGAACACCGCGAACGCAGCGGCATGGGCATCAACACCTATGACGAGCAGCCTTGGGACAAGGACGCCGTGTTCCACAACTACGGCGCCTTTGGTGAGCTGACCTGGTACGCCGCCGATCGCGACCGCGTGATCACCGGTGCGCGCCTGGACCGCGCCTCGGTCAAGGATTACCGGCAAAGCAGCGGCTCGGGGATGATGGCGATGCCCAACCCCACCGCCGACGACACCCGCGCCGACACCCTGCCCAGCGGCTTCGCCCGCTACGAGCACGACCTGGCCGACACGCCGACCACCCTCTACGTCGGCCTCGGCCACGTGCAGCGCTTCCCCGACTACTGGGAGCTGTTCTCCCCGGACAAGGGCCCGACCGGCTCGGTCAACGCCTTCGACAGCATCAAGCCGGAGAAGACCACCCAGCTGGACTTCGGCGCGCAGTACGAGGACGAGAAGCTCAAGGCCTGGGCGTCGGGTTACGTCGGGGTGATCCGCGACTACATCCTGTTCGACTACATGCCCGGCGGCATGATGGGCCGCACCTCCCAGGCGCGGAACGTCGATGCCCGCATCATGGGCGGCGAACTGGGCGCGGCCTACGCGCTGACCAGCAACTGGACCGCCGACGGCACCCTGGCCTACGCCTGGGGCAAGAACACCACCGACGACACTGCGCTGCCGCAGATGCCGCCGCTGGAAGCGCGTTTCGGCCTGACCTACGTGGAAGGCGACTGGAGCGCCGGCGGACTCTGGCGCGTGGTTGCGCACCAGGGCCGGATCGCCGAGAACCAGGGCAATGTGGTCGGTTACGACTTCGACGAAAGCCCCGGCTTCGCGGTGTTCTCGCTCAATGGCGCATACAAGCTGAGCAAGAACCTCAAGGTCAGCACCGGCGTCGACAACCTGTTCGACAAGGACTACGCCGAGCACCTGAACCTGGCGGGCAACGCCGGCTTCGGCTACCCGGCCAACGACCCCGAATCGATCCACGAGCCGGGACGTACGTTCTGGACCAAAGTGGACTTCAGCTTCTAAGCCCGACCGGCCCCCGCCGGACGGGGGCCTCCTTGCGTGAGGAGACCAACGAATGCAGAACAAGACATTCGATTTCTACAACCTGGCCTGGCGCTGGCACTTCTATGCCGGGCTGTTCGTCGCGCCGTTCATGATCCTGCTGTCGATCACCGGGATCATCTACCTGTTCAAGCCGCAGCTCGACCCGCTGATGTACAGCGACCTGCTGCAGGTGAAACCCGGCGAGGTGCGGCTTTCCGCCGACGAGCAACTGATGCACCTGCATCACCAGAACCCGCAGTTGCAGGTCAGCCAGTACCTGCCTGCCCCGGCCGCCGACCGCAGCGCGCAGTTCGTTGCGCAGCTGGATGGACGCGAGGTGAATGCCTTCGTCGACCCCTACAGCGGCAAGCTGCTCGGCTTGCAGGATGGCAAGTCCAACCTGCAGGCGATGGCCCGTGCGCTGCACGGCGAACTGATGATCGGCACCGTCGGTGACCGGTTGATCGAGCTGGCTGCCGGCTGGGGCATCGTGCTGGTGGTGTCCGGCCTGTACCTGTGGTGGCCGCGCAAGCGCTCGCTGCGGGTGCTGCTGTGGCCGGACCTGTCCCGCCGCGGTCGTGCGCTGTGGCGCGAGGTGCACGTGGTGGTCGGCTTCTGGGGTTCGCTGCTGATGCTGTTCATGCTACTCACCGGGATGACCTGGACCGGCTTCTGGGGCAAGACCTTCGCCGACGTGTGGAACCGCTTCCCGGCGCCCATGTGGAACGAGGTGCCCAAGTCGGACCTGGAGGCGCGCACGCTCAATGACGCGCATCGCCAGACTATCCCCTGGGCCATGGAAAACACCCCGATGCCGATGTCCGGCGGCGCCCACGCCGAGCACATGGCCCACGGCTCCGGTGGCATGGCGATGCCGCAGATCAGCCTGCAGCAGGTAGTCGATACCGCCGACCAGGCCGGTGTGGCGCCGGGCTACGCCATCGCCCTGCCCAAGGGCGAGCAGGGCGTGTTTACCGTCTCGGTGTTCGCTGACGATTCGCGCAACGACGCCACCCTGCACATCGACCAGTACACCGGCAAGGTACTCGCCGACGTGCGCTGGAAGGACTACGGGCTGGTGGCCAAGGGCGTCGAATCCGGCGTGATGCTGCACGAAGGCAAGATGTTCGGCCTGTTCAACCAGCTGCTCATGCTCGCCGTCTGCCTGATGATCCTGCTCAGCGCGGTCAGCGGCCTGTGGATCTGGTGGAAGCGCCGCCCGCAGGGTCGCCTCGGTGTGCCACCGATGCCCCATGCGCTACCGGTGTGGAAGGGCGGGGTGGCGATCATGGTCATCCTCGGCGTCGCCTTCCCGCTGGTGGGCGCGTCGCTTTTACTGGTGTGGGTGCTGGACTGGGCGGTGCTGTCGCGGATCAAGCCGCGCAGCCCGGCCCTGGGTTGATGTGTGCGCTGTTTTACCCTGACGCCTGCCGCGAGGCAGGCTATGCTGCGGCGCGATCGTTGCGCCCGCGGCCCGATGGATTCCCGCCGCTGCGGCGGACCCGATCACAAGCCAACTGGAGTCTCGAACATGCGTAAAACCCTGCTTGCTTTCGCTGTCCTGCTGGGCTTCTCCGGCGCCGCCATGGCCCACGAATACGAGGCCGGCAACCTGCACATCGACCACCCGTGGTCGCTGCTGCTGCCGGCCAACTCGGTGAACGGCGCTGCCTACTTCATCGTGCAGAACCACGGCAAGGAGGCAGACCGCCTGCTCGGCGCCGACACCGACCGCGCCGACAGCGCCGAGGTGCACCAGCACATCGAGAAGGACGGCATGATGAAGATGGTGAAGGTCGAGGGCGTGGATATCCCCGCCGGCGGCAAGATCGTCTTTGCGCCCGGTCAGTACCACCTGATGCTGTTCGGCCTGAAGAAACCGCTGGCCGACGGCGAGCGCTTCCCGCTGACCCTGCACTTCCAGAAGGCCGGCGATGTGAAGGTCGAGGTCGCGGTGCAGAAGGACGCGCCAAAAGGTACGGACATGGGCCACGACATGCACGGCATGCAGATGAACTGATGAGCGACCGGCTCCTGCGCCCGCTGGTGTGGGCGCAAGACGGCGAGTGGCTGCTGGGCTTCGACGGCAGCTACTCGAGCGACTCGATCCTGCGGATCGAGAGCGCCGCCGATGGTTTCATCCTGCGCGAGGAGCGTCTGGCCGAGACGCAGACCAAGCGCTATCCCTTCGCCGACCTGAAGGACGACGTCACGGCGGCCGACTGGACCGCCGTGGTCGTCGACGAGGAAGGCGAGCGTCTGGGCTTCGCCATCGCCCGCTATGAAATCTGGAATCGCCGCGCGGTGCTGGACGACCTGTTCGTCCTCGCCGATGCGCGCGGCCAGGGCGTCGGCCGGCAGTTGCTGGAAGGCTGTGTGGACTGGGCGCGCGGCACCGAAGCGCGCCACCTGTGGCTGGAAACCCAGAACCTCAACCTGCCGGCGGTGGGCTTCTACCGCTCCCGCGGCTTCGCCCTCAGCGGGCTGTCCACCGATCTCTACGACCCGGCGCAGGTACTGCCCGGGGAAATGGCGCTGTTCTTCAGTTACCCGCTGGCCTGAGGGCCAGGCGCGTCTGCCGCGCCGCGAGGATCAGCACGAAGCCGATGCAGTAGGCCAGCACATCCAGCCAATCTGGCGTGGCGCCCAGCACGATGCGCAGCGCTCGGTTGCCGATCTGCCAGTGGAAGGTCGCAGCGAGGTACTGGCCGAATTCGATCAGCAGCCCGCAGCCCAATGCCGCAGCGGCCAGCCAATGCGCCGGCGCATCCAGCGCGGCGCGCAGCAGGCAGTACAGCCAGATCACCGCCAGCACGTCGCCGCCGAACCCGCGCAACCAGCCGAGGTGCGCCCCGGCCGTGGCCAGCCAGACCAGCACGGCGAACCAGAGCAGCGCGAAGAGCGCACTGCGCCCATCGAAACGAATGCGCATCAGGGCTTGAACGCGCCGATGAAGATCGCCGGGTCGACGCGGGCGTCGTTCAGGCTGACGTTCCAGTGCATGTGCGGCCCGGTGGCGCGGCCGGTGGCGCCGACCCGGCCGACCACGCCGCCGCGCGGGACCGCGTCGCCGACTTTCACGTCGATCTTCGACATGTGGCAGAACATGCTGATGAAGCCCTGGCCGTGGTCGACGAACACGGTGTTGCCGTTGAAGAAGTAGTTGCCGATCAGGATCACCTTGCCGGCGGCCGGCGATTTGATCGGGGTGCCGGCGGGCACGGCGAAGTCCAGCCCGGAGTGCGGGTTGCGCTCTTCGCCGTTGAAGAAGCGGCGCAGGCCGAAGGGGCTGGAGAGTGGGCCGTTGACCGGCTTGTCCAGCACCAGGTTGCTCGGCGTGCCGGGGCTGAAGCTGCGGTAGGCGGCGGTCTGCTCGGCCAGCTCGCGGTTGATGCGCTTGAGGTCTTCGGGCAGCGGGTTCACCTGGCGGGTGTTCTTCAGGGTGATGCGCTGCTCCTTGTAGTGCTTGCTGCCCACGTTGAAGCCGAGGTTGCGGCTAGCGCCTGCCTGCTTCACGGCGATCTGCTGGCTGCCGGCCTTGGTGGTCAGCGGGATGCCGACGATGGCGATCCAGTCGCGGCCTTCCTCGCGTACCACCAGCACCTGCTTGCCCTGGTAGGTGGCGGTCGGCACGGCGGCGTCCTGGCCCAGCTGGACGACGGCAACACCGCCGGGCACCGGCTTGTTCAGCGTGCGGCTGATAAAGCCTTCGGCGTGGGCGGTCAGGGTGAACAGGGCGGTGACGAGCAGGCAGGAAATTCGAAGCATAGAGCTATCCGTGGACGTGTCGGCGGATGAAGCGGGCAGTCTACACGGGCCGCTCCGGCGGGCGCGGCGATTTCGTCGAAAGCGGAATCCAGTTGTGCTGCGGACCAGTCCAGGAGCACGAACGTAGGATGGGTGGAGCGCAGCGATACCCATCGATAACCCAGCTGCGCCATTGATGGGTATCGCTGCGCTCCACACCATCCTACGAAAGCAGCTGCTAGCGGCGCAGCCCTTCCAGCTGCTGGCGCCACAGCTGCTCCAGCGACAGCACCTGCGCCGGACCATAGATGGCGTGAGGCTTGCCCAGGTGCGCGGCCCACAACTGGTCGCCGTAGTCGTAGTGCCACCACTCACTGGAGAGGTTGCTGAAGCCTGCCGACAGCATGGCGTTGAACAGCATGCGGCGGTTGTCGCGCACGCGCCGCTGGGCTCCGTCGGGCTGGGCGATCTCCTCGTAATGGCGGGTGTAGGAGCGCGGCGTCGCCTCGTCGAACAGGCTGCCCATGTCCAGCCAGCGGCCTTCGCTGTCGCACAGGGTCAGGTCGATGGCGCCGCCGGTGAGGTGCGGGCTGGGCGACTCGGCACGGGTGCTGGGCGGCGCGACGAATTCGCGGGTGCGCCGGGTCAGCTCACGCGGATCGGCGTCCGGCTCGTGCTGGCGGAGGATGTCGTAGAGCGTGTCGTACAGGTGCTGCTGCACCGCGAAGGGCCGCCAGGCATCGAGGATCACCAGGCGGATGCCGTCAGGCAGCAGGCTCGCGGCATGCAGCAGGCGCTCGAAGACTTCCGTGCGCGCATAGCATTCGGGCTGCGCGTTCGGCACACCGAGCCGGTGATACGCCGGCCACACCGCGAAGCCGGTGGCGATGCTCAGGGCCTGCAGCGGCTGGTCGCATTCGACGATGGGCACGCGGAAGGCTTCGGCCCAGTCAGGATCGGGTTGCGGCAGGATCGGCGCGAGCAGGTCAGTCATCGGCCGTCAGTCCAGCAGGGAAAGGGTCACGGGCGCCTGGTGGTTGTCCTCCACCCGCACTTCCAGTTCGCCGTCGCCCAGCTTGGCCTTGAGGCGCTGGCCGTTTTTCGTCTGCGCGGCGCTGCGGATGGCCTGACCCTTGTCGTCCAGCAGGATGCTGTAGCCGCGGCCGAGGGTCGCCAGCGGGCTGACGATGTGCAGCGTCTGCATCAGGCTGTCGAGGCGTTGGCGCTGTTCGCGCAGGACGCCGTTGGTGGCGCGGGGCAGGCGGGCGCTGAGGTTGTCCAGGCGCTGGCGCAGTAGGGCCAGGTTGCGACCGGGGTGTTGTGCGGCGAGGCGCGTGTCCAGTCGGGCTACGCGCTCGTGGCGAATCTGCAGCTGGCGCTCGAAGGCGCGACGCATGCGCATGTCCAGATCGTCGAGGCGCTGGGACTGCTGGCGAAGGCGCTCGCCGGGGTGGCGCAGGCGCCGGGCGGTGCCTTCCAGGCGCAGGCGCTCGCGGGTCAGGCGGTCCTGGATGCGCAGGATCAGCCGGCGGCGCAGGCTGTCCAGGCGCTGCTGCAGGTCACCGCTGTGGGGCGCCAGCAGCTCGGCGGCGGCCGAGGGCGTGGGCGCGCGCACGTCGGCGACGAAATCGCTGATGGACACGTCGGTCTCATGCCCCACCGCGCTGACGATGGGCGTCACGCAGGCGGCGATGGCGCGGGCCACCGGTTCCTCGTTGAAGCACCAGAGGTCTTCCAGCGAGCCACCGCCACGGGCCAGGATCAGCGCGTCGAAGCCTTGGGCGTCGGCCAGCTTCAGCGCACGGACGATCTGCCCGATGGCCTCGCGGCCCTGCACGGCGGTGGGGATCAGGGTCAACTCGACCTGCGGCGCGCGGCGGCGGAACACACTGATGATGTCGCGGATCACCGCGCCGGTAGGCGAGCTGACGATGCCGATGCGCCGGGGATGGGCGGGCAATACCTGCTTGCGCTCGGTGGCGAACAGCCCCTCGGCGGCGAGCTTTTCCTTCAGGGCCTCGAAGGCCAGGCGCAGCGCACCATCACCGGCCGGCTCGACGGTATCGGCGATCAGCTGGTAGTCGCCACGTCCCTCGAACAGCGAAACCTTGCCGCGCACCCGCACGGCGAGGCCGTCGCGCAGGGCCTGGCGCACGCGCAGGGCGTTCTGCCGGAACAGCGCGCAGCGCACCTGGGCGTTGCTGTCCTTCAGGGTGAAATACATATGGCCGGACGCCGGGCGGGCGAGGTTGGAGATTTCGCCCTCGACCCAGACCTGCGGGAACACGTCCTCCAGCAGGTGGCGGGCGCGCTGGTTGAGCTGGCTGACGGTCAGAACCTCGCGGTCGAGGCCCAGCCGTTGGAAGGGATCTTTCTGCATGGCGAAGGATGATAAGCGGGCCTGCGGGCAGGGGCCAGCGCACGAGGTTCATAAAGGCTTCATTCAGATCGTCTGGTTGCGTTGAGCCCGACCCCCTGACTGAGATATAATGCCGCGCTTCCATTTTTCCCGATCGGGAGCCCCCGCCATGCTGCGCATCAGCCAAGAAGCCCTCACTTTCGACGACGTCCTCCTGATTCCAGGTTATTCGGAAGTCCTGCCCAAGGACGTGAGTCTCAAGACTCGCCTGACCCGTGGCATCGAACTGAACATCCCGCTGGTGTCCGCCGCGATGGATACCGTGACCGAAGCCCGCCTCGCCATCGCCATGGCGCAGGAAGGCGGCATCGGCATCATCCACAAGAACATGAGCATCGAGCAGCAGGCCGCCGAGGTCCGCAAGGTCAAGAAGCACGAGACCGCCATCGTTCGTGATCCGGTCACCGTGACCCCTTCGACCAAGATCATCGAGCTGCTGCAGATCGCCCGCGAATACGGCTTCTCCGGCTTTCCGGTGGTGGAAGAGGGTGAACTGGTCGGTATCGTCACCGGTCGCGACCTGCGCGTGAAGCCGAACGTCGGCGACAGCGTTTCCGCGATCATGACCCCGAAGGACAAGCTGGTCACCGCCCGCGAAGGCACTGCCCTGGAAGAGATCAAGGCCGCGCTCTACGAGAACCGCATCGAGAAGATGCTGGTGGTCGACGAGAAGTTCCGCCTGACCGGTCTGGTGACCTTCCGCGACATCGAGAAGGCCAAGACCTACCCGCTGGCTTCCAAGGACGACGAAGGCCGTCTGCGCGTCGGCGCGGCTGTCGGCACCGGTGCCGACACCGGCGAGCGTGTTTCCGCCCTGGTCGCCGCCGGCGTTGACGTCGTTGTCGTCGACACCGCCCACGGCCACTCCAAAGGCGTGATCGACCGCGTGCGCTGGGTGAAGGAAACCTTCCCGCAGGTACAGGTCATCGGCGGCAACATCGCCACCGGCGAAGCCGCCAAGGCACTGGCTGACGCTGGCGCCGACGCTGTGAAAGTCGGCATCGGCCCGGGCTCCATCTGCACCACCCGTATCGTCGCTGGCGTCGGTGTACCGCAGATCTCCGCCATCGCCAACGTCGCCGCTGCCCTGGAAGGCACCGGCGTTCCGCTGATCGCCGACGGCGGCATCCGCTTCTCCGGCGACCTGGCCAAGGCCATGGTGGCTGGCGCCTACTGCGTGATGATGGGTTCGATGTTCGCCGGTACCGAAGAAGCTCCGGGCGAGATCGAACTGTTCCAGGGCCGTTCCTACAAGTCCTACCGTGGCATGGGCTCGCTGGGCGCCATGGCTGGCTCCACCGGTTCCTCCGACCGCTACTTCCAGGACGCCTCCGCTGGCGCCGAGAAGCTGGTGCCCGAAGGCATCGAAGGCCGCGTGCCCTATAAAGGCCAACTGACCGCCATCGTCCACCAGCTGATGGGTGGCCTGCGCGCCGCCATGGGTTACACCGGCAGCGGTGATATCCAGGACATGCGCACCAAGCCGCAGTTCGTGCGCATCACCGGCGCCGGCATGGCCGAGTCCCACGTCCACGATGTGCAGATCACCAAGGAAGCCCCGAACTACCGCGTAGGTTGAGGGTTCTTCGGTAAATGAGTCGGACACGGGGCTGGTTGATACAGCCCCGTGTCGTTTAAGAATTTCGCTACGAGAGATGGCCATGGCCCAAGACATTCACGCTCACCGGATCCTGATCCTCGACTTCGGCTCCCAGTACACCCAGCTGATCGCTCGCCGCGTCCGCGAGATCGGCGTGTACTGCGAAATCCATCCGTTCGACATGAGCGACGACGAAGTTCGTGCCTTCGCCCCGCGCGGCGTCATCCTGGCCGGCGGCCCGGAATCGGTGCACGAAGCCAACAGCCCACGCGCGCCGCAGGCCGTGTTCGACCTGAAGGTGCCGCTGTTCGGCATCTGCTACGGCATGCAGACCATGGCCGAGCAGATGGGCGGCAAGGTACTGGGCTCTGACCTGCGCGAGTTCGGTTATGCCCGCGTCGACGTGGTCGCCAAGGCCCGCCTGCTGGACGGCATCGAAGACTGCGTCAGCGAAGACGGCGTGTTCGGCCTCGACGTGTGGATGAGCCACGGCGACAAGGTCACCGAGATCCCGACCGGCTTCCACATCCTCGCCAGCACCCCGAGCTGCCCGATCGCCGCCATGGCCGACGATACTCGCGGCTACTACGGCGTGCAGTTCCACCCGGAAGTGACCCACACCAAGCAGGGCGGTCGCATCCTCTCCCGCTTCGTGCTGGACATCTGCGGCTGCGAAGCCCTGTGGACTCCGTCGAACATCGTCAACGATGCCATCGCCACCGTGCGCGCCCAGGTCGGCAACTCCAAGGTGCTGCTGGGCCTGTCCGGCGGTGTCGACTCCTCGGTGGTCGCGGCCCTGCTGCACAAGGCCATCGGCGACCAGCTGACCTGCGTCTTCGTCGACAACGGCCTGCTGCGCCTGCACGAAGGTGACCAGGTGATGGCCATGTTCGCCGAGAACATGGGCGTCAAGGTGATCCGCGCCAACGCCGAAGAGAAGTTCCTCGGCCGTCTGGCCGGTGTCAGCGACCCGGAGCAGAAGCGCAAGATCATTGGCGGCAGCTTCATCGAAGTCTTCGATGAGGAAGCCACCAAGCTGCAGGACGTGAAATTCCTCGCCCAGGGCACCATCTACCCCGACGTGATCGAGTCGGCCGGCGCCAAGACCGGCAAGGCCCACGTGATCAAGTCGCACCACAACGTCGGCGGCCTGCCCGAAGACATGCAGTTCGAGCTGGTCGAGCCGCTGCGCGAGCTGTTCAAGGACGAAGTCCGCAAGATCGGTCTGGAGCTGGGCCTGCCCTACGACATGGTCTACCGCCACCCGTTCCCGGGCCCGGGCCTGGGCGTGCGCATCCTTGGCGAAGTGAAGAAGGAATACGCTGACCTGCTGCGCCGCGCGGACCACATCTTCATCGAAGAGCTGCGCAACTTCGACTGGTACCACAAGACCAGCCAGGCCTTCGTGGTGTTCCAGCCGGTGAAATCCGTCGGCGTGGTCGGTGATGGCCGTCGCTACGCCTGGGTCGTGGCCCTGCGCGCGGTGGAAACCATCGACTTCATGACCGCTCGCTGGGCGCACCTGCCGTACGAGCTGCTGGAGAAGGTCTCGAACCGCATCATCAACGAGATCGAAGGCATCTCCCGCGTCACCTACGACGTGTCGAGCAAGCCGCCAGCCACCATCGAGTGGGAATGATCGGAGACGTTTAACGTTTCCTTAACGAAGAAGGCGGCAATCTCGCCGCTTTCTTCGGCAGGCGAGGGCGGGAATGCCCGCCCTTGACCTGGCGCATGAGAGGCGTTTGCCTCTTCATGCACAGTTCCTTCTGCTGTTTCTCCGTGCAGCCGGCCGCAAGAGCCTGGCGCCAGGCGCGAAACGCGCCAACCTCCGTGAAAGCCGATGGGGTCGCAAGTCCCTTGTTTGAGGAGTCTGGACCCATGTCGTTTACCCGTAGACAAGTACTCGGCGGCATCGCCGGCCTGGCCGTGCTCGGCCTGGGCGCTGGCGGCGCGCGCATCTGGCTGGCGCGCCCGGAAGTTGCCGCCGAGCACGATTACGAACTGATCGCCGCCCCGCTCGACCTGGAGCTGGTGCCCGGCCACAAGACCCCCGGCCTTGGCTATGGCGGCCAGGCTCCCGGCGTGGAGATCCGCGCGCGCCAGGGTGACTGGCTGCGCGTGCGCTTCACCAACAAGCTGGACGAGCCGACCACCATCCACTGGCACGGCATCCGCCTGCCCATCGAAATGGACGGCGTGCCCTACATCTCGCAGCCGCCGGTGCAGCCTGGCGAGAGCTTCGTCTACCAGTTCAAGACGCCGGACGCCGGCAGCTACTGGTATCACCCGCACCTGATGAGCAGCGAGCAGTTGGGCCGTGGCCTGGTCGGGCCGCTGATCATCGACGAGCGCGAGCCGAGCGAGTTCACCAGCGAGAAGATCCTCAACCTGAAGACCTGGCACGTGGACGAGGAAGGCAACTTCACTGCCTTCAGCGTCCCTCGCGAGGCCGCGCGCGAAGGCACCCGCGGGCGTCTGTCGACCATCAACGGCGAGCGCACGCCGGTGATCGAGTTGCCGGCCGGCGAGATCGTCCGGGTGCGTATCCTGAACGTCGACAATACCGTGACCTACCGTCTCAACCTGCCGGACGCCGAGGCGAAGATCTACGCCATCGACGGCCATCCGGTGGAGCCGCGCGACTTCGGCAAGGGGCCCAACGACCAGTACTGGATCGGCCCAGGCATGCGTCTGGAGCTGGGTATCCGTGGTCCGGCGGAAGGCACCGAACTGTCGCTGCGCAACGGCCCGGTGCGCCTGGCGACCATCCGTGGTGTCGCGAATCCCAAGGCGCCGACTGCCAAGTGGCCGGCACCGCTGCCGCGCAACCCGGTGGCCGAACCGGACTTGAAGAACGCGGAGACCATCAACTTCAAGTTCGAGTGGGTCGGTGCCATGTCCGACTACTCCAAGGGCCAGTCGGCGCCTTCGCTGTGGCAGATCAACGGCGTGGCCTGGCAGGGTGGCGAGGAGCACAAGCACAACTCGCCGCCGCTGGCGAAGCTCAAGGAAGGCAACAGCTATATCTTCGTGCTGCGCAACATGACCCAGTACCAGCACCCGATCCACCTGCACGGCATGGCGTTCAAGGTGCTGGATTCCGATCGTCGGGAGATCATCCCGTATTTCACCGATACCTACCTGCTGGGCAAGAATGAGACGGCACGCGTGGCGCTGGTGGCGGATAACCCCGGCCTGTGGATGTTCCACTGCCACGTGATCGATCACATGGAGACCGGGCTGATGGGAACCATCGCGGTGGGCGAGGCATGGTGCGGCTGACCAACAGCAAGGGGCACCCGACGGTGAAGGGGCTGGCGCCGGTCATCGACCGCAGCCGGGACATCCCCTTCATGCGCGAAGCCATGGTGCTGGCCGAGCAGGGCGCGGCCCTGGGCGAAGTACCGGTGGGAGCCGTGCTGGTGCTGGATGGGCAGGTCATCGGGCGTGGCTTCAACCAGCCGATCACCTCCCATGATCCCAGCGCCCACGCCGAGATGGTCGCCATCCGCGAAGCCGCCTCCGCCGCGCAGAACTACCGCCTGCCCGGCAGTACCCTCTACGTGACCCTCGAACCCTGCAGCATGTGCGCCGGCCTGCTGGTGCACTCGCGCATCCAGCGCGTGGTGTTCGGCGCCACCGAGCCGAAGTCCGGCGTGGTGGTCAGCCGTGGCAACTTCTTCGAACAGGACTTCCTCAACCACCGGGTGCTGGTGGAAGGTGGGGTGTTGGGGGAGGAGTGCAGTGCGATGTTGTCGGCGTTCTTCAAGGCGCGGCGCAAGGGCTGAGCACTTCTTCCTTGGCGATGCGGTAAACCTTGTTTAGGTGTACTGCGTCGCTTGGGAGTGCGCGGATGTATCTGGTTTCGCCTCTCGGCGAGTCCCTTTTGGCAAGCGCCCCAAAAGGAACCAAAAGGTCTTGCCCCCCATCCGGTTTTCGCCTAGGCGAAAAATACCCTCGTTGAATCGAAATTTCAGGGGCACGCCGCGAAGGGCCATCCCTGGCCCATCGCGGCTCTCGCGACATCCATGTCGCTCAACCCCTGAAATTCCAATTCAACGAGGCCTCCTGAAAGGGGCCATTCGGCATGCGCGGATACTTCCCTGGAAGTCATCAAGAGCCAAAGCCAGGGGCGGGCGGGGCGTTGGCTCTTCGTAGGATCGAGGGGGGACGCCTAGTTCTTGCTCGCGAACCGCACGGCACGTCACTTCCCGTAGGAGCGGACCTTGTCCGCGAAATCCATCACCAACAAACCCACGTCGCAGTGAGGCACGTGCTTTGCGCAGACGCGGCTGGGGGGCGTAAGGGCGGGGGAGTTCGGGGAAAGGGCTACGCAGGAGGTGCTCTGAAGGGCTGCCTCAGAGCTTCTGATCCCGCCCATCGTCATCGTCGTTGGGCTTGGTCTTGTTCACGCCCGGCAGGTGCAGGCCGCTTTCGGCGAGCTGGCCGCCTTCCATCTGCGGCTGGGTCACCCAGGTGAGGATGTCGTAGTAACGGCGCACGTTCTGCACGAAGTGCACGGTCTCGCCGCCGCGCGCGTAGCCGTAGCGCGTCTTGCGGTAGTACTGCTTCTGCGCCAGGCGCGGCAGCATCTTCTTTACGTCGAGCCACTTGTTCGGGTTCAGGCCTTCCTGCTCGGCCATCTTGCGGGCGTCGTCCAGGTGAGCGCCGCCGATGTTGTAGGCGGCCAGGGCGAACCACATGCGGTCCGGGTCCTTGATGCTGTCGGGCAGCTCGTCCTTGATCTGTACGTAGTACTTGCTGCCGCCCTGGATGCTCTGCTTGGGGTCCAGGCGGTTGGCCACGCCCATGGCCTGGGCGGTGCGGTTGGTCAGCATCATCAGGCCGCGCACGCCGGTCTTGGAGGTCGCGTCGGGCTGCCACATGGATTCCTGGTAGCCGATGGCGGCCAGCAGGCGCCAGTCGGCCTCGAGCTTGGTGCCGCTCTGGCGGAAGTGCGGTTCGTACTTGGGCAGGCGCTGCTGCAGGTGCTGGGCGAAGGTGTAGGCACCGACATAACCCAGGACGTCCACGTGGCCGTAGTAACGGTCCTTCAGACGTTGCAGCAGGCCGTCCTGCTTGGCCTTGTCGAGGAAGGCGTTGACCTTCTCGATCAGGCTGTTGTCATCGCCGGCCGGCAGCGCCCAGGCCAGGCCCTTGGCATCGCCGAGGTCGAAGGCGACGCGCACGTTGGGGAAGTACACCTGGTTCATCGCCAGTTCGTTGGAATCCACCAACGTCAGGTCGATCTCGCCGACGTCCACCATGCGCAGCAGGTCGACCATCTCGTCGGCGTCGGATTCGCGGTATTCCAGCTTGGGGTACTGCTTCTTCAGTTCGGCCAGCTGTGAAGCATGGCTGCTGCCTTTGAGTACGACGATCCGCTTGCCCACCAGGTCGTCGGGGCGTGTAGGGCGCTGCGCGCCGTTGCGGTAGACGACCTGCGGGGTGACGTCGAGGTAGGAGTGCGAGTAGCGCACCTGGGTATCGCGTTCGCCGCCCGGCGTCAGGCCGGCGGCCGCCAGGTTCGGTCCGCCGTCGCGGCCGATGCGGTCATAGAGGTCGTCGATGTTGTCGGCGGTTTCGATCTGCAGCTGCACACCCAGGCTGTCGGCGAAGCGCTTGGCCAGCTCGTACTCGAAGCCGGTATCGCCGTTGCGGTCCTGGAAGTAGGTGGCCGGACTGTTGCGGGTGATCACGCGCAGCACGCCGTCCTTCTGCACGCGCTCGAGGACCGTCGGGGCTTTCGCCTCGCTACAGCCGGAAAGCAGCAGAAAGATACAGGTCGCCAAGATCCAGGCGGTGCAGCGCACACGGGACACAGTCAGGGCAAGCATCAGGGCAGTATACGCAAAGGCCGTTGTGCGCCATATCTCGACAGCTCGAAGCTTCTCTGCTAGCTGGGGCGCCGTTCGTCGGCATTTTTCCTGCTGAAGGCCGCAGGGCTGGGATTTTTCCTAGGCCGCTCGAAGGCCTTCGAAGATGAATGGCGATTTCCGCCGGAGCAGTGGCAAGGAAGGTACTTGAAAGCTGCCGCCGGGCTGCGCTTTACGGTAGAATGCACGGCCTCTGTGGGCCGGCCCGTCCGGCCCCACACACTTCCCCGTCTCCAGAGGCTGTTCCGACAATGCTGATCCTGCGCGGTGCTCCCGCCCTTTCCGCTTTCCGCCACGGCAAACTGCTCGACCTGCTGACCCAGCATGTACCCGCCGTCACCGGGCTGTATGCCGAGTTTGCGCACTTCGCCGAGGTCACCGGAGCCCTCAACGCCGAGGAAGAACAAGTCCTGGCGCGCCTGCTGAAATACGGTCCGAGCGTCCCCGTGCAGGAGCCCGCCGGCCGTCTGTTCCTGGTTCTCCCTCGCTTCGGCACCATCTCGCCCTGGTCGAGCAAGGCCTCTGACATCGCCCGCAACTGTGGCCTGGCGAAGATCGAGCGCCTCGAGCGCGGCATCGCCTACTACGTCACCGGCGAGCTGAGCGAGGCCGACGCGCAAGCCGTTGCTGCCCGCCTGCACGACCGCATGACCCAGCTGGTGCTGAACCAGCTCGAAGAAGCTTCGGCCCTGTTCAGCCACGCCCAGCCCAAGCCGCTGACCGTGGTCGACATCCTTGCCGGCGGTCGCGCCGCGCTGGAGAAGGCCAACCTCGAGCTGGGCCTGGCCCTGGCCGAAGACGAGATCGACTACCTGGTGAAAAGCTTCGTCGAGATGGGCCGCAACCCGCACGACGTCGAGCTGATGATGTTCGCCCAGGCCAACTCCGAACACTGCCGCCACAAGATCTTCAACGCCAGTTGGGACATCGACGGCCAGGCTCAGGACAAGAGCCTGTTCGGCATGATCAAGAACACCTATGAAATGCACCGCGAGGGTGTGCTGTCCGCTTACAAGGACAACGCCGCGGTCATGAAGGGCTACGTCGCCGGCCGCTTCTACCCGAACGCCGAGACCCGCCAGTACGGTGCCAGCGAAGAGCCGGTGCATATCCTGATGAAGGTGGAGACCCACAACCACCCGACCGCCATCGCTCCCTTCCCCGGCGCCTCCACCGGCTCCGGCGGTGAGATCCGCGACGAAGGCGCAACCGGTCGTGGTGCCAAGCCCAAGGCCGGCCTGGTCGGCTTCACCGTCTCCAACCTGAACATCCCCGGTTTCGAGCAGCCCTGGGAAGTGCCCTACGGCAAGCCCGAGCGCATCGTCACCCCGCTGGACATCATGATCGAAGGCCCGCTGGGCGGCGCCGCGTTCAACAACGAATTCGGCCGCCCGAACCTGGCCGGCTACTTCCGTACCTTCGAGCAGGCCATCGCCACCCCGCGTGGTGAGGAAGTCCGCGGTTACCACAAGCCGATCATGATTGCCGGCGGCATGGGCAACATCCGCGAAGACCACGTGCAGAAGGGCGAGATCTCGGTCGGCGCCAAGCTGATCGTGCTCGGCGGCCCGGCCATGCTGATCGGCCTGGGCGGCGGTGCCGCTTCCTCCATGGCCACCGGCGCCTCCGCCGCTGACCTGGACTTCGCCTCGGTGCAGCGCGAGAACCCGGAAATGGAACGCCGTTGCCAGGAGGTCATCGACCGCTGCTGGCAGATGGGCGAGAACAACCCGATCAAGTTCATCCACGACGTGGGCGCGGGCGGCATCTCCAACGCCCTGCCGGAACTGATCAACGACGGCGGCCGTGGCGGTCGCTTCGAACTGCGCAACGTGCCCAACGACGAGCCGGGCATGAGCCCGCTGGAAATCTGGTGCAACGAGTCGCAGGAACGCTACGTGATGTCGGTGGACGCCGCCGACTTCGAGACCTTCAAGGCCATCTGCGAGCGCGAGCGCTGCCCGTTCGCCGTGGTCGGCGAAGCCACCGAAGAGATGCAGCTGACCGTCGCCGACAGCCACTTCGGCAACAAGCCGGTGGACATGCCGCTCGAAGTGCTGCTCGGCAAGCCGCCGCGCATGCACCGTTCGGTCACCCGCGAAGCCGAACTGGGCGATGACTTCGCCGCTGCCGGCCTGGACCTCACCGAGTCCACCGAGCGCGTGCTGCGTCACCCGGCCGTGGCCAGCAAGAACTTCCTGATCACCATCGGCGACCGCACCATCACCGGCCTGGTTGCCCGCGACCAGCTGGTCGGCCCGTGGCAGGTCCCGGTGGCCGATTGCGCCGTCACCGCCACCAGCTTCGACGTCTACACCGGTGAAGCCATGGCCATGGGCGAGCGTACTCCGCTGGCCGTGATCGACGCCCCGGCCTCCGGCCGCATGGCGATCGGCGAGACCATCACCAACCTGGCCGCTGCGAGCATCGACAAGATCTCCGAGATCAAGCTCTCCGCCAACTGGATGGCCGCTGCCGGCCACCCGGGCGAGGACGCGCGCCTGTACGACACCGTCAAGGCTGTCGGCATGGAGCTGTGCCCGGCGCTGGGCATCACCATCCCGGTGGGCAAGGACTCCATGTCCATGAAGACCCGCTGGCAGGATGGCGACGCCGAGAAGAGCGTCACCTCGCCGATGTCGCTGATCATCTCCGGCTTCGCCCCGGTCAACGATGTGCGCAAGACCCTGACCCCGCAGCTGCGCCTGGACAAGGGCGAGAGCGACCTGATCGTCATCGACCTCGGTCGTGGCAAGAACCGCATGGGCGGCTCGATCCTCGCCCAGGTCAACGGCCAGATCGGCCGCGCCGCTCCGGACGTCGACGACGCCGAAGACCTGAAAGCCTTCTTCGCCGTGATCCAGGGCCTGAACGCCGACGGCCACCTGCTGGCCTACCACGACCGTTCCGACGGCGGCCTGATGGCCACCGTGGTGGAAATGGCCTTTGCCGGTCATTGCGGCCTGGACCTGAACCTCGACGCGCTGGCCGATAGCCGTGACGAGCTGACCGCCGCCCTGTTCAACGAAGAACTGGGCGCCGTGATTCAGGTTCGCTCTGCGGCTACCCCGGAAGTGCTGGCGCAGTTCAGCGCCGCCGGCCTGGAAGACTGTGTGGCGGTCATCGGCCAGCCGGCCAGTGGCGCCGACATCGAGCTGTCCTTCAATGGCGAGCGCGTCTTCAGTGCCCAGCGTCGCAACCTGCAGCGCATCTGGAGCGAGACCAGCTACCGCATCCAGCGCATGCGCGACAACGCCGACTGCGCCGACCAGGAATTCGACGGCCTGCTGGAAGAAGACAACCCCGGCCTGTCGGTGAAACTGAGCTTCGACGTCAACGACAACATCGCCGCGCCCTACATCAAGAAGGGTGTGCGCCCGCAGATCGCCATCCTGCGTGAGCAGGGCGTCAACGGTCAGGTGGAAATGGCTGCGGCCTTCGACCGCGCCGGCTTCGCCGCCGTCGACGTGCACATGAGCGACATCCTCTCCGGCCGCGTCAGCCTGGAGCAGTTCAAGGGCCTGGTGGCCTGCGGCGGCTTCTCCTACGGCGACGTACTGGGCGCCGGCGAAGGCTGGGCCAAGTCGATCCTGTTCAACGCCCGTGCCCGTGATGGCTTCCAGGCCTTCTTCGAGCGCAAGGACAGCTTCGCCCTCGGCGTGTGCAACGGTTGCCAGATGATGTCCAACCTGCACGAGCTGATCCCTGGCACCGAGTTCTGGCCGCACTTCGTGCGCAACCGTTCCGAGCAGTTCGAAGCGCGCGTGGCGATGGTCCAGGTACAGGAATCGCAGTCGATCTTCCTGCAGGGCATGGCCGGTTCGCGCATGCCGATCGCCATCGCCCACGGCGAAGGCCATGCGGAGTTCGAGAGCGAGGAAGCGCTGCTGGAGTCCGATCTGTCCGGCACCGTGGCCCTGCGTTTCGTCGACAACCTGGGCAAGGTCACCGAAAGCTACCCGGCCAACCCGAACGGCTCGCCGCGTGGCATCACCGGCCTGACCAGCCGCGACGGCCGCGTCACCATCATGATGCCGCACCCGGAGCGCGTGTTCCGCGCCGTGCAGAACTCCTGGCGTCCTGACGAGTGGGAAGAGGACGGCGGCTGGATGCGCATGTTCCGCAACGCCCGCGTCTGGGTCGGCTGAGTCCGGTCTGATGCGACACGGGAAAGGGGAAAGCTTCGGCTTTCCCCTTTTTCTTTGTCCGGCCATCGAGGAGGGGCACCTTGGCTGATGACGAGAGGCTGCCGGAGGTTCGCGCAGTCGAGCCGGGACAGGTTCTGCGCCTGTGCCGCTGCGGGCAGTGCGCCAGCCTGCCGGATGCCGCGGTGAGCTGTACCGACTCGCTGGAGCTGACGATCGGGCGCGAGCGACATCTGCTGCTGTGCCGTTGCGGACTGTCGGCGAAGTTGCCGTTCTGCGACGGTTCCCACGCCCCGGCGGCGCCAGGTCTGAAAGAGCGGTGGCGTCGCTTCGCCGGTCGGTGAGATCGAAGTCCGTCACAGATTTCGTACAAAGTCCTCCGCAGGCGAACAAGCCCGGAACCGGACGGTCGAACTTCCACGATGACCTGCAAGTCATAAGAGGCAAAGTGCCACTATTTGTGGCAGGATTTGTCACCCGTGGCGCTCTTTGTCACGGCTGTGTCCCTGTTTCGATCGGAGCCTCCGATGTACAAACTGAGTTTCTACGTTCCGGAAAGCCATCTGGAACCGGTCAAGAAAGCGGTGTTCGCCGCCGGTGCAGGACGCATCGGTGCCTATGACAGCTGTTGCTGGCAGGCACTCGGACAGGGACAGTTCCGCCCCTTGCAGGGCAGCAACCCCTACATCGGCCAGGCCGGCAGTGTCGAGCAGGTCGCCGAATGGAAGGTGGAGATGGTGGTGGCCGACGAGTTGATCCATGACTCGGTCAAGGCCCTCAAGCAGGCCCACCCGTACGAGACGCCGGCCTTCGAGGTCTGGCGGCTGTCAGACATGGTGTTCTGACCCAAAAAAGGCGCCCGCAGGCGCCTTTTTCATGCTCCGCTGTCAGCCGCGCAAGCTGCCGAAGGCTTGTCCCAGCGCCCCCGCGCGCGTCCCGACGAGCAGGTGATAGACGCCTTCGGCGACCTGGCCGACGCCCTCGCAACCCAGTTCGGCGAGGCGGCTCCGCTGCAACTGCTCACCGTTCTTCACGGCCACCCGCAAGCGTGTCAGCGCGACGGTCTCCACGCTGCGCAGGTTGCCCTGGCCGCCCAGCGCCTGCAGCCATTCACCGGCTTCCTGCGACGAGACGAGTTCCGCGGGCGGTAGCTCCGAATCCTCGCTGACGGGTTGGACTGCACTCTCCTGCAGGATGCCCGCCGGCAGCACGCGGCGGATCTCGTCGGCGATGCTGTCGGCTTCCGGGCCGACCACCACCTGCAGGCTTCCGGCCTTGCCGGGGCGGACCACGGCCATCGCGCCCAGCGCCTTGAGCTGCGTGTCCGAGGCCTTGCTGCGGTCGGTCAGCTTCAGGCGCAGGCGGGTGGTGCAGGCGTCCACCACTTCCAGGTTGGCGGCGCCGCCCAGCGCCTTGATGAAGGCCGGTGCGCGCTGCTCGGAGGAGCTGGCGGTCGGTTCGCTGTCGGTGCTTTCGTCGATCTCCTCGCGGCCGGGCGTCTTCAGCTGGAAGCGGCGGATGCAGAAATCGAAGACGAAGTAGTAGGCGGCGGCGTAGCACAGGCCCAGCGGCCAGAGCATCCAGCCGTTGGTGGACTTGCCCCAGCCCAGCGCCAGGTCGATGGCGCCGCCGGAGAAGGTGAAGCCCAGGCGGATGTTCAGCAGGTCGGTGATGGCCATCGACAACCCGGTCAGCAGCGCGTGCAGCAGGTACAGCAGCGGCGCCAGGAACATGAAGGCGAACTCGATGGGTTCGGTCACGCCGGTGAGGAAGGCGGTCAACGCCATCGACAGCAGCAGGCCGCCGACCAGCTTGCGCCGTTCCGGGCGGGCGTTGCGGTACATCGCCAGGCACGCGGCGGGCAGGCCGAACATCATCACCGGGAACATGCCGGCCATGAACTGGCCACCCTTCGGGTCGCCGGCGAAGTAGCGGGCGAGGTCGCCGGTGATCTGCCGGCCGGTTTCCGGATCGGTGAAGGCGCCGAAGACGAACCACATCAGGTTGTTGAGGATGTGATGCAGGCCGGTGACGATCAGCAGGCGGTTGAGCACGCCGAAGGCGAAGGCGCCAAAGCTGCCGCTGCCCACCAGCAGGTTGCCCAGGTCGTCGATGACATGCTGGATGGGCGGCCAGACCAGCCCGAACAGCACACCCAGGCCCAGCGCGGCGAGGCCGGTGACGATGGGCACGAAGCGCCGACCGCCGAAGAACGCCAGGTACTGCGGCAGCGCGATGTCCTTGAAGCGGTTGTACAGCGCGCCGGCCACCAGGCCGCTGATGATGCCCGAGAGCACACCCATGTTGATGCCGGGGTCGATGGCGTTGAGCGTCGACATCATCACCAGGTAACCCACGGCGCCCGCCAGGCCTGCGGTGCCGTTGTTGTCGCGGGCGAAGCCGACGGAGATGCCGATGGCGAAGATAAGCGCCAGGTTGGCGAAGATCGCGTTGCCGGCATCGTGTATCAGCAGGATGTTCAGCAGGTCCTTGTCGCCCAGGCGCAGCAGCAGGCCGGCGATCGGCAGGATGGCGATCGGCAACATCAGGGCGCGGCCCAGGCGCTGCAGGGTTTCGATGAAGGCGCTGTACAATTGCGCGAGTAGTTGGCGCGGGCCTTGTGCGGTCTGGATCAGCTCAGTGGTCATGGCGGGACTCCGATTCTTGTTCTGGGGCGTCAGGGTTGCGGCCACAGGCGCGAGCAGGCTTCCCGCACGGCGCGGGCGCTGCCCAGGGCCAGCAGTTCCTGGCTGCGTTGGCGGCAGTCCTCGGCATCGAGTTCACGGACCCGCGCCTTGATCTCGCCGACCAGTCCAGGGCTGACCGAGAGTTCCTGCACGCCCAGGCCGATCAGTACCGGCGTGGCCAGCGCCTCGGAAGCCAGGGCGCCACAGACGCCGACCCAGCGGCCATGGCGGGCGGCTCCGGCGCAGGTCTGGGCGATCAGCCGCAGCAGCGCCGGGTGCAGCGCGTCGATGCGCGCGGCGAGCCCGGCGTGGCAGCGGTCCATGGCCAGGGCGTATTGCGAAAGGTCGTTGGTGCCGATGGAGAGGAAGTCGGCATGCTCGGCCAGTTGGTCGGCCAGCAGGGCGGCGGACGGCACCTCGATCATCACGCCCAGTTCGGGGCGTTGCTCGATGCCCAGTTCCTGCGCCAACTGGTCCAGGCGCTGGCGGATGGCGATCAGCTCGTTCACTTCGCTGACCATGGGTAGCAGCACGCGGCAGCGGTGTAGCGGAGAGACCTGCAGCAGTGCGCGCAATTGCTGGTCGAGCAGCTGCGGCAGCGCCTGGCCGAGGCGGATGCCGCGCAGGCCCAGTGCCGGGTTTTCCTCGGCGGGCAGCGGCAGGTAGGCGAGGTGTTTGTCGCCGCCAACGTCGATGGTGCGGATGATCACTCGGCGCTGGCCCATGGCGTCCAGTACGTCCTGGTAGGCGCGCTGCTGCTCCTGCTCGTTCGGCGCCCGCTGGCGGTCGAGGAAGAGGAACTCGGTACGCAGCAGGCCGACGCCGTCGGCTCCGGCGGTGAAGGCTTCGGCCGCTTCTTCCGGGTTGGCGACGTTGGCGCCGACCTCGATGGACTTGCCGTCGCGGGTCAGGGCCGGTTGCTGGGCCTGCGCGCGCTGGCGTTCGCGGGCGTGCTGGCGTTGTTCACGCAGGGCGGCGACCTGGGTGATCCGTTCGGCGCTGGGGCTGTATTCCAGTCGGCCATGATCGGCATCCAGCACCAGCGTTCGGCCTTCTTCCAGCTCCAGCAGTTGCGGGCCGAGGGCTACCAGGCAGGGCAGGCCCTTGGCGCGAGCGAGGATGGCGACGTGGGAGGTGGCGCCGCCCTCGGCCATGCACAGGCCGGCAGCACCGGCACGCACCAGCGGGCCGAGGTCGGACGGGGTGATTTCATGGGCGGCCACCAGGCTGCCGGCCGGGACCGGCGGTTCGCCCTCGTTGCCGAGGAGGACGCGCAGAACGCGTTTCTCCAGGTCGCGCAAGTCGTTGGCGCGCTCGGCCAGCAGCGGGTTGCCGAGCGCCTGGAGAATGCCGCATTGCGTCTGCACGGCGCGGTGCCAGGCGTGGGCGGCGCTGACGCGCTGGTCGATCAGCAGGTCGGCGGCATCCAGCAGACCGGGGTCTTCCAGCAGGGCGAGGTGGGCGGAGAAGATCGCTTCCTCGTCCGCGTGACCTTGTTTCCCGGCCCGTTGCAGCGTGGCGCGAACGTCATCGCGAACCCGTTCCAGCGCCTGATCCAGTTCGCGGTGCTGTTCGTCTGGCCGGGAATCTCCGGCGTCCTGCGGAAGCTGGATGGCGCCCAGGCGCACCAGCGGGCCGCTGGCCAAGCCGGGGGATGCGCAGACGCCACCCAGTACGCCGGGCTCGTCGGCGCCTCGCGGCGCTGATACCGGGACCGCAGCGAGAGGTAGCAAGTGGGGTTCGCCATCGGCGTTGCCCAGGGTTTTCAAGAGGGCGTGGAGCGCCGCTTCGCTGTCCTGGCCGCGGCAGATCACTTCCACTTCATCCTGCTCGGCGACGCCCAGACCCATGATGCCGACCAGACTGTCGACGCTGGCGCTACGCTCGCCGAAACACAGTTCGGCGCGGCTGGAGAATTCCTGTGCAGTCTTGCGCAGCAGGGCGGCGGGGCGGGCGTGGAGACCACCGTGCAGCGCCACACGGACGCGACCACGGCTTTCACCGCCGCCAACGTGTTGTCCGCTGGATGCAGGCGCCATACCGGTCCGGCTGAGTTGCAGCAGCGGCGAGCCGACGTCCACCGAAGTAGTGGTCAGTGGGCGCAGCTGGAAGCCTTCGCCGTTGGTGACGATCAGCACCGTGATCAGGCTCTTGCTGCCGCGCGCCACCTTGTCCAGGTCGAAGCGCAGCAGCGGCTGGCCTTCGCTGACCCGTGCGCCTTCCTGCACCAGCGCTTCGAAGCCCTCGCCCTGCAGCTGGACGGTGTCCAGGCCCAGGTGCAGCAGCAGTTCGGCGCCATTGTCGGCCTTCAGGGTCACGGCATGGCGGGTGCGCGCGACATGCATGACGACGCCGGCGCAGGGGGCATGCAGGCAGTCGTTCAGCGGGTCGATGGCGATGCCGTCGCCCATTGCGCCGCTGGAGAACACCGGATCGGGGACCCGGCTGAGCGGCATCACAGGCCCGCTCAAGGGGGCTTTGAGGGCCAGATTGTTGTTGTTCATGGTGGCTGCGCTCAGTGGGTGCGGGTGACCTTGCTCAGGTGCCGCGGCTGGTCCGGGTTCATGCCGCGTGCTTCGGACAAGCCGGCGGCCATGACGTAGAAACTCTGGATCGCCAGAATCGGGTCCAGCGCCGGGTGGGCGGCGATGGCGAGCGGCAGGTCACGCCCGGCGACATCGTCCGGGGCGGCCAGCAGGACGCGGGCGCCGCGCTGGCGCATGTCGTCGGCCAGAGCCAGCAGGCCGGCCTGCTCGGGGCCGCGCGGGGCGAGGATGAGCAGCGGGTAGTGCTCGTCCACCAGGGCCATCGGGCCGTGGCGGACTTCGGCGCTGCTGAAGGCCTCGGCCTGGATCGCCGAGGTTTCCTTGAATTTCAGCGCCGCCTCCTGGGCCACGGCGAAACCGGTGCCACGGCCGATCACCATGAGCCGCTCGCAGTCGCGCAGGATTGTGACGGCTGACGTCCAGTCGAGGGCTGCGGCGCGCCGGAGGTCGGCGGCAAGCCCGGTTCCCGCTTCGAGCAGGGCCTGGTCGCATTGCCAATGGGCCAGCAGGCGGGTGGCGGCGCTGAGGGTGGCGATGAAGCTCTTGGTGGCAGCGACACTGCGTTCGGGGCCGGCACACAGCGGCACGGTGAATTCGGCGGCAGCTTGCAGCGGCGAGTTTTCGGCGTTCACCAGGGCGACGCTGAGGGCGCCGCGCTCGCGCAGGCGGCTCAGGGTGTCGACCAGGTCCGGGCTCTGGCCGGACTGGGAGAAGGCGAAGGCGACCTGACCGTCCACCTGCAGCGGCGCCTGGCGCAGGGTCACCACCGACATCGGCAGCGAAGCCACCGGCAGGCCGGCGTGCTGCATGGTCAGGTAGGCGAAGTAGCTGGCGGCGTGGTCGGAGCTGCCACGGGCGACGGTCATCGCCAGCTTCGGCGCGGCGGCGCGCAGGCGCTCGCCGAGCTCCGGCAGGCTGCTGTCCAGCACGGTGAGCTGGCGCGCGACCACGTCGGTGGCGGACAGCGCTTCTTCAAGCATCAGCGAGGTCAAGCTGGTCTCCTTCGACCCAGACGGTCTCGAGGGTCAGGGAACGGTCCAGGCGCACGATGTCGGCCCAGGCTCCGGGGGTGAGGCGACCGCGCTCGGCGATGCCCAGGTAGTCGGCGGGGAACTGCGAGAGGCGTTGGGAGGCTTCGGCGATGGGCAGGCCGATCTTCACCAGGTTGCGCAGCGCCTGGTCCATGGTCAGCGTGCTGCCGGCCAGGGTGCCATCGGGCAGGCGGACGCCGCCCAGGCACTTGGTGACGGTGTGGCTGCCCAGCTTGTATTCGCCGTCGGGCATGCCGGCGGCGGCGGTGGAATCGGTCACGCAGTACAGGCACGGAATCGAGCGCAGGGCGACCTTGATCGCGCCGGGGTGCACGTGCAGCAGGTCGGGGATCAGCTCGGCGAATCGCGCATGGGCCAACGCGGCGCCGACCATGCCGGGCTCGCGGTGGTGCAGGCCGGTCATGGCGTTGTAGAGGTGAGTAAAGCTGGTGGCACCGGCTTCCATGGCGGCCACGCCGTCCTCGTAGCTGCCCAGCGTATGGCCGATCTGCAGGCGCACGCCGCGCTCGACCAGCGCGCTGATCAGCGGCAGGTGGCCGGCGATTTCCGGGGCGATGGTGACGACCCGGATCGGCGCCAGGCGGAGGAACTCGTCCACTTCGTCCAGCACCGCGGCATGGGCGAAGTTGGGCTGCGCACCGAGCTTGCCGGAGTTGATGAACGGGCCTTCCAGATGCACGCCCAGCACGCGTGCGGCCTTGCCGCGCGGAGCCTGGCAGTAGTCGCCCAGAGCACCAAGCACGCCGGCGATCTCGTCGCGCGGCGCCGTCATGGTGGTGGCGAGCAGCGAGGTGGTGCCGAAGCGCAGGTGCGTGCGGGCAATGGCGGCAAAGGCCGCGGCGCCTTCCATGATGTCGTGACCGCCGCCGCCGTGGACGTGCAGGTCGATGAATCCGGGCAGCAGGTAGGGCAGGTCGTTGTGCGACGGATCGCCAAGAGAGCCTTCGATGCGCTGGATGCGGCCTTCCTGCAGGTGCAGGTGGCCCACGATCCAGCCCTGGGGGGTGAGGATGTTGCCTTCGAGCATGGGAGTCGTCCCGGATCAGCGCCGCAGTTCGGCGACGAAGTCGTAGTAGTCGTTGCGGCAGTAGGTGTCGGTCAGCTCGATGGCAGTGTTGTCTTCGAGGTAACCGATACGGGTCATCAGCAGCATCGCGGTGCCGGGCCGGATGCCCACCAGCGCGGCCTCCTCGACCGAGGCATTGACCGCCTGCACGTGTTGCAGGGCGCGGACCACCGGGCGGCCGATGGCGTCCAGGTGGGCGTAGAGGGAGTCGCCAACCGCTGCCGGATCGCCGAGCAGGCGCGCCGGCAGGCTGCTCTGTTCGATGGCCATGACCACGCCGTCGGCCTTGCGCAGGCGTTTCATACGCACGACCTTCTCGGTGGGTGACAGGCCCAGGCGGATCACTTCTTCATGGGTCGGCAGGCTGATCTCGCGTTCCAGCCAGGTGGAACTGGGGGTGAAGCCCTTGAGGCGAAGCATTTCGCTGAAGCTGGAGAGGCGCGACAGCGGCTGCTCCAGGCGCGGTGTGATGAAGGTGCCGGAGCCCTGGATGCGATGCACCAGCCCCTGTTCCAGCAGGACTTCCAATGCCTTGCGCGCGGTGACCCTCGACAGGCCGAGGTATTCGCTGAGGTGGCGCTCGGAAGGCAGGGCTTCCTCGGCGCGCCAGTGGCCGGCGTGGATGGCGCTCTCCAGGCTGCGGGCCAGTTGCAGGTAGAGCGGGATGGACAGGGTGTCGTCCGGGCGCAGGGCCTGCAGGCGCTGCTCGGCGCTGATCTGGGCGGGCTGGCGGGTCATGGTCGGCTCGTTGGCGAGGTAGTGGAATTTACGCTAATACCACTTGAATACCACGTCAACGCCACTTGACTCATCGCCGGAGGCTGGCCGACGAACTGCAATCTGCGTCGCAAACAGCGAAAAGTCTGAAGGATCCCTGGAGAAAAGACTTGTAGAGATCGCTGGTGATAATCGGCGCACAACGAAAAACGCCGCCAGGGCAGGGCCGTGGCGGCGTTTCAGACGAGCACTGGTATCAGTGTGGTCGCGTCAGGGGCGGATCTCGATCAGCGTGCCGTCCTTGACCAGGCTCCAGACCTCGCGCATGTCGGCGTTGGTCATGGCGATGCAGCCATTGGTCCAGTCCAGGGTCGAGAAGTACCACTCGGGGTAGTCGTCATCCATCGGCGTGCCGTGGATCATGATCATGCCGCCGGGCGACAGGCTCTTCTCCCGCGCCTTGGCTACGTCGCGGGCATTGGGGTAGGAGATGTGCATGGAGAGGTTGTACTTGTCGCTGGTCTTGCGCCAGTCGACCCAGTAGAAGCCTTCCGGTGTGCGGTTGTCGCCCTCGGCCAGCTTCGGGCCCTGCGGGCGCTTGCCCAGGGACACGCGATAGGTCTTGAGAACCTTGCCGTTGCTGATGAGGTTCAGTTTGCGCTCGGACTTGAGCACGAGAATCTTGTCGATACGACCGTCGAGCGTGGGCATCGCGTTGGCATGCGAGAACGCTGCGAAGGTCAGACAAAGTACGGCAATCAACCAGCGCATCGAGTGGTGTTCCCCGGTAGTTCCTAAAGCCTTAGAGGCGGTATATGAGCTTATTAGTTCTTTTTCTGTGCAAACATCGGGAGAATCCCTTCATTGCGTATCGGGAAGTTCTGAACGATCCGATCCGTCAGGAAATATTCTAAGGTACGGCCCACGGTGGGGAAAGCCAGCTCGTCCCACGGAATGTCGGATTCTTCGAAGAGTTGTACCTCCAGGCTTTCCTCACCGGCGGAGTAGTCCAGGTCGGCCAGTTCCGCGCGGAAGAAGATATAAACCTGGCTGATATGCGGTAGATCAAAGACCGTATAAAGCTGCAGGCCGTGGACGCGGGCATTGGCCTCTTCGAGGGTCTCGCGGGCGGCGGCCTGTTCCAGGGTCTCGCCGTTCTCCATGAAGCCCGCCGGCAGCGTCCAGAAGCCCTGGCGCGGCTGGATGGCGCGGCGGCAGAGGAGGATCTTGCCCTCCCAGACCGGCAGGCAACCGGCGACGATGCGCGGGTTCTGGTAATGCACGGTCTGGCACTGGTCGCAGACAAAGCGCGGGCGATTGTCGCCGCTGGGGACGCGCAGGCTCACGCTGGCGCCGCACTGGCTGCAGAATTTCATGCCGCTTCCTTGTTATTGATTCTCGGTTGGAAAGTGCGCCAATCTTGCGCGCAGCGCCGGGGCCCAGCAAGGGGCGGGGGTTGGGCAGGGGGCGTCTTTCGTGCCATGATCCTTCAATTAGAAGAATCGGCCCCCGCAGGATGTTCGGCATGCTGGACCAGCTGCGCCAACGCATACAGACGCACACGCCAAGCGACCTTGAAACGGACCACAGCTTCCCGGAAGCGGCGGTCCTGCTCCCCATCACTCCCCAGGAAGAGCTCGTGCTCACCCTGCGCGCGACCGGGCTTTCGACCCATAGCGGCGAAGTTGCCTTCCCCGGTGGGCGTCGCGACCCGGAGGACGTGGACCTGATCCACACCGCCCTGCGTGAGGCTCAGGAGGAGATCGCCCTGCCACCGGGACTGGTGGAGGTCGTCGGGCCGCTGAGCACCCTGGTGTCGCGGCACGGTATCCTGGTCAAGCCATTCGTCGGCTTCGTCCCCGATTTCGTGGAGTACCGCCCCAACGACGGCGAGATCGACGCCGTGTTCAAGGTGCCGCTGGAGTTCTTCCGCGGCGACCCGCGGGAAACCACCCATCGCATCGATTACTTCGGCCGCAGCTGGTACGTCCCGAGCTATCTGTTCGAGGGCTACAAGATCTGGGGCCTGTCCGCGATCATGCTGGTCGAGCTGCTGAACCTGCTGTACGACGCTCGCATCGACCTGCACCAGCCGCCGTCGAAGTTCATCAAGCTGAGCTGAGACCCGATAACAAAGAGCGGCCCCCTCCTGAGGAGAAACCCATGAAGTACCGCCTGGGCTCGTCCCGAGTCGAAACCCATCCGGAAAGCTGGATCGCCCCCAACGCCACGGTGGTCGGCAAGGTGCGTCTCGACGCCGGCGCCAGCGTGTGGTTCAACGCCGTGCTGCGCGGCGACAACGAGCTGATCCATATCGGCGAGCACAGCAACGTGCAGGACGGCACCGTCATGCACACCGACATGGGCTTCCCGCTGACCCTGGGCAAAGGCGTGACCATCGGCCACAACGCCATGCTGCACGGCTGCACCGTGGGCGATTACAGCCTCATCGGCATCAACGCAGTGATCCTCAACGGCGCGAAGATCGGCAAGTACTGCATCATCGGCGCCAACGCGCTGATCCCCGAGGGCAAGGAAATTCCTGACGGCTCCCTGGTCATGGGCTCCCCCGGCAAGGTGGTGCGCGAGCTGACCGAGCCGCAGAAGAAGATGCTCGAAGCCAGTGCCGCCCATTACGTCCACAACGCCCAGCGCTACGCCCGCGACCTGGCCGAGCAGGAAGATGACTGAAGAACGTCCCGTCGCTTCGCCCTGCGTGCACGTCTGCGCGCTGGACGACGCCGACATCTGTCTGGGCTGCCAGCGCAGCGCCGCCGAAATCACCCGCTGGGGCCTGATGGACAATGCCGAGCGCCGCGAGGTGCTCCAGCGTTGCGACCAGCGCGCCCGCGAGCAGGGTGTGCTGGTCTAGCGCCGGCACGCCTGAGAGCTACCCCGTTTCGAACTTTCCCTTCCCGAGGTTTCCCGCAATGCCCCGTATTGGAACTCCCCTGTCGCCGAGCGCGACCCGCGTACTGCTCTGTGGCTCCGGCGAGCTGGGCAAGGAAGTGGCGATCGAGCTGCAGCGCCTGGGCTGCGAAGTGATTGCCGTCGACCGCTACGAGAATGCGCCGGCCATGCAGGTCGCGCACCGCAGCCACGTGATCAGCATGCTCGACGGTGTCGCCCTGCGCGCGGTGATCGAGCAGGAGAAGCCGCACTACATCGTGCCGGAGATCGAAGCCATTGCCACCGCGACCCTGGTCGAGCTGGAGAACGAAGGCTACACCGTCATCCCCACCGCCCGTGCCGCCCAGCTGACCATGAACCGCGAGGGCATCCGTCGCCTGGCCGCCGAAGAGCTGGGCCTGCCGACCTCGCCCTACCACTTCGCCGATACCTACGAGGACTACGCCGCTGGTGTCGCCGCCGTGGGCTATCCGTGCGTGGTGAAGCCGATCATGAGTTCCTCGGGCAAGGGGCAGAGCGTGCTCAAGTCCGATGCCGACCTGAAAACTGCCTGGGATTACGCCCAGGAAGGTGGCCGCGCCGGCAAGGGCCGCGTCATTGTCGAAGGCTTCATCGACTTCGACTATGAAATCACCCTGCTGACCGTGCGCCACATCGGCGGCACCACCTTCTGCGCGCCCATTGGCCACCGTCAGGTGAAGGGCGACTACCACGAGTCCTGGCAGCCCCAGGCGATGAGCCCGAAGGCGCTGGCCGAGTCCGAGCGCGTGGCCAGGGCGGTCACCGAAGCCCTCGGCGGCCGCGGCCTGTTCGGCGTGGAGCTGTTCGTCAAGGGCGATGAAGTGTGGTTCAGCGAAGTCTCGCCGCGCCCGCACGACACCGGCCTGGTCACCCTGATCTCCCAGGACCTCTCCGAGTTCGCCCTGCACGCCCGCGCCATCCTCGGCCTGCCGATCCCGGTGATCCGTCAGATGGGCGATTCCGCCTCGGCAGTGATTCTGGTGGAAGGCAAGTCGCAGCAGGTGTCCTTCGGCAACCTCGGCGCCGCCCTGAGCGAGCCGGACACCGCGCTGCGCCTGTTCGGCAAGCCGGAAGTGGACGGCCAGCGCCGCATGGGTGTCGCTCTGGCGCGCGATGAGTCGATCGACGCTGCTCGCGCCAAGGCCACCCGCTCGGCTCAGGCGGTCAAAGTCGAGCTGTGAGCCGCTGGGCGGGGCTGATGTGGTGGGCGGCGGCGTTGCCGCTGTTGCCGCTGGCCCTGCCCATGGCCGTGCGCACCCGGCGCACGGCCTTGCGCCTGGCACCCGCCGCAGGCGTCCGCGAAGGCCTCGCCGGAGCGGAGCATGCCGGTGAACCCTTTCGTCTGTTGTTGCTGGGCGAATCCACCGTCGCCGGCGTCGGCGCGTCCTGCCTGGATTTCGCGTTGGCTGGCCGGTTGGCTTTGGCGCTTTCCGGTCGTCTCCAGCGGCCCGTCGCCTGGCGTGCGGCGGGGGAGAACGGCATTACCGCCGGCGAAGCCTGCGAACGCCTGCTGCCGCTGGTGGCCGGAGAGGATTACGACCTCGTGGCGCTGGTCTTCGGGGTCAACGACACCACGCACTTCAGCTCCAGCCAGCGTTGGCTGGCCTCCCTCGGGCAGTTGATCGAGCACTTCCGTGGACGTGGCGCGCGGGTGGTGTGCACGGCGGTGCCACCTTTGCAGCACTTCACCGCGTTGCCCTGGTTATTGCGGCAATTACTGGGTTGGCGCGGGGCGCTGCTGGATCGCCAGCTCAGTGCTCTGGCGCTGGCGCAGGGGGCGGGCTATTGCGGGGTCAGCCTGGAGATGCAGCCGCAGTTCCTCGCCATCGATGGCTATCACCCTTCGGCGCTGGGCTATCAGGTCTGGGGCGAGCATCTGGCGCAGTGGCTGGTTGTCCAGCCCTGACCTTTAGGAGCGGGCCACGCCCGCGATCCGCCGGCAGGGTCGGTGTTGGCGCCAGGCATTGATGTCACCGGGATCAACGGATTCCGCCGCCTTGGCGGATAACCCGTTCCGGGTTATTCGCCCTACGGGTGTTGTTGCGGTCGTAGGGCGTACAACCATACGTGGTTGTACGCCTATATGTCCGGGCTTCAGCGAATATCGTTCAGATCAGCCTCGCGGGTCTCGCGCAGGCACAGCACGGCCAGCAGGCTGAGCGCTGCCGCGACCGACACGTAGCCGCCCACCCAGCTCAATCCCCCCATGCCCACCAGCTTCTGCGCGATGTATGGCGCCACCGAGGCACCGAGGATGCCGCCCAGGTTGTAGGCCGCCGAAGCGCCGGTGTAGCGCACATGGGTGGGGAAGAGTTCCGGTAGGAGTGCGCCCATGGGGGCGAAGGTCACGCCCATGAGGAACAGTTCCAGCGACAGGAACACCGCCACTTCCACCGACGAACCCTGGCTCAGCAGCGGCTCCATGGCGAAGCCCGAGGCGATGGCGGCGAGGGTGCCGACGATCAGCACCGGCTTGCGCCCGAAGCGGTCGCTCAGCCAGGCCGAGACCGGTGTCGCAGCCGCCATGAACAGCACGGCAATGCACAGCAGGCCGAGGAAGTCCTCGCGGCTGTAGCCCAGGGTGCTGACGCCGTAGCTCAGCGAGAAAACCGTGGAGATATAGAAGAGTGCGTAGCACACCACCATCGCCAGGGCGCCCAGCAGGGTCGGCCGCCAGTGTTTGCTCAGCAGTTCGGCGATTGGCAGGCTGGAGCGCTCGTGGCGTTCCATGGCCTTGGCGAACACCGGGGTTTCCACCAGCTTCAGGCGTACGTAAAGACCGACGATGACCAGCACGGCACTGAGCACGAAGGGGATGCGCCAGCCCCAGGCGCGGAACTGCTCTTCGCTGAGGAACACGGCCAGGCAGAGGAACAGGCCGTTGGCGGCAAGGAAGCCGATCGACGGGCCCATCTGCGGGAACATGCCGAACCAGGCGCGGCGGCCCTTGGGCGCATTCTCCGTGGCCAGCAGCGCGGCGCCTCCCCATTCGCCTCCCAGCCCCAGGCCCTGGCCGAAGCGCAGCACGCAGAGCAGGATCGGTGCCCAGGCGCCAATGCTGTCGTAGCCCGGCAGCAGGCCGATCAGGGTGGTGGAGATGCCCATCAGCAGCAGCGAGGCCACCAGGGTCGATTTGCGCCCGATGCGATCGCCGAAGTGGCCGAACAGCGCCGAGCCCAGTGGGCGGGCGAGGAAGGCGATGCCGAAGGTGATGAAGGCGCTGAGGGCCTGGGCAGTGCCGGAGGTCTGCGGGAAGAACACCGGGCCGATCACCAGCGCGGCGGCGGTGGCGTAGACGTAGAAGTCGTAGAACTCGATGGCGGTGCCGATGAAGCTGGCCACCGCGACGCGGGTGGTGGAGTTGGTCTGTTCGGCCGGTTGTGCGGCTTCGAGGGTGGCGCTGGTCATACGGGGAATATCCCTGGCAGTCAGGCGCGGTGACGACTCTGGCGGTCGTGTCCGGCGTTTCTTGAGGCATCGCCATGGCGCGAGTGCGAGCGCGGCCCGGGATCGGGGCAGGGTGGGCGCGGCTCGCGGCGGGTCAGGGCGAGGCCGGCTGCTTCGCAAGGCAACGACGCGGGTCGAGGCTCGGCGGGGCGTGCGATTGACTGGCCGGCGCGGCGTCGCGGGTAACGACGGGCGCAGGCGGGAGGCTGGGTAAGCCGTCCGGATTATAGGGGCGGGCGGGGCGGCTCAGGCAAGCTCGTCGGTGTAGGGAGCTTCCCTGGGCGGCGCGCCGGGCAACCAGGCGCGCACGCTTTTCACCCGGTTTTCGCCGGACTGGAGGATTTCCAGGCGGTAGCGGCCGATCTTCAGACACACCGCGCAGTCGGGAATCTGCTCCAGCGCTTCGGTGACCAGGCCGTTTAGGGTCTTGGGTCCGTCGCTGGGCAGTTGCCAGCCCAGGGCGCGGTTGACGTCGCGCAGGTTGGCCGAGCCGTCGATGACGTAGGTGCCGTCGGACTGGGGATGGATGTCCGGGTTGCGCAGGGTGTTCTGGTTGCTGAACTCGCCGACGATCTCTTCGAGGATATCTTCCAGGGTGATGATCCCGATCACCTCGCCATACTCGTCGACGACGATGCCGATGCGCCGCTTCTGCTTCTGGAAGTTGATCAGCTGGGTCGACAGCGGCGTGCTCTCGGGCACGAAGTAGGGCTCCAGGCACGCGGCCTTGAGGCTTTCCTTGGTCAGCTGGTTGTGGGTCAGCAGGCGGGCGATCTGGCGCATGTGCACCACGCCCTCGACCTGGTTGATGTCGTTGCGGAACACCGGCAGGCGGGTGTGGGTGGTGTTGCGCAGCTGGCCGATGATGGTTTCCAGCTCGTCGTCCAGGTCGATGCCCTGGACTTCGTTGCGCGGCACCATCAGGTCGTTCACCGTGATCTTTTCCAGGTCGAGGATGCTCAGCAGCATGTCCTGGCGGTTGTTGGTGAGCTTCTCGCTGGAGTCGGTGACCACGCTGCGCAGCTCGTCATTGCTCAGCGGCTTGTTGCCGCGCTGGGTCGGGTCGAGGCCGCCCATGCGCAGCAGGAGGTTGCTGATGCCGGTCATCAGCCAGAGCAGCGGGCTGAACAGCTTCTGCATCCAGATCAGCGGCAGGCTGGCGGGGAAGGCGACGCGCTCGGGGCGCAGGGCGGCGTAGGTCTTGGGGGTGATTTCGCCGAAGATCAGCAGGATCAGCGTCAGCGCCACGGTGGTGATCGCCACGCCGGCCTCGCCCCACAGGCGCAGCGCCAGCAGGGTCGCCAGGGACGAAGCGATGATATTGACGAAGTTGTTGCCGATCAGGATGGTGCCCAGCAGCCGGTCGGTGCGCAGCAGCAGCCAGCTGGTGCGCCGTGCGCCGCGGTTGCCTTTCTTGGACAGGTGGCGCAGGCGGTAGCGGTCGAGGCTGAGCATGCCGGTCTCGACGCTGGAGAAGAACGCCGAGCAGAGAATCAGGAAGACCAGCAGGCCGATCAGGTAGCCGGGGTGGATCTCTTCCATGCGCGCAGGTCCTTCAGCGGCGCATCCGCGCCGCCGTTAGCGTCAGATGTGCAGGATGAATTCCTTGACCAGCTTGCTGCCGAAGTAGGCCAGCATCAGCAGGCAGAAACCCGCGAGGGTCCAGCGGATCGCCTTGTGGCCGCGCCAGCCGAGCTGGTGGCGGCCCCACAGCAGTACGCCGAATACCACCCAGGCGAAGCAGGAGAGGATGGTCTTGTGCGCCAGGTGCTGGGCGAACAGGTTGTCGACGAACAGCCAGCCGGAGATCAGCGACAGCGAGAGCAGCGACCAGCCGCCCCAGAGGAAGCCGAACAGCAGGCTTTCCATGGTCTGCAGCGGCGGGAAGTTGCGGATCAGGCCCGACGGGTGCTTGTGCTTGAGCTGATGGTCCTGCACCAGCAGGAGCAGCGCCTGGACCACGGCGATGGTCAGCAGGCCATAGGCGAGGATCGACAGCAGGATGTGGGCGAGAATGCCGGGCTGTTCGTTGATCGGCTCGATGGTGCCGTGGGGCATCAGCACGGCCAGCAGCGTGGTCAGTGCGCCGAGCGGATAAAGGAAGATCAGCAGGTTGTGCACCGGGATGCGCAGGCACGCCAGCAGGGTCAGGGCGGTGACCGCGGCGGAGATCAGGCTGGCGGCGTTGAAGAAGTCCAGCGCCAGGCCCGCGGGCGTCAGCAGCTCCTGGCTCAGGCTGTACGCCTGGCAGAGCAGGGCGACCAGGCCCAGCAGGAGGAGCAGCGGTTTCTGCGGCGGGTTGCGGCGGGCCAGGCTTGCACCCTGGTAGGCGGTGGTGCCGATATAAAGGACGGCGGCGATCAGGCTGGGCAGCAGAGGTTGCATAAGTCCTTGGAACAGTCCTTCGAAAGGGGACCCGAAAGGTCGTGAGTTTGGCACAGATCGCCTGCGCCTAGAAAGCGGCTGAGAACAGTTCGCTTCTGGCCTGCGAAGCGGTCCGTCACATCGGGATCATCGGCGGTGTTGGCGTTGGCCGCACTTCGTTATAATCGGCCGCTTGCTGACAAGCCAAACCCAGGCCCGACCGGGCTGATTAGGAACGCGCATGTTCGAAAACCTTACAGATCGCCTCTCGCAAACGCTGCGCCACGTCACCGGCAAGGCCAAGCTGACCGAGGACAACATCAAGGACACGCTCCGCGAAGTGCGGATGGCCCTGCTGGAAGCCGACGTGGCCCTGCCGGTGGTCAAGGACTTCGTCGCCAAGATCAAGGATCGCGCGGTCGGCACCGAAGTTTCCAAGAGCCTGACCCCGGGCCAGGCCTTCGTGAAGATCGTCCAGGCCGAACTGGTCGAGCTGATGGGCGCGGCCAACGAGGACCTCGACCTCAACGCAGCGCCGCCGGCGGTCATCCTGATGGCCGGCCTGCAGGGCGCGGGCAAGACCACCACTGCCGGCAAGCTGGCGCGCTTCCTCAAGGAGCGCAAGAAGAAGTCCGTGCTGCTGGTGTCCGCCGACGTCTACCGCCCGGCGGCGATCAAGCAGCTGGAAACCCTGGCCAACGACCTGGACGTGACCTTCTTCCCGTCCGACACCAGCCAGAAGCCGGTCGCCATTGCCGAAGCGGCGATTCGTGAAGCCAAGCTGAAGTTCATTGACGTGGTGATCGTCGACACCGCCGGCCGTCTGCACATCGACGCCGACATGATGGACGAGATCAAGCAGGTCCACGCGGCGATCAAGCCGGTGGAAACCCTGTTCGTGGTCGACGCCATGACCGGCCAGGACGCCGCCAACACCGCCAAGGCCTTCAATGACGCGCTGCCGCTGACCGGCGTGGTGCTGACCAAGGTCGACGGCGACGCCCGTGGCGGTGCCGCGCTGTCCGTGCGTGCCATCACCGGCAAGCCGATCAAGTTCCTCGGCATGGGCGAGAAGAGCGAAGCGCTCGATCCGTTCCACCCCGATCGCGTGGCCTCGCGCATCCTCGGCATGGGTGACGTGCTCAGCCTGATCGAGCAGGCCGAGCAGAGCATGGACCGCGAGAAGGCCGAGAAGCTCGCGAAGAAGATCAAGAAGGGCAAGGGCTTCGACCTGGAAGACTTCCGCGATCAGCTGCAACAGATGAAGAACATGGGCGGCCTGGGCAGCCTCATGGACAAGCTGCCGATGCTCGGCGGCGTCAACCTGTCGCAGATGGGCAACGCGCAGAACGCGGCGGAGAAGCAGTTCAAGCAGATGGAGGCGATCATCAACTCCATGACCCCCGCCGAGCGCCGTGATCCGGAAGTGATCAGCGGCTCGCGCAAGCGCCGCATCGCCATGGGTTCGGGTACCCAGGTGCAGGACGTTGGTCGCCTCATCAAGCAGCACAAGCAGATGCAGAAGATGATGAAGAAGGTCACCGCCAAGGGCGGCATGGCCAAGATGATGCGCGGCATGGGGGGCATGTTCCCCGGCGGCATGCCCAAGATGTGAGGCCAGACGGCTCGCCGCCTGGCGGGCCGGACGCGCTGCGGCTTGCGGCGCGTGGCTTTAGCTCATAGAATATGCGGCCTTTCGGGCTATGTGCCCGAGGGCTGCATTTCTTTTTTGCAAGCAAACCATAGGAACAACGTACGCATGGTAACCATTCGTCTGGCTCGTGGCGGCTCCAAGAAGCGCCCGTTTTATCACCTGACCGTGACCAACAGCCGCAACGCTCGTGACGGCCGTTTCGTCGAGCGCGTCGGCTTCTTCAACCCCGTCGCCACTGGCGCTGAGCTCAAGTTCTCGGTCAACCAGGAGCGTCTGAACTACTGGCTGAGCCAAGGCGCTCAACCGTCTGAGCGTGTTGCTCAGCTGATCAAGGAAGCCGCCAAGGCTGCCTGAGATCGATGAACACGAATCCTGCTCCCGCCGAGGAGATGGTTGTTCTCGGCAAGATCGTATCGGTGCACGGTATTCGTGGTGAGGTGAAGGTGTATTCCTTTACCGATCCGTTGGACAACCTGCTGGACTATCGCCGCTGGACGCTCAAGCGTGGCAACGAAGTTCGACAGGCTGAACTGGTCCAAGGTCGCGTGCAGGGCAATGTCCTGGTCGCGAAGCTGAAGGGACTGGATGATCGCGAGATCGCCCGCACCTTCGCTGAATTCGAAATCATGGTCCCGCGCAGCGAGCTGCCGGTGCTGGACGATGGCGAGTTCTACTGGAGCCAGTTGGAAGGTCTCAAGGTGATCGACCAGAACGGGCAGCTGTTCGGGATTCTCGACCACATGCTGGAGACCGGCGCCAACGATGTGATGGTAGTCAAGCCCTGCGCAGGCAGCCTGGACGACCGTGAACGCCTGCTTCCGTATACGGATCAGTGCGTGAAATCGGTAGACCTGGAAGCCGGCGAGATGCGGGTGGACTGGGACGCGGACTTCTAGCCCATGTGGATAGGGGTTATCAGCATCTTTCCCGAGATGTTTCGCGCCATCAGCGACTATGGCATCACGAGTCGCGCGGTCAAGCAGGAGCTGATTCAGCTTCAGTGCTTCAACCCGCGAAGCAACACCGAGGACCGTCACCAGACGGTGGACGACAGGCCTTTCGGCGGTGGTCCCGGCATGGTGATGAAAATCAAGCCGCTCGAAGGCGCACTGGGCGATGCCCGGCAAGCCGCAGGCGGGCCGGTGAAGGTGATCTACCTCTCGCCGCAAGGTCGCAAGCTCACGCAAGCGGCCGCGAAGGAACTGGCGAACGAGGAGCGACTGATCCTGATCGCCGGGCGTTACGAAGGCATCGACGAGCGCTTCATTGAAGAGCATGTCGATGAGGAATGGTCAGTTGGCGATTATGTCCTGTCCGGGGGTGAGCTTCCGGCCATGGTGCTGATTGACGCGGTCACGCGATTGTTGCCCGGTGCACTGGGCCACGTGGACTCCGCCGAGGAGGACTCCTTCACGGATGGCCTGCTCGACTGTCCGCATTACACCCGACCTGAGGTGTACGCAGACAAACGTGTTCCTGAGGTGCTGCTCAGCGGCAACCACGAACACATCCGGCGCTGGCGTTTGCAGCAGTCCTTAGGCAGGACCTGGGAACGACGTGCCGATCTTCTGGATTGCCGCTCGCTTTCTGGAGAAGAGAAAAAGCTGCTGGAGGAATACATCCGCCAGCGGAACGATAGTTAACGTATCGATGGCCCGCGCCGAGCGCAGGTCTTAGGAGCACGAAATGACCAACAAGATCATTCAGCAGATCGAAGCTGAACAGATGAGCAAAGAGATTCCGGCGTTCGCCCCCGGCGACACCGTAATCGTCCAGGTTAAAGTGAAGGAAGGCGACCGTCAGCGTCTGCAGGCCTTCGAAGGCGTTGTCATCGGCAAGCGTAACCGCGGCCTGAACAGTGCTTTCACCGTTCGCAAGATCTCCAACGGCGTAGGCGTAGAGCGTACCTTCCAGACCTACAGCCCGCTGGTTGACAGCATCAGCGTCAAGCGTCGCGGCGACGTGCGCAAGGCCAAGCTGTACTACCTCCGCGAACTGTCCGGCAAGGCAGCTCGTATCAAGGAAAAACTGGCCTAATTCGCCGGTTGTTCCCGAAAAAAGCAGCCCACGGGCTGCTTTTTTCTTGCCCGTGTGTTTTTCGCTCTTTAATTGGACACCCCATCTGCCCCCGGCAGCGCATTAGAAACACAACACCCGCAGCACCGGCAGCCACCCTCATTGCATCAGGTAGCAGTGGCATGAGCCCCAGAGAACAGGAAATCCTCCGTCGTACGGAGCTTTCCGAAACCCGTGTGACCAAGGCGATCTTCCCGCCCACCACCAACCATCACAACACCCTGTTCGGCGGCACCGCGCTGGCCTGGATGGACGAAGTCTCGTTCATCGCCGCGACGCGCTTCTGCCGCCTGCCGCTGGTGACCGTGTCCACCGATCGTATCGACTTCAAGCACCCGATCCCCGCCGGCTCCATCGTCGAGCTGATCGGCCGGGTAGTGAAGGTCGGCAACACCAGCCTCAAGGTCGAGGTGGAAGTGTTCGTCGAGAGCATGTCCGCCGACGGCCGCGAGAAGGCCATCCACGGGCTGTTCAGCTTCGTCGCCATCGATGACGAGAAGCGCCCGGTACCGGTCCTGCCCGATTTCGAGGCCTGAAACGCAAGAAGGCGCCCGCGGGCGCCTTCTTTCATGGCAGATCGCCTTCAGTGACGCAGGCTGATCTTCAGCGAGGCCTGGGACAGGTCGATGTTCTGCAGGCTCAGGCTGCCCATGCTCTGGGTCTTGGGCGCACCGGCGACGCGGATATTGTCGAAGCGTACTTCGCCGATGGAGCTGGGCAGGCGCACGTTGATCGAACCATCCGGGTTCAGGGACGAGGAGGCGTGCGCGGTGTCGTACTGCACGTCATGCAGCGAGGTCTCGGCATCGAGGCTGTCGACCACCGGCATCACCAGGCGCGACAGCTGCTTGATGGCGCCGACGCCATCGCCGCTCTCGGCGCTGACCAGCAGGCTCTGCAGGGTGTCGTCGAAACCCTGGGCGCTGACGTCGCTCATCTCGCGATCGCTCAAGGGCTTGAGGCCCTTGGGCGCTTCGTGACGGGTGATGCTCGTCGGCGCCTGGCGCTGTACATCGGCGCTGGCCAGCTGGAACGGGCTGAGCAGGGCCGCGACCAGCGTCGCCGCCAGGCGCAGGTTGTTCTGCTTCTTCAGCGCGCGGCCGAGCTGGCGCTCGCTGATCCAGCCCTGCTGGATCAGGGTCTCGCCCAGGCGCAGTCCGTTGGTGAGCTGGAGCTGGATGGCCTTATCCAGCTGATGGGAGGTGATCAGGCCCTTGCTGACAAGGATCTGACCGAGGCGGGAGTTCTGTTGACTAGGCATGGCATGGGCTTCGTGGGGCGCTATGATGGCGTGGTGCAATCATTGTCTTTCGGACACATTCTGTCACCAGCCTAAAGATAGGCTGACATGGCCGGCCGTCAGGTTGTCAGGGCCTGCAGGGTGTCGTTCTTACTCACGGTGTTTTCCGTCTCTTCCTCGATCAGTGCAATCACCGTCCAGCCGCCGGCAGGGGCGAGCGGCTGTTCGGGGCTGGCAATGTGCAGCCGGCCACTCGGGTCGCGGGCGAACAGCAGCAAGGCACGCTGGCCATGCTGCGCCTGGTATTCGTTCCAGCCGAAGCTGTCGCTGAGCAGCGTCGAGCGGACTTCCGCGCCGCGGGCGATCAGCCCGGCCATCTGCGGGTAGGTGATGAGGGTCTGGCCCAGCGGATGACCGCGGTGGCGGTCGCTGACCCGGTGCTTCTCGCTGCGACGGCTGTCCTGGCTGGAGGGCAGGATGAAGCGGTGGCGGGGACTGAATTCGTGGCGGAAGCTCATGCACATCAGGGCGTTCAGTTCGGCGTTGGGCGACAGTGCCAGCAGATGGCCCAGGCCGATCAGGTCGAGATGGGCCTCCGCGTGCTGCGAGGCGGGGTTGCCGAAGTAGGTCGGCAGGTGCTCCATGCGTGATGCGCGGGTGTTCTCCCAGCTGGAGTCGGTGAGCAGCACCTTCACCCCGGCATTCTGCAACCCGGTGCCGACGGCGCGGGCCACGGGGTTGGCGCCGATGATGAGGAAGCCGGTAGGCACCGGCTCGGCCACCTTCAGCAGGCGCGCTAGGGGGCGGGCGGTGGCGCTTTGCAGGATCACCGTGCCGATGATTACCAGGAAGGTCAGCGGCACCAGTACGCCGGCCTGGGCGTGTCCGGACTCCTGCAGGCGAATCGCGAAGATCGCCGAGACGGCTGCTGCGACGATGCCACGCGGGGCTATCCAGCTCAGCAGCGCGCGCTCGCGCCAGTTGAGTGACGAGCCAGCGGTGGAGACCAGCACGTTCAGCGGCCGGGCGACGAACTGGATCAGCGCCAGCACCAGCAGGGCGATCGGGCCGAGGCCCAGCAGCGCCGAGAGGTCCAGGCGCGCGGCAAGGAGCAGGAAGAGGCCGGAGATCAGGAGAACGCTGAGGTTCTCCTTGAAGTGCAGGATCTGCCGGACGTCGACGCCCTTCATGTTGGCCAGGCGCAGGCCCATGACGGTCACCGCCAGCAGTCCGGATTCGGACATCAGCGTGTTGGAGAGCACGAACAGGCCCAGCACCACGGACAGCGACGCCAGGTTGTGCAGGTAATCCGGCAGCCAGTGGCGGCGCAGCGCCACGCCCAGTGCCTGGCCGCCCAGCAGGCCGGCGACGATGCCGGTGCCGATGACACTGAAGAAGGTCAGCAGGCTGTCGCTCCAGCCCGAGCCGCTGTCGCTGGCGGCGATGAAGGTGTAGACCACCACCGCGAGCAGGGCGCCGATGGGGTCGATGACGATGCCTTCCCAGCGCAGGATGTTGGCGATGGTGGCGTTGGGGCGCACCACACGCAGCATGGGCACTATCACCGTCGGGCCTGTGACGAGGGTCAGGGTGCCGAACAGCAGTGCCATCTCCCAGGTGAAGTCCAGCAGATAGTGGGTCGCCAGGGCGATCACGCCCCAGGTGAGCAGGGCGCCGACGGTGACCATGCGCCGCACCACCGTGCCGATTTCCTTCCACTCGTCCAGGTGCAGGGTCAGGCTGCCCTCGAACAGCACGAGGGCGACCGCCAGCGACACCAACGGGAACAGCAGTGGGCCGAACAGGACTTCCGGCGTCAGCAGGTGCAGCACCGGGCCGACCAGGATGCCGCTCAGCAGCAGGAACAGGATCGCCGGCAAGCGCAGGCGCCACGCCAGCCATTGGCTGACCAGGGAGGCGGCGCCGATACCGGCGAGGGCGTAGTAGGTGCTGTGTTCATCCATGGAGCGGCGACATCCTGCGCAAGAGTGGTGAGGGTGATGGAGGATATGAAAGACTACCCGCGCCGTAATTTCCTTCGCTCTGGCCTGAAATGACCCCGGTTCCCCATATTCTGATCGACCGCTTCCTCGATGCCCTCTGGCTGGAAAAGGGCCTGTCCGACAATACCCGCAGTGCCTATGGCAGCGACCTTGCGCTGTTCAATGGCTGGCTCGACGAGCGCGGCATTGTGCTGGAGTCCGCTGGCCGCGATGTGATCCTCGATCACCTGGCCTGGCGCCTGGGCGAGGGCTACAAGGCCCGTTCCACGGCGCGTTTCCTGTCCGGTCTGCGTGGCTTCTACCGTTACTGCCTGCGCGAGAACCTGATCACCGAGGACCCGACCCTGCTGGTGGAGTTGCCGCAGTTGGGCAAGCCGCTGCCCAAGTCGCTGTCGGAGTCGGATGTCGAAGCCCTGCTGGCGGCGCCGGAGACCGACGACCCGCTCGGCCTGCGCGACCGCACCATGCTTGAGGTTCTATACGCCTGCGGGCTGCGCGTGAGCGAGCTGGTCGGGTTGACCCTGGAGCAGGTGAATCTGCGTCAGGGTGTGGTGCGCGTGCTCGGCAAGGGCAGCAAGGAGCGCCTGGTGCCGCTGGGCGAGGAGGCGATCCGCTGGATCGAGCGCTACGTGCGCGAGGCCCGCGGCGATCTGCTGGCTGGCCGGCCGAGCGACGTGCTGTTCCCCAGCCTGCGCGGCGAGCAGATGACCCGACAGACCTTCTGGCACCGCATCAAGCTTCACGCAAAGGTCGCCGGCATCGGCAAGAGCCTGTCGCCTCACACCCTGCGCCACGCCTTCGCCACCCATCTGCTCAACCACGGCGCCGACCTGCGCGTGGTGCAGATGCTGCTGGGGCACAGCGACCTCTCTACTACGCAGATCTACACGCACATTGCCCGTGCCCGTCTGCAGGACCTGCATGCCCAGCACCACCCGCGTGGGTGAGTGGGGGTGAACGGGGGCTCTAGCAACGCATGCGTTGCCCCGCGAACGCCCGGCCATGGATGGCCGGGCTGGGGTTGAACTTGAGCAGGTTGTCTCGACAGGGATGTCTACACCTTGTTCGATCTTTGCGCCGAGAGCTTTAACCACTACTCCCAACGAAGCTTCCGGCTACAGCCTTTGGCTCGGTCTTGCCGGTCCGGTGTGATAGTCTTCGCCGACTGACATCAGGAGCTTTCCATGCGTTTGTCCCGACTTCTGACTGCCGCGGCTTTTGGCCTCGTCAGCACCCTCGCCCTAGCTGCCGAGCCGGACCAGGCGATCCGCACCACCCTGCAGTCCCTGCAGCCTGACCTGCCCATCGAGAACATCTCCAAGGGACCCCTGGAAGGCATCTACCAGGTGCAGCTCAAGGGCGGCCGTATCCTCTATGCCAGCGCCGACGGCCAGTTCGTCGTGCAGGGCAACATCTACCAGGTGAAGGACGGCAAGCCGACCAACCTGACCGAGAAGGCCGAGAGCGCCGGCGTGGCCAAGACCATCAACGCCATCGCCGCCAAGGACATGGTCGTGTTCCCGGCCAAGGGCGAGACCAAGGCGCACATCACCGTCTTCACCGACACCACCTGCCCGTACTGCCAGAAGCTGCACGCCGAAGTGCCGGAACTGCAGAAGCGCGGCATCGAAGTGCGCTACCTGGCCTTCCCGCGCCAGGGCCCGAACTCGCCGGGTGATGCCCAGCTGCAGGCCGTGTGGTGCTCCAAGGACCGCCAGGCGGCCATGAGCGACATGTTCCACGAGAAGGAAGTGAAGGCCGCCAAGTGCGAAAACCCGGTGGACGCGCAGTTCGCCCTGGGTCAGATGGTCGGTGTGCAGGGCACCCCGGCAATCATCCTCGCCGACGGCACCATGCTGCCGGGCTACCAGCCGGCCGGCCAGATCGCCAAGCTGGCTCTGGAAGCCAAGTAAGGCGCGGCTTGCGCACTGATTGACTAATGCGGAACCGCTTCGTAATGTTCGGTTCCTTTTGACTAGGGAACAGGCAGTCCGCCTGTTCTGACATGGTGCCTGCTCCCATGCCCGCCTCGTTGCGGGCATCGGCGTCTCAGGCGCCCCGATGCTGTAATCATGGGGAGTTTCAGCGTGAAACCGGTGAAAGTGGGAATCTGTGGGTTGGGGACCGTCGGTGGCGGTACCTTCAATGTACTCAAACGCAACGCCGAGGAGATTGCCCGCCGTGCCGGGCGTGGTATCGAGGTTGCGCAGATTGCCGCCCGTCGCCCCAATCCGAAGTGTGAAACCGGCAGTACCCCCATTACTGCCGACATCTTCGACGTGGCGAACAACCCGGAAATCGACGTGGTCATCGAGCTGATCGGTGGCTACACCCTGGCCCATGAGCTGGTGCTCAAGGCCATCGAGAACGGCAAGCACGTGGTCACCGCCAACAAGGCGCTGATCGCCGTGCATGGCAACGAGATCTTCGCCAAGGCCCGCGAGAAGGGTGTCATCGTCGCCTTTGAAGCCGCCGTGGCCGGCGGCATCCCGGTGATCAAGGCGATCCGCGAGGGCCTGGCCGCCAACCGCATCAATTGGCTGGCCGGCATCATCAACGGCACCGGCAACTTCATCCTCACCGAGATGCGTGAGAAGGGCCGCGCCTTCGCCGACGTGCTCAAGGAAGCCCAGGCGCTGGGCTACGCCGAAGCCGATCCGACCTTCGACGTAGAAGGCATCGACGCCGCGCACAAGCTGACCATCCTGGCGTCCATCGCTTTCGGCATTCCGCTGCAGTTCGACAAGGCCTACACCGAAGGCATCACCCAGCTGACCACCGCCGACGTGAACTACGCCGAGGCCCTGGGCTATCGCATCAAGCACCTGGGCGTCGCCCGCCGTACCGACAGCGGTATCGAGCTGCGCGTACACCCGACCCTGATCCCGGCCGACCGCCTGATCGCCAACGTGAACGGCGTGATGAACGCTGTCATGGTCAATGGCGACGCTGCTGGCTCCACGCTGTTCTACGGCGCTGGCGCCGGCATGGAGCCCACCGCTTCCTCGGTGGTCGCCGACCTGGTGGACGTGGTTCGCGCCATGACTGCCGACCCGGAGAACCGCGTACCGCACCTGGCCTTCCAGCCGGACTCGCTCTCCGACCACCCGATCCTGCCGATCGACGCCTGCGAAAGCGCCTACTACCTGCGCATCCAGGCCAAGGACCATCCGGGCGTACTGGCCCAGGTGGCGACCATCCTCTCCGAGCGCGGCATCAACATCGAATCGATCATGCAGATGGAAGTCGAAGAGCATGACGGTCTGGTGCCGATGATCCTGGTTACCCACCGCGTGCTCGAGTCCCGCATCATCGAAGCCATCACCGCGCTGGAAGCGCTGGATGACGTCGTCGGCAATGTCGTACGCATCCGCGTCGAACAACTGAACTGAATCGAACGCGGCGGCGCTTGCGCGCCGCCGCCAACCCGAAGGTTTCACACCATGCGTTACATCAGTACCCGCGGCCAGGCGCCCGCGCTGAACTTCGAAGACGTGCTGCTGGCTGGCCTGGCCAGCGACGGCGGCCTCTACGTGCCGGAAAACCTGCCGCGCTTCACCGTCGAAGAGATCGCCTCCTGGGCCGGCCTGCCGTACCACGAGCTGGCCTTCCGCGTGATGCGCCCGTTCGTTGCCGGCAGCATCTCCGACGCCGACTTCAAGAGGATCCTCGAAGAGACCTACGGCGTCTTCGCCCACAACGCCGTGGCGCCGCTGCGCCAGCTCAATGGCAACGAGTGGGTGCTGGAGCTGTTCCACGGCCCGACCCTGGCCTTCAAGGACTTCGCCCTGCAACTGCTCGGCCGCCTGCTCGACCACGTGCTGACCAAGCGCGGCGAGCGCGTGGTGATCATGGGCGCCACCTCCGGCGACACCGGCTCGGCCGCCATCGAAGGCTGCAAGGCCTGCGAGAACGTCGACATCTTCATCATGCACCCGCACAACCGTGTGTCCGAGGTGCAGCGCCGTCAGATGACCACCATCCTCGGCGAGAACATCCACAACATCGCCATCGAAGGCAACTTCGACGACTGCCAGGAGATGGTCAAGGCCAGCTTCGCCGACCAGGGCTTCCTGAAAGGCACCCGCCTGGTGGCGGTGAACTCGATCAACTGGGCGCGGATCATGGCCCAGATCGTCTACTACTTCCACGCCGCCCTGCAGCTCGGCGCACCGGCCCGTTCCGTGGCCTTCTCGGTGCCCACCGGCAACTTCGGCGACATCTTCGCCGGCTACCTGGCGCGCAACATGGGCCTGCCGATCAGCCAACTGATCGTCGCGACCAACCGCAACGACATCCTGCACCGCTTCATGTCCGGCAACCGCTACGACAAGGACACCCTGCACGCGTCGCTGTCGCCGTCCATGGACATCATGGTCTCGTCCAACTTCGAGCGCCTGCTGTTCGATCTGCACGGTCGCAACGGCAAGGCAGTCGCCGAGCTGATGGACAACTTCAAGGCCACCGGCAAGCTGGCCGTCGAGGATGACCGCTGGACCGAAGCGCGCCGCCTGTTCGATTCGCTGGCGGTGAGCGACGAGGAAACCTGCGAGACCATCGCCCAGGTCTTCGCCGAATCCGGCGAGCTGCTGGACCCGCACACCGCCATCGGCGTACGCGCTGCCCGCGAGTGCCGCCGCAGCCTGTCCGTGCCCATGGTCACCCTGGGTACCGCGCATCCGGTCAAGTTCCCGGAAGCCGTGGAAAAGGCCGGTATCGAGGCTGTTCCGGCGCTGCCGGCGCACCTGACCGACCTGTTCCAGCGCGAAGAACGTTGCACCGTACTGCCGAACGAGTTGGCCAAGGTCCAGGCCTTCGTCAGCGCCCACGGCAACCGCGGCAAACCGCTCTAAAGCGAGGATCGTCCTTCGAAGAAGCCCGCCCCCTGGCGGGCTTTTTCATGCCCGCGAATCGGCCTGGGGAGTGACCGAGAAACATGCCGTCATGACCAACGGTACTGACAGCGGCGAACTTTATCGCCGATCGTGCGGTCTTTTCCCTGTGTTTTTCATTTCGCAACAAGGAGATACGACATGGACCGGCTGAGCGCCCTGCTGACCGAGACCTTCGCTCCCTACGCTCCCTCCCTGGGCCCGGCACGCCCCGATGGCGGCCGTATTCTGACCCTCACCAACGACGATGGAGAGGTAGTTCTGCGGCGCGTCATCGAAGGCCAGCACCTGGCCGACCATGAGCAGAGCGAGGAGGCGGTGCAGACCATCCGCCGCGACCTGCTGATCTCCGAAGGCCGCATGGAGGACGATGTCGTTTCCCAATTGCGACAGCGTGCGCAGGTGCTGAGCTACGGCACCTGATCGACCTTGCAACGAAAACGCCGCCCATTGGGCGGCGTTTTCGTTTCCGGACCCTATAACTTGCCCAGGTACTTCAGGCGTGAGCGAATGCCGCCCGTGGTGCGGCCATGTTCGCGGGCGATCGCTGCGACGGTTTCCCCGGCCTCGAAACGCTGCATCAGGACTGCTTCCTCTTCCGTCTGCCAGGGTTTGCCGGCCTGCTGGGGCAGGGCGCGGGGCTTCGGGGCGGGTACTTCCAGCGCGTGGATGGCGTGGAACAGGGCGCGAATCACTTCTGGCGCCTGGCAGGGGTCGTCGACGGCCAGGGGCGCATCGTGGCGCGGGTCGATGCCCTGGGCGAGCTTGCGCAGCACGGCGAGGGTGTCGGCGAGATGGTCGGCGGTCATGGCGGGTCTCCTTGTTGTATCCGCAGATGCTTGGCGAGCTTTTGCGCGCTGTCTGTCGGATGCGTCGGGAGCGCAGGCGGAAAAGGCAGAGGAATGCCCGGTTGCTGTAGGAGCGGTGCGGACCGCTCGCCAATAGAAAACGGCCCCGAAGGGCCGTTTCTGATCGCGGCGGGAGGATCAGCCGCCGAGGTACGCGTCGCGCACCTTGGGGTTCACCAGCAGGTTGGCACCGGTGTCCTGCATGACGATGCGACCGTTCTCCAGCACATAGCCGCGGTCGGCGAGCTTGAGCGCCTGGTTGGCGTTCTGCTCGACGAGGAACACGGTCACGCCTTCCTGGCGCAGCTGTTCGACGATGTCGAAGATCTGCTGGATGATGATCGGCGCCAGGCCCAGCGACGGCTCGTCGAGCAGCAGCAGCTTGGGCTTGCTCATCAGCGCGCGGCCGATGGCGAGCATCTGCTGTTCGCCGCCGGACATGGTGCCGCCGCGCTGGTTGAAGCGTTCCTTCAGGCGCGGGAAGAGCCCCAGGACCTTGTCCATCTGCTCCTGGTAGTCACCCTTGCTGGTGAAGAAGCCGCCCATGGCGAGGTTCTCTTCCACGGTCAGGCGGGCGAACACGCGACGGCCTTCGGGCACGACGGCGATGCTCTTGCGCATGATCACAGAGGATTCCTTGCCGACCAGCTCTTCGCCCATGTAGGTGATGCTGCCGGAGGAGGCGCGCGGCGAACCGCACAGGGTCATCAGCAAGGTCGACTTGCCGGCGCCATTGGCGCCGATCAGGGTGACGATCTCACCCTGCTGGACTTCCATGCTGACGTCGTGCAGCGCCTGGATCTTGCCGTAGAAGGTGGAAACCTTGTCGAACTTCAGCATGACTCAGGACTCCCCCAGATAGGCTTTGATCACATCCGGGTTGCCGCGGATTTCCTCCGGGGTGCCGTCCGCAAGCGGGGTGCCCTGGTTGATCACGTAGATGTGGTCGGAAATGCTCATCACCAGCTTCATGTCGTGCTCGATGAGCAGGACGGTGACGCCGTGCTCGGAGCGCAGCATGGCGATCAGCGCCTTGAGGTCCTCGGTTTCCCGCGGGTTCAGGCCGGCCGCCGGCTCGTCCAGCATCAGCAGCTGCGGACGGGTCATCATGCAGCGGGCGATCTCCAGGCGGCGCTGCTGGCCGTAGGCGAGGGTGCCCGCCGGGCGGTTGGCGATGTCCTTGAGGTTGACGATTTCCAGCCAGTGCGAGGCGTAGTCCAGGGCCTCGGCTTCCGCGCGACGGAAGGCCGGGGTCTTGAGAAGGCCGGCGAGGAAGTTGGTGTTGATGTGCCGGTGTTGCGCCACCAGCAGGTTCTCCACCGCGGTCATCTCCTTGAACAGACGCACGTTCTGGAAGGTCCGCACCACGCCCTTGTGGGCGATCTTGTGGCCCGGCAGGCCCTGGATGGGCTCGCCGCGCAGCAGGATTTCGCCGCCGGTGGGCGCGTAGAAGCCGGTCAGGCAGTTGAACACGGTGGTCTTGCCGGCGCCGTTGGGGCCGATCATCGAGATCACCTGTTTTTCCTGGACCTTCAGGGCCACGTTGTTGACGGCTAGCAGCCCGCCGAAGCGCATGGTGAGGCCGGCTACTTCAAGAATCGGTCGGCTCATTTTCGCAACTCCAGGTGCGGGCGCTGCATGGGCAGGAGCCCCTGCGGACGCCAGATCATCATCAGCACCATGAGGGCGCCGAACATCAGCATGCGGTACTCGCTGAACTCACGCATCAGTTCGGGCAGCAGGATCATCACCACGGCGGCCAGTATGACGCCGAGTTGGGAACCCATGCCACCCAGCACCACGATGGCGAGGATGATGGCCGATTCGATGAAGGTGAACGACTCCGGCGTGACCAGGCCCTGGCGCGCGGCGAAGAAGCTGCCGGCGAAACCGGCGAAGCAGGCGCCGAGGGTGAAGGCGGAGAGCTTGATCAGCGTCGGGTTCAGCCCCAGCGCGCGGCAGGCGATCTCGTCTTCGCGCAGGGCTTCCCAGGCTCGGCCCAGGGGCATGCGCAGCAGTCGGTTGATCACGAACAGCACCAGCAGCACCAGCAGCAGCGCGACCAGGTAGAGGAATACGACCTTGTAGTTCGAGTTGTAGGCGATGCCGAAGAACTCGTGGAAGGTCTGCATCCCCTCGGGGGCGCGGCGCTCGAAAGTGAGGCCGAACAGGGTCGGCTTCTCGATGTTGCTGATGCCGTTGGGGCCGCCGGTGAGCCAGGTCATGTTGCGCAGCAGGATGCGGATGATCTCGCCGAAGCCCAGGGTCACGATCGCGAGGTAGTCACCGCGCAACCTCAACACCGGGAAGCCGAGGACGAAGCCGAAGAACGCGGCCATTAGGCCGGCGATCGGCAGGCACACCCAGAAGCCCAGGCCGTAGTAGTGCGACAGCAGCGCGTAGCTGTAGGCGCCCACGGCGTAGAAGCCGACGTAGCCGAGGTCGAGCAGGCCGGCCAGGCCCACAACGATGTTCAGGCCCAGGCCCAGCAGCACGTAGATCAGGATCAGGGTGGCGATGTCCACCGCGCCGCGCGAACCGAAGAACGGCCAGGCGAGGGCGACGAGGATCAGCACCATGATGATCTTGCGTTGCACGGAAGCGTGGGTCAGCCGTTCGGCCAGCTTGGTATGCGGGTGCGACAGCGCCTGTTTCACGCTGCCGCCGAAGGCGAAGCGATCACGCACCAGTTGCCAGACGAACATCAGCACCGCGCAGGCGGCGATGGTCCACAGGCGGGTAGGGCTGACGTTCTCCAGTTGCAGGCCGATGCCGATCACGCTGAGCTTGATGCCCAGCACCGGATAGGCAACGGCCATCACCAGCAGGGCGCTGAAGAAGGCGGTCTTGAGTTTCTGGCTCATACCTTTTCCACCTCCGGGCGACCGAGAAGGCCAGTGGGGCGGAAGAGCAGCACGAGCACCAGCAGGGTGAACGCCACCACGTCCTTGTACTGGTCACCGAACACGTCGGCGCCGAAGGCTTCGGCAACGCCCAGCACCAGGCCGCCGAGCATGGCGCCCGGAATGCTGCCGATGCCACCCAGCACCGCGGCGGTGAACGCCTTGATGCCAGCGAGGAAGCCGATGTGCGGGTTGATCACGCCATACTGCAGGCCCAGCAGCACCGCGGCCACGGCGGCCAGGGTGGCGCCGATGACGAAGGTCAGGGCGATGATGTTGTTGGTGTTGATGCCCAGCAGGTTGGCCATCTTCAGGTCCTCCGCGCAGGCACGGCAGGCGCGGCCCAGGCGGGAGCGGGAGATGAACATGGACAGGCCGTACATGGTCAGCAGGGTGACGATGAAGATCAGCACCTGCATGTACGAAATGGTGACGCCGCTCATTTCGTCCGGGCCGATGATGAAGTTGCCCGGCAGCAGGTTGGGGATTGCCTTGTCCTTGGAATCCTGGGCCAGCAGAACTTCGTTCTGCAGGAAGATCGACATGCCGATCGCGGAGATCAGCGGAATCAGCCGGTTGCTTCCACGCAGGGGCCTATAGGCGATCCGTTCGATGGTGTAGCCGTAGGCGCTGGTGACGATGATCGCCGCGGCGAAGGTGCAGATGATAACGACAGGGAGACTGACGATCCCCATCATGGCCAGCCCCGTGATCACGATGAAGGCCACGTACGAGCCAATCATGTACACCTCGCCATGGGCGAAGTTGATCATGCCGATGATGCCGTAGACCATGGTGTAGCCGATGGCGATCAGGGCATAGGTGCTGCCGACGGTGAGGCCGTTGATCAGCTGTTGCAGGTAGTGATAGAGCTCAGGCATTACCTAACTCCTCGGGCGTCGCGTGAAGCGGCGCTTGTGGCGCGACGGACCCCCGGAATACTCGGATAAACAAAGCCCACTGCTGTGGGCAGTGGGCTTTGTGTGGCGGCGGGTGGCTTATTTGGCTTCGGTCTTGGTGCCGTCCTTGTGCCACTGGTAGACCACGAAGTTGAAGTTCTTCAGGTCGCCCTTCTCGTCGAAGCCCAGGTCACCGGTCGGAGTCGCGAAGGTGTTGGCGCGCAGCGCGGCTGCCACCTTGTCGGTGTCTTCGCTGCCGGCTTTCTTGATGCCTTCGGCGATGACCTGGACAGCGGCGTAGGCCGGGAACACGAACGGACCGCTCGGGTCTTCGTTCTTGGCCTTGAAGGCGTCAACCAGGGCCTGGTTCTTCGGATCCTGGTCGAAGGACTTCGGCAGGGTCACGTAGAGGCCTTCGGAAGCCGGGCCGGCGATGGCGGAGATCTCTTTGTTACCCACGCCTTCCGGGCCCATGAAGCCGACTTTCAGGCCTTTCTCGGAAGCCTGGCGCAGGATCAGGCCCAGCTCCGGGTGGTAGCCGCCGTAGTAGACGAAGTCGACCTTGGCCTGCTTGAGCTTGGCGATCATCGCGGAGAAGTCCTTGTCGCCGGCGTTGATGCCTTCGAACAGGGCGACCTTGATGCCAGCGTCTTCCAGGGTCTTCTTCACGGCAGTGGCGATGCCCTCGCCGTACTGCTGCTTGTCGTGGATCACGGCCACGGTCTTGGGCTTGATGTGCTCGGCGATGAACTTGCCGGCGGTCGGGCCCTGCAGGCTGTCCAGACCGATGGTGCGGAAGATCAGCTTGTAGCCACGGGAGGTGATGTCCGGGCTGGTGGAAGCGGCGGTGATCATCATCACGCCTTCGTCTTCGTAGATGTCCGAAGCCGGTTGAGTGGAGCTGGAGCACAGGTGGCCAACGACGAACTTGACGCCATCGTTGACGATCTTGTTGGCAACGGCCACGGCTTGTTTCGGATCGCAAGCGTCGTCGTAGACCACGCCTTCGAGTTGCTTGCCGTCGACGCCGCCGGCCTTGTTGATCTGCTCAATGGCCATCTTCGCGCCAATGAACTGCATCTCCCCATACTGGGCGACTGCGCCGGTCACCGGGCCGGCCAGAGCAATCTTGATGGTGTCGGCGGCCATGGAGAAGCTGGCAACGCCGGCCAGGGCCATGGCGGTGAACAGCTGGGAAAGACGCTGAGTACCCTTTTTCATAATGCTCCACTCTTCTTGTGTTTTCGTTTTTGTAGTCCTGGTCGCCAGCGGCTCACCGGACCGGGATTGCCCCGGACAGACCCACCGGCAACTGTACCGGTACAGTGTAGAGTGCCGCCGGACCGCTTGAAAAGCGGGTGGCGGGCAGCCGATTGTGGGCATGTCGCAAGATTGAAACAAACGTACAGAAAAACGGCGCTGTATGACTTTTCCTTGTGGGTTTCCGTCACCAGCGAAAACGCCGTCCGAACCTTGCCTGGCGCGGTCCCGGCGCTATCATGGCGCCGTTCGTATACCAGGTGAGATTCATGACTGAACAAGCTAGCACCCTCTATGCCAAGTTGCTTGGCGAAACCGCGAAGATTTCCTGGCAGGAGCTCGCGCCCTTCTTCGCCCGTGGCAACCTGCTCAAGGTCGCGGCTTGCGCCGATCTGGTGGAGGTCGCGATGGGCGTGGCCGAGGACGACCGGACCAAGGTTGCCGCCTGGCTCGCCAGTGGTGATCTGAGCAAGGTCGACGAAAAGCTGGCGCAGGATTTCCACGATCGTGACCCGGAACTCTGGGCGGTGGTGATCGCGCCCTGGGTGCTGGTTCAAGAAAGAGTTCGAAAAGAGTCCGTGCACTGACACAGGGCGATTTCCAATTCGAAAAGGCCGGCTAGACTGTCGGGATTCCATAGAAGGAGATTCGCCATGTTCGAACCGGGCCATCTGCATCTCCAGTCCCTGCCGGGGCTGGGGGCGCAGGAGATCGACGCTCACATCAACTATGAAGTCCGCAAGGATGTGGAAAAGGGCACCATCGTCCACTTCACCATGAAGGGCGAGATCGACGGTAATTCCTTTACCGAAGAGTGGGACATGCCCAAGGAACAGGCCTTCAACTTTGCCAGCGATGCCACCCGCATCGCACAGAAGCACGGCCTGCACCCGCGCTTTGGCTCGATGGTGCGCAACCACAAGGAGTACGACGCGATGTTCGAGGACATCCGCCAGAAACTCGGCACCAACCCTGGCGACCCGATCGACCTCGACAAGGTGATCCACGGCGACTCGTAAGCGACGCATTCAGTAAAAAGCCCGGCCATGAGCCGGGCTTTTTACTGCGCGTCTTCTGCCGCAGGACTCAGTGGCTGACCCAGCGCTGCCGCGCCCAGGCACTCAGGCTGTCGACGCACAGCACCAGCAGCAGCATCGCGATGATCACTGTGGCCGCCTGGGCCTGCTGGAACAGGCTGAGGCTGAAATACAGCATCTGCCCCAGGCCGCCTGCACCGACGAAGCCGAGCACGCTGGCCATGCGGATGTTGTTCTCCCAGCGATAGAGCATGTACGCCACCAGTTGCGGCCAGACCGCCGGAAGGGTGCCGTAGGCGAAGGCGGCGACGCGTCCGCCGCCGGCCAGGCGCACAGCTTCCGCCGGGGCGGTCGGGGTATTTTCCAGCGCCTCGGCGAACAGCCGGCCGAGCACGCCGCCGGTGTGCAGCGCCAGCGCGAGCGTGCCGGCGTTCGGGCCGAGCCCGGCGGCCAGCACCATCAGTGCGCCCCAGACCAGCTCCGGCACTGCGCGCAGGGCGTTGAGCAGCAGCCGCGACAGGCTTTGTGCGATGCGTCCGAAACGCCCGGCCGCCGGCAGCGCGAGCAACATGCCCAGCAGCGCCGCGAGCAGCGTACCGATGGCGGACATCGCCAGGGTTTCCAGGGCGCCGCGACCGACTGCCGTGAGGTGCGTGGTGCTCAGGTCCGGCGCGAGGAAATCGCGACCGTAGTCGAGCATCTGGCCGAGGCCGCGCGCGTCAAACAGCCCGCCGGTGTCCATCTCCAGGTAGGCGAAGGACGCGCCGATGGCGAGCAGGATCAGCAGCAGCCAGCCCAGGCTGCGCAGCAGGCCGGTCATTCGAGCCTCCCGCGCAGGAAGCGGCTGAGCAGGTCGGCGCCCAGCACCAGCACCAGGAAGGTCAGCAGGATGCTCGCCACCTCGCCGCCGGCGAACATGCGCAGCGACAGGTCGATCTGCTGGCCGAGGCCGCCGGCGCCGACGAAGCCCATCACCACCGAGGCGCGGATCGCGCACTCCCAGCGGTAGACGGTGTAGGAGATGAGTTCCGGCGCGGCCGAGGGCAGTACGCCATAGGCGAAGGCCTGCAGCCGCGAACCGCCGCCCAGCAGCAGGGCGCGGGTCGGGCGCGGGTCCACCGATTCGAAGATTTCCGCGTAGACCTTGCCGAGCATGCCGCCGTAGGTGATGGCGATGGCCAGCACACCGGCGGTGGGGCCCAGGCCCACGGCGCGGACGAACAGCAGCGCCCAGACTATTTCTGGCACGCTGCGCAGCACGATCAGCAGCCCGCGCACCGGCCAGCGCAGCGCCCGCGCCCACCAGGCCGGCAGGCCGCCGCGGGGCAGGGCGGAGATCGACAGCGCGCGGGTCGCCAGCAGGGCGGCGGGGAAGGCGATCAGCCACGCCAGCGCCATGCCGGCGGTGGCAATCGCGAGGGTTTCCAGGGTGGCGCGGCCGAGCAGGGCGAGGAATTCCTCGTCATGGGCCGGCGGCCAGAAACCGCCGAGGAAGTTGGCCATGGTCCGCGCGTTGTCGCCGCTGAACAGGCCGCCGATATCCAACTCGGACAGGCGCAGGCCCGGCCACAGCAAGGCCAGGGCGAGCAGGGTGAGCAGCAGGCGCGGCAGCGCCGCCGGGTCGCGCGGCGGGCTCTTGGAAAGCGCGGGGTTCAGCATCGCGGAATCTGCACCACCAGCGGTTTGCCCACCGGCGAGGAAGCGTCCTGCTGGCCGAGCTGCTCGTTGGCGTAGAGGGCGCGCAGGTCCTCGGGAGTGACGTTCTCCGCCGCCTTGTCGAAGGCGATGCGACCGTCGCGCACGCCGACGATGCGCGGGAAGTGCTCCAGCGCCAGGTCCACCGCGTGCAGGCTGGCGAGCAGCGTCACGCCACGGTTCTGCGCTTCACGGGTGAGTACGCCGAGGGTATGGCCGGCGAGCACCGGGTCCATGGCCGAGACGGGTTCATCGGCCAGCAGCACTTCGGCCTGCTGGTACAGCGCGCGGGCGATGCCGACGCGTTGCAACTGGCCGCCGGAGAGCTGGTCGCAACGCTCGAAGAGCTTGTCGCCCAGGTCCAGGCGCTGCAATTCGCTGCGTGCGCCGGCGCTGTCGACGGGGTAGAGCAGGCTGGCCAGGCTTTTCCACAGCGGCCATTGGCCGAGGCGGCCGGCGAGCACGGCGGTGACCACCCGCTGGCGCGGTGGCAGCGGCGGAGCCTGGTGCACCAGGGCAATGCGCGCGCGTAGACGCTGGCGCGCGGGCCCACTCAGGGCCCAGGGCTGGGTGCCGAGCAGGTCGAAATTGCCGGAAGCGGGTTTCAGTGCGGTGGCGAGGATGCGCAGCAGCGTGGTCTTGCCGGCACCCGACGGGCCGATGATCGCCACCCGTTCACCGGCAGCGACGCTCAGGTCGATACCGGCGAGCGAGCGCTGGCCATTGGCGTGGATGTGCTCCACGCCGGTCAGTTTCAGGGTCACTTCAGCAGGCCGGCGGCGCGGGCCGATTCCTCGATGCCGGTGTAGTTCTCCGGCTTGGTTTCGATGAAGCGGCTGGCCGCCTGCAGGTCGAGGATTTCCTTGTCGTGCGGCTTGCTCGGGTCGAGGGCGAGGAAGGCCTTCCTGATCTTCTCGGCCAGGGCCGGATCGAGGTTGCCGCGCACGGTCCAGTTGTAGTCGTAGTAGGTCGGGGTGGTGGCGAAGACCTTCACCTTGTTGGTGTCGACCTTGCCGCTGTCCACCAGCTTCTGCCAGACGGAGGCGTTCAGCACACCGGCGTCGACCTTGCCGGCCTGGACCCAGGCGACGGTGGCGTCGTGGGCGCCGGAATAGGCCACGCGGGAGAAGAACTGCTCGGGCACCACGCCGTCCTTCTGCATGAAGTAGCGCGGCATCAGGCTGCCGGAAGTGGACGACACCGAACCGAAGGCGAAGGTCTTGCCCTTGAGGTCCTGGATCGATTTCACGTTCGGGTCGGCGGTGATGAATTTGCTGGTGAACTGCTGGTCCTGCTCGCGCTGTACCAGCGGGATGGCGTTGCCGGTCTTCAGGCGCGCCTGGACGAAGGTGAAGCCGCCCAGCCAGGCCATGTCGAGGCGATCCGAAGCCAGGGCTTCGACCACGCCGGCATAGTCGGACACCGGGATGAACTTCACCGGCATGCCCAGTTGCTCTTCCAGATAGGCACCCAGCGGCTTGAACTTGCGCAGCAGTTCGGTGGGGGCTTCATCGGGAATGGCCGAGACTTTCAGTTCTTTCGGCGTGTCGGCGTGGGCGAAAACGGCGGACAGGGACAGGGCAAAACCGGCGGCGAGCGCCAGGGAGCGTTTCAGCATGGGGAGAGTTCTCCGGTTCAATGGCGGAAAAAACTCCGGGAGTATAGTGGCGGCGCGTCTGTTTGGCAGCTGGCACGTCGTCCGCCGGGTCAACTTCGCGCCTGTTAGAATGCCGCCTCCCCGTGCCCGTCCTGCTGTCGAACTGGAGATCACCCCATGTCGTCCCCTTTGCCATCCCTCGCTTTTGCCGGTCTCGGCCTGATGGGGGTACCCATGACGCGCCGCCTGCTCGCCGCGGGCTACCCGCTGGCCGTGTGGAACCGCTCCGCCGGCAAGCGCGAGCTGCTGGCCACCGAAGGCGCCACGGCCGTGGAAACACCCGCGCAGCTGTGCGCCAACGCCGAGGTGGTGATGCTCTGCCTGGCCGATACCGCCGCCGTGCGCGAAGTGGTGTTCGGCGCCGGTGGCATCGTCGAGAGCGCCCGCGCCGGCCAGCTGCTGGTGGATTTCTCCAGCCTGGAGCCGGCCGCCACCCGCGAGATGGCCGCCGAACTGGAAGCGCGCACCGGCATGCGCTGGGTCGATGCGCCGGTTTCCGGCGGCACGCCGGGTGCCGAGGCCGGCACCCTGGCGATCATGGCCGGCGGTCGCGTCGAGGATATCGAGCGCGTGCGGCCGATCCTCGCCCACCTCGGCCAGCGCCTGACGCGCATGGGGGATGTAGGCGCCGGGCAGGTGACCAAGGTGTGCAACCAGATGATCGTCGCCTGCAATGCCCTGGTGATCGCCGAAGTGGTGGCGCTGGCGGAGCAGTCCGGCGTCGATGCCAGCCTGATCGCCCCGGCCCTGGCCGGCGGTTTCGCCGACTCCAGACCCCTGCAGATCCTCGCCCCGCAGATGGCCGAGAGCCGCTTCGAGCCGGTGAAGTGGCACGTGCGCACACTGCTCAAGGATCTGGATACCGCCGTGAAGCTTTCCCGCGAGGAAGGCTCGGCCACGCCCATGAGCGGCCTTGCCGCGCAGCTGATGCGCCTGCATGGCAGCCAGGGCAATCTCGAACGCGACCCGGCTACCCTGGTCGAGCAATACCGTCAGTCGAAGGAAATCCCCGCATGAAACTCTGCGCCAACCTGTCCCTGCTGTTCACCGAAGTCCCGCTGCTGCAGCGTATCGACGCCGCCGCCAAGGCCGGCTTCGAGGGCGTGGAGATCCAGTTCCCCTACGACGTCCCCGCACAGGACCTGAAAGCCGCGCTGGACGAAGCCGGCCTGCCGCTGGTGCTGATCAACCTGCCGGCCGGTGACCTGATGCAGGGCGGTCCCGGCATCGCCGCCGTGCCGGAGCGTGCGGCGGAGTTCGAAGCGGCGCTGGCCAAGGCGCTGGAGTACGCGAGCATCGTCAAGCCGCAGCACATCAACGTGCTGGCCGGCCGGCTGGTCGAAGGGCTGGAGCGCGAGGTCGCGCTGCAGACCCTCGCCGAGCGTCTGCGCGCCACCTGCGATGCCTTCGCCGGCAGCGGTACCGACGTGCTGATGGAAGCCATCAACTGCCACGACATGACGGACTTCCTGCTCAACACCCCCGAGCACCTGCAGGACATGCTCGAGCGCGTGGCGCGGGAGAACCTGCGCGCGCAGCTGGACCTCTACCACATGGCGCGCATGGGCCTGGAACTGGTGGATTGCATCTACGCGCTGATGGGCCAGATCGGCCACGTGCAGTTCGCCGACTACCCCGAGCGCGGCGAGCCGGGCTCGGGCGAGATGGAGTTCGCAGTGCCGCTGCAGGTGCTCGACGACGTCGGCTACGACGGCTGGCTGGGCGCCGAGTACCGCCCCACCGGCACCACCGCCGACTCCCTGCGCTGGCTGCCGCGCTGGCGCGCCGGCAAGTTCGACTTCTGAGCCTGGATCACGGGCCTCAGGCCTGGCTGCGCAGCAGCGCCGAGTCGCTGTCCTCGCGGTACGCCTCAAGGAACTCCACCAGGGCGGAGAGGGGCAGGGGCCGGCTGAACAGGTAGCCCTGGGCCAGCTCGCAATGGTTGTCGCGCAGGAACGCCAGTTGCTGCGCGTGCTCCACGCCCTCGGCGATCACCTTCAGGTGCAGCTTCTGCGCCATGGCGATGATGGCCTGGGCGATCTCGCTGTCACGCCGTGATTGCGGCACGTCGCGGATGAAGGAACGGTCCACCTTCAGCGCATCCAGCGGTAGTTGGCGCAGGTAGGACAGCGACGAATAGCCGGTGCCGAAGTCGTCGATGGACAGGCTCACGCCCAGGTCGCGCAGGCGATTGAGCAGCGGGATGGCCTGGCTGATGTTGGACATCACGGCGTTCTCGGTGACTTCCATCTCCAGGTAGCGGGCGGCGAGGCCGGTGTCGGCGAGGGTCTGCTGGACTTCATCGACCAGCCCCTCGCGGCCCAGGTTGCTGGCGCAGCAGTTCACCGCCACCCGCAGGTCCTTGTAGCCCAGGTCGTGCAGGCGGCGCAGGTCCTCGCAGGCGCGGCGCAGCACCCAGGCGTCCAGCGCGCCGATCAGCCCGTTGGCGGTCGCCAGGCCGATGAAGCGGTCCGGTGCCAGCAGGCCGTGGGTCGGGTGTTTCCAGCGCACCAGGGCTTCGAGCTGCTCCACGTCGCCGTGGTCGATGCGCAGGATCGGCTGGTAGTAGAGCACCAACTCGTCGTCCCACAGCGCCTTGCGCAGTTCCTCTTCCAGCTGCAGTTCCTGGGTCGCCTTGGTTTTCAGGTGCGGACTGAAGAAATGCGTGGCATTGCGGCCGTTGCCCTTGGACTGGTACAGCGCGAGGTCGGCGTGCTTGAGCAGTTCCTCGGGCTGTTCGCTGTCGTTGGGGAACAGGCTGATGCCGACGCTCATGGTCATCACCAGGCTGCGCCCGGCGATGCTGATCGGCTCCTTCATGCGTTGCATCAGGCGCTGGGCGAGGATGCGCGCCTCGTGATCCTCGCCAAGGTCGGCGAGGATGCAGAACTCGTCGCCGCCAAAGCGCGCCAGCAGATCGGTGCTGCGCAATGCGCTGCGCAGGCGCTCGGAGACGATGCACAGCAATTCGTCACCAGCGGCATGGCCGAGGGAGTCGTTGACCCGCTTGAAGTGGTCCAGGTCCAGCAGGATCACCGCCATACCCTGGGCCTTCTGCCGGTTACGTTGCAGGCGAGCGTCGAATTCGTCGTTCAGCGCATTGCGGTTGTGCAGGCCGGTGAGGCCATCGAAGCGCGCCAGTTTCTGCAGCGAGGCGTTGGCACTGTCCAGCTGGTTGAGCAGGGCGTTGACCCGGCTCAGCTCGCTTACCTTGCTTTCCAGGCTGTCCTCGATCCAGGCCGCCCAGAGCCCGGCCAGCACCACGGCCAGCGCCAGCAGGCCGACCATCAGGCCGAGCTGGATGGCGTTGTTGCGCCCCAGGTCCGCCACCGGCGCTACCCAGCTGGGCAGGGTCAGGGTCAACGCGGCCATGCCTGTGAAGTGCATGCTGGAAATGGCGCAGCCCAGCAGCAGGCTGGCGAGTATCTGGTAGATCCACTGGCGGCCTGCCGGCTGGCGATTGAGTACCGGCGCCAGCACCAGGGCAACGAAGGCCACCAGCACGGCCATCAGTACCGAGAGGGTGACCAGCAGCGGATCATAGTGCTGCATCGGCGGCGACTCGATGGCGGCCATGCCGGTGTAGTGCATGCCGGCGATGCTGGCGCCGATGCAGCAGGCGGCCAGCAGGTACTGCAGCGGGCTCAGCCCGGCGTGGGCGAGCAGGCGCATGGCGATCACGCAGATGGCGATGGCGATGAGCAGCGAAAGCAGCGTCAGGCCGCCGGTGAAGTGCAGCGGCACCGAAGCGTGGAAGGCCAGCATGGAAACGAAGTGCATCGACCAGATGCCGCTGCCCAGGCAGATGCCGCCGACCCACTGCCAGCGGTGTGCGTGTTGCGGAGCCCGGACCATCCGCGCGGTGATGTTCAGCGCGACGAAGCTGGCGACGCAGCCGATAAGAACGGCCAGCAGGACCAGTCCGGGGTTGTGAGAACACTCCAGCAGCACAGCATCGGGTAAGGCGTCCTGGTGCCAGTCCATGGGCGGGATGCTCCGGATGTCGGGGAGGAGGCAGATTGATATCACTTTGCTTCAAGTCTAGGAAGCCCAGGTGGCGCTGCAAGGAACTCGTTGAGTTTTCGGCGTAATGCCGGAAGGTGCGCGACGTACGGTAGTACCAGCTGCCCAGCCACTCGCAGATTCGACCACTGGCCGAAGGCTTGTAGCCAACTTGACACTTTTTTGACTAACTGCCCGCTAGAGTTGCGCCGCCGGCCGGCAGGGTCGGCCGTCCCATTTCCTATCCGACTATCGATGTAAGGAGTGCGCTCGATGTCCGAGGGCAAGCGCCGCCTCTTCCCCCAGGTCAGTTCCGCGCGGCTGGTCCTGATGTTCTCGCTGGCACTGGTGCTGTTCTACAACTTCGCCACCTGGCGGGCGCTGAACAGCCTTGTGCCCATGGAGGGCCTGTGGGGCGTGGCGTTCTTCGCCTCGTTCGGCTTCTTCCTGTGGGCGGCCTTCACCTTGCTGCTGACACTGGTGTCGTTCCGCCCGCTGCTCAAGCCGGCGTTGACCCTGGTGGCGCTGGTCTCCGCGGCCGCGGCGTACTTCATGAACTCCTACGGTGTCGTGATCGATACCGTGATGGTGCAGAACGTCGTTGAGACCAACCCCGGCGAAGCCGCCGCGTTGTTCAGTGCCCGCATGCTCGGTTACCTGCTGGTGCTCGGCGTGCTTCCGGCGGCGATCATCTGGCTGACACCGGTGCGCTACAGCCCGTTCTTCCGTGGCCTGCTGAACAAGGTGCTGGTGATCTTCGGCTGCCTGGTGGTGGTCGCCGTCTGCGTGGGGACGTTCTATTCCACCTACGCCCCGGTGTTCCGGCAGGAAGAGAAGCTGACCCACTTCATCAACCCGACCAACTACATCTACGCGGTGAGCAAGTTCACCAAGCAGCGCCTGGGCATCAAGGAAAATCTGGTGGTGCAGCCCATCGGCGAGGACGCGGTGATGCCGCGCAAAGTGAGCGCCGATGGCCGCAAGTCGCTGATGATCTTCGTCGTCGGTGAAACCGCCCGCGCGGACCACTTCTCCCTCAACGGCTACGCCCGCGACACCAACCCGGAACTGAAGAAGCTAGACATCCTCAACTTCACCAATGTCAGCTCCTGCGGCACTTCCACCGCGGTGTCGGTGCCCTGCATGTTCTCCAAGTTCCCCCGCGAGGACTACAGCGACAAGAAGGGCAAGACCAACCAGGGCCTGCTGGACATCCTCCAGCGCGTCGGCGTGTCGGTGCTCTGGCTGGACAACAACAGCGACTGCAAGGGCACCTGCCTGCGCGTGCCCAACCGCGATATTCCGAAGGATCAGCCCGGCCCGTTCTGCGACGGCAAGAACTGCCTGGACGAAGCCCTGCTGCAGAACCTTCAGGCCTACATCGACGGCCTGAAGGACAACGCCATCATCGTCCTGCACGCCGACGGCAGCCACGGCCCGGAATACTACGAGCGCTATCCCAAGTCGCTGGAGCGCTTCACCCCGGTTTGCCGCACCAACCAGCTGGGCAGTTGCAGCAGCGAGGAGCTGGTGAACGTCTACGACAACACCATCCTCTACACCGACTTCTTCCTGTCCAGGGTGGTCGAGTTGCTCAAGCAGAACCAAGAGCGCTTCGACACCTCGATGGTCTATGTCTCGGACCACGGCGAGTCGCTGGGCGAGAATGGTGTCTACCTGCATGCCGCGCCCTATGCCATCGCCCCGAAGGCGCAGACCCACGTGCCCATGGTGATGTGGTTCGGCAGCGGTGCGCTGGGCGGCATGGGCGTGGATCGTGGTTGCCTGGAGAAGAAGGCCGACGGCGCCGAGCTGAGCCACGACAACCTGTTCCACACGGTGCTCGGTCTCTACGGCGTGCACACCAGCCTGTACCAGCCGGACCTGGATATCTTCCATTCCTGCAAACGCGACATGACTGCTGCCCAGTAAGCTAACGGCGAGCTGAGCGACGGCCATGAAAAAGGCCCTGCGGCGAAAGCCGCAGGGCCTTTTGTCTTTGCGCGGGCTGTTACTTCTCGCGAACCAGCAGCACCGGGCGGTTGCTGACGCGCAGCAGGCCTTCGGCGACGCTGCCCAGCATCAGGCGGCGCACGCCACGGCGGCCGTGGGTGCCCATGACGATGATGTCGGCCTTGGAGGCTTCGGCCTCGGTCTCGATGCGCTCGGCGATCTCTTCGCTGGCGCGTTCCTGGCAGACCCGCTCGAAGCTGGTTTTCACCGGGAACTCGGCGACCTTGTCCTTCGCCTTGCCGAGGATGTCATCGGCGGCCTTCAGCGCGGCTTCGCGCAGCGGCTCCGGGTTGTAGTACACGGCGTAGTCGGGCAGATGGCGCAGCGGGCTGTCGACGATGGTGATGACACGCAGCTCGCCGCCGCTCAGCTGGGCCAGCTTGGCCGCTTCGACCAGGGCTCGGTCGGAAACCGGGCTGCCGTCCACCGCTACCAGAATGCGCTCGTACATGATGTGTTCCCTCAATGAGTGGCTTGGTAAGGAAACTCTATCCCCCCATGGGCGAGAATCCCTTGCGCAGCGTCAATGGTAGTCGGTGTGTCCGATCGTGCCGGGAATAGAGCGGCGTAACGGGGTGTTTCGAAGCAGTCTGGCGCACCGGCCAGGCATGAAAAAAGCCGCCACCGGTTGTCCGGTGGCGGCTTCTTCATGACGCGATGGCGGGGATCAGCCAGCGACCAGTACGCGGATCGCTTCCAGGCGCAGGGAGGCCTTGTCCAGCAACGCCAGGCTGTCGTCGCGCTGCTTGCGCAGGGCGTCCAGCTCGCTGTCGCGGACGCTGGGGTTGACGGCCTTGAGCGCGGTCAGGCGCGCCAGTTCCTCGTCCAGGGTCGCGGTCAGCTGCTGGCGGGCCGCTTCGACGCGCTCGGCATGGCGCGGGGTGATTTTGGTCTCGGCCTGGGCGAACTGCTTGGCCAGCACATCACGCTGCGCCTGCACGAACTTGTTGGCGCTGGCGCGCGGCACGCTTTCCAGCTGGTCGTTCAGGGTCTCGAAGGACACGCGGGCGGACAGGTCGTTGCCGTTGGCGTCCATCAGGCAGCGCAGCGCCACCGGCGGCAGGAAGCGACCCAGCTGCAGCTTGCGCGGCGCCACGGCTTCGCTGACGAACAGCAGCTCCAGCAGCACGGTGCCGGGCTTGAGCGCCTTGTTCTTGATCAGCGCCACCGAGGTGTTGCCCAGCGAGCCGGACAGCACCAGGTCCATGCCGCCCTGCACCATGGGGTGTTCCCAGGTGAGGAACTGCATGTCTTCGCGGGCCAGGGCCTGGGCGCGGTCGTAGGTGACGGTCACGCCTTCGTCGTCGCCCAGCGGGAAGCTGGCGTCGAGCATCTTCTCGCTCGGGCGCAGGATCAGCGCGTTCTCGGAGTGATCCTCGCTGTCGATGCCATAGGTGTCGAACAGGCGCTCCATGTAGATCGGCAGGGCGAACTGGTCGTCCTGTTCCTCGATCTCTTCCACCAGCGCCTCGCCTTCACCGGCGCCGCCGGAGTTCAGCTCCAGCAGGCGGTCGCGGCCGTTGTGCATCTCGGCTTCCAGCGCTTCGCGGGCGGCGGTGCCTTCGGCCAGCAGGGCCTCGAAGGCGTCGTCGTCGCCGCCGTCCAGCAGCTCCACCAGGCGCGGGCCGAAGCGGTGCTGCAGGGCGTTGCCGGTGGGGCAGGTGTTGAGGAAGGCGTTCAGCGCCTGGTGGTACCACTGGAACAGGCGTTCCTGCGGGCTGTTCTCCAGGTGCGGCACGTGGATCTGGATGGTGTGCTTCTGGCCGATCCGGTCGAGGCGGCCGATGCGCTGCTCCAGCTGGTCCGGGTGGGCCGGCAGGTCGAACAGCACCAGGTGATGGGCGAACTGGAAGTTGCGGCCTTCGCTGCCGATTTCCGAGCAGATCAGCACCTGTGCGCCGAATTCTTCATCGGCGAAGTAGGCGGCGGCGCGGTCGCGTTCGAGGATGCTCATGCCTTCGTGGAACACGGTGGCCGGCACGCCGGACTTCAGGCGCAGGGCATCGCCCAGGTCCATGGCGGTCTCGGCGTGGGCGCAGATCACCAGCACCTTGTACTGCTTGAGCATCTTCAGGGTGTCGATCAGCCACTCGACACGCGGGTCGAAACGCCACCAGCGGTTGTTCTCGTCGCTATCGTCGGACTGAGCCTGGAAGCTGACTTCCGGGTAGAGGTCCGGGTGTTCGCCCAGCGGCAGCTCCATGTACTCGATCGGGTTGGTCAGCACGTAGGGATGCAGCTGGCGCTCCGGGAAGCCCTGCACGGCGGCACGGGTGTTGCGGAACAGCACGCGGCCGGTGCCATGGCGGTCGAGCAGCTCGCGTATCAGGCGGGCGCGGGCGTCTTCATTGCCGGCCTCGACGCTGGCCAGCAGCTCGTCGCCCTCGTTGCCGAGGAAGCCATGGATGGCCTGGCGGGCGGCGGGGGAGAGACTGCCCTGGTCCACCAGTTCCTGCACCGCTTCGGCGACCGGACGGTACTGGGTGCTTTCGGTGCGGAAGGCTTCCAGGTCGTGGAAACGGTCGGGGTCGAGCAGGCGCAGACGGGCGAAGTGGCTGTCCAGGCCGAGCTGTTCCGGGGTCGCGGTGAGCAGCAGCACGCCAGGGATGACCTGGGACAGTTGCTCGACCAGCTGGTATTCGGGGCTGGCCTGTTCCGGATGCCACACGAGGTGGTGGGCTTCGTCGACCACCAGCATGTCCCACTCGGCGGCGAACAGCGCGTCCTGGGCTTTCTCGTCCTCGCGCAGCCACTCCAGCGCCACCAGGGCCAGCTGGGTGTCTTCGAAGGGGTTGCTGGCATCGCTCTCGACGAAACGCTCGCGGTCGAACAGCGCGACTTCCAGGTTGAAGCGCCGGCGCATTTCCACCAGCCACTGGTGCTGCAGGTTTTCCGGCACCAGGATCAGCACGCGGCTGGCGCGGCCGGAGAGCAGCTGGCGATGGATCACCAGGCCCGCTTCGATGGTCTTGCCCAGACCCACCTCGTCGGCCAGCAGGACGCGCGGCGCCATGCGGTCGGCGACTTCGCGGGCGATGTGCAGCTGGTGCGCGATGGGTTGCGCGCGGGCGCCGCCCAGGCCCCAGAGCGAGGACTGCAGCAGGCGGGTGCGGTGTTCCAGAGTGTGGTAGCGCAGGCCGAACCAGGACATCGGGTCGATCTGCCCGGCGAACAGGCGGTCGCTGGCCAGGCGGAACTGGATGAAGTTCGACAGCTGGGTTTCCGGGACGGTGTGCTGCTCGTTCTGCGCGGTGATGCCGTGGTAGATCAGCAGGCCGTCGATCTCGTCCACTTCGCGGACGGTCATCTTCCAGCCTTCGAAATGGGTGATCTGATCGCCTGGGGCGAAGCGCACACGGGTCAGCGGCGCATTGCGCTCGGCGTACTGGCGGGTATCACCGGTGGCGGGATAGAGCACCGTGAGCATGCGGCCGTCCAGCGCCAGGATGGTCCCCAGGCCGAGTTCCGCTTCACTGTCGCTGATCCAGCGTTGACCGGGTTGATACTGCGCCATGGACACCTCCCAAAAAAAGCCGGCTATGGTACCGGAACGCGCAGCGTTCAGCGATGGCCGTCGGCACCTCCGGTCGCCCGAATCATCGGCAGGACCTGCTGGAGGCGCGCACTCACCGCGAATCGTGGAAAGTGTAGCGAGGCGCACTCAAGTCTGTAGCGCTCCGGCCGATAGCCTGACCAGAGGACTTGTCAGCGCACTTCTCCACAGGGCTCGCCCCCAGGAACCATCGATGCTGCCGCCCATTCCCCATAGTCTGGCACCCGTCACTGCCCAGCAGGACGTGCCCAAGCCGCGACCGGATGTCGCCCCGGTGACGCCGCCTGCACCCAGCGCGGGTAATGCCGGCGTGGAGCTGGAGCGTCGCCCTGACGAGCAGGCGCTGCGCGAGGAATACCAGCGCCGGCGCAAGCGTCGCCAACTCGCCGACGGCACGCCCGAGGGTGAGGCGTTGGAAGAGCTGGAGGAAGTCGAGGAACTGGGCGAAGACGTGCAGGCCGCCCAGCGCAAGGGGCTGTGGATCGATGTCGAGGTCTGACCTGGCGGGGGAGTAGACTGGCCCCATCGCTGAGTACCCGAGCTTTCCATGCTGTTCGACGACGCCCCGATCCTTCTCCCCGATGCCGAGCTGCGCCTGATCCCCGACTGGTGCCCGCCGTCGCGCGCGGCCCGGTGGCTGGAACAACTGCTCGAACAGACGCCCTGGGAACAGACCGTCGTGCACCTGCACGGGCGCGATTACCCGGTTCCGCGCCTGGTCAACTGGTACGGCGATCCCGAGGCTTTCTATACCTATTCCGGCCAGACCCACGCGCCGCTGCCCTGGACGCCGCTGCTGGCGGAAATCCGCTCGGCGGTGGAACAGGCCGCCGGCCAGCGCTTCAACGGCGTGCTGCTCAACTACTACCGCGACGGCCAGGACTCCATGGGCTGGCACAGTGACGACGAGCCGGAACTGGGGCGCAACCCGGTGGTGGCCTCGCTGAACCTTGGCGGTACGCGGCGCTTCGATCTGCGGCGCAAGGGGCGAAACACAATCGAACACTCCATCGAGCTGTCCGGCGGATCGCTGCTGGTCATGTCTGGCGCGACACAGCATTATTGGCAACATCAGGTTGCCAAGACGCGCCGTCCGGTTGCTCCGCGCCTGAATCTGACTTTCCGCCTGGTACACGCCCTGCCATGAGCAACGACGACAAGCTGATCGACTTCACCGCCGAGCGCGACAAGCGCATCCACGACGTGCACGAAAAGCGTCTGCAGGACGTGCGCAAGGCCTTCGAGCAGGCGCTGCCGCTGGGCAAGCCGCGCAAGAAGGGCAAGAGCAAGCCGAAGAAACGCTGATTTACCCCCTCTCAGGGCCGCAAGGCCCCGCTCTGCGCGGCTTCCCGCCGCACCCGACACCCTCTGAAACTTGACCTGCGTCAGTGCTCCGGCCCTCCCCGGAAAGCGCCTTGTCGACCATTGATCCAGGTCAATTGGTCCCGCCCGGCCGCCGGTAATCTGCACACATCCCCAGACGATGTAGGCAACAGGAGGCCAGCATCATGTTCATCGACGAAGTGGTTCTCGCAGGCGTCCTTACCGTTGGCCTCATGGTTCTGTTCTTCGGTGGGGTCGGAATTTTCATCTGGAAGGACAGCCACAAAAAGGGCTGATCCTTACGGATACACAGAGCACGCAAGGCACTTCGGGCGACTTAGGTCGCCCGTTTTTTTTGCCTCGACGAAAGTCGGGATGACATATTGTTAGCTTGCTAATAATATTATCGACAACGATTCCGTCATCCCCGTTGCCGACTATCTTTAAGCGATAGATCCGGACCCTTTCGAGAGACCGCGTGCGACCTACGCTACAGGCATTCCTCGCGCCGGATACGCTGGCGCTGAAATTCGCGATCAAGACCCTCCTGGCCGGCGGCCTGGCGCTCTGGTGTGCCTTCCGTTTCGACCTGGAGCAGCCGCAGTGGGCGCTGATGACGGTGTTCATCGTCTCCCAACCGCTGTCGGGCATGGTGGTCGCCAAGGGCATCTTCCGCCTGATCGGGACCCTGATCGGCACGGTCATGTCGGTGGTGATGCTCGCGCTGTTCGCCCAGACGCCCTGGCTGTTCCTGCTGGCCATCTCGCTTTGGCTCGGCCTCTGTACCGCCGCTTCCACTTCCCTGCGCAACCATGTCTCTTACGCGTTCGTGCTGTCGGGCTACACCGTGGCGATCATCGGCCTGCCGGCGATCAGCCATCCGCTGGACGTCTTCGATCAGGCTGTGGCGCGCAGTACGGAAATCTGCCTGGGGATTCTCTGCGCCTCGGCGGTCAGCGCCATCCTCTGGCCGCGCCGCGTCGAGGCCAACCTGGACAAGCAGGCCCACGCCACCTGGCTCACCGGCATGCAGGCCGCGCGCAGCGAGATCGATGCCGACGCACGGCAGATAAAGGGCCTGCTGCAGGCGCTGGGCAAGATCGTCGAAGTCGATGTGCAGCGCGACCACGCCTGGTTCGAGGGTTACCGCGGGCGGATGCGTTCGCGTGCGCTGCGGATTCTTTCCCGCGACCTGCTCAGCCTGCTGCGCACCGCGCGTGGTGTGGCTCGCCAGCGCAGCGTGCTGGATGCCGAGGACCGCGCGCGCCTGCAACCCTGGTTCGAAGAACTGCGCGCCACCCTGGAGGACCCGCAGGTCGACGCCATGCGCTCTCTGCAGGAGCGGTTGCAGGACGCCGGTCTGGATGAAAGCTACTCCAACGACCTGCGCTACTGCCTGACCCGCTGCGCGCTGCTGCTGCTCAAGGCGCTGAACTCGGAGAAGACCATGCGCGCGGTGGCGGACGGGCGGGTGGATGATGTCGCCACCGGAACCCTGTCCTGGCACCGCGACTGGCTCATGGCGCTGTTCTACGGCCTGCGCAGCGCGCTGGCGCTGCTGGGTATGTCGGCCTTCTGGATGGCCACCGCCTGGCCGGCGGCTACCGGCGGCATGCTGCTGGCGGCGGTGATCTGCAGCCTGTTCGCCAACCGCGACAACGCCGTCACCATCGGCCTGGGCTTCCTGCGCGGCATCCTCTATGCGATTCCAGCGGCCGCCATAGTCAGCCAATGGCTGCTGCCGCAGTGGAACGGTTTCCCGCTGCTCTGCCTGGCGCTGGGTGTGCCGCTGTTCTTCGCCCTGCTGGGCATGGCCACGCCGGCGCTGGCGGGTACGGCGACGTCCTTCTCGATCCACTTCATCACCCTGGTGGCGCCGAGCAACGTGATGAAGTACGACCTCGCCAACCTGCTCAACTCGGCGCAGGGCATCGTCATCGGCGTGGGCTTCGCCGTGCTGGTGTTCCGCCTGCTCACGCTGCCGGCGGACTGGCTCAACCGGCGGCTGATCCAGGCCACCTGCGAAGACCTCGGACGCCTGACCCGGCGGCCGCTGGCTGAAGCCGAGAGCTGGTTCGGCGGGCGCATGGCCGACCGCCTGATCCGCCTTGCGCGGCACTACACCCTGTTGCCGAAGGAGGAGCAGCGGCGTTGGCAGGATGGTCTGCTGGCGCTGGACCTGGGCAACGAGCTGATCCACCTGCGCTCCTGCCTCAGCGGCGCCCAGGGGCAGTTGCGCAAGCGGCGCGACCAGTTCCTCGGTGCGCTGGGCAGCGTACTGGAAAAAGGCCCCGGAGACGGGCGCGAGCAGCGCCTGGAAAGCCTCTGCCCGCCTCTGGAAGAAGCCCTTGCGCACGATCTGCAGGGCGACAACGAACCCAACCGCCTGGCCCGCGCCGCGCTGGCGCAATTGCGCCATACCTGGCGCCAGTGGTGCCGTCTGGAGGACGCCAATGGGACTGCATGAGTTCGGCTGGGGCGGAGTGTTCCTGAGCCCGCTGTTCATTTATGCGGTGCTCGCCCTGGGCTTGACGGTCGTATTGCGCCTGCTGCTGCAGGCCACCCCCTTCGGGCGCTGGATCTGGCACGAGGCGCTGTTCGACTGCGCGTTGTTCATGCTGATTCTCTGCGCCATCACCTGGGCACTCAGCGCAGCGCCTTGAGAGGAGAAGTTGTATGCGCGGATACCTTCGCGTAACCGTCACCATCGTCCTGGTCATTGCCGCTGTCCTGGCCGGTACCTGGCTGTGGCGCTACTACATGCTGTCGCCGTGGACCCGCGATGCGCGCGTGCGCGCCGACGTGGTGGTGATCGCCCCGGACGTGTCCGGCTGGGTCACCGACCTCGCCGTGCAGGACAACCAGCAGGTCAAGGCTGGCGACCTGATCATGCGCATCGACCACGAGCGCTACGCGGCGAACCTGGAGCAGGCCAAGGCCCTGGCCGAGACCCGGCACCAGCAGTACCTGCTGCGCGTGAGCGAGGCTTCGCGGCGCAGCAAGCTGGGCATCGCCGCGATCAGCGCGGAGGACAAGGAAACCGCGCAGATCAACGCTTCCATCGCCAAGAGCGAGTACGACGAGGCTCAGGCCCAGGTGCGCCTGGCGCAACTGAACCTGACCCGCAGCGAGATGCGCGCCCCGCGTGACGGGCAGATCACCAACCTGCGGCTGGCCCAGGGCAACTACGTGCAGGCCGGTCAGGCGATGATGGCGCTGGTGGACCAGAAGTCCTTCTACGTCACCGCCTATTTCGAGGAAACCAAGCTGCCCGGTATCCGCATCGGCCAGCCGGCGCGGGTAGTGCTGATGAGCGGCGACATCGCCATCGACGGCACGGTGGAAAGCATCAGCAGCGGCATCACCGACCGCAACGCGATTCCCGACAGCCAGTTGCTGGCCAACGTCGAACCGACCTTCAACTGGGTGCGCCTGGCCCAGCGCATCCCAGTGCGTATCCACCTCGACAAGGTGCCCGAGGGCGTACACCTGAGCGCCGGCATGACCGCCAGCGTCACCGTAAAACCGTGAGCGGGGCGTCTGCCCGCTCGCGCTGCAGCCAGCAGGACAAGGACGCGCAGAAGATCGACGCGGTGACCAGCGAGACGCCCACCCAGGGTGTCCAGGCGATGCCGGCCAGACTGATCACCGCACCGCCCAGTGCCGCACCGAGGGCGACGCCCAGGTGCATTGCCGAGGTGTTCAGCGCCACCCCGGCGCTGCCGCTGACCGGGTCGCTGGCCAGCAGGTAGCTCTGCACCGCCGGCGAGATCATCCAGCTGATGGTGCTCCAGACCATCAGTGCGCCGAGCAGCAGCCACGGCCGGCCGAGGCTCAGCGGGATCGCCAGCATCGCCAGAGCGAATAGCGCCGGCACCACCAGCAACGCACGGCGATGGCCGAGGTGATCGCTCAGCCAGCCGCCCAGGTAACCGCCACCGATGGCCGCCAGGCCGATCAGCAGCAGGGTGAGCGCGATGCCCTGGCTGTCGGTGATCCCGGCGACCTGCTGGAACCACGGGGTGATGTAGGCGAACAGGGTGAAGTGCCCGCCCAGCAGCAGGATCGATACCAGTTGTGCCAGGTTCAGCGCCGGGTTGCGCAGCTGGCGTTTGTAAGCCGCGCCATTGGCCGGGCTGTCCAGCGTGCGACGGGGCAGGGCGATCTGCAGCAGGGCGGCCAGCGGCAGCGAGTAGAGGGCAATGGCGGCGAAGATCCAGCGCCAGCCGAACCAGTCATTGACCAGCACGCCGGCCGGCACGCCGAACACCAGCGAGCCGCTGATGCCCATGAAGATCAGGCCGATGGCGCGCCCGCGCTGGGCTGGCGGCGCCAGCTCCACCGCCAGCAGGCTGGCCTGCATGATCAGCAGCCCGCAGCAGGCGGCCATGCCGATGCGCATCAGCAGCAGCGAAACATAGCCGGGACTCAGCGCAGCGCCCGCGTTGAACGCGGCGAATACCAGCAGGGTGATGACCAGCAGCCGGCGGCAGTCGGTGCCACGGGTGAGCCAGCCGAGCAACGGCGCGGCGATGGCGAAGCTCAGGGAGAACAGGCTGGTGAGCTGCCCGGCGAGGCTGAGGGAGACGTGCAGGTCGGCGGCGAGCGAGGGCAGGATGCCGGTGAGGATGGCCTCGGCGAGGCCCGCGGCGAAGGTGCAGAGGGACAGCAACAGCAGTCGAAGGTCCATGGCGGCTCCGATTCCCGGTGAGGGGTTTCGGGCACGAAGCCTTCGGTTATCCCAAGTGGATGTGGTGTGACGGGGGCAGGGTAGTCGAGCAGGAAACTGTATACAAGTTTCCGGGGCCGGACGGCCGGCCCCGGAAAGTGCCTCAGCCGATGGTGATCGGCGGCAGGGCGGGCAGTTCGATGTTGAGCTTCTCGGTCGGCGCCATGACTTCAGCTTCGCCTTTGACCACCGCCTTGCCGTCCTGGTTGAGCACGGTGGTGCTGATGCGCACGCGGTTCTTCGGCAGTTTCTCCAGCACTTCCAGCTCTACTGTCAGTTCGTCACCGAGCTTTACCGGGCGGGTGAAGCTCAGGTTCTGGCCGAGGTAGATGGTGCCCGGGCCGGGCAGGGTGGTGGCGATCGCCGCGCTGATCAGCGCGCCGGTGAGCATGCCGTGGGCGATGCGCTCCTTGAACTGGGTGGTGGCGGCGTACTCGGCGTCCAGGTGTACCGGGTTGCGGTCGCCGGAGACCTCGGCGAACAACTGGATGTCGCGCTCGGTGACGCTGCGCTGGAAGTTGGCCTTCTGGCCGACTTCGAGTTCTTCGTAAGGGACGTTCTGCACGGAAGTCATTGGGGCTCCTCGGTTCTCTCGAGCTGCGGGACGGGGCAGTGCGCCGCCAGCCAGTCGATCAGGTTGCGGGTGACCTCGTCGCGGTTGCTCTCGTTGAACAACTCGTGGCGAGCGTCGGGATAAATCTTCAGTTGGACGTCACGAACCCCGGCCCGGGTCATCGCCTGGGCGAGGTTGTTCAGGCGCTTGCCCTGGCTGACCGGGTCGCGCTCGCCGCCGATGACCATCACCGGCAGGTCGCTGCGGATGCGCGACAGGTGCTCGACGGGCGTTATATCCGCCAGACCGCCGAGCAGGTCCACCCATAGCTGGTTGCTGCAGCGGAAGCCGCAGAGCGGGTCGGCGACGTACTTGTCGACTTCGACGGGGTCGCGGCTGAGCCAGTCGAAGGCGGTGCGGTTGGGTTTGAAGGCCTTGTTGAACGAGCCGAAGGACAGGAAATCGATCAGCGCGCTGTGCCCCAGCGGGCCTTGGCGCCAGCGCTCGAAGCGGGCGATGACGCGGGCGCTGTTGTACAGCGCCACCGGCTGGTAGTTGGAACCGGACAGCACCGCCGCCTTCACGCTGGCGCTGTGCTGCATCAGGTAGGCGCTGCCGATGTAGCTGCCCATGCTGTGGCCGAGCAGGATGATCGGCAGGTCCGGGTGCTCCTCGCGCACATGCTGGTTCAGCGTGTGCAGGTCGCCGATCACCTTGCCCCAGCCGCCGCGGTCGGCGTAGTGGCCCGGTTCGCCGTTCTCGGCGGTGCGGCCATGGCCGCGCTGGTCGATGGCGTAGAGGTGATAGCCGGCTGCGTTCAGCGCAAGCCCCAGGCGTTCGTAGCGGCCGGCGTGCTCGGCCATGCCGTGGGACAGCATCAGGGCGCCGCGAGACGGGCCTTCCGGCGCCCAGTGGCGGGTGTAGAGGGGTGTCTCGTCGCTGGCGGCAAGCCAGTAGGCGGCGTAGGGCATGGGGTCCATCCTGTTTCTTGTTCGTCGATTCTTATTGGAATGGGGCCATGGAGCGGGCCAGACGGGGCGATTCTGCCACGCCGGGACATCTCCTGTATGGATTGCCGACAGCACCCGGCCATTGTCGTGTAAGTCCCGTCCTAGGCGGCCGTCGGCTCTATCCCGCGCCATGCCGGGATGGTGGCGCAAGATTCACGCAGTCTATGACGCCGCCTGGAGTCTTTGCGATGACCAAAGGAACTGCTAGCTTCCGTCGAATGACCGCAATGACGGTTCGGTTTCGCTCAGGTATGAGGACAAGAATAAATGCAACCTGATTTCTGGAACGACAAACGCCCGGCCGGCGTGCCCAGCGACATTGACCTGACCGCCTACAAATCGGTGGTGGAAGTCTTCGAGCGCTCCTGCAAGAAATTCGCCGACCGTCCGGCCTTCAGCAACATGGGCGTGACCCTGACCTACGCCGAGCTGGACCGCCTGTCCGCCGCCTTCGGCGCCTACCTGCAGAAGCACACCGACCTCAAGCCCGGCGACCGCATCGCCGTGCAGATGCCGAACATCCTGCAATACCCCATCGCCGTGTTCGGCGCCCTGCGCGCCGGCCTCATCGTGGTCAACACCAACCCGCTCTACACCGCCCGCGAAATGCGCCACCAGTTCAAGGATTCCGGCGCCCGCGCGCTGGTCTACGTGAACCTGTTCGGCAAGCTGGTGCAGGAAGTGCTGCCCGATACCGGTATCGAATACCTGATCGAGGCGCAGATGGGTGACCTGCAGCCCGCGCTCAAAGGGCTGCTGGTCAACACTGTGGTCAAGCACGTGAAGAAGATGGTGCCGGAGTACAACCTGCCCCAGGCCGTCTCCTTCAAGGCCGCCCTGCGCCAGGGCCGTGGCCATGGCCTGCAGCCGGTCAAGGTCGGCCTGGAAGACATCGCGGTGTTGCAGTACACCGGCGGCACCACCGGCGTGGCCAAGGGCGCCATGCTTACCCACGGCAACCTGGTGGCGAACATGCAGCAGGTGCACGCCTGTCTGCAGCAGCACGGCCCGGACGGCAAGCCGCTGATGCAGGTCGGCAACGAGGTGATGATCGCGCCGCTGCCGCTGTACCACATCTATGCCTTCACCGCGAACTGCATGTGCATGATGGTCAACGGCAACCACAACGTGCTGATCAGCAACCCGCGCGACATTCCCGGCTTCATCAAGGAGCTGAAGAAGTGGCGCTTCTCCGCGCTGCTGGGCCTGAACACCCTGTTCGTCGCGCTGATGGACCGCCCGGAATTCAAGGAACTGGACTTCTCCAACTTGAAGGTCACCAACTCCGGCGGCACCGCGCTGGTCACCGCCACCGCCGAGCGCTGGAAGGCCATGACCGGCTGCACCGTGGTGGAAGGCTACGGTCTCACCGAAACTTCCCCGGTGGTCAGCACCAACCCCTACGGTGATGCGGCGCGCCTGGGCACCGTCGGCCTGCCTGTGCCGGGCACCGCGTTGAAAGTCATCGACGACGACGGCAACGACGTCGGCCTGGGTGAGCGCGGCGAACTGTGCGTGAAGGGCCCGCAGGTCATGAAAGGCTACTGGCAGCGCCCGGACGCCACCGCCGAGGTGCTGGATGCCGAGGGTTGGCTGCGCACCGGCGACATCGCGGTGATCGATCCGGACGGCTTCACCCGCATCGTCGACCGCAAGAAGGACCTGATCATCGTCTCCGGCTTCAACGTCTATCCCAACGAGATCGAGGACGTGGTCATGGCCCACCCGAAAGTCGCCAACTGCGCGGCCGTCGGCGTGCCGGACGAGAAGTCCGGCGAGGCGGTGAAGCTGTTCGTGGTGGCCCGCGAGGGCGGCGTGACCGTCGAGGAGCTCAAGGCCTACTGCAAGGAAAACTTCACCGGCTACAAGGTGCCCAAGCACATCGTGCTCAAGGACGCCCTGCCGATGACTCCGGTGGGCAAGATCCTGCGCCGCGAGCTGCGCGAAACCGCCTGAGGCGAGCGTGAATGAAAAAGGGGGCTGATCCTGGATCAGCCCCCTTTTTTATGGGTGACGGGTTGTTGGCCGGGGCCGCTCAACCACCACAGCCGCCGCAGCAACCTTCCTTCTTGCGGAGGATTTCGTAGAGATCGTCCTTGAGCTGCAGCTTCTGTTTCTTCAGCGCCTCGATGGTGTCGTGGGAGGCAGGGGTGATGCCGGCTTCCATGTTCTTGATCTCCTGGTCGAGATCGTTGTGGCTATGGAAGAGCTTGGCGAAATGCGGGTCTTCGGCTTTCAGGCGGGTAATCTTTTCGCGGTATTCGGGAAACATGAGGGTTCTCCAGGAGAGTGCAGTAGCACTTTGCGAGATCCCGATCGGCAGAGTGTTGAGGCAGATCATTGAAGACGCCGCGTGGAGCCGGGCGAAACCGCCGGATCGAACTCCGACGATATACCCTGTCACGGCGGCCGGCCTGACGAGCATTTCCCGTTCTTTTTTCCGGTTTCATTTCCCTGAAATCCACTTTGTCGGACAATCCAACAAGGCTGCGAGCCTTCTGGCACGGGCTTTTCCGACGAGCGGAGCGTTGGTGACCAGAAAGCCTGTCTCTGGTCATTTTTCTTACTGACAAGGCTGTGTTTGGTGCTGGTCGCTGTTTCTCAAAGCTGATAATCTCGGCCCGCTTTTCGCTCCCCGAGCAGGGGAAAGCGACATAAACACAACAAAGAACCGCGAACGCGGTAAAGATGAGCTGTTGCTTAGGAGTGGGCTTCCATGACCGACAATTTCTGGAAGGACAAATACCCAGTGGGGATCGCTGCCGAGATCAACGCTGACCAGTACCCGAACATCCTCGCGGTACTCAAAGAATCCTGCCAACGTTTTGCAGACAAGCCTGCCTTCAGCAACCTGGGCAAGACCCTGACCTACGGCGAGATGTACAAGCTCTCCGGGGACTTCGCCGCCTACCTGCAACAGAACACCGATCTCAAGCCCGGCGACCGCATCGCCGTGCAACTGCCCAACGTGCTCCAGTACCCGGTCGTGGTCTTCGGCGCCATGCGCGCTGGCCTGGTCGTGGTCAACACCAACCCGCTGTACACCGCGCGGGAAATGGAGCACCAGTTCAACGACTCCGGCGCCAAGGCGCTGGTGTGCCTGGCGAACATGGCGCACCTGGCCGAGGAAGTGCTGCCCAGGACCGGCATCCGCAACGTCATCGTCACCGAAGTGGGTGACATGCTGCCGCCGCTCAAGCGCTTCATCGTCAATTTCGTGGTCCGCAACATCAAGAAGATGGTGCCGGCCTACAACATCCCCAACGCGCAGAAGCTCACCGACGTCCTGGCCAAGGGCCGTGGCAAGGCGGTGAAGGAAGTCTCGCCGCACAACGACGACGTCGCCGTGCTGCAGTACACCGGTGGCACCACCGGCGTGGCCAAGGGCGCGATGCTGACCCACCGCAACCTGGTCGCCAACATGCTGCAGTGCAAGGCACTGATGGGCGCCAATCTCAATGAAGGTTGCGAGATCCTCATCACCCCGCTGCCGCTGTACCACATCTACGCCTTCACCTTCCATTGCATGGCGATGATGCTCACCGGCAACCACAACATCCTGGTGACCAACCCGCGCGACCTGGCCAGCATGGTCAAGGAGCTCTCGCAGTGGAAGTTCACCGGCTTCGTCGGCCTGAACACCCTGTTCGTCGGCCTGTGCAACAACGAAGGCTTCCGCAAGCTGGACTTCTCCGCACTGAAGCTGACCCTCTCCGGTGGCATGGCCCTGCAACAGGCTGCTGCCGAGCGCTGGAAGGACGTCACCGGCTGCGCCATCTGCGAAGGTTACGGCATGACCGAGACCAGCCCGGTGGTGTCGGTGAACCCGTTCCAGAACATCCAGATCGGCACCATCGGCATCCCGGTTCCGTCGACCCAGTGCAAGGTCATCAGCGATGACGGCCAGGACCTGCCGCTGGGCGAGCGCGGCGAGTTGTGCGTCAAGGGCCCGCAGGTGATGAAGGGCTACTGGCAGCGCCAGGAAGCCACCGACGAGATTCTCGACAAGGACGGCTGGCTGCGTACCGGCGACATCGCGATCATCCAGGAAGACGGCTACATGCGTATCGTCGACCGCAAGAAGGACATGATCCTGGTGTCGGGCTTCAACGTGTACCCCAACGAGCTGGAAGACGTGCTCGCCACCCTGCCGGGCGTGCTGCAGTGCGCCGCCATCGGCATCCCGGACGAGAAGTCCGGCGAGGCGATCAAGGTCTTCGTGGTGTCCAAGCCGGGCGTCACCCTGACCAAGGAGCAAGTCATGCAGCACATGCACGACAACCTCACCGGCTACAAGCGTCCCAAGTCCGTGGAGTTCCGCGACAGCCTGCCGACCACCAACGTCGGCAAGATCCTGCGCCGCGAATTGCGCGACGAAGAGCTCAAGAAGATCAGGGCTTAAGCCGATATACAAGAAACCCGCCGCAAGGCGGGTTTTTTGATGGGGCAAGGAAGCCATGTCCCTTATCCGCCTGAGGTGAACGCCTTGAACACTGCCCTCCGTTTGCGCGCCAAGGTCCTGCTCCTGGCCATCGTGCCAATCCTCCTCCTGACCCTGCTGCTCTGCGCCATTTCCACCGTTGCCCTGAAGCAGCTGGCGACCCAGCAGGAAGCGCAGATCCGCGAGAACCTCACCCAGGACCGCGAAGCCCAACTGAAGAACTTCGTCGACGTGGCCCTCGCCGCCGTCGGTCCGGTCTACCAGGCCGCAGCCCAGGGCGATGCCCAGGCACGTGAACAGGGCATAGCGATCCTCAAGCGCCTCGAATACGGCAAGGGCGGCTACTTCTGGGGTTACGACACCCGCTCCGTGCGCGTCTTCCAGGGCACCAGCGACGAGCGCCTGGGTGAAGACTTCAGCACCTATCGCGATCCCAATGGCGTCTACGCCATCCGCGAGCTGGTGGCAGCGGGCCAGAGTGGCCAGCACTATGTGCGCTACAGCTTTACCCTGCCGGGCGGCAACGCCATCGTGCCGAAGATCGGCTACGCCCACTTCCTGCCCAAATGGAACCTGGTATTCGGCACCTCGCTGAACCTCGACGACGTCGAGCGTGAGGTGAAGGAGGCTGGCGCCGCCTTCGACGCCAAGATCGACAACCTGCTGCTGCTCATGGGCGGCGCAGCGCTGGCGCTGCTGGTGGTGATCGGCGTGCTCGCCGGGCTGTTCAGCCGCACCATCGTCCAGCCCATCGTGCAGGTGCGCGACAACCTCGACGACATGGCCGCCGGTGACGGCAACCTGACCCACCGCCTGAACCTCGGTCGCCACGACGAACTGGGTGAGCTGGCCGGCTCGTTCAACCGCTTCGTCGAGAAGATCCATGTGCTGGTCCAGCAGGTCGCCGGTACCACCCAGCAGTTGTCGGGGCTGGTGGGCGACGTGGCCCAGCAGGCGCAGCGCTCCGAGCGTGCAATGGACGGCCAGCGCCACGAGACCGACCAGGTTGCCACCGCCATCAACGAGATGACCGCCGCCGCCCAGGAAGTGGCGCGCAGCGCGCAACAGGCGGCTGATGCTGCCCAGCAGACCGACCGCGAAGGCCAGGCGGCCAAGCGAGAAGTGGACCTGTGCGTCGCGCAAATCAACGACCTGGCGGGTGAGGTGCGCAGCAGCAGCGACTCCCTCGACACCCTGCGCCAGGACGTGCAGGGCATCGTCGGCGTGCTGGAAGTGATCCGCTCCATTGCCGAGCAGACCAACCTGCTGGCGCTCAACGCCGCCATCGAAGCGGCCCGCGCCGGCGAGGCCGGGCGTGGTTTCGCCGTGGTCGCCGACGAAGTCCGCGCCCTGGCCAGCCGCACCCAGCAGAGCACCGGGGAAATCCAGCAGATGATCGACCGCCTGCGCGGCACCACGGAAGGCTCGGTGAGCGCCATGCAACGCGCCAGCGACATGGCCGAGCGTACCCGCGGCCAGGCCAACCAGGCCGGCCAGTCGCTGGATGCCATCGCCCAGCTGATCGGCACCATCAACTCGATGAACGCGCAGATCGCCAGCGCCGCCGAGGAGCAGACCGCGGTGGCCGAGGAGATCAACCGCAGCGTGCACCAGATTGCCGGGGGCGTGGACAGCGTGGCGGACGACGCGGCCAAGGGCGCGCGCACCGCGACCGAACTCAATGGCCTCGGAGAGCGCCTGCGCCAGCTGGTCGGCCAGTTCCGCATCTGATCCGGCGGGGCGCAATGCCCCGTCAATCCGGGCCGCCAAGCAATCGGATTGGCGGCCCGTGCCGGTCTTTTGCGACAATTCACCCATTGTCGCCAAGACAGCCCATTCCAGGGACCGGCTCCGCACCTGCTCGCGCCGTTCCCGCCTGAACCCCGCGAAGCCGATGACCACAGACAGTACGCCGACCCCCGAACAGCTCCTGCAGCGCATGGATCACGCGATGATCCGCGACCGCCATCGCCTGCGCCGGCAGCTCCACGAACTGCGCAAGCACCCCGACGAAGCCAAGCTCGCCCAGTGGGCCGAGCGCTTCCAGGCCTCCTGCGCCAAGGCCGAGGCGCGTCGTGCGAGCATCCCGAAGATCCGCTACGACGACAGCCTGCCCATCGCCGCCAAGCGCGACGAGATCAAGGCCGCGCTGGAAAAGAGCCAGGTGGTGGTGATCGCCGGCGAGACCGGCTCGGGCAAGACCACCCAGCTGCCGAAGATCTGCCTGGAGCTGGGCCGCGGCACCCACGGCCTGATCGGCCACACCCAGCCGCGCCGGCTGGCCGCGCGCAGCGTGGCCACTCGCGTTGCCGAGGAGATCGGCACGCCGCTGGGTTCGCTGGTCGGTTACCAGGTGCGTTTCGAAGACCAGAGCGACGACAGCACGCTGATCAAGCTGATGACCGACGGCATCCTGCTGGCCGAGACCCAGCATGACCGTTACCTCGAGCGCTACGACACGATCATCGTCGACGAAGCCCACGAACGCAGCCTGAACATCGACTTCCTGCTCGGCTTCCTGAAAACCCTGCTGCACCGCCGGCCGGACCTGAAGCTGATCATCACTTCGGCGACCATCGACCTGGAGCGCTTCTCCAAACACTTTGGCGATGCGCCCATCGTCGAGGTCTCGGGGCGCACCTACCCGGTGGACACCTGGTACCGCCCGCTGGCAGCGGAAGTGGATGAGGACGGCGAAGCGCTGTTCGACGACCTCTCCGTGGACCAGGGCATCCTCCGCGCGCTGGACGAGATCGCCGCCCACGAGCGTGAAGTCGGCAAGCGTCCCGGCGACGTGCTGGTGTTCCTCCCCGGCGAGCGTGAGATTCGCGACGCCGCCGAGATGCTGCGCAAGGCCAACCTGCGCCACACCGAGGTGCTGCCGCTCTATGCACGGCTGACGCCGGCCGAACAGCAGAAGATCTTCGCGCCCATGCCGGGGCGCAAGATCGTGCTCGCCACCAACGTCGCGGAAACCTCGCTGACGGTGCCGGGCATCCGCTATGTGATCGACAGCGGCACCGCGCGGATCAGCCGCTACAGCTACCGCGCCAAGGTCCAGCGCCTGCCCATCGAAGCCGTCTCGCAAGCCAGCGCCAACCAGCGCAAGGGCCGTTGCGGCCGGGTCGAGCCGGGCATCTGCGTGCGCCTGTACAGCGAAGAAGACTTCAATGGCCGCCCGGCCTTCACCGATCCGGAAATCCTGCGCACCAACCTCGCGGCGGTGATCCTGCAGATGCTCCATCTGCGCCTGGGCGACATCGAGGCCTTCCCCTTCATCGAGCCGCCGGATGGCAAGGCGATCAATGACGGCTTCACTCTGCTGCAGGAACTCTCGGCGGTGAACCGCGAGGGCCAGCTGACGCCGCTGGGCCGCCAACTGGCGCGCCTGCCGGTCGACCCACGGCTGGGCCGCATGCTGCTGGAAGCGGCGCAACTGGGCAGCCTCCCCGAAGTGCTCACCGTGGCCAGCGCGCTATCCGTGCAGGACCCGCGCGAGCGGCCGATGGACCGCCAGCAGGCCGCCGACCAGGCCCACGCACAGTGGAAGGACCCGGACTCGGACTTCGCCGCGCTGATCAACCTCTGGCGCGGCTTCGAGGAGCAGCGCCAGGCGCTGGGCTCCAACCCGCTGCGCAACTGGTGCCGGAAGAACTTCCTGAATTACCTGCGTCTGCGCGAATGGCGCGATGCGCACCGCCAGCTGACGCTGATCTGCCGTGAGCTGCAGCTGCCCTTCGGCTCCAAGTCTGACGGCGCCCAGCGCAAGAACGACCCCGCGCGCGAACAGCCCCGGCAGCACGACAACCGTGGCCGCCAGCCGGTCGCCAAGGCGGACGAGCCAAAGGCCCGCGACATCGACTACGCCGCCGTGCACAAGGCGATCCTCTCCGGCCTGCTCAGCCAGATCGGCCAGAAGGCGGAGGAGGGCGACTACCTCGGCGCGCGCCAGCGGCGTTTCTGGATTCACCCCTCCAGCGTGATCGGCCGCAAGAAGCCGCAATGGATCATGGCCGCCGAGTTGGTGGAAACCACCAAGCTGTTCGCCCGCATGGTCGCGAAGATCGAGCCGGACTGGCTGGAGCCGCTGGCCGGGCACCTGGTGAAGAAGAACTACCTGGAGCCGCACTGGGAAAAACGCCGTGGCCAGGTGGTGGCCTACGAGCAGGTCACCCTCTACGGCCTGATCATCATCGGCCGCCGCCCGGTGAACTACGGCCCGATCGATGCCCCGGTGTCCCGCGAGATGTTCATCCGCGAGGCGCTGGTGCGCGGCGAGATCAACAGCCGCGCCAAGTGCCTGTCGGCCAACCGCCAGTTGCTGGAAAAGCTCGACGAGCTGGAAGCCAAGGCGCGCCGGCGCGACATCCTGGCCGACGAGGAAACCCTGTTCGCCTATTACGACGAGCGCCTGCCGGCAGACATCTACCAGTCCGCCAGCTTCGAGAAGTGGTACGAGCGTGAGCACAGGCAGCAGCCGGACCTGCTGATCATGCGCGAGGAAGACGTCCTCGCCCGCGACGCCAGCGAAGTCACCGCCGGCCTCTACCCGGACCGCCTGCGCCTGGGCGACCTGCAGCTGCCGCTCACCTACCACTTCGAGCCCGGCCACGTGCGTGACGGCGTGACCGTGCGCGTACCGGCGCCGCTGTTGCCGCAACTGCCCGCCGAACGCCTGGAGTGGCTGGTGCCGGGGCTGCTGGAGGCCAAGTGCATTGAGCTGGTGCGCAGCCTGCCCAAGGCCATCCGCAAGAACTTCGTGCCGGTGCCGGACTTCGTCCGCGCCGCGCTGGGCAAGATGGTCTTCGCCGAGGGCGGATTGTCCGAGTCCCTGGGCCGCGAACTGCAGCGCATGACCGGCAGCCGCGTACCGGAAGAAGCCTGGGCGGAGGCCGAGACCCAGGTGGAAAGCCACCTGCGGATGAACATTGAAGTGGTCGACGCCCGTGGCAAGTTCCTCGGCGAAGGCCGTGACCTCGTTGAACTCACCGCGCGCTTCGCCGAGGCCAGCCAGGCCGCACTGGCGATCCCGCAGGCGGACAAGCCGCAGAAACCGGTGGAAGCCAAGGGCTTTGGCGAAGTCGCGGAGAAGCTCCAGCAGAAGGTCGCCGGGCTGTCGATGACGGTCTACCCGGCGCTGGTGGAAGAGGCCGGCGTGGTGAAGGAAAACCGTTTCCCGACCCAGGCCGAGGCCGACTACCAGCACCGCCGCGCCCTGCAGCGCCTGCTGCTGCAACAGCTCGCGGAGCCGGCCAAGTTCCTGCGCAGCAAGCTGCCGGGGCAGACCGACATGGGCCTGCTCTACCGCGAACTGGGCCGGGTCGAGTCGCTGGTGGAGGACATCCTGCTGGCCAGCCTGGACAGCGCCATTCTGGACGGCGAAAGCAACCTGCCGCGCGATGGCGCCGGGCTCGCGTCGCTGGCCGAGAAGAAGCGTGGCGCCTGGACCGAACACGCCGAGCGCATCGCCCGCCTGACCCTGGAAATCCTCAAGCTCTGGCACGGCCTGCAGAAGCGCTTCAAGGGCAAGGTCGACCTCGCCATGACGGTGCCGCTGAACGACGTGAAGGGCCAGTTGGCCAAGCTGGTCTACCCCGGATTCGTCCGCGACACGCCGGTGGAATGGCTGAAGGAATACCCGCGCTACCTGAAGGCGGTCGAGCAGCGTCTGGACAAGGTCGCCGGGCAGGTCCAGCGCGACCGTGTGTGGAGCGGCGAGATGGCCGGTTACTGGGAGCAGTATTCGGCGCGCCTGGCCAAGCACGCCCAGGAAGGCAAGCGCGATCCGGAACTGGTGATGTATCGCTGGATGCTGGAGGAGTACCGCGTCTCGCTGTTCGCCCAGCAACTGGGAACGAAGGTGCCGGTGTCGGACAAGCGCCTGTCGAAGCAGTGGAGCCAGGTCGAGGCCTGACCTGCGGATTCGCCTGTAGGAGCGGGCCATGCCCGCGATTCGCGCGCATGGCCCGCTCCTACAGGAAATATTCCGAGGTCAGTCGCGCTTGGGGATGTTCAGCCCGCGCTGCACCGCCGGCCGTGCGAGGAATTTCTCCAGCACACGCTTCACGTTCTGGAAGTTGTCGAAGCCCACCAGGTCACCCGCTTCATAGAAACCGACCAGGTTGCGAATCCACGGGAAGGTGGCGATGTCGGCGATGGTGTAGCGCTCGCCCATGATCCAGTCGCGGCCTTCGAGGTGGCGGTCGAGCACGCTCAGCAGGCGCTTGGACTCGTCGACGTAGCGCTGCAGCGGGCGCTTGTCCTCGTAGTCCTTGCCGGCGAATTTGTTGAAGAAGCCGATCTGGCCGAACATCGGGCCGATGCCGCCCATCTGGAACATCAGCCACTGCAGGGTTTCGTAGCGGCCGCTGGCGCCGGGGGCGATCAGCGAGTCGGTCTTGTCGGCGAGGTAGACCAGGATCGCGCCGGACTCGAACAGCGCCAGCGGTTTGCCGTCCGGGCCGTTGGGATCGAGGATCGCCGGGATCTTGTTGTTCGGGTTCAGCGAGAGGAATTCCGGGGACAGCTGGTCGTTGCGCTCGAAGCTGACCAGATGCGGCTCGTAGGGCAGGCCGAGCTCTTCCAGCATGATCGACACCTTCACGCCGTTGGGCGTGGGCAGCGAGTACAGCTGCAGGCGGTCAGGGTGTTCGGCGGGCCATTTGCAGGTGATGGGGAACGCGGAAAGGTCTGACATGCATACTCCGGTCAGGTGAGCGGGATCTTGAGTCGGCCCACAGGATAGCCCTCCACGCGGCCACGGTCATGACCCGTGCGCGACAAACCGGTATGGTGCGGGCCCATAGACAAGCAACCGGCCCCCGACGCGGTCAACAGACAAGGAACCCAGCATGAGCCTGCAAGGCACTTACGATCCGCAGAACATCTTCGCCCAGATCATTCGCGGCGAGGCTCCCTGCTACAAGCTGTACGAGGACGACGACGTGCTTGCCTTCCTCGATCTGTTCCCGCAGTCCTACGGCCACGCCCTGGTGATTCCGAAGAATTCTCCGGCGCGAAACATCCTTGAAGTCGACCCCGATGCACTGGCCAAGGTGATGCGTGTGGTGCAGCGCCTGACCGGGGTGATCGTCGAAGAGCTGAATCCCGATGGCGTGCAGGTCGCCCAGTTCAACGGCGCGCCGGCCGGGCAGACGGTGTTCCACATCCACGTGCACATCGTCCCGCGCTATGCCGGCGAGGGCCTGGGCATCCACGCGGCGAACAAGGCCGATACGGGGGAGCTGGAGAAGCTGCAGGCGCGCCTCGTTGCCCGCCTGAACGGCTGAGGCGCACCTGTGCCGGCGGTTACTCGACCGCCGGCTTGATGTCGAAACCGGTGCGGTTGTCGCTGACGATGCGGAACGCGTTGTTGCCGCCCGGCTCGAGCGGTACCAGCAATTCGCGGCGCAGCATGGCCTTGCTGCACAGGCCGTCGCCGTCCTTGTCGCCGATGATGCCGACCACGTGCTTGCCTACCGGCACGTGGAAACTGGCCGACTCGCCCTTGCCGATGCGCGCGGCTATCTCATGGTCGATGGTGAGGGCGACGAAGCAGCCGCCGCCGATGTAGCCCACGTCGCGGGTGACGTCGACCTGGACGCTGTCCTTGCCCGGTTGCTGGTAGGCCAGCAGGCGGTCGGTGGGGACGGGTTGGACTTCATCGCTCTGGTACGAAGCACAGCCGGAAAGCGCGAGCAGGGACAGGACGGCAAGGATCGAACGCATAGACTTCCTCCATGGACAATGCAGCCTAGGCTAGCCCATCCAGCCGGTTTCCGTCGGCTGGGCTACGCGCTGTGGGAAATTGGAGTAGTCTTCAGCACATGTGATTCGGGCTGGAGTGCCCGAGTGCCGCCATTCAGGCCGATCCGCCGGGCGGTCGAGCCAAGGAGCAGGGCTGATGCACCGCAACAGCGATCCCGACCATCTGTTCGACTCCAGTGCCGGACCTACCGGGCTGGAAGAGGCAGACCATCGCCTGCTGATGCGGCTGATCTTCGGTTGCACCGGGGCGACCCTGGGGCTGTTTTCGATCCTGCAGTACCTCGCCGGCAATCTCTGGCTGGCGGGCGCCGAACTGGTCACCTGCGGACTGCTGCTGTGGGCGGCGCACCGGCTGCAGCGCGTGCGCCGGCTGGTGCCGTGGATCATCGCCTACCTGCTGCCGACCTTCTGTTTCATCCTCTACATCATCGTCATGCCCAACGCCTCGGCGTCGGCCTTCGTCTGGGTCTACCTGATGCCGGTGATGGCCTACCTGCTGCTGGGCAAGTGGCGTGGCTTCCTGCTCGCCGTACCGTTCATGCTGATCGCCACGCTGATGTACCTGCACGCCAACCGCCTGCGCCTGGATGCGCCGGGGTTGATCGATATCGGCAACGGCATCTTCTGCGGCGTGCTGGTGATCGCCTTCATGCATGTCTATGAAGAGCGCCGCGCTGCCGCCTACAAGCAACTGCGGCACCTGGCGCTGACCGATGCGCTGACCGGCGTGGCCAGCCGCGAGAGCTTCCAGCGTGCGCTGCGGCGTTGCATCCAGGAGGCGGCCCGCTACGAGACGCGGCTGGTGCTGGTGGTGCTGGATGTCGATCACTTCAAGAACATCAACGACCAGTGGGGCCACGATGCCGGCGACAAGGCGCTGCAGCACCTGTGCAATCGCCTGCGCCACCGCCTGCGCGCCACCGACCTGATCGGCCGGCTGGGCGGCGAGGAGTTCGGCCTGCTGCTGCCCTTCACCGACCGCTTCGACGCCAAGCCGCTGGTGGAATCCCTGCGCCGCGACATCGACGAGGCGCCGCTGATGTACCACGGGGAGCGCATCGAGATTTCCGCCACCTTCGGCCTCGCCGAGTGGCCGGGCGATGGCCTGGATGCCGATGAGCTCTACCGCTGTACCGACCGCCGCCTCTATCGCGGCAAGGCCGAGGGGCGCAATCGGCTGGTCTACAGCGACCCGGCCTGAGTGCGCTTCGCTGCCAGCGGCTCGGCAATCCGCGCATAGGCTGTGCGCACCTGGCGGGCCATCTTCCTTTCCACCCATTCGTAGCTCAGCCAGGACAGCAGCAGGATCGCCGGCACGCTGACGCTCAGCGTCTGATAGGGCGTCAGGCCCAGTCGCTCATGCAGCCAGTAGGCGGCCAGCCAGAGCACGATCACATGCAGCAGGTACACTGAATAGGACCAGTCGCCCAGCGCGTGCAGCACTCTGCTGCGCTCGAACAGTGGCTCCAGCGCCACGCAAGCGGCGAGCAGTGCGGCGGCGGGCAGGCCCCAGGTCAGCAGGCGCCAGGGATGGTCGGCGGGGAACAGAGCGATGGTGGCCACTGCCATGGCGGCCGTCAGCAGGGCCAGCGGCCGGGGGAGATTCAGCCAGCCGCGCCGGTACAGCGCCGCGAGCCCCAGGCCGAGAAGGAACTCGAAGATGATCGGATTGCGGTAGAAGTTGCTGAGCCAGGGTTCGCGCGCCAGCACCTGCGCCACCAGCAGCACCAGCGCGGTCACCAGCCAGGGACGCCAGCGTTCGGCGACCAGGAAGGAGAGGGCGAACAGGCCGTAGAAAAGCATCTCGAAGTTCAGCGTCCAGCCCACCGGCAGCACCGGGTAGAGGCCGAAGCCGCCGGGGTTTTCGCTGGGGATGAACAGCAGCGAGAGCAGCAGCGACTTGCCGCCGACGCCGTAGATCGGCATCACGTCGGCGAAGGCGTAGATGATCAGCGCGGTGATCGCCGTGTACAGCCAGTAGGCCGGTGCGACGCGGGCCAGGCGCTGGACCAGGAAGGTCACCGGTGACATCGGCCGACCGGCGCTGGAGAGGTGGATCACGAAGCCGCTGAGGACGAAGAAGATGTCCACCCCGACCTGGCCACGGGTGGAGAGGAGCTTGCCGCCGAGGCTGTCGGCGCGGAAGTCGAAGAACACCTGCATGAAGTGATGGAACACCACCAGCCAGGCGGCCAGTGCCCGCAGTGCCTGAAGCGAAACCAGCATGGGTGGGCGAGTCCTCCGTCGGTGGATAAAAGAAAGGGGCGCGACTTTGCGCGCCCCTTTCCTCGACAGTAGGGTTTCGCCGATCGTTCACCGGGCCTGCTGGACGGTCGCTGCCGGCATCGCCGGCTGACGCTCCAGGCGCAGGCACAGTAACGCCGTGGCGATGGCCGCCACGGGCAGCGTGGCGCCGACCCAGGGCAGCGCGGCGAGGCCCGGGCCGTGGTCGATGGTCATGCCGCCGAGCCAGGCACCCAGGGCGTTACCCAGGTTGAACGCAGCGATATTGAAACTGGCCGCGACACTCTGGCCGGCGCCGTGGGCCTTCTCCAGCACCCACATCTGCAGCGGCGGCACGGTGGCGAAACCGGCGGCGCCGAGCAGGGCGATGAAGATGACCACGGCAATCCGGTTCTCCAGAGCGAAGCTCATCAGGCCCATGACCACCGCCAGCGCGACCAGGCTGCCGAGCAGGGCGGGCACCAGTTTGCGGTCGGCGAGCTTGCCGCCCAGCAGGTTGCCCAGCACCAGCCCGCCGCCGAATACCAGCAGCACCGGCGACACCGCACTTTCGGAGAAACCGGCGAGGCGGGTCAGCAGCGGCGACACATAGCTGAACACGGTGAACACGCCGCCGAAGCCGAGCACGGTGGTCAGCAGGCCGAGCAGCACGGCCGGGCGCTTCAGCACGCGGAAGTCATCGCGCAGGTTGCCGGCGGCCGGCGGTGCGCTGTGGCGCGGCAGGTAGATCGCCAGGATCGCCAGGGCCAGCACGCCAATGCCGGTCACCACCCAGAAGGCCGCACGCCAGCCATAGAGCTGACCGAGCCAGGTGCCCAGCGGCACGCCGAGGATGGTGGCGACGGTGAGACCGGTGAACATCAGCGCGATGGCCGAGGCGCGGCGTTCGGCTGGCACCAGGCTGGTGGCGACCACCGAACCGACTCCGAAAAAGGTGCCATGGGCGAAGGAGGTCAGCACCCGCGCCGCCATCAGTGTGGCGTAATCCGGCGCCAGGGAACAGGCGAGGTTGCCGAGGGTGAAGATCACCATCAGCCCGAGCAGGGTGCGGCGTTGCGGCCAGCGTGCGGTAAGGGCGGTGAGCAGCGGGGCGCCGAGCACTACGCCCAGCGCGTAGCCGGAAATCAGCAGGCCGGCGGCGGAGATGGACACGCCGAAGTCATGGCCGACCTCCAGCAGCAATCCCATGATCACGAATTCGGTAACGCCGATGCCAAAGGCACCGGCGGTCAAGGCATACAAGGCAATGGGCACGTGGGCTCTCCCGGATGATTCGTAGAATGGGCGCCACGTTATCGCTGTGTAGATTGCTGATATAGACTGCCTTTAAGCAAATCACCTGTGAATTGAATTCAACATGGCCCGCCCTGACGTCAACCGCTTCGGCGAAATGGAAGTGTTCATCCGCGTGGTGGAAACCGGCGGTTTTACCGCCGCCGCGCAGCAATGCGGAATGACGCCCTCGGCAGTGAGCAAGCTGGTGGCGCGCCTGGAGGATCGCCTCGGCGCGCGGCTGTTCAACCGTTCCACCCGACGCCAGCAACTCACGGCCGAGGGGGCGGCCTTCTACGAACGCAGTCTGCGCATCCTCGCCGATCTGGACGAAGCCGAGCGCGAGGCTTCGGCCAGTGCCGAGCCGCAGGGCAGGGTGCGCATCAGTTGCAACCTGCCGGTGGGCCGGCAGTTCCTCATCCCGGCGCTGCCGCTGTTCTTCGAGCGCTACCCAGGCGTCAGTCTCGACCTGCAGCTGACCGATGAAGTGGTGGATCTGCTGGAAGTGCGCGCCGACGTCGCCGTGCGCAGCGGCCCTCTGCGGGACTCGCGGCTGGTGGCGCGCTCGCTGGGAGAGTCCGGGCACAAGATAGTCGCCGCGCCCGAGTATCTGGCGCGGCATGGTGCGCCGCAGCATCCGCGCGAGCTGGGCGAGCACAACTGCGTGGGTTTCAGCTACCGGCGCGTCGAGCCGGACTGGCCATTCCTGGACAAGCCGGCGGATGCCCCCGAGCCCAGCGGCAACCTGCTGGCCAGCGACGGCGACAGCGTGCGCCACCTGGCGCTGGCCGGGCTGGGGCTGGCGCGTCTGGCGGAATTCCAGGTGCGCGAGGATATCGCTGCCGGACGGCTGGTGGCGGTGCTGGAGGACTTCAATCCTGGCGACCGCAAACCGATGCACGCGCTCTACCTGGGCAAGCCGGGTCACCTGCCGGCGCGGGTGCGCGCGGTGCTCGACTTCCTCGCCGAGCACGTGCGCATCGACTGACTCAGGCGGCTTCGAGCAGCGCCAGGGTGTCGGCCGCGCCCATCATCTTCGCCGCGGCCAGCGCCGTCAGGCCGCTGGCGTCACGGGCCTCGCGGTCGGCGCCGTGCTCCAGCAGGCAGCGGACGATCTCTGGGCGATTGAACATGGCTGCCATCATCAGCGCGGTCTTGCCGTCGGGCGAGGCCCCTTCGACCTGTGCGCCCCGGCTGAGCAGCAGGCGAACCATCTCCAAATCGCCCTTGAAGGCGGCCCCGGCCAGCGGCGTCTGCCCGGCGTTGTTGCGCAGGTCCGGGTCGGCGCCGTGGTCGAGCAGCACGCCAACGGTGTCGTGGTGGCCGTAATAGCTGGCCAGCATCAGCAGGCTGTCGCCCTTGTGATTGCGCAGGTTGGCCGGCAGGCCCTGCTGCAGCAGTTCCGTCAGGCGCGGGGTATCGCCCTGGCGGGCAAGATCGATCACCTGATTGGCGAATTCCAGGGTCTGTTCGTCCATTTCCGGACGGTTCGCGGCACTCATCCTGAAGTCTCCTTGGCAAAGTCGGGAATGCACTGAAGGATAAGGACTGGTGCGCCTGGGCGCGCCAACACTGTGCCTATGGTGCCGGTGGAAAATTTCAATCCGTTGCTCCAGGGCAGGCGTGGCGTGATTTATGTCCATGATCTTGCGCAAATGCCGCCCTCGCACGGCGACTTTTCGGCGAAAATTGCAGCATAATCAGCGATCAGCGGTTGCACCTGGGGTGAAACCGCAAACCGCCGGGCGGGCAAAGGTGCCCACCGTCGGTGGGAGTGGCACACTGCCCTGTTGCGGGGATCGCCATCCCTAAGCCTTCGCGCCAGGACGCGGAGCGACGAATATCCAGTGCCGGCCAATGGGCGGGCACCTTGATGCCTAACCTTGCCGCCCGGCCCGGCGGCGCAGATTGAGAAGAGGATTGACCGTGCATAAAGTCGTGATCAGCGGAACCGGCCTGTATACCCCGCCGTTCAGCATCTCCAACGATGAACTGGTGGAATCCTTCAACAGCTACGTCCGCAGTCACAACGAGCAGAATGCCGAAGCCATCGCCAGGGGCGAGGTCGAGGCACTGTCCGAGTCCAGCTCGGCGTTCATCGAAAAGGCTTCTGGTATCAAGAGCCGCTTCGTGGTGAACAAGGAAGGCATCCTCGATCCGCAGCGCATGGCGCCTCGCATTCCGGAGCGCTCCAACGAAGACTGGGGCATCCTCTGCGAGATGGCGACTGCCGCTGCCAAGCAGGCCCTGCAGCGTGCCGGCCGCACCCCCGAAGACATCGACGGCGTGATCGTCGCCTGTTCCAACCTGCAGCGCGCCTACCCGGCTGTGGCCATCGAAGTGCAGGCTGCCCTCGGCATCCAGGGCTTCGGTTACGACATGAACGTCGCCTGCTCCTCGGCCACCTTCGGTATCCAGGCCGCGGTGAACAGCGTGCAACTGGGCCAGGCCCGCGCGATCCTCATGGTCAACCCGGAAATCTGCACCGGCCACCTGAACTTCCGCGACCGCGACAGCCACTTCATCTTCGGTGACGCGGCCACCGCCGTGGTCATCGAGCGTGCCGACCAGGCCACCAGCGAGCACCAGTTCGACGTGGTCAGCACCAAGCTGCTGACCCAGTTCTCCAACAACATCCGCAACAACTTCGGCTTCCTCAACCGCGCGGCGGAAGAGGGCATCGGCAGCCGCGACAAGCTGTTCGTGCAGGAAGGCCGCAAAGTGTTCAAGGACGTCTGCCCGATGGTGGCCGAGCTGATCGGCGAGCACCTGGCGCAGAACGACATCCCGGTCAGCGACGTGAAGCGCTACTGGCTGCACCAGGCCAACCTGAACATGAACCTGCTGATCACCCGCAAGCTGATCGGCCGCGATGCCGAGGCCCACGAAGCGCCGGTGATCCTCGATACCTACGCCAACACCAGCTCCGCCGGTTCGGTCATCGCCTTCCACAAGTACCAGGACGACCTGCCCGCCGGCTCCATCGGCGTGCTGAGCTCCTTTGGCGCCGGCTACTCCATCGGCAGCGTGATCCTGCGCAAGCGCTGATCGTGCCCGCCGACGACAGCGAGCTGTTGTCGCGCCTGCTGGCCGGTGACCAGCAGGCCTTCCGTACCCTGGTAGCCACCTACCAGGGCGCGATGCGCGCCGTGGCCATTGCCATCGTCGGCGCAGCCCATGCCGATGAAGTGGTGCAGGATGCCTGGCTCGCCGCCGTGCGTAACCTGGACGGCTTCCAGGGGCGCTCCAGCCTCAAGACCTGGCTGCTGACCATCACCGCCAATACCGCCAAATCCCGCCTGCGCAAGGTCCGCCGCGACGTTTCGCTGGACGACCTGCCTGCGCCCCATGGCAGCCTCGACGAAACTCGTTTCGCCGCCGACGGCCACTGGAGCCCGGCGCCGCTGGCCTGGCACGAGGACTCGCCCGAAGCCCTGCTGGCCGAGGATGAACTGCGTCAGTGCCTGGAGAAGACCCTGCTGAGCCTCTCCGAACTGCAACGCAGCGTGTTGCTGCTGCGCGAGCGCCAGGGGCTGGAGTTGGAAGAGATCTGTAATCTGCTGGAGGTTTCGCTCTCCAATGTCCGGGTGCTGCTGCACCGTGCGCGACTGAAGGTGTTCGCCACCGTGGAGCACTTCGAGGAGACCGGGGAATGCTGACCTGCAAGGAACTGGTGACGCGCTCCAGCGACCTGCTGGACGAACAGCTGGGCTGGCGCGAGAAGCTCGCACTGCGCCGGCACCTGCTGCTGTGCCGCAACTGCCGGCGCTACCTTCGGCAGATGCGCCTGGCCCAGGCCACTCTGCGCCTGTTGCCGGAGCCGCCGCGTCCTGACTCGGAACGCCTGGCCGACCACCTCGCCGAACTGCGCCGCGACAACGCGCGGCGCTGAGCCTGTACCGACGTTCCTGCGGCCGTGCTTGTTGATTGATGGGTATCGCTTCGCTCCACGCCATCCTACAAAGCGCTTGCTGAATACGTCCGTGTGATGCCGATCCCTGTAGGAGCGGGCCATGCCCGCGATCGCGCCCGCAGGGCGCTCTCACAGAAAAATCCTCAGCCCAGACTTTGCGCCCGCCACGCATCCAGCCCACCCGATAGCGCCCAGGTGCGCGGGTGTCCGAAGGCCTGCAGCCGCTCCGCCAGCATCGCCGCGGAAAGCTCGTGGGGGCAGGCGCAGTAGATCACCACGTCCTTGTCCTCCAGGCTGCCACGCAGCTCGTCCAGCGCGCCGTCCAGGCTGAAGGCGATGGAGCCGGGAATCGCCTCGTCATCGAACTGTGCACGCACATCGAGAATCAGCGGCGGCTCGCCAGCGTCCAGGCGCGCCCGCAGTTCGTCGACGCTGATGCGCGGAATCCGCGCGGTGCGCTTGAGCAGGCTGAAGCGCTGCCAGAGCTTGCAGGCGATGAACAGCGCAAAGGCGCCCAGCAGTGCTGTGACACCAACGCTGGCGTACTCGGTGAGCCAGTCGAGGATGCGGTCCACCGCGCTGCTGAAGATGCTCCCGAGCAGCAGCGCGGAGCCGGCCCAGAGCGCCGCTCCGGCGCAGTCGTAGGCGAGGAAGCGCGGCAGCGGCGTGCGCGTCATGCCGGCCATGGTGGTGGTCAGCGCGCTGGCGCCGGGGAGGAAGCGCGAGATCAGCAGTGCGCGTGGACCAACGCGCAGGTAAAGGCTCTGGCTCTGGCGAATGCAGCTGTCCGGCGACAGCGAGACCTTGCAGACGCTGCGCAGCATGAAGCCGCCATAGCGCCGCCCGGCGCAGAACCAGATCAGGTCGGCGATCAGGCAGGCGCACACGGCCACTGCCAGTGCCTGGCCCAGCGGTACGCCGCTGCCTTGCAGCGCCAGGGCGCCGGCGACGATCAGCGCCGGGTAGGCCGGGATCGGCAGGCCCAACTGCTCGAGCAGGACGTTGAAGAACAGCAGGGTGAGGCCGTGCTGCTGGATCAGGGGTTGCAGTTCGTGCATGGGAAAGCCTGAGCGGGGAAGGTCTTCCAGGGAAGGCGACAGCATACCGGCAAAGCGGACTTCAGAAATGCCTGAAGGCCTAGTGGGACATGGCCTAGGACCTTTATGCCATAAGGAAATCAAAAGTTCCTTTGTAATAAAAGTTTTATCTACGAGCAACCGATCTGAAATAACCCCTCGCCAAGATTCCCAGCAACACAAACGGGGGCCGCCAGAACGGCCTGTGCGAGTCCTTGGGGGGCGCGCAGCAGCCAGGCACTCGGCGTGTTCAACGCAAATACCATTAAGGGGAATCTTCGATGATCCGTAAGCACTTCGCCGGTTACGCCGCCACTGCCCTGGCACTGGCCGTTTCCGCCCAGGCTTTCGCAGGCACAGTCACCACCGATGGCGCCGATATCGTAATCAAGACCAAAGGTGGTCTTGAAGTCGGCACCACCGACAAGGAATTCAGCTTCAAGCTCGGTGGCCGTCTGCAAGCGGATTACAGCCGCTTCGATGGTTTCTACACCAAGAACGGCAACAACGGTGACGGCGCCTACTTCCGCCGCGCCTACCTGGAACTGGGCGGCACTGTCTACAAAGACTGGAAATACCAGATCAACTACGACATGTCCCACAACTCCGGTAACGCTGACAACGGTTACTTCGACGAGGCTTCCTTCAGCTACACCGGCTTCAGCCCGGTTACCCTGAAGTTCGGCCGCTTCGACCCGGACTTCGGTCTGGAAAAAGCCACCAGCTCCAAGTGGGTCACCGCCACCGAGCGTACCACTGCCTACGAACTGGCTGACTGGATCAACACCCACCAGGACGGCATGGGCGCCCAGGTTGGCGGCGTCGTCGCCAACATGGCTTACCTGGACGCTGGCGTTTACGCCAAGGACGCCGACGACACCGACGGCGACAGCGTCAAGCAGTTCAACTTCCGTGGCGTGTTCGCGCCGCTGAACACTGACGGCAACGTCCTGCACGTTGGCGTGGACTACGCCTACCGTGACCTGGATGACACCGCCTTCGACTCCCGCATCCGTCCGCGTCTGGGCATGCGTGGTATTGCCACCAACGGCGGTAACGACGCTGGCGACAACGGCAACCGCGCTACCTTCGGCGGCGCCACCCTGAGCCCGGCCGGTTCCTACAAGGACGACTCCACCTGGGGTGCTGAATTCGCCTACGCCATCGGCCCGTTCTCCGCTCAGGCTGAATACCTGAAGCGCAAGCTGAAGGCTGATGCCGACGCTTACGAAGACATCAAGGCTGACGGCTACTACGGCCAGCTGGCCTACACCATCACCGGTGAATCCCGCGTGTACAAGCTCGATGGCGCCAAGTTCGACACCATCAAGCCGTCCAACAAGGAAATCGGTGCCTGGGAAGTCTTCTACCGTTACGACCACATCAAGGTTGATGACCCGAACGTGGTCGTGGCTACCGCCACCCGCGACGTGGGCGACACCAAGGCCAGCACCAACACCATCGGTGTGAACTGGTACGCCAACGAAGCCGTGAAGGTCTCCCTGGACTACGTTCACGTCAGCACCGACGGCATCCGCAACGCCAACGGCGACGACGACGGCAACGGTGTCGTAACCCGTCTGCAGTACGTGTTCTAAGAACTACAGCTCTACCGTTTGACTCCTTTGTGTGAACCCCGCTTCGGCGGGGTTTTTTTATGGGAGTCGGAAAGCCGTTCTGCAGGAGCGAGAGGGACACCATCGTTATTGCTCGCGAACCTGCTGCACGCCGGAGCAGCTTGAAACTTCGTTCGCGAGCAAGCTCGCTCCTGCGCTTTGTGCCTTAGCGGAAACCGGGGCGTGCCGGCTGCCGGCGAAACTCGAATTCCAGCAGCTCATCGAACGGATTGCCCATTTCCAGTCGCGTCCAGCCCAGCTTGATCAGGAAAGCCAGCGCTGCCGGGTTGTCCGGCCTCACGCTGGCCCGCCACAAGGGGCTGCTCTGCAGTTCCGCTCGGCTCATCACCAGCGTCATCACCGCGCGCCCGATGCCCGAACCGCGCAACTCAGGGCGCACGGCAAGATCGGTGACGAAATAGTACGGATGCGCCGGGGTGGGCAGGCAAACCCCCACCACCGCGACCAGCAGGCCGCCACGCAGAATGCTGTACTGGGCCTTGTCCGCGTCCTTCAGCACCTGTTCCAGCCAATAGCGATCCATCGGGCCCAGTTGCGCATAGAGCAGCGGATCGTCGAACCAGCTTTCGTACGGCGGGATGTCCTGCGCCTGGAAAGGGCGAATCTGCATGCGGGCGCTCTCCGGTGCAGCTTTGGGAAGTTTCACACTCGCATCTGCTGGGCGATTGCGTCAATCGACCCTGAGCGCTCGCGTCATTGAGGCCGCGCGCGGCCAGCACCTACCCTGCGGGCACTCAACCCACCGGGAGTCGACCATGCTGCGCAATCACTTCGAGACCGAGCACAACCTGTTCCGCGATGCGTTCCGATCCTTCCTCAACAAGGAAGTGGTGCCTCACCAGGAGGAATGGGAGGAAGCCGGTGTGGTGGACCGCAGTGTCTGGCGCAAGGCGGGGGAGATGGGCTTCCTGCTGCCCTGGGCGGAAGAGGAGTACGGCGGAACCGCTCTGAAGGATTTTCGCTACGAACAGATCATGTGTGAGGAACTGGCCGCCATCAACGAGCCGGGCTTCATGATCCCGCTGCACTCGGCGCTGTGCGGACCGTACATCGCCGAGTACGGCAACGCCGAGCAGAAGGCTCGCTGGCTGCCGGGGATTATCCGTGGCGAAAGCATCCTGGCGGTGGCGATGACGGAGCCGTCGGCCGGTTCTGACCTAGCCGGCATGCGCACCACGGCGGTGGACAAGGGCGACCACTTCGTCCTCAACGGTTCCAAGGTGTTCATCTCCAACGGCCTGCTGGCGGACCTGGTGATAGTCGCGGCCAAGACCGACCCGGCGAACAAGCACGCCATGGGCCTGTTCGTGGTCGAGCGTGGCATGGAAGGCTTCGAGCGCGGGCGCAACCTGAAGAAGCTGGGCATGAAGAGCCAGGACACCGCCGAGCTGTTCTTCAACAACGTGAAAGTGCCGAAGGAAAACCTGCTGGGGGATGCCAAGGGCGGCTTCTTCTACCTGATGAGCATGCTGGCCCAGGAGCGCCTGACCAACGCCTGCGGCGCGGTGGCCGGCGCGGAGGCGGCGCTGAACGCGACTGTCGACTACGTGAAGGAGCGCAAGGCCTTCGACCGCCCGGTGGCGCACTTCCAGAACACCCGCTTCAAGCTCGCCGAGATGCGCACGCAGATCGACGTGGCGCAGGTCTTCACCGACCGCTGCGTGATGGACCACAACCAGAAGAAACTCACCCCCGAAGTGGCTGCCGAGGCCAAGCTGTTCACCACCGAGCTGCTGTGCAAGGTGGTCGACGAAGGCGTGCAACTGCACGGCGGCTGGGGTTACATGTGGGAGTATCCGATCTGCAAGATGTACGCGAACGCACGGATCCAGCGCATCTTCGCCGGTACTTCGGAGATCATGAAAGAGATCATCAGCCGCGGCATGAAGCTCTGAGGCGCGGCGCCCACGCATCGATTGAGCGAAACAGGAGTGTCCATGAACGGCCCGCTCGCCTCACTGAAGATCCTCGATTTTTCCACCCTGCTGCCGGGGCCGTTTGCCTCGCTGCTGCTGGCCGACATGGGCGCCCAGGTGCTGCGCGTGGAATCCCCCACGCGCATGGACCTGGTGCGTGTGCTGCCGCCCCATGTGGATGGCACCTCCGCCAGTCACGCCTACCTCAACCGCAACAAGCGCTGCATCGCGCTGGACCTGAAGCAGGCCGAGGCGGTGGAGGTGGTGAAGCAACTGGTGCAGGAATACGACATCGTGCTGGAGCAGTTCCGCCCCGGCGTGATGGACAAGCTGGGCGTGGGCTACGAGGCGCTCAAGGCGATCAACCCGAAGCTGATCTACGTGTCGATCACCGGCTACGGCCAGACCGGGCCGCTGCGCGACCGCGCCGGGCATGACATCAACTACCTGGCCCTGGCCGGCGTTGCCAGCTACACCGGCCGCCGCGAGAGCGGCCCGCTGCCGCTGGGCGTGCAACTGGCGGACATCGGCGGCGGGTCGCTGCACGGCGTGATGGGCTTGCTCGCGGCGGTCATCCACCGGCAGCAGACGGGGGAGGGGCAGCAGGTCGATGTGAGCATGACCGACTGCGCCTTCAGCCTGCATGGCATGGCTGGCGCGGGCTATCTCGCGGCGGGCGTGGAGCCGGAGATGGAAGGCCTCGCACTCAACGGTGGCAGCTTCTACGACTATTACCGCACCCGCGATGGCCGCTGGTTCTCGGTGGGCAGTCTGGAGCCGCAGTTCATGCAGCAGTTCTGTGCCGCCATCGGCCGCCCGGAGCTGGCTGCGCGCGGGCTTTCGCTCAAGCCGGAAGAGCAGCAGGCACTCAAGCGCGAGATCGCCATCGAGTTCGAGAAGCAGGATTTCGCCCAGTGGCAGGAGCGCTTCGCCGCACTGGACGCCTGCGTCGAGCCGATGCTGTCGCTGGCCGAGGCGGTGGAGCATCCGCAATTGATCGAGCGCGGCGTGGTCACCCGGGTGCCCAACGGCAAGGGCGGCGAACAGCGGCAGGTGGCGTGCCCGATCCGTTTCTCCTCCGGCCTGCCCGAGCCGCGCCATATCGGCGCTGCCTTGGGGGCGCACACGGCAGATGTGATGGCGGAACTGGGTTACACCGACGAGCAGGTCGCAGCACTCAAGGCGGCGAAGGTTATCGCCTGAGTCGCATCACTCGCGGCGGGTTTCGCCGGTGAAGATCAGCGTCGCGCGGCAACGCCGGCAGTAGTAGCGGCGGCCCTGGGCGACCAGGTTGTGGCGCTGGGCGGAGAAGGGGAATTCATTGCCCTCGCCGCAATGGCAGCGATACAGGTAGCGGGTGGAGCGGCGGCGCTTGATCTCGTAGGTATGGCAGCGATCGGGCGGCAGGCCGTAGATGCCGCGCATGATCAGCTGCCACTCCTCGCCATGCGGGCGAATGCGCGGGCCGAACATCTGGTGGGCGATCAGGTGGGCCACTTCATGGGCCACGGTCTGCTGCAGGAAATGTTCGTGGTTTTCCCGGTACAACTGCGGGTTGAAGCGCAGCAGGTTTTCATCCAGGTGGGCGACGCCGGCCTTCTGGCCGCGTAGCCGGAAGCTGACTTCCGGGCGGGGAAAGCGCCGCTGGAAGAAGGCTTCGGCCTGCTGGTAGCAGGCTTCGACGCGAGCGTTGAGCTGTTCAGACATACAGTGGTTCTCCGACGGGGGCAGATTATGCCGCAGTCGGGGCGCGGGTGGAGGATTTCTCGCGGCCACTCGTCCGGGGTGCAGGTTCAGGCAAGCCGGGCGAGTTTCAGGCAAGCACGCAAAAGAAAACCGGGCCGCTGGGGCCCGGTTTTCGTTCATGTCGTGCTATCAGGTGTATTCCGGGCCAACGCCGCTGCCCCAGAGGATGACCGACAGGGCCATCATCGCCACCAGCACCACCAGTCCCACCGCCAGCACCGAGCTGGAGAACAGGAACCCTTCATCCTTGTGAATGTTCATGAAGGTCGGGATGCCGACGTAGAGCAGGTAGACGGTGTAGCAGATCGCGGCGGTGCCGATGATCATGCCCAGCCACAGGTGCGGATAGAGCGCCGCCAGGCCGCCGATGAACAGCGGGGTAGCGGTGTACGCGGCGAATACTATGCATTGGGTCAGCGATGGCGATGCGTCGTAGGTACGTGCCATCCAGTGAATGAAAGCGCCCATGATGGCGACGCCGGCGAGCATGGCGATGTAGGTCATGATGGTCAGCTGGATCGCACTGGCAGCCGTCAGCTTGACCGGTCCCGCATTGCCTAGAACCCAGCCGACCTGCGTGGTGCCGATGTAGGCGGAAATGACCGGGATGGCAGCGAGGATCAGGACGTGGGTCAGGTACATGTGGCTGATGGATTCTTCTTCGCCACGGATGTCCTGCCATTCCTGATCGGGATGGGTGAAGAGCCCCCACACATGATGGATCATGTCAGCATTCTCCTCTTCTTATAGAAGGTCGCCCCCCAGCGAGGCGCCGAATACGCGTAGCCAGCGTCATCCGGTGCCCGGCCGACCTATGCGACCTTAAGTCGCAGTATAGGAATGGCTGCAGGCCACGTCGTCCGTGGGGTTAGAGCAAATGGAAGTTTCACGGGCGGCTGTAATAGCGCTCCAGCATTTCCATGGGCCCGATTGACTGCTTCGAGCGGGCTGCCCCTCTGCTGGTCGATTGTCGGCCTTTGCTGCCGCGCGCTGCATTTTTCACCTGGCTCGCAAGGTGGAGGCGTATTGCGCGATAAGAGCTTGTACCCGGTGATCCGGAAATGTCTGGTTATCTATCGTTGTGCATGCTCGCTAGCATGCCGGCCTTCCATACATTGACCGGCATATACCCCATTCATATGTGGGCGTGCACTACTGCATTATCGGTAGGCTCGTCGCGTTGTCTGTGGTTTGCATAAGTTCTATCGGGCATATCCACATGAATCTACCGCGCCAGCGCATCCATTTCACGAAGTTCCTGTGTTTCATTCTGGGTATTCCCGGAGTTCTTATGATCACACTGGGGGGCGCGCTATACACCTTTCTAAGTTATCCCAATACCACCATCGTCATTGCTGCCGGACCGGTGGAAGGCTTCTTTTATAGCACGGCCGAAGCCTATCGGACCTACCTGGAGTCCAAGGGATTCAAAGTCAAGATAAGATCCGAACAGAACACTTTGTCGCTGATCGATCTTGTGAACGACGAGCGCTGAAATGTGGACCTCGGATTCATCGCACAGGAAGTCGATGCGCTGAATTATCCGAACACCCGGGCATTGGGAGTCATTATCTACGAGCCAGTTTTCGTGTTCTACCGCAAGGAGCTCGGGAACATCCATAGCCCCGGCGATCTGAAAGGTAAGCGCATTGCAGCGAGTCCTCCAGGAAGTGGGACGCGCCAGATGGCGGAAAACCTGCTTGCCATTCATGGCCTGGATGAGCGGAACGTGCAGTTGCTTCCCTACAACTTGAAGGCAACGTCCCAGGCTTTGCTGGACGGGCAGGTGGATGCTGGCGTTTTGCTACAGCCTCTGGATCAGCCGCTTGTCAGGGAGTTGGCCCATTCGCCCGGCATAGAGTTGCTGGATCTGAAATATGGTGAGGCCATTGCGCAGCAACTTGCAGAGAGGCGAACCATGAAGGTCGTTAAAATTCCCAGAGGCTATTTTGATCTTCATGCCGGGATTCCCAGAAATGATATTGAAGTGCCGGCCGAGGCGGTAACCGTGGTCGTCAAGAAAGGCATGGATCCTGGCATCCTGCATCATATTCTGCTGGCCATGAAACAGGTCCATGGTGGTGCGGCGTCGGCTGCGACGGGGGAGTCATTCCCTTCTGTGAAGGGCACTCAGGTTCCGCTACACGAGGTGGCGGAAGCCTATTACAAGAATGGGCTGCCATTCCTGTACAAATATCTACCTTTCCAGTTGGCCAACGGAATGTTCACGATATTTCTATTTATCTTGCCCTTGAGCATCGTTGGGCCGGCGTTAAGTTCGCTGGGGATTCCAAAACCACTCTGGTTTTTCCAGGAGTTCCGTTGCCACCTGTGGCTGCTGGAGATGCGGCATATGCAAGCCACCATTTCGTCTACGGGGAAATTGAGCGCACGGCAATTGCGTCGCCTGAACCGCATACGCCACATTGTTTCGCGGCAGAAGCGGGCAGTGGAGCATTGTCGCGATATGCTGGAACGCTTTCCCAAGGAGATCATTGACTAAGGTCGACCCAGGTTTCGGGGCGCGATCCCAATGTGCTTGGCGGGAGAGCGAACCGCTACAGGAGGCCGCTAGTGAGGCAGGTTAGGGGCGGCTGTAGTAGCGCTCCAGAATTTCCATGGCCTTGTTGATCGACTGCAGGCGGGTGGTGCTCCCGCCCCGATCGGGGTGGTGCTGGCTGACCAGCTGGCGGTAGCGCAGCTTGATCAGCGCGTAGTCCACCGGGCCGTCTTCCAGCTCGAACAGGGCCAGCGCAGCGGCCTTTTCCTCATTGCCCTGCATGCGCGTCCAGAAGCTTTTCAGCAACTTCTCCACATCGTGCTCTGTGGTTTCCTTCAGGTGTTTCTCATCGAGGTAGTAGGCGCACAGCGCATCCTGCTCGCCGAGTGCCTGCACGCCGCTCATATAAGGAGAGAGCCGAATCTGCAGCGGACCGATCTCCAGGTGCGCCGCGTTCTCCTCCCAGAGTCGGTCGCGCAGGCGATACAGCGCGTTGAACACCAGAAAGTGGGTGCGGAACAGCACCAGCTTATCGGTCAGCGGCAGGTTGGGCACATGGGTGGAATGCCGAGCCTTCAACTGCTGGATCAGCTGGAATTCGGAAATTCCTTCAGGTGCTTCCCGCAGCAACTGCAGGAGCTGGTCCGTCAGGTCTAGGGAAGGTTCGAGATCGGGCGTCATGCTGTCAGATTAGCAGTAGGCCGATAGAGGGGCTGGGGTACGCGTCGCTTTGCGCGTAAAATGACCGGCTTTTCGTCTTGCCCTTCGGATTCCAGAGCACCATGGCCAGCACCCTTTCGGTCAACCAGAACAAACTGCAGAAACGCCTGCGCCGCCAGGTTGGCGAAGCGGTCACCGACTTCAACATGATCGAGGACGGCGACAAGGTGATGGTCTGCCTGTCCGGCGGCAAGGACAGCTACACCCTGCTGGACATCCTGCTGTACCTGCAGAAGGTGGCGCCGATCCAGTTCGAGATCGTCGCGGTGAACATGGACCAGAAGCAGCCGGGCTTCCCCGAGCACATACTGCCGGCGTACCTGGAGTCCATCGGCGTGCAGTACCACATCATCGAGAAGGACACCTACTCGGTGGTGAAGGAGAAGATCCCGGAGGGCAAGACCACCTGCTCGCTGTGCTCGCGCCTGCGCCGTGGCACCCTCTATACCTACGCCGACGAGATCGGCGCGACCAAGATGGCTCTGGGGCACCACCGGGACGACATCCTGGAAACCTTCTTCCTTAATATGTTCTACGGCGGCACCCTCAAGGCGATGCCGCCCAAGCTGCTGTCCGATGACGGCCGCAACGTGGTGATCCGCCCGCTGGCGTACTGCAACGAGAAGGACATCGAGGCCTACTCGGTGCTCAAGGAATTCCCGATCATCCCGTGCAACCTGTGCGGCTCGCAGGAAAACCTGCAGCGCCAGGTGGTCAAGGAAATGCTGCTGGACTGGGAGCGCAAGTCCCCGGGCCGCACCGAGATCATGTTCCGCGCCCTGCAGAACGTGGTGCCGTCGCAACTGGCCGACCGCAACCTGTTCGACTTCAACAGCCTGCGCATCGACGAGACTGCCACACCGCGCTTCCTCGACGTGATGAACCTGTAAGACCTCGCAAGGACGCCCGATGCGCGATTACCCGTGGCTGTACGAATACTGTCTGAACCGCTTCGGCTCGGTCGAGGCGCTGGAAGCCCGCCTGCCACAGGCCAAGTCCCCGGCCGAGCTGGCGGCGGTCAGTGATGATCGCTACCTGTCGCTGATCAGCCTGCGCATCTTCCGTGCGGGCCTCAAGCACAGCCTGGTGGACGCCAAGTGGCCGGCCTTTGAGGAAGTCTTCTTCGGCTTCGACCCGGAGAAGGTCGTGCTGATGGGCGGCGAGCGCCTGGAAAACCTGATGCAGGACACCCGGCTGATCCGCCACCTGGGCAAGCTCAAGAGCGTGCCGCGCAACGCCCAGTTCGTCCTCGATATCGCCCGCGAATACGGCAGCTTCGGCAAACTGCTGGCCGACTGGCCCTCCAGCGATATCGTTGGCCTGTGGAAGCTGCTGGCTAAGCGGGGCAATCAGCTGGGTGGCATGTCTGCGCCGAGATTCCTGCGCATGGCCGGCAAGGACACCTTCGTTCTCAGCGATGATGTGGTCGCCGCTCTCAAGGCCCAGGAAATCGTCGACAAGACGCCGACCAGCCTGAAGGACCTGGCGCTGGTTCAAACTGCGTTCAACACCTGGCAGGAACAAAGTGGCCGGCCGCTGTGCCATATCTCGATGATGCTGTCGTACACGGTCAACCACTGACGCGCGGCCCGGCCGCAGAGGAGGGCGCATGGACTCGGTCATCGAACGCACTGGCGCGGCACTGGCTCGCGCCGAACGCATCCTGGTGATCACCGGTGCCGGGCTCTCCGCCGATTCGGGCATGCCGACCTATCGTGGCTTGGGCGGTCTTTACAACGGCCGCACGGCGGAAGGGATACCCATCGAAGTGGCGATCTCCGGTCCGATGCTGCAGAAGGACCCGGCGCTGTGCTGGAAATACCTGGCCGAACTGGGCAAGGCCTGCCTGAATGCACAGCCCAACGCCGGCCACGACGCCATCGCGGAACTGCAACGGCTCAAGCCGGAATGCTGGGTGCTGACGCAGAACATCGATGGCTTCCACCGTCGCGCTGGCTCGCCGTCGGAGCGGCTGATCGAGATCCATGGCGAGCTGGCGCCGCTGTACTGCCAGTCGTGCGGGCTGGAAAGCACCGAACTGGCCGAGCATCTCGATGGCCCGCTGCCGCCGAAATGCGCGCGCTGCGCAGGCGTATTGCGCCCGCCGGTGGTGCTGTTCGAAGAGATGCTGCCGGAGGAGGCGATCGACACGCTCTATGCGCAATTGCGCAAGGGCTTCGATGCCGTTCTGCTGGTAGGGACTACTGCGAGCTTCCCCTATATCATCGAGCCGGTGCTGCGCACGCGGGACGCGGGGGGCTTCACCGCCGAGGTAAATCCGGGGCTGACCGACCTCAGTTCAGTGGTCGAAGAAAGAATGGTTGGTCGAGCCTTAGACATTATGCCGCGCCTGCTAAGTCACATTCCTCGATAAAAAACTTGCATTGCCCCCATTGAGCGGGCAAATTAGCCCGCTAATAAATGGAGCTAATGAGACACGGTCGTGCCCATGCTTAAACGCTTAGCACCCCTCGTGCCCATGAGTTTCGTTCTGCTGCTGGCAGCTTGCGCCAGCCATTCGCCGGAATCGCAGCCGAACCAGGTCGCTTCAGTGCCTGCCACTCGAGCAGCGTTCCAGGTCAATCAGCACAACATAGCGCTGATGAATGAGTCGCAGGACGAGGGGGCCAAAAACGATAACGGCAGTTCGACTGCCCATGTATCCGACATTCTGGACCGCGCGTTCTCGCTGATCGGTACTCCGTACCGCTTTGGTGGGAAATCGGAGCGGACCGGCTTCGACTGCAGCGGCTTCGTGGGCTATCTGTTCCGCGAAGAAGCAGGCATCAGCCTGCCGCGCTCCACGCGTGAGATGATCAACATGGACGTCCCGCTGGTCTCGAAAGAAGACCTGCAGCCGGGCGACCTGATCTTCTTCAACAACCGTGGTCGCGGTCGGGTCAGCCATGCCGGCATCTACATCGGTGACGGACAGTTCATCCACTCCGCCAGCCGCCGTGGCGGTGGTGTGCGGGTGGACAGCCTGGACGAGAGCTACTGGCGCCTGAGCTACATGGAAGCCAAGCGCGTACTCGAGCCCGGCTACGAGCCGAAGACGGTGACTCGCTAAACTTAAAGTTTTACTTTAAGTATTGCGCTCAAGTCACTGTTGGTACAAAGTGATGGCACTCCTTGACGGGATGCCATCACATGCTCGTTACTCAGCGCATCATTCTCCTCGCTGCTCTCGCCTCGCTGGCCGCCTGCGCCAGTCGCACTCCGCCGTCGCCACCTCCCGTGGTGAACGTGCCTGCTGCTCCCGTCTACAACACCCAGGCTGCTGACGATGTCCTGATCCGTGCCATTGGCTTGGTCGGTACTCCCTATCGCTGGGGCGGCAACACGCCCGACGGCGGATTCGATTGCAGCGGCCTGATCGGCTACGTCTACCGCGATGCCACCGGCCTGATGCTGCCGCGCTCCACCCGCGAGATGATCACCCTGCGCGCACCCACCGTCGGCCGCGAGTCCCTGCAGAGCGGCGACCTGGTGTTCTTCGCCACCAGCGGTGGACGTGGCGTTAGTCATGCGGGTATCTATGTCGGGGAAGGGCGCTTCGTTCATGCGCCCAGAACGGGCGGGACCGTTCGCCTGGACAGCCTCGACAGCGCTTATTGGCAGAAAGCCTTCCTGGAAGCCAAGCGCGTCCTCGCCGTACAGAGTCTCGCCCTCCATCCCTGATCCTCAGGAGGGCCCATGACCACCCGCACGCTGAACCTGGACGACTCTCTCTACCAGTACCTTCTCGACGTCTCCCTGCGCGATTCGCCGGTCAAGGCACGGCTGCGCGCCGAGACTGCCAGGCTGCCGATGTCCCGCTGGCAGGTCGCCCCGGAACAAGGGCAATTCCTTGCCCTGCTGGTCAGGCTGACCGGCGCAAAACGCATTCTCGAGATCGGCACCTTTACTGGCTATAGCGCCCTGTGCATGGCCGAGGCTTTGTCAGAGGGCGGCCATATCCTTTGCTGCGATCTGCCTGGTGAGTACAACGACATCGCCCGAGGCTGCTGGCATGACGCCGGCGTGGATACGCGCATCGAACTGCGCCTCGGGCCGGCGCTGGCCACGCTGGAGGCTCTGGTAGGCGGTGACCAGCAGGGCAGCTTTGACCTGGTATTCATCGATGCCGACAAGGCCAACTATCCGGCCTACCTGGAGCACGCCCTGACCCTGCTGCGCGAAGGCGGCCTGGTAGTTTTCGACAATGTGCTGTGGAGCGGGCGGGTGCTGGAGGCGAATCCGGAAAGCGCGGACACGCGGGCGATCCAGCAGCTCAACCTGGCGTTGAAGACGGATGAGCGCGTGGATTACTCGCTGGTACCGATTGGCGATGGCATGAGCCTCTGCCGCAAGCGCTGAATCCCAGGCAGAAAAAGGCACGCCAGTTGGCGTGCCTTTTTCGTTTCAAGTGCCTGAATCAGGCAACGTCGACCAGGATCACTTCGCTGTCTTCCAGCGCAGTGACCTTCACCACAACCTCGTCGGCGATGGCGGCACCGTCGCGGGCCAGCAGTTCGACGCCATTGACCTCGACCTTGCCGGTTGCCGGTACCAGGTAGGCGCGGCGACCATTGCCCAGTTCGTACTCGGCGGTCTGGCCGGCCTTCAGGGTGGCGGCCACCATGCGGCCTTCGGCGCGGATGCGCAGGGCGTCGGTGTCGTTCTCATAGCCGCTGGCCAGGGTCACGAAGCGCCCGGCGCGGTCGCCCTTCGGGAAGGGCTTGGCGCCCCAGGACGGCGTGCCGCCGCGTACCGAGGGGATGATCCAGATCTGGAAGATCTTGGTGACATCCTTCTCCAGATTGTACTCGGAGTGCACGATGCCCGAGCCTGCGCTCATCACCTGCACGTCGCCTGCTTCGGTACGGCCCTTGTTGCCCAGGCTGTCCTGGTGGGTGATCGCACCCTGGCGGACGTAGGTGATGATTTCCATCTCGCGGTGCGGGTGCGGCGGGAAGCCGGTACCGGCGGCGATTTCGTCATCGTTCCAGACGCGGAGGTTGCCCCAGTCCATACGCTCGGCGTCGTAGTACTCGGCGAAGGAGAAGTGGTGCTTGGCGTTGAGCCAGCCGTGGTTGGCGCCGCCGAGTTGCTGGAAGGGTCTGCGTTCGATCATGACTTAGTCCTCGTGGGGCGCGGCTGGCCGGTGGGCCAGTCCGCGCGGTTCATGGGACTATTTTCTCTCGCACGTGATCGATAAAAAAGCGCAAATATCGGCAGATATTAATCGATTAATTCGATTCTATTCGGCTGCGCTTTTTTCGCCCTGGTCGAGGAATTTGCTGAGGAACTGGCGGGTGCGCTCTTCTTTCGGGTGAGCGAACAGCGCCTTGGCGTCGCCCTGTTCGATGATCACGCCCTTGTCGATGAAGATCGCCCGGTTCGCGACGTCGCGGGCGAAGCTCATCTCGTGGGTGACGATGACCATGGTGCGCTTTTCCTGGGCCAGGCCGCGGATGGTCGCCAGGACCTCACCGACCAGTTCCGGGTCCAGTGCCGAGGTGGGCTCGTCGAAGAGGATCACGTCCGGTTGCATGGCCAGCGCGCGGGCGATGGCAACACGTTGCTGCTGGCCACCGGAGAGACGCTTGGGGTACGAGTCCTCCTTGCCGGCCAGACCGACTTTGGCCAGTAACTGGCGGGCGCGCTCGATGGCCTGGGCGCGGGGTTCCTTCTTCACGATGATCGGGCCTTCCACCACGTTCTCCAGCGCGGTGCGGTGGGGGAACAGGTTGAAGTTCTGGAAGACGAAGCCGACGTGCTGGCGCAGCTTGCGGATCAACCCCTGCTGGCTGCTGAGCGGCCGGGAGGCGTCGATGAGGATGTCGCCGACCTGAATAGTCCCGCCGTTGGGCGTTTCCAGCAGGTTCAGGCAGCGCAGCAGGGTGGTCTTGCCCGAGCCGCTGGGGCCGATGATCGCGACCACTTCGCCGGCCTCGACGGTCAGGTCGATGCCCTTGAGCACCTCCTGGCCGCGGAACTGCTTGGTCAGCTGGCGGACTTCGATCATGCGTCGTGCTCCTGGTCATGGCGGTTGACCCGGTCTTCCAGGCGGTTCTGCAGGTGCGACAGGATGCTCGCGAGGATCCAGTAGATGAGCGCGGCGGCGAGGTACATGGTGAAGACCTCGAAGGTGCGCGCGGTGATCAACTGGGCCTGGCGGAACAGTTCCGGGACCTGGATGGTGGCGGCCAGGGCGGTGTCCTTGACCAGCGAAATGAAGCTGTTGCCCAGCGGCGGGAGGGCGGTGCGCGCGGCCTGCGGCAGGATCACCCGGCGCAGGGTTTCGGCGCGGGTCATGCCGATGCTGGCGGCGGCTTCCCACTGGCCCTTGTCGATGGAGCCGATGGCGGCGCGGAGGATTTCGCAGACATAGGCGGCCATGTTCAGCGAGAAGCCGATCAGCGCCGCCGGCAGCGGGTCGAGTTCGATACCGGCCTGGGGCAGGCCGTAATAGATCATGAAGAGCTGGACCAGCAACGGAGTGCCGCGGAAGAACGACACGTAGATACGCGCGATCCAGCGCACGGGAGTGAAACCGTACAGGCGCATCAGCGCCAGAACGAATCCGAGCAGCAGTCCGAAGAACATGCCGCCTACGCTGAGGACTACCGTGAAGACCGCGCCCTTCAGCAGGAAGGGCGCGGAATCCAGCGCAAGCTGCAGGCTTTCTTCGATCATTGGGTGACGTCAGCCTGGAACCACTTCTCCGAGAGTTTTTTCAGCGTGCCGTCGGCCCTGAATTTCTCGATGGCCTTGTTCAGTGCCGCGAGCAGCTCCGGGTTGCCCTTGCGCACGGCGATACCGGCTTCCTGGCGGGCGAAGGGAGCGCCGGTCAGTGCCATGGCGCCCTTGGTCTTGTTGACCATGTCGAAGGCGGCCAGACGGTCTACCAGGATCACGTCGATGCGACCGCTGCGCAGGTCCTGGAACTTGGTCGGATCGTCTTCGTAGGTACGCACGTCAGCTTGCGGGACGTGTTCGCGCAGCCACTGTTCGTAGTTGGTGCCCAGTCCCACGCCGACTTTCACGCCTGCCAGTTTCTCCGGCGCGTCGTACTTGCCTTCGTCACCCTTGCGCACCAGCGCCTGGATGCCGGAAACGGTGTAGGCGTCGGAGAAGTCGTACTTCTTCTTGCGCTCTTCGGAGATGGTCACCTGGTTGATCACCAGGTCCAGGCGCTTGGATTCCAGCGCGGCGAGGATGCCGTCCCACTTGGTCGGCTGGAGCTTGGCGGTGACGCCCAGTTCCTTGGCGATCAGGTGAGAGAAGTCCACTTCGAAGCCGGCGAGTTTGCCGTTCTCGTCCTGGAAGCTGAAAGGTGGGTAGGTGCCCTCGAGACCGACGCGGACTTCACCCTTGGACTTGATCTGGGCGAGCAGGTCGTCGGCGGCCTGGGCCTGGCCGAAGAGGCTGGCGCCGAGGGTGAGGGTCAGGCTGGCAAGCAGGAAATGACGTCGCAGTGCGGAGAAGGTCATGGTGGTCCCCGTTTTTGGTGTTTTAAGCAGGTTAGTCAACGCGTGGCGACTATATGGGCAGAATCGTTATGCAATAAAATAATAAAAAATTACATACCTAGTTCTGATTATTAGGTAGGTCAATTCGCCGAATGGTAGGCGAACAGCGCCGGTGAACCACCGGTGTGCAAGAACAGGATAGGCCCGGGTTTCACGAAGCGATCGCGGCGGATGCCGTCGAGCAATCCGGCCATGGCCTTGCCGGTGTACACCGGGTCCAGCAGCAGGCCTTCCTGGCTCGCGAGCAGTCGCACCGCCTCCAGCGTGCCAGCATTGGGTTCGCCGTAGCGCGGGGCGAAGTACTCGTCCCACAGTTGCACTTTCGGCAGGGCCTGTGCGTCGTGGCCGAGCAGTTCCAGCGTGCGCTCGACCAGCCCTTCGACTTTTGGCCGTTGAGCCGCGTCGGTCCGCGAGACGGTTACGCCGATGACGTCCAGTTCCGGCAGGGCATCGGCCAGGGCGATCGCCAGGCCCGCATGGGTGCCGGCGCTGCCGGAGGCGAGCACCACGGCGGAAAACTCCTGGCCACTGCCGTGAATCTGCTCCGCCAGTTCCAGCCCGGCGCGCACATAACCCAGGGCGCCCAGCGCATTCGATCCACCAATGGGCACGATGTAGGGCTTGCGGCCTTCGCGGCGCAAGTGTTCGCCGGTCTGCGCCAGCAACTCGTCCGCGGTGTCGAGGTTGGGCACGAGTTCGACTTCGCTGCCGAACAGGTCCAGCAGCAGGCGGTTGCCGTTGCTCAGGTAGTTGCGGTCATCAGTGCCGATGGGGTTTTCCAGCAGCGCCACGCAGCGCAGACCGAGCTTCGCCGCGACGGCGGCGGTCTGGCGCACATGGTTGGACTGGATCGCCCCGGCGGTGACCAGCGTGTCGGCGCCGGTCTTCAGGGCATCGGCGGCGAGAAATTCCAGTTTACGGACCTTGTTGCCACCCAGGGCGAAAGGCGTGGTGTCGTCGCGCTTCACGTACAGCTCGCGGCCCAGCTGTGCGGAGAGCCGCTCCAGCTTGTCCAGTGGTGTCGGGCCACCGGCCAGGTCGAGACGGGAAAAGCGGGCGAGGGCTTCGCGCAGGGAGCTCATGGCGGGTTCTCGGAGTGACGGCGGGATGCGTCACGATAGAGCGCGCGCGGGGCGGCCGCAATGTGGCTGGCGGCCGCGTGACGCCGACCTGCACGGGAATGTCGCGCGACGATCCGCCCGCTCGCCGGGGGAATCTCCGGAGGCTGTGAATCAATGTGCGGACAGCGGCGCGGCGAACCGCTACGCTCCACGCTCAGATCCGGAATCCATAACCGGGCGATAACGAAAACAGGAAAACCAGGGCGGGAAATCCGATGACATCAGCAGTACTTTCACGCGCTTCGCTGCAACGCTGGACGCTTCAGCTGCTCGGCGCACTGGCCCTGATGCTGGGGCTGAGCAGCCCGGCGCTGGCCGACCGGGTGATTCCCTCGGGGATGATGGTGGGGTTCGTCGACAGTGCGGTTTATCCGGTGATCACCCTCAAGCGGCCGAAGCCGAGCCTGCTGCGCCAGGTGATCACCATCGGGCTGTACCAGAAGACCATCAGCTACCCGCTGTCGGTCAGCATCCGCATCCGTGATGAGGACAACCGCTTCATGGTCTACGGCATGCTGCCGAAGATCGCCGGCAAGTTCGTCGGCATCAAGATGGGACTGGACAGTCGAATCAGCCAGATCTGGGTGATGACCGAAGCCGAGGCGACCGAGTACGTAACCCGCCCGGACACGCTGTTCCCGCCGAGCTGATGGCTTTGCGTGCCGCTTGAAGGCCCTGCCCGCGCCGTTCGTGCGGGCGGGCAGCCGGCAGAGGGCGACTTCGGCTATCATGTGCGCCGATTCAAACCTTTCAGAACCGGTCTACCCATGACGTCCTCTCAGCAGCCGCCCCGCGACGAAAGCGCCGACAACGCGCAGGAACAACCCAAACTCTCCCTGGCCGAGCTGGCCAAGGCCGCACTGGCTGCGCAGCAGCAGGCGAAAACCGCCTACCAGCACCGCAAGCCTCACGACCAGGCCGAGTACCGCCCGCCGCATCCGCGTGGCTCGCGCCGCTCGATGGGCAAGCGCTGAGGCAACCTCTCGTCTGAAACACCGTCGGCCGGCGCTCTTGCGGGGGCGCTGGCTGAACTGCGGCGGCCGGCATCGGTCGTATCCGCATCGGCCTTGCCATGCTGGCTGGCCTTCCCGCACTCGCGAACCCGTCACGGATCGACACCCGCGCCCTATGCCCTGGCAGAAGGAGCGCCTCGCGTCCAAGGAGAATCCATGAAAGTCCTCGTTCCCGTCCTTTCCCTGCTGGCGCTCGCCGGCTGCATCACCATGACCGGCAATTACGAAGTCAGCGCCCGTGACGAGTCCGGCAAGGCCCTGAGCAAGGGCAAGTTCCTCGCCCATGGCAGCGGCATCTATACGGTGCGCAACTCACTCTGCTCGGTCTATCCGAAGGCCATCGTCACCATCAAGGACGTGGAAACGGATCAGGAGCTGGAAGGCGAAAGCCCCTACCACTGTCGCTGAGTCCTCTTAAGGGGAAGGCGGCGTGAACTTCTGCTGCTGCCCCTGCTGCAACGTCCACTCCACTACCTGCGCGGAAAGCTGGTCGGCTGCCTTGCCGAAGGCGCTGACCACTTCGGGCACCTGCTTGCCGTCCACCGACTGGCGGACCTCGAAGGTGCGCGAGGCGACGATACGCTGGCCGAGCGTGCGCACCAGACGCGCGTCATAGCGGATGTGGATCACCGGCTTGCCGTTCTGGTACTCGCTCTGGAAGGCGCGCAGCTCGCCCGTCAGGTCGAGGTCGGCCTGCAGGCTGGTTTCGTCGCTGCTCAGGGCGCGCACGCTGCCGTTGGCGGTGAAGGCGTCGAGCAGGCGGTCACGCAGCAGGCCCGGTGCGCGGTTGCTCCAGCGCGCGCCCTGGTAGCTGCTCAGCTGGTTGCCCTGCGGGACTACGGCGATGCGGTTGCTGTCCAGCGCCAGGCTGGCGTTGGGGGCGCTGATGCGCAATGACCAGTTCACTGCGGCAGTGCTGCGCGCCGGCTGCTGGGCCGCTGGCAGCAGGTAGAAGTCCGGGCTCTCCGCTTCCGGGAGGATCGAGCAGGCGCCCAGCAGGCTGACCAGGGCGGCGACGCCGAGCAGGCGGGGAAGGGCGGTCATGGCTGGAACTCCTTGTTGCGCTCGCGGCCGAGCAGGTAGCCGGTGGGGTTCTCCTGCAGGCGGCGGGTGACGCCGCGCAGGTCTTCCAGGGTGGAGCGCAGTTCGCGGATCGCCGGGCCGATTTCGCCCAGGCCATTGAGGCCGCCATTCACCGAGTCGTAGTTGCTGCCCAGCAGTTGTTCTACGCGCTCGCTGCTGGTACGCAGGGAGGCGAGGGTCTTCTGGGTGTCGTCGAGGATGTCCTGGCCTTTGCCGCCCAGGGTCTGGTTGGCGCGTTCGAGCAACTGGCTGGCGTTGGCCAGGGTGATGCGCGCCTGCTCGCTGGCGGCGGCCAGTTCCTTGAAGGTCTGGCGGATGTCGTCGCGCTGCTCGGCGACCACGCCGGTGGCCTGGTCGATGTGGTCCAGGGTGCGGCTGATGCGATCGACGTTCTCCTGGGAGAACATGCGGTTCACGTTGTTGATCAGGTTGTTGATGTTGGTTGCGATGTCCTCGCCGTTGGCCAGCAGTTTGGCGAAGGGCGAGGGGATGGTCTTGATCACCGGCACTTCGCCGTCCTTGCTGGCCAGCGGCGGGCTGTCCTGGGCGGCACTGGAAAGCTGGATGATGGCCTGGCCGGTGACGCCGGTGAGGGCCAGCTTGGCGCGCGTGTCCTCGCGGATCGGCGTGCTGTCGTAGACGCGGATGCGGGCGCGGACCTTGCGCGGGTCGTTCGGGTCCAGGCGCAGGGACACCACGTCACCCACGCGGATGCCGCTGTACTGCACGGTGCCGCCCTCGGACAGGCCGGTTACCGCCTCGTTGAAGATCACGTCGTAGATCTTGTACTTCTGGTCGTTGCTCGACTGCGCCAGCCACAGGGCGAAGAGCAGCGCGCCGATCGACACGACGAGGGTGAACAGGCCGATCAGCACGTGATGGGCACGGGTTTCCATTCAGCTTTCCTCCCGCAGGTGTTCGGTGGCCTGCAGCGCAGCACGGCCGCGCGGGCCGTGGAAGTATTCCTGCACCCAGGCGTCGTCGGTCCGGGCGACCTGGTCCAGCGGCCCCACCACCAGCACGCGCTTCTGCGACAGCACGGCGACGCGGTCGCAGATGGTGTAGAGGGTGTCCAGGTCGTGGGTGACCAGGAACACCGTGAGGCCGAAGGCGTCGCGCAGGGTCAGGATGAGTTGGTCGAAAGCCGCCGCGCCAATGGGGTCGAGGCCGGCGGTGGGTTCGTCGAGGAACAGGATGTCCGGGTCCAGCGCCAGGGCGCGGGCCAGGGCGGCGCGCTTGACCATGCCGCCGGAGAGCTCGGCCGGGTATTTGCCGCCGGCATCCGGCGGCAGGCCGGCAAGGGAAATCTTCACCTTGGCCATGAACTGCGCATCGGCGCGGGACAGCCCGGCATGCTCGATCAGCGGCAGGCAGATGTTCTCGCTCACGGTCAGCGAGGAGAACAGCGCGCCGTTCTGGAACAGCACGCCGAAGCGCCTTTCCAGCTTCGAACGCTCGAGCGTGGACAGCGCCGGCAGGTTCTGCCCGAACACATGCACGCTGCCTTCGCTGGGCTGGCGCAGGCCGATGATGCTGCGCAGCAGTACCGACTTGCCGGTGCCCGAACCGCCGACCACGCCGAGGATCTCGCCCTTCATCACGTCGAGGTCCAGGTGCTCGTGCACGGCGTGGGTGCCGAAGCGGTTGGCGAGGTCGCGGACGACGATGATCGGTTCGCTCACCAGCCCATCTCCATGAAGAACAGCGCGAAGACCGCATCCAGCAGGATCACCACGAAGATCGACTGGACCACGCTGGAGGTCGTGTGCTCGCCCACCGACTGTGCGCTGCCGCTGACACGGAAGCCTTCCAGGCAGCCGATCACGGCGATGATGAAGGCGAACACCGGGGCTTTGACGATGCCCACCAGGAAGTGCTGCACAGCGATGTCGTTCTGCAGCATGTAGAGGAACATGCGCGGCGAGATATCCAGGGCCAGGGCACAGACCACGCCGCCGCCGAAGATGCCGGAGATCATCGCCAGGAAGGTCAGCATCGGCAGGGTCAGCAGCAGGGCCAGGACGCGCGGCAACACCAGCAGTTCCACCGGGTCGAGGCCCAGGGCCTGGATGGCGTCGATTTCCTGGTTGGCCTTCATCGAGCCGATTTGCGCGGTGAAGGCGCTGGCGGTGCGGCCGGCAAGCAGGATCGCGGTGAGCAGCACGCCGAATTCGCGCAGGAAGGAGAAGCCCACCAGGTCGACGGTGTAGATCTGTGCGCCGAATTTCTGCAGCACGGTGGCGCCCAGGAAGGCCACCACCGCACCGACCATGAAGGTCAGCAGGGCGACGATGGGCACGGCGTCCAGCCCGGTTTCTTCCATGTGCGCGGCCAGCGAGGTGAGCCGCCAGCGCCGCGGGCGGAACAGATTGCGCAGCAGTGTCTGCAGGGTCAGGCCGATGAAGCCGAGCAGGCCCACCAGATGTTCGCGGAAGGTCAGGGTGGCGATGCCGATGCGCTCCAGCACATCGACCAGCGCGTTGCCCGGCTCCGGCGATTTTTCGTCCAGGCGGCACTGAGTGATGGCGCTGCCAACGGCGCGCAGCAGTGCCTGGCGTTCGGCGGGGAGATTGCGGGCGATCTGTTCCAGCTGGCTCATGCGCGCGCCGCCGATGATCTCGGCGAGCAGCGCGGCACCGGCGGTGTCCAGCGCGCCGAGGCCGGCAAAATCCAGCGCGGCGGGGGACTCGGCTTGGCGCTGGGCGGCTACCTGGGCCTCCAGCGCGGAGAAATGCGCGAGCGTCCAGTCGCCGCTGACGTACATCAGCGGTGGGCTGGCGGAGGTGTCGAGCTGAAGCTGGCCGGGCTGGGCGGTCATCGTCATGGTTCGCATTCTAGCGGAGTTACACAGTGCCATGATTGGACAGGTGTGTCGCATTGTAGAGCGGCTGCCTGGTGCTGGGACAAGCCCGGCGACATCCTGTTCAATTGACGCCCCAGGCCGCCAGCCACTAAGCTGCGCGCCTGCTTCAGGTGCTCTCGGCGCAAGCCGCGAGTGAAACAGGGAAGCCGGTGAAATCGATGCGCAATCGACCATTCCGGCGCTGCCCCCGCAACGGTAAGCGAGCTTCGAACCGCAGACAGCCACTGTGCCACGGCATGGGAAGGCGCGGTTCATCGACAGCCTCACGGCGTCACTCGCAAGCCCGGAGACCGGCCTGCTGCATCGCATGGCATCGCGGGAGGCGCTGCCGACGTCGGCGCTGCGCGCCGCGCGTTGCCGTCCTCCGCCTGCCCCGACTGGTCAGTGCCGCGCGGGTGAGAGCGGCGGAGAATCCTTCAGGTGAAATCCCTATTCCCCAGGTCGACAGCCTTTGCGCTGGGCGGCCTCTATCGTCTGGCGCCGACGCGCGCCGGCGGTTCGTCTCTGCCCATTCCATTCCTCGTTCGCTGCCACCCGGCCGGCAGCCTGACGCCTGTGCAATCCCTTTCAGGAGCAATTTCCCATGACTGAATCCCCGGAAAAGGACGAGCGCCATCGCTCGCGCATGCAGCGCAAGAAGGCGGTGGTCGACGAGAAGATCGCCCAGGCCCAGGGTGAGCGCGGCGTGTTCCTGGTCAACAGCGGCAACGGCAAAGGCAAGAGCAGCTCGGCCTTCGGCATGGTCGCCCGCGCGCTTGGCCATGGCATGAAGGTAGGCGTGGTGCAGTTCATCAAGGGCGCCGCGACCACGGGCGAAGAGGCGTTCTTCCGCCGCTTCCCCGAAGAGGTCAGCTTCCACGTGATGGGCGAAGGCTTCACCTGGGAAACCCAGGACCGCCAGCGCGACATCGCCAAGGCGCAGTTTGCCTGGGACGTGGCGCGCCAGCTGCTGGCCGACCCCGAGGTCGGCCTGGTGGTGCTGGACGAGGTGAACATCGCCCTCAAGCACGGCTACCTGGAGCTGGACACCGTGCTGGCCGACATCGCCGCGCGTCCACCCATGCAGCATGTGGTCGCCACCGGCCGCGGCGCGCAGCCGGCGATGCTCGAGGCCGCCGACACCGTGACCGAGATGGGCCTGGTGAAACATGCCTTCAAGGCCGGCATCAAGGCGCAGAAAGGGGTGGAGTTCTAATGCATCCCGTTGTGGCGGAGCGCGTCGTATGACCTCGCGCCAATGCCCCGCACTGCTGATTGCCGCCCCGGCTTCCGGGCAGGGCAAGACCACCGTGACCGCCGCCCTGGCGCGCCTGCACACGCGCCTTGGGCGCAAGGTGCGGGTATTCAAGTGCGGCCCGGATTTCCTCGACCCGATGATCCTTGCCCGCGCCAGTGACGCGCCGGTCTACCAGGTGGACCTGTGGATGGTTGGCGAGGAAGAGAGTCGCCGCCTGCTCTGGGAGGCGGCCGGCGAGGCCGATCTGATCCTTATCGAAGGTGTGATGGGTCTGTTCGACGGCTCGCCGTCTGCGGCCGACCTGGCGCGGCGCTTCAATGTGCCGGTGATGGCGGTGATCAACGGCCAGTCCATGGCGCAGACCTTCGGCGCCATGGCCGTTGGCATGGCAACCTACCAGAGCGACCTGCCGTTCTCCGGCGTGCTCGCCAACCGTATCGGCAGCCAGCGTCACCGCGACCTGGTGCGCGACAGCCTGCCGGAGTGGATTCGCTGGTATGGCGCGCTGCCGCGCGATACCGAAGTGGAGCTGCCCAGCCGACACCTCGGCCTGGTGCAGGCCGACGAGCTGGCTGACCTCGACGCCCGCCTGGACGCCGCCGCCGATGCCCTGGCGGCCAGCGCCAGTACCGAGCTGCCCCTGCCGGTGAGCTTTGCCGCACCCGAGCCGCGCCGCGAGTTCTCCCGCCTCGATGGCGTGCGCATCGGCGTGGCGCGGGACAACGCCTTCGCCTTCCTCTATCAGGCCAACCTCGACCTGCTGCGCGCGCTGGGCGCCGAACTGGTGTTCTTCTCGCCGCTGCGGGACCAGGCGCTGCCGGAAGTGGACAGCCTCTATCTGCCCGGCGGCTACCCGGAATTGCACCTGCAGGCGCTGGCCGGGAACCGCGCCATGGCCCAGGCCATCCACGCGCACCACGAGATGGGCAAGCCGATCCTCGCCGAGTGTGGCGGCATGCTCTATCTGCTCGACGCACTGACCGACGTGGCTGGCGAGCGCGCGCCACTGCTTGGCCTGCTGCCGGGCGAGGCGCGCATGCAGAAGCGCCTTGCCGCGCTGGCGCTGCAGGCGGTGACGCTGCCCGAAGGCACCCTGCGCGGGCACACCTTCCACCACTCGTTGCTGGACGGCAGCGAAGAGCCGCTGGCCCGAGGCGTCTGCCCCAACGACAAACCGGTGGCCGAAGCGGTGTTCCGCCGTGGCCGGCTCACCGCCTCCTACATCCACTTCTACCTGCCGTCCGACCCGGACGCCGCAGCAGCGCTGCTGAGACCATGACCGAGCACGCCTACAGCCTTGAGGAGCGCACCGCGCTCTACCGCGCCATCGCCGAGCGCCGCGACATGCGTCATTTCAGCGGCGGCGAGGTGGCGCCCGCACTGCTCGCACGCCTGCTCGAAGCGGCGCACCAGGCGCCCAGCGTCGGACTGATGCAGCCGTGGCGGTTCATCCGCGTCACCTCGCGGGAGCTTCGCCAGTCGATCCACGGATTGGTGGAAGAAGAGCGCGTGCGCACCGCCGAGGCGCTGGGCGAGCGCTCCGACGAGTTCATGCGGCTCAAGGTCGAGGGCGTGCTCGACTGCGCCGAAGTACTGGTGGCCGCGCTGATGGATGGCCGCGAGGCGCACGTCTTCGGCCGCCGCACCTTGCCGAACATGGACCTGGCCTCGCTGTCCTGCGCCATCCAGAACCTCTGGCTGGCCTCGCGCGCGGAAGGCCTGGGCATGGGCTGGGTATCGCTGTTCGACCCCGCCGCGCTGGGTGGACTGCTTGGCCTGCCGGCGGGAGCCGAAGCGGTGGCGGTGCTCTGTCTCGGTCCGGTCAGCGAGTTCTACCCCGCGCCGATGCTGGCCCTGGAAGGCTGGCGCCAACCGCGCGCACTCAGCGAATTGCTGTACGAGAACCACTGGGGAGAACAGCCATGAGCCTGGCCCTGCTGAGCGTCCTCGGCGTGGTGCTGGATGCCCTGTTCGGCGAGCCGAAACGCTGGCATCCGCTGGTGGCCTTCGGGCGTCTGGCGGATCGGCTGGAGCGGCGCTTCAATCGTTCGCGAGTGGCCGATTGCGCTGAAGAGCCCCCTCTCCCTGAAGGGAGAGGGGACCGTATGGTGCAAGTTGAAACTTCGGTGTCGGCCTGCTCGGACAGCGCCCTCTCCCTTCAGGGAGAGGGCGGGGGAGAGGGTGCTTCCCCCCACTCCGAGGTTTCCGGGAGCGACACCCCCGGCCTCGGCTGGCGCAGCCACGGCGTCACCGCCTGGATCATCGCCGTCATCCCGCTGACCCTGATCGCGCTGCTGCTCAGCCTGCTGCCCTATGTCGGCTGGGTCGTGCAGGCGCTTGCGTTGTACGCCGCACTGGGCCTGCGCAGCCTGGGTGAGCATGCCGAGCCGGTGGCACTGGCGCTGCGCTCCGGAGACCTGAACGAAGCGCGCCTGCGCGTGGGTTACATGGTCAGCCGCGAAACCGCCGAGCTGGACGACACCGCCGTGGCCCGCGCCGCCACCGAATCGGTGCTGGAGAACGGCAGCGATGCGGTCTACGCCGCGTTGTTCTGGTTTGCCGTGGCCGGCGCACCGGGTGTGGTGCTCTATCGCCTGAGCAACACCCTCGACGCCATGTGGGGCTACCGCAACGCGCGCTTCGAACGCTTCGGCTGGGCTGCGGCAAAGATCGACGATGTGCTCAACTACCTTCCGGCGCGCCTGGTGGCCTTCACTTACGCGCTGCTCGGTCACACCCGTCTCGCCCTGCGCTGCTGGCGCACGCAGGCACCGCAGTGGGACAGCCCCAACGCCGGCCCGGTGATGGCGACCGGCGCGGGCGCGCTGGGCGTGTCACTCGGCGGCTGCGCCCGCTACCACGGCGAACTCCACGAACGCCCGCGGCTGGGCGAAGGCCCGGCGCCGACCGCCACCGATATCTGGCGCGCGCTGGCTCTGGTGCGCCAGGGCGTGCTGCTGTGGCTGGCGGTCATCCTCATCCTGGGAGTGCTCTGATGCTCGAACATGGCGGCCGGTTGCGCAAAGCGGCGCAGCAGTACGGCATTCCGCTCGCCGAATGGCTGGACCTGTCCACCGGCATTTCGCCCTGGCCCTGGGCTTTGCCCAACGTGCCGGCAGCCGCCTGGATGCGCCTGCCCGAAGACAGCGACGGCCTGGAGGCGGCCGCGCGCCGCTACTACGGCGCCGAGAAGCTGCTGCCGCTGCCCGGCAGCCAGGCGGCGATCCAGTTGCTGCCGCGACTGCGCCGGCCGGGCAAGGTCGGCGTGGTCTCACCCTGTTATGCCGAGCACGCCGAGTCCTGGCGCGCTGCCGGGCACATCCTGCGCGAGGTCAGCGACCAGGAGGTCCCTCATCACCTGGAGCGCTTCGACGTGCTGGTGGTGGTCAACCCGAACAACCCTACCGGTCGGCGCATAGAGGCCGGCGTGCTGCTGGAATGGCATGCGCGCCTGCAGGAACGCGGCGGCTGGCTGGTGGTGGACGAAGCCTTCATGGACTGCACGCCCGAGCACAGCCTGGCGCCCAGCTGCGCAAGCCGTCCGGGTTTGATCGTGCTGCGCTCCTTCGGCAAGTTTTTCGGCCTCGCCGGGGCCCGGCTGGGCTTCGCCTTCGCCGAACCGCGCCTGCTGGAAAGCCTGGCGAAACTGCTCGGTCCCTGGTCGGTGAACGGCCCGACACGCTGGGTCGCACAGGCCGTGCTGGGCGAGTTCCAGGAGCAGATCCAGCGCCGCCGCGATCTGCATGAGGCGAGCCGGCATCTGGCCGGGTTGCTCGGCGAGCACGGTTTCGCCCCGCAGGGCGGCACGGCCTTGTTCCAGTGGGTGGTCTCCATGCGCGCCCACGCGCTGCGCGATCACCTGGCGCGCCAGGGCATCCTCGTGCGCCTGTTCGAGACGCCCGCCAGCCTGCGCTTCGGCCTGCCGCCGGACGAGAAGGGCTGGGAGCGCCTGGAGCACGGCCTGCGCACCTTCAACCAGATGGAGAGCCTGCGTTGAGTACGCTGATGGTGCAGGGCACGACCTCGGACGCCGGCAAGAGCACGCTGGTGACCGCGCTGTGCCGCTGGCTGCGCCGACAGGACGTGGCCGTGGTGCCGTTCAAACCGCAGAACATGGCGCTGAACAGCGCGGTGACCGCCGACGGCGGCGAGATCGGTCGCGCCCAGGCGGTTCAGGCGCAGGCCTGCCACCTGGCGCCGCACACCGACATGAACCCGGTGCTGCTCAAGCCCAACAGCGACACCGGCGCCCAGGTGATCATCCAGGGCCGCGCGGTGACCAGCATGAACGCCGTGGCCTACCACGACTACAAGCGCGTGGCGATGCAGGCGGTGCTCGAATCCCACCAGCGTCTCAGCTCGCAGTACCCGGTGGTGATGGTGGAGGGCGCGGGGTCGCCGGCGGAGATCAACCTGCGCGCCAACGATATCGCCAACATGGGCTTCGCCGAGGCGGTGGACTGCCCGGTGATCCTGATTGCCGACATCGATCGCGGCGGCGTGTTCGCCCATCTGGTCGGCACCCTGGAGCTGCTCTCCGAGAGCGAGCGGGCGCGGGTAAAAGGCTTCGTCATCAACCGTTTTCGCGGTGACATCGCGTTGCTGCAGAACGGCCTCGACTGGCTGGAAGAACGCACCGGCGTACCGGTACTCGGCGTGCTGCCGTACCTGATGGACTTCCACCTGGAAGCCGAGGACGCCATCGATACCCGCCAAGCCGCCAAGACCGGCGAGCGCCTGCGCGTGGTCGTACCGGTGCTGCCGCGCATCAGCAACCACACCGACTTCGACCCTCTGCGCCTGCACCCGCAGGTGGAGCTGACTTTCGTGGGCCCCGGCCAGCCGATCCCGCCGGCGGACCTGATCATCCTGCCCGGCTCCAAGAGCGTGCGGCCGGACCTGGCCTTCCTCCGTGCCCAGGGTTGGGAAGCGGCGATCCGCCGTCACCTGCGCTACGGCGGCAAGCTGCTGGGCATCTGCGGCGGCTTGCAGATGCTCGGCCGTAGCCTGGCCGATCCGCACGGGCTGGAGGGCTCGGCGGGGGAGAGCGACGGCCTCGGCCTGCTGGACTTCCGCACTGTGCTGGAGCCGGAGAAGCAACTGCGCAACGTCCGCGGCCAGCTGGCGCTGGAAGAGGCTGCGGTGAGTGGTTACGAGATTCATGCCGGCGTCAGCGAAGGCCCGGCGCTGACGAAACCGGCCGTGCGCCTGAGCGATGGCCGCAGTGACGGCGCGTTGAGCACCGACGGGCAGGTGATGGGGACTTATCTGCACGGGCTGTTCGAGACCAGCGCATCCAGCTCGGCGCTGCTGCGCTGGGCCGGGCTGCGCGAGGTGCAGAGCATCGATTACCACGCCCTGCGCGAACGCGACATCGAGCGCCTGGCCGATCAGGTCGAGGCGCATCTGGATACCGAGAAACTGAGACAGCTGTGCGGACTGTAGGGCTGGTCAGCGTTCTCGGTTATCCGCGGTTTCTGCTTGCCAATGTTTCGGCGGATAACGCCTGTGACGTTATCCGCCCTACGCCTGCTTTTCGTAGGAGCGAGCTTGCTTGCTCCTACAAGTGGAGAACCCATGCTTGAACTGATCCTCGGCGGCGCCCGTTCGGGCAAGAGCCGCCTGGCCGAACGCCTGGCGGCGGAAAGCGGCCTGCCGGTCACCTACGTCGCCACGGCCCAGGCCGGCGACGGTGAGATGTCCACACGCATTCTCCAGCACCGCGAGCGTCGCCCCGAACACTGGGGGCTGGTGGAAGAGCCGCTGGCCCTGGCCGACACGCTGGAGCGCCTGGCGGCGCCGCAGCAGTGCGTGCTGGTGGACTGCCTGACCCTGTGGGTCACCAATCTGCTGCTCCATGAAGACGGCTGGCGCCTGCGCGGCGAGATCGACGCGTTGCTGGAAACGCTGCCGCAACTGCCCGGACGCATCATTCTGGTCAGCAACGAAACCGGGCTGGGCGTGGTGCCGATGGGCGAGCTCAGCCGCCGATATGTCGACGAGGCCGGCTGGCTGCACCAGTCCCTGGCCGAGGTCAGCGAGCGCGTGGTGTTCACCGTCGCCGGCCTGCCCATGGTGTTGAAGGGGGAAGCGTTATGAGTTTGCAATGGTGGCTGCAAGGTACCCAGCCGATCGACCGCGTGGCGCAGGACAAGGCCGCCGTGCGCCAGGACCAGCTGACCAAGCCGCGCGGCGCGCTGGGCCGGCTGGAAGAGGAAACCATCCGCCTGGCCGGCCTGCAGGGCCGCGAGCGGCCAACGCTGGAACACATCTGGATCGCCCTGTTCGCCGGTGACCACGGTGTGGTCGCCGAAGGCGTGTCGGCCTACCCGCAGGCGGTGACCGTCGAGATGCTGCGCAACTTCGTGCGCGGCGGTGCGGCGATCAGCGTGCTGGCCCGTGACCTCGACGCGCGCCTGGAGGTGATCGACCTCGGTACTGCCACGCCGCTGGAGCCGCTGCCGGGTGTGCTGCATGTGATGGTCGGTGCCGGCACCGCGAACTTCACCAGGGAACCGGCGATGACCGCCGCCCAGTGCCTGATCGCCCTGGAGTCCGGCCGCGAGTCCGTGCGCCGCGCCCAGCAGGCCGGTGCGGAGCTGTTCATCGGTGGCGAAATGGGCATCGGCAATACCAGCTCGGCGGCGGCTCTGGCCTGCGCCCTGCTGGACGAACCGGCGCAGGTGCTGGTCGGCCCCGGTACCGGGCTGGATTCGCGGGGCGTTGCGCGCAAGGTCGAGGTGATCGACCGCGCGCTGGCGCTGCACCGCGCCCACTGCGACGAGCCCTTCGAGGCCCTGTGCCGTCTCGGCGGTTTCGAGATCGCAGCGCTGGTGGGCGCTTATCTCGCCTGTGCGCAGAAGGGCATCCCGGTGCTGGTGGACGGCTTCATCTGCACCACCGCCGCGCTGTGCGCCACGCACCTCAATCCCGGTTGCCGGGACTGGCTGCTGTTTGCTCACGCTGGCGCCGAGCCGGGGCACAATCGCGTGCTGGCCGCGCTCGACGCGCAGCCCTTGCTGGACCTCGGCCTGCGCCTGGGTGAGGGCAGCGGCGCGGCGCTGGCAGTGCCGCTGCTGCGTCAGGCGTGCCGGCTGCATAGCGGCATGGCGACCTTTGCCGAGGCCTCGGTGTCGGACCGTCCCGCATGACGCTGCGTCTGGAGTTGTTGCGTCACGGCGAGACCGAGCTCGGCGGAGGCTTTCGCGGCCGCCTGGACGATGCGCTGACCGCAACCGGCTGGGCGCAGATGCGCGGCGCGCTGGGCGATGAGTGCCGCTGGTCGGCACTGGTCAGCTCGCCTTTGCAGCGTTGCGCGGCTTTCGCCGAGGAGCTGGCGGCGCGCCATGGCTTGCCGCTGGGCTTCGAGCCGGGCCTGCAGGAGCTGGATTTCGGCCAGTGGGAAGGCCTTTCGCCAGCTAAGCTGATGGAGAGCGATGCTGCGGCGCTGGAGCAGTTCTGGAACGATCCATACGCCTTCCCGCCGCCCGGTGGCGAGGCCATGGGCGACTTCGAATCCCGCGTCTTCGCGGCGCTGGAGGGCCTCTACCAAGCCCACGCCGGATCGTCCGTGCTGGTCGTCACCCACGGCGGTGTGATGCGCCTGCTCGGCGCGCTGGCCAGCGGCCTGTCGGCAAGACGCCTGCTGGAAGTGGTGGTGGCCCACGGCGAATGCATGGTGCTGGACGTGACCCGCGACGGCGACGGCTGGCGCATCCACAAGGCAAGCAATTGATGAACGACCCGCACCGGGATCGCGAGCAAGAGGCACCCGAGCCCGCCGAGCAGAGCGGGGCAGACGCGCACGCCGCCCACCTCAGCGACTGGCTGCTGCCGCTCGTGGCGTTGCAGTTCCTCACTCGCCTGCCGGTGCGCCTGTGGCACATGCCGACGCCCGAACAGTTCGGCCGCGCCACCTTGTATTACCCGCTGGTGGGTCTGCTGATCGGCGCCGTGCTGTTCGCCATGGGCGAGCTGCTCAGTGGCGTGCACCTGCTGTTGCAGGCGGCGCTGATCCTGCTGGTATGGGTGGCCTTCAGCGGCGCTCTGCACCTGGACGGTTTGGCCGATTCGGCCGACGCCTGGATTGGCGGCCTGGGTGATCGCGAACGTACCCTGGCGATCATGAAGGACCCGCGCTGCGGCCCCGCGGCGGTGGTCGCACTGGTGCTCTTGCTGCTGCTGAAGTTTGCGGCGATCACCGCGATTCTCGGCAATCACCAGCACTGGGGTTTGCTGCTGGCGCCCTGGCTGGGGCGCTGCGCGCTGCCGCTGCTGTTCTACACCACCGACTATGCGCGCAAGGGCGGGCTGGGCCAGGCGCTGGCCGATCACCTGCCGCGCGGCGTAATGCCGTGGATGCTGGCGGCCAACGCCGCGTTGATGGTGCTGGCGGGGCTTACCGGCCTGCTGGCGCTGGTGGTCGCGCTGGTGGTGTTCGTCTGGTTGCGCAGCCGCTTCATCGCCCGCCTGGGCGGTACCACCGGGGATACCGCCGGGGCGATGCTGGAGATGATCGAGTGCGCCGTGCTGGTGGCGCTGGCGCTCTGATCTCGCCTTGCCGCGAGTCTGGCCTGGACATCCTTGTAGGATGGTGTGGAGCGTAGCGATACCCATCAATGCTCATGCACCGACAGCATGGGTATCGCAAGCTCCACCCATCCTACGTTCTCGATACCCTGCGCCGCCGGAGCAATCCTGCAGGAGCGAGGGGGACGCCATCGTTATTGCTCGCGAACCGCATAACGCCTGCGTGTCCGGCGAGATTGTTCGCGAGCAAGCTCGCTCCTACAAAAAACGCGTGCGTCAATCGAAGGCGAAATGCTCCGTCTTCAGCCCCATGATCGACTGCACCGGCTTCGCCATCGCCGCCGCATGGCCCTTGGCACGCGGCAGCAGGCGGGCGAAGTAGAAGTCGCTGGTGGCGATCTTGGCCTTGTAGAAGTCACTCGACTCGCTGCCGCCCTGGCGCAGGCGCTTGCGCGCGGCGGCTTCCTGCAGTGCCCAGGAGTACGCCAGCGCGGCGTAGCCGGAGAACATCAGGTAGTCGTGGCTGGCGGTGCTCACCAGGTCGCGCTGCTTGCGGGCGGTCAGGGCGATGCGAATGGTCAGCAGGTTCCACTGCGCGCAGAGCTTGAGCAGCGTGAGCGCGCGGCCGCGCATGGCCGGCTCCTGCTTGAGCAGTTCGACGGCAAACTTCGCCACCTGCCGGGTGAAGTCGCGCACGGCCTTGCCCTGTGTCATCAGCAGCACCTTGCGGCCGAGCAGGTCCAGCGCCTGGATGCCGGTGGTGCCCTCGTAGAGCGTGGCGATGCGCGCATCGCGGACGATCTGCTCCATGCCGTGTTCCTTGATGTAGCCGTGGCCGCCGAACACCTGCATGCCGAGGTTGGCGCTCTCCAGGCCCAGTTCGGTCAGGCAGCCCTTGAGGATCGGCGTGAGGAAACCGAGCTTGTCGTCCCAGCGGTCATACTCGGCGTTGTCGTTGGTCAGCAGGCCCTGGATCATCTTGTCGGCGTACTGGGTGGCCAGGTAGATCAGCGCGCGGCCGCCCTCGGCCACGGCCTTCTGGGTCAGCAGCATGCGGCGCACGTCGCCGTGGTGCATCAGGCTGTCGGCGATCTCGCCCGGCTCCTTGGTGCCGGAGAGGGCACGCATGGAACGGCGCTCACGGGCATAGGCCAGTGCGCCCTGGTAGGCCAGTTCGGCGGTGGCGACGCCCTGGATGGCGGTGCCGATGCGCGCGCTGTTCATGAAGGTGAACATGCACTCCAGCCCGTTGTTCGGTTCGCCGATCAGGTAGCCGGTGGCGCCGTCGAAGTTCATCACGCAGGTCGCCGAGGCCTTGATGCCCATCTTCTTTTCCAGCGCGCCGCAGGTCACGCCGTTGCGCGGGCCGAGGCTGCCGCCTGAGCCGCTGCTCTGGGATGGTAGAAATTTCGGCACGATGAACAGCGAGATGCCGCGTGTGCCCTTGGGCGCATCGGGCAGTCGCGCGAGGACGATGTGCACGATGTTCTCGGTGAGGTCGTGCTCGCCGGAGGAGATGAAGATCTTGGTGCCGGTGATCGCGTAGCTGCCGTCGGCGTTGGTTTCCGCGCGGGTCTTCACCTGGCCCAGGTCGGTGCCGCACTGTGGCTCGGTCAGGCACATGGTGCCGCCCCAGCGGCCTTCGGTGAGCGGGGTGAGGTAGGTGTGTTTCTGTTCCTCGGTGCCGTGCTGCATCACGGTGTTCATCGCGCCCAGCGATAGCCCAGGGTACATCGAGAACGGCCAGTTGGCGGTGCCCAGCATTTCCTGCTTGAGCGCGCCCAGGCTCATCGGCAGGCCCTGGCCGCCATACTCCACCGGGTGCGACAGGCCCTGCCAGCCGCCAGCGACATAGGCGTCGTAGGCTTCCTTGAAGCCCGCGGGCGTGCGTACTTCGCCGTTCTCCAGGTGGCAGCCTTCCTCGTCGCCGCTGTGGTAGAGCGGGGCGATCACTTCCTCGCAGAGCTTGGCGCATTCGCCGAGGATGGCGTCGACCATGTCCGGTGTGGCTTCGCCGCCGTTGACCAGGTTCTGGTAGTGGCTGGGGAAATCGAAGACTTCGTTGAGCAGGAAGCGGGTGTCGCGCAGCGGGGCTTTGTAGACGGGCATCGGGGACCTCGGACCGTGATGCGCCCCGTCGAAAGCGCGGGGCTGGATGGCGCAGTTATACGGCCGGCTCCGCAGGATGCCCTTGGCTGCGACAACGCCTCGCACTGGCAGTTGGGACAATAGGCCAGTTGGGACAATTGGTCAGATGGTGCAATCGATCAGAAGGGACAATCGGTCGCGCCGGCCATTGACCGAGCAAGAGTTGCGGGTATATACACGTATCCATGCTGACGACCCAATGCCTCTGCACCAAGCTGCGCCGCTCGGCCCGTGCCGTGACCCGCGTCTACGACGATGCCCTGAAGGACGTCGGGCTGACCACTGCGCAATTCTCCCTGCTGCGGCACCTGTCGCGGCTGGAGCAGCCGAGCATCTCCGAGCTGGCTGATGCCATGGGCCTGGACCGCAGTACGCTGGGGCGCAACCTCAAGCCGCTGGAGGCCGATGGCCTGGTGAAGCTGGAAGAGGGCGAGGACCTGCGCAACCGTATCGTGGCGCTGACGCCAGCCGGGCTCGAGCGCATCGTGCGTGGTCGCGATGCCTGGGATGCGGCGCAGCAGGATGTGGCGGCGCACCTGGGCGATGAAAAGCGCCGTCAGCTGGAAGCCTTGCTGGATGAACTGGCCGCGCTGGAGAGCTAGCGGCGGCCTGCGTGCTGTTTAGAAGAACGAACAAAAGCGGGTATATACCCGTGCAGGAGCAACTGATGTCGAAGCTGTCGCGCACAGGGTTCTGGATACTGCTATCCGGCGCCCTGATCCTCGCCCTGTCCCTGGGCATCCGCCATGGCTTCGGCCTGTTCCTCGCACCGATGAGCGCCGAATTCGGCTGGGGGCGCGAGACCTTCGCCTTCGCCATCGCCCTGCAGAACCTGATCTGGGGCATCGCCCAGCCGTTCACCGGGGCCATCGCCGACCGCTTCGGCGCCATGCGCACCGTGCTGGTGGGCGGCATCCTCTACGCCGTCGGCCTGGTGCTGATGGGCTATTCCGACTCGGCCTTCAGCCTTTCCATGAGTGCGGGTCTGCTGATCGGCATCGGCCTGTCGGGCACGTCGTTCTCGGTGATCCTCGGCGCAGTCGGCCGCGCGGTGCCGCTGGAGCGCCGCAGCATGGCCATGGGCATCTCGGCCGCCGCCGGTTCCTTCGGCCAGTTCATCATGCTGCCGGGCACCCTCGGGCTGATCGGCTGGCTGGGCTGGTCCGCCGCCTTGCTGGCGCTGGGCCTGCTGGTGGCCTTCATCGTCCCGCTGGCGGCGCTGATGCGCGACAAGCCGCTGCCCATGCAGGGCCACGAGCAGACACTCGGCGAGGCGCTGCGTGAGGCGGCCGGGCATTCCGGGTTCTGGCTGCTGTCCCTGGGCTTCTTCGTCTGCGGCTTCCAGGTGGTGTTCATCGGCGTGCACCTGCCGGCCTATCTGGTGGACCGCCACCTGCCCGCCACCGTCGGTACCACGGTGCTGGCGCTGGTGGGATTGTTCAACGTATTCGGCACCTACTTCGCCGGCTGGCTCGGCGGGCGGATGAGCAAGCCCCGGCTGCTCACCGGCCTGTACCTGCTGCGCGCGGTGGTGATCGTCGCCTTCATCTGGGCGCCGCTGAGTGTCTGGACGGCCTACGCCTTCGGCATTGCCATGGGGTTGCTGTGGCTGTCCACCGTGCCGCTCACCAACGGCACGGTCGCCACGCTATTCGGCGTGCGCAACCTGTCGATGCTCGGCGGCATCACCTTCCTGTTCCACCAGATCGGCGCCTTCCTCGGCGGCTGGCTGGGTGGCTACGTGTATGACCACACCGGCAACTACGATCTGGTCTGGCAGGTGTCCATCCTCCTCAGCCTGCTGGCCGGCCTGCTCAACTGGCCGGTGCGCGAGCGCCCGGTCGAGCGCCCGGCACTGGGGGCCGCGTGAAGCGCCCGGTGGTGGTCGCACTGGTGCTGGGCCTCGGCCTGGCGCTGGCCGGTCTCGCCTGGTGGGGCTGGCAGCGTGGCGGGCTGGCGCTGATGCAGCTCGGAATGGGCAGTTGCTGATGCCCGGCTCGCGGGGTAGCGTGGCCTGATCACCGGAGGATTCCCACGATGCGCCCACGTCTTTCCCTGCTCGCCCTGACCCTGCTGCTGCCGATGGCCGCGCAGGCCGCCGACTGCCCGGCGCTGCTCAAGACCCAGGGCGAACTGCCCAAGCTGCGCTCCAAGGACAGTCTCGATCTCTGCGAGCTTTACGCCGGCAAGCCGCTGGTGGTGGTGAATACCGCCAGCCATTGCGGCTTCACGCCGCAGTTCAAGGGCCTCGAGGCGGTCTACCAGAAGTACAAGGGGCAGGGCCTGGAAGTGCTCGGCGTGCCCTCCGATGACTTCAAGCAGGAAGACGCCGATGCGGCCGAGACCGCGAAGGTCTGTTACGGCAACTACGGCGTGACCTTCAACATGACCTCGGTGCAGCACGTCAGCGGCGACGAGGCGATCCCGCTGTTCAAGGACCTCGCCCAGCAGGCCGACCAGGTGCCGCGCTGGAACTTCTTCAAGTACGTGGTGGACCGCCAGGGCAAGGTGGTGGCCCAGTTTTCCAGCCTGACCAAGCCGGACGATCCGCAGTTGCAGGCGGCGATCGAGAAGGCCATCGCCAGCCAGCCCTGAGGCGTGGCCGCGCAGGATGAAGCCGGGCCCATGCCCGGCTTTTCTGTGCGCCAGAGCGGGCGGAAGTGAAATTTCCTGTTACAGGTTCGGCGCTGGGGTGCGACAATTCGGGCCCGGCGGCTCAGCAATTGGCCGCCAATGTCATGGATACGATTCAGGAGATTCACCCTATGGATGGCAAAGCCCTCTTCCTGGCTGCCTTGCTCGCACAGGCCGTCGCCGCCCCGGCGTTCGCCGCTCCCGCCACTTCCAACCAGAGCGAAGCCCCCGCGGCTGCCGCTGCTCCCGCTGCCGCCGCCGAGTCGGACGAGGAGATGTCGCCCGAGACCTTCGTCGCCAGCCTGCACTTCCAGAAGGGCAAGGTGGTGGTCGGCGACAACCTCGCGACCTTCGACCTGCCGGACAATTTCGTCTTCCTCGACGGCAAGGATGCCGAGCGCGTCCTCGAAGCCTGGGGCAACCCACCCAACGACGAGCCGCCGCTGGGCATGCTGATGCCGGCCGGCGTGTCGCCCTTCGACGCCGAGTCCTGGGCGGTGACCGTGCAGTACGAGGAGAGCGGCTACGTCTCGGACGAGGATGCGGCGAAGATCGACTACGCCGAGATGCTCAAGGACATGCAGGACGACCTCAAGGAAGCCAACCCGCAGCGCGAGCAGCAGGGCTTCGAGGCGATCCAGCTGATCGGCTGGGCCGCGCCGCCGCGCTATGACGCCGCGGAGAAGAAGCTGTACTGGGCGAAGGAGCTGCAGTTCGGCGACGCCAAGGAACACACGCTGAACTACAACATCCGCGCGCTGGGCCGCAAAGGCGTGCTGGTGCTGAACTTCGTCGCGGGCATGGAGCAGCTGCCGGAAATCGAGAAGAACGTCAGCAAGGTGCTGGCGATGACCGAGTTCAATCCGGGCAGCCGCTATGTCGACTTCAACCCCAGCGTCGACAAGGTCGCCGCCTATGGCCTGGGTGCGCTGATCGCCGGCAAGGTCGCCGCCAAGGTCGGCCTGTTCGCCACCCTGCTGGTCCTGCTGAAGAAGCTGTGGATCGTCCCGGCCCTGGCCATCGGCTGGATCGCTCGTCGCTTCAAGCGCAAGCCGTCGAACGAGGGCTGATTCGCCGGCCCGGGTTTCGAGGCATAAAAAAGCCGGGCATTGCCCGGCTTTTTCTTTTGCGCTGAAGGATCAGCCTTTCTCGCCCTGGACGGCCTTGCCGCCCACGGTGCCTTCCTTGAGCATGATCTGGTATTCCTTGCCGTCGGACTCCTGCTGGTACAGGCGCACGAGGAGGAAGTCCCAATCCTTGGCGAACCAGAGGATGGTCTTGCGGTTGCTCTTGGTGGGGTCGCGCACGCGCTCCACCTTGATCGCGGTGATCAGGCCGGCCTGGGTGCGGACCTTCTCTTCGCCGAGCACACGGAAGTCGTAGGTATCGGTATCGGTACCCTCGATCACCTGGTAGCTCATGGCCTTCTTGCCGACGGCCACGTCATGCTGCAGCGCGAGCTGGTAGGTGGACTTGTCCAGCTGGCCCTTGTTCAGCGGCTGGCGCACCTGGTCGCCACGGTCGCTGCCCAGCACCTGTTTCTCGGCCCAGTCGAAATCGAGCTCGGTCTGCTTGTTCTTGCCCAGGCCTTCGCGGGCCCAGCGGTAGGTCAGTGGCAGGTAGGTGTCGTTCTCGACCTTGAACGTGCTGATCTCGGTGAGGCTGGCAAGCAGCATGGACGCCTTGAAATCCAGTTCCCAGCGGCCGCCGTCGCCTTGCTTGAGGCTGCGGGAGGCGGTCCCGCTGATCGGCATCTGTTTCCAGTCGGCGGTGTAGCTGGCCTCGAACGGCTTCAGCTCGAAAGCCTGGGCCGGCAGGGTCAGTACAGCCATCAGGAACAGCAGGGCTCTACGCATCACGAATCTCCTAGGTTCGGTACGAATGGCCGGATGCGGGCAGAAGCTCCCCATCCAGCGTGGCGCCATGTTCACCCAGCCTGACTCGGCCTTCGGCGAACCAGCGCATGGCCAGCGGATAGATCACATGTTCCTGCACGTGAACGCGCTGCGCCAGCGTTTCCGGCGTGTCGTCAGACTCTACCGGGATTGCCGCCTGTACGACCAGAGGACCGCCATCAAGTTCCTCGGTGACGAAGTGCACGCTGCAGCCGTGCTCGGCGTCGCCAGCCTCCAGCGCGCGCTGGTGGGTGTGCAGGCCCTTGTAATTGGGCAGCAGGGACGGATGGATGTTCAGCAGGCGACCCTGGTAGTGACGCACGAAGTCGGCGCTCAAGATGCGCATGAAGCCGGCGAGCAGCACCAGGTCGGCGCCGAAGCCGTCGATGGCCTGGATCAGCGCGGCGTCGAAGCTTTCGCGGTCGGCGTAGGACTTGTGGTCGAGGAAGCGAGTCTCGATGTTGGCCTGGCGCGCACGCTCCAGGCCATAGGCGTCCGCGCGGTTGGAGATCACCGCGCGGATCACCGCCGGCGTATCAGCGCCGGCGAGACTGTCGATCAGGGCTTGCAGGTTGCTGCCGGAGCCGGAAATCAGCACCACGACATTGCAAGGTGTGGACATCAGTGGCCTTTCAGGTTGTTCAGGACCACGCGCTCGGCGTCGGCGGCGCAAGCGTCGATGCGGCCGATGACCCACGGCTGCTCGCCGGCGTCACGCAGGGCCTTGAGGGAAGCCTCGACCTGATCCTGCGCAACGCAGATGACCATGCCCACGCCGCAGTTCAGCACGCGGTGCATCTCGGTCTCGTCGACGTTGCCTTTTTCCTGCAGCCAGTCGAAGACCGCCGGGCGCTGCCAGCTGGCCACGTCAACCACGGCCTGGGCGTTGTCCGGCAGGACGCGCGGGATGTTGTCCAGCAGGCCGCCGCCAGTGATGTGGGCCATGGCCTTGACCGCGCCGGTGTCTTTGATCAGCTGCAGCAGCGGCTTCACGTAGATGCGGGTCGGGGCCATCAGCAGGTCGGCCAGGGGCTGGCCGTTCAGCTGGGTGGCTTCGATGTCGGCGCCGGAAACTTCGATGATCTTGCGGATCAGCGAGTAGCCGTTGGAGTGCGGGCCGGAGGAGGGCAGGGCGATCAGGGCGTCGCCGGCAACCACTTTCGAGCCGTCGATGATCTCGGACTTCTCCACCACGCCGACGCAGAAGCCGGCCAGGTCGTAGTCTTCGCCTTCGTACATGCCCGGCATCTCGGCGGTTTCACCACCGACCAGGGAGCAACCGGCCAGCTCGCAACCGGCGCCGATGCCGGTGACCACGGTGGCGGCCACGTCGACGTTGAGCTTGCCGGTGGCGTAGTAGTCGAGGAAGAACAGCGGCTCGGCGCCGCACACGACCAGGTCGTTGACGCACATGGCGACCAGGTCCTGGCCGATGCTGTCGTGCTTGTTCAGGTTCAGCGCCAGGCGCAGTTTGGTGCCGACGCCGTCGGTACCGGAGACCAGTACGGGCTGCTTGTAACCGGCCGGGATTTCGCAAAGAGCGCCAAAGCCACCCAGGCCGCCCATGACTTCCGGACGCGCGGTGCGCTTGGCGACGCCTTTGATGCGTTCGACCAGGGCTTCGCCGGCGTCGATGTCCACACCGGCGTCCTTGTAGCTCAACGAGGGTTGCTTGTTGCTCATAAATCCAGGCCTATAGAAGGGATGATTCGTCTTGCCGCCGGGTGCGCCGTTCGCGCTTCCCGGCCTGCGCGGGAGGCGCGGGATTTTATCAGGCTTGCCCGGCAGCGGCCATCTCGCGCTGTTGCCGCTGGCCGGACGGCTGTTTAAGGTATAGGCCTTCCTTGCCAGCTCGTTGCACGCTGGCATCTTCGTTTTTGCCGCGAGAGCCCGCCATGCGCCTGACCGCCCGCCTGTTGATCCTCTGCCTGTCGCTGTTCAGCCTGCCGTCCTTTGCTGAAACGTTGGGCAACCTGTACCAGGTGCACGAACCGGTCGCTTCCCAGCAGCCGGACGAGCGCAATGCCGGCCTGACCCGTGCCCTGCAGACCCTGGTCCTGCGCCTGACCGGCAACGCCAGCGCCGCGCAGAGCCCGGCGCTGGCTGGCTACTTCAAGGACCCGCAGCAGCTGATCAGCCAGTACGGCTTCGAGAACGGTCCGCCCATGGCACTGGTCGTGGACTTCGATCCGACCGCCACCGACAACGCCCTGCGCCAGGCCGGCCTGCCGGTCTGGGGGGCGAGCCGGCCGAGCGTGCTGGCCTGGTGGCTGAACGAAAGCGCCAACGGCAGCAGCCTGGTCGGCGACAGCCAGGAAGCCTCCGCCCCGCTGAACCGTGCGGCCCAACGCCGCGGCCTGCCGCTGCGCCTGCCGATGGCTGATCTCAGCGAACAGCAGGTCGGCACTGCCGAGAACCTCAGCGCCGCCCAGCCGGACGCTCTGAAAGCTGCCTCCGAGCGCTACGGCGCCGATGCCCTGCTGGCGGTGGACGCCAAGGAAGCCGACGGCAAGTGGACCGCCACCTGGCGCGTGTGGATGGGCGACAACCGTGAACAGGGCCAGGCCCAGGGCGATACCCCGGACGCGCTGGCCGATGCGGTGATGCTCGGTGTTTCGCAGCGCCTGTCGCAGCGTTTCGTCGGTTCGGCTGGCTCGGCTTCGGCCCAGGTCCTGCAGATCGAGGGCGCCGACCTGGCCCGTTACGCCGAAGTCTCGCGCCTGCTGGAGCCGATGGGCGCCAAGCTGGTGGAGGTCCAGGGTAACAAGCTCGTCTACCGCGTGACCGCCAGCACCGAACAACTGCGCGCGCAACTGGCGCTGGCCCGCCTGCAGGAAGCCCCGGCCGAGCCGGCGCAACCGGCGGTCGACGCCAACGGCCAACCGGTGCCGAACGCGGCCGTTCCGGCCCAGAACACCCTGCGCTTCCACTGGTGACGAGCGCTACGGGGCGGGCAAAGTCCCGCTTCCCGCCGCCGGTGGCTCTGAGTCGCACGTGGTAGCTGCGTTATCCTTCTGATTTGGATAAACTTTCAGTCACCAAGGCCCACCCCAAGCGATTGAAGAAACGCCGGCCCGGCATGACTCCTATGCAGCTCCCACTCAGCGTACGTCTGCGCGATGACGCAACGTTCGCCAACTACTACCCCGGTGCCAACGCCGCGGCGCTCGGCTATGTCGAGCGTCTGTGCGAGCCCGAGGCGGGGTGGACGGAAAGCCTGATTTATCTCTGGGGCGCCGAAGGCGTGGGTCGCAGCCACCTGCTGCAGGCCGCCTGCATTCGTTCCGAACAACTGGGTGAGCCGTCGGTCTACCTGCCGATGGCCGACCTGGTGGCCTACGGTCCGGAAATCTTCGATAACCTCGAACAGCGCGAGCTGGTGTGTCTGGATGATCTCGACGCCCTGGCCGGCAAGCGCGAATGGGAAGAGGCGCTGTTCCACCTGTTCAACCGCCTGCGCGATTCCGGTCGCAAGCTACTGCTGTCGGCCTCGGTGTCGCCGCGTGAGTTGGGGGTGAAGCTACCGGACCTGAAATCCCGCCTGACCCTCTCGCTGATCTTCCAGCTGCACCCGCTGACCGACGACGAAAAGCTGCGCGCCCTTCAGCTGCGCGCTTCGCGCCGGGGTCTGCACCTGACCGACGAAGTGGGGCGCTTCATCCTCACTCGCGGCGCGCGCAGCATGCAGTTCCTCTTCGACCTGCTGGACGAACTGGACAAGGCCTCGTTGCAGGCCCAGCGCAAGCTGACCATTCCCTTCCTCAAGGAAACCATGGGCTGGTAAGCCCCGGTTTCCCCGATTCGCGGTGTCCGATCAGGCGCTCGTCGCTTCCTGTTGTGGCTCCTGACCTTCGCCAGCGAGCTTGCGGTCGTACTGGAAGCGCCAGCGCGTGTACATCAGCGCCGAACAGAACAGCGACACGCTGAGGATGATCTCTGCCCAGCCGAAGATGGCGTGGTTGGGATCGAAGGCGTTGAGCACGCCGAGGATGAAGTACAGGTTGATCACGTAGCACGCCCAGGCGTGGCCACGCGCGCTGCCGATCAGGATGCCCGGCGCTACCACCAGCAGCGGCAGTAGCTTGAAGCCGAGGAAGGCCCACGGCACCCAGTGCGCGCCGCCATGGGCGTCGGCAAACAGCACGTCCCAGATGACGATGAGCAGGATCAGCCCGATGAAGCTGCCGAGGGCGACCGCGCGGCTGGCGGCCAGCCGGGGTTTTAGCCATTCCATGGGCGGCAGCGGTTTGTTCTTGCGGGCCATTCAGCTCTCCAGTTTGCGGGCAACTTCGGCCAGGCGCTTGCCCAGCGCGCGGCACAGGGTGATTTCGTGTTCGTCCAGGCTGCGCTTGCCGTCGGCAGTGGCGAAGTGGCTGGCGCCGTAGGGCGTGCCGCCGCCTCGGGTTTCCAGCAGGGCGGGCTCGCTGTAGGGGATGCCGGTAATGATCATGCCGTGGTGCAGCAACGGCAGCATCATCGACAGCTGGGTCGTCTCCTGGCCGCCGTGCAGGCTGGCGGTGGAGGTGAAGACCGCCGCTGGTTTACCCACCAGACCACCGGTCAGCCAAAGGCTGCTGGTGCCGTCGAGGAAGTACTTGAGCGGTGCGGCCATGTTGCCGAAGCGGGTCGGGCTGCCGAGGACGAGGCCGGAGCAGTCCTTCAGGTCCTCCAGGGTGGCGTAGAGCGCGCCTTCGGCCGGGATGTCCGGGGCGACGGCTTCGCACTCGGTGGAAACCGCCGGCACTGTGCGCACGCGCGCTTCCAGTCCGGCCTGCTCGACGCCACGGGCGATCTGCCGCGCCATTTCGGCGGTGGCGCCGTGGCGGCTGTAGTACAGGACCAGGATATAGGGAGCGCTCAAGGCAGGATCTCCAGTACCTTCTCCGGCGGACGGCCAATCACTGCCTTGTCGCCGACGATGACAATCGGACGCTCGATCAGCTTGGGATGGCTGGCCATCGCCGCGATCAGCTGGTCATCGCCCAGTGCCGGGTTGGCCAGGTCCAGTTCCTTGTATTCGTCCTCGCCGCTGCGCAGCAGCTGGCGCGCGCCAATGCCCAGCTTGCCGAGCAGCGCCTTGAGTTCGGCGGCGCTGGGCGGGGTTTCCAGGTAGCGCACGATGGTCGGCTGGAGACCGCGCTCTTCGAGCAATTCGAGGGCGCCACGGGATTTGGAGCAGCGCGGATTGTGAAAAATTGAAATCTGGCTCATGTGCCGGGACTCGCAAGGCCGATGAAGTGGCGGCTATTCTAACCGCCTCCTCGGACTGGACTGAACCGCTGTCGTTCGCCGCGATCTACGAGGACGGTTTTTTCAGTGCAGCCAAAGGACACTTCATGCACGAACGCTTGCAGGGCCTGGTCGAATTCGGCCGCTATCTGGTCCAGCGCTTCCTGGCCGACAAGGCGCCCAACAGCGCTGCGGCCCTGACCTACACCACGCTGTTCGCGGTCGTCCCGATGATGACCGTGACCTTCGCCATGCTCTCGGCCGTTCCGGCCTTCGAGGGCATGGGGGAGCGCATCCAGCTCTTCGTGTTCCGCAACTTCGTGCCGTCCACCGGCGAGGCGGTCGAGGCCTACCTGCGCAACTTCACCGTGCAGGCGCGGCATCTGACGTGGCTGGGCGTGGCTTTCCTGGCGGTCACCGCCTTCACCATGCTGGTGACCATCGAGAAGGCCTTCAATGCCATCTGGCGCGTACGCCAGCCGCGCCGGGGCGTGACCCGCTTCCTGCTGTACTGGGCGATCCTCAGCCTGGGCCCGCTGTTGCTGGGCACCGGTTTCGCCGTGTCCACCTACATCACCTCGCTGTCGCTGCTCTCCGGCCCCCATGCGCTGCCGGGCGCGGCGATGCTGCTGAAATTCATGCCGCTGCTGGCCAGCGTGGCGGCCTTCACCCTGATCTACGCGGCGGTACCCAATGCGCGGGTGCCGTTCCTGCACGCGCTGGCGGGTGGGGTCTTCACCTCGATCCTGTTCGAGGCGGCCAAGTCGCTATTCGGCTTCTATGTGAGCTTTTTCCCTGGCTACAAGCTGATCTACGGCGCCTTCGCCACCGTGCCGCTGTTCCTGCTCTGGGTGTACCTGTCCTGGCTGATCGTGCTGTTTGGTGCCGAGCTGGTCTGCAACCTGTCCTCGACCCGGCTCTGGCGCCGGCGCGCCCTGCCGCGCCTGCTGGTGATCCTCGGCGTGCTGCGGGTGTTCTTCGACCGTCAGCGCCATGGCCTGCCGACGCGCCTGGTGCATCTGCACCGCGCCGGTTGGCTGCTGCCCGAAGATGAGTGGGAAGAGGTGCTGGATTTCCTCGAGGGCGAGCAACTGGTCTGCCGTGCAGGCTCGACCACCGCCGCCTGGGTGCTGTGTCGTGACCTGGGCAGCTACAGCCTGCATCACCTGCTCAACCGCAGCCCCTGGCCGTTGCCTTGCCTGGAAGCACTGCCGGCGGAGCTGGATGAGCCCTGGTACCCGGAATTGCGGGAAACGCTGGCGCGCTACCAGGCGGATCGCCAGGAGCTGTTCGGTGACAGTCTGGCGAAATGGTTGAAGCCGTCACATTCCGAGTGACGCAAAACGTCAGTTTGCGGCGAATCTGATGCTTTGACGCCTTTGTACCACTTCAGAAATGCGCCATTTCTGGCTATTTCAGAATTGGCACAGTTCTGGCTATGGAGGATTCAGGACACAGGAGTCCTTTAGAAGTTCCTCCAAGGCCAGCGAATCCATGAAAAAAGACCAGAACAACGTAGTGCACCTGCATCAGCGCGATCTGTCGAGCGCCCTGGAGCGGTTGAATAGAATCACTGGTCTGCAGTTCAGCAGCTGGCCCGAGTCGCTCCTGCCGTCCGTCTCGCAAGAGGCCGCCGAACCCGCTGCAGCCGAGTCGTCGGACGACGACACGCTGGTACGTCAGCTGGGCTGAATCTTCACAGGCTGGTGGCTACCGGACGCGTTGCGCCGGCCTGCTGTTCCACCGCCTGCATGAAGACTTCCTCGGCGATCACCCGCGACAGGGGAACGGCCGCGCGCAGCTTGATCTGCGCATCCTCGATCCGCTGGGAGAACACCAGGCGCGCTACGCCTGACAGCAGGATGCGGCTCTGCTTGTTGACCGTGCCATGGTCGATCACCACTTCCCGGCTGCGCTCGCCATCGCGGTAGCTGAGCAGCAGCGTCACCGGCAGTTCCGCCACGCCGGGCAAGTGTAACCAGACCGCGACATTGAAGTCGGCCAGCCGTCCCCCGTTGGCCGCATTGGCCGGCCGCGCGCTGGCGACAATATGGCTGGGAACCTTGCTGACAAGCTGGTCTGTAGGCTGCATCGGGCTGTCCTGTCGATGGAGGCTGGCGTACATGGCGCCAGTCGCATTCTGAAGGCCGCTGAGTGATCGGCGAGCGAGAGTCGTCCCGAGAGTCAGGACGAACGTTCGAATTATAGGGAGGAGGCTTCCAGGCATTCCGGGCTTACTGCCGATCTTGCCTGTGACATCTCTCCCAAATTCGACAATCAGGCCAGGCGCAGTGGGTGGCGAGCTACCAATGGCGTACTGAGGTTGGCGACGGGCAGCGGCAGGATGGTCTGGTTGTCGAAGCTGGCCAGTTGCAGCCACAGATTCTCGCCTTCGACGAACTGTCCCTGGGCGACCCAGAGCCCGTGATACCAGCCGTTGCCCGGTTCCGGCGTACTCTGCAGGACGCCGGGGTGACGCTGTGCGTCAGGTGCGCGACGCAGCCAGACCGGGCGGGGAAGTCCCTTCAGGTAACGCAGGCCGAGGTGTAGCCCGTCGTTGTTGAGGTGTCGCCAGCGCACCACGGCGAGGGTGGGCGTGCCGCCGTTGCCAGGAATCAGCAGCAACTGGCCGACCGGCAGCTGCCCGGCCTGTTGGCCGGTGCAGAGGATGCGGGCACCGCCCGCGCTGGCGTCCATCAGCGTCGCTTCCCGGCAGGGGCTGGTCGAACTGTCCAGCAGGTGCTGCTGAATAGCCGGAAGGCCGACGACTACCCGGCAGGTACCCTTCTGTTCGGCACGCTCATGGCGGCGTGTCTGGTGTCCAAGCCAGTGGTGGCGGACGCGCTCCAGCAGCACGCCCTGGTCCAGGCGGCGCAGGGGCGCCGGGTCGTGCAGGGCAATCAGCAGGGCGCCCAGTTCCAGTCGGCGCAGTTGATCGGCCGGAGCGTCAGCAGCCTGTTCGACTGCCAGGCAGGGCTCGTCCGAGCCGAGGGCGACGACGAAGCCTTCCTGTTCCTCATCGTCCCAGGGCAGCAGGCGGCCCAGCGCGGCCAGCGGCGCCAAGGCCGAGAACAGCTGGGGGGCTTCGCCCTCGGTCAGGTGGAACGGGTTGCTCAGGGCCAGCAGCAGTATCTGCTGGTACAGCCCGCGCAAGGTGCCGGCAGGAATCGGGTCGAAAGCCGCTGCTACCGGTTCGTCCAGGCACTCCTGGTGCTCACCGATCCAGTACAGCAGGTGGCTGTCGCGCCACAGGCTGCCCGGTGGCTGCTGATACTGCTGGTAGTGACGCAGCAAGGCCTGGGCGAGGAAGTGCTGAGCCATGTACAGGCACCAGGCCATGTGCGGCCGCGACGGCTTGCGGCCGTGCAGGATCTGCAGCAGCAGGCGCTTGAAGCCGGCGGCGAGTTCGCTGCAGAAGTGCACGAAGAGCGCCGGCGGCGACTTTTCCTGGCGGATCAGCCGTTCGTAATGCCGGTATTCTTCGCTGAGGCTTTGCAGGGCGCGCTGTCTTTCCAGTAAGGTCAGCGCGCATCGGTTGAGGCGGAACAGCGTGCCCAGCGCCTTCTGCAGACCTTCCTGCAGGGGCTGTTGCCGCGATTCCTGGAGCCTGACCGCCAGGTTGCTCATTGCCTCGGCATCTTCTTCGAGGATGTCCGGCACCTCCAGGCGCAGGGCATCGAGCATCATGACCACCCCGCATACACGAGGATTGAAGGCATGGGAGTGCGGCTCCGTATTGTGATTGGCTTGATGGCCGGCCTGATCCTGGCCGGCTGCTCGGCGGACTATGGCACCGATCAGCATGGACAGAAAGTACCCGCTGCGAGTGTAGATGGCCAGTGGCTAGTTATTAATTACTGGGCGGAATGGTGTGCGCCGTGTCGCAAGGAGATTCCCGAGCTGAATCATCTGGCGCAAGAGGGCAAGGCGAAGGGCTTTCGGGTGCTGGGGGTGAACTTCGACGGCCTGCGCGACGCGGACCTGGCGAAGGCCTCGCACGACCTGGGCGTGCAGTACACCGTGTTGGCCGACGACCCTGCGCCGCGCTACAGCCTGCCGCGCAGCGAAGCGCTGCCTGTAACCTACATCATCGACCCTGAGGGCAAGATGCGCGAGCAGTTGCTCGGTGAGCAGACCGCTGCCGGCCTGCAGGCGCGCCTGAGCGCCTTGCGCGAGGAGAAGCAGTGATGGCGAGGATCTGTCTGCATGGCTACATCAGCGGCAAGGTACAGGGCGTCTATTACCGCCAGAGCACCCAGGAGCAGGCCGAGCGCCTGGACATCGACGGCTGGATTCGCAACCTTGCGGACGAACGCGTCGAGCTGTTGATCGAAGGTGAGGAAGATGCGGTGCGCGAGCTGGAGAAGTGGCTGGCGCGCGGCCCGGTGAAGGCCAGGGTGACGGCGGTGGAACTGCAGCCGATGACACCCCAGGGCATCACCGGCTTCATCGTTCGCCGCTAGGCGTCAGTTGCTGACGCCGGGGTCCGCTGCCAGGCGACCGGCGTCGGTCATCAGGCTGTGGAGGAATTCCTTCTGCAGCTCCGGATCGTTGCGGGTCAGCTCGATCAGGCTCTGTTCCAGTTCGCTCGCTTCCTCTTCCAGGCCGAGGTCGGAGAGGCGCTTCACCCGGTGTACCCAGTGGTGCACGTCGTCACCTTCCAGGTCGTCGTAGATCAGCGCGTGGGCTTCCTGCAGCTTGCCGCGCAGGGAGCGGCTGACCAGCAGGCTGGCGTCGGCGCGGGTGTCGTCCGAAGGGTCCTGGACACTGAACTGCAGGCGGCCGATGCGGCTGACTTCGTCGTCGCTGAAGGGGCCTTCCAGCAGGTTCAGGCGCAGCACGCCGTGGCGGTCGGTGAGCAGCTCCTGGGAGTTCTTGCCGGCGGTGACGGTCACCGGGCGCTCCGACCAGGGCAGGCTGGAGTACTCGGTACGCTTGTCGCGCTGCTTCTCGTCGATCGATGCCAGGTTCTGCTCGGCGCGGCCGTTGGATTCGACGTTCATGAACGGGTTCATGCCGTCAATGCCGTAGCGAATCCAGCCGCGGGTGACGCTCTCGGGCAGGTTGCCGAGAGCGAACACGTTGACCACGTTGGCACCGATGCCGCCGACGAAGGCGACGATGCCCAGCGGCATCTCGTACACCTTGCGCCAGCCCTGGTACGGCGTGTAGCGGTCGTAGCGACGGGTGACCTCGAACTCGGTGACTTCGAAGGTCTTCTGTTCCTGCACGCGAATGCGGCGCTGCGGCAGTTCCAGGGTGCCCGGCGTGCCCACGTCGATCTGCAGGCTATGGTCGAGCAGTTTTCGCTCGACTCGCTCTTCATGCTCGCTGCGTTGCGACAGCTGGTTGGCGCAGCCGCTCAGCAGGAGGCTGCCGCACAGGGCGGCAGCCGCGAGGCTTGTGGTACTTCCGGTGGACATCGCTCTGCTCAGTTGCGGATCTTGGCCGTGATGAAGGCTTGCAGGTCGGACAGGGCGACAGGCTGCGACTCGGCGTCACGGCGGCCCTTGTATTCCAGGGCGCCTTCGTCCAGGCCGCGCTCGCTGACGACGATGCGGTGCGGGATACCGATCAGCTCCATGTCGGCGAACTTCACGCCGGGGCTGGTCTTCTTGTCGCGGTCGTCCAGCAGCACTTCGAAGCCAGCGGCGGTGAGGTCTGCGTAGAGCTTGTCGGTGGCGGCGCGCACGGCTTCGTTCTCGTACTTCATCGGCACGATGGCGATCTGGAAGGGCGCCAGGGCGGCCGGCCAGAGGATGCCGCGGTCGTCGTAGTTCTGCTCGATGGCGGCGGCGACCACGCGGGATACGCCGATGCCGTAGCAGCCCATGATCAGGGTGACCGGCTTGCCGCTCTCGCCCAGTACGGAGAGCTTCATGGCTTCGCTGTACTTGGTGCCGAGCTGGAAGATGTGACCGACTTCGATGCCGCGACGGATGATCAGCGTGCCCTTGCCGTCCGGGCTCGGGTCGCCCTCGACGACGTTACGCAGGTCGGCGACTTCCGGTACCGGCAGGTCGCGTTCCCAGTTCACGCCGAAGTAGTGCTTGTCGTCGACGTTGGCGCCGGCGGCGAAGTCGCTCATCAGGGCGACGGAACGGTCGATGATGCAGGGCAGCGGCAGGTTCAGCGGGCCGAGCGAGCCGGGGGTGGCGCCGATGGCGGCCTTGATGTCCGCTTCGCTGGCCATCTGCAGGGGGCTGGCCACCAGCGGATGGTTGCCGGCCTTGATCTCGTTGAGTTCGTGGTCGCCACGGACGATCAGGGCAATCAGCTTGCCTTCCTCGGCGGCATGCACCACCAGGGTCTTGATGGTCTTCTCGATCGGCAGGCCGAACTTCTCCACCAGGGCGGCGATGGTCTTGGTCTCGGGGGTATCGACCAGGCGCAGCTCTTCGCTGGCCGCGCCACGAGCGGTTTCGCGCGGCAGGGCTTCGGCCTTCTCGATGTTGGCGGCGTAGTCGGTGGATTCGCCGAAGACGATGTCGTCCTCGCCGGAGCCGGCCAGCACGTGGAATTCGTGGGAGCCGCTGCCGCCGATGGAGCCGTTGTCGGCCTGCACGGCGCGGAAGTCCAGGCCCAGGCGGGTGAAGATCTTGCTGTACGCGCCGTACATGACGTCGTAGGTCGCCTGCAGCGAGTCCTGGCTGGCGTGGAAGGAGTAGGCGTCCTTCATGATGAACTCGCGGCCGCGCATCAGGCCGAAGCGCGGACGGATCTCGTCACGGAACTTGGTCTGGATCTGGTACATGTTGATCGGCAGCTGTTTGTAGCTGTTCAGCTCGTTGCGCGCGAGGTCGGTGATCACTTCCTCGTGGGTCGGGCCGACGCAGAAGTCGCGGTCATGGCGATCCTTCAGGCGCAGCAGCTCGGGGCCGTACTGCTGCCAGCGGCCGGATTCCTGCCACAGTTCGGCGGGCTGGATGGCGGGCATCAGCACTTCCAGGGCACCGGCGGCGTTCATTTCTTCGCGAACGATGGTCTCCACCTTGCGCAGTACCCGCAGACCCATTGGCAGCCAGGTGTAGAGACCAGACGCCAGCTTGCGGATCATGCCGGCGCGCAGCATCAGCTGATGGCTGATGACGACCGCATCGGAAGGGGTTTCTTTCAGGGTGGACAGCAGGTACTGACTGGTACGCATCTTTGGCCGTTTTGTCGGTTGCGAAGGGGAATATAGGCTGGGCATTGTACGGTGCAGGTCTGGCTGCGTACAGGGCGCGGCGGGCGGAGACGGAGGAGTGGCGTGAGTCGATTGAATGCAGCCCAGGTACAGGCGTTCATCCGCGCGGGATTGCCCATGGCGGACGAGATGGATTTCCGCATCGATGCACTGGAAGGGCGCAGCGCGTTCGCGCGGATTCCCTTCCATGGAAAGCTGGTGCGGCCGGGCGGGACGATGTCCGGGCCGACCATCATGGCGCTGGCGGACGCGGCAATGTACGCGGTGATCCTGGCGCAGCTGGATAACGTCGAGATGGCCGTTACTTCCAACCTGAATATCAACTTTCTCAGCAAGCCGAAGCCGGAAGACCTGTTGGCCGAGGCGAAGATATTGAAACTGGGGCGGCGGCAGGTGGTTTGCGAAGTAGCTGTCTACTCGGTCAGCAATCCGCAGGAGTTGGTCGCCCATGTCACCGGCACTTATGTATTGCCGATGTAACAGATACGTTCGAAGTTGTAGGTAAGTTGCAATAAAAAAGCCCGGCAGAAGCCGGGCTTTTTAGTTACCTGCAGTTCGTTCTGGATTACAGAACGGACAGCGGGTAGTCGATGATCAGGCGGAATTCATCAACGTTGCCTTCAGCCTGGTCGGCGTTGGCGCGGTGCCAAGCCTGACGAGCACGGAAGGACAGGTCTTTTGCCGGGCCGCTCTGGATAACGTATTTGGCTTCCAGGTTGGTCTCGCGATGTTTGCCGTCCGGACCATAGCCGTAGTTGGCGTAGGGGCTGGTTGGATCGATCTTGTCGCCGTCGATGTCCTTACCGTAGATGTAGCGGCCCATGAAGGTCAGGCCCGGAACACCGTACTCGGCCATGTTCAGGTCGTAACGGCCTTGCAGGGATTTTTCACCCGGGCCGTTGAAGTCGGAGTACTGAACGGAGTTGGCGAGGAAGATCGAGTCGCCGCCGGCGTTGTTGTCGCCGATGCCGATGTAGTCGAACGGAGTGTTGCCGTTCACTTTCTGGAAGGCCAGGGTCAGGGTGTGCGCGCTGATGGTGTAAGCAGCGGCCAGCGAGAAGGTGTTGTTGCTGATGTCACCCAGCTTGGCGGAGCCAGCATCGGTAGTGCGGTAGTAGTTGAAGTCCAGGCCGAGGGACTGATTGTCAGCGATCGGCAGGGTGTAGTTCAGGTTGACGTAGTACTGGTTCCACAGGTCTTCGACCTTGGCGCCGTACAGGGAAGCCGAGAGCTGGTCGTTGATGGCGTATTTGCCACCCAGGAAGTCAGCGCTGTTGGCGGTTACGCCGCCGTACTGGGACCAGATCTCACCATCACGGTTGGTGGTGTCCTGGCCGGTACCGGAGTAGAAGTGACCGCCTTCCAGATCCAGGCCGTCGATTTCGCTGCTCATCAGGCTGAAGCCGCTGGCGGTTTGCGGCAGCAGGCGGGTGCCGCCTACAGCGAACACCGGAGCGGTGGGCTGCATGTCGCCGAATTTCAGCTCGGTCTTGGAGATGCGGACTTTGACCGCTGCGCCGGCTTTGCCGAAGTCGTCAGCCTTGTCGCCGTCATCGTGGACCGGCAGGTTGCCGGTGCCGCCGTAGCCGCTGCCACCGTCGAGTTTCAGACCCAGGTAGCCGAAAGCGTCAACGCCGAAACCAACGGTGCCTTGGGTGAAGCCGGAGTTGTAATTGGCCCAGAAACCTTGAGTCCAGTCACGGGCATCGGTGGCGCCGTCTTTCTTGTTGCGATTGAAGTAGTAGTTGCGAACCAGGAAGTTCAGGCTGCTGTCTTCGACAAAGCCTTTAGCGTCAGCCTGATTGCCTACGAAGGGCTCGGCCATTGCCAGTTGTGTGCTGCCTGCAGAAACGGCCAGGGCGATGGCGCTCCACTTCATCACTTTCATTGTGATTGCTCCTTTGGTTTTGAAATTATTCGCCATCACTAATGCCGCGGTGACGGCTCTTTCTTTTTTTGTCGGCGCTAACTTATAGCACGCGTGTTCAGTTGGCGATAGTTGCCCAAATGAACACACAAAATCTTTACGGGACTGTCGCAAAGCTGCATGACGCATGTCGCATTCAAGCAGTTCCCATGTTGCAAAAAGAGATTGCCCCCTGATTGCTTCATTGATGCTTCAGCCCTTGTGGTTCTCTATTCCATTGACCACTTCTTAAGTTCTCCCGCCTCCGCGTCCACTTCTCCCAAAGGGGTGGCCGTCGGTGCACTGTCCTTGCCTCTAGCAACAACCGTGCACAAATGCCCGGAGCCGCCTTCACAGTGTTCGTCTTGCGACGCGTTGACGCATTTCACGGCTTCCGTTGGGGATTTGCAACATCCACGAGCACGCATGTCGTTTTCTGGCATCCCGTAGTTGTAGCTGTTTAAACGATTTTTCGCTGCTGATTGCCGTGATTGCCGTGCAGATTCCTGCACGCGCCTGTTGTCGGGATATGCCAATCCGCGCCATGCGCGATCCTGGTGCAGCGCTGCAAGGGGCGTGCTCCGGCACGATGCGTCGGTCGGGCATTTTCGCCGGAAGGGCTCTCTAGTATTCTTCGCGCCCTTCGGCTCCCCTGTGGAGCTAGGCTTAAACAAGGCTCGTCGAACAGGAGAGGTCTTATGTTCGCCCTGGATTCCCGCCTCCAGCAGGACACCGTTGCGCTGGGTGATTTCCCGCTGAGCAGCCTGCTGTTGATGAACGACTCGCAGTACCCGTGGTTCATCCTGGTTCCGCGCCGTGAAGATGTCAGTGAAATCTTCCAGCTGGATTCCGCCGATCAGCAACAGTTGTGGCGCGAAGCGACTCAACTGGCGGAAGTGCTCAAGGACACTTTCGATGCGGACAAGATGAACGTGGCCAATCTTGGCAACGTTGTCAGCCAACTGCATGTGCATGTGATCGTGCGCAAGCAGGATGATGTCGCCTGGCCGGGGCCGGTCTGGGGCAAGCATCCGGCGGTTCCTTATAAAGAAGAAGAGCTGGCGCGGGTGCGCGAGAAGCTGCGTATGGCGCTGGGCGATGGCTTTCGCTTCAGTCAGGAGTGAATGATGGATCTGGAAACTCGAGTGATGGACCTGGAGAGCCGACTGGCCTTCCAGGATGACGCATTGCAGACCTTGAGCGACGTGGTCTACGAGCAGGAGCGGGTGATCGAACGCACCCGTCTGCAGATGCAGGCGCTGCTCAAGCGCCTGGAAGACCTGCAGGGCCAGGTTGGTGTAGCGGAAGATGATGCTCCGCCGCCGCACTATTAAGCCGCGCTGTTAATAGGTGCAGAAATGAAGAAGCCCGCCGATTGGCGGGCTTTTTCATGGAGCTGTGAATCAGCGGCGGTTGGGCAGGGCGGCGATCACATCCTCCGCCTGCAGGCCCTTGTCTCGCTGGACCACCGAGAACTCCACGCGCTGCCCTTCGATCAGGATGCGGTGGCCCTCGCCGCGAATGGCGCGGAAGTGGACGAAGATGTCCTCGCCCGAGTCGCGGGAGATGAAGCCGAAGCCCTTGGAGGTGTTGAACCACTTCACGGTGCCGGTTTCGCGGTCGACGCCGGCGAAGGTTTCGATGGCGATGCTGGTGCTCGGTTTGTTCAGGCTTGCGATCCATTGCAGGACGACGGCGCCGGCCAAGCTCAGCAGCGGCAGCACGATGGCCGGCTGGTCGCCGATGAAGGGCAGCGGGGCGAGCAGGATCAGGATCTGCAGGACCACGGCCAGCACGACCAGGGCGGTGGCGAGGCTCTGCAGCGCGGAGGGGTGTTTCAGTTGGCTGCTCGGGGCGAGCAGGAGGCTGGTCAGACCGAGCAGTGCCAGGTAGATGGCATCGCTCTGTTGCAGGTAGGGCAGGGCATCACTACGCAGACTCGGGATCAAGGACAGCAAGAGTGCGGCGACGCCCGTCACGAGATGGACGATCTTCAACATGGCTACGGATTCACCTTGAGCGGGTAACGATATAAAGAAGCAGCCAGCCCCGGGTGCGACGCCAGAAAGGAAAAATGAAAGCGTGCCGGGCGGCCTATGCGAGAAACGCACGGCAGGTATTTAACCGCAAACCACTTGCCTTCTCAAATCAACCGCTTAGGCCATTCGTAGGGGGAAGCAGCCGGCTTTCTGGCCGGCTGCTTATAAAGGGAGAGGGTTATTCGGCGAGCAGGCTGCGCAGCATCCAGGCAGTCTTCTCGTGGACCTGCATGCGCTGGGTCAGCAGGTCGGCGGTCGGCTCGTCGGCAACCTTGTCCGCCAGCGGGAAGATGCTGCGCGCGGTGCGCACCACGGCTTCCTGGCCCTGCACCAGCAGGCGGATCATCTGCTGGGCGTCCGGCACGCCTTCTTCTTCCTTGATCGAGGACAGGCGGGCGTAGGCGGCGTAGGTCCCCGGCGCCGGGAAGCCCAGGGCGCGGATGCGTTCGGCGATGCTGTCCACGGCCAGCGCCAGTTCGGTGTACTGCCCTTCGAACATCAGGTGCAGGGTGTTGAACATCGGCCCGGTGACGTTCCAGTGGAAGTTGTGGGTCTTCAGGTACAGGGTGTAGGTGTCGGCCAGCAGCCGGGACAGGCCTTCGGCGATGGCGGCGCGATCCTGCTCGACGATTCCGATGTTGATTTCCATGGTGATCTCCTCATCGTTGCCAGGGGAATTCAAAAGGTATGGATCGAGGCTATCACCGGCCGGGGTGCGAAGCTCTTGGTCTATGTCAAGGCAATCGATTGAAGCTTTCTATTAGAAAGCTGTGCGCTTGGCCTGCCGTTCCGGTCACTGCCGCCTGGCTGCAACCTGCGGATTTTTCAGGCTATAATCCGCGTCTTTGCCGCGGGATGCGGGCCCGTGGCAGTGTACGAGCCAAGGTGTCCCATGCCGATTTACGAGTACCAGTGCCAATCCTGTGCGCATCAGCTGGAATCACTGCAGAAGATCAGTGATGCGCCGTTGGTCGATTGTCCGGCCTGCAAGGCTCCCGAATTGAAGAAGATGTTGTCGGCGCCGGGTTTCCGCCTGGGCGGCAGCGGTTGGTACGAGACCGACTTCAAGACCGGAGCGAAGAAGAACCTGGCCTCCGGCGATGCCTCAACGGCTTCCCCGGCCACCGCTAGCGGTGGTGGCGGCAGCTCCGCCAGCGAATGAGCGGTTCCCTAGAATTCAAGACTTTCGAGAAGCGAAACACACCATGATGCGCAGCCACTATTGCGGCCAGTTGAACGAGAGCCTGGACGGCCAGGTAGTCACTCTTTGCGGTTGGGTACACCGTCGCCGCGACCACGGCGGGGTGATCTTCCTCGACGTGCGCGATCGCGAGGGCCTGGCCCAGGTGGTGTTCGACCCGGATCGCGTCGAGACCTTCGCCAAGGCCGACCGCGTGCGCAGCGAGTACGTGGTGAAGATCACCGGCAAGGTGCGCCTGCGCCCTGAAGGCGCGCGCAACTCGAACATGGCTTCCGGCGCCATCGAAGTACTGGGTCATGAACTGGAAGTACTGAACCAGGCCGAAACCCCGCCGTTCCCGCTGGACGAGTACTCCGACGTGGGCGAGGAAACCCGCCTGCGCTATCGCTTCATCGACCTGCGTCGCCCGGAGATGGCCGCCAAGCTGAAGCTGCGCGCGCGCATCACCAGCAGCATCCGCCGCTACCTGGACGAGAACGGTTTCCTCGACGTGGAAACCCCGATCCTCGGCCGCCCGACTCCGGAAGGCGCGCGTGACTACCTGGTGCCGAGCCGCACCTACCCGGGTCACTTCTTCGCCCTGCCGCAGTCGCCCCAGCTGTTCAAGCAACTGCTGATGGTGGCCGGCTTCGACCGCTACTACCAGATCGCCAAGTGCTTCCGCGACGAAGACCTGCGTGCCGACCGCCAGCCGGAATTCACCCAGATCGACATCGAGACCAGCTTCCTCGAAGAAAGCGACATCATCGAGATCACCGAGAAGATGGTGCGCCAGCTGTTCAAGGAAGTGCTGAACGTCGAGTTCGACGAATTCCCGCACATGCCGTTCGAAGAGGCCATGCGCCGCTACGGTTCGGACAAGCCTGACCTGCGTATTCCGCTGGAACTGGTCGACGTGGCCGATCAGCTGAAGGATGTCGAGTTCAAGGTCTTCTCCGGCCCGGCCAACGATCCGAAGGGCCGCGTTGCCGCCCTGCGCGTTCCCGGCGGTGCGAGCATGCCGCGCAAGCAGATCGACGACTACACCAAGTTCGTCGGCATCTACGGCGCCAAGGGTCTGGCCTACATCAAGGTCAACGAGCGCGCCAAGGGCGTGGAAGGCCTGCAGTCGCCGATCGTGAAGAACATCGCCGAGCCGAACCTGAACGAGATCCTCGATCGCGTTGGTGCGGTCGATGGCGACATCGTGTTCTTCGGCGCCGACAAGGCCAAGATCGTCTGCGACGCCCTGGGTGCGCTGCGCATTAAGGTCGGCCATGACCTCAACCTGCTCACCAAGGAGTGGGCTCCGATGTGGGTCGTGGACTTCCCGATGTTCGAAGAGAACGACGACGGCAGCCTGACTTCCCTGCATCACCCGTTCACCGCGCCCAAGTGCACCCCGGAAGAGCTCGAGGCCAACCCGGCCGGCAAGCTGTCCCGTGCCTACGACATGGTGCTCAACGGCACCGAGCTGGGCGGCGGTTCCATCCGTATCCACGACAAGTCCATGCAGCAGGCGGTATTCCGCGTGCTGGGCATCGACGATGCGGAGCAGGAAGAGAAGTTCGGCTTCCTGCTGGACGCCCTGAAGTACGGCGCACCGCCGCACGGTGGCCTGGCCTTCGGTCTGGACCGTCTGGTGATGCTGATGACCGGCGCGGCCTCTATCCGCGAAGTCATCGCCTTCCCGAAAACCCAGAGCGCCGGCGACGTCATGACCCAGGCTCCGGGCACTGTGGATGCCAAAGCCCTGCGCGAGCTGAATATCCGTTTGCGCGAGCAGCAGAAAGCCGCCGAGTAAGTCGATCCAGATTGCCGCTGCGCCCGCAAACCGGGCGCCGCGAGCGAAGCAAACAAGCGATACGGAGTGAGTTATGGCTGGTCATTCCAAATGGGCCAACATCAAGCACCGCAAGGAACGTCAGGACGCCAAGAAGGGCAAGATCTTCACCAAGCTCATCCGTGAGCTGACCGTCGCTGCGAAGCAGGGCGGGGGGATCCCGGCGGATAACCCGCGTCTGCGCCTGGCCGTGGACAAGGCGCTGACCGCCAACATGACCCGCGACACCATCGATCGCGCCATCCAGCGCGGCGTGGGCTCCAGCGAAGCGGACAATATGGCCGAGCTGACCTACGAAGGTTACGCACCCAGCGGCGTGGCGATCATCGTCGAAGCGATGACCGACAACCGCAACCGCACCGCGGCCGAAGTGCGTCATGCCTTCAGCAAGTGCGGCGGCAACCTGGGTACCGATGGTTCGGTGGCCTACATGTTCGAGCGCAAGGGCCAGATCAGCTATGCGCCGGGCGTGAACGAAGAAGCCCTGATGGATGCCGCGCTGGAAGCCGGTGCCGACGACGTGGTGGTCAATGATGATGGTTCCATCGACGTCTTCACCACCTTCGCCGACTTCATCTCGGTCAACGAAGCGCTGACCGAAGCCGGTTTCAAGGGCGATGACGCCGAGATCACCATGATCCCGTCGACCACCGCGACCCTGGACCTGGACACCGCGCAGAAGGTCCTCAAGCTGATCGACATGCTCGAAGACCTGGACGACGTGCAGAACGTCTACTCCAATGCGGATATTCCGGACGAGGTGATGGCCCAGCTGGGCTGATCCCACCACCGGCGTTGGTCTGAAGCCGGAAGCGGGAGTGGTCGTCAGCGGCGCCTCCCGCTTCCGGTTTTTGTTATCTGAAGTACAGGTTACGGACAAGGTTTGATCGGACGGACATGACCCTGATTCTTGGCATCGACCCAGGTTCACGGATTACCGGCTTCGGCGTGGTGCGCGACACCGGCCGTGGCTGCGAGTACGTGGCTTCGGGCTGCATCCGTACCGGCAACGGCGAGCTGTTCGAGCGCTTGCAGATCGTCTTCCGTGGCGTGCGAGAGGTCATCCAGACCTATCAGCCGACCATGATGGGCATCGAGCAGGTATTCATGGCGCGCAACGCCGACTCGGCGCTGAAGCTGGGGCAGGCGCGGGGTGCGGCGATAGTCGCGGCGGCGGAAGAGGGCTTGCAGATCGCCGAGTACACGGCGAGCCAGGTCAAACAGGCGATTGCCGGTACCGGTGGCGCGGACAAGCAGCAGGTGCAGATGATGGTCATGCACCTGCTCAAGCTGGTGCAGAAGCCGCAGATCGACGCCTCCGACGCACTGGCCATCGCCCTGTGCCACGCGCACACCCGGCAGAGCCTGGTGCCGCACGGCCTGGTAGGCGCCCGCCGGCGCGGCGGACGCCTGCGCCTGTGATATCCGGAAAAACATTGAGCAAGGACAAACACCCGTGATTGGACGCCTGCGTGGCACCCTGGCGGAAAAACAACCGCCGCACCTGATCGTCGACGTGAATGGCGTGGGCTATGAGCTCGAAGTGCCGATGACCACCCTGTATCGCCTGCCGAGCCTGGGCGAGCCGGTGACCCTGCACACCCACCTCGTGGTGCGCGAGGATGCCCACCTGCTCTACGGCTTTGCCGAGAAGCGCGAGCGCGAGCTGTTCCGCGAGCTGATCCGCCTCAATGGCGTGGGCCCGAAGCTGGCGCTGGCGCTGATGTCGGGGCTGGAAGTCGATGAGCTGGTGCGTTGCGTGCAGGCGCAGGATACTTCCACCCTGGTGAAGATCCCTGGTGTGGGCAAGAAGACTGCCGAGCGCCTCCTGGTGGAGCTGAAAGATCGCTTCAAGGCGTGGGAAAATATTCCGTCCATCGCGCCACTGGTGGTGGAACCCCGACTGGTTGCCGCAGTCTCAAGCGCCGAGTCCGATGCGGTCAGCGCGCTGATCGCCCTGGGCTTCAAACCCCAGGAGGCAAGCCGCGCCGTGGCTGCCGTGCAGGAGGAAGGTTTGTCCAGCGAAGAACTCATCCGTCGTGCCCTCAAGGGCATGGTTTAGGTAGCCATCGATGATCGAAGCCGATCGCCTGATCTCCTCTGTAACCGGTCGTGACCGCGAAGAGCAGCTCGACCGCGCCATTCGCCCGCTGAAGCTGGCCGACTATGTCGGGCAGCCGGTGGTGCGCGAGCAGATGGAGCTGTTCATCCAGGCGGCCCGTGGGCGCCAGGAGGCGCTCGATCACACGCTGATCTTCGGCCCGCCCGGCCTGGGCAAGACCACCCTGGCGAACATCATCGCCCAGGAGATGGGGGTTTCGATCAAGAGCACCTCCGGCCCGGTGCTGGAGCGCCCTGGCGATCTGGCGGCGCTGCTGACCAACCTCGAACCCAACGATGTGCTGTTCGTGGACGAAATTCACCGCCTCTCGCCCATCGTCGAGGAAGTGCTGTATCCGGCCATGGAAGACTTCCAGCTGGACATCATGATCGGCGAGGGCCCGGCTGCGCGTTCGATCAAGCTCGACCTGCCGCCCTTCACCCTGGTCGGCGCGACGACTCGCGCCGGCATGCTGACCAATCCGCTGCGTGACCGCTTCGGTATCGTGCAGCGTCTCGAATTCTACGGTGTGGACGACCTGTCCAGCATCGTCGCCCGTTCGGCGGGCATTCTCGGTCTGGAGATCGAGCCGGCGGGCGCCTACGAGATCGCCCGACGCGCACGCGGTACGCCGCGGATCGCCAACCGCCTGCTGCGGCGGGTGCGGGATTTCGCCGAGGTGCGTGGCACCGGGCACATCAGCAGCGATATCGCCGACAAGGCGCTGAACCTGCTGGACGTGGATGAAAGGGGCTTCGATCACCAGGATCGGCGCCTGCTGTTGACCATGATCGACAAGTTCGACGGAGGCCCGGTGGGCATCGACAACCTGGCGGCGGCCATCAGCGAAGAAAGACACACGATTGAAGACGTGCTGGAGCCCTATCTGATCCAGCAAGGCTATATCATGCGCACACCTCGGGGACGTGTAGTAACCCGGCATGCGTACCTGCATTTCGGCCTGAATGTGCCGAAGCGGATGGGGGAGGGGACGACATCGGATCTGTTCGTCCCTGAAGATGGTAATTAATTGCATTTGTAGACGATTGCCGATTGGCAAAGTCTTTACTTGGTTCTAGAGTATGCGCGCGCAACACGGGGGTCAGCCGTTCCAGCAGCGGTATCGGGTCTATTACGAGGACACCGATGCCGGCGGCATCGTCTACTACGTCAACTACCTCAAGTTCATGGAGCGGGCTCGTACCGAGCGGCTGCGTGATCTGGGCTTCGCCCAGTCACAGCTGGCGGGGGAGAACCTGCTTTTCGTCGTTCATTCGGCCGAAGCGCGCTACCACGCGCCGGCCCGCCTGGATGACGAGCTGCTTGTCAGCGTCGAGGTGGAGGAGTTGAACCGTGCGAGCCTGAAGTTCCGTCAACAGGTTCGACGGGCGTCGGATTCGACCTTGCTCTGCGAGGGGCGATTCCTGGTGGCGTGCGTGCGGGCGGACAACCTGAAGCCCCGCGCTATCCCAGATGTGTTGCGTGCGGCATTTGCCGGCAGTCCGGACACCCTTTCAGCAGGAGATTAACGTGGAACCGAACGTCGTCGACCATACTTCCATGTGGAGCTTGATCAGTAACGCCAGCGTCGTGGTACAGCTGGTAATGCTGACCCTGGTGGCCGCATCGGTCACTTCCTGGATCATGATTTTCCAGCGCAGCAACATGATGCGCTCGGCGAAGAAGGCCCTGGAAACTTTCGAAGAGCGCTTCTGGTCGGGCATTGACCTGTCCAAGCTCTATCGTCAGGCGGGCAGCAACCCCGATCCGGATTCGGGGGTCGAGCAGATCTTCCGTGCCGGCTTCAAGGAATTCTCCCGTCTGCGCCAGCAGGCCGGCGTTGACCCGGATGCGGTGATGGAAGGCGTTTCCCGCGCCATGCGCGTCGCCATTTCCCGTGAGGAAGAGAAGCTGGAAACCAGCCTGCCGTTCCTCGCCACTGTTGGTTCCACCAGCCCGTACATCGGTCTGTTCGGCACCGTGTGGGGCATCATGAACTCCTTCCGTGGCCTGGCCACCGTGCAGCAGGCCACCCTTGCCACCGTGGCGCCGGGTATTGCCGAAGCACTGATCGCCACCGCCATCGGCCTGTTCGCGGCCATCCCCGCGGTCATCGCCTACAACCGTTTCGCCGCCCGCTCGGAAATGCTCATCGGTCGCTACTACACCTTCGCCGACGAGTTCCAGGCGATCCTGCACCGCAAAGTGCACACCAGCGACGATTGATCGACGACCAAGAGGTAAGCCGTCATGGCAAGAGTTCGTCACAAGCGCAAGCCGGTCGCGGAAATGAACGTGGTGCCCTACATCGACGTGATGTTGGTACTGCTGGTCATTTTCATGGTGACCGCGCCCATGCTCAACCAGGGCGTCAAGGTCGACCTGCCCAAGGTTTCCAGCGAAGCGCTGCCGCAGGATAACGATTCCCGCGTGCTCACCATCTCCATCAAGGCCGACAAGACCTACTACTGGAACATGGGCTCCGAAGTGGATCCGGACCAGGGCAAGGCTAGTCAGACTGCCGTTGACCTCGATCAGCTGGTGACCGCAGCTACCGCGATCATGGCGCAAAACAGTAGTCAGGGTAAGAAAGTCCAGGTCTTCGTCCGTGGGGACAAGGCAGTCGACTATGGCTCGGTCATGGCCGTCATGGGCGGTCTGCAGAAAGCCGGAGTCGGCAACGTCGGTCTGATTACCGAGGCACCAGGTAGTTGATGCACCAGCTCGAGCGCTCTCAATCGGAAGGCTACTTCTGGCCCACGGTCCTGGCCGTGGCCCTGCATGTCCTGATCTTCGCCATGCTGTTCGTCAGCTGGGCCAGCACGCCCGAACTGCCGCCTTCGCGGCCGATCGTCCAGGCTACCCTGTACCAGCTGAAGTCCAAGAGCCAGGCGACCCAGCAGACTAACCAGAAGATAGCCGGCGAGTCGAAGAAGACTTCGGCCAAGCAATACGAGCAGGAGCAGCTCGAGCAGAAAAAGGCTGAGCAGCAGGCATTGGCTGCTGCGAAAGCCGAGGAACAAAAGAAGGCTGATGCGGCTCAAAAGGCTGCAGATGCTGCTGAGAAAGCGGCTGAAGCCAAGAAGGCTGACGACGCCAAGAAGGTGGCCGATGCCGCCGCAGCCGCCAAGAAAGCGGCTGAGGCCAAGGCTGCCGAGCAGAAACAGCAGGCGGATATAGCCAAGAAGAAAGCCGAGGAGGAGGCCAAGAAAGAGGCCGCTGACGAGGCGAAGAAGAAAGCTGCCGAGGAGGCCAAGAAGAAGGCCGCCGAGGACGCGAAGAAAAAAGCCGCCGCGGACGATGCCAAGAAGAAGGCAGCCGCGGTCGAGGCTGCGAAGAAGAAGGCTGCCGCTGCAGCCGCTGCCGCGGCCCGCAAGGCAACGGAAGACAAGAAGGCCCAGGCGTTGGCCGAACTGCTGTCGGATGACACGCAGCGGCAACAGGCCCTGGCCGACGAGCAAGGTAACGAGGTGGCGGGCAACTTCGACGATCTGATCGTCAGCCTGGTAAGCCAGCAGTGGAGCCGTCCTCCTTCAGCTCGTAACGGAATGAGCGTAGAAGTGCTGATTCAGATGCTGCCGAGCGGCGCCATCACTAACGTGAGCGTGACCCGCTCCAGTGGTGACAAGCCGTTCGACGATTCGGCGGTGGCCGCGGTCAAAAACGTGGGCCGTATTCCCGAACTGCAAAAACTGGATCGCGCCACTTTCGATAGCCTGTATCGTCAGCGCCGAATGGTCTTCAAACCGGAGGATTTAGATCTGTGAGTACCCTGATTCGCTTTGCGCTCTTCGCCCTGGCCCTGGTGGCCGGCGCAGCGCAGGCCGCCGACCCGCTGGTGATCTCCAGTGGTCGTGACTCGGCCGTCCCGATCGCCGTGGTTCCGTTCGGCTGGCAGGGCGGCAACGTCCTGCCCGAAGACATGTCGAACATCATCGGCAACGACCTGCGCAACTCCGGTTACTTCGAGCCGATCCCGCGCCAGAACATGATCAGCCAGCCGGCCCAGGCCAGCGAAGTGATCTACCGCGACTGGCAGGCCCTCGGCGCGCAGTACGTGCTGGTTGGCAGCATCGTGCCCAACGGCGGCCGCCTGCAGATCCAGTACGCCCTGCTCAACGTGGCGACCCAGGAGCAAGTCCTGACCGGCAGCGTGGGCGGCACCACTGACCAGCTGCGCGACATGTCGCACTACATCGCCGACCAGTCGTTCGAGAAGCTCACCGGCATCAAGGGTGCGTTCTCCACCCGTCTGCTCTACGTGACTGCGGAGCGCTTCTCGGTGGACAACACCCGCTACACCCTGCAGCGCTCCGACTACGACGGCGCCCGCCCGGTGACCCTGCTGCAGTCGCGCGAGCCGATCCTCTCGCCGCGCTTCTCGCCTGATGGCCGTCGCATCGCCTACGTGTCCTTCGAGCAGAAGCGTCCGCGCATCTTCATGCAGTACGTCGATACCGGTCGCCGCGAGCAGATCTCCAACTTCGAAGGCCTCAACGGCGCCCCGGCCTTCTCGCCGGACGGCAACCGCCTGGCGTTCGTGCTGTCGCGCGACGGCAACCCGGAGATCTACGTGATGGACCTAGGCAGCCGCCAGCTGCGTCGCCTGACCAACAACTCGGCGATCGACACCGAGCCCTTCTGGGGTGCGGACGGCTCGACCCTGTACTTCACCTCGGACCGTGGCGGCAAGCCGCAGATCTACAAGATGAATGTGAACTCGGGCGCTACCGACCGTGTGACCTTCATCGGCAACTACAACGCCAACCCGAAACTGTCGGCGGACGAGAAGACCCTGGTCATGGTTCACCGCCAGGACGGTTTCACCAACTTCCAGATTGCAGCTCAGGACCTTCAGCGCGGTAATCTCCGGGTACTTTCCAACACCAACCTGGATGATTCGCCCACTGTTGCGCCAAATGGCACGATGCTAATATATGCCACCCGCCAGCAGGACCGGGGCGTGTTGATGCTCGTGAGCATCAACGGACGTGTTCGGTTACCGCTACCCACCGCTCAAGGCGACGTGCGCGAGCCTTCCTGGTCCCCTTACCTGAACTGACGGTTGCCAACTGTTTCAAATTTATACACTGGGGTTCATTAGGAGTTACATGATGGAAATGCTGAAATTCGGCAAATTTGCCGTTATCGCCCTCGCCATGGCTGTTGCCGTAGGCTGCTCGTCCAAGAAAGGCGATGCTACTGGTGAAGGCGCCAATGGCGGCGTTGATCCGAACGCTGGCTACGGCGCCAACAGCGGTGCCGTTGACGGCTCCCTGAGCGACGAAGCCGCTCTGCGCGCTATCACCACCTTCTACTTCGAGTACGACAGCTCCGACCTGAAGCCGGAAGCCATGCGTGCCCTGGACGTACACGCCAAGGACCTGAAAGGTTCCGGCCAGCGCGTAGTCCTGGAAGGTCACACTGACGAGCGCGGCACCCGCGAGTACAACATGGCTCTGGGCGAGCGTCGTGCCAAGGCCGTTCAGCGCTACCTGGTACTGCAGGGCGTTTCCCCGGCTCAGCTGGAACTGGTTTCCTACGGCAAAGAGCGTCCGGTTGCCACTGGCCACGACGAGCAGTCCTGGGCTCAGAACCGTCGCGTTGAGCTGAAGAAGTAAGAGATGCCGATGCGCCTGCGTTTTCTGACCTTGATCGTATGCGGACTGCCCCTCATGGCGGCAGCCGCGGTTCCGGTACAGGACGGCAATGGTGGCTATGCCAGCACTCCGCCCTCGGGTTATGGCACCGCAGGCGCTGATGGCGCCTACGCCGGAGGCGGGATGACTACTCCCGTCTCCGGTCAGGCTCAGCTGTTCATGCAGCTGCAGCAGATGCAGGACGAGATGTCCCGTCTGCGCGGGATGCTCGAAGAGCAGCAGAACCAGATCCAGCAAATGAAGCAGGAAAACCAGGAACGCTTCCAGGACATCGACAGCCGCCTTTCCAGCGGTGCAGGTGCAGGAGCGGCCGGTGCTGCTGTTCAGCCCAATTCCCCCGCTGCCGGCGCCAGTGCCGGAGCTGCCGCCGGAGCAGGCGTCGCCGCCGCCCAGCAACAGCAGCCCGCTGCCAGCAGCGAGCCGGGTGACCCGGCAAAAGAGAAGCTGTACTACGACGCCGCCTTCGACCTGATCAAGGCCAAGGACTTCGACAAGGCCAGCCAGGCCTTCGGCGCCTTCCTGCGCAAGTACCCGAGCAGCCAGTACGCTGGCAATGCGCAGTACTGGCTGGGTGAAGTGAACCTCGCCAAGGGTGATCTGCAGGGCGCCGGCCAGGCCTTCGCTCGCGTCAGCCAGGCCTACCCGAGCAGCGCCAAGGTGCCGGACTCGCTGTACAAGCTCGCCGACGTCGAGCGTCGTCTGGGCAATACCGACAAGGCTCGGGGCATCCTGCAGCAGGTCGTGGCCCAGTATCCGGGCACATCTGCCGCCCAGCTGTCCCAGCGCGACCTGAAGAACCTCAAGTAAGCTCTGGCGCTGAAATACTGAAAAGCCCGCGATTATCGCGGGCTTTTTGTTGGGCTTTGGCTTTATGGATTGAGTTGTCGCTGCTTGCGCAGCTGCGTGAAGTGCTCGTCTCCCCTGACCGGCGAGGTGGCGCCCTGCCGGACCAGTTCGATGGAGTGCTCGCAATCCGTAAGGTGGTGGTAGCTCTCGGAACTCACCGCGATGATCTTCGAGTTCTTGGCAACGAAGCGCCAGCGCCATTCGCTCTTGGCGTCCTTGTAAACGTGATAATGCGCGAGCTGCATATCTGTCTCCCTTGTGAGTGGCCGTCTGTTTGATCGGCTCACTGACGCTACCAGCGTAGCGGCGCGTGGAAGTGGGAGAGTATCGAGTCCGATACCCATAACTGAAAGCGCCCACGCCTGGTCTCCTGTTTCTTGCGTATTCATCTGTCGGCTCGGCGGGGCAGACTTCTGTTAGAATCGCTGCCGCCCTCGGGGGATAGGGGTGGTTTCAGCTCGGCTGATGTCTGCTTCGCTCCGAGGCTCTCCGGGAGCGCCGCGAGCGCGCCCACGACTCCAACGCAACGGAGGCGGATGGTCTGTGTAGCCGTCACGCCCGTGGCTGATATGCAACAGACCCTGCGCATTACCGAGATTTTCTACTCGTTGCAGGGGGAGACGCGCACCGCCGGATTGCCGACTGTGTTCGTTCGCCTGACCGGCTGTCCCCTGCGCTGCAATTACTGCGATACCGCCTATGCCTTCAGCGGCGGTGAAATCCAGTCTCTCGACGCTATCCTTGACCAGGTTGCCCAGTACCGCCCGCGCTACGTCTGCGTGACTGGCGGCGAGCCCTTGGCCCAGCCCAATTGCATCCCGCTGCTCGAGCGCCTGTGCGATGCCGGCTACGACGTCTCGCTGGAAACCAGTGGCGCGCTGGACATCTCCGCCACCGACCGCCGTGTCAGCCGCATCCTCGACCTGAAGACTCCCGGCTCCGGAGAAGTGGCGCGTAATCGCTACGAGAACATTGGTGAGCTGACTTCCAACGATCAGGTGAAGTTCGTCATCTGTTCCCGCGAGGACTATGACTGGGCGGTATCCAAGCTGATCGAGTACCGCCTGGAGCAACGCGCCGGCGAGGTGCTGTTCTCGCCCAGCCACCGCGAAGTCAGTGCGCGTGCGCTGGCCGACTGGATCGTCAGCGACAACCTGCCGGTACGCCTGCAGCTGCAGCTGCACAAGATTCTCTGGAACGACGAGCCGGGCCATTGAGCGCGGAGGAGACCTTCTCATGTCCATCAAGCCATCCCTGAACGACAAGAAAGCCGTGATCCTGCTCTCCGGCGGCCTGGACTCCGCGACCGTAGTCGCCATTGCCAAGGCCCAAGGCTACGCCTGCTACACCATGAGCTTCGACTATGGCCAGCGTCACCGTGCCGAGCTGCAGGCTGCCGAGCGGGTCGCTCGCCAGCAGGGTGTGATCGAGCACAAGGTGATCGGCCTGAACCTGAACGGCATCGGCGGCTCTGCCCTGACCGACAGCAGCATCGATGTGCCCGAGGCTCCCAGCGAAGGCATCCCGGTGACCTACGTGCCGGCGCGCAATACTGTGTTCCTTTCGCTCGCCCTGGGGTGGGCGGAGGTGCTGGGTGCACGGGACATCTTCATCGGTGTGAACGCGGTGGATTACTCCGGCTATCCGGATTGCCGCCCGGAGTTCGTCGAGGCCTTCGAGCGCATGGCCAACCTGGCGACCAAGGCGGGCGTGGAAGGCGAAGGCTTCCGCATTCAGGCGCCGCTGCAGTTCCTTTCCAAGGCGCAGATCATCGAGGCGGGTATCGCCCAGGGCGTGGATTACAGCCTGACCGTTTCCTGCTATCAGGCCGATGATGACGGGCGTGCGTGCGGTAAATGCGACAGCTGCCGACTGCGTTCCGAGGGCTTTTTCGCCGCGGGAATTTCCGACCCGACGCGATATTTCTGAAAAAAGTTTTTGAAGGGTGTTGTTTTTGCGTTAGAAATCAGTATTATACGCCCCACGTTGGGTCGTTAGCTCAGTCGGTAGAGCAGTTGGCTTTTAACCAATTGGTCGTAGGTTCGAATCCCACACGACCCACCAACATGTAAGACAAAAGCCCCGTGATCGAAAGGTCACGGGGCTTTTGCCATGTGCCGGAAAAAGTCCGCCGTATGGCCATCCATGGTGCATCGCGTCGTAGGACGGTGGTGATAAAATCGCCGGCATAATCAGACCGTGCCTGTTGAGGTTTTCACACGATGTCCCAGATTTCCGAACGCCTGCTGGTCCAGGCCCATCTGGCGGCGAAGCAGCCGCGGGTGCTGAGCGTGCAGGAAGAGGCCGACTACCGTGCGGCTATCGCCGCCGAGCTGAAGGCACAGAACGCCGTGCTCGTCGCACACTACTACTGCGACCCGGTGATCCAGGCGCTGGCCGAAGAGACTGGCGGCTGCGTTTCCGACTCGCTGGAAATGGCCCGTTTTGGTAACCAGCATTCGGCGCAGACCGTGGTGGTCGCCGGTGTTCGCTTCATGGGCGAGACCGCGAAGATCCTCAACCCGGAAAAGCGCGTGCTGATGCCGACCCTGGAGGCAACCTGCTCGCTGGACCTGGGCTGCCCGGTGGAAGAGTTCTCCGCTTTCTGCGACCAGCATCCCGAGCGCACCGTGGTGGTCTACGCGAACACCTCGGCAGCCGTGAAGGCGCGCGCAGACTGGGTAGTGACCTCCAGTTGCGCCGTGGAGATCGTCGAGCACCTGATGGACAACGGCGAGCCGATCCTCTGGGCGCCGGACCAGCACCTGGGTCGCTATATCCAGCGCGAGACCGGCGCCGACATGCTGCTCTGGGACGGTGCCTGCATCGTTCACGAGGAGTTCAAGGCCAAGCAACTGGAAGACCTCAAGGCGATCTACCCGGACGCCGCGATCCTGGTGCACCCGGAGTCGCCGGAAGCGGTGGTGGACCTGGCCGATGCCGTCGGCTCCACCAGCCAGCTGATCAAGGCCGCGCAGACGCTGCCGAACAAGCGCTTCATCGTCGCCACCGACCGCGGCATCTTCTACAAGATGCAGCAGCTGTGCCCGGACAAGGAGTTCATCGAGGCGCCCACTGCCGGCAACGGCGCGGCCTGCCGTAGCTGTGCGCACTGCCCGTGGATGGCCATGAACACCCTGGAGCGCACCCTGGCGTGCCTGAAGGAAGGCTCGGGCGAAATCTTCGTCGACCCGGCGCTGATTCCCAAGGCGATCAAGCCGCTCAAGCGCATGCTCGACTTCACCCAGGCGGCGAAGCTGAAGCTGGCGGGCAATGCCTGATCAGGTAGCGTGAATGAAAAAGCCCGGCAGATGCCGGGCTTTTTTCTGGGCGGGAGAAAGACTCAGCGGCCCATCATTTCCTTGAGGATGCGTTCCTGGTCGCGGAACTCCTGCTGGCGGGCATCCAGGCGTGCGGCCAGGGTGAAGTTGCCGCCGGCGCGACGCTTGGCGAAGTCCAGCTGCTCGATCGCCTGCTTGTAGTCGCCGGTGAGCGCGTAGTACTCCGCACGGGCCTGGTACACGCCAATGGCGTTGCCGCTCAGGGTGCAGGCGTCTGCCAGGCGGTTCCACACGTCCGGGTCCAACGGGCGGCGCTGGGACAGTTTGAACAGCGTCTTCTCGGCGTCCGCCGCGCGGTTGGTCTTCATCATCAGATCGGCATTGGCCTGGATCAGCGGGTAGCTGTCCGGGTACTGGCCGAGCATCTTCTGCACCCGCGCCTGGGCGTCGGGCAGCTTGTTGGCGGTGATGTCGAGATCGGACATGGCCAGGTTGTAGCTGATGTCGTTTGGCGCCTTCGCCAGCAGTTGCTGGAGGTTGCTGCGGGCTTCGTTCAACTGGCCGATCTTGGTCTGCGACAGCGCAAGGCCGTAGCGCGCGGCGTCGTTCTTCGGGTCTTCGTCGAGTTGCGCGCGGAACTGCTTGCTGGCCATGCCCGGGGTGTCTTCGAACATCTGCTGGACGCGGGCGCGCATCAGCTCGTAGCGCAGCGAGTCTTCCTTGCCGCCCTTGGGGTACTGCTCGGCGCGGTTACGGGTGTCGGCGATACGCGATTCGGTGACCGGGTGAGTCAGCAGAAATTCCGGCGGCTTGCCTTCATAGCGGTACTGGCGAGCCAGACGCTCGAACATGTTGGGCATGGAGCGCGGGTCGTAGCCGGCGCGGACCATGGTGGCGACGCCGACGCGGTCGGCTTCCTGCTCGTTCTGCCGGGAGAAGCGCAGCTGGTTCTGGATGGCCGCGGCCTGGGTGCCGGCGATGGCAGCAATGCCGGCGTCGCCGGCGCCGGCGGCTGCGGCGATGATGCCGGCCAACATGGCGGCCATCACCGGAATCTGCATGCGTTGCTGGGCTTCGATGCCGCGGGCGAAGTGACGTTGGCTCAGGTGGCCGAGTTCGTGTGCCAGTACCGCGATGTATTCGCCTTCAGTCTGGGCGTAGATGAACAGACCGCCGTTGACGCCGACCACGCCGCCGGGGGCTGCGAAGGCGTTGATCTGCTTGTCGCGGATCAGGATGAAGGCCAGGCGGTGGTCCTGCAGTTCGCTGGACTCCGCCAGGCGGTAGACGCTGGACTCGACATAGTCCTTGAGTTGCGGATCGTTGAGCGTGTCGACCTGGTTGCGCAGCATGCTCAGCCAGGCGCGGCCGAGCTGGAATTCCTGCTCCGGGGAGACGATGGACGAGCTGGCGTCCCCCAGGGAAGGCAGGTCGTCCGCCAGGGCCGGCATGGCGAAGGCGATAGCGAGCGACAGCAGGGCGGGGCGGAGTACTTTCATGTACACGAGGCTCGTTCCGAGAAAGGCTCTACTTTAGCCGCACGCTAACGCCTATGCCTAGTTTGCAGGGCGGAAGTGCGGCGCAATTCGAAACGGGTATTTCCGCTTCGCTGCCGTTTTAACCCGCGAGGCTGACGGCTTGATTAATGATCGGCGTCTTGGCCGGGCCTGGTTACTTTTCCAACGCTTTCGGTATTCTTGGGCGCCCTGACCGGAGTTCGTTTCGATGTCCGATTCCACGCCGTCCGTCCCCGCCTGTGACGCGGAGCTGGACGCCAGCGGTCTCAATTGTCCGTTGCCGTTGCTCAAGGCCAAGCTCGAGCTGAACCGCCTTCCCAGCGGAGCGGTGCTCAAGGTGATCGCCACCGATGCTGGCTCGCAGCGCGACTTCCGCGTTTTCGCCGATCTTGCCGGGCACTCGCTGCTGCATGAAGAGGTCGAAGCCGGCGTCTATCGCTACTGGCTGCGCAAGAAGTAGCCCCCGATCGCGGGTAGCCGCGACGTTACCCCATTCGTTTCGCAGGTTTCATTGATGCTCAAGGTTTTGCAGGACTGGATGCAGCGCTATTTCTCCGACGAGGAGGCGATAGTGCTGGCGGTCATTCTCGGACTGGGATTCACCGTCATCCTGGCCTTTGGCGGGATGCTCGCGCCGGTGCTGGCGGCGATGGTCATTGCCTTCCTGATCCAGGGCATGGTCGGCGTGCTGGAGCGCCTGCGCGTGCCACACCTGTTCGCGGTGTGGCTGGTGTACTCGCTGTTTCTCGGGCTGCTGGCGGTGTTCCTGCTGGTGCTGGTACCGCTGCTGTGGAAGCAGTTGTTCACCCTGTTCAACGAGCTGCCCGGCATGCTCGGCGAGTGGCAGGCGACGCTGCTGATGCTGCCCGAGCGCTACCCGGACATGGTCACCGAGGAGCAGGTGCTGCACACCGTCGAGGCGGCGCGCAGCGAGCTGGGCCAGCTCGGCCAGTGGGCGCTGACCTTCTCCCTGTCGGGCCTGCCGGTGGTAGTCAACATCATGATCTACCTGGTGCTGGTGCCGATCCTGGTGTTCTTCTTCCTCAAGGACCGCCGCCGTTTCTACCACTGGTTCCGTCGCTACCTGCCACGCGAGCGCGGGCTGATGAAGCAGGTGTGGAACGAGATGAACCAGCAGATTGCCAACTACATCCGTGGCAAGGTCATCGAGATCTTCATCACCGGCGTGACCACCTACATCGCCTTCGCGGTGCTGGGGCTCAACTACGCGGCGCTGCTCGCGCTGCTTGTCGGATTGTCGGTGGTGGTGCCTTACATCGGCGCGGTGGTGGTTACCGTGCCAGTGGCAATGATCGCGCTGTTCCAGTGGGGCTGGAGCGACCAGTTCATCTACCTGATGGCCGCCCACGCGATCATCCAGGCGCTGGACGGTAACGTGCTGGTGCCGCTGCTGTTCTCCGAAGCGGTGAACCTGCACCCGGTGGCGATTATCTGTGCGGTGCTGCTGTTCGGCGGCTTGTGGGGCTTCTGGGGCGTGTTCTTCGCTATCCCGCTGGCGACGCTGGTGAAGGCCGTGCTGGATGCCTGGCCGCGACAGCCACCATTGGAGCCGCAAGTCAGCCCGATGATGTAAACGAAAAAGGCCGCTGATCAGCGGCCTTTTTCATGGAGCAAGCCCTACGGCTTACTGGTTCAGCGCTTGAGCGGCGGCGAGCACGGCGTCCACATGCCCGGGCACTTTCACGCCGCGCCATTCCTGGCGCAGGACGCCCGTGGCGTCGATCAGGAAGGTGCTGCGGTCTACGCCCATGTATTCCTTGCCGTAGAGCTTCTTCAGCTTGATCACGTCGAACAGCTGGCAGACGGCCTCGTCCTTGTCGCTGATCAGCTCGAAGGGGAAACACTGCTTGGCCTTGAAGTTCTCGTGGGACTTGATGCCATCGCGGGAGACGCCGAACACCAGGGTGTTGGCCTTGGCGAAGTCCTCGATCTTGTCGCGGAAGCCCTGGCCTTCGGTGGTGCAGCCGGGGGTGCTGTCCTTGGGGTAGAAGTACAGGACGATCTGCTTGCCCTTGAGTTCGGACGGGCGGAATTCGACGCCGCTGGTGGCCGGGGCCTGGAAATCGGCGACGGGTTTGTTCAGTTCGACTGCCATGGGAATTTTCTCCTTGGGAGCATCCTTACGGATGCTGCGGACGCCAGGGTTCGATCAGCGCGTCCAGGTTCAGCGCATCGGCGAAGTCGAGGAACTGATCGCGCAGCCAGCTGATCTGGGTGCCGGCCGGCAGCGTCACGGTAATGGTGGCGTTGAGCATGCTGGTGTTGGTGTGCGGCGCCTGGTAGGTGTCGCAGGTGAGGTTTTCCAGCTCGATGTTGTGATCGACGAAGAACTGGCACAGCTCGTTGAGGATGTCCGGTCGATAGACGGCGCTGACATAGGCCACGTAGGGCAGGGCCTGGGCGCGGGTGACGTGGACATTGCTGCGGGTGACGCTGAGGGTGAAACCGTGGCGCTTGGCCAGGGGCGGCAGACCGCCTTCCAGGCGGGCCAGTGCATCCCAGCTGCCGGAGATCTGCAGGATCAGCGCGCTGAACTCGCCGTGACGGGTCAGGCGGCTGCTGACCACCGAGCAGCGGTTGTCGACGCAGGTGCGGCACAGCACGCTGGTCAACTCCATCGGGTTCGGGCCCAGAGCACTGATCAGAAGGAATTGTTCACGAGGGTGAGAGGCGGACATGCAGCTTTCCTGGGAGTGGCGGCCAAGCGGGCCGCATCGACAAAGGAGAAAGGGTAGCGAAAAGCGCCGATGAGGGGAATGTCTGACCGCTCGCGGGTCGCTGCGTCACCTTGTGCGTGGCCGGTGGCGACAGTACCATTACGGCTTTCTTTTTCCGGCAGGAGCGGTTGCATGATTGCGGGCAGTATGGTGGCGCTGGTCACCCCCTTCGATGCTCAGGGTCGACTGGATTGGGACAGCCTCGCCAAGCTGGTGGACTTCCACCTGCAGGAAGGCACCAATGCCATCGTAGCGGTCGGCACCACGGGTGAATCGGCCACTCTGGACGTGAACGAACACCTGGACGTCATCCGTCGCGTCGTCGACCAGGTCAACGGCCGTATCCCGGTCATCGCCGGCACCGGCGCCAACTCCACCCGCGAAGCCGTCGAGCTGACCGAGGCTGCCAAGTCCGGCGGTGCCGACGCCTGCCTGCTGGTGACCCCGTACTACAACAAGCCGACCCAGGAAGGCCTGTACCAGCACTTCCGCCACATCGCCGAAGCCGTGGCCATCCCGCAGATCCTCTACAACGTGCCGGGCCGTACCGCCTGCGACATGCTGCCCGAGACCGTCGAGCGCTTGTCCAAGGTGCCGAACATCGTCGGCATCAAGGAAGCCACCGGCGACCTGCAGCGCGGCAAGGAAGTATTGGACCGCGTCGGCAAGGACTTCCTCGTCTACTCCGGTGACGACGCCACCGCCGTCGAGCTGATGCTGATGGGCGGCAAGGGCAACATCTCGGTGACCGCCAACGTCGCTCCGCGCGCCATGAGCGACCTCTGCGCCGCCGCCATGCGTGGCGATGCCGCCGCTGCCCGCGCCATCAACGATCGCCTGATGCCGCTGCACAAGTCGCTGTTCATCGAATCCAACCCCATCCCGGTCAAGTTCGCCCTGCACGAAATGGGGCTGATTCCAGAGGGCATTCGCCTGCCTCTGACCTGGCTCAGCCCGCGCTGCCACGAACCGCTGCGTCAGGCCATGCGCCAGACCGGCGTCCTGGCTTAAGGAGCTCCCTCGCATGAAGCGACTGGCAGGACTGACTGCGCTCGCCCTGGTTATCGGCAACACCTCCGGCTGCGGCTGGCTGTGGGGCCCGGAAGGCTACTTCCGCGACCGTGGTGACGATTACCTCAACGCCCGCGAAACCGCACCGATGAAGGTGCCCGAAGGCATGCAGAGCAAGCAGCTCGACCCGCTGCTGCCGATCCCGATGAACGTCGCCACCAGCACCGAGAAGGAAGGCGAGTTCGAAGTGCCGCGTCCGCAGCCGCTGTCCGGCGCCGGCGAAGTCAGCGACTTCAGCCTGCAGAAGAGCGGCGACTCGCGCTGGCTGGTTGCCCAGCGCCCACCGGCCGAAGTCTGGCCGGTCGCTCACCAGTTCTTCCAGGACAACGGCTTCTCCATCGCCAACGAGCGTCCGCAGACTGGCGAATTCAGCACCAACTGGCAGCCGCTGTCGCAGCTCTCCGCGCCCCTGGCGCGTCGCCTGAGCAGCCGTGTGTCGGGCGTCGAGCCTGACAGCGAAGCGCGCGTTCGCGTACGCATCGAGCCGGGCGTGCAGACCAACACCAGTGAAGTCTACGTGCTGAGCGAAACCCGCCCGGCCGGCAGCACCGCCACTGGCGATTGGCCGACCAAGCCGGCCGTGCCGAGCCTGGACGCTGCCCTGCTCGACGAAATGATCGCCAGCATGGCCACCAGCGCCGAGAAGGGCGGCTCCGTCTCCCTGCTCGCCGCGCACTCGGACTACGACACCCCCGGCGCCGTCCAGCTGAACAAGGACGGCAGCGGCAACCCGGTGCTGACCGTCGACTCCGATTTCGACCGTGCCTGGGTCAGCGTCGGCCGGGCGCTGGATCGTGCCGACATCCGTGTCGACGACCTCAACCGCAGCCTGGGCGTGTACTACGTCAACATCGCCGAAGGCGCGAAGAAGAAGGACGAAGACAAGCCTGGCTTCTTCAGCCGCCTGTTCGGCGGTGGCGAGAAGACCAAGGAAGAAGAGGACGCCAAGGCCCAGCGCTACCAGGTTCGCCTGACCAGCGTGAGCAACACCGTCCAGATCACCGTCGACAAAGACATCAACACCTCCGCACCGGCTGACGTGGCGCAGGGCGTGTTGGAAAAACTCCAGGAGAGTATGCGGAATGCACTTCGCGGTCCTGGGGAGCGGAAGCCGGGGCAATTCGGCCTTGGTGAGCAGTTCTGACACCCGGATACTGATCGATTGCGGCTTCCCGCTGCGTGAAACCATCCGCCGTCTGGCGCGCCTGGGCGTAGAGCCCGGGCAGCTGGACGCGGTACTGGTCACGCACGAGCACTCCGATCACATCAACGGCGTCGAACTGCTGGCCCGGCACCATCGAATACCCGTGTACCTCAGCGCCGGCACCCTGCAGGGAATGCGCAAGCCGGTGACACCGGCGGGGCTGCTCAAATGCGGCGACCGCCTGGTACTGAAAGACCTGGAAGTCACTGCGGTGAGCGTCTCCCACGATGCGCGAGAGCCCCTGCAGTACGTGTTTTCCGATGGCCGGAAGCGCTTTGGCCAGCTCACCGATCTGGGGGCTGCCACGGCGCAGGTGCTGGAATGCTATCGTGGCCTCGATGCGTTGATCATCGAGGCGAATCACGATACCGACATGCTGGCCCGCGGTCCGTATCCCTACCCACTCAAGGTCCGTGTAGGCGGCCAGTGGGGACATTTGAACAACCGGCAGGCCGCTGAACTCGTGGCCCAGCTGGGCTGGGAAAGCTTGCAGCACCTGGTGCTGGCGCATCTCAGCGAAAAGAACAACTCGCCGCAGCTGGCCCGGCAAAGCTTCGTCGACACCCTTGGGTGCGACCCGGACTGGCTGCAGGTAGCCGATCAGCATTCTGGACTCGACTGGCGCACCATCGCCTGAGCCCACCCCCTAAGCAAGCGGAGCCCATCATGGAAAAACGCGAAGAACTCTATCGCGGCAAGGCCAAGTCGGTTTACACCACCGATGACGCCGACCGCCTCGTCCTGCTGTTCCGCAACGACACCTCGGCGTTCGACGGCAAGCGCATCGAGCAACTCGATCGCAAGGGCATGGTGAACAACAAGTTCAACGCCTTCATCATGCAGAAGCTCGAAGCTGCCGGCATCCCGACCCAGTTCGACGCCCTGCTGTCGGACAACGAAGTGCTGGTCAAGAAGCTCGCCATGATCCCGGTCGAGTGCGTCGTGCGTAACTACGCCGCCGGCAGCCTGGTGCGCCGCCTGGGCGTGGAAGAGGGCCTGCAGCTCACTCCGCCGACCTTCGAACTGTTCCTGAAGAACGACGCCCTGGGTGACCCGTTCATCAACGAGTCCCACGTCCAGGCCTTCGGCTGGGCGACCCTGGAGCAACTGGCCGAAATGAAGGCCTATTCCTTCAAGGTCAACGAAGTGCTGAACAAGCTATTCGACGACGCCGGCCTGCTGCTGGTGGACTTCAAGCTCGAGTTCGGCCTGTTCCACGGCAAGATCGTCCTCGGCGACGAATTCAGCCCGGACGGCTGCCGCCTGTGGGACAAAGAGACCCGCAAGAAGATGGACAAGGACCGCTTCCGCCAGGGTCTGGGCGACGTGATCGAAGCTTACGAAGAAGTGGCCCACCGCCTAGGCGTACCGCTCTGATCCGACCAGTGCACGCAAGCGTCTGATACCACGCGAAAAAATCCTGAATAAGGGCTTCGCCTTCGGGCTTCAAGCTGGTATCATGCGCGCCGCACGGAGAGATGCCGGAGTGGCCGAACGGGACGGATTCGAAATCCGTTGAACTGGCAACAGTTCCTAGGGTTCAAATCCCTATCTCTCCGCCATTACATATGGCCAGAACCCCTGAAATGCCTAGCGTTTCAGGGGTTTTGTCTTTTCTGGGTTAGCGATCGGCTAGCCGCAGCCACAATTCTTGTTTGCTCGGGTCTGACCTGCGGCGCCATTCTTTCATCGCCACCCTAACTTCCCCATAAGCCGGTCCTGCTTCGAGTTCTGTTGTCCGGCGTTGCGATGCCCGTGCATTGCCCCCTTATTTCCGCGTATTGACCGCACATCCAGATCGTTGCATTGATGTGCCTTCGGAGCTGCCGGAGAATCGGATCATGGTTCAGGAGCCGGGGGCAGAGATGCTGAATGACTTTCGCTGTGGCAACTGCAGCAGATTGCTTGCGCGTGTGGGGGAATACACCCAAATACAAGTGAAGTGTTCCCGTTGCGGCGCGCTAAACCATCTGAAGGCCTCGAGCCTCCACCCATCGCCTTTGAGCGAAACGACTGCAGCATCAGCTGCTCAATAACCTCTTCGTTTCTTCTCAGGTGAATTCGTAATGACGACCGTAACTGAAAAACTGATTCAACTGGCTCAGGATGGTTACTATCCGCAAGCCTTCGCGGGATTGGCTGCTGTAGGTGGCGACTTGGCGCTGAATTATCTGCTGGAGCAGTCCTATGTACCGGCGCGAGTCGATGCCGTGATGCCGGCGCTGGGGCGGATCGGCGGCCAGTTGGCTGTGGCGCGTCTGCAAGAGTTCGCGACCAGCGACGTCGACGCCACGCGAACGGGCGCTTATCAGGCGCTGGCAGTCACCGGTGAGCCATTTGTGGTGGATTTCCTCTTCGACGCCATCGCTGCGGAGTCGTCGCCGATCTTCAAGAGCATCGCCGTCAACTCCCTGATTCTCGCTCTGCAAAATCAGTAATACGCTGGCCCGGCGGTAACGCCGGGCCTCTTTTCATCAAGCATCACCCGCAATACCTATCCATCTTCTCTCGATTCCCCTGCGTGGGATTCGCCTGGTACTGCTGTCGCCAGAACTGGCACGGCGCGCTGTTGAAGCGCTTTTCCTGCTCCGATTTCTCAATTTGTCGATTCTGCTGTTCCTGTGTGGCCTGCTGGCGTTGCAGGTACTGCTGGAACATTTCTTCATTGCCGCGCGTTGGTGGGGGATTGGCGGGAGTTGCTGCGGGTGGTTGCGTGAGGCGGGTCACAACGGTGGGCAGCAGGTCAGGCCAGATCAGCCACGCGGTCGCGACGACGGCCAGGCAGCCGAGCCAGATGCCGGTGGCTATGGCGAGGGTGAGTTTCCAGAATCCGAGAGTGGGCTGCGACATGGGTTGAGGCTTCGGTTGGCTAGGCCCCACTGATAACTCATTCGAGCTCTGAAGGGAAAGAGGCAGGCCCGCGGCGCCGGGGCGTCGCGGGCGGGGGCTCACTTCGGAGCGGCGGCGGACTCGTAGGCTTCGAGTGCGCGCAGCGAGTAGATATAAGCGGCGCCGGCATTGAGGGAAATGGCGGTGGCCAGCGTCTGGGCGATCTCGGCTTCGGTGGCGCCGGCCTTGCGCGCGGCTTCGGCATGCACGCCGATGCAGCCGTCGCAGCGGGTGGTGATGGCCACGGCGATGGCGATCAGTTCGCGGGTCTTGGCGTCCAGGGCGTCACCGTCAGCGGCGGCAGCTTCCAGGGCCTGGTAGGCGGCGATCATCTTCGGGTGTTTCTTGCCCAGGGCGCCGAAGGCTTTTTTCACGGCGGGGACGTACTCGGACCAGTTGAACAGCATGGTGCTTCTCCTTGAGGCCGGGAGGGGGTGTGGCCTTGAAGCTTAGTCTGCGTCAGCCAGCGTGCGGGGTATTGTCTGTTCCGCTCAGATTTTTCATCGATGCGCTCGACTGCCTTGCTGCAGCCGGGCGCATGACCTGTCAGCGGGCGTCGAGGATTTCGTAGCGCTGGCGGGCGCTGCCGGTGCCCACTTCCACTTCGTCGCCGGGGTGGCGATGGAGCAGGGCGCTACCCAGCGGGGCGCGGGTAGTGATGACGAGGATTTCGCTGCCTTCGAGTTGCACCTTGAGTCCGGCGCCGTCCGGGCCGATGAAGACCCAGCGCTGCTGGTCGTGCTCGTTGACCAGTTGCACCAGGGCACAGGTCTGTATGCCCTGTTCTTCGTCGAAGTCGCGCAGTTGCAGGTTCTCGAACAGTACCAGGGCGTGGCGGATCTCTTCCACGCGGCGCGACTGGCCGGCGGCGAGGTAGGCCGCTTCCAGGCCGAGGGTGTCGTACTTGTTCTCGGCGATGTTCTCCTCGTGGGTCGCGGTTTCGTGGGCCGTCTGTGCGGCGCGCACTGCGATCTCCAGGTCTTCGGCGAGGCGGGTGAGGATCAGTTGGTAGGCGCGTTTCTTGTCCATGGCGACAGGCTGGAAATAAAGGCGCCTATCCTAGGGTCTTTGCCAGGCCGTGCGAAGGAGCTTTCAAGATTTTCCTGACGTGGCCGATAGAACGGCTGAATTCCCGGAACAAAGGACATCCGGCATGAGCCTTTCCATCACCCCCGCCATCCAGACTTTTGCCACCCAGCTTCGCGTGGCGAGCGATGCCAGTGCATCGGCTGGAACTGCCAATGAAAGCGCCGGCAGCAATGCCGACAGCCCGCGTCTGCAGGCCGGCGGTACAGCACCGAGCGGCAAGAGCAGCAAGAGTTCCGGCAGTTCCGGAAGCTCCAGCACGACGGTCGAGCAATTGCAGAAGCGCCTGAAGGAATTGCAGAAGCAGTTGCAGCAGGAGCAGCGCGAGCTGGCCGAGGCGCAGCGGCGTCATTACTCCTCGGAGGCCGAGCGGACCGCCGCGCTGATGGCGCTGCAGAGCCGCATCGCCAGCACCAGCGCCGCCATGCAGCAGACTGCTGCGGCGCTGGCCGAGGCGATCCGCCGGGGAGGCGGCAGCGGCAGCGGTTCGATGGTCAGCGACAGCGCCTGAAGTGAATCAGTAACCGCTGAGGATGTTGACGATCACGCCGCTGGCAATGGCGACCAGGATGTAGTCGCCGTTGACGTACAGCCAGCGATGGTCGCGCGGCGGGGCGTACAGGTGGCGAGCGTGCCAGTCGGTGACCCAGTAGCGGTCGCCGCGATAGTTCGGCTCCACGACCACGCCGCGGCGCCAATCACGATGGGGTACCGGCATGCCGGCCTGCGGACGGAAGTCCGGGTTGCGATAGGCATGGGCGTTGTTCTGGCCGGGGCGTGCCTGCTGGTTGTGGCCGCCCTGTGGCGCGCGTTGCGGCTGATGCTGCGGCTGCTGGTACTGCTGTTGTTGCGGCCCGCGGTTGTCCTGCCGGTTCGGGCCATTGTCCGGACCAGGGCCGGGCTGGGCGAAACTGGCCAGCGGGCTGCCAAGCATCAAGGCGGCACAGAACAGGGCGACGGACTTCTTCATGGTGTTCTCCTGGCGCAACCGCTAGGGCGGTGCGTATTTCCACTTTCATCGTCCCGGACGATCCGGGTACTTCATCTGACCGCAATGCTGCGTCAATGAATGACAAGGCTAAGTAAATGTCTGGTAAAGAGTTTTTCCAGTTTGTCAGCTTGTGGATACAAAGCCGGGCATGAGCTGCCGGGAGGTGGGCTGCGTCCTTTCGTCTTTGTGCGCATTCAGCATTTGATGGTATCTTTGCAGCAAATGCACTGGATGGAGTTCCGCCATGAGCGCTCTGCTGAAGGAAAACCCGGTCGCCGACGCCGTCCTGGCGAAGGCAGTGCTGACTGCCCGCGAACACCTGGCAATGACCCAGCAGGAACTGGCTTCCATCGTCGGCGTCGACCGCAGCGCGGTGAGTCGCTGGAAGCAGAACGGCCTGCGCGTGGACAGCAAGACCGGCGAGCTGGCGCTGCTGCTGGTGCGCATCTACCGCGCGTTGTTCGCGCTGTTCGGCGGCAACCATGAAGACATGCGCCACTTCCTGCGCACCGAGAATCGCCACCTGGGCGGCGTGCCGTTGCAGTTGATGGAGCAGATTCAGGGGCTGGTCGCTGTGGTCGAGTATCTGGACGCCATCCGGGGCAAGGTCTGAATGTCCTTCTCAGCCGGTGCCCGTCTCTGGGCGAAGTATGAGGATTCGGTCATCGCCCCCATTCGTGGACGCCTGGTGCGTCTGGTGGAAAGCCAGGGCCAGGTGGCGACGCTACAGCTGGTGGACACCCTGGAGGAGCAGGCGCTGCTCGAGGAGTTGCTGGAGACCAGCAAGCCGTGCATGCCGCCACCCGCCGAGCCGCTGCACTATCTATTGAAGACACCGTTCCGCTATCCGCCGCTGCGCTGGGGCTCGCGCTTCGGCCGGCGGCATGAGCCGAGCCTGTTCTACGGCGCGCTCAAGCTGGAAACGGCCATGGCGGAGTCGGCCTTTTACCGCTTCGTGCTCTGGGAGGGGATGGCGACGCCGCCGCCCAGCGGGCGAATCCTTTCCGAGCATGCTTCGTTCGAGGCGCGTTTCCAGGTGCAGAAGGGCGTGCGCCTTCACCTGCCGCCTTTCCGGGAACACGAAGCACTGCTCGATCCGCAGGATTACAGCGTGACCCAGGGGCTGGGTAGCGCGATGCGCGAGGCGGGTGTGGAGGCCTTTGAGTACCGTTCGGCACGCTGCCCGCAAGGTGGCGTGAACGTGGCATTGTTCGTTCCTGCGGCCTTCACGGAGAAGCGCCCGCGCAACCTGATGCCGTGGCTGTGCGAGACGACTTCCGAGTACGTCGCCTTCAAGCATGCCCAGGTGCCCGACAGCCCGCGACTCTACCGGCGCGAGCAGTATCTGGTGGATGGCAGGCTGCCGCATCCGGCCTGACCGTTCATCGTTTTGCCACTGTCGCGTCATGGTGAGCGGTGTATGTTTCGGGATGGCCAAGCAGGGAGCGCCAGACCATGGATATACGGATAGCCGTCCATCCCAGCGACGATCGTCGCTGGCGCGTGTACCTCAACCAGTTCTTCTACGACTGCAACAGCCGCAGTGCTGCCGAGCGCATTTATGCGCGGGTCAGCGCCGCCGAGCGTCAGTCGATTCAGCTTCCCGAACCACCCCGCATCGTCCGGCCGCAGCGACTGCCGCGCCGGCAGGTTCAGATCGCATGAAATTCTCCGGGTAACGGCGTCGGAAGACGGAGCTTCCGGCGCGCATCGCCTGTGTTGAATGCACTGTCTGCCTGAGAACACTTCCTATCCACTGCCCTGAAACGGGGCGGTCGGCTGCTGCGCGGCGCGCACTTGTGCACAATGCTGACGCACTCTGTCAAGTCCCCGAAACATTGCACTTGGCCACCCGGTGAATTTCCTTGCGTTTTTTAACTTATTGAAAAATAAAGGAAATTTCTATTGGTGAAAAAATCACCAATCTGTCACACGGCCCCAGTTCACTGGGGGTATGGGCTGTTTTAAGCAAGTTCTCCACTGAGTTATCCACAGCTTCTGTGGATTGTCCCGAGCGCTTGCTCAGGAGCCTTGTTCCAGGGCCCTTACAGCGGACGAGGGCTCATCGCGCGGGCGACTGTTAGACTGGCGCGATCCATTGCCACACCCCGGAGTCCTGCATGCCCCTCGATCTTTCCGCCCTGTTGTTCGGTGCGCTCGCCGGATTGCTGCCCATGGCGGCGCTCGCCTGGCGCCTGCAGGCGCGCAGGGTGGAGGTGGAACAGGAGGCAACCCTGCTGCGCGAGCGCCTGGCCACGGCGCAACTGGCGCAGGACGGGCTGTCCGCCCAGGCCGACGCGGACCGCGAAGCCTTCCAGCGCTTGAGCGGCCGGCATGGTGAGCTCTCCGCCGAGGCAGCGGCATTGCGTCGTGAGGTCGAACTGGGCAAGGACGAGCGCGCGCGCCTGGGTAACGCCGAGCAGGACTGGCAGGCCGAGCGCGCCGACAAGGAAGTCGAACTGCGCCGGCTCTCCGCCGAACATGCAGCGCTCTCGGCCGAGCTGCGAGAGCAGCAGGAGAATCACCAGCAGCGCCTGGGCGACCTGCAAGCGGCGAAGGATGACCTGCGTGCGCAGTTCGCCGAGCTGGCCGGGAAGATCTTCGACGAGCGCGAGCAGCGCTTTGCCGAGTCCAGCCAGCAGCGCCTCGGGCAACTGCTCGACCCACTGAAGGAGCGCATCCAGTCCTTCGAGAAGCGCGTGGAGGAGAGCTACCAGGCCGAGGCCCGTGAGCGTTTCTCGCTGACCAGGGAGCTGGAACGCCTGCAGCAGCTGAACCTGCGCCTGGGCGAGGAGGCCACCAACCTGACCCGCGCGCTGAAGGGCCAGAAGACCCAGGGCAACTGGGGCGAACTGGTGCTTGAGCGTGTGCTGGAACATGCCGGCCTGGAGAAGGGCCGCGAATACGAAACTCAGGTCAGCCTGCGCGCGCCGGACGGCGAGCGCTTCCAGCCGGACGTGCTGATCCGTCTGCCCGGCGACAAGCAGGTGGTGGTGGATGCCAAGGTCAGCCTGACTGCCTACCAGCAGTTCATCGCAGCTGACGACGAGGTGATCCGCCAGCAGGCACTCAAGGCGCACGTGCTTTCGTTGCGCAGCCATGTGAAGGGTCTGTCCGACAAGGATTACCGCCGTCTCGAAGGCCTGCACAGCCTCGACTTCGTGCTGCTGTTCATGCCGATCGAAGCGGCCTTCTCGGCGGCGCTGCAGGCCGAGCCGAACCTGTTCCAGGAGGCCTTCGAGCGCAACATCGTGATCGTCAGCCCGACCACCCTGCTGGCGACCCTGCGGGTGATCGACAGTCTGTGGCGCCAGGAACGGCAGAACCAGAACGCCCGCGAGATCGCCGAGCGTGCCGGCGCGCTGTACGACAAGTTCGTGCTCTTCGTGCAAGACCTGGACGAGATGGGCACGCGCCTGCAGCAGTTGGACAAGACTTATGCGGCGGCGCGCAACAAACTCTGCGAAGGGCGCGGCAACCTGATCAGCCGCGCCGAGCAGGTGAAGCTGCTGGGCGCGCGGGCCAGCAAGAACCTGCCGACGGATTGGCTGGAACGCGCACTGAGCGATGATTCGCCGGTGGTGGAAGAGGGCGAGTAACGCGGGCCTGCGTTATCGCCTGAACACCTGACTCCCCTGTAGGAGCGGGCCATGCCCGCGATCGCGCGCATGGCGCGCTCCTACAGGGAAAGCCGGTCGCGAATATCCGCCGCAGGCAGCCCCTCAGAACAGCGAATAGGGCTTGCCCGCCGTCCCGTCGGTGAAGCGCCGCAGCCGGAAGGCATGCAGGTCCATGCCGGACTCGCCCTGGTGAATCCACTGGCTCATCAACTGACCGACGATAGGCCCCATGGCGAAACCGTGGCCGCAGAACCCGGTGGCGATCAGCAGGCCAGGTACTTCCGGCGGGGCATCGAGTACAGGGATGCCGTCGGGCAGCACGTCGATCAGGCCGGCCCAGCTTTCCACCACCTTCACATCGCGCAGCGCCGGGAATGCCTTGGCGAGATTTGTCTGTGCCTGGAAGACGCGCGAGGTATTCGCCTTCACCTGTGGATCACGCTCACCGAGGACCGGGCCGTTCACACTTCTTTCCGAGCCGGGCAGGCGCTGGCGCAGGTCGTGGAACAGCGCGCCATTGAGCTTGAAGGAGAAGCCCGCACGGTGTTCCGGCAGGTGCGGCAGGTAATGTCTGGCACCGCGCAGATAGCCGAGGTTCAGGTCGATATCGGCCTGGGTTTCGTCGGCGAGGTTGAAGCTGCCATCCGCCCGCTGGCGGAAGCCGATGCCGTGGCCGATGAAGCTCTGCGCGCCGACATCCGGGCCGGGGCTGGTGCGCGAGACGGTGCAGCGCACGGCCTGTTGCGGCAATGTCAGCCCGAGGCTCTGCACCAGGCGCCAACTGCTGGCGCCGGCGCAGACCAGCAATTGCCGGGTCTTCACATAGCCGCGCTCGGTCTGCACGCCGCAGATGGCGCCGGCGGCGCGGTCGATGCCGGTGACGCCGCAGCCTTCGACGAACACGGCGCCACGCTCGATGGCGCGTAGTGCATAACCCGGAGCGACGCGGCGCGGCTCGGCCTGGCCGTCGTTGGCGGTGTAGAGCGCGCCGAGTGCGGGATCGCTCAGCGCCGGAATCAGCTGCGCGACTTCCGCGCGGCCCAGCAGCCGGGTATCGAGTCCGAAGTTGGCGGCGACCTTCAGCCAGTCCTCGTACTTGTGCTGCTGCTCCGGCGTTTCAGCCAGGTACAGACAGCCACCCTGGCGCCATTCCAGCGGTAGTTGCAGCTGCTCTTCAAGACGTTCCCACAGCGGGATGGCGGCCATCATCAGCGGCACTTCCGCCGGGTCGCGCGCCTGCTGGCGGACGAAGCCCCAGGCGCGGGTGGACTGCTGGCTGGCGAGGCCGGCCTTGTCCAGCACCAGCACGCTCAGGCCAAGGCCGGCGAGCTGCCAGGCGGTGGCGCAACCCATGATGCCGCTGCCGGCGATGACCACGTCCACCTGCTCCGGCAGGCGCTCCACGCGGGAGGAAAGGGCGGGGTGAAGCGGATAGGTTCCCATCGGCATACGGCGGCATCCCTGAATCGAGTAACGGATGCCGCAGTATGCGATCGGCGCGCGCCGCGCATCCACTGCGCGGGCGCGCCGGCAGGCCTTACGAGGCGCGCGCGGCCCGGCTGGCGGCCGGCGAACGGGCCAGGTAGTCCAGCGCTTCCTGGGTATTGGCCTCGTGGTCGGGGTGGTACCAGGGCTTGAAGTAGCGCAGGAAGCTGGTGGCCACCGAGCTGATCTTCGGCAGCACGCCGGACTTCGAGCCGTCGCGCCAGATCGCCGCAAAGGAGCGTGGCCGGGCGATGCTCGGGTCCTGGCGCGACAGGGTGCGGGTGCCGAAGGCGAACAGGTAGATGATCAGCGGCCAGACCACGAACATCCACAGCTGGCGGCTGACGAAGGTGCCGCCCAGGTGCACGTGCAGGTCGTGGGCGACATTGCGATGCTCCACTTCTTCGGCGCCGTGCCAGCGGAACAGGTCCAGCAGCACCGGGTCGGCCTTGGCGCGGTCCAGCGCATCGGCCTCCAGGATCCACTTGCCGAGTACGCAGGTGAAGTGCTCCACCGCCGCGACGATGGCGCAGCGCTGGCCGATCCACCAGCGCTTGAGCCAGGCCGTGCGATTGAACAGCGTAAGGCCCAGCGGCGTATCGCTGAGCAACTGCTCGAACAGGTAGTCCATGACCTTCAGGTAGCGCGTCGAGTCGATACCGTGATGGCTCAGGTAGCGCTCCAATGCGCCGTTGTGGGCGCGGGCATGCATCGCTTCCTGGCGGATGAAACCCTGCACGTCGTCGCGCAGGTTGCCTTCCTTCACGAAGGGCAGGGCCTTGTTGTACAGCCGGCAGAACCACAGCTCGCCGGCCGGCAGCATCATGTGGATGACGTTGACCACGTGCGAAGCCTCGGCCTCGCCGGGAATCCAGTGCAGGGGCGAGTCGCTGTAGTCGAACTGCACCTTGCGTTGCACCAGCTTGTGATGAGGGTCGTTCATGGGGATTCTCAGGCAGTCAGGTTGAGGCGGGCGAACAGGCGCGACAGCCAGGGCATGAAGCGCCATTGCAGGGCGCCCAGATGCACTTCGCTGCCAACCTTCACCACCGGCTGGTTGCGCTCCACCGCGCGGGTAATGCGTTCGCCGACGGTGTCCGGGCTGAGCCGGCGCCGACGGTAGAAGCGCTGCACCTTCGCGCGGTGTTTCGCCTGTTGTTCGTCATCCAGTCCGGCGAAGCGGGTGGCCTGGACGATGCCGGTATCGACGAAGCCCGGACACGCCGCGCTGACGCCGATGCCATTGCCCGCCAGCTCGGCGCGCAGGCACTCGCTGAGCATCAGCACCGCCGCCTTGCTGGTGGCGTAGGCCGGGTAGTTGCGCGACGGCGCGAAGGCCACGCCGGAAGCGACGTTGACCAGGTGCCCCGGCTTGCCGCTGTCGACCATCTGCTTGCCGAACAGCCGGCAGCCGTCGATCACGCTCCACAGGTTGATGCGCAGCAGGCGCTCCCATTCCTCGGGAGTGGTCTTGAGCATCGGTCCGGCCATGCCGATACCGGCATTGCTGACCACTACGTCGGGCACGCCGAGGCTGCTCTTCACCCACTGCGAGAAGCGCTCCATGGCGGCGCTGTCGCCCACGTCCACGCAATAGCTGTAGGCGCTGGCGCCCACCGCGCGGGCGAGTTCGGCGCTGCGCTCGGCGGCGGCTGGGTCGATGTCCGCGGCCAGCACGCTGGCGCCGCGTTCGGCGAAGCTCAGCAGGGTCGAACGGCCTATGCCGCCGCCGGCACCGGTGACCACCACCAGCTTGCCGGCGAACGGGCCGGCGCCGGGTTTCAGTGCGGCGCGCTGCAGTTCCGGTGTGGCTTCGCCGCCCTCGATGTGGCTGACGAATTCGTCGATCCAGCCGCCCAGGCGGGTCGGTTCGGCGAGCAGCTGCCAGTGCCCGGCAGTGACGTCACGGCGCCACAGGCGCGGCGCCCACAGCGAGAGTTGCTGGAACAGTTGCTGGCCGACGTAGCGGTCGCGGGTCGGCACGATGAGTTGTACCGGCACCTCGGTATGGCGCTTGCGCGGCTTGAAGATCGAGGTGATGAAGTTGGCCCGGTAGAGCTTCACGCCGTGCTCGCCGTCGCTGGCCTGGTGCGGGTTGCGTGCCGGGTTGCGGATGCCTTCGACCTTGCGCAGGTACTGCGGCCAGGCCTTCGCCGCGCCGAAGCGCCACGACAGCGACGGCAGCAGCGGCAGGTGGAAATAGTAGATGTACCAGGAGTGCAGCAGCTGGCTGATCATCTGTAGCAACGCGCGTGGCGTCTTGCGGCGCAGGCGGTCGCGCATCCAGAAGCCGACGTGGTCCAGGCAGGGGCCGGAGACGCTGGTGTAGGAGGCGATTCGGGCGCGCAGCTGCGGATCGGTGACGCTCTCCCAGGTCTGGATCGAGCCCCAGTCGTGTGCCACCAGGTGCACCGCGCGCTGCGGGCTGACCGCATCGAGCACGGCCTTGAGGTCCTGGCTGAGCAGCTCCAGGCGGTAGTCGCGGGTCTTGCGCGGCTTGTCCGATTCGCCCGCGCCACGCACATCGTAGGCGACCAACTGGTAACGCCCGGACAGCCGACGGATCAGCGGCAGCCAGACTTCATGGTTGTCCGGATAGCCATGGACGAACAGCACCATCGGCAGGTGCGGCTCACCCCAGCGCCATACAGCCAGGCGCACGTTACCCGATTGCACGTCGAGGCGCTCCGGCGTTGGCAGCGCTTTCTCCAGCATCGCGTTCATGCCACCTCCCGCCGCGCCGGGGCGCTGATCAGGCCGCGGGCGATCCAGCGGCGCACGTGGGGCAGGTCGTCGTCCAGCCAGTAGGCGTCGTCTTCGGTGACCACCAGCAGCTCCTCGAACTTGGCGCCGACACCGCGCAGGCCCAGATGCGGCTCGACCGCCCAGAGGCCGGGTGTCGGCGCGTGTTGCGAGCGGTCGTTGCTCGACCACAGCGGCGACCAGCCTTCGCGGCGGCCGGTGATCAGGGCGTTCTTCATCAGCGTGGCGATGTTGCGTACGCCGAAGCGCGCCAGCGACGGGCCGCTGTCCCGCGCGCCGAGTTTTTCCACGCGGTGGGCCAGCACTTCGAAGGGGTAGGCCTTGTGCCGCGGCAGGGTGCCCTGCCGCTGGCAGAGGCGGTCCACCGACTGGCTGACTTCGGCCAGGGGCAGGCGCTGGCGCACCTTTTCGACGATCAGGTTGCGGTGCGCCAGCAGGTCGTCCATCAGGCGCTCCACCAGCAGGTTGTGGCCCAGCGCGCCGGAGTAGCCGACGTCGGCGGTGTAGGCGCCCAGGGTCGGCGCGCAGTCGAGAATGAACGGCATGCCTTCCTCCAGGCGCTGCTTGCCGGGGTAGAAGGCCAGGTTGAAGCCGCCCAGGTGGCGCAGGCCGTCGAAGCCCTTGAACGAAGTACGCGGGCCGAACCAGGCGAAGGGCTGGTGGAACCAGTCGCGCACGCCGTGATCGAGCAGCCAGGTTTTCATCAGGGCGGCGGTCTCGCGCTCGCTGATGCCCGGACGCAGTTCGCCGGCAATGGTTTCGCAGCAGCGGTAGGCCAGTTGCTGAGTCTCGCGGAAGTGCCGCAGGTCTTCGTGGGTGGGCACCCAGGCGCCTTGGGACATGACTTTCTCCAGGCTGGTTATTGTTATCGTGACATTGAGCAATGTCACGATCGATGCTGACCCATCGGCGGGCGTTGCGCCATGCCGTGCGCGCCGGGCCCTGAGTGTTACCGGGGCGCGGAGCCGCTGGCGGCGCGGGTTGTGGAGGGGCGGGGGATTTGTGGCGGATGCAGTTCCCGTCTTTGGTTGGGCTGCCGGGCTGTGCGGCGGATCACTTTGGGACTAGTGCTTTCGATTGTTCTGAGGGCGCAACGGTGACTATCATCCGCGCCATGAGCACACCCCTGAATCTGCTGCAGCGCCTGCTGCAACGCCCGGACGATGCGCCCTCCACGGTGGAGGACGAGCGCGAGTACACGGTGGATGAGCTGGCCCGCGAAGGCGGCACCACGGTGCGCAACCTGCGCGCGTATCAGGATCGCGGCCTGCTGCCGCCGCCCGAGCGCCGCGGCCGCGCCGGGGTGTATTTCGCCAGCCACCTGCGCCGGCTGCGGCTGATCAACCGCCTGCTGGAGCGCGGCTACAACATCGCCAACATCAAGGAATTGCTGCAGAGCTGGGAGCATGGCCACGACCTGGACCATGTGCTCGGCCTCGACGAAGCCATCGTCGGGCCGTGGAACCTGGAGTCCGCTGGCAGCATCGAGTTCAGCGAGCTGCAGGCGCTGTTCGGCGATGAGTTGAATGATGCGGTGATCGACCAGGCGCTGGCGCAGGGCCTGCTGGCTTTCGATGGCGAACGCATCAGCATTCCAAGCCCGCGCCTGTTCAATGCCGGCGTCGAACTGTACCGCGCCGGGATTCCACTGGCGTCGCTGCTGGATCATCTGGCGGTGCTGCGGACCGACACCGAACACCTGGCCGCCGGCATCGTGCGGCTGGTGGTGACCCATCTGGTGGACAAGCCCGGCGCCGACCTGCTGCCCGGCGCGGCGGACCTCGAACGCCTTGCCGAAGTCTTCCAGCGCCTGCGGCCAGTGGCCGAGCAGGTGGTGCTGGTGGAGCTGGCGCGCGGCCTGAAACGCTCGGCCAACGAGATGCTCGGCGAGCGTGTCGGGGAAATCCTCCGCCGGCTGGAAACGCCGGAGTAACGCCTCAGGTCCGGCCGGCCACCTCGGCCAGTTTTCCACGTAGCCAGCGCCGCGCGGGCTCGTCCTCGCTGGTTTCCGACCAGATCTGCACGAAGTCGAACGGTGCCAGTTTCAGCGGCGGCTCGAAGCTCGCCAGGCCTTGGCTTTCGAGATCATCCGGGAGCATTCGCGCGGCGATGGTCAGCACCAGGTCGGTGCCCACCAACAGGCTGGGAGCGACGCTGAAGTGCGGTACGGTGGCGGCCACCTGACGGCGCCGGCCGAGTTTTTCCAGGTGACTGTCGATCTCTTCCGCCGGGCTCTGTTGCAGGGCGACCCGCAGGTGCGGGGCGGCGAGGTAGTCGTCCAGGTCCAGGCGCTGTCTTTTGCCCAGGGTTTCCCTCGAGCACAGGCAGACGAAGCGTTCCTCGAACAACTGCTGCACACGCAGCCCTTCGGGCAGCATCGGGAAGACCCCGATTGCACCATCCAGCTCGCCGCTCGCCACCTGCTCGGCCATGCCCACACGCGAGGCCTGGCGCACGTCCAGGTGAATGCCCGGCGCTTCGCGGCGCAGGAGCGGCAGCAGGACCGGCAGTACCACCCAGGTGCCGTAGTCGGACATGCCCAGGCGCAACTCCAACTCGGCGCTGGCCGGGTCGAAATCGTCGCCCAGTACCAGCCGGCGCACGCCGCCGAGGATTTCCCGCAGCGGCCCGGCCAGCTCGAACGCGCGGCGGGTCAGTTGCATCTGGTTGCCGGCGCGCACCAGCAACGGGTCGTCGAGCAGGTCGCGCAGACGGTTGAGCGCATGGCTCACCGCCGGCTGTGTCATCGCCAGCCGCTCGGCCGCGCGGGAGACGTGGCGCTCGTCCAGCAGCGCATCGAGGATCACCAGCAGGTTGAGGTCGATGCGGCGCAAGTCATGAATCGAGTGCATCTGTGCTGTACCGATCATTCATTTCCATGCGCGGGATGGATAGCAGAAGCTGAAGGCATCGACAAGAAACGGAGGAAAGTCGATGTCGAAACTGCTTCTTCTGCTGCCCGCCATCGGTGTAGGTGCGCTGGTCGCCCTGCAGGCCGGCAGCAATTCCCTGCTCGGCCGCCAGTTGGGACACCCACTGAGCGCCAGCCTGACGTCCCTGGGCGTAAGCCTGGCGGCGGTGATCATCGCGCTGCTGGCCTTCCGCGTGCCGCTTCCACCGGCGGCGGGCATCGCCACCACGCCCTGGTGGGGCTGGCTGGGCGGGCTGTTCGGCGCGGCCTACCTGACGGTCGCGGTGATGCTGGCGCCGCAGCTGGGTGCGGCGACTTTCCTGGCCTGCGTGGTGGCGGGGCAGATGCTGATGTCGGCGTTGTGCGACCAGTTCGGCTGGGCCGGCTTCCCGGTGCGGCGGCTGTCGCCCGAGGGCCTGCTGGCCGTCGGGCTGATCATCGCCGGGGTGGTGTTGTTGCAGTGGCGGGGGAGGGTGGCTTGAGTCGGGGGCGGAGTCGCCTGGAGGACCCTCTCCCCAGTCCTCTCCCTTCAGGGAGAGGGTTAGAAAGAGGGTACCAAGCCCCCGCTGAGAAGCATCAGCGCAAACTCAAATGCCGACTCAACAGCGCCCGCAGCGCCGCCGGCTTCACCGGTTTGGGCAGGAAGTCCAGCCCCGCCGCGTGGATCTGCGCCACCAGTTCGGGGCGCGCGTCCGCGCTGATCACTACGCCCGGCACCGGTTCACCCAGGCGGGTGCGCAGCCAGGCCATGAGGTCGGTGCCCAACTCGCCGTCGTCCAGGTGGTAGTCGATCAGTGCCAGTTGCGGGCGTGCATCGCCTTCGAGCAACGCTTGGCATTCCTCTCGGCTACGCGCGGTGAGCACGCGGCAGCCCCAGCGGGTCAGCAGGCTGTTCATGCCGGTGAGGATGCTGTCTTCGTTGTCGACGCAGAGCACCTGCGCGCCATTGAGCTGTTCCGGGGTTTCCACCTTGTGCCCGTTGAGCGGTGCCGGAGCCGGCTGGCGCGCCAGCGGCACGCTGACGCTGAACACGCTGCCCTTGCCCGGCCAGGAGCGTACTTCCAGGCGGTGGCCGAGCACCTTGCACAGCCGGTCGGCAATCGCCAGGCCGAGGCCCAGGCCCTTCTCGGCGCGAGTCTGGTGGCTGTCCAGGCGTTTGAACTCCTCGAAGATCACCTGGAGCTTGTCCGGCGGGATGCCCGGACCGTGGTCCCAGACTTCCAGGCGCAGGTGCCCGGCCTCGCGGCGCACGCCGAGCAGCACGTGGCCCTTGGCGTAGCGGAAGGCGTTGGTGAGGAAGTTCTGCAGCACGCGGCGCAGCAGCTTGATGTCGCTTTCCACGCGCAGCTTGCTGCCGCGCACATGGAAGTCGATGCCGTGTTCCTGGGCCAGGACGCGGAATTCCACGCCGAGGGTGTCGTACAGGTTGCTCAGCGGGAAGGCCGCGACGTCGGCGCTGACGCGCCCTCCCTCAAGACGCGAGATATCCAGCAGGTCGGTGATCAGGTCCTCTGCCGAGCGCAGCGACGAGTCCAGGTGGCGCACCAGTTCGGTGGCCTCCTCGGGCAGTTTTTCCTGGTGAGCGAGGGCGGCGGAGAACAGCCGCGCGGCGTTCAGCGGTTGCATCAGGTCGTGGCTGACCGCAGCGAGGAAACGTGATTTCGACTGGTTCGCCGCCTCGGCCGTGCCCTTGGCCTCGGTGAGCGCCTGGTTGAGCTGCGACAGCTCGAAGGTGCGTTCCTGCACGCGCTGCTCGAGGCCTTCGTTGGCGTCCTTCAGGCCCTGTTCGGCGTCGCGGTAGTTGGTGATGTCGGTAAAGCTCATGACGAAGCCGCCGCCGGGCATGGGGTTGCCGATCAGCTCGATCACCCGGCCGTTGGGGAACAGCCGCTCGGAAGTGTGCGGCGTGCCCTGGCGCATCCAGTACAGGCGCTTGGCGACGTGCAGGTCCGGGTCGCCCGGTCCGCAGAGGTTGCGCTCGGCGTTGTAGCGGATGATGTCGGCGATCGGGCGGCCGACGTAGATCAGCCCGTCCGGGTACTCGAACAACTCGATGTAGCGGTGGTTCCAGGCCACCAGGCGCAGCGACTGGTCGACCACGCTGATGCCCTGGGTGATGTTCTCGATGGCGCCCTGCAGCAGTGCGCGGTTGAACTGCAGCACCTCGGAGGCTTCGTCGGCGATCTTCACCACGTCCTCCACCTGCATCTCGCGGCCTTCGATGGCGGCCTTCACCACGGCGCGCGCGGAGGAGGCGCCGAGTACGCCGGCGAGGAGGCGTTCGGTGTGGGCGATCCACTCGTCGTTGGCGTTCTGGCTGGGGGTGAAGCCCTTGCCCTGGCGATAGGCGAAGCGGATGAAGCTCTGCCGTGCACGCTCTTCGCCGACGAAGCGGGCGGCGAGCATCAGCAGGTCTTCCAGCTGCACCGCGAGCATCGAGCGCGAGCTGAGCTTCTGGGAGATCTCCTGGCCGATGAAGCGGCTGGCCTGCCAGTGTTCGGAGACGCGGGTGCGGGAGAACACCGAGACCAGCCCGAACAGCGCGAAGTTGCCGATCAGCGAGAGCAGCACGCCGAGGGTCAGCGGCTCGATGGACAGGCCGAACGGGCGGCCGGCGAGCCACGCCAGGCCGGGAAAGGTTTCCAGCGGCCAGCCCAGGCCCTTGGCGACCACCGGCAGCACCAGGGTGTAGGCCCAAAGCAGCGAGCCGGCGGCGAGGCCGGCGAACACGCCGCGGCGGTTGGCCTGCTTCCAGTACAGCGCGCCGATCATCGCCGGGCCCAGCTGGGCGATAGCGGCGAAGGCGATCTGGCCGATGGTGGCGAGGCTCGCGGTGGAGCCCAGCAGGCGGTAGCTGACGTAGGCCAGCAGGAGGATCAGCGCGATGCTCACCCGGCGCACGGTCAGCAGCCAGTGGCGGAACACCTCGAAGGGCTGCTCGGCTTCGCCTTTGCGGCGCAGCAGCCAGGGCAGCAGCATGTCGTTGGAGACCATGGTGGACAGGGCCACGCTGGCCACGATCACCATGCCGGTGGCCGCCGAAGCGCCACCGATGAAGGCCAGCAGGGCCAGCGCCGGATGCGCCTCGGCCAGCGGCAGGCTGATCACGAAGGAGTCGGGCATCACGCCGGCGGGCAGGTGCATCTGCCCGGCGAGGGCGATGGGCACCACGAACAGCGCGGCCAGCACCAGGTAGATCGGGAACACCCAGCGCGCCAGGTTGAGGTCGCGCGGCTCGATGTTCTCCACCACCAGCACGTGGAACTGACGCGGCAGGCACATGATCGCGGTCATCGCCACGCCGGTCTGCAGCAGCATCGCCGGCCAGTGCACGGTCTCCTTCCAGTACTCGTTGAGCTGCGGGGCGACGCGGGCCTTGTCGACCAGGTCGCCGAAGCCGTCGTAGAGGCCGTAGGTGACGAAGATGCCGACGGCGATGAAGGCGGTGAGCTTGACCAGCGACTCGAAGGCGATGGCCAGCACCATGCCGCGGTGGTGCTCGGTGACGTCCAGGTTGCGGGTACCGAAGACGATGGTGAACAGCGCGAGGATCAGCGACACGATCAGCGCCGTGTCCTGGGCGCGGATGCCGCTGGAGTCGGGGCCGGCGCCGATCAGCAGGTTGACGCCGAGGACTATGCCCTTGAGCTGCAGGGCGATGTAGGGCAGCACGCAGACCACGCAGATCAGCGCCACCACGACCGCCAGCGCCTGGGACTTGCCGTAGCGCGCGGCGATGAAGTCGGCGATGGAGGTGATGTTCTCCTGCTTGCTGATCATGATCATCTTCTGCAGCACCCACGGCGCGAAGAGCATCAGCAGCACGGGGCCGACATAGATCGGCAGGAAGGACCACAGCTGGTCGGCGGCCTGGCCGACGGCGCCGAAGAAGGTCCAGCTGGTGCAGTAGACCGCCAGGGACAGGCTGTAGACCCAGGCGCGGACGCGCGGCGAAAGTGGGGCGCGACGGCGGTCGCCATAGAACGCGATGGCGAACAGGACCGCCATGTAGAGCAGGGCGACCGTTGCGATCAACCCACTGGACAACGACATGCTGACTCCGGAAGTGAACTGGCTCCCCCGCAGGAGCACTGGCAGCAGTTTCGCACCAAAGTCCGGAACTGTCAGACGCCTGCTACCAATGTCTCAGTGGTGCTGTGTCGCGGCTCACACTTGAGGGCGGAGCGCCGGGCTGGTAGCTTGCCGGCCTTTTCGCGGTCCGTCTGTCGTGCGCCTGCCGGCGCGCGGCACTTCAGCGGGCCGCTACGCTCTGATGTGAGCGATGATTTCGCGTCGAGTTTCGAGGAGGGCGCCATGTTCAGACCGTTACCCATCACCTTGCAGCGCGGGGCCCTGCGCCTGGAGCCGATGGTGGAGGCCGACGTGCCGGACCTGGTGACGCTGGCGGAACAGAACCGCGACGTCCTGCAGTTCATGAGTGCGCCGGGGCGCCCGGACTGGTACCGCCAGGGCCTGGCGGACCAGCGCGAGGGCCGCGCCCTGCCGCTGGTGGTACGCCTGGGCAACCAGATCGTCGGCACCACGCGCTTCATGGATTTTCTCCCGGCGCTGCCGGCCTGCGAGATTGGCGCCACCTGGCTGGATCAGGCCCAGCACGGCAGCGGCCTCAACGCCACGATGAAGTACCTGATGCTGCGCCACGCCTTCGACAGCTGGAAGATGGTCCGCGTGCAGTTCAAGACCGCCGCCAGCAACGAGCGCTCCCAGCGCGCCATCGAGAAGCTCGGCGCGGTGCGCGAGGGCGTACTGCGTAACCACCGGCGCTTGGCCGGCGGGCGGCTGGACGACACCATCCTCTACAGCATCACCGACCAGGAATGGCCGCAGGTGAAGGCCGCGCTGGAAGCCGGTTTCAACGGCTGAGTGATACTCTGTTCGCGGCTCAAGACCCCTCACCCTAACCCTCTCCCCAGGGGAGAGGGGACCGATCGGCGCAGGATGAAACCGTTATGTCAGCCGGCACGGATTGACCCCTCTCCCCCTGGGAGAGGACTGGGGTGAGGGCAAGCACAGGCACAGAGGTGCCAGCAATGGCTCGGCGTTTAGATCATTCCAGGGCGGAGTAGTGCATGGCAGAACACAACGCGAGCGGCGAACGCACCCGCTTCTGGCGCGCCCAGGAGCTGGGCGGCGTCGAGCTGCTGCACGCGTGCTACATCGAGCAGGTGTTCTCGCCCCACGTCCATGAAGGCTTCGCTTTCGTCATGATCGAGCAGGGCGCGCAGCGCTTCCACCATCGCGGCGCCGAGCACTTCGCCCCGGCCGGCAGCGTGGTGTTGATCAATCCCGACGAAGTCCACACCGGTTCCAAGGCCGACGAGGCCGGCTGGCGCTACCGCGGCTTCTACCCGGAGCTGGCGCAGGTTTCCGGTGTGCTGGAGGAGCTGGAGCTCGGCGGAGGCGGTACGCCGTCGTTCGATGCCAGCGTGGTGTTCGACCCGGAGCTGGTGCAGGCGCTGTTCGCCGCCCACCGCCTGGTGGATTCCGACGCCACCGTGCTGCAGCGCCAGACCTGCTGGCGCGAGGCGCTGTTGCTGCTGTTCCAGCGCCATGCGCGGATTCCCGAGGCACCGCCAGCGGGCAAAGAGCCCGTGGCTGTGGCTCGCGCCCGCGAGCTGCTCGGCTCGCGATTGATGGAGCCGCCGTCGCTGGAAGAACTGGCCGCCGCCGTCGGGCTGTCGCCCTTCCACTTCGCCCGCGTGTTCCGCAAGGCCACCGGCTTGCCGCCCCATGCCTGGCTCAAGCAGCGCCGGCTGGAGCAGGCGAGGGCGTTGCTCAAGCAGGGCTGCATGCCGGTGAACGTGGCGATGCAGCTGGGCTTCGCCGACCAGAGTCACCTCAGCCGGCAGTTCAAGCAGGCCTATGGCGTCGGCCCCGGCGAATACCGTCAGGCCTGTGCGCGGTCTTTCCGTCCCGTCTGATTTTTCCGGCGTCGTTATCGGCCAGAGCCCGCCACCGAAGGGCTGCTGGCCTATTGCCGTGGCTGATGAACAGTCGTTCGAGATGCCGAAAAGAGAATCTGAGTCAACCGGAATATTTTGTCATTTGCGATACATTTGCATTTACAAAATTTACAATCAGTTCTAATTTCCCGCCCCTTCACGAAGTACCCGGGGAGGGGGAAGCATGTCGCACGTTCGTTCGTGGTCGCGCCTGGCGATCGCCGTAGCCCTGGCCACGCCGCTGCTGCCAGCGCAGGCCGAGGAAGAGACCAAGGAGCTGGAGACCGTCACCGTGGTCGGTGACTGGCTCGGCGAGGCCGATCAGCAGGTGGTGCAGAACCACCCCGGCGCACGCACCGTGGTGCGTCGCGAGCAGATGATCGAGGAAGGCGCGCAGAACGTGCGCGACGTGCTGCGCGGCATTCCCGGCGTGCAGGTGCAGAACAACAACGGCACCGGCGGCAGCGATGTTTCCCTCAACGTCGGCGTGCGCGGCCTGACCTCGCGCCTGTCGCCGCGCTCCACCGTGCTCATCGATGGCGTCCCCGCCGCCGTGGCACCCTACGGCCAGCCGCAGCTGTCGATGTTCCCGCTGTCGGTGGGCAACCTCGACAGCGTCGACGTCGTGCGTGGCGCCGGTTCCGTGCGCTATGGACCGCAGAACGTCGGCGGGGTGATCAACTTCGTCACCCGCGCGATTCCCAAGGAATTCTCCGGCGATGTCGGCAGCACCGTGGAAACCGCTTCCCACGGCGGCTGGAAGAAGCTCTACAACGCCTTCCTCGGCGGCACCGCCGACAACGGCATGGGCGCTGCGCTGCTGTACTCGGGCGTGAAAGGCGCGGGCTACCGCGACAGCAACGACGCCACCGATATCGACGACGTGATGTTCAAGACCCACTGGGCACCCACCGACGCCGACGAGTTCTCCGCCAACTTCCACTACTACGACGGCAGCGCCGACATGCCCGGCGGCCTGACCCAGGCGCAGTTCGACAAGGACCCGTACCAGTCGGTGCGCGACTATGACAACTTCACCGGCCGTCGCAAGGATTTCTCGTTCAAGTACAAGCGGCAGATCGACGACCTCACCCAGGTCGAAGTGCTGACCTACTACAGCGACAGCTTCCGCGGCAGCACCATCGCCAACCGCGACCTCAAGACCCTGGCGTCGTACCCGCGCGACTACCACACCTTCGGTATCGAGCCGCGCGTGTCGAAGATCTTCATGGTCGGCCCGACCACCCAGGAAGCGAGCATCGGCTACCGCTACCTGAAGGAAGCGATGCACGAGCGCGCCAGCCAGGTTGCCCTGATCAACAACATCCCGACCACACTGCCGACTCCCGGCGGCGACGGGCACACCTACCAGGACCGCACCGGCGGCACCGAGGCGAACTCCATCTACCTCGACGACAAGATCGACGTGGGCAACTGGACCGTCACCCCGGGGATCCGCTTCGAGCGCATCTCCACCGACTGGCACGAGCGCCCGGTGATCGACAACAAGGGCAAGCCGGTCCAGGAAAAGAACCGCAGCAAGGACTACAACGAGCCGCTGCCGGCGCTGGCGGTGATGTATCACCTGTCGGACGAGTGGAAGCTGTTCGCCAACTACGAGACCTCCTTCGGCAGCCTGCAGTACTTCCAGCTCGGCCAGGGCGGCAGCGGCAACGACACTGCCAGCGGCCTGCAGCCGGAGAAGGCGAAGACCTACGAAGTGGGCACCCGCTACGACAACGGCACCTGGGGTGGCGAGGTCACGCTGTTCTACATCGACTTCGACGACGAGTTGCAGTACATCAGCAACGACGTGGGCTGGACCAACCTGGGCGCCACCAAGCATCAGGGCATCGAGACCTCGGCGCACTACGACATGGCTGCGCTCGACCCGGTCCTTGCCGGCCTGACCGCCTACGGCACCCTGACCTACACCCGCGCGACCTACGAAGGCGAGATCCCCGGCTTCAAGGGCCGTGACCTGCCGCTCTACTCGCGCCAGGTGGCGACCATCGGCCTGCGCTACGAGCATGACCGCTGGACCTACAACTTCGACGGCTTCGCCCAGTCGAAGCAGCGTGCGCCCGGCCCGACCACCAACTCCAACGGCAGCTTCACCGGCGACTACATCACCGAGCCAACTGCCGACGGCCAGTACGGCAACATCCCCGGCTACGTGCTGTGGAACGCCCGCGTGGGCTACGACTTCGGCCCGCAGGCGTCGAACCTGAAGGTCGCCGCCGGAGTGAAGAACATCTTCGACCAGATGAACTACACCCGCTCCAGCGACAACAACGCCGGTATCTACCTCGGCGAGCCGCGCACCTTCTACGTGCAGGGCAGCGTCGGCTTCTGACGTCTTCCCGGCTCGGTGAAAAGCCCGTCCTTCGCGACGGGCTTTTTCATGCACCGATTGCACTGTTCGAATGGATTTGTGCGGGAAATGTGGCTTTTCTTCACGCTGTTGCCGTCATATCCGTGCTGTCATTCCGGCTCAAGGCCGCTACGCAGGTATACAAGGACGATGTCTCAACACTCGCAATTCGCCCTGCTGGGCACCAAGCGATTCCTGCCCTTCTTCATCACCCAGCTGCTGGGTGCCTTCAACGACAACATCTTCAAGCAGTCGCTGATCCTGGCGATCCTCTACCACCTCACCGTCGGCGGTGACCGCAACCTGCTGGTCAACCTCTGCGCGTTGCTGTTCATCCTGCCGTTCTTCCTGTTCTCCGCCCTCGGCGGACAGTTCGGCGAGAAGTTCAACAAGGACGCGCTGATGCGCGCGCTGAAGCTGGCCGAGATCGTGATCATGGCGGTGGGCGCCGCGGGCTTCGTGTTCGGCAGCCTGCCGCTGCTGTTCCTTGCACTGTTCGCCATGGGCACCCACTCGGCGCTGTTCGGCCCGGTGAAGTACTCGATCCTGCCGCAGCACCTGCGCGAGGACGAGCTGGTCGGCGGCAACGCCCTGGTGGAAATGGGCACTTTCCTCGCCATCCTCTGCGGGACGATCGGCGCAGGCGTGCTGATGTCGCGGCAGGACTATGCCGCCGGCGTCGGCATTGCCGTGGTGCTGGTGGCCGTCTGCGGCTTCCTCGCCAGCCGCAAGATTCCTCGCGCCGCCGCCGCGCTGCCGGACCTGAAGGTCGACTGGAACATCTTCCGTCAGTCCTGGAGCATCCTCCTGCTCGGCCTGCGCCAGCGTCCGGCAGTGTCGCGCTCGCTGGTGGGCAACTCCTGGTTCTGGTTCCTCGGCGCGGTCTACCTGACGCAGATCCCGACCTATGCCAAAGAACTGCTGCACGGCGACGAGAGCGTGGTGACGCTGATCCTCACCGTGTTCTCGGTGGGCATCGCGCTGGGCTCGATGCTTTGCGAAAAGCTCTCCGGCAAGAAGGTCGAGATCGGCCTGGTGCCCTTCGGCTCCATTGGCCTGAGCCTGTTCGGCATCCTGCTGTGGTGGCATTCGGGTGGCTTCCCGCAGGGCGAGCAGCCCTACAACTGGCTGGCGGTGCTGGAGCACTCGCAGTCCTGGGCGGTGCTGGCGGATATCCTCGGCATCGGCATCTTCGGTGGCTTCTATATCGTGCCGCTGTACGCGCTGATCCAGGCGCGTACCGAGGAGGACAAGCGCGCCCGGGTGATCGCCGCCAACAACATCCTCAACGCGCTGTTCATGGTGGTCGCGGCGATCGTCTCGATCCTGCTGCTGTCGGTGGCGAAGCTGACGATCCCCGAGCTGTTCCTCGTGCTCTCGCTGATGAACGTCGCGGTGAACGTGTACATCTTCAAGATCGTGCCCGAGTTCACCATGCGCTTCCTGGTGTGGCTGCTGACCCATTCGATGTACCGGGTCGACCATCGCAACCTCGAAGCCATCCCCGACGAAGGCCCGGCCGTGCTGGTGTGCAACCACGTGTCCTTCGTCGACGCGCTGCTGATCGCCGGTTCCGTGCGCCGTCCGGTGCGCTTCGTCATGTACTACAAGATCTTCCGCATCCCGGTACTGAACTTCATCTTCCGCACCGCGGGCGCGGTACCCATCGCCGGGCGTAACGAAGATGCCGCGACCTACGAGAAGGCTTTCGCCAAGGTCGCCGAGTACCTGCGAGAAGGGGAGCTGGTATGCATCTTCCCCGAAGGCATGCTGACCCTGGACGGCGAGATGAACGAGTTCCGCGGTGGCGTGGAACGCATCATCGAGGAGACCCCGGTGCCGGTGATCCCGATGGCGTTGCAAGGGCTGTGGGGCAGCTTCTTCAGTCGCGATCCGAACAAGGGCTTCCTGCGCCGCCTGTGGTCGCGGGTCTGCCTGGTGGCCGGTCAGCCGGTGGCGCCGGAGGAGGCCAAGCGCCTGGCGCTGCAGGAGCAGGTCGCCGTGCTGCGTGGTGCGGCGCGCTGACTATTCTTGCGGCAAAGAAAAAGCCCCGGCAATGCCGGGGCTTTTTCATGGGCGTGTCGCGGTTCAGATAACCTGAACTTCGTCAGCCTGCAGGCCCTTCTGGCCTTCAACTACTACGAAGGAGACCTTCTGGCCTTCCTGCAGCGATTTGAAGCCGTTGCCCTGGATGGAGCGGAAGTGAACGAAGACATCGTTGCCGCTTTCCGGAGTGATGAAGCCGAAGCCCTTGGCGTCATTGAACCACTTGACGGTGCCGGTCTGACGATTCGACATGGAAATACACCTTGAACAATTGAATATTGTTTTGCGGAAAAGTCCGCGCTCGTCCTGAGTTGCAAGGTGCAGTCGAAGCCGGTTGGCGGGGCGTGGCCCCACCTGGTCACGAGCCACAGTGACCCAAGCAAACACAGTGGCCCGCAGCATACCGACAAATTTTCGGGAAAGCGACAGCCCGCCGGTATCGAGAACCGATACAGCGTCAGTGGCTCAATTTCAGTCCGACCAGTCCGCACAGGATCAGCGCGACGCTGAGCAGGCGTACCGGCGCCATGGACTCGCCGAACAGCACGATGCCGACGATGACGGTGCCCACCGCGCCAACGCCGGTCCAGATGGCGTAGGCGGTGCCCAGCGGCAGATTTCTCATGGCCAGGCCAAGCAGGCCCATGCTGGTGATGATCGCCAGCACGGTCAGAGCGGTCGGTATCGGACGGGTGAAACCTTCGGTGTATTTCAATCCGACGGCCCAGGCGACTTCGAACAGGCCGGCGACGAACAGAATGATCCAGGACATGGAACTCTCCAGACGGTGGAAGGTATGGAGGGCCGTCCCCGCTGGAGCACCGGAAGGTGGTGAGGTCGTCCTCACAATGTGCAGTATTTTGCACAAAACCGGTGCGCCGGGCAAGCCGGCGCCGGTTTCCTGCCCTATTGCGGGGCCTTTTCCCGGACCGATGGCTCGTCGGTCATTCGGCGGAACCAGGTGGAAAGCGTGGCGCCGGAGATGTTGTGCCAGACGCTGAACAGCGCGCTGGGCACTGCCGCCAGCGGCGAGAAGTGCGCGCTGGCCAGGGCCGCGCCAAGGCCGGAGTTCTGCATGCCGACTTCCAGCGCCAGTGACTTGCGCTGCGCCAGCGGCAGGCCGAAGACCTTGGCGGTGAAGTAGCCGAGCAGGAAACCGAAGCCGTTGTGCAGGATCACCACGGCCATGATCAGCAGGCCGGATTCGGCGATCTTCGCCTGGCTGGCGGCGACCACCGCGGCGACGATGATCACGATGGAGATCACCGAAATCAGCGGCAGCACCTCCACCACATGGCGCACCCGCGCGCCGAGCAGGCGCTGGGCAGCGAGGCCGAGGACGATGGGCACCACGACGACCTGCAGGATCGACCAGAACAGTGCACCGAAGGACACCGGCAGCCACGCCGAGGCCAGCAGCCAGATCAGCGCCGGGGTGAGCAGCGGGGCGAGGAGGGTGGTTACGCCCGCGATGGCCACCGACAGCGCCAGGTCGCCGCGCGACAGCCAGGTCATCACATTGGAGGCGGTGCCGCTGGGGCAGCAGCCGACCAGGATGACGCCCACGGCGATTTCCGGCGGCAGGTGCATCAGCTGACAGAGCAGCCAGGCCATGCCGGGCATGATGACGAAATGGGCGATCACGCCGAGGGTGACGCGCCAGGGATGCCGGGCGACTTCGGCGAAGTCCTCGACCTTGAGCGTCAGGCCCATGCCGAACATCACCACGCCGAGCATGGGCACGATGGCGACGGTGAGCGGGGTGAACAGGGAGGGAACGAAGAACGCCAGGATGGCGAAGAGCAGCACCCAGAGGGCGAAGGTGTTGCCCATGAAGCGGCTGAGCAGGATGAGAGCACGCATGGGCCGTCCTTCTTTTTATGTGGGCCTTTTATGGTGTCAGGCGCCGCGCGAACGCGGCGCCTGAAGGGGCATCAGATGCCTTCGGGCATCGCTTCGCCGCCGAGTGCTTCGATCAGCGCCGGGATGAACTCGGCGAAGGTCAGCATCATCAGGGTGAAGCTGGCGTCGAGCTGGCCGAGGGCGTCTTCGCCGCCGTCCTGCTCTGCCTTTTCCTGCAGCATGTCTTCGAAACGCAGGCGCTTGATCGCGACCTTGTCGTCGAGGACGAAGGACAGCTTGTCCGACCAGGCCAGGGACAGCTGGGTGACCAGCTTGCCGGAGGTCAGGTGCAGCTGGATTTCCTCGCTGGTCAGGTCCTGGCGCTTGCAACGCACCACACCGCCGTCTTCGTGGGTATCACGCAGCTCGCACTCGTCGAGGACGAAGAAGTCGCCGGCGGCTTCCTGGGTCTTCACCCAGTCGGTCAGGGTGGCGGTCGGTGCGGTCTTCACGGTCAGCGGGCGAACCGGCAGCGAGCCCAGAGCTTCGCGCAGGGTCGACAGCAGATCTTCGGCCTTCTTCGCGCTTGAGGTATCGACCAGGATCAGGCCGAGGCTCGGGGCGATGGCGGCGAAAGTCACCGAACGACGGATGAAGGCGCGCGGCAGCAGGGTCTGGACGATCTCGTCCTTGATCTGGTCGCGTTCCTTCTTGTAGACCTTGCGCATCTGCGTGGCTTCGATCTCGTCGACCTTCTCCTTGAGCGCGTCACGCACGACGCTGCCTGGGAGAATGCGCTCTTCCTTGCGTGCGCTGACCAGGACGAAGCCTTCGCTGGCGTGCACCAGCGGGGCGTCCGGGCCCTTGCCGAAAGGCGCGGAGAAACCGTAGGTAGTCAGTTCCTGGCTGGCGCAGGAGCGCGCCGGCTTGCTGGCCAGGGCTTTCTCCAGGGCATCGGCGTCGATCTGCAGATCCTGGGTGAGTCGGTATACGAGCAGGTTGCGGAACCACATGAGGGGCTAACTCCTGGACACAAAGGATGCATTATTCCGTTCGGCGCGGTTCAGGCCAACCCCGTTTCGTCATTCGCTCTCTTCATCTAAGCCTTTGGAACATCTGAAAATTTTTTTCATCCGGGGGCTTGCCAGGTATCAATGTCCTCCGTAGAATGCGCCCCACTTCGAGACGAAGGGTGATTAGCTCAGCCGGGAGAGCATCTGCCTTACAAGCAGAGGGTCGGCGGTTCGATCCCGTCATCACCCACCACTCGAGGTCCGACGCAGCGGTAGTTCAGTCGGTTAGAATACCGGCCTGTCACGCCGGGGGTCGCGGGTTCGAGTCCCGTCCGCTGCGCCACAATTCGAAAAGCCCTCAGGTAGCAATACCTGAGGGCTTTTTCTTTGCCTGCCTTTTTATCGGCAACGGGCTTTCCTGCGAAGCTTCCCGTCGAAAGTTGCTCGTTTCGATCACAGCGATTCCGTGCTGGCCGTCTGACTTATCCTGTTAATTTTCTTATAAGTTTGCTGTGGGAACTTCTCCCCCGGTAGTGGTTCCTATTGCCCATAGCCACTGGCCACGAGCGCCTGATAAGCTCGCGGCTTCATTACTTCAGCCATGACGGCGCAAAGACAAGGATTCAGCATGAAACAACATCGGTTGGCGGCAGCGATCGCGCTGGTCGGCCTGGTTCTCGCGGGCTGCGACAAACAGGCCGCCGAAGTGGAACTCAAGACTCCTGCGCAGAAAGCCTCCTACGGCATCGGCCTGAACATGGGCAAGAGCCTCGCCCAGGAAGGCATGAATGACCTGGATTCGAAAGCCGTCGCCCTGGGTATCGAAGACGCCGTCGGCAAGCAGAAGCAGAAGCTGACCGACGAAGAGCTGACCGAAGCCTTCACTGCCCTGCAGAAGCGCGCTGAAGAGCAGGTCGCCAAGAAGAATTCCGAGGCCCTGGAAGCCGGTAAGAAATTCCTCGAGGAAAACGGCAAGCGTGAGGGCGTGGTCACCACCAAGTCCGGCCTGCAGTATGAAGTCGTGAAGAAAGCCGACGGCGCGCAGCCCAAGGCCACCGACGTCGTCACCGTTCACTACGAAGGCAAGCTGGTCGATGGTACGGTCTTCGACAGCTCCATCCAGCGTGGCAGCCCGATCGACCTGCCGGTTGGCGGCGTGATTCCGGGTTGGGTCGAAGCCCTGCAACTGATGCACGTCGGCGAGAAGATCAAGCTCTTCATCCCGAGCGAGCTGGCCTACGGCGCCCAGAGCCCGAGCCCGACCATCCCGGCCAACTCGGTCCTGGTGTTCGACCTGGAGCTGCTGGCCATCAAGGACCCGAACCAGCCTGAAGCCGAAGCTCCTGCGCCGGCCGCGGAAGCGCCCAAGCAATAACTGAGTACCTTCGTACCAGAGAAAACGCCCCGTTACCCACGGGGCGTTTTCATTTGTGCGGGAAGCGCTCTGGAACGCTGCGCTGACCGCCGGGTCTGAAAGGGAGTAACCTTGGGACCGGTGTTACCCTTATGCACATATTTGACGCAGATGAAACAATGTCCTCCCCTTGACATTGATGAGCCCATCGCTTAGCCGCAACTGCATGATTTTTAACGCATTTACAGGGCTGAACAAAAAATCGCCGATCTGTCTGCAGCCCTCATGGCTCGGGCGTTTGGGCGATATCGAGGGTGGCTTTCAACAGAGTTATCCACAGGAAAGGTGGATAACCTGAACCTGCTTTGTACGAACTTTCCTATCGAGGTGAATCGATGAAAAAGCCTCCGGGATTTGACCGTTTCCTGAAGCTCGCCAGCCGTTTCATCGCTGGCGGGAGATTGCCGGCGCTGCTGTTTGCGGTGTCGCGCAAGAGTGGCCGGGTCAAGCTGGCCAAGACCGATCTGAAGCTGCTGCAGGAGTTGCTGGTGGCCTGGGTGCGTGGCGATTACCGCGGCATCAGTTCCCAGGCGCTGGTCTCGGTGGTGGCGGCGCTGTTGTACTTCCTCTCACCGGTGGACCTGGTCCCCGACTGGCTACTGGGCGTCGGTTTTCTCGACGACCTGGCGGTGCTGGCCTGGGTGATTCGTCGCTGGCAATCGGAGATCGATGCCTTCAAGGTCTGGCGCGATGCGCAAGGCGTGGAAACCCGCGAAGCCCTGAAGCAACTACCGCCGCCGGAAGCGATTCAGCGTCTCTGACTCAGCCGTGCAGTCTGTTCGCCAAGCAGGCGCTGGATCGAGCCATCGTTCACCATGGCCTGCAGCACGGCGTCCAGTCGTTCGGCGGGGAGCGGTAGCGCCGGACCGTACGAGCAGTGGATGGAGTAGCGCTGCACATTGCTGCTGTTGATCGCCACGGGCAGTTCATGGTGCTGCGCGAGGAGGAACTCCAGCGGGCGGCGCATCTCGATCAGTGCGTCCAGGCGATGGGCTTCGAGCATGTGCAGGCGGGTATCCAGGTCGCGCACGTCGGCGCGCTTCACACGGCCTTCGGCGAAGGCTTGCATCAGCGGCGCGGGGTAGACGTAGCCCAGGCTGGTGCCGATGCGGATGTCGTGCAGCTGCGCGAGATTCTCCACCGGTGGCGCGTCCGCACGCTGGGCCAGGGCGTCCTCTTCCTCGAACAGGCTCGGCGACCAGTGCAGCTTTTCCGGCGCCTTCATCCACTGCGGATTGTTGATGCACAGCAGGTGGATCGCGCCCTGGGCGAGGGCCGGTTCTGCGCGCTTGTCCGGCGTTTCCACGAAGCGAACCTCGAGCCCCAGACGCTGTCCGACGCTTTCGCCCAGATCGCGGATGAAGCCAGGTGCCAATTCATGGTCGATACTTTCTGCGTAGGGCATGCCGTTGCTTGGCGAATAGCCCCAGCGCAGTTCCTCGGCACCACACAGGGCGCTGGCCAGGCAGAGGCAGAGCGGAAGGAAGCGCGGCAAGTCGGTCCCCATGTCTGGTGGCGAGAGGCGGTGCGCAGTATAGCCGGCACAGGCGCGCATCAGGCTGTTAAGATGGCCGCCTGCAAGGAGTGTTGTCATGAACGTTCAAGTCATCATGCGTGACGGCGAAGCGGAGTACGCCGTGGTTCCCTGGGCTGAATACCAGGCCCTGCTGGCTGCCGCCGGCCGTGGCGTCGCCCAGGTCGTCAAGCCCGTTGCCGCCCCGGCACTCGACGAGAAGCCGGACTGGAAAACACTGCGTGAAGCCCGTGGCCTATCCCTTGAAACGCTCGCGCGTTCGGTGGGTATCAGCCCGTCCTACCTGGAACTGATCGAGAACGGCGAGCGCGAAGCCAGCGACGCCATCCAGCATGGCCTGCGTCGTGCCCTGGGCACTGGGGAGTCCGCTTCTTGAGCGTGCAGATCAGTCGCAAGCATTGGGAAGGCCTGCTCGGCGAGCTGGAAGACGCTCGCCGCCAACGCCATCTGCTCACCTACCGCGCGCTGATCGAGCGCCTGCAACTGCCGACCCCGGCGATGACCGTGCTGACCGCCGCGCTGGAACACCTGGCGGCGCTGGATGCCCGGGGTGGTCGTCCGCTGCGCAGCTCGCTGGTGATCAGCCAGGGCGCCAGCCGCCTGCCGCGAACCGGTTTCTTCGAGTACGTCGAGCGCCTGGGCCGCTTCTCCGGCGCGCCGGATGGCCCCGCCGCCGCCGGCTGGCATGCGGCGGAAGTGGCGCGTGTCTTCGAGTTCGAGTACCCCGAGGAGCTCTGACGTGGCGACACCCCGCGAGCTGTTCTGGCGCCAGCGTGCGCGGTTGAGTTACGCCGTGGCGCGACGCCTGATGGGCTGGCCGTGGATGGTTCGCCAGCCGCGTTCCTGGGCCTGGATGCAGGGCCAGTTTTCGCGCATGGCAGCGCTCGGAGATGTAGGGGCGCAGAGCTTCTACGGGCACCTGCTGCTGTTCCGCGGACAGGGTTTCGGCGCTCGCGAGGAAGGCCTGCGTCTGCTGCGTCTGGCTGCTTCGGCGGGGGACCACAAGGCGGCGTACCAGGTGGGCGTGCAGGCACTCAAGGGCGATACCCGCCATGCCGGTGATGCGCAGGAAGCCGCGCGCTACTGGGGCCAGGCAGCCGAGGCGGGCCACCCGCTGGCGGCGCGCAAGCTCGGCGAGCTGTATCGCAGCGGCGGCCCAGGCCTGGAGGCCGATGAAGCCCTGGCCGAGCGCTACGAAGCACGCGCTCGCCAGCTGGGCCTCTGACTCATTCGGCGGTGAGGATGTGCAGGCTGTAGCCCGGCATGTTCTTCGCGTGGCGCTTGGCCTCCGATGCCAGCCCGGCCAACTGGCTGGCATCCAGGCGCTGCCCGGCGCCACTCTTCACGTGCACGACGCCGATCGACAGTGACAGCAGCGGATATTCCTCGCGTCGCCCCTGGCGGTTGTGCGCGACGAAGCAGCCCGCGTCCAGGTGCTCGCGGCTGTAGAAGCGCCGGCACTGCCCCTGGAAATCCTCCAGCAGGTGATTGAGGCGTTCGCGCCAGTCCTGCGTCCCCAGCACCAGCATGAAGTCGTCGCCGCCGATGTGGCCGACGAAGTCCCGCGTCGGGTCCACGCGCTCGCCCAGGCACTGCGCCAGGCAGAGCAGTACCTCATCGCCGCGCGCATAGCCGTAGAGATCGTTGAAGGGCTTGAAGCTGTCGATGTCGACGTAGCACACCACGGCTTCGCGGCCTTGCTGCAGCAGGCGCGACAGGCACTGCTGGATGGGCACGTTGCCCGGCAGCAGGGTCAGCGGGTTGGCGTGGCGGGCCTGGCGGATCTTCTGCTCGGTGATCAGCTTGAGCACGTCGATCACCCGGCCCAGGCCGAGGTAGCGGCCGTTCAGGGTGATGATGAAGTCTTCCTCGATGCGCTGCCGCGCGCGGCTGGTGAGCAGGCGGCTGACCTGCTGCAGCGACTGGCTGCGCTCTACCGCGAGGAAGTCGTCGCTCATCAACCGGCTGATCGGCTTGCGCGCATACAGCTCCGGCGCGAAGGGCTTGAGCAAGGCGTCGGACAGCGCGTGCCGATGGACGATGCCTACCGGCTGCTCGTGGCTGTCGAGTACGGCCAGGGAGTTGAGGTTGGCCTGGGCGCGGAAGGCTTCCAGTACATCGCCGATGGGCGTGCTGTCGCGCACGGCCGGTTGCTCCAGCAGCAGCGGCTCGAGGTCGGATTGATCCTCGGCAAGCAGGGTGCCGGCGTTGTCGACTTCCGGAAGCAGGCCGCGGGCGTCACGCGGCGGCGTTTCGTTGGGGCGGCCGAGCAGGTAGCCCTGCACCAGGTCCACGCCCATCTCCGAGAGCACGGCCAGCTCTTCCGGAATCTCGATGCCTTCGGCGATCACCTGGGCGCGAGAGGCGTGGGCCATCTTCAGGATCGAGCCGACGAACTCGCGCTTCACCGCATCCAGGTGAATGCCCTCGATGAAGTGGCGGTCGATCTTCACGTAGTCGGGGCGCAGCTCGGACCACAGGCGCAGGCTGGAATAGCCGGCGCCCAGGTCGTCCAGGGCGATGGAGAAGCCCATGGCACGGTAGTGGTGCAGCGCGGTGTCGAGGAGGCTGAAGTCCTCGATGGGCGTCTGCTCGGTCAGCTCGATCACCACGTCACTGGGCGAAATGCCGAAGGTCTGCAGCAACTGCAACGTGCGACCGGGCTGGTGGGTCGGTTCCAGCAGGGATTCCGGGGACACGTTGAGGAACAGCTTGCCCTCCAGCTTCAGGTCGCGGAAACGCGCGCAGGCCTTGCGCCGGCACAGTAGTTCCAGCTGGCTGAGGCGGCCGCTGCTGCGGGCGATGCTGAACAGTGGCAGGGGCGAGTGCAGGGGACCGTTGGACGGGCCGCGCGTGAGGGCTTCATAGCCCACCAGACGCCTTTCCGAAAGCGACAGGATGGGCTGGAACAGGCAGTGCAGGTCGCCGTGAGCGAGGATCTGGTCCAGCGCGCTCAACTGCTCGGTGACGGTCATGACGGTTCTCGGTGGCTGTAAAAAGCAAAAGGGCCGGTTTCCCGGCCCTGTGCATTTCACGACAGCGTCATGACTGTTTGATTACATCCGATCAGTGTTTGGCGACCTGGGAGTCCAGATTCAGGTAGTCGATCAGGATGTGCCCGGACTCGGTGAGGTAGGCGTCGTCCTGCGGCTTGGTCTTGTCCTCTTCCGGCAGGGCGTTCTCGTCTTCCTTCTTCAGCTCCTTGAGCGGCTCCTGGCCCTTGGATTTGCGCAGGGCATTCTCCATGGCCAGCTGGCGGTTCTCGATGCTGGTCTGCTGGGCGCGACGCTTGGCTTCGTTGAGGCTGACGGTCTTCTCCTTCATCAGCTCCTGGGCCAGGGCGAGACGCTCGCGGGCATAGACGAAGTCCGCGTTGTGCTCGGTGCGCGCGTCGTGACGGGTGCGCAGCTGGTCGAGGAACGGCTTGAACGGATCGGCCTGGGCCTTCAGCGCGGGCTTGATGGTGTCCCACGGCATGGAGTCGGGCAGGGCGCTCTCGCCGATTTCCTTGTCGTCGACGATGGACGGGTAGGCGATGTCCGGGATCACGCCCTGGTGCTGGGTGCTCTGACCGGAGACGCGGTAGAACTTGGCCAGGGTCAGCTTCAGTTCGCCATGGTTCAGCGGCTGAATGGTCTGCACGGTGCCCTTGCCGAAGGTCTGGCCGCCGACGATGAGCGCGCGGTGGTAGTCCTGCATGGCACCAGCAAAGATCTCCGAAGCCGAGGCGGACAGACGGTTGACCAGCACGGTCATCGGGCCGTTGTAGAAGGCCTTGCCTTCGTCATCGTTGAGCACGTCGACACGGCCGTCGCTGTTGCGTACCAGCACGGTCGGGCCCTGGTCGATGAACAGACCGGTCAGCTCGGTGGCTTCCTGCAGGGAGCCGCCGCCGTTGTTGCGCAGATCGATGACGATACCGTCGACCTTGTCCTTCTGCAGTTCGGCGATGAGCTTCTTCACGTCGCGGGTCGTGGACTTGTAGTCCGGGTCGCCCGCACGGTAGGCCTTGAAGTCGAGGTAGAACGCGGGCACGTCGATGATGCCCAGCTTGTAGTTCTTGCCTTCGTGGTCGATGGTGATTTCCGACTTCTTCGCCGCCTGATCTTCCAGCTTCACCGCCTCGCGGGTGATGGTGACGATCTTGCTGGTCTGGTCGTTCGGCGCGTTGGTGGACGGGATCACTTCCAGGCGGACCTGCGAGCCTTTCGGACCGCGGATCAGCTTGACCACTTCATCCAGACGCCAGCCGACCACGTCGACCATCTCGCCCTTGCCCTGGGCGACGCCGATGATCTTGTCGGAAGTGGCGATCTGCTTGCTCTTCTCGGCGGGGCCGGCCGGTACCAGGCGCACGACTTTCACGTAGTCGTTGTCGCTCTGCAGTACGGCGCCGATGCCCTCCAGCGAGAGGCTCATGTTGATGTCGAAGTTTTCCGCGCTGTCCGGCGACAGGTACTGGGTGTGCGGATCGTAGGTCTGGGCGAAGGCGTTGATGTAGGCCTGGAAGATGTCTTCGCTGCGAGTCTGCTCCAGGCGCATCAGCTGATTCTTGTAGCGCTTGGTCAGCTGTTCCTGGATGGCCTTGTTGTCCTTGCCGGCGATCTTCAGGCGCAGGACTTCGTCCTTCACCTTCTTGCGCCAGAGGTCGTCGAGCGCGGCGCTGTCTTTCGCCCAGGGCGATTTCTCGCGGTCGATTTCCAGCGATTCGTCGGTGTTGAAGTCCATCTTGTCGACGCCCTTGTTCAGGGTGGCCAGGGCGAAGTCCAGGCGCTCCTTCAGGCGGTCGAGGTGGCGCTTGTAGATGGTGAAGCCGGGCTCCAGTTCGCCGCTTTTCAGGAAGTCGTCGAACTGGGTGCGCCAGGGCGCGAACTGGTCGATGTCGGCGGCGGTGAAGTACATGCGCGCCGGATCGAGAGTCTTCAGGTAGCTGTCGTAGATTTTCGCCGAGCGCTCGTCGTTCAGCGGCGGCTTGTTGTAGTGATGGCGCTTGAGCAGCTCAACGATGTTGAGGCTGGCGATCACCTGATCACGGTCGGGCTGCAGGCCATCCCAGACGTTCGGGCTGGTGGTCGCCGCGAACGAGGAAAAGGCGGTTGCGCCGAGGATGAACAACAGGGCGGTACGGGGCAAAAATCGCTTCATGCTGATTCGACTGATCGCGGAGTTATGACGCATATTAGGCCTTAATTGGCGGCGCCGGGTTCAATCGCAGGTGAATTCGGCGCGAAGAAAGGGCCCGACCTTACGGATCGGGCCCTGCGAAGTCACTATGGAGGCAGCGTGAACGCATTGCAAGGCATCGAAGGGCGAGTGGAGTGGGCCGAGCGCCCGAACCCGACTTGCGCACAGGGACAGATCCGAATCCAGGTCGCCGCCGCGGGACTCAACCGCGCCGACCTGTTGCAGGTGGCCGGTCTCTACCCGCCGCCGCCGGGGGCGAGCGACATCATCGGCCTGGAATGTTCCGGCGTGGTGACCGAGGTCGGCGCCGGCAGTACCTGGCAGGTGGGCGACCGCGTCTGTGCGCTGCTGGCCGGTGGCGGCATGGCCGAGGAAGTGGTGGTGGACGAACGCCATGCGCTGCCGGTGCCCGCCGGCCTGAGCCTGGCCGAAGCCGCCGCGCTGCCCGAGGTTTACGCCACGGCATGGCTGAACCTGTTCATGCTCGGTGCGCTGCAGCCCGGTGAGAAAGTCCTGCTGCACGCGGGCGCCAGCGGCGTTGGCTCGGCCGGCATCCAGCTGTGCAAGGCCTTCGGCAGCCCGTGCTGGGTGAGCGTCGGTTCGGCCGACCGTCTTGCCTATTGCGAGGGCCTTGGCGCCGAGGGTGGCGCCCTACGTGGCGAGAGCCTCGAATCGCTTCGGGATTTCGCTCCCTACGATGTGATCCTCGATCCGGTGGGCGCGAACTACGCCAAGCTGGACCTGGAAATTCTCGGCCGTGACGGTCGATGGGTGGTCATTGGCCTGATGGGCGGTCGCAAGGCCGAACTGGACCTTGCCCTGCTGCTGGGCAAGCGCATCCAGCTGATCGGCTCGACCCTGCGTTCGCGTGACGCCGACTACAAGGCGCAGCTGATCGCCGAGCTGGGACAGAAGGTCTGGCCGCTGTTCGAGTCCGGCAAACTCAGCCCGCAACTGGAGCGCACCTTCCCGGTCCGCGACGCGCAGAGCGCGTTCGACGCCCTGGCCAGCAACCAGGTGCAGGGCAAGGTGGTGGTGCTGATCGACGAAAGCCTGAGCTGATCAGGCGCTGGGCGCAGGAGCGGCCATGAGCGAGACAGGGATGTCGCAAAGCAGAATCGGCAATGCTGCCGGCCTCTGGTCACTGCCGGAGTGGCTCAACACGCCACTGCGGATGCTGACGATCTTCCTCGGCGGCGCGACAGGCGCGCTGGGCATAGCCCTGAGCATGCTCTCGATGCCCGCCGAGCCGGTGTGGATCGTCCCCGGCCTGCTGCTCGGCTTCGTGGCCATCTACCAGTCGATCTTCGTGCATGAATTCGGGCATCTCCTGGGCGCGCGCCTGGGGGGGATGACGGTGATGCGCCTGCGCGTCGGCCGCTGGGATTTCCGCATGCGGCGCCGGGGCTGGATTGTCAGCCGGCAGCCGAAGCACCCGCAGAAGCTCGCAGGCTATGTGATGGCGTTCGCCGACCCGCGGGGTCCCTGGCGGCGCCAGCATGTCTGGTTCAATGCTGGCGGGCCGTTGGCGAACCAGCTGGTGGCAGGGCTCGCGGGACTGCTTTCGCTGACGCTGGAGGACGGCCCGGTGCAGGGTCTCCTGCTCGCGGTGGCGGCGACCAATGCCTGCATGGGCGTCGCCAATCTGTTGCCGGTACAGGGCAAGCTCAAGCAGGTCAGCGATGGCTTGTGGCTGCTGCGCTGGTGGCGCGGGATGGATGCGGCACACCCGCAACTGGCCTTTGCCCGCTTGATGGGGCTGTCCTGCTCGGGGCTGTGCGCGGATCAGGTGCCCGAGGCGGACCTGCAGCTGCTGGAATCCCAGGAATCACCGATGCCGCTGGTGGCGCTGTACATCCGCCTGCGCGCGCTGCAGATCCAGGGCCGCTGGCAGGAAGCTGCTGCGCTGGATTCATCCTTCCAGACACAGCGCAACGCACTTCCTGAAGCGCTGCAGAAGGTGCTGTACGACATGCTCAGGTTGATCGGCGCCGAGCTGGCGTTCGCTCAGGCCGTGGCGTCCCGAAGTGCCCTCGGGCTGTTCGACGAGTTGCTGCCGCAGCGCCTGCAGCGCGAGTACACGAGCATCTGGGCGCGCTGCCTGGCGATGCGCGCCGCGGCGACGGGAGATCAGCAGGAGTTTCGCCGCCAGCTCGATCTCGCGGTAGCGTTTGCCCGGCAATCACCGGACCTCTCCCAGGAGACCGAAGAGCTGCGCATGCAGCAGCATCTGCTGGAGCTGTTGCCGGCCTGACGATTCAGGCAGGCCGGCACGTCGGGCTCACTTCCAGTTCAGAACGTCCCAACCCATCTTCTGCGCGTGCTCCAGCAGCACCGGATCAGCGTTCACCACGTGCGGCTTGCCCACCAGCTTGAGCAGCGGCAGGTCGTTGCGCGAGTCGGAGTAGAAGTGTGCTTCGGCCAGCGGGCTGTCGTCGCCCTCCAGCAGGTCGAGCAGGCGCAGCACCTTGCCTTCGCGGTAGGTCAGCACGCCCTCGGTGCGGCCGGTGTAGTGGCCGTTGAGAACTTCCAGGTCGATGGCCAGCACTTCGTCAATGCCGATGCGTTCGGCGATGGGCTGGACCAGGTGCACGCCCGAGGCGGAGATCACCAGCGGGCGGTCGCCGGCCTCGCGGTGGCGGGCGAGGGTGGCGCAGGCGTCGGTGTGGATCAGGGGCTCGATCACGTCCTCGACGAAGGTTCCGACTTCCCGCTCGATCTCATCCACGCTGCGCCCGGCCATCGGCTCCAGGGCGAAGGCCATGTAGTCCTCCATGGGCAGTTTGCCCAGCGCGTACTGCGCCATCAGTTCGGCGTCACGCTTGAGGAACGACTCCGCGTCCACCCAGCCCAGATCGGCCATGCGCTGGCTCCACAGGCTCGCGCAGTCGCCGTCGATCAGGGTGTCGTCGAGGTCGAATATCACCAGGGCCATCAGGCCACCTCCCGAATGCTTTCAAGGTCGATTTGCAGGCCAAGCTGGGTGCCGGCCGGGTACAGGCGCTCGGCGCTGCGATTGAGGACGTCCACGGTCAGCTCGACGCCACTGGCGTCGACCCGGTAGCGGATCACGTTGCCCAGCAGGCTGTGGGAGAGTACCCGAACCGGGATGCCTTCGCCCGGCTCCACGCTCAGGCGCAGGGACTCGGGGCGAATCGCCACCTGCTGGCGGAACGGGCGGTCCAGCAGCTTCGTCGCCTGGGCCGCATCGAGCAGGTTGTAGTTGCCGATGAAGCCGGCGGCGAAGGCGTTCTCCGGCGCGGTGTAGAGCGTCTCGGCGTCGCCGCTCTGGACGATGCGCCCGGCGTTCATCAGCACGATGCGGTCGGACAATGTCAGGGCTTCTTCCTGGTCGTGGGTGACGAACACCGTGGTCAGTTTCAGCTCCTGCTGGATGCGGCGGATCTGCTCACGCAGGTGTTTGCGGATGCGCGCGTCCAGCGCCGACAGAGGTTCGTCGAGCAGCAGCAGGCGCGGGCGGGTGACCAGGGAGCGGGCGAGGGCGACGCGCTGGCACTGGCCGCCGGACAGCTGGTGCGGATAGCGCGCCGCCAGCGGGCCGAGCTCGACCATTTCCAGTGCTTCACGCACGCGCTGGGCGGACTCTGCTGCGGGCACCTTCTGCATGCGCAGGCCGAAGGCAACGTTCTGCTCCACGGTCATGTTGGGGAACAGCGCGTAGCTCTGGAACACCATGGCGATGCCGCGCTTCTGCGGGCTTTTCGGCACGATGTCTTCGCCGTCCAGCAGGATACGCCCGCTGTCCACCGCAGTGAGGCCGGCGATGCAGCGCAGCAGGGTGGACTTGCCGCAGCCGCTGGGGCCGAGCAGGGTGACGAATTCGCCGCGCTCGGCGGCAAAGTCGATGTCCTGGAATACCGTGGTGCTGCCGTAGCTCTTGTTCAGTGTCTCGACGCTGAGGAAGCTCATGTCTTGTCCTTCTTTTCGCTATCAGAGCCAAGTCTATTCGCCGCCCAGGTGAGCAGCAGGACGAAGAGGAAGTAGGAGACCACCACCGCGCTGGTGTAGTGGCCACTGCTGTTGCGCATGTTGTTGAGGAACACCTGCAGCGTCTCGTAGCGGGTGCCCACCAGCAGGTTGGCGAAGACGAACTCGCCGATGAGGAAGCTGAAGGACAGGAACAGCGCCACCATCAGACCCTTGCGCAGGTTCGGCAGCACTACCAGCAGGGCGGCCTGCCAGGTGCTGGCGCCGAGCAGGTGGGCGGCGTCCATCAGGTCGTGCAGATTGATCGCCTGCAGGTTGTTGCTGATCGCCCGGTACATGAAGGGCAGGGCGATGGTGAAGTAGCAGCCGATGAGGATCCATGGCGTGCCCACGATAGGCACCGGGCCCGAGGCGTAGAGCTGCAGCAGGCCGACCGAGGACACCACCGGTGGTACCGCGAAGGGCAGCAGGATCAGCACGTTCATCAGCGCGTCCAGGCGCGGGAAGTAGTAGTGGATGACGAACATCAGCGGCAGCACCAGCACCACGCTGAGGATCAGCGCGCCGAAGCACACCAGCAGCGACTGGCCGAAGGCGACGAGGAAGCGCGGGTCGCTCCACAGGGTCAGGAACCACTTCAGGGTCAGCCCGTCCGGCAGCACGCTGGCGCTCCACGAAGTGGCCAGCGAGTAGAGCAGGGTGGCGGCCAGTGGCACCAGCAGGATCAGGAACAGCGCATAGACCACCACGCGGTGGTACAGCGGGCTAGCGTTTCTCGACATGGTAGCTCCGGCGCAGCAGCCACTGGTGGGCCAGGGTAATGATGCTCATCAGGCCGACCAGCACCATCGCCAGCGCACTGGCCATGTTCGGGTCGAGGAACACGTCGCCCGAGACCAGCCCGGCGATGCGGATCGGCACCACGTTGAAGTTGCCGGTGGTCAGCGAGTAGACCGTGGCGTAGGCGCCCAGTGCGTTGGCCAGCAGGATGACGAAGGTGCCCAGCAGCGCAGGCGTCAGCACCGGGATACCGATGTGCCGCCAGAACGCCCACTGGCTGGCGCCCAGCAGCGCGGCGGACTCGCGCCAGTCCTCGCGCAGGGCGTCGAAGGCCGGGTAGAGCAGCATCACCCCCAGGGGAATCTGGAAGTAGGTGTAGAGGATGATCAGGCCTGTCTTCGAATAGAGGTTGAAGTCCTGGATCAGCCCCGCCTGTTTCAGCAGCAGCGTGATGGCGCCGTTGAAGCCGAGGATGATGATGAAGGCGAAGGCCAGCGGCACCCCGGCGAAGTTGCTGGTCATGTTGGCGAAGGCCATCACGAAGTCGCGCAGCTTGCTGTCCACCTGGCGCAGCGAGTAGCTGCCAAGGATGGCGATGGTCAGCCCGATCAGGCTCGACCAGACAGAAATCTCCAGGCTGTAGCGGATCGCCTGCAGGTAGAACGGCGAACCGAAGATTTCGCTGAAATTGGCCAGGCCCCAGCCGTCGCCGGTGCGCACGCTGTTGATCATCACCCACAGCAATGGTGCGAGCTGGAAGGCGAAGAAGAACAGCGCGAAGGGCAGCAGGCAGAGCAGGGCGAAGAGTTTTCCGCTGTTCGATCTCATGCCTTGAGCAACTCCCGGCAGACCGGTTTGTCGTGGGTGGCGCCGAGGATCTCGCACAGCGTGCCGCAGAGTTCGATCTGGCGCGGGCGCGCCTGGTCATCGAGGCTGAACGCCTCGCCAAAGACGAACAGTGGCACTTCGCGCTCCTCGGGGAGGATGCCGCCGTGGCTGCGGTCGTCGTTCATGCCGTGGTCGGCGGTGACCATCACCTGGTAGCCGGCGGCCAGCCACTGGTGCAGGTACTCGGAGAGGATGATGTCGACGTGCCGTGCGCTGTTGCGGTACTGCGGCGTGCCCAGTCCGTGCTTGTGGCCGGCGTCGTCGATGTTCATCGGGTGCACCAGCAGGCAGTTCGGCGCATGCCGGCGGCGCAGCGACTCGGCATCGGTGAACAGGTGCGAGTCGGGGTAATGGTCCGTCCAGTAGAAGTGGCCGTGCTGGATCGGCAGGGATTCGTCGTCGGTGTGACGGTCGCGCGCCGGGTCGAACGGCGTGCGGTTGTACAGCTCGCTGACCCAGTTGTAGGCCGCTGCGGCGGTCGTCAGGCCGGCATCGCGGGCGTAGTGGAACAGGCTGCGCTGGTTGGACAGGCGCGACACGTCGTTGTGCAGGATGCCGCTGTCGATGGGGCGCACGCCGGTGAGGATGCATTCGTACAACGGGCGCGACAGCGAAGGCAGCTCACATTCGAGCCTATAGAGCTGGCCGCGGCCGGCGTTGCACAGGGCCTGCAGGTGGCCCATGCAGTCATGGGCGACGCTGTAGTTGAGGCCGTCGAGGACGACCAGGATGACGTCGTGGCGCATGGGGCGGGGCCTTCGTTGAAACGCGGCCGCCCCGGCGCGAACCGGGGCGGCTGGGCGTCATTGCATGTTGATGATGACGTTTTCCTGCCACAGGCGCGGCAGACGCTTGGAGGTCTCTTCCCAGGCCTTGGGGTCCTTGATCGGCTGGGCCTTGGCGTACTGCTCGTTGGGCAGCAGCTTGGCCTTCACGTCATCCGGCAGGGTCAGGTGCTCGGCGCGGATCGGACGGGCATTGCCCTTGGCCAGGTTGATCTGCCCGGCGTCGCTGAAGATGTACTCGCGAGCCAGCTTGGCGGCGCTCGGGTTCTTCGCGTATTTGTTGATGATGGTGGTGTAGCCGGAGATCACCGAGCCATCGGAGGGGATCAGTACCTCGAAGCGAGTCGGGTCGATCTGGTCGCGGTAGCTCAGGCCGTTGAAGTCCCAGACGATGCCGACTTCCACTTCACCCTTTTCCAGGGTGTTGATCACCGGGTTGGTCAGCGACAGGCGACCCTGCTTGGCCAACTGGGCGAAGAACTCCAGGCCCGGCTTGATGTTCTTCTCGTCGCCGCCGTTGGCGATGCTCGCGGCCAGTACGCCGTTCACGGCCTGGGCCGCGGCGCTGACGTCACCGATGGTGACCTTGTACTTGCCCTTGAGCAGGTCGGCCCAGCTGTGCGGCACGTCCTTCACCAGCTGCTTGTTGACGATGAAGGCGATGGTGCCGGTGTAGGCGAGCGCCCAGTGGCCGTCCTTGTCCTTCGCCCATTCCGGGACCTGGTCCCAGGTGCTGGGCTTGTAGGGCTGGCTGACGTCCATCTGCTGGGCGATAGGGCCGAAGGCGGCGCCGACGTCGCCGATGTCGGCGCTGGCGTTTTCCTTCTCGGCCTTGAACTTGGCCAGTTCCTGGGCCGAGCTCATGTCGGTGTCCATGTGCTTGAGGCCGTACTTGCTTTCCAGGTCCTTCCAGGTGTCCTTCCAGTTCGCCCAGCTGTCGGGCATGCCCACGCTGTTGACCTGGCCTTCCTTGCGGGCGGCGGCTTCCAGCGATTGCAGATCGGCGTTGGCCGCCATGGCGAGGCCGCTGCCCAAGGCAATGGCCGATCCCAGCAGTGAAGCAAGCAAGCGTTTCATTCGGTGCTCCTTCGGATGAAGTTCGGTTTTTCAGCGTGGTCTAGATCAGCAAGACGCAGGCCAATCTAAGCGGGGCGGATGACAGTTTGATGTAAGCCCCAGGCGCGCCGGCCTGGCCTCGAGCTGCCGGCGGGTCGTCGGGGAAAAGCGTAGACCATCGCCAATGCCTTGATCCGCCTGGTCTACGCTGGTGTCGTTAACTGGCATGGGCGCTGCTTGCAAAGGCATTGTCACGGGACGGTCATCGGGCTTTCCTAGGATGACCGCACCCCGTCGGGGGAAAGAAATGCCCTGTTCTGGGGCTGGACTAGTCCAAAAGAGGGAATCGAATGCGCGATACGGCGCTACCCACGGTCACGGCTATCTGCCGCGCACTCATCGAGCAGATCGACAGCGGGCTGCTCAGCGCCGGCGGCAAGCTGCCGGCCGAGCGCAAGCTGAGCGAACTGTTCGACACGACGCGGATCACCCTGCGCGAGGCGCTGGGGCAACTGGAGGCCCAGGGGCTGATCTACCGCGAGGAGCGCCGCGGCTGGTTCGTCTCGCCGCCGCGCCTGCTGTACAACCCGCTGGTGCGCAGCCACTACCACGCCATGGTGGAAGGGCAGGGCCGGGTGCCGGCGACCGAGGTGCTGTCGGCCCGGCAGATTCCGGCCAGCGCGGCGATCTGCGAGCTGCTGGAGCTGCCGGCGCTGTCCAGCGTCTACCAGATTCGCCGGCTGCGGCGAGTGGATGGGCGGTTGGTGCTCTACGTCGAGCATTACCTCAACCCGGCGTACTTCCCCGGCATCCTCGACAGCGACCTGACCTGCTCGCTCACTGAGCTTTACGCCAGCCGCTATGACATCCGCTACGGCCGCGTGCGCTTCGACATGGTGCCCACTGCCCTGCACGGCGAGGCGGCCAGCGTGCTGCGCGTCGCCGAGGGCAGCCCGGCGCTGCGCATCACCCGCATCAACGGCGACCAGCACGGGCGCATCATCGATTGCGACCTGGAGTTCTGGCGGCACGATGCCATCCACGTTAGCGTGGAAGTGCCGGATTGATTACAGGAGCGAAGTGCTGGAAGAAAAACGCCCGGCTTTTGCCGGGCGTTCGGGTCAGGGCAGGTCGGCGCTGTCGTAGAAGGCGCTGAGTACCTTGGCCAGGTAGTGCAGGTCCTGGCTGCCGGCCAGCTCGCGGATCGAGTGCATGGCGAAGGTTGGCAGGCCGATGTCGACCGTGCGCACGCCGATCTGGCTGGCGGTGATCGGGCCGATGGTCGAGCCGCAACCCATGTCGCTGCGGGTCACGAAGCTCTGCACCGGCACTTCGTTTTCCAGGCACAGGTGGCGGAAGAAACCGGCGGTCTCGCTGTTGGTGGCGTAGCGCTGGTTGCTGTTGATCTTGATCACCGGGCCGCCGTTGAGCTTCGGGCCGTGGTTGCCGTCGTGCTTGTCGGCGTAGTTCGGGTGCACGCCGTGGGCGTTGTCGGCGGAGACCAGCAGTGAGCGCTGCACGGTGCGGGTGAAGGCATCGCCCTCGGGCAGCAGGCGGCGCAGCACCTGCTCCAGGAATGGGCCGTCGGCGCCGCAGGCGGAGCAGGAACCCACTTCTTCGTGATCGGTGCAGACCAGCACGCCGCTCTGCTCGTCGCTGCTGCCCAGCAGGGCCTGCAAGCCGGCGAAGCAGGACAGCAGGTTGTCCAGGCGGGCGCCAGCGATGAAGGCCTGGTCGAGGCCGATCACGGCGGCGCGCTGGGTGTCGTAGAAGCTCAGCTCGTAGTCGAGGATGGCGTCGGCGGTGATGCCGTGCTCCAGCTGCAGCTGTTCGCCGAGCAGGTCACGGAAGTCGCGGGTCTCGCCAGCGGCGACCTGGGCGAGGATCGGCGGCAGTTCGGTCTGCGCGTTGATCGACCAGCCCATGTTGGCTTCGCGGTTGAGGTGGATCGCCAGGTTCGGGATCACCGCGATGGGCGCTTTGAAATCGATCAGCTTGCTCTCGACCTTGCCGGCCAGGCGGAAGGTGACGCGGCCGGCCAGGGACAGGTCGCGGTCGAACCAGGGAGCGAACAGCGCGCCGCCATAGACTTCGACGCCCAGCTGCCAGTAGCCGTTGCGCACCAGCTCGGGGTTCGGCTTGACGCGCAGGCAGGGGCTGTCGGTGTGCGCGCCGACCAGGCGCAGGCCGTTCTCCAGCAAGGGCGCTGTGCCCAGCTTGAAGGCGATCAGCGAGGAGTCGTTGCGGGTGACGTAATAGCGACCACCGGCTTCGGTGCGCCAGGCGTCGCGCTCGTCCAGGCGCTGGTAGCCGGCCTCTTCGAGACGAAGGGCGAGGGCCTGGGTGGCGTGGAAGGGGGTGGGGGAGGCCGCGAGGAAATCGATCAGGCCCTGGTTGAGTTCTGTACGCATGGGTAACTCCGGACAGCGAATGGCCGGAAGTTTAACGTAAATGCGCGAATCTGCGGCCTGGGGGCGGGGTGTCGGGCGTACAACCGTTCACGGTTGCACGCCGATCAGAAGCGGTCAGAACGGCGCAGGCGACTCGAAGCGCAGGCGCTCGCCGGTCTGCGGGTGGGTCAGGGCCAGCATGCTGGCGTGCAGGCACAGACGATCGCGCAGTTCCAGGGCTTCGCCTTCGGCATACAGACGGTCACCCAGCAGCGGGTGGCCGATGGTCAGCATGTGCACGCGGAGCTGATGAGAACGGCCGGTAATCGGCGTGAGTTCGACGCGGCTCCAGTTGCCGTGGCGCTCCATGACGCGCCAGAAGGTCAGCGCATGGCGGCCCTGCTCGAAGTCCACCACGTGGCGCGGCTTGGTCGGAGGGTCGTAGCGCAGCGGTGCTTCGATGCGGCCGCTGTCCAGCGCAGGTTCGCCCCAGCACAACGCGGTGTAGGCCTTCTCGGTCTCGCGGTCGTGGAACTGGCGGGACAGCTCGCGGTGGCTGTCGGCGTCGCGGGCCAGCACGATCAGGCCGGAGGTTTCCCAGTCTAGGCGGTGGACGATGCGCGCTTCCGGGTAGCCGTTCTCCTGCAGGCGGGTGATCAGGCAGTCCTTGTTGTCGTCCGCGCGGCCGGGCACGGAGAGCAGCAGGGTGGGCTTGTTCACCACCAGGAGGGCGGCGTCCTCATGGACGAATTCGATCTGGGAAAGCGGCATGGAAGCTCGTACGCGAAAGTAAGTGAGACAGAAACGACTGCGGCGGCCGAAGCCGCCGCAGATTCACCCGGGCCGGATCAACGCTCCGGCAGGGTGATGTTGAGTTCCAGGATCGAACAGCTGCCCTGGTTGGCCAGCTCGACCTGGACTTGTTCCTGGTCGATGGGCACGTATTTGCGGATCACTTCCAGCAGGTCTTTCTGCAGCTGCGGGAGGTAGTCCGGTTGCGAACGGTTGCCGCGCTCGTGGGCGACGATGATCTGGAGTCTTTCTTTCGCGATGGATGCGCTGTTTTGCGCCTTCCGGCTGCGGAAGAAATCTAAAAGGCTCATTCACGTCCTCCGAACAGTCGTTGCAGGAATCCTTTCTTCTGCACGTCGAGGAAACGGTGGGGCATTTCTTTGCCCAGCAGTCGCTCGACGGCGTCGCTGTACGCCTGGCCGGCATCACTTTCTTCGTCGAGGATGACCGGTACGCCCTGGTTGGATGCCTTGAGCACCGCCTGGGATTCCGGGATCACGCCGAGCAGACGGATGGCCAGGATTTCCTCGACGTCTTCGACGCCGAGCATTTCGCCCTTGGTGACACGCTCGGGGTTGTAGCGGGTCAGCAGCAGGTGTTCCTTGATCGCGTCCTCGCCTTTCTCGGCGCGGGCGGATTTGCTGGCCAGCAGGCCGAGCATGCGGTCGGAGTCGCGGACCGAGGAAACTTCCGGGTTGGTCACGACGATCGCCTCATCGGCGTAGTACATGGCCAGGTGGGCACCTTTCTCGATGCCGGCCGGGGAGTCGCAGATCACGTAGTCGAAGGACTGCTTGAGTTCTTCGATGACCTTGCCGACGCCTTCCTGGGTGAGTGCGTCCTTGTCGCGGGTCTGGCTGGCGGCCAGCACGAACAGGTTCTCGAGGCGCTTGTCCTTGATCAGGGCCTGGGTGAGGGTCGCTTCGCCGTTGATGACGTTGACGAAGTCGTAAACCACGCGGCGTTCGCAGCCCATGATCAGGTCGAGGTTACGCAGGCCTACGTCGAAGTCGACGATGACGGTCTTGTGGCCGCGCAGGGCCAGGCCGGTGCCGATGGCTGCGCTGGTGGTGGTTTTACCGACGCCACCCTTACCGGAAGTGACTACGAGGATCTTGGCCAAGGTGATTCACCCCAAAGAAAAAACGAAGAATTCTGGTCCCTGAAAGTCGCGGCAGTATCCGTTAAAGGCGGGTGATGTTCAACACGTCACCCGACAGGCTGACGTGCACCGCCTGCCCCCATTGCGGACTGCGTCGAAGGTCTTCGGCGACCTTGTAATTACCAGCGATGGACACGAGTTCCGCGGCCAGTTGCTGGCAGAAAATCCGCGCGCTGGTGTCGCCCTTGACACCGGCCAGGGCACGACCGCGCATCGGACCGTACACATGGATATTTCCGTCGGCGAGAAGTTCCGCACCCGGGCTGACGGGAGCGAGCACGATCAGGTCACCGCCGGCGGCATAGATCTGCACGCCGCCGCGTACCGGGGTGGTCACCAGCTTGGTCGGGCGGACGACCGGCGCCGGCGGCTCGGCAGGCTTTTCCGGGGCAGCTTCTGCTGCGGCTTCCTGTGCTTCGGCGGTTGCCTCGGCAGCGGCGTCGACCGGCTTCTCGGTTTTGGCCTCGGCGGGTTGCTCAGCCGGCTTCTCCACGCTTTTGTCGGTCTGCACGCCAGCGCCGGCGGCCTGCTCGACGACTTTCTCGGAGAGCTTCTCGCCACGCGGGCGACGTACTGGCGCGGCGCCAGTCACCTGCGGGACGGCATCCTTTGGCTCGACCGCACGCTCGCGGGAGGAGCCCGACGGCGGCAGCACGGGGATGTCGAACATGGTGGCCAGGCGGATGTCTTCCTCGCGGCTGGCGCGGATGGCCAGGGTGCGCAGGCCGTGGCGGCGGCAGATGTCCAGCACGCCTTGCAGATCGAGCTGGCCTTCGCCGTCGGGCAACTTGTCCAGCGCCAGCACCAGAGGGGTGTCGCGGAAGAAGTTGGGCGCCTGGGCGACCTTGTCGGCGAGCTGGCGGTCCAGGCGCGGCAGGTCATTGTGGGCCAGTTCCAGAACGGTGACGGCCAGCATGCTGCCCTTGAGCTGGAATACGGGATCGTGGTCGAGAAGGTCAGCTTGGCTCATGGTCGGACTGCGTCATCAAAATGGTTGGACTTATAGCGGACCGCCCCGGCAGCCGCAAGCGTGGCCGATTGCTAGGCCTCACGGCAGGCACAGGACGTGTCGGCAAGGTAGAATGTCGGGCTTTGATCGTGACCGGAAAGTTCCATGGACCGCCCCACCTTTCGCCGTGAGTTCCTCCATCCCCGCCATTGGCCGCTCTGGCTCGGCCTCGGCGTGCTCTGGCTGGTGGTGCAGCTGCCGTATCCGGCGCTGCTGACTCTGGGCCGTGCGCTGGGCGCGCTGATGTATCGCGTGGTCGGCAGCCGTCGGGCAATTGCCGCGCGCAATCTGCAGCTGTGCTTCCCGGAACTCTCCGCCGCCGAGCGCAAGCGCCTGCTCAAGGCGAATTTCGCTTCCACCGGCATCGCCTTCTTCGAGATGGCCATGAGCTGGTGGTGGCCGCAGGCCCGTCTGGCGAAACTGGCCCACATCGAAGGCATCGAGCACCTGAAGAAGGCCGAGGCCGACGGCAAGGGCGTGATCCTCATGGCCATGCACTTCACCACCCTGGAGATCGGCGCGGCATTGCTCGGCCAGGTGCAGACCATCGACGGCATGTACCGTGAGCACGACAACCCGGTGTTCGATTTCGTCCAGCGGACCGGCCGCGAGCGGCATAACGCCGACGCCACCGCCATCGAGCGCGAAGATGTGCGCGCCATGCTCAAGGTGCTGCGCGCCGGTCGCGCCATCTGGTACGCGCCGGACCAGGACTATGGCGCCAAGCAGAGCCTGTTCGTGCCGCTGTTCGGCATCCAGGCGGCCACAGTGACCGCCACCACCAAGTTCGCCCGCCTGGGCCGCGCGCTGGTGTTGCCGTTCACCCAGTCGCGTCTGGCCGACGGTTCCGGCTACCGCCTGACCATCCACCCGCCGCTGGAAGACTTCCCCGGCGAGAGCGAGGAGGCTGACTGCATCCGCATCAACCAGTGGGTCGAGAGCGAGATTCGTCGCCAGCCCGAGCAGTACCTCTGGGCACACCGCCGCTTCAAGAGCCGCCCCGAGGGCGAGCCCAAGCTCTACGACAAGAAGAAGTAACGCTCCGGCGGGCTACGCTGGAAACGACGCGACAAGGACTTCTGCCGTGACCGACTCCGCCATTCCCCCCGTCACTCTCCCCAGATCGGATGCCATCACCGGCCTGATTCTCTCCGGCGGCGGCGCGCGGGCGGCCTACCAGGTCGGCGTGCTGGCCGCCATCGCCGAGCTGCTGCCCGAGGGCGCGGAGAATCCCTTTCCGGTCATCGTCGGCACCTCTGCCGGCGCCATCAATGCCGTCGGGCTGGCCTGCGGGGCTTTGTCCTTCACCGGCGCGGTAGAGCGGCTGACCAAGGTCTGGAAGGGTTTTCGCACCGGGCAGGTGTACCGCGCCGACTGGCCCGGCGTGTTCAGCCAGGCCTTCAAGTTCCTCGGCCACAGCCTGCTGGGGCTGGGCAAGCGCGAGCCGGTGGCGCTGCTGGACAGCACGCCGCTGCGTTATCTCCTCGAGCGTGAACTGGATCTCTCCGGCATCGCCGCCGCCGTGCGCCGGCGTAACCTGCGCGCAGTGGCGGTGACCGCGTTCGGCTATGAATCCGGCCAGGCAGTGACCTTCTACCAGGGTCGCGCGACCATCGATCCCTGGCTGCGCCACCGCCGCATCGGCGTGCCGACGCGGCTGCAGATCGAACATCTGCTGGCCAGCTCGGCGATACCACTGCTGTTCCGGCCGGTGAAGATTCTCCGCGAGTTCTTCGGCGACGGTGCGGTACGCCAGCAGGCGCCGATCAGCCCGGCGCTGCACCTGGGTGCCAATCGTGTGCTGGTGATCGGTGTCAGCGGCAACCCCACGGTGGGCAGCGCCAACGAGCAGGTAGCGAACTACCGGACGGGCCAGCCGCCGAGCCTGGCGCAGGTTGGCATTCACCTGTTGAACAGCACCTTCATCGACAGCCTCGAAGGTGATATCGAACTGCTGCACCGGATTAACTTCCTCAGCTCGCTGGTGCCCGAGGAGGCGCGCCGCGCAACGCTGGGGCTGGCGCCAGTGGATGTGCTGCTGATTTCACCGAGTCGGCCGCTGGACGAGATTGCCGCGCAGTACCGCCATGAACTGCCCAAGCCGCTACGCCTGTTCCTGCGTGGGCCGGGAGCGACCAAGGCGAGCGGGGCGGGTGTGCTCAGCTACCTGCTGTTCGAGCCGGGCTACTGCAACGCTCTGATCGAACTGGGGTATCGCGACGCCATGGAAAAGCGCGCGGAAATCGCGCGCTTTCTGGGGATGGAAGACTGGTCGCTGTAGACCGCAGGCTCCCGTCTGTTTTCCCCGCGAAGTCCCGTTTTTGCGCTTTCCCCCTCACCCCAGCCCTGGCTGCGCGCCCCGCTCCTCAGGGAGAGGGGGCAGATTGTGCCGGCTGACGCCATGGTTTCATCCTGCACCGAACGGTCCCCTCTCCCCCTGGGAGAGGGTGAGGGCTGGGCCTGGCGCTGAAATACCACATAAGGGCCAGCGCGGCGGTTAGACGGCGAAGACACCATCGCGGTAATCGCGCAGGGCCTGCTCGATCTCGTCGCGGCTGTTCATCACGAACGGGCCGTACTGCACGATGGGCTCATTGAGCGGTTTGCCGGCCAGCAACAGGACGCGCGCGCCCTTGTCGCTGGACAGCTGGATCTCGTCGCCCTGGCCGAGGCGCACCAGGCGGTTGGTGGCGACGGTTTCGTCACCGCGCTCACCAGGCACCTTGAGCGAACCTTCGTAGACGTACAGCATCACCCGATGGCCCGCCGGAATGTGCGGAGTCACGGAGGCGCCTGCCGGCAGCACCAGGTCGTAGTAGTGCGGCTCGGTGCCCGGACGCTGCACGGCACCCTCGATGGCGGTCTGGCCATCGTCGAAGCGCCCGGCGATCACGGTCACGCCAACGCCTTGCGCGGTGGTCACGCGGGGCACGTCTTCGGGTTCGATGTCGCGGTAGCCAGCCGGGGACAGCTTGTCCTTCGCCGGCAGGTTCAGCCACAGCTGGAAACCACGCATGGCGCCTTCCACCTGCTCGGGCATCTCGCTGTGGATGATGCCGTGGGCGGCGGTCATCCACTGCACGCCGCCGGGCTTGAGCAGGCCGGTATTGCCCAGGTGGTCTTCGTGGCGCATGCGCCCTTCGAGCATGTAGGTGACGGTCTCGAAGCCACGGTGCGGGTGGGCCGGGAAACCGGCGATGTAGTCGTCAGGATTCTGCGTATCGAACTGGTCGAGCATCAGGAACGGATCGAAGCGTTCGATGCCGGCGCCGCCGATCACGCGGGTCAGGCGCACGCCGGCGCCGTCGCTGGCCGGGTGGCCGATGTGCTGGTCGATCACGGTACGTAAGCGGGTCATGGGGACCTCCTTGATCTGTGAATGGAGATCATCCTAGTCCCAATTGATGGATAAATGGTTGCGAGTTTTTCAGTCTAACTATCGATGAATTCGATGGCTTTTCGGAAAGAAAACCGCCGCCCGAAGGCGGCGGTGCCTGCTTACTCCTGAATCTGCAGGCGCCGGGCCTCGGTGTAGAAGTAGCGCAGCTTCTCGTACTCGAAGGGCGTGTTCATCTGCCCGTAGCGGAAGCTGTTGCTGTAGCGCTTGTTGACGATCTCCAGCACCGGCAGTTCCCAGTACTCGCGGCTGATGTCGGAGTAGTCGAGGTAGTTCACTTCGCGAGCGGCGATGAAGTCGGTGACCAGGCCGCCGGTGTCGCGCAGGTTGGACGGGCCGAGGATCGGCAGCATCAGGTACGGGCCGTCCGGCACGCCCCAGTAGCCCAGGGTCTGGCCGAAGTCCTCGCTGACCTTGGGCAGGCCCATGGCCGTGGCCGGGTCCCACAGGCCGCCGATGCCGAGGATGGTGTTGAACAGCAGTCGCGCCGTGCTGTTCGCCGCGCGCTCGGGTTTGAGCTGGGCGACGCTGTTGAGCAGGGTCGGCACCTCGCCGAGGTTGCTGAAGAAGTTGCTCACGCCGCTGCGCACGAAGCGCGGGGTGACGTACTCGTAGCCGTTCACCACGGGTAGGAACACCCACTCGTCGAAGCGGTAGTTGAAGTGATAGACCCGGCGGTTCCACGACTCCCAGGGGTCGTAGACGTTGAGGGCGTCGAAGGTGGCGCGCTCGAACTCGCGCTGGTCGAGGCCGGGGTTGAACTTCAGCGCGTCCAGCGGGTGCTTGAAGCCGTCTTCGTCCGGCGCCATGTCGAAGGCGGTGGAGGTCGGAGTCTTTATGGGTTGCGGCGTCTCGGCCTGGGCGAGGCCGCAGGCCAGCAGCAGGGCGAGAGTCCAGGAATGGCGAAGTGGCATGGAGTCAGTTCCCTGTCTGCGCGGTGGCGATGCCGGTAGCCGTGGCATCCTGTCCCTTGAAGAAGTCGAGCATGTCCTGGGCGTTCACGCGGTAGTTGAGGTTGCCGCAGTGGCCGCCGCGCGGGTAGAGCGTCAGGCGGTCGCCGAAGGTGCGGCGCAGGAAGCCGATGTCGCCCGGGCCGAGGATGACGTCGTCGGCGTTGTGCATGACGGCGATCTTCGGGCTCTCCTTCAGGTAATCCTGGACGCCGTACAGGCTGACCTGGTCGATCAGCTGCGGCAGGCTGCCGCCGTCGTACTTGGCGCGCCACAGCGGCATCAGCTGGTCGGTCATGTAGCACTCGAAGTCGCACTGCATGGCGCGCTTGAAGAAGGGCGTCAGGCTGGTGCCTTCGGTGATCGGGTACTTGGGCGGGGTGATCAGGCCGCGGCGGTTGATCAGGTCCGAGGTGAAGGCGATGTCGGCGGAGGAGAAGCGGAATACCGCGCCGATCAGCATGGCCATCTCTTCGTTGGAGAGGTGCTGCTTGGACTGTTGCAGGTCGAAGAGGAAGGCGTCGTTGAGGTCGACATAGCCCTTCTGCTCGAAGTAGCGGGTCAGCTTGGCGAGGACCACCTGGTAGAAGGTGTTGGTGTCGTTGATGCCCTTGACGTGGGTCTGCACCAGCTTGTCGAGGTTGCTCACCGAGGTATAGAGGTTCACCGGCGGGTTGAGCAGCAGCACGCGCTTGAAGTTGAAGCTGCGGCGGGTTTCGTCGAGCTTGCTGACGAAGGCCGCGTGCAGCGCGCCGAGGCTGTAGCCGGTCAGGTAGTAGTCGCTGACGGGCAGGTCCGGATGCTGCGCGCGCACGGCCTGCATCACCCGGTACAGGTCATCGGCGTCGTCGGGTGTGTAGCCGGGCGTGGCGACGCGGGAGGCGCCGACCATGAAGTCCCAGCTGGTCGGCGAGGACAGTTGCACCACGTGGTAGCCGGCGTTGTAGAACAGGCGCTTGAGGTACTCCGGCGTGGTGCTGGAGTAGTTGGCGCCGGTGCCGGCGATGATGAACACCAGTGGTGCTTCGTGGTTCTGCCAGGCCAGGCGGTAGTGCAGTTTCTTCACCGGCCAGAAGTTGCTCGGCAGCTCATGCTCGCGCTCCGGGCGCAGCTTGAGTGCGTAGTCCGACTGGCGGATGTCGTCATCCGTCGGCAACTCCGGGCGCAGCTCCGGCGGGGTGGTGGCGATGGTCGCCTCGAACGGGTTGAGCAACGGATAGCCGTAGCTGGCCTGATCCACATCGCGGGCGAAAGCGGGCCCGGCGAGCCCCAGTGCGAGGCCGCCGATCAGGGCGGCCACGCGGCGAAGAAATGTCATGGTTCGGAGTCCTTTCAAGAGGAGGCCAACTCTAGGGTGACCGGGCATTAAGACCAGCACATTTCCTACAAGTGCGATATGCGTTTCAGCCCTTGCGCGCCAGGTCACGCAGGGCATCGCCGGTTAGACGATAGACGGTCCATTCGTCCTGTGGGCGCGCGCCCAGGCTGCGGTAGAAACCGATGGCGGGTTCGTTCCAGTCCAGTACCGACCACTCCAGGCGTCCGCAGTCGCGCTCCACAGCCAGTCGCGCCAGTTCAGTCAGCAATGCCTTGCCCAGGCCGGCGCCACGGGCGGCGGGGCGCACGTAGAGGTCTTCGAGGTAGATGCCGGGCTGGCTCAGCCAGGTGGAATAGTTGTGGAAGAACAGCGCGAAGCCCTGGGGCTCGCCGTCCACTTCGCCGATCAGCACCTCGGCATAGGGGCGCGGGCCGAACAGGTGATCGTGCATGCGCTGGGCGTCGGCCTTCACTTCGTGGACCAGCTTTTCGTAGTCGGCCAGTTCGCGGATCAGCTCGAGGATCAGCGGGATGTCGTCGGGGGCGGCGGGGCGCAGGGTAACGCGGGGCATGAAAATATCCTTGTGCTGCGAATGCTCAGGAGCATGCCCAAAGCCCCGTGCCGCTGGCAACAATGCGCTTCAATAGCGCTCCAGACTCTCCAGCCAGATCAGCTCGCAGGCGCCGGCGCCGGTGTCCTCGCGGGTCAGCGAGCTGACCCAGCGCCAGCCGTCGTCGCCTTCCACCCGCACCAGCTTGCCGGACAGGCGCACGTGCTCCCCGGCGCTGACCTGGGCCAGGGTGCGCGCCACGCCGTCATTGGCCGGGATCATGTGCATGTTGGCGGCATGGGTTTCCAGCTCGCGGCGGGGAATCGGCAGCTTGTCGGCATGCCAGTAGAACCAGCGGTTGCCCTGGCTGATGCGGATTTCGGCGAGTACCCGCGGATCATCCATCGGTCCCCATCCGAGGGCGAGATCGGTGGGCGACAGTTCGGCCTCGCGGCCCAGGCGGTAATCCTCGCGGCCGAGCACGCGGGCCTCGATGCTGAAGTCCTGTAGCGGATAGATGGAATAGCGCTCGACGCGGAAGCCGCCAGCGGACAGGGCCTGGCTGTGCTGCTGCGGTGCGTGGGGGCGGTCGGTCGGCCACAGCCACCAGAAGCTGGAGGCCGCGCAGACCAGCAGGAACAGGGTCGATCGCTTCATCGAAGGCTCCGTGGGTGAAGGAAGTTTAAGCAGGCTTTGGCCCCTCTTGCATCGGCCCCGGCGCTGGTTATGCTGGGCGCCGATTTCCCGCCTCCCGGAGTAGTGGCGCCATGTCCCGTCGTTTGCCCTTGATCCTCCTGCTGCTCGCCCTGGCGCTCTGGCTGGCCGCCAGCTATGGCTTGCGTTTCGGGCTGATGGAGGACAGTCGCTGGGTGGGTATCTGCGCCGACGAAGCCACGCGCTGGGAGTGCAGCGCACGCTCGCAACTGGGCTGGGCGATTCATTTCGGGGTGTTCGGCAAGCTGGCGCTGGGGCTTTCGCTGCTGGCCTTCTTCGTGCCGCGCCAGGCAGGCTGGTGGCTGGCGGTACTGGCCATGCTGGTCACGCTGCCGGCGCTGGTGCTCTACAACGCCGGGCTCGCCGTCTTCGCCGTGGTGCTGGCCGGGCTGCGCCTGGTGCGCGCGCCGGCCCGCTGAGTCAGGCCTTTCGTTCGGCCGGGCATCGCCCGCGCCACAGTGCGCCCAGCAGGAGCAGGCTTACCGCCGCCCAGCCCAGTGCCTGAAGATTGCTCAGACCTTCCAGTGCCAGCTGTGCGGGAATCCCGACGGCGATGATCAGTGCCAGCAGCAGCGCTTCGCGGCGCGGGGCGGCAACCGGGCGGCACAGGTAGGCCAGCGCCGGGAACAGCAGGGCCGCGCTGGGGAAGCTGCGATAGCGCGCATCGAAGACCATCCCGAGCATCAGCACCGCGCCGGCGAAACCGGCGGCCGCCAGCCACAGGCCGGCGCGGCGTTGCAGGGCGTCGAATGCCTGCGAGCGCCAACCCGTGCGGGCCGACAGCGCCAGGCTGATGTGCAGCAGCACCAGCAGGTTGAGGCCGGCCAGCGCCGCCGCCCAGAGCCATTCGCCCCAGAAGCGGCTGGTGATCACCGACAGCTCCAGCCACAGGCCGATGCAGCCGGCACCCAGCGCGCCGGCCAGTGGCAGCAGGAAAGCACTGCGGGGAGAGGCCGGGCGGCCGCCCACCAGCAACGCGCCGAGCAGGATCACGCTGGAAAGCCCCAGCCACAGCGGCCAGCCCGGCAGGTTGCTGACCGGCCCGGCGAGCACGCCTTTTTCCTCGCGGTCGGCGCTGAACAGACCCCAGTAACCGCCCACCGCGCCTTCGCTCTGGCGCTTCCAGGGCTGGTCGAAGGCTTCGATCAGGTTGTAGTGCCAGCCTTTCTCCTCGGCCATGTGCACGAAGCCACGGATGAACCGCGCCTCGTTGATCCGGCTGGGCAGGGCGGTCTCGCGCTGACGACCTTCGCTGGGCCAGCCGGTCTCGCCGATGAGGATGTCCTTGGGGGCGAACTCGCGACCGAAGTCCTCGCGGATCTTCGCCACATGGGCGAGGGCATCGTCGATGCCGCTGGGGTTGTCTTCCCAGTAGGGCAGCAGGTGGATGGTGACGAAGTCCACCGCCGGGGCGATTTCCGGGTGCTGGTGCCAGAACTCCCAGACGTCGGCGTAGGTCACCGGCTGGCGCACCTGGGCCTTCACCTTGTGGATAAGTCCGGCGAGGTAGCGCCCGGTGACTTCCTTGCGCAGCAGGGTCTCGTTGCCGACGATCACCGCCTGCACCACGTCCGGGTACTGGTTGGCGGCCTTGATCAGCGCCTCGACTTCACGCTCGGTGTCCACCGGGTTGGCGTTGACCCAGGCGCCGAGCATCAGCTTCAGGCCGTGCTTGCGGGCCAGCGCCGGGATGCCTTCCAGGCCGGTCATGGAATAGGTGCGCACGCAGTCGAAGCGCGTCGCCAGCAGGGCCAGGTCGGCGTCCATCTGCTCCGGGCGCAGCACGAACGGCTGGTCGAAGGGCGACTGGTCCTTGGCGAACGGGCTGTAGGACGCGCACTGCAGCTTGTGCGTGGGCGTGGCCGCATCGGGCAGGACCAGCGGTTTGCCCAGGCCATACCAGAGCCCGCAGAGGGCGATCAGGGCAAGCAGCAGGGCGAGGCAATAGGGGAGGAGCGGAAAGCGCGAGGACTGTGGCATGGGAGCACGCGAACCGTGGCGAGGCGCGCATCTTAGCAACGCCGTCGGCCGCCGTCAGTGCCCGCGCGGGGGACTCAGGCGTGGCGGTGAATCCAGTGGGGCGTCGGCGCCGAATCGCCTGCGGTGCTGCCCTCGATGCGCTTCCAGAACTTCTCGTGGAAGTGGAAGCCCACCGCGTTGCACAGCGGCTCGACCACCGCGACCAGCCCGCCCACGGTGATGCTGCCGGTCAGCGCGTAGGCGACGCTGAAGGCGATCATGAAGTGCATCAGGGTGAAGGTGACGGTCTTGAGCATGGTGGCGATCCTCCAGTCGAGAATGATTCTCCGTTGCGGAAAGACTACTGCGGGGGAACCCCGTCGCGTAATCGAGCCTCTGTATGAAGGCGATAGGCCGGCAGCGGGGTCGTGGTTGGAATGGCGCGGTCGTGGATGGACGGGTTCTGTCGCGGATCGGACCGTTTGGCGTCGCTCTCAGAGCAGTTCGCCATCAGGGTGCGCCGATCATGAAGGGGCGGCCAAGACCGCGAAATGCGCCGGGTTCCACTCCGACGCGCCGATAAAATCACGGGGAGAAAACCATGCGAATGATGCGACGCCTGTTGGGCCTGGGCGCAGGGCTGGTGCTGTCGGCGGCAGCCGGGCTGGCCGGTGCGGCGGCCAAGCCGGAAATCACCATCGGTTACGTGGACGGCTGGTCGGACAGCGTGGCGACCACGCACGTCGCCGCCGAGATCATGCGCGAGAAGCTCGGCTACCAGGTCAAGCTGATGCCGGTCGCCGCCGGGATCATGTGGCAGGGTGTGGCGCGCGGCAAGCTCGACGCCATGCTCTCGGCCTGGCTGCCGGTCACCCACGGCGCCTACTACGAGAAGATGAAGGACAAGGTGGTCAACCTGGGCGTGAACTACCCGGGCGCGAAGATCGGCCTGATCGTCCCGGAGTACGTGAAAGCCAACAGCATCGAAGACCTCAAGGCGCAGAAGGATGACTTCGGCGGCCGCATCGTCGGCATCGACGCCGGCGCCGGGGTGATGCTCAAGACCGACCAGGCGATCAAGGACTACGGCCTGGACTACAAGCTGGTGGCCAGTTCCGGCAGCGGCATGATCTCCGAGCTGACCCGCGCGGAGAACGACAAGAAGGCCGTGGCGGTGACCGGCTGGATTCCGCACTGGATGTTCGCCAAGTGGAAACTGAAGTTCCTCGAAGACCCGAAAAAGGTCTACGGCGACGAGGAGCACGTCGACAGCGTCGCCAACCCGGCGCTGGAGAAAAAGGCACCGGAAGTCTGGGCCTTCCTGAAGAAATTCCAGTGGAAGGACGGCCAGGAAATCGGCGAAGTCATGCTCGCCGTGCAGAACGGCGAGAAACCGGAAGTGGCCGCCAAGAAATGGGTCGAGGCGCACCCCGATCGCGTGAAGGAATGGCTGTGATCGCCTAGGTCGCACCCTCGCGCTATACGGGACAATCCCCCGCAGGCATTGCGACTGCGGGGGATTTTCTTTTTGCGCGTCCTTCGCGGTGGCCATGCACGGGGGCGACGCCTGGTTTCCACGGCTGTGGTTCCTGGGGGATAATCGACCTCTTCCTTTGACTGGCTCGCGTCGAGCCTCGATCGCTGGTGCAAGTGGTCGGCATCCCGTTGGGCTGTCGGTTTGATGTTGCCCTGCGTCGCTTTCCACGGGTATTGCAGTGCGTGTGTTCTGATCGAGTGAAAATCTTCTTCCTGGGCTGGAAGGCCGAGTACGAGCGGGCGATGATCGAGTCGCTGAAGGACAGCTTCGACGTCCGTATCGTCCAGGTGCCCGGCTACGTTCGGCGCATCTATCGGTTGTTCCGATCACTGGGCAAGCGCCTGCCGGTGCCGATGCCGCTGGAGTGGCTGGGCCGGAGGGTCAACGCTCGGCATGGTGAACGCCCCGGAGACATCCTGGTCTGCAACGAAGGAGAGCTGCTGCACGGTATCAACGCCGGCATCGCAAGCACCTTCAATGGCCACAAGGTGTTGCTGGTACGCGACCTGGTGGACCGCCAGTTCATCGATTCGGTGCGCGGCCTCTTCGACCGCGTCTACAGCTTCGATCCCGAGCAGTGTTCTCTGCTGGACGTCGAACGGCTTGACCAGTTCTTCCCCTTCAATGAGGCGGCGGCGAGGCAGCTGGCAAGCAGCTCGAACAGCACTGGCACCGGCCGTACCTGCACGTTCCTCGGCCGCGACAAGGGGCGTTCAGCTACCGTACTGGCCATCGCCGAGGCTCTGCGCAAGCAGGGCTGCGAGCTTGATTTCCACATCGTGCGCGACAAGTCCACCCAGGTTGCTTCGCCGTATCACGTCAGCGCCATCTACCCCTACCGCGACAGCCTGCGGATGACCCTGGGCGCCGACGTGCTGGTGGAGGTCAACCAGACCGGCCAGGCTGGCTACACCCTGCGGGTGCTGGAGACCCTGTTCTTCGACAAGAAGCTGTTGACCACCAACGCGCGGGTGAAGCAGGAGTCGTTCTACGACCCGGGCCGTTTCTTCATCTGGGGCGTCGATTCGCCGGACGACCTACCGCGCTTCCTTGAGGCCCGTCCGGCACCGGTGAGCGCCGAAACCCTGTACCGCTACACCCCTGCTGCAATGGTGGAGCGCCTGGTGGCCGAGCGCTGACGCCAGCCCCGAATCGCCTGTTCTGATGTAGAAAAATCCTCCGTGAACTGTCGGGTTTGCGGGGGATTTTTTTATTTTAAAGCGTCTATTCCGGGCTTGTCCGCGAAGTCTGGCTAAACGCTACGACTAAAGTCGTCTGGAGCCCTTGCAGCGCTCAAATAAATTAGGGATCGACGACATCCGCGTCATCCCCGCTGTGAGGACAAGAACAAAATGAACGACAGCATCTACCAGCGGATTGATACCAATCCGCGCTTCAAAGAGCTGGTGGCCAAGCGCGAGCGCTTCGCCTGGCTGCTCTCCCTGATCATGTTGGGCCTGTACGTGCTCTTCATCCTGCTCATCGCCTTCCAGCCGCAGTTGCTCGGCGCGAAGATCAGTGCCGATTCGTCCGTCACCTGGGGCATCCCCATGGGCGTCGGGCTGATCCTCTCGGCCTTCGTGCTCACCGGCATCTACGTGCGCCGCGCGAACGGTGAATTCGACCGTATGAACCAGGAAATCCTCAAGGAGGCCCAGCAATGAAAGGCCGAATTTCTGCGGCCCTCGCTCTGGCCGCGTTCGCACCGTCTCTCTGGGCTGACGCCCTCACTGGCGAGGTACAGCGCCAGCCGCTGAACGTCTCCGCCATCGTCATGTTCGTCGCTTTCGTCGGCCTGACCCTGTGCATTACCTACTGGGCCTCCAAGCGCAGCAAGTCCGCTGCTGACTTCTACACCGCCGGCGGCAGCATCACCGGCTTCCAGAATGGCCTGGCAATTGCCGGCGACTACATGTCCGCCGCGTCCTTCCTCGGCATTTCCGCGCTGGTGTTCACCTCGGGCTACGACGGCCTGATCTACTCCATCGGCTTCCTCGTCGGCTGGCCGATCATTCTCTTCCTGATCGCCGAACGCCTGCGCAACCTCGGCAAGTACACCTTCGCCGACGTGGCGTCCTACCGCCTCAAGCAGAAGGACATCCGCACCCTGTCCGCCTGCGGTTCGCTGGTGGTCGTGGCTTTCTACCTGATCGCGCAGATGGTCGGCGCCGGCAAGCTGATCGAGCTGCTGTTCGGCCTGAACTACCACGTCGCGGTCGTGCTGGTCGGCATCCTGATGGTCCTGTACGTACTGTTCGGTGGCATGCTCGCCACCACCTGGGTACAGATCATCAAGGCAGTGCTGCTGCTCTCGGGCGCCACCTTCATGGCGATCATGGTGCTCAAGCACGTCAACTTCGACATCAGCACCCTGTTCTCCGAAGCCATCAAGGTCCATCCCAAGGGCGAGGCCATCATGAGCCCCGGCGGCCTGGTGAAGGACCCGATCTCCGCGTTCTCCCTGGGCTTCGCGCTGATGTTCGGCACCGCTGGCCTGCCGCACATCCTGATGCGCTTCTTCACCGTCAGTGACGCCAAGGAAGCCCGCAAGTCGGTGTTCTTCGCCACTGGCTTCATCGGCTACTTCTACATCCTGACCTTCATCATCGGCTTCGGCGCGATCCTGCTGGTCAGCACCAACCCGGACTTCAAGGACGCCACCGGCGCCCTGCTGGGTGGCAACAACATGGCGGCCGTGCACCTGGCCGATGCCGTCGGCGGCAGCCTGTTCCTGGGCTTCATCTCCGCCGTAGCCTTCGCCACCATCCTCGCGGTGGTTGCCGGCCTGACCCTGGCCGGTGCCTCGGCCGTGTCCCACGACCTGTACGCCAGCGTGCTGAAGGGCGGCAAGGCCAACGAGAAGGATGAGCTGCGCGTCTCGAAGATCACCACCGTCTGCCTGGGCGTGGTCGCGATCGTGCTCGGCATCCTGTTCGAGAAGCAGAACATCGCCTTCATGGTCGGCCTGGCCTTCTCCATCGCCGCCAGCTGCAACTTCCCGGTGCTGCTGCTCTCCATGTACTGGAAGAAGCTGACCACCCGTGGCGCGAAGATCGGCGGCTGGCTCGGCCTGATCACCGCCGTGACCCTGATGATCCTCGGCCCGACCATCTGGGTACAGATCCTCGGCCACGAGAAAGCCATCTACCCGTACGAGTACCCGGCGCTGTTCTCCATGGCCGTGGCCTTCATCGGTATCTGGTTCTTCTCCATCACCGACAAGTCGGCCGCTGCCGACGAAGAGCGCGCGCGCTTCTTCCCGCAATTCATCCGTTCGCAGACCGGCCTGGGTGCCAGTGGCGCAGCTGCCCACTGATAGCCTGAGCTAACCTGCCGGGGCCGGGGGTGGAAACACCTCCGGCCCCGCTTTTTTGACAGGGATGGATGACCGATGTCCGACGATTTCAACTTCGCCTCGCCACCCTTCGATCAGCTTCGCCCGCTGGAGCGCGAGCAACTGCGCGACGCGCTGAGCGTGGGTTACTACACGGTCGACGAAGTGCTGCTCGAAGCCGGCGCGCCGGTGCCCTGCCTCTTCGTGCTGATGAAGGGCGTGATCGAGGAGCGCGGCGAGGACGGCAAGCTGTTCGCCCAGTACGGCGCCGAGGACCTGTTCGACGTGCGCGGGCTGTTCTCCGGCAGCAGCAAGCACCGCTACCAGGCGGTGGAAGAGAGCATCGTCTACGAACTGCCGGCGGCGGTGTTCCATCAGCTGTGCACGGACAACCCGCAGTTCGCCCGCTTCTTCCGCGCGGACCTGGCCAGCAAACGCCAGCTGGAGCGCCGTGATGGGCAGAACCTCGCCGAATTCATCCTCACCCGCATCGCCCCAGAACACCTGTTGCCCGCCATCGAAGTCGAGCCCGGCCTGCCGCTGGGCGATGCAGCGCGCCTGCAACTCAGCCGTGGCGCGGACGCGCTGCTGGTGCGCGAGGATGGGGCGCTGGGCATCGTCACCCGCACCGACCTGATGACCGCGCACTTCCGCGACGGCTTCAGCGAGGCGCAACCCATCGGCCCGCTGGCGCACCGTCCGCTGAGCCATGTCGAGCTGGGCGATTTCCTCTTCGACGCGATGATTCTCATGACCCGCCAGCGCATCGAACGCGTGGCGGTGTGCGAGGAGGGCAAGGTGGTCGGCCTGTTGCACCTGACCCAGGTGCTCAGCCTGTTCTCCACCCATTCCCACGTGCTGGCGCTGCGCATCGCCCGCGCTGAAAGCGAGGCCGAGCTGCGGGCAGCGGCGGAAACCTTGCACACGCTGATCGCGACCCTGGCGGGCAATGGCATCCGCCTGCGCTTCATCATGCAACTGGTCAGCGCGCTCAACGAACAACTGCTCGAGCGCCTGTTCGAACTGCAGGTGCCGCCGGTGCTGCGTGGCCGTTGCTGTCTGCTGGTGATGGGCAGCGAAGGGCGCGCGGAGCAACTGCTCAAGACTGATCAGGACAACGCACTGATCCTCGACGACGGCCTGCCGGTGGAGCAGGGCCTGCTGCTGATGCAGCGCTTCTCCGCCGCGTTGCTGGAGTTCGGTTACCCGCCGTGTCCCGGCGGCGTGATGGCCAGTCGGCCGGAGTGGTGCAAACCCTTGTCCGAGTGGCAGCGCGAGTTGCGCGAGCTGCCGCTGCAAGGCCGCCCCGAACAACTGATGCGCCTGTCGATCCTCGCCGATGCCTGGCCGGTGGCGGGCAACCGGAGGCTGTTCGACAGCCTGCGCGAATGCCTGTACGAGCTGGCTGGCGACAGCAGCCGCTGGATGAGCGACCTGGCCCTGCCGGCGCTGCAATTCGACACGCCGCTGACCTACCTCGGCCAACTGAAAACCCAGGACGCGCAGCTGGACGTGAAGCGTGGCGGCATCTTCCCCATCGTCCACGGCGCCCGCGTGCTGGCCGTGCGCGAAGGGCTGGACGAGCGCGGCACACTCGGCCGCCTCGCCGCGCTGAAGGCGCTTGGCGTGCTGGATGAATCGCTGGTCGACAACCTGGCCGAAGCCTTCGAGCTGTTCCTCCAGCTGCGCCTGCGCCAGCAGCTGGACGGCCAGCGCGACGGCCGCGAACAGGGGCTCGATGTTTCCCGCCTGAGCCGCCACGAGCGCGACCTGCTGCGCTTCGGGTTGCACACGGTGAAGAAGTTCAAGCAGAGCCTGACCCGCCAATTCCACCTGGAGACCCGATGAACGCCTGCGTCGTTGCCCCCGATCCGCACTGGTCCGCCTGGCGCCGCCGCCTCTACTGGTGGCGGCACGATCCGGCGGAGGCGGAAGAGCTGGTGTCGCTGGACCTGGAGACCACCAGCCTCGATCCGCGCAAGGCCGACATCCTCAGTATCGGCGCGGTGGTGATCCGGCGTGGCAAGCTGATTCTCGGCGAGCGCCTGGAACTGCTGGTGGAGCCGCCGCCGTCGCTGGACGGCGAATCGATCCGCATCCACAAGCTGCGCCGCACCGACCTCGAAGGCCAGTTGCCGCTGGTGGAGGCGCTGCGCCAGGTGCAGGCGTTCATCGGTGAGCGGCCACTGCTGGGCTACTACCTGTCGTTCGACGTCGCGGTGCTGCGCCGGCATCTGCGCGAGCAATTCGATGCACGGCTGGACAACCCCCGCGTGGAGGTCTCGGAGATCTACCACCGCAAGATGAGCCGGCGCTTTCCCGACCTGCACCTGGACCTGCGCTTCGACACCCTGGCGCGCAATCTGGATATCCCCATCGAAGGCCGTCATACCGCCATCGGCGATGCGCGCACCGCCGCGCTGATGTTCCTGCGCCTGCGCAAGGGCTCGCTGCCCCGCGACCTGAGCTGACCTGAAATGAGCTGAGCCTGGCGCACGCAGATTCTTTGAATCTTCCGCGCACCCTCCCGGTCGGAAATTACAAGCGCTGGCCAATCGCAACCCGCGAGCCATCGCCCCTCGTCGACTGAAAGAGGAGAGACGATATGGGACTCGGGACCATCCTGTTGATCATCCTGATCTTGATGCTGATCGGCGGCCTGCCGGTTTTCCCTCACTCGCGCAGCTGGGGCTACGGCCCGTCCGGTGTGATCGGCGTGGTGCTGGTCGTGCTGCTGGTATTGCTGTTGCTCGGACGGATCTGAACCCGTTGCAACCCCAGCCCCCGGCCCTCAGGGTGAGAGCCGGGGGCTGGGGGGAAACCCTGGCGTCGAGGCATGGGGAAAACCCGATTCCCTCGGCTTTCGTCACAGCGCCGATACGCCACAGGGTGATTCGTCGCACAGCCCTCGTGGGGCACCTGTACTAACATACTGGGCCTTTGCCATCAGGGGGATGTAGGGATGCTGGGCGTTGTACTGGTTGTGCTCGGCGTGGTGTGGTTGCTCGTCCAGTGCGGGCTGGGCCTGCCGCCGTTGGCCGAAGCCATGACCCTGGACCCGGTGGTCAATCCGGACCGCTATTGGCAGTTCGCCTTCCTCGGCCCGGCCCTTCCCGTGGCGCTGGGCATCTTCCTGTTGCGCTACCGCGTCAGGCAATTCGCCCAGCTCAAGCGCGAGCGCATCAACTGCGCTGCCCACCTTCTTGTCTCCGCCGGCATCGCCCTGGTGCTGGGCAAGCTCTGCGTGCTCCTCCAGGCCTGATCGTGCAACCCGCGAAGCGCTAGTGCGCCGGCGGTTTGCCAGGGGCATTCAGCGCCCTGATTTCGCCGCTGATAGCGGAAAGCCTTGGTTACACTTCGGGCCACAGTCGTCGACAAACCCTGTCGATCACCCGTCCCGAACAAGACAAGAAAAGGCAGACCTCCCCTATGCAAAATCGCATCATGATCACCGGCGCCGGTTCCGGCCTCGGACGCGAAATCGCCCTGCGCTGGGCCCGCGAGGGCTGGAAGCTGGCGCTGGCCGACGTCAACGAAGCAGGCCTGCAGGAAACCCTCAAGCTGGTGCGCGAGGCCGGCGGTGACGGCTTCACCCAGCGCTGCGACGTGCGCGACTACAGCCAGCTGACCCAGCTGGCGCAGTCCTGCGAAGAGAAATTCGGCGGCATCGACATCATCGTCAACAACGCCGGCGTTGCCTCCGGCGGCTTCTTCAGCGAACTATCGCTGGAGGACTGGGACTGGCAGATCTCGATCAACCTGATGGGCGTGGTCAAGGGCTGCAAGGCCTTCCTGCCCCTGCTGGAGAAGAGCAAGGGGCGCATCGTCAACATTGCCTCCATGGCCGCCCTGATGCAGGGCCCGGCGATGAGCAACTACAACGTGGCCAAGGCCGGCGTGGTGGCGCTCTCGGAAAGCCTGCTGGCCGATCTCAGCCTGGTGGACGTGAAGGTCCACGTGGTCTGCCCGTCGTTCTTCCAGACCAACCTGCTGGACTCCTTCCGTGGCCCGAGCCCGGAGATGAAGACCCAGGTCGGCAAGCTGCTGGAAAGCTCGCCCATCAGCGCTGCCGACATCGCCGACTATATTCACCGGGAAGTTGCCCGCGACGTCTTCATGATCCTGCCCCACGAGCAGGGCCGCATGGCCTGGCAGATCAAGCAGCAGAACCCCCAGGCGATCTACGACGAGATGGCGAAAATGGCCGAGAAGATGCAAGCCAAGCGCCGCAGCCTCAGCTGATTTTCACGCCCGAATTGCCCCCTTTCGGTGCAATGAAAGAGAGGGCTTGCCCAGGCCGGTGCAAAGGGTTAGTTTTAGTCACCGGCCTGCCTGGCTGATGTACGTTGGACCCCGGTGAAAGCCCCGCTCATTTCGCGGGGCTTTTGCTTTTTCGGGCTACTGCGCAGCTGCGGGGATTCGCGCTTTGCGCGATGCCAGGCCTGTGTTAGAAGGCTTGCGTGTCATTGAAGGAAGAACCCGCTTGCACTGTGAATCCATCGTCTATGGCTGCATTCGCGACTGGCCCGGCGACTCGATGGAGCGCCGCCTGCGCCGCGCCGCCAACCGCAAGGTGCTCGACAGCCTGCCCATGGGCGAGGCCTGGCCGTTCCTTGGCCGCGAGATGTTCAGCCGCTGCGAGACCGAAGGCGCGGGCCTGTACCAGTCCCAGGTGATCCATTTCGGCGCCAGCTACCAGACCATCGAGTACGAGTGGAAACTCTGGGTCGAACAGTTCGAAGCCCTGCTGCGCCGCCTCTACTGGGCCAGCGCGGTGGTGCACCTGGAAACCGAAGTCAACGGCAGCCACACCTTCCGCTGGGAATCCGAGAACGGCTTCCACAGCCCCCGCGAAGGCGAACTGAAAGTGCGCTGCGCCTGGGAGCGCGAAGGCGGCCTGCGCGGCTGACCGGCGCACTTCCCGTCACGGAAAGAACCCCATGATCAACTACCTCTGGTTCGTCCTCGCCGCGTTCTGCGAGATCGCCGGCTGCTACGCCTTCTACCTCTGGCTGCGCCTGGACAAGAGCGCCCTGTGGATAATTCCCGGCCTGCTCAGCCTGACGGTCTTCGCCCTGCTGCTCACCCGCGTCGAGGCGAACTACGCCGGGCGGGCCTATGCCGCGTACGGCGGCATCTACGTCGCTGCGTCGCTGTTCTGGCTGGCCTTCGTCGAGAAGAGCCGTCCGCTGTGGAGCGATTGGGTAGGTGTGGCGCTGTGCGTGATCGGCGCCAGCGTGGTGCTGCTCGGGCCGCGTCTGGCCCCTTGAGCTAAACGATTCCCCGTAGGGCGAATAAAGCGGAACGCTTTATTCGCCCTCCAGCATTCGGCGGATAACGCCGTTGGCGTTATGCGCCCTACGCAGCCCCAACCGGGCGCTCCGGTCCCACCGCTGAGCTTCATCTTAGGATGGGTGTTCATTGAGGTGCTCCTGGGCCGGTGCTTCAGTCCTCCAGCCACTCCTTCGGCACTTCGCTTTTCAGCATCAGCTGGCACTGCTGGCTTTCCGGATCGAAGACGATCACCGCCTCGCCGCGCTTGAGCGCATGGCGCGCGCGCTCCACGCGCACGTCCAGCGGCGTGTCGTCGCCGTTGTCGGTACCTTCGCGGGTAACGAAGTCTTCCAGCAGGTTGTTGAGGGTGTCGGCTTCGATGAGCTCAAAGGGGATCAGCATGGCGGGGTACTCGAAATCGCAGCGCGGGATTGTAGTCCCGCGCTGCGCTCAGTGCAGCTTCACTTCTTGCGCTTGTCCGATTCCTTGCCCTTGTCGGATGAGCCATCGCCGCTGTCGATCAGGTCGTCCACCGGCGGCACATGCGTGGTGCTCTCCATGTGCACCGGATGTTCCAGCTGCCTGCTGAAGCGCTCCAGCGTGCCTTCGCTGGGTTCCGCATCGCTGTCGAATACCGGCGGGCTGAGCATGTAGGCCGTGAGCAGTTTCGCCAGCGCGGCGAGGCTGTCGATGTGGGTGCGCTCGTAGCCGTGGGTGGCGTCGCAACCGAAGGCCAGCAGGGCGGTGCGGATGTCGTGGCCGGCGGTGATCGCCGACTGCGCATCGCTGTGGTAGTAGCGGAACAGGTCCCGCCGTACGGCGACCTCATGGCGTTCGCCGAGGCGCAGCAGGTGCCGCGAGAGATGGAAGTCGTAGGGCCCGCCGGAGTCCTGCAGCGCCACGCTCACCGCGTGCTCGCTGGAGTTCTGCCCCTCGGCCACCGGGGCGATGTCGATGCCGACGAACTCGCTCACGTCCCAGGGTAGCGCGCCGGCCGCACCGGAACCGATCTCCTCGGTAATGGTGAACAGCGGGTGGCAGTCGATGGGCGGCACCTGGCCGCTTTCCACGATGGCCTTCAGCGAGGCCAGCAGCGCGGCTACGCCGGCCTTGTCGTCGAGGTGGCGGGCGCTGATATGGCCGCTTTCGGTGAATTCCGGCAACGGGTCGAAGGCGACGAAATCACCGATGGCCACGCCCAGCGATTCGCTGTCGGCGCGGCTGGCGGTGTAGGTGTCCAGGCGCAGCTCGACGTGGTCCCAGCTGATCGGCAGGGTGTCCACGGCGGTATTGAAGGCGTGCCCGGAGGCCAGCAGTGGCAGCACGCTGCCGCGGAATACGCCGTTCTCGCAGAACACCGTGACGCGGCTGCCCTCGGCGAAGCGGCTCGACCAGCAGCCCACCGGCGCCAGTGCCAGGCGGCCGTTGGGCTTGATCTCGCGGACGATGGCGCCAATGGTGTCCAGATGCGCCGAGACTGCGCGATCCGGGCTCTTGCGCCGGCCCAGCAGGGTCGCGCGGATGGTCCCGCGGCGGGTCATCTCGAAGGGTACGCCGATCTCCTCCAGCCGCTCGGCGACGTAGCGCACGATGGTGTCGGTGAAGCCGGTGGGGCTGGGGATGGCGAGCATTTCCAGCAGCACGCGCTGCAGGTAGTTCAGGTCCGGTTGGGGCAGTTGGGTCATGCCGGGGCCTCCACGTTGGGGTGTGGCTGGTCACGGTTGTCGCGATGCAGCAGTTCGCGGCTCAGCGGGAACAGCAGGTCGACGAAACGCTCGGCGACGGGCTGTGGCTCATGGTTGGCCAGTCCGGGGCGCTCGTTGGCTTCGATGATCACGTAGTCCGCCTGATCGGCCTCGGTGACCAGCAGGTCGAGGCCGGTGACCGGAATCTCCAGCGCCCGCGCCGCGCGGATGGCAGCGTCGGCCAGCGCCGGGTGCAGGCGCTCGGTGACATCTTCCAGGGTGCCGCCGGTGTGCAGGTTGGCGGTGCGCCGCACGGCCAGGCGCTGGCCGCTGGGCAGCACGTCGTCGTAGCTGAAGCCGGCAGCGCCCAGCGTGCGCTCGGTTTCGCCATCCAGCGGGATGCGGCTTTCGCCACCGGTGGCGGCCTGGCGACGGCGGCTCTGCGCCTCGATCAGCTTGCGGATGCTGTGCCGGCCATCACCGATCACCTCGGCGGGACGGCGGATGGCGGCGGCCACTATCTCGTAGCCGATGACCACGATGCGCAGGTCCTGGCCGGGGTGGTAGCTCTCGAGGATCACCCGGGTGTCGAACTGCTTGGCGTGGGCAATGGCTTCCTCGACTTCTTCGGCTGTGCGCAGGTCCACGGCGACGCCCTGACCCTGTTCGCCGTCCACCGGCTTGACCACCAGCGCGCCGTGGTCCTCGAGGAAGGCGGCATTCTCCTGCGCGCTGCCCGCCAGGCGTTGCTGCGGCTGGCGCAGGCCGGCGCGGTCGAGGGCGCGGTGGGTGAGGGTCTTGTCCTGGCACAGGCTCATGCTCACGGCACTGGTGAGGTCGCACAGCGACTCGCGGCAGCGGATGCGCCGGCCGCCTTGGGTGAGAGTGAAGAGGCCGGCGTCGGCGTCCTGCACCTGCACCTCGATGCCGCGCCGATGGGATTCGTCGACGATGATCCTGGCATAGGGGTTGAGGCCTTCCTCCGGGCCGGGGCCGAGGAACAGCGACTGGTTGATGCCATTCTTGCACTTCACCGCGAAGGTCGGCAGCTCGCGGAAGCGCAGCTTGCGATACAGCGACTTGGCCTGCTGGTTGCCGTGCAGCACCGACAGGTCCAGGTACGCCAGACCCCGGCTCATGAAGTGCTCGATCAGGTGGCGCACCAGCGCTTCGCCGACGCCCGGCCGGCTGGACTGCGGGTCCACTGCCAGGCACCAGAGGCTGGAGCCGCCTTCCGGGTCGCGGAAGGCCTTGGCGTGGTTGATGCCCATGACCGTGCCGATCACCGTTCCGGTCTCGGCGTCTTCGGCCAGCCAGTAGGCCGGGCCGCCCTGGTGGCGCGGGGTGACGTTGGACGGATCGACCGGCAGCATGCCGCGCGACAGGTACAGACGGTTGATCGCCGTCCAGTCGTCATCGCTGTGCACGCGGCGGATGCGGAAGCCGCGGAAGGGCCGGCGCGCCGGGCGGTAGTCGGTGAACCACAGGCGCAGCGCATCGGAAGGGTCGAGGAAGAGCTGTTGCGGGGCGTGGGCCAGCACCTGCTGCGGCGCTGCCACGTAGAGTGCGATGTCGCGTTCGCCGGGCTGTTCGTTGAGCAGCTCGGCGGCGAGTTTGTCCGGACTGGAAAAGGTGTGGCCGATCAGCAGGCGACCCCAGCCGCACTGCAGGATCAGCGGGCCGTGGCTTTCTGCGTGGTCACCGGCGAAGCGCGCCTGCAGGCGCTCGTAGGTCGGCGTCTGGCCGCGCAGCAACCTCTGGTTGTGAGGATGGGGCAGGTTGGAATGGGGTTTCATCTTGCGCTCCCTGATAAGGCTTCTGTCCTGGGCGGGTGGAAAGGACGACGCCGCGTGGGCGCGGCGTCGTCCGGCTCTACAGGCCTTGTTCCGTCAGCCAGAGGTTGAGGGCCGCCAACTGCCACAACTTGGAACCACGCAGCGGGGTGAGGTCGCTTGCCGGGTCGCTGAGCAGGCGGTCGAACATCGCCGTCTCGAACAGCCCGCGGTCCTGGCTCGGGTCCAGCAGCAACTCGCTGACCCAGGCGCGGGTATTGCCTTGCAGGTGCTTGAGACCGGGTACCGGGAAGTAGCCCTTGGGCCGGTCGATCACCTCGCTGGGGATGACCTTGCGCGCGGCGGCCTTGAGCACCTGCTTGCCGCCGTCACCGAGCTTGAAGCGCGACGGAATGCGCGCCGACAGCTCCGCCACGCGGTAGTCGAGGAACGGCACGCGCGCCTCCAGGCCCCAGGCCATGGTCATGTTGTCCACGCGCTTGACCGGGTCGTCGACCAGCATGATGGTGCTGTCCAGGCGCAGGGCCTTGTCCACCGGGTCATCCGCGCCGGCCTGGGCGAAGTGCTCGCGGACGAACTCGCTGGCCACGTCCTCCACCCGCAGGGCTTCGCGCACGGTGTCCAGGTACTCGCCGTGGGTGCGGTCGAAGAAGGCCGCGCGGTAGGCCTGCAGCGGGTCCTTGGCGCCGGCCACCTTCGGGTACCAGTGGTAGCCGGCGAACAGCTCGTCGGCGCCCTGGCCGCTCTGTACCACCTTGCAATGCTTCGAGACTTCCCGCGAGAGCAGGTAGAAGGCGATGCAGTCGTGGCTGACCATCGGCTCGCTCATGGCGCGGAAGGCTGCCGGCAACTGCGAGATGACTTCGTTCTCGTCGATGCGCAATTGGTGATGACGCGTGCCGTAGCGCTGGGCGATGAGGTCGGAGTACTGGAACTCGTCACCGCGCTCGCCGCCGGCATCCTCGAAGCCGATGGAGAAGGTCAGCAGGTCCTCGACTCCGGCCTCGTGCAGCAGGCCGACCAGCAGGCTGGAATCCACCCCGCCGGAGAGCAGCACGCCGACTTCGCGGGCGGCACGCTGACGCACGCTCACGGCATCGCGCAGGCAGGTGAGCAGGCGGTCTTCCCAGTCGTCCAGGGTCAGCTCGCGCTCGTCCGGCAGTGGGCCGTAGTCCAGGGTCCACCAGCGCTGGCGCTCGGTGTGGCCGTCGGCGTCTATGGTCATCCAGGTGGCCGGCGGCAGTTTCTGCACTTCGGCCAGCAGGGTGCGCGGCGCAGGGACCACGGCGTGGAAGTTGAGGTAGTGGTTGAGCGCCACCGGGTCCAGTGCCGGGTCGATGTCGCCGCCCTTGAGCAGCGCCGGCAGGCTGGAGGCGAAGCGCAGGCGCTTGCCGGTTTGCGATAGGTACAGCGGCTTGATGCCGAGGCGGTCGCGGGCGATGAACAGGCGCCGTTTGTCGCGTTCCCAGATGGCGAAAGCAAACATGCCATTGAGGCGTGGCAATAGTTGTTCACCCCAGGCGTGGTATCCCTTCAGGAGTACTTCGGTGTCGCCTCCGGAAAAGAAGCGGTACCCAAGGGCTTCCAGCTCGCCGCGCAGTTCGGGGTAGTTGTAGATTGCCCCGTTGAACACCAGCGACAGGCCCAGCGAGGTGTCGATCATCGGCTGACCGGAAGCTTCGGCCAGGTCCATGATCTTCAGCCGCCGGTGCCCCAGGGCCACCGGCCCTTCGCTGTGAAAGCCCCAGGCATCGGGGCCTCGCGGGGCGAGGTGATGGGTGATGCGTTCGACTGCGGCAAGGTCCGCAGCCTGTTTGTCGAAACGTAACTCTCCTGCTAGTCCGCACATTTCCTTACCGGTTCTCCGTTGGGGATCAAGTGGGTGGCGCCTCACGGACGCCTTAGGGGATGACCCGTCGATCTGGCGAGAGTTCTATCTGATTTCATTGAGAAAAAATGACGGAGCAGCAGGTGGACTGAGATGGCCGAGAGCAAGACTGCGATGCGCAACGCCCACGCACTCTCCATGTTGCAGGCCCTGAGACGGCTGCAGCAGGCGGCGGAAGTGCACTCCAAGAGCCTGGGCCGCGACGGCGAACTGACGCCGCTGCAGCTGCTGATCCTGCAGGTGGTGGAGCTGGAGGGGGAGATAACCGCTGGTCAGTTGGCGCGACAGGTGGCGCTGTCACAGTCGTCCATTTCCAGCGCGCTGACCCGTCTGGAAAGCAAGGGCCTGCTGACCCGCCGGCGCGACGACGACGACCGCCGCAAGCAGTGGCTGAGCCTCGAAGCGGTCGGTCGGCGGGCGCTCAGGAACGGGCCGACGCTGTTGCCCGAGCATGCCCTGGAGCGTTTCGCCGGGCTGCCGGAGTGGGAGCAGCACGCCATCCTCGCCGGGCTGCTGCGCGCTGCCGAGCTGTTCGAGACGCCGGGAGCCGGCGCCGAGGAAGAAGAGTTCTAGTCGCTCTTGAAGGCTGTCAGCTCATCAATTTCTGCGCGGCCAGCGACAGGCTGACCGCCACCAGCATCAGCGCGAACAGGCGCTGCAGCGTCGCGCCGCCCAGGCGCACCGCCAGGCGGTTGCCGAACAGCACGCCGAGCGCACCGCCTGCCGCCAGGCACGCCAGCAAGGGCAGCGGCGGCTGGGCGTGGGTGAGGTAGAGCAGGAAGCCACCACCGGACACCAGCGCAATCACCGCCATGGAAGTGGCTGTCGCCGCCAGCATCGACAGCGGTGTGAACCACAGCAGCCCCGGCACGATCAGGAAGCCGCCGCCCACGCCCATCAGGCCGGACAACAAGCCCACCGCCAGGCCGACGCCCAGCAGCGGGCCGTTGCGCATGGGTTTGTCGCAGTTGCGTGGCTGGCTGGAGCCTTGCCACATGCGCCAGGCCGACCACAGCACCAGCAGGCAGAAGCCGATGATCAACCAGGCGTCCGGCACGTACTTGCCCAGCCACTGGCCGACGGCGTTGCCCGGCCAGCCGGTGATCACCAGCCAGAACAGCGGCTTCCACGCCACCTGGCCCTGCCGTGCCCGCGGCACCGCGCCGATGGCTGCCGACAGCGCCACGGCGCCGAGGCTGACGCCGATGGCATCGTGCAGCGGCAGGTGCAGGCTGAGCAGCAGCGGCAGGGCCACCAGCGAGCCGCCGGCGCCGGTCAGGCCCAGCAGCAGCCCGAGGATCAGGCCGATGGCGGAAGATTCAAGCAGCAGTGCATCCATGTCGGTGGTCCGCTCTGGAAGCTGGTCGCGGCCCTGTCGATGGACCGCGAGGTGTTCAGGAGTTCTTCTGGCCGCGCACGACGTCGCGCAGCATGAAGCGGTTCGGGTGGCAGGCCTCGGCCACGGCGCGCGGCAGGGGCAACGGTTCATCGTCGATCCAGGCCGCCAGCAGTTCGCCGGCCAGTGGCGCGGTGACCAGCCCGCGTGAGCCATGGGCGCTGTTCAGGTACAGGCCGTCCAGCCAGGGGCAGGGCGTCTCCGGTACCTGGCGCGCATCCTTGCCGAGCACCGCGTAAGACTGAGCGAAGGCTTCGCGATCCGCCAGCGGGCCCACCAGCGGCAGGTAGTCCGGGGTGGTGCAGCGGAAGGCGGCGCGGCCCTGCAGTGTGGCTGGGTCGAGCTGGGCTATGTGCATCCGCTCGCTCAGGTCTGTGGATATCTCCGCCAGCAGGTCGAGGTTGCCCAGGTGTTCTTCCAATGATGGCTCGGTATCGTCTCGTTTGAATTCGAAACTGGCGCCCAGGGTGTGCTCGCCGTGACGCGGCGGGGCGACGTAGCCTTCGGCGCAGACCACGGTACTCAGCGCGGCGCTCTCGGCAGTGGCCGGCACGCGGGTGATCTGCCCGCGGATACGCTTCATCGGCAGCGACGCGGCGCCTGCGAAGCGCCGCACTTCGGCGGCGGTGGCGAGGATGGCGACGGGCGCGCCGGCGAGCTTCTGCTCGCCGCTCCAGGCGCTCCAGCCATCGGCTTCGCGTTGCAGGCGGACTTCCTCGCCGGTCAGCACGCGGATATTCGGATGCGCTGCGAGATGCCGGCACAGCGCGGGCGGATGCACCCAGCCGCCTTCGGGATAGAACAGCCCGCCGGCCGGCAGGCCGATGCCGGCGATGGACTCCGCCTCGGCCTTGTCCAGCTGACGCAGCAGGGTCGCCGGAAAGGCATCGGCCAGTTTGGCCTGGCGCTGGGTCTCGGCGTCGTCGAAGCCCAGCTGCAGCACGCCGCAATCGGACCATTCCTCGCCTTTCTGCAGGCGCTGGATCAGCCGCCGCGTGTGCCCGAAGCCGCTGACGATCAACCGCGACAGCGCGGTGCCGTGGGCGGACAGCTTGAGGTAGAGCACGCCTTGCGGGTTGCCCGAGGCTTCTTCGGCGAGGCCTGTGTGACGCTCGATCAGCGTCACTTTCCAACCCCGCGCGGCCAGGCTGGCGGCGCTGGCGCAACCGGCCATGCCGCCGCCGACTACCAGCGCTTCCCGAGGGCCTGTGGAGTGAACGGGTCGGCTGTACCACGGCTTGCCGGCCGGCTGTTCGACACCGAGAAATTCGCCCTGGGACATCTCCCATTTCTTGCCGAAGCCCAGGGTGCGGCGGATCTTGAAGCCGGCCGCGCCCAGCCCGCGGCGAACGAAGCCAGCGCTGGTGAAGGTGGCGATGCTCGTGCCCGGCCCCGAGAGGCGCGCGAGCTGGGCGTAGAGCGCGTCGTTCCACATCTCCGGGTTCTTCGCCGGGGAGAAGCCGTCGAGGAACCAGGCGTCGATGCGCGCGTCCAGCTCGGGCAGGGTGTCCAGCACATCGCCCACCAGCAGGGTCAGCACCACGCGGCCCCCGGCGAAGACCAGGCGCTGGAAGCCGGGGTTGATCGCCACGTACTGCTCCAGCAACTGCCCCGACAGATCCGCCAGCTCGGGCCAGAGGGCGAAGGCGCGGCGCAGGTCGTCCAGCGCCACCGGGTACTTCTCGGTACTGACGAAGTGCAGCCGCGCATCGCTCTGCGCCTGCTCTTCGAACAGCTGCCAGGCGCAGAGGAAGTTCAGCCCGGTGCCGAAGCCGGTTTCGCCGATGCACAGGCGCCCGCCAGCAGGGAGCGCAGTAAAGCGCTCGGGCAGGCGGTTGCCGTCGATGAACACGTGGTGCGTCTCGGCGATCCCCGAGACGGGGGAGAAATACACGTCGCCATAGACGCGGGAGGTCGGCTGGCCGTTCTCGTCCCAGTCGATCTGGGCGCTGCTGATGTCTGGCATGTGGGGGCAGGGTTGTGAAACGAAGCCGGCAGTTTAGCCGATCCGCTGCGCAGACAGCCTGCGTCACTTCCGCTACCTTCTACTCACTTCGAGACAAGGAGAGCTGCATGTTCGAATCCGCCGAGATCGGTCATTCCATCGACAAGGAAACCTACGAGAAGGAAGTCGCGGTGCTGCGCGAGGCCCTGCTCGAGGCGCAGTACGAGCTCAAGCAGCAGGCGCGCTTCCCGGTGATCATCCTGATCAACGGCATCGAGGGCGCCGGCAAGGGCGAGACGGTGAAGCTGCTCAATGAATGGATGGACCCGCGCCTGATCCGGGTGGAAAGCTTCCTCCTGCCCACCGACGAGGAGCTCTCGCGGCCGCCGCAGTGGCGCTTCTGGCGCCGCCTGCCGCCCAAGGGCACGACCGGCATCTTCTTCGGCAACTGGTACAGCCAGATGCTTTATGCGCGGGTCACCGGCGAGATCAAGGACAGCCAGCTCGATGGCCTGATCAGCGATGCCGAGCGCTTCGAGCGGATGTATTCCGACGAAGGCGCGCTGATCTTCAAGTTCTGGTTCCACCTCTCCAAGAAACAGCTCAAGGAACGCCTCAAGGCGCTGGAGAACGACCCGACCCGCAGCTGGCAACTGAGCGAGATCGACTGGAAGCAGAGCGAGGTCTACGACAAGTTCGTGCGCTACGGCGAGCGCGTACTGCGCCGTACCAGCCGCGACTATGCGCCCTGGTACGTGGTGGAGGGGTCCGATGAGCGCTACCGCAGCCTGACGGTCGGCCGCACCATCCTCGAAAGCCTGCAGGCCGCGCTCAAGCGCAAGGACCGCCCGACCCCGCAGCCCCATGCCGCGCCGCTGGTTTCCAGCCTGGACAACAAGGGGCTGCTGGATGCACTTGATCTGAGCCTTTCGCTGGACAAGGACCAGTACAAGGAGCAATTGGCCAAGGAACAGGCGCGCCTGGCCACGTTGATGCGCGACAAGCGTTTCCGCAGCCACTCGCTGATCGCGGTGTTCGAAGGCAACGACGCCGCCGGCAAGGGCGGCGCGATCCGTCGCGTGACCGATGCGCTGGACCCGCGCCAGTACCGCATCGTGCCGATCGCCGCGCCCACCGAGGAGGAGCGTGCGCAGCCTTACCTGTGGCGCTTCTGGCGGCATATTCCGGCACGCCGGCAGTTCACCATCTTCGACCGTTCCTGGTACGGCCGCGTGCTGGTGGAGCGGGTCGAGGGCTTCGCCAGCGACGCCGACTGGCTGCGTGCCTATGCGGAGATCAACGACTTCGAGGAGCAGCTGGCGAACTACAACATCGTGCTGGTGAAGTTCTGGCTGTCCATCGACCAGGAGACCCAGCTGGAGCGCTTCAAGGAGCGCGAGTCGATCCCCTTCAAGCGCTTCAAGATCACCGAGGAAGACTGGCGCAACCGCGACAAATGGGACCTCTACGTGGACGCGGTGGGCGACATGGTCGACCGCACCAGCACTGAGATTGCACCCTGGACGCTGGTGGAGGCCAATGACAAGCGCTATGCGCGGGTGAAGGTTCTGAAGACCATCAACGACGCGCTGGAGGCGGCTTACGCCAGTGCGAAGAAGGGCAAGAAGGACTGATGTTTCGGGCCGTTTTTTGTAGGAGCGAGCCATGCTCGCGATCCGCCGGCAAGGCCGGCGCCTGCCTTGGCTCCAGTGTCTTGGGTGTGCTGCTTCGGCTTGGGTGGTACTGCGCCGCGGATAGGTGCGCTGAGAGATTGGGTTTCGCCCCCTCGGGCGAGTTCCTTTTGTCAAACGTCGGATAGCCGCCCTCACAAAAGGAACCAAAAAGTCTTGCCCCGGACATCCGGTTTTTCGCTTAGGCGAAAAATTCTCTCGTTGAAGCGAAGTTTCAGGGGCACGCCGCGAAGGGTCATCCCTGGCCCATCGCGGCTCTCGCGACATCCATGTCGCTCAACCCCAGAAACTCCGCTTCAACGAGGCCTCCTGAACGGGGCCATTCGGAGCGCGCGGTTGTTTCACTGGAAGCCTGCAATAGCGAGGGGCCGCCCTTTGTAGGAGCGGGCCATGCCCGCGATCCGTCGGCAGGGCCGGCGGTCTATCCGCCGCTCTTCTGCGAAGGCTTAGGCGCCCCGACCAGCCGCCCCATCGCCCCGGCGATGCCCATCTCCCGTAGCACCTGCAGCTCGCCCTCGGTCTCGACCATCTCCGCGATCAGCGGCAGGTCGATGCTGTTGGAGGCGCGGTACATGGCTTCGATGAACAGGCGCTTGTCGTTGTCCTGGTCGATGGCGCGGATGTAGCTGCCGTCGATCTTCAGGTACGCAAGGCCCAGGCGGGTGAGGTTGCCGATCAGGCTGAAGCGCCCGCCGAAGTGCTGCAGGCCCAGCTTGGCGCCGACGTCCTGCACCGACTGGGCGAGTTTCTCCAACTCGGCCGGCGGCGGCAGGTAGCGTTCGTCCACTTCCAGGATCATCAGCTGCGCTTCCTGCGGGTGGGCGCGGAGGATTTCGAACAGCTGGCGCAGGGGCTCGGCACTGCGCACGGTTTCCGCTGACAGCGACAGGGCCAGCGGCGCCGGTTGCTGGGCGAGGTGGGCGAGGGCGTGTTCGAGCATGGCCAGGTCGAAGCGCGCGGACCAGCCGAAGCGTTCGATCCATGGCAGGAACTGCCCGGCGGCGACGGCCTCGCCCTTGGGATCGAGCAGCCGCGCGAGGACTTTCTGGTGCAGCAGTTCGCCCTTCTCGGCGCAGGCGCGCACGGGCTGGAACCACAGTTGCAGCTTGCCTTTTTGCAGGGCGTCGTCGAGCCACTCGCGCCAGGCACGGGAGTCCTGCGCGGGCTGGCCGCCGGAGCTGTCCAGGCGCTGCCAGGGGCGGTCCGGCGAGGACTGCGATTGCGCCAGCGCCTGGTCTGCGCGGGACAGCACGCTGGCCGCGGATTCGCCGGGGCGGAAGGCAGCCAGGCCAAGGTGCGCCACCGGCTTGCAGTCGCTGGCGCCGGTGCCGCGCAGGTTCTCCAGGGCGGCGCTGAGCTGGTCGGCCAGCAGTTCGGCGCTGGCGCTGTCGACGCCGGGGGCGAGCAGGGTGAATTCGCCGCCACGGCTGCGCGCGGCGAGCCAGTCCGGGGTGCCGTGGGTCTCGCGCTCACGCTCCAGCAACTCGGCGACGTCGCGGATCAGTGCGTCGGTGCGCTGCCCGCCCAGGCGCTGGTTGAGCCCGGCCAGGTCGTTCAGGCGCAGCAGCAGCAGATAGCCGGCGGCGTTCTGTTCGCTGGGGGACAATTGCGCATCCAGCCGCGCGTCGAACAGGCGGCGGTTGGCCAGGCCAGAGAGGCTGTCCTGGTAGGCCTCTTCGCGCAGTTTCTCGCTGCGGGTGGCTTCCTCGGCGAACAGCGCCTTGAGCTTGTCGACCATCTGGTTCATCGCCTGCACTACGCGCTTGAGTTCGGGAGTGCGTGGCTCCTTGGGCAGGGTGAGGAATTCGCGGCGGGTGATGGCGTGGGCCTGCTGCACCATCTGGTCCAGCGGCTTGAGCTGGGTGCGCAGCAGCCAGCCGCCGAGGATGGCGCTGACCAGCCCGCAGGCCAGCAGCCAGGCGAGGCTGCCCAGCGCGCCGTCCCACAGCTTGGCCAGGGCGAACTGCGGATGGCTGACCACCTCGACCCGCGCGGCCTGTTCCCAGCCGCGCATGATCAGCGCATCGCCGCCCTGGGCCTTGAGGTTGACCAGCTTGGCGAACCAGCCCGGCACCTGCTGGTTCTGCGTGTCGCTGTCGCGCTCGACTATCACCTTGCCCTCGGGAATGCTCACCACGCGGATGGTGGCGAAGTAGCCGGAGTCGAAGATCGAGCTGACCATCAGCTCGATCATCGCCGGGTCGTCCACATGTGGGGTGAGCGACAGCCCCAGCGCGGTGGCAGCGTCCTGGGCGTGGGAGCGCAACTGGCTGATCATCTGCTCGCGAGAGCTTTCCAGGCTGGCGGCGAAGCTGCCGGCGAAGGCCACCACGAGGAACAGGCAGATCGCCAGGAACAGTTGCTTGAGCAATGACATGCCGGGGTTCTCCTATCGCGTCTCGTCGAGGTCCAGGCCCTCGGCGCGCATCTTGGTCAACAGGTCCTGCCAGCGCGAGAGCTTCTTGCTGTCGCCGGTGCGCTTGCCGCCGCCGGGGCCGGGCAACCACAGCCCCTCGGCGTTGAAGGCGTAGACGGGCAGGAGGTCCTTGCGCTGGGAGGCGGGCTTGATCTGCGGGATCAGGTTGTCCAGCACCAGCGGTTCGGCAGTGGGGGAGGCGTAGTAGGTGAGCACCATGTGCGCCTGGTTCTGCTGCAGCGCCTTGACGTAGGTGATGCGCAGCTTGTCGCTGGCGACCCCGAGGCGGCGCAGGGTGACGAACTTGGCGATGGAGTAGTCCTCGCAGTCGCCGGCGCCCTTGTAGAGGGATTCCACCGGCGTCGCCCAGTAGTCCTCCTGGTGCCAGACGGTGCGGTCGTCGGTGAACACCAGGGCGCCGTTGAAGAAGGCGTTGACCGCCTTGAGCTTGGCGGGCTCGTCGAGGTTCTCGCTGTCCTGGATCAGCCGGCCCCAGGACTGGATCCGGCCCTTGCCGGTGCCCAGGTCGCCGTATTGCTGCTCGGCGTTCTTCAGGATGGTGTCGAAGTTCCAGGCGGCGCCGGCGGTCAGCGCGAGGAGCGCGAGCAGCAGCACGCCGGCCCGCAGACGCAGCGGGTTGGCGAACAGCCAAAGGGCTCCTCGGGGTGGCTGCATCGCCAGCGCTCCATGTGGGATGTGTGGAGTCTAGGCGCTCTTCGAAAACTTGCGCTGGCGTATCGCCATGGGGCGAAAAGCCCCGTCGTACGGGCCTTGCCGGCGAATCTGACAGGATTGTCATTTAAGGGTCAGCGTGCGGTCCCGGGCTCTGGTTTATAACCCCAGGATGCGGCCGCTGTGGCCGAACCAGACGCAGGAGAGCGGGATGCAGGGGCAACGGCGGGTTTGGCTGGCAGCAGGGTTGCTGGGGGTGACGGCGCTCGGAGCGGGCATCTGGGGCTTTGCCGGCCGACACGAGGCTCCGCAGGCGGCGGCCCAGCCAGCCGGCGTGCCGGTGACCCTGGCGCGCGTGGCCCGCGAGGACCTGACGCAGAACCTCGATGGCGTCGGTACCGTCACCTCGCTGCACAGCGTGCTGGTGCGCCCGCAGGTCGAAGGCCAGCTCACCGCGTTGCTGGTGGAAGAGGGGCAGATGGTCAGGGAAGGCGAACTGCTGGCGACCATCGACGACCGCGCCATCAATGCCGCGCTGGAGCAGGCCGAGGCGACCAAACAGAGTAACCAGGCGCAGCTGCGCATCGTCGAGCAGGACCTGGCGCGCTACCAGACACTGAGCCAGCGCGGCTCGATTTCCCGCCAGACCCTGGAACAGACCGAAGCCGAGGCAGCGCGCCTGCGCGCCACCCTGCGCGGCAACCAGGCCACCATCGACGCCGAGCGCGTGCGCCTGTCCTACACCCGCATCACCTCGCCGGTCGCCGGCCGCGTCGGCATCCGCAACGTCGACGTCGGCAACCTGCTGCGTACCAATGACAGCAGCGGCCTGTTCACCGTCACCCAGATGTCGCCGATCTCGGTGGTCTTCGCCCTGCCGCAGGAAAGCCTGCCGCAGCTGCAACCGCTGATGAAGGGCGATTCCCCGGTGGTCGCGCGCAGCCGCGACGGCGGCCAGCTGCTCGGCGAGGGCCACCTGCGCAGCATCGACAACCAGGTCGCCAGCAGCACCGGGACCATCCGCGTGCGCGCGGTCTTCGACAACCAGGACGGCCAGCTCTGGCCGGGGCAATTCGTCGCCATCGACCTGCAGTCCGGCGTGCTGCGCAACGGCCTGGTGCTCGACAGCCGCGCCGTGCGCCGTGGCCTGGACGGCGCCTTCGTGTTCCGCATCGAGGACGGCAAGGCGCAGAAGGTGCCGGTGCGCATCGTCCAGGAAGTGGATGGCCGCACCCTGGTCGAAGGCCTCGCAGCGGACGATGAAGTGGTGCTCGACGGCCACTCGCGGCTGACCCCCGGCGCCCGCGTGGACGTGCAGGGCGACGTGCAGACCCTGGCCCGCCGGAGCGAGCCATGAGCGTGCGCGCCGGCATGTCCGGCTGGTGCGTGCGCCACCCCATCGCCACCTGCCTGCTGACCATCGCCTCGCTGTTTCTCGGCCTGCTGGCGTTTTTCCGTCTTGGCGTGGCGCCGCTGCCGCAGGTGGATTTCCCCACCATCCAGGTGCAGGCGCTGCTGCCCGGCGGCAGCCCGGAGACCATGGCGTCCTCGGTGGCGACCCCGCTGGAAGTGCAGTTCAGCGCCATCCCCGGCATCACCCAGATGCTCTCCACCAGCGCATTGGGCTCGACCACTTTGACGCTGCAGTTCGACCTGGAAAAGAACATCGACGTCGCCGCCCAGGAGGTCACCGCCGCGATCAACGCCGCCGCCGGGCGCCTGCCGGCGGACATGCCGAACCTGCCGACCTGGCGCAAGATCAACCCGGCGGACAGCCCGATCATGATCGTCCGGGTGAACTCCGAGCTGATGCCGCTGATCGAGCTGAGCGACCTCGCCGAAGTGCTGCTGTCACGCCAGCTCAGCCAGATCAGCGGGGTCGGGCAGATCTTCGTGGTCGGCCAGCAGCGCCCGGCGATCCGCATCCAGGCGCTGCCGGAGAAGCTCGCGGCCTACCGCCTGACCCTGGCCGACCTGCGCCAGTCGTTGCAGTCGGCGAGCATCAACCAGGCCAAGGGCGCGCTGTTCGGCGACGGCCGCGTGTCCACCCTGGCGGCCAATGACCAGCTGTTCAGTCCCGGCGAATACGGCGATCTGGTGGTTGCCTACCGCGCGGGAGCGCCGGTGTTCTTGCGCGATCTGGCGAAGGTGGTGAAGGCGCCGGAAGACGACTACGTGCAGGCCTGGCCGGATGGTCGCCCGGGCGTAGCACTGGTGATCCTGCGCCAGCCCGGCGCGAACATCGTCGAGACCTCCGATGCCATCCAGGCTGAACTGCCGCGCCTGCGTGAAATGCTGCCGGCGGGCGTCGAAGTGGAAGTGCTCAACGACCGCACCCGCACCATCCGCGCCTCGCTGCATGAAGTGGAGCTGACCCTGCTGCTGACCATGGGGCTGGTGGTGCTGGTGATGGGGCTGTTCCTGCGCCAGCTGTCGGCCACCCTGATCGTCGCCACGGTGCTGGCGGTGTCGCTCAGCGCCAGCTTCGCCGCCATGTACCTGCTGGGCTTCACCCTGAACAACCTGACATTGGTGGCGCTGATCATCGCCGTGGGCTTCATCGTCGACGACGCCATCGTGGTGGTGGAGAACATCCACCGCCACCTGGAGCAGGGCAAGGACCGGGTGCAGGCGGCGCTGGCCGGAGCTTCGGAGATCAGCTTCACGGTGGTGTCGATCAGTTTCTCGCTGATCGCCGCGTTCATCCCGCTGCTGTTCATGGGCGGCATCGTCGGGCGGCTGTTCCGCGAGTTTGCCGTCAGCGTCACGGCGGCCATCCTGATTTCGGTGGTTGCTTCGCTGACCATTGCGCCGATGCTCGCCTCGCGTTTCATGGGCGCGCCGAAGCATGGACATGATGACGCAGGCATCGCCGGATGGCTGCTGGCGCGTTACGCCAGGGGGCTGGACTGGTCGCTGCATCACCAGCGCACGGTGCTTGTCGGCTTCGTGGTCTGCGTGGCCATCGCGGTGGGCGGCTACGTAGGCATTCCCAAGGGCTTCTTCCCGTCCCAGGACACCGCCTTCGTCTTCGGCACCACCCAGGCCGCCGAGGACATTTCCTATGCGGACATGGCCGAGAAGCACAAGCAGCTCGCCGACATAATCGCCGCCGACCCGGCGGTGCAGAGCTACAACCACGCCATCGGCATCACTGGCGGCAGCCAGAGCCTGGCCAACGGGCGTTTCTGGATCGTGCTCAAGGACCGTGGCGACCGCGACGTCTCGGTGGACGAGTTCATCAACCGCATCCGGCCCAAGCTGGCCAAGGTGCCGGGCATCGTCCTCTACCTGCGTTCGGCGCAGGACATCAACCTCGCCACCGGGCCGGTGCGCACCCAGTACCAGTACGCCCTGCGCAGCAACGACAGCGCGGCGTTGGCGCAGTGGGCGGATCGCCTGACCCAGCGGCTGAAAGAGGAGGGTGGCCTGCAGGATGTGTCCAACGACCTGCAGATGGGCGCCAGCGTCACCTCGCTTCAGATCGACCGGGTGGCGGCGGCGCGCTTCGGGCTGTCCGCTGAGGACGTCAGCCAGACCCTCTATGACGCCTTCGGCCAGCGCCAGGTCGGCGAATTCCAGACCGAGGTGAACCAGTACAAGGTCATCCTCGAACTGGATTCGCGCCAGCGCGGCCGCGCGGAAAGCCTGGCCTGGTTCCACCTGCGTTCGCCGCTGACCGGCGAGATGGTGCCGCTGGCAGCCCTGGCGCGGGTCACACCGGCCAAGTCCGGGCCGCTGCAGATCAACCACAACGGCATGTTCCCGGCCGTCACGCTGTCCTTCAACCTGTCGCCGGGCGTGGCCCTGGGCGATGCGGTCAGCCTGGTGCAGCGGGCGCAGGCGGAGATCGGCATGCCGTCGAGCATCAGCGGCGAATTCCAGGGCGCCGCAGCAGCCTTCCAGAGTTCACTGGCGAGCCAGCCGCTGCTGATCCTTGCGGCGCTGTTCGCGGTCTACGTGATCCTCGGCGTGCTCTACGAGAGCTTCGTGCACCCGCTGACCATCCTCTCCACCTTGCCTTCGGCCGGCATCGGCGCGGTGTTCCTGCTCTGGGGCTGGGGCCTGGAGTTCTCGGTGATGGCGCTGATCGGCCTGGTGCTGCTGATCGGCATCGTCAAGAAGAACGGCATCCTGATGGTCGACTTCGCCCTGGCCGCGCAACGCCAGCGCGGGCTGTCGCCCTATGACGCGATCCGCGAGGCGTGCCTGGCGCGCTTCCGGCCGATCATGATGACCACCCTGGCCGCGCTGCTGGGGGCGATCCCTTTGATGATCGGCTTCGGCACCGGCTCGGAACTGCGCCAGCCGCTGGGCGTGGCGGTGGTCGGCGGGCTGGTCTTCAGCCAGGCGCTGACCCTGTTCAGCACACCGGTGGTGTACCTGGCGCTGGACCGGCTGTTCCATCGCCAGCAACCGGCACCGGCCGCGCTGGGAGGTGCGGTATGAGGAGCGGCTGGGTAGCATGCCGGACTGCGGGCGTCACGAACGGAGGGCTGGCATGCGCGTACTGATTGTCGAAGACGAGAGCAAGACCGCCGACTACCTGCAACGCGGGCTGAGCGAGCAGGGCTTCACCGTGGACGTCGCCAGCAACGGCATCGACGGCCGGCACCTGGCGCTCAATGGCGAATACGACGTCATCGTCCTCGACGTGATGCTCCCCGGCATCGACGGCTACGGCGTGCTGCGCGCCCTGCGCGAGCAGCGGCAGACGCCGGTGATCATGCTCACCGCCCGCGAGCGGGTGGAAGACCGCGTGCGCGGCCTGCGCGAGGGCGCCGACGATTACCTGATCAAGCCGTTCTCCTTCCTCGAACTGGTGGCGCGCCTGCAAGCCCTGACCCGCCGTGGCGCGCATCTGGAAAGCGCCACGCAGATGCGCATCGCCGACCTCGCCATCGACCTGGTCAGCCGTCGCGTGCAGCGCGGCGGCACGCGCCTGGAACTGACCGCCAAGGAGTATTCGCTGCTCTGCGTGCTGGCCCAGCGCAGCGGCGAAATCCTTTCCAAGACGGCCATCGCCGAGCTGGTCTGGGACATCAATTTCGACACCGACACCAACGTCGTCGAGGTCGCCATCAAGCGCCTGCGCGCCAAGCTCGACGGGCCCTTCGACACCAAGCTGCTGCACACCATCCGCGGCATGGGCTACGTGCTGGAAAGCCGCACCGCCCAGGAGTGTGAGGCGTGAGGGGGCTGTCGCTGTCCACGCGCCTGGCCGGCATGTTCGCCGGCGCCGCGCTGGGTATCTTCCTGCTGATCGGCTCGGCCCTCTATTGCGTGCTGGACGGGCAGATCGAGCGCCTGCAGCGCTCGGAGCTGGACACCCGCTTCAACATGGTCGCACGCATGCTCGACAAGCCCGACCTGGCCGAGCGCTGGCCGCACATGCAGCTCAAGCTCAACACCCTGAGCCAGGAGTACCAGCTGATCCGCTTCTGGATCGACAGCGACGACTCGCGCTTCCGCTACGGCCAGCCCAACGACGCGGTACGGCGGATGCTCGGCAGCGGCAACGGCTACGCCGAACTGGAACTGCCCGGCCACGATTCTCCGCTCAGCGCCCGAGTCGGCGTGCTGCCGGCCAGCGGCTCGCGCCCGGCGCTGGTGCTGCTCGCTGCGATCGACAGCGTGGCCTTCCAGCATGCCCGCCACGCCACGCTGATCACCCTGTTCGTGCTGTCCGCGCTGGGCATCGCCCTGGCGACGCTGTGCGGGCACTGGATTGCCCGGGTCGGCCTGCGGCCGGTACGCGAACTCTCCGCCGAGGCGCGACAGATCAGCCCGAAGCAATTGTCCCAGCGTCTGCGCCTGGAGGGCTTGCCGACGGAACTGTCGGCGCTGGCCGGCGCCTTCAACGAAGCACTGGATCGGCTGGAGCAGGCCTACCTGCGCCTGGAGTCGTTCAACGCCGATGTTGCCCACGAACTGCGCACGCCGCTGGCCAACCTGATCGGCCAGAGCCAGGTGGCGTTGTCCCGCGAGCGCAGCGCGCAGGATTACGAAGAGGTGCTGCAGTCCAACCTGGAAGAGCTGGAACGCCTGCGCGCCATCGTCAACGACATGCTGTTCCTCGCCCGCGTCGACCAGGGCGGGCTGGCGGCCGAGCGGGTGGAAACCTCGCTGGCGGCCGAAGTGGCGACGACTGTGGACTTCCTCGAGGTGATCTTCGACGAGCAGGGCGTGCAGGTGAATCTTCGTGGCGATGCCCGTGCCTGCGTCGAGCGGGCGCTGTTCCAGCGCGCGGTGACCAACCTGCTGTACAACGCCGCCCAGCACACCGCGCCGGGCGGTCGTATCGAGGTGCGCTTGGGCGGCGAGCGCGGCGCCGCGCTGGTGGAAGTCAGCAACCCCGGCGAGCCGATCACCGCCGAGCAGCGTGCGCGGCTGTTCGAGCGTTTCTACCGCGCCGACCTGGCCCGCGCCAACAGCCAGAGCAGCCACGGGCTGGGGCTGTCCATCGTCAAGGCGGTGGCGAGCATGCATGGGGGTTCGGTGTTCGTGCGCAGCGAGGGTGGCATCAACACCTTTGGCTTTACCGTGGATGCGGTGGGGCCGGTGGTGGCACCAGTGCAGGAAGAGGGCGGCCAGGTGCCGCAGCTGACTCCGCGATCAGTCTAAGCGCCGGGTCTTGGTGCGGATCAGGTAGATGCTCACCAGCGTCGCACTGGTCAGCATGAACGCCCAGGCCCAGGGGCGCTGCACCACGAAGCCGGAGATCAGGATGCTGCACCACATCAGGCCGATGGCGTAGACCTTGCCCTTGAGCGGGATGCCTTCGCCGTCGAGGTAGTCGCGAATCCACGGGCCGAGCTTGGGGTGGTTCACCAGCCAGTCATAGAAGCGCTGGGAGCTGCGCATGAAGCAGGCGGCGGCGAGCAGGAGGAAGGGCGTGGTGGGCAGGACCGGCAGGAAGATGCCGATCACGCCCAGTGCCACGCTGAGCCAGCCGACGCCGAGCAGGCAGTAGCGAACCCAGGCGTGGCGGCTCTGGCGGATTTCCCGCGAAGACATCGAAGGTTTAGTGAGTGCGCGGCTTCAGCAGAGCCGGCTTCTCTTCCGGCGCCTGGCACAGCAGGAACAGGTTGGTCAGCAGTTCGGGGATCTGCGCGACCATGTCATCCACCAGCCCGCGGTCGCTGGCGATCTCGTCGAACTCGGGCTGTTCGTCGAACAGGCCGGAACCGACCATGATCGGCAGCAGCAGCTCGCTGACTTCTTCCTCGGCCTGTTCGAACCAGATGGCCTCGCGCAGGAACACGCCTTCCATGAAGCCGATGCACCAGCCGCGGATGTCGGAGTCGTCCGGCTCATCGCCCAGGTAGGGCTCGCACGGCAGCTCCAGCTCCTCGTCACCGGCCATCTGGCGGATGATGTGCGCCTTGAGCTGGACCAGGGTGGATTCGATCTCGCTGCGCTCTTCCTCGCTGCGGTAGTGCGGCGGCTCGGCGAACAGGGCGTCGATCCACTCGCGCTCCGGCACTTCCTCCGGGCAGATCGCCAGGGCGGTCAGGTAGCCGTGTGCCGCCACGTAGTCCAAGGCTTCCTCGTGCAGGTCATCGGCATCGAGAAAGGCTTGCAGGCGGGACAATTGGTCGGCGAAGGACATCGGGTACTACCTCGGAGGTGATCGGTCCCGAATTGTAGTCTTTCCGCAGGCCGGCGGCAAAAGCCAAATGCCCTTGCAGCCCGCGCCGACGCAGGGCTCCGACGCAGAGCTCGGACGCATGTGACGGATTTTTCCGCAGTTTCCCGGACAAGGTGCCGGCCGCAGCGGGATCGCTTGCGTATAATGCGCGGCTTCATTCGGAGTCCCCCATGCTCGATCAGGCCCTGCGCATCCTCAAAGACGTTTTCGGTTACGACGCCTTCCGCGGCAATCAGGCGCGGATCATCGAGCGCGTGGCCGGCGGCGGCGATGCCCTGGTGCTGATGCCCACCGGCGGCGGCAAGTCGCTGTGCTTCCAGGTCCCGGCGCTGCTGCGAGAGGGACTGACGGTGGTGGTCTCGCCGCTGATTGCGCTGATGGAAGACCAGGTCGCCACGCTGGACGAGCTGGGCGTGCCGGTCGCGGCGCTGAACTCGTCGCTGAGCCCCGATGCCCAGCGCGATATCGCCGACCGCCTGCAGCGCGGCGAGATCAAGCTGCTCTACCTCGCCCCGGAACGCCTGGTGCAGCCGCGCATGCTGGCCTTCCTGCAGCGCCTGGAGATCGGCCTGTTCGCCATCGACGAAGCGCACTGCGTGTCGCAATGGGGCCACGACTTCCGTCCCGAATACCTGCAGCTGGGCCAGCTCGCCGAGCTGTTCCCGCATGTGCCGCGCATCGCCCTGACCGCCACCGCGGACATGCGTACCCGCGAGGAGATGATCCAGCGCCTGCACCTGCAGGACGCCGAGCAGTTCCTCTCCAGCTTCGACCGGCCGAACATCTTCTATCGCATCGTGCCCAAGGAGCAGCCGCGCAAGCAGCTGCTGGGCTTCCTGAGCGAGCGGCGCGGCGATGCGGGCATCGTCTACTGCATGTCGCGCAAGAAGGTCGAGGAGGTCGCCGAGTTCCTCTCCAACCAGGGCTTCCCGGCGCTGCCTTACCACGCCGGGCTGTCCAACGACCTGCGCGCCTATCACCAGAAGCGCTTCCTCAACGAGGAAGGGCTGATCATGGTCGCCACCGTCGCCTTCGGCATGGGTATCGACAAGCCCAACGTGCGCTTCGTCGCGCACCTGGACCTGCCCAAGAGCCTGGAGGCGTACTACCAGGAAACCGGCCGCGCCGGCCGCGACAGCCTGCCCGCCGACGCCTGGATGGCCTACGGCCTGCAGGACGTGTTGCTGCTGCGGCAGATGATGCAGAACTCCGAGGGTGATGAGCGCCACAAGCGCGTCGAGCGGCACAAGCTCGAAGCCATGCTGGCGCTGTGCGAGGAAACCCGCTGCCGCCGCCAGGCGCTGCTGGCCTACTTCGACGAGGTGATGCCCAACCCCTGCGGCCACTGCGACATCTGCGTCGACGGCGTGGAAACCTGGGACGCCACCGAGCCCGCGCGCCAGGCCTTGTCGGCCATCTACCGCAGTGGCCAGCGCTACGGCGTCGGCCATCTGGTGGACGTGCTGCTGGGCAAGGACACCGAGAAGGTGCGCAGCGTCGGGCACCAGCACCTGGCGGTGTTCGGTATCGGTAAATCCCGTGGCGAGGACGAGTGGCGCACGCTGTTCCGCCAACTGGTCGCCCGTGGCTTCGCCGATGTGGACGTCGACGGCTTCAACGGCCTGCGCCTGACCGAGGCCTGCCGTCCGCTGCTGCGCGGCGAGGAGACGCTGGCCCTGCGCCGTGATCCCAAGCCGCAGCGCAGCAAGTCTTCCTCTTCCGGCGGCGCCAGCCCGGCCAGTCAGTTGGTGCGCCAGGAAGAGCGCGAGATGTGGGAAGCCCTGCGCACCCTGCGGCGCAAGCTGGCGGAGGAGCACTCGGTGCCGCCTTACGTCATCTTCCCCGATGCCACCCTGCTGGAAATGCTCCGCAGCCAGCCCACCACGCTGTCCGCCATGGCCCAGGTCAGCGGCGTCGGCGCGCGCAAGCTGGAGCGCTACGGCCAGGCCTTCCTCGATGTACTCACCGAGTCGGAGAAGGCGCCGGACACCCCGGCTCCGGTCACCGACCTGCGCCACGAACTGGTGACCCTGGCCCGCGCCGGCATGACCCCCGCGCAGATCGCCCGCCAGCTCGATTGCAGCGAGAAGAACGTCTACAGCCTGCTGGCCGAGGCCATTGGCCGCCAGCAGCTGAGCCTGGAGCAGGCGCTGGACCTGCCCGAGGAACTGCTCGGCGAAGTCCAGGATGCCTTCCTCGACGAGGACGGCGAACTGCCGCCGGTGAGCGCCATTGCCGAGCTGTTCGAAGGCCGCGTGCCGCTGGGCGTCCTGCATTGCGTGCGCGCCGCCCTGCAGGCCGAGCTGGAAGTCTGATCGCGTCGAAATACGGCGTTACAGATGAAATATCAATGTGCCAGCAACGGCGCCTTTCTCCACCAGTCCAACCTGTCAGTACGGATCACTGTCGGAGTGACAGATGGCGAGCTGGGTGCGGGTAGTGGCGGGGCTGCTGGTCGTTGGGCAACTCAGTGGATGCGCCAGTGGCGGCGGGCTGACCGAGGGCGGCAAGAACGCCTTGATCGGCGTTGCGGCAGTCGCGCTGGTGGCGGGGCTGGTCATCATGTCCAAGGACGATGATGACGACGATCGTGATTGCCGCAAGCGGCATGGGCATTCGGATCGCCGCTACTGCAATGACTCCTACTACGGCCAAGACCGTTACCGGAACTCACGGGACGATCGCTGGTGAACGCGCCGTCCTGTCATTTTCGTGACGGGGCAAAACGACAAACTTGTGACGCACGTCCCGAACGGCTATGGTGGCACTTAGACCTCCACGAGAAGAGGTGAGCGTGCCACAACAACAAAGCTGGCTGGACGACGTCCGTTCCAATGCCTATGCCGAACAGCTCTCCCGGGGCTTTCGCTGCCTGCGTTTCGAACCCGACCTCGAGACCCAGTACCGCCATTACCTGCTGGAAGACAGCTTCGATCTCAAGCGCACCGCGTTGACCATCGGCGTGCTGATCTGGCTGGCGCTGGCGGCCATCGATTTTCTCCTGATCCGGACTGCAGAACACTGGGACATGCTCGCCGTGCGCATCGGCGTGCTGGTGCTGCTGAGCGTCTGCGGCGGGCTGATCCTGCAGCGCCGGCATATCCAATTGCTGGTGCCGCTGAGCCTGGCCTGCATCCTCAGCGTCGGCATCGGTGCGGCGGCCGTGGCAGGCATCGCCCACACCGTGGACCAGAGCTATCCCTACGAAGGCCTGTTGCTGGTCAGCATGGCGGCCTACTTCCTGATCGGCCTGCGCTTCGCCGAGGCAGTGGGCAGTGCTTCGGTGATCCTGCTGGCCTACGTGGGCTTCGAGTTGTACGCGGGGTTGCCGCTGCCCAAGCTGATCAGCAACGTGGTGTTCCTGCTGCTGGCCAACCTGGTCGGCGCGGTGGGCTGCTACCTGCTGGACTACAAGTCCCGCCAGCACTTCCTCATCAGCCGCCTGCTGAAGGTGATGGCCGAGCACGACGCCCTGACCGGCCTGCACAACCGCCGCAGCTTCAATCGCCAGCTGGAGCGCCTGTGGCGCCAGGCCCAGCGCGAGAGCGTGGGACTGGCGCTGCTGCTCTGCGATGTTGACCACTTCAAGGCCTACAACGACCGCTATGGCCACCAGGCCGGCGACGGGGTGTTGCAGCGTATCGGTGAGGTCCTTACGGCCAGCGCACGGCGCCCGCTGGACATGGCTGTGCGGCTGGGTGGCGAGGAGTTCGCCGTGCTGCTCTACGGCGCCAGTGAGCGTGAGGCGAGGGAGCGCGCCGAAGTCGTGCGCGAGTCGGTGCAGGCGCTGGGCATCGCCCACGAAGGCTCGCTGACGGCGGACGAGGTGACGCTGTCCATCGGCGTCTCCTGCCTGTGGCCGGAAACCGGCCACCCGCTGCGCAGCATCTACGAACATGCCGACCGGGCGCTCTACGAAGCCAAGGCGTTCGGGCGTAACCAGGTCGTGGCCTGATGGCCCATTCCGTCCCCCGAGCTGGCGCCGTGCGTGACTGCGGCGCGCGCGGGCGCGGTGCTAGCATGCGCTGCACCCCGTCACCGAGCCCGCGCCCATGCAGCAGCTGATCCAGCCCAACGGCCAACCGCACTACGGCATCTTTCCCGGCACCCCGGCGACCGTCAATTACCGCGATTTCGACTTCCGTTCGCCGATGGGCCGCCGCCTCGGCGCATTGAGCAAGTGGCGCAGCTTCCACCAGTTCCAGTACTTCGGCCTGATCAGCCCGACGCTGATCGGCGGTTGCGCGCTGGCGGATGTCAGCCTGCTCACTATCGGTTTCGTCTACCTCTACCACCCTGAGAGCGGGCGGATGATCGAGCGCCAGTTCAAGTGCCCGCTGGGCATGGGGACGAACTTCTCGCAGGCGCCCAACGACGGCGTCTGTGAGCTGCGCCAGGGGCGCAACCTGCTACGCCTGGAGAACAGCTCTTCGCCCTTCGAGAAGCGTCTGCTGGTCGAGCTGGACGATGGCACTCGTATCGACGCGCGCTTCAGCGAGGAGCAGCCGACGTTCCAGCCCATGAGCATCTGCACGCCAACGGCGGTGAACGGCTGGGTCTATGCGCGCAAGGTGGCCGGCGTGCACTGCCACGGCGAGGTGCGCAGCGCATTGGGCAACTACGACCTGCGCGAGCTGGATGCTTATGCGCACCACGACTGGTCCGCCGGCTACATGCGTCGCGAGACGTTCTGGAACTGGGCCTGTCTGTCCGGCGAGACTCAGGGGCGGCGCCTCGGGCTGAACTTGTCGTGCGGCGTCAACGAAACCAGCTTCACCGAGAACTGCTACTGGCTCGACGGCCAACTGGTGAAGGTCGACACGGTGCGCTTCGAGTTCGACCGCGCCCATCCGCTGCAACCCTGGACCATCCGTTCCTACGATGGCCAGGTCGAGCTGCGCTTCGAAGCCCACGGGCTGCACCAGGAACGCCTCAATCTCGGCGTGCTGGCCAGCAACTTCAAGCAGATATTCGGGCGCTTCAGCGGCGTGCTGCGACCGGCGGGGCAGGCCGAGGTGCGCATCGACAACCTGTGGGGGTTTGTCGAAGACCAGTACGCGAAATGGTGAGATAGCGATTTACACCCTGCGACAATCTGTCATTGTACGGGCTTGATTAGCTGGCTAATAATTAGTCAAATCAATTAGCCGTCCAACCTCCTACCGTATGCAGCACAATGTCAGACAACGATAAGCACTATTTCGGTACCCAACTGGCCCAGGCTTCGCGTGCATGGCGGGCCGAACTCGACCGCCGTCTCAGCCACCTCGGCCTGTCCCAGGCTCGCTGGCTGGTGCTGCTGCACCTGGCCCGCCACGCCGCCGCCCCGACCCAGCGCGAGCTGGCCCAGTCGGTTGGTGTCGAAGGCCCGACCCTGGCCCGCCTCCTCGATGGTCTCGAAGCCCAGGGGCTGGTCCGTCGCCAGGCAGTGGCCGAAGATCGCCGCGCCAAGCGCATCGCTCTCACCCCCAAGGCAGACGTCCTGATCACCGATATCGAGAACATCGCCGCCGCCGTTCGCAACGAAGTGCTGGCGGGGATTTCGGAAGAAGAAATCGCGCTGTGTCAGAAAACGCTCAGTCGGATTCTCGGCAACCTCGAGCGAAACTGAGCAATTCATCACGTTATTCGGGTAAAGTAGCCATTTTTCTGGCGGTCCTTTGCGGGGCCGCTGGCCATTCGCTATCCACCCCTTAACCATTCGCCGGTTTTTCGACGATTTATCTTGACCAAACCCTGAGCACCACCTAATCCGTGATATCAGACGGCCTGTACCCTGCAAGGTACAGAGGAGTGGTGCGTTGCGGTCTGCAGTCCGGCATGGTTCCAGTGTGTGGACAGGTTCAACCTGCCGCTTTAGAGCGGTCAGGGAATGGCGTGCAGACCCGGACAATGGGATGGGGTTATGGCTCGAATAAATAGAATTCCGCTGACGCTTGCCGCACTTTCGGTTTTTGTCTCCGCTCACGCGAATGCCCTCGGGCTCGGCGATATCACGCTGCACTCCGGGCTGAACCAGCCGCTGGATGCCGAGATCGCCCTGCTCGAAACCGGCGACATGACCTCCGACGAACTCATAGCGAAGCTCGCCAGTCCCGCCGACTACGAGAACGCTGGCGTCGACCGCTTCGTGTTCCTGCAGAACCTGCGCTTCACCCCGGTGATCCGCAATGGTCGTGGCTACATCAAGGTGGTGTCCACGCAGCCGGTGCATGAGCCTTACCTGAATTTCCTGATCGCCGTGGAGCGCCCCAACGGTCGCATGCTGCGCGAGTACACCGTGCTTATCGATCCGCCGGAGTACAGCGCCAACCGCAGCGTGGCCGCCAATGTCGCGGCGCGCGACGTCGCGCCTTCGCGCTCTTCCGGTTACCGTCCTGACGCCTACCGCCCGGAGCCCGTGCACCGTGCGCCGGCACAACCGCCGCTGCCGGCGGGTGATGGCCGCTACACCACGGTGCGCAATGACACCCTGTGGAAGATCAGTTCGCGTCTGACGGGCAGCGGCGCCTCCCGTGCGCAGCTGATGGACAGCATCGTCGCGCTGAACCCGCAGGCCTTCGTCAATGGCGACCCGCACCGCCTGAAGGTGGGCCAGACGCTGATCCTACCGCAGGGCCAGCAGCACGCCGGCAGCGCTAACACTGCCTCGGCACCGCAGCCAGCTTCCGCCGCGCCATCGGCGGCGGCCGAGCAGCCCGCCGGTGCGACGCAGGCGCCTGCCACCGCTGCGGCGCAGGCCCAGGGCAACGCTGCCGCGCCGACGGCGCCGGCTGCGGATGCCAGCGTCGCCAACAAAGTGGAAGCCGACCTGCTCCTGGCCAACGCCCAACGTGACCAGATGAACCAGCGTATGGACGATCTGCAGAAGCAGCTGGTATCTCTCCAGCAGGCCCTGCAGAGCCGCGACCAGCAGGTGCAGTCGCTGCAGGCCGAACTGGATCGCCGCCAGGGCGCGGAAGCCTCGGGCAATGCCCCGGCAGCCAATGCCCCGGCAACTGAAGCACCGACCAGCAACGCCCCGACCAATGCCGTGCCCGCCGCTCCCAGTTCCGTGGCACCGACGCAGCAGGACACCCCCGCCCCGAGCGTCGTACAGTCGGCAACCCCGGCGCAGGATGCCCAGGGCTCCGGTTTCAACTACTGGCCCTGGCTGGGTGCGGGCGCCCTTGGCGCTCTGCTCGTCGGCCTGCTGTTCGCCCGCCGCAAGCGCGAGGAAAAGCCGGTCGAGATGCCGCCCCTGCGCTCGGCTGCGCCCGAGCCGGTGAAACCGCTTCCGCAGGCCAAGCCGTTGGCGGCTGCCGCGGTGGCGGTGGCTCCTGTGCCGACGCCGCATCCGGTGGTGGTCGCCACACCGGAACCGGGCGTTGCCCGTCTGCCCGCCGCCAGCGCGGACAGCCTGGAAGGCGCGGATATCTACATCGCCTATGGCCGCTTCACCCAGGCCCGCGACATGCTGCGCAAGGCTGTCAACGCCGAGCCGAATCGCCGCGAACTGCGCATGAAGCTGCTGCTGGTTCTGGCCGAGCTGGGCGACGTGGCCGGCTTCCATGAGGAAGAGCACGCCCTGGTGGCCGCCGGCGGCGACCAGAAGCAGATCGACCAGCTCAAGTCGCGCTACCCGGCGATGCTGATTCGCCCGGAAGACACCCTGCAACCGCCCACCGGCGAGACGCTCACCGACTGGGACGACCTGGAACTGGGCGAGCCCGTGGCTACTCCCATTGAGCAACCCAGGGCTGCGCAGGACCAACCGGACTTCGCGATGAACCTCAGCGACCTGTCGCTGGACCTGGACTGGGACAAGCTCGACAACCCCTTCGACTCCACCAAACAAGGCAAGGCTGCTGCACCCAAGGCCGCACAGGAAGTGCCGTCGGACTTCCGCAGCAATCTGCACGAGCTGCCCGAAATCACCGAGCTGGACCTGGGTGAGCACGGCGAGATGTTCGGCCATGGCAGCAAGACCATGGGCGTGGAGGAGGAGCTGACCTTCGACCTGCCGGACGATATCGGCCACGAGCACGACGAGCTGCTGGCCAGCCTCGACCGCGCCCGCCAGTGCATCGACCAGGGCAACCTGGAAGAGGCCTACGGTATCCTCAAGCAGGTGATCGCCAGTGGCGATTCCAAGGCCAAGGCCGAAGCGCGCGAGCTGCTGGCGCTGATTGCCTGATCCACGGCACTAATGAAAAAGCCCGGCCGATGCCGGGCTTTTTCATACCTGCAGGGAATCGCTCCCGGCACACCCTGGAGGAGCGGGCCGTGCCCGCGAACAGCGTCTGTAAGGCGCTTCCGTCAGCACGCGCTGAGCATCAGGTGTCCGCGTTCGCGGGCATGGCCCGCTCCTACACGGGGCCACTGAGCGCATGCCTCAGAAATTACGCCCCAGGTTGATGTACACCGCATGCTCGCTCGCATCGTTCAGGCCGTAGCTGAAGGACAGCGGCCCCAGCGGCGTCTCGAAGCCCATCAGGATGCTGCCGGCGTTGACGTAGCCGGTGTCGTAGCTGTTGTCGTTGTTCCATACCCGCCCGCGCTCCAGGCTGCCGCCCAGATAGAAGGGGAAGTCCAGCGGCAGGAAGGAGCGCTCCGTCATGCGCCGGTAGTAGATGACCCGCCCGAGGCTGTAGTTCTGCCCGGCCAGCGCGTCCTGGCGGTAGCCGGAGAGCTGTCGCGCGCCGCCGAGCAGGAAGCTCGACACCACCACATCCGCGTCGTCGAGGGTGCGCCCGTAGCCGCCACCCAGCACCCAGGTGTTCGGGCCGCTGCTCAGTGCCTTGTCGAGCTGGAATTCCCACTGCCGATAGCGGTCGTCGTCGCCCAGGGACGGTGTGTGCTCGCGGAAGGACGTCTGGATGTTCTCGCCCTCGCGGGGGAAGTCGACGTTGTCCATGGTGTCGAAGGAGTACTGCAACTGGGCGTAGCCTTCGTTGAAGTGGTAGTCGGGCAGGTCCTGCTCGCCGACTCGCACGTCGGCCTTGCCGAAGGCCTGGGCCACGCCGAGGCGAATCTCGCCGTTGTTGGCGATCTGCCGGCCGAGGTTGAGACCGTAGCCGTAGCGCTCCAGACGGTATTCGGCGATGGGATCGTCGTTGTCGGTGGCCTCGACGTTCTGCGCCTGGTTGAACAGGTAGGGCGCGACGAAGTAGCGCGAGCCGACGTCCAGCGGCTGGTAGAACTCGCTGTAGAGTTCCTGGCGGTCGCCGATCTGCAGGCGCGTCAGCCATTCCGCGCCGAGGCGGTTGATGCCGTTCATGCGGTAGCTACCGCCGACGTTGAAGGTGCTGTCGCCGCGCAGGTCGTCGGAGAGGTTCAGGCCCAGGCGCAGGTAGTCGGTGCCGCCGCGCTTTCCGTACGCGTGGATCACCAGCACGTTGTCGGACTTGCCGTCCGCGCCCGGCTTGTTGTGCACCACGCGGTACTGCACCTGGTCGAAGTAATCCAGGCCGTAGAGGGTGCTCATGTCGCTCTGCAGGCGCTCCAGATCAAGGTGCTCGCCCAGCGGCTGACGAATGTAATGGAGGATGACGTCGTCGCTGACCTTGGAGTTGTTCTCCACCTGGATTCGGTCGATCACCGGCTGGCGCTCGCCTGGTGCGCGCGCTTCGGTGAGCGCTACCGCCTCGGCGTCGGCGGGCTTGCGCAGTGTCGCCAGGCGCGGGGCGAGGATGCTGGTGGCACGGTATCCGGCATCGATCAGTTGCGGCACGCGGCCGAAGTCGGTGGAGCTGTAGCCGCTCAGGGGTGGTTGCACCAGGATGTCGCTGGACTTCAGGGTGGCCAGCTGCGCCTCGGAGTTCTTGCGGGTCATCAGGGTGACGGACTGGTTGAGCATGTCCAGCACCGTGGTCAGCTGTTTGCGGTCCGCCAGCGGGTTGCCGATGTCGACCACGATGACCACGTCGACGCCCATCTGCCGCGCCACGTCCACCGGGATGTTGTCGACCATGCCGCCGTCCACCAGCAGCTTGCCGTTGACGTCCACCGGGGCGAACACCGCCGGGATCGACATGCTGGCGCGGATCGCCTGGGGCAGGTGGCCCTTGCTGAAGACCACCTTCTCGCCGGTGGAGATATCGGTGGCGACCGCGCGGAAGGGGATCGCCAGCTGGTCGAAGTTGCGCGTATCGCTGGTATGCACCAGCAGGCTCTCCAGCAGCATCGACAGGTTCTGCCCCTGGATCGCGCCCAGCGGCAGGCCGAGGGTGCCGTCGTCGCGGAAGCTGAGCTTCTGCTTCACCAGGAAGTCGCGGTCGTCCTGCTTGCGGCGGAAGGGCACGTCGACCCGGGGCGGCGAGTCGGACAGCGCCTGCTTCCAGTCCAGCCCCAAAGCCAGCTGTTCCAGCTCTTTGGGCGTATAGCCCGCCGCGTACAGGCCGCCGATTACCGCGCCCATGCTGGTGCCGGCGATGGCGTCGACGTGGATGCCCTGTTCGTCCAGCGCCTTGAGCACGCCGATGTGCGCCAGGCCGCGCGCCGCGCCGCCGGAGAGGACCAGGCCGATCTTCGGTGGGGTATTCGCCGCCAGGGCGCCGAGGGGAAGGAGCAGGAGGAGGGCGAACAGCAGTCGGCGCATGAAGAGAAGAGTCCGGTAGGGCGTTTCAGACCGGTATTATAGGTTCGCGTCCTACAGCAGAGTCTGATTCATGTCCGAAGCCGAAGCCAAAGCCGAAATCGTCATCACCTATTGCACCCAATGCCAGTGGCTGTTGCGCGCCGCCTGGTTGGCCCAGGAGCTGCTGAGCACCTTCGGCGACGACCTCGGCAAGGTCAGCCTGGTACCGGGCACCGGTGGGGTTTTCCAGATTACCTGCGACGGCGAGCAGATCTGGGAGCGCAAGGCCGACGGCGGTTTCCCCGAGGCCAAGGTGCTCAAGCAGCGGGTGCGCGACCGCATCGATCCGCAGCGCGACCTGGGCCACAACGACCGCTCCTGAATCCCAGCTGTACCGCACGGCAGATTAATTCGATAGCTGGCTAACTTCTTTGCTTCACATCAAAAGGAGACTTGCGTCTCGCTTTTAGGCTGGTGGCATCCATTCTCCGCAAAGGATGCCCGCCATGAGCATCATCGTCACAGGCGCTGCCGGGTTCATCGGCAGCAACCTCGTCAAGGCGCTGAACCAGCGCGGCGAGACCGACATCATCGCGGTCGACGACCTGACCGAAGGCGACAAGTTCGCCAACCTCGCCGATTGCGACATCAGCGATTACCTCGACAAGCGCGATTTCATCGAGCGCTACGCCCGCGGTGACTTCGGCGTGGTGCGCGCGCTGCTGCACCAGGGTGCCTGCTCCAGCACCATGGAGCGCGACGGGCGCTACATGATGGACAACAACTACCGCTACAGCTGCGAGTTGCTGGACGCCAGCCTGTCGCTGGGCGTGCCGTTCCTCTACGCCTCGTCGGCAGCGGTATACGGCGGCGGCCACGAGTTCCGCGAGATGCGCTCCTGCGAGAAGCCGCTGAACGTCTACGGCTATTCGAAGTTCCTCTTCGACCAGCGCGTGCGCAAGGTGCTGCCCACCGCTCGCACCCAGGTTGCCGGCTTCCGCTACTTCAACGTCTATGGCCCGCGCGAGCAGCACAAGGGCCGCATGGCCTCGGTGGCCTTCCATTGCTTCAACCAGTTCCGCGAGACCGGCAAGGTCAAGCTGTTCGGCGAATATGGCGACTACCCGGCCGGCGGCCACCTGCGCGATTTCGTCTCGGTGGAGGACGTGGCGAAGGTCAACCTGCACTTCCTCGATAACCCCGAGCGCAGCGGCATCTTCAACCTCGGCAGCGGCCGCGCCCAGCCGTTCAACGACGTGGCCCTGGCGGTGATCAACACCCTGCGCGAACAGCAGGACCTGCAGCCGCTGACCCTGGACGCGGCGATCCGCGCCGGATTGCTGGAATACACCGAGTTCCCGGATGAGCTGCGTGGCAAGTACCAGTGCTACACCTGCGCCGATATCGCCTTCCTCCGCGAGGCGGGCTACCGCGCGCCGATGATGGGCGTGGAAGAGGGCGTGCAGCGCTATTGCCGGTGGTTGCTGCAACAGGACTGATACCGCTTGTATCGGGCTTTTTACCCAGTCTTTACCGACTGCTGACACTGCGCGGGGGGCGGGCGGGAGACAATTCTCACCACGAACGGCGGGCGGTGGATCGCCCGTGACTGGAGGTGAAATGAAGTTGTCCTCGCGCATCGCGCTCAAATCCGTCGCCACCTTGCTGGCCCTGAGCCTGTCGGCTGCGGCGGTGGCCGGGCCCCATGGCGGCCCCGGTGGTCCGGGTGGGCCGGGACCTGGTCCGTACCATGGCTGGGGCCCAGGACATGGCTATGGCCTGCCGGATTACGCGCGGGAAGTCTGGATCGGCAGCATGCTCTACTTCGTCGCCGCCGGGACCTACTACCTGTGGAACGCCGACCGCCGCCAGTACGTCGCGGTGGAGACGCCGCCGGCTGTGCAGGCTGCGCCGACCACCAGCTACGAGGTGATCGCCTATCCCGCCAGCGGCCAGTCGCCTGAGCAGCAGAGCCGTGACCGCTACGAGTGCCATACCTGGGCCGTCGGCCAGAGCGGCTTCGACCCGGCCGCCGCCACCCAGGCGCCGCCGGCAGGTCAATCCGACACTTACCGTCGTGCGCTGGGCGCCTGCCTGAGTGGGCGCGGCTACAGCATCAACTGATTCCCCGGCGCTTTATCCACAGGCGCCACACCGAACAGGCCGCCACGCAGGCTGTCGTGCGATGAATCCTTGGCATTCCCTCCCCGGGGCAAGGTTCGAGTTTCGCGCGCTGCGCGGCGGCCTTCTTTTTGCCCAGGGCTTCCTGGGAAGCATGCATCAACCTGTAGGAGCGGGCCGTGCCCGTGAGTCGCGGGCATGGCCCGCTCCTGCAAGTGAAACCTAGTGCGACCCACGTGCGCTGAGGAAGGTCGCGAAGATGATCAGCACGCCGCCCGCCAGCATGCGCAGGCTCGGCTCTTCGCCGAACAGCACGGTGGCGAAGGCGATGCCGTAGACCGGCTCCAGGGCGAAGATCACCGCCGCCGTACGCGCCTTGATCAGCCGCAGGCTGGCCACGAACAGGCTGTGGGCGACGCCGGTGCAGAGCACGCCCAGGGCGACCAGCCAGAGCCAGTCCATGCCCCGCACCGAGGGCAGGTCGAGCAGCACCAGCGGCAGCAGGCAGGCGATGATCGTCAGGTTCTGGCACAGCGCCGCCTGGATCGGGTCGATGCCGCGCACGCTGACCCGGTTGGCCAGCGACAGCAGGGCGAACAGCAGGCCGGAGAGGGTGCCCCAGAGCAGGCCGGCGGTGGCGCCGTCGCGCAGGTCCAGGGTTGGCGTGACCATCACCAGGCCGATGCACACCAGCGCCACCACCAGGTACTCGCCCTTGCGGATGCGTTCGCGGAACAGCAACCCCTCCAGTATCACGGTGAAGGCCGGGAAGCTGGCGAAGCCGAGGGTGGCCACGGCGACGTTGCCGACCTTCACCGCGAGGAAGAAGGTCAGCCAGTGCGTACACAGCAGCACACCGCCGCCCAGCAGCATGGCGGCCTGTTTCAGCGTGGGTCGTTTCTGCTGCCGCAAGTGTCCGGCGAACACTGCCGCCAGCGACAGCGAGCCGAACAGTGCGCGGCCGAAGACGATGACCAGCGGGCCGGCGAGGATGAGTTTGCCGAAGATGCCGGACAGCCCGAACATCAGGGCGCCGATGTGCAGGCCGATCAGGGCGCCGCGGGGAGTGAGTTGGGTAACGTGCTTCATGCCTGTGCGCTCGCCGACTGCGGTGGCGGGGCCTTGTCTGGTAAGAGAAAAGCGCGCCAGGCCAGCCAGCGCGCGGTGAAACGAAGGTCAGGCCAGCCGCGCGCCATTGGGCAGCGTTTTGTCGAAACCGGCCAGCACCACTTTCTCGTCGCTGTCGTAGGCGCCGGTGACCAGCACTTCGGAGCGAACTCCCGCGATGGACTTGGGCTCGAAGTTGCACACGCACAGCACCTGGCGGCCGATCAGCTCGTTGGCGTCGTAGTGTGCGGTGATCTGCGCGCTGGAGGTCTTGATCCCCAGCGGGCCGAGGTCGACCTGGAGGATGTAGGCAGGCTTGCGCGCCTTGACGTTGGGTTCGGCCTGGACGATGGTGCCCACGCGCAGTTCGACGCGCTCGAAATCCTGCCACTCGATGGTGTCTGCCGACATCGCTGCTCCCGCTGGTTTGCCCGGTTTGTCTGGTTCGATGGCCGGCAGTCTAGGCCGTGGGCGCGCAGCTGTCTGTCGCGCGGCTAGCGGGAATTGTCGCGTGCCTCCTGGCGCAGTTGCCGCGGGGTGGTGCCGAACTGGCGGACCAGGGCGGCGGTGAAGGCGCTCTGCGAGGCGTAGCCGACCTGCGCGGCAATCTCGCCGACCGACTGGTGCGAGCCGCGCAGCAGGTCGCGGCCCAGTTGCAGGCGGCGCTGGCGCACGTAGTCCATGGGCGTCTGCCCGGTTTCGGCGAGGAAGCGCGCGTGGAAGCGTGCCGCGGACAACCCGGCGAGCCGCGCCAGGTCGGCCACCTGCAGCGGGTGCGCGGCGTGGCGGTCAATATAGCTGTCGAGGCTGGCCAGCGGCAGTTGCGCCGGTTCGTCGATGCGCTGCTGGCCGGCGGCGAGACTGGCGAGCAGCAGGATCGCGCCCTGGCGCGCCAGCACCGGGTCATGCAGCGAGCTGCCAGCGAGCCAGTGCACCAGCTGTGCCTGGTCATTGCTGAGCAGGCGCTGGCCGGGGGTTTCCAGCAGGCGGCGGCCGGCATCGCTGTGCAGGCCGAGGCCGCCTAGCAGGTCTTCCTCGTCTTCCAGGTCCACCACCAGGCAGCGGCTGCCATCGGGGCTGGCGCAGGCGTGGTGCTCGTCACGCGGGACCACGGCGAAGGTCTGCCGGGTCACCAGGCTGCCGCGACCGCCCACTTCGAAATCCAGGCTGCCGGACAGCCCGAGCACCAGCTGCGCATGGCTGTGGCTGTGGGCGAGGTGGTCATGGCTGTAGTGGCGCAGGGAGAGAATCTGGCTCATGCAAGGCTGCTTTTCGTGCTGGCGGGCAGGCTGACAGTCTAGCGCGCCGCGGGCTGTAACGGGACTGTCGCGAGTCGGTCACCTTCGCTTCACCGCGCCGGTCGACACTCGGAGAAACCCCACTGGAGGTCGCCGACGATGAGCAGCGCGCAACGCATGACGCCGACGAAGAAACAACGGGTACGCACCCTGTGGATATCCGATGTCCACCTGGGCACCCGCGATTGCCAGGCGGAGCACCTGGCCGGCTTCCTCAAGCGCTACCACGCCGACCGTATCTACCTGGTGGGCGACATCATCGACGGCTGGAAGCTGCGTGGCGGCATCTACTGGCCGCAGGCGCACACCAACGTGATCCGCCGCCTGCTGACCATGAGCAAGCGCGGCACCGAGGTGATCTACGTCACCGGCAACCACGACGAGTTCCTGCGCCGCTATTCCTCACTGCTGCTGGGCAACATCCGCCTGGTCGACGAAATCGTCCACACCACCGCCGACGGCCGCCAGCTGCTGGTGATCCACGGCGACCAGTTCGACGTGATCACCCGCTACCACAAGTGGCTGGCCTTCCTCGGCGACTCCGCCTACGAGTTCACCCTGACCCTCAACCGCTGGCTCAACCACTGGCGCAGCCGCTATGGCTGCGGCTACTGGTCGCTGTCGGCGTACCTCAAGCACAAGGTGAAGACGGCGGTGAACTTCATCAGTGACTTCGAGGAGGCCATTGCCCATGAGGTGCAAAAGCGCGGCCTCAATGGCGTGGTCTGCGGGCACATCCACCATGCGGAAATCCGCCAGATCGGCGAGGTGGAGTACCTCAACTGCGGCGACTGGGTGGAGTCCTGTTCGGCGCTGATCGAGCACTGGGACGGCAGCATCCAGCTCTATCGACTGGCCGAGGAGCAGGCGCGCGCCGAGGAGCCCATGGTGGTCGAGTCGGCGGCATGAGGCTGCTGATCGTCACCGATGCCTGGCTGCCGCAGGTCAACGGCGTGGTCACCAGCCTGAAGGCGCTGGTGGCCGAACTGGAAGGGCAGGGCCACGTGGTCGGCCTGCTGACCCCGCAGGACTTTCGTCACCGCCCGTGCCCGAGCTACCCGGAGATTCCGCTGGCGTGGGACCTGTGGACGGTGGGCGAGAAGATCAGCGGCTTCGCTCCCGATTGCGTCCACCTCGCCACCGAGGGCCCGCTGGGCTGGGCGGCGCGGCGCTGGCTGGTGCGCCGGGGGCTGAAGTTCAGCAGCGCCATCCACACGCGCTTTCCCGAATACGTGAACACCCGTTGGCCCTGGCTGCCGCTGGGCTGGGGCTATGCCTTCCTGCGCCGCTTCCATGCACCCAGCGCAGCCGTGCTGGTCAGCAGCGAGCGCATGCGTAGCACTTTCGCCGATCACGCCTTCGACAACCTCGCGCTCTGGCGAAAGGGTGTGGATGTCCAGCGTTTCCAGCCGGGGGCGGGCGCACCGCCGGACGAGCCGGTATTCCTCTATGTCGGCCGGCTGGCGCAGGAAAAGAACCTCGAAGCCTTCCTCGCTCTCGATTTGCCGGGACGCAAGCGCGTGGTGGGCGATGGCCCGCAGCGGGCCGCGCTGGAAGCGACTTATCCACAGGTGGAATTCCTTGGCTATCGCCACGGCGACGAGCTCGCCGAGGCCTACCGCAGTGCCAGCGTGCTGGCCTTCCCGTCGCTGACCGACACCCTCGGCCTGGTGATGTATGAGGCGCTGGCGTGCGGCACGCCAGTGGCGGCGTTCCCGGTGGCGGGGCCGCTGGATGTGCTGGAACAGGGCGTCACCGGAGTGATGGACGCCGACCTGCGCAGCGCCTGCCTGCGGGCACTGGAACTGGATCGCCAGGTTTGCGCGCAATGGGCACGGGGGCAGACCTGGCGGGTATCGGCGCAGGAATTCCTGGCGCTTCAGGTACGCCTGTCGGAGATGCCGGTCAGTGACGAGCCGGGCTACGTAAGCGGCTGATCAGAACAGCTGGCGGTCGTGGTCCAGGCTCTGGTCCACCAGCCATTTACCGTGGGCGATGGATGCGTGCTGGGCCTTTTCCAGGTCCGACATGAAGGCGTATTCAACCGGCAACGTCTTGCGCCTGGTGGTCTGCCCGTCCGGGGCAGTGATGTGGCAGCCGGCGGCCCAGGGGGTTGGCAGGCCGGGGTGTTCGACGACATCGGCGGTGATGGTGTACTTGCGGTACTCGCATTGCATCAGGCTCATGGGGCGTCCTCCTGGCTGTTCACCAATGGCCCATGCAGGGCGGATGGCGAGCGGAACGGTGCCGGCGTCATGCGCGGGCAAGCCTCGTTAACCCCCAACATAGACCACTGGGGCAGGCCATTGGCCGGATACCGACGAACGCGAATGTCACCTTTGCCGGAGATTTCCCGGCCGAATCTTCCCAATGCCGGCGCACCGCGCCAGACTGTCGGCCATGCCAATCCAGACCCTTTCCCGCCTCGCCGAAGTCGACGCCCAGCAGTGGGACGCCCTGTTGCCGGACGACCAGCCGTTCCTGCGTCACGCCTTTCTCTGTGCGCTGGAGGAAAGCGGCAGCGTCGGCGGCCGTACCGGCTGGAAGCCGTCCCATCGCGTGCTGCTGGACGACGATGGCCGCTTGCTGGCCGCTGCGCCGGCCTATCTGAAAAGCCATTCCTACGGCGAGTACGTGTTCGACTGGAGCTGGGCGGATGCCTGCCTGCGCGCCGGCATCCCGTACTACCCCAAGCTGCTGGTGGGCATCCCCTTCACGCCGGTCGGCGGCGCCCGCCTGCTGGGCGCGCCCGAGGCGGCGCTGAGCCTGGTGGGCGCGCTGGCCGGTGAAGTGGACGAAGGGCATTGCTCCGGCGTGCACGTGAACTTCACCGACCCCGCCGCCGATGCGCTGCTGCGCGACGCCGATGGCTGGCTGGAGCGCCTGGGCTGCCAGTACCACTGGAGTAACCGCGGCTACCGCGACTTCCAGGACTTCCTCGACGCGCTCAGCTCGCGCAAGCGCAAGCAGTTGCGCAAGGAGCGCGAGCAGGTCGCCGGGCTTGGGCTGGACTTCATCTGGATGGAAGGGCGCGAACTGTCCGAGGCGCACTGGGACTTCGTCTACGCCTGCTACAGCAGCACCTATGAGGTGCGCGGGCAGGCGCCCTACTTGAGCCGAGCGTTCTTCAGCCTGATCGGCGAACGCATGCCCGAGGCGATCCGCGTGGTCTTCGCCCACCAGAATGGCCGGCCCGTGGCCATGGCCTTCAGTCTGCTGGGTGGTGACACGCTGTACGGTCGCTACTGGGGCTGCCTGGCGGAGTTCGACCGGCTGCACTTCGAAACCTGTTTCTACCAGGGGCTGGACTTCGCCATCGGCCATGGCCTGAAGCGCTTCGACGCCGGGGCGCAGGGTGAGCACAAGCTCATCCGTGGCTTCGAGCCGGTGATCACGCGCTCCTGGCACCGCCTGGGGCATCCAGGGCTGCGTGACGCGGTGGAGGATTTCCTGGTGGGGGAGAGGGCGGGCATCCTGGCTTACGCCGAAGAGGCCCGCGCGGCGCTGCCGTATCGGCAGGAATGACGCCTGGTGGTGGACTCTGGGATTTCCCTGTAGGAGCGGGCCACGCCCGCGAACCGCCGGCAGGGCCGGCGTCCCACGAGTGCTGACGGCTTACTCCGGCTTCGCCTCGCCCTTGCCCGGCAGCATGCGCACCAGCGTGTTGTCGCGACTGATGTAGTGGTGGAACAGCGCGGCCAGGGCGTGAATACCGATCAGCCAGTAGCCGAGCACGGCGATAGTCTCGTGCCAGTACTTCACCTGCTTGGCCAGGTCCGGGTTCTTGTCCACCAGGTGCGGTAGCTCCATGCCCCAGAACGGCACCGGCTTGTCGGCGGCGCTGAGGATGATCCAGCCGGCCAGCGGCAGGCCGATCATCAGGCCGTACAGAGCCAGGTGCGCGAGCTTCGCCAGCGCCATTTGCCAGGCCGGCGGCGCCGGGACGATCGGCGGGGTGGGGTAGATGAAGCGACCGATGATGCGCAGCCAGACCAGCACGAATACGCTCAGGCCGAACATGAAATGGAACTGGGAAAACAGCGCACGGGTGTCGCTGCCTTTGGGGAAGTTGGTGCGGTACTCCATGCAGAAGTACGTGGCGGCGATCAGCACCAGCATGATCCAGTGCAGGGCAATGGACAGGCTGCCGTAACGGGACGGGGACTTGGAGAGGCTCATGACGGTTCCTTGTGTGGCTCTTTTTCGTACGCCGCGTTCTGACGACGGGGCTGTCAGTCTGATCATAGAGCCTTAAGCGTGCCTGAAAAACCGTGAAACCAAAGTGAAAGGGCCGCGATGTGCGGCCCTTTTGATGTCGGTCAGCCTTCGTCGTCGGCTGACTGGCGGGAGCGGATGGCATTCACCAGTCGCTTGGCCAGCGCCGGGTAGTCCTCGTCGAAGTGGTGGCCGCCGGGCAGCTGCAGGTTCTCGCCCACCGACTGCGGTTGGGTGCAGCCGCTTTCGTCCTTCTCTTCGACGCCGTACACGCAGAGCACTTTCGGCCCCGGCAGACGGGCCATTTCCGGGCCGGTGGAGGCTTCCTGGCCAGCCTTGCCGAGCCAGCCCTGCACCTCGATCTCGAAGCTGCCGCTGCGGGCGAAGGCCAGCAGGATCACCGAGCTGACGTCCTTCTTGGCGTCCGCCGGCAGGCGGTTGTAGATCGCCGGCAGCACGTCGGCGCCGAAGGAATAGCCGGCCAGCACGAAGTGCTTGGCACCCCATTTCTCGCGGTAGTGCTGCATCAGCAGGGCCAGGTCGGCGGCGCTCTGTTCCGGGGTCTTGTGCTCCCAGAAGTAGCGCAGGGCATCGACGCCCACCACCGGATAGCCCAGTTCGGCCATCTGCGCGGCGACGTCACGGTCCAGGTCGCGCCAGCCGCCATCGCCCGAATAGAACAGGGTGACGGTTTCCGACGGCTTGGCGGCCGGGACTTCAACCACCGGCACGTTGTCGCCGCCGCCTTGCAGCAGCTGGCGCAGCTGGTCGGCGAGGACCTTGGGCAGCGGCGTGTCGTAGTCGGTGATCACCGTCTCGGCGTTCTGCAGGTTGCGGGCGAAGCGCGCGCTGGCGTCGTCCGGGTTGTCGTTCCAGGCGGCCAGCCAGTGGCCGTGGGCGGCAGTCGTCGGCAGCGGGGTGGCGGCGCAGTCGGGCTTCTCCAGGGAGAAGCCGACCGAGAGCGCCTTGGCCTTGTCGTCGGTCTGCCCGGCGAGCCAGCGGAAGGCCCAGGCGCTGCCCGGACCGATGCCGGCGACCAGGGTCGGCTGGCCGTCGAGCAGCTCGCCAGCAGCCTTGATGCGGGCTTGCTGGGTGGCGCAGTCCTTTTCCGGGAAGACGAACTGCACCACGCGGGCGCCGCTGTCGTGGGCCAGGGCCAGAAGCTGGCCATCGTCGAGTTTCTGGTCGGCCTGCACGGCCAGCAGTACACGGGCGTTCGGTTGCTTGCTGGGGATAGCCAGGGCGACGGCACTGCCGTCGGCGAGTTGGCGGTGTTCGAGGGAAGCCTGGGAAGCCGGGCGGCTCCACAGCAGCAGACCCACGGCGATGATGACCAGCAGGAGGAGGGCGAGCAGGTGTCGCCAGCGTCGTTTCAACATATCAGCGTTTTACCAATCCACTCAGGCCGCCTGCGATGAGGGCAGCCGTATCGGCCAGCGCCACCAGCGGATCCAGTCCGGCGGGCACGGCCAGGTAACGGGGTTCCCAGTCGGGCTGGAACTTGTCCTTGAAGCGCCGCAGCCCCTGGAAATTGTAGAACTGCTCACCCCGGCGGAAAACCAGCGCGCCGAGACGTTGGGTCAGCGGGGCGCCACGGCGCGGCTGCAAGCCGGCCAGTGGCACCATGCCGAGGCTGAAGCGGGTGTGCCCGCTCTCCTTGTAATGCAGGATCAGGCCGAGCATGAGGAATTCCATGGTCAGCTTGGGTGCGTCGGGGGCGACACGCATCAGGTCGATGCTCGCCAGTTCCTTGCCGGAGGTTTCCAGCAGGTTGGCGAAGGCCACGGCGCGGCCCTGGAAGCGGACCACGACGACGCGGAAATAACGCAGATATTCAGGGGTGAAGCGGCCGAGGGAGAAGCCCTTCTCGCGGACGTTCTTGCCGCCCAGCCAGGCATCGGAGATGGCGCGCAGCTCGTCCATCGGCGCGTTGCCGGCGTCATGGAATTCGAGGCTCAGGCCGTCGCGCTGGCCGCGGTTCCAGGTGTAGCGCAGGTCCTTCATCTCCTTGCCCTTGCTCTCCAGGTCGAAGCGGCGCAGGTCGACCCGCGCTTCCTCGCCGAGCTTGAGCGCGGTCAGGCCGATGTCCATGTACAGCGGCAGGTTCTCCGCGCGCACCTGGTAGAACACCGGGCGCGCATGGTGCAGGTCGCAGAGGTCGCGGAACTGCCAGATCAGTTCGGCGCGGGCCTGGGCCGGGCCGACCGGATCGAACAGTGCCACCAGACTGCGGCCACGGCGGGCGTACATCAGGAAGGCGTCGTTGCCCTCGTGGAACAGCAGTGCCTTGTCGCCGGACAGGGCCAGGCCGCCGTCGGGCTGCGCGGAATTGGCCAGGATGCCGGCGGCGGTGTCCAGGTCCTCGCGGGTCGGTGCATGGATGGCCGGCGGCGCAGTGCGCAGCAGCCAGTACAGCGCCAGCGCGGCCAGCAGCAGGCAGCTGCCCAGCGCGGCACGCAGGCCACGCGGGGCGTCGGCGTCCAGGGCGAACTGCCACCAGAGTTCGTGGCTGTAGGGCACATCCTGGTAGGCGAACAGCAGCAGCCAGATCGACGCGGCGATAACGCAGGCAGCGGCGCCCAGGTACAGCGGCGAGAAGGGCAGGTCCATCAGGCGGCTGCGGCGGTAGAAGGCGCTGCGGAAGATCACCAGCAGGGCGGCGGTGAAGCTGAGGATCAGCGCTTCTTCCCAGTCGAAGCCCTTGAGCAGCGATAGCACGGCGCCGGCGATCAGCAGGCCGATGGTCAGCGCCCAGGCGGCGGAAAGGCGGCGCCGCAGTCCGTGGGCGAGCAGCAGGCAGAGCACGCCGATCAGGCTGGCGGCCAGGTGCGAGGCATCGATCAGGCGGTGCGGCACGAGGAAGCCGACCTCGTCCAGACGGGTGTCGATGGACGGTGTGGCGCCGGAGAACAGCAGTACGACGCCGGAGATGAACACCAGCAACGAGAGGATCTGCGCGGCGAAGCCGGAGGTGATACGCACCGCCTGCTTGGCCACCAGCACGCGGCGGGCTTCGAGGAACAGCAGCAACAGACAGGCGACGATCAGCGGCAGGACCACATAGATCAGGCGGTATAGCAGCAGTGCGGCGGCCAGCGGCGCGGCGCCCAGCTGGTTGGCGAAGGCCGCCAGCAGCACCGCTTCGAACACGCCGACGCCGCCCGGCACATGGCTGAGCACGCCAGCGGCCAGGGCAATCAGGTAGACCAGCAGGAAAGCGCCGAAGGGCGGAGCTTCCGGCAGCAGCAGATAGAGCACGGTGGCGGCAGCGGCCACGTCCAGCGCGGTGATCAGCAGTTGCAGCAGGGACAGGCGCAGGCCCGGCAGGCGCAGGGTGCGGCGGCCGAAGCGAACCAGATGGCTGTCGGGCGAAGGCTGTTCCGGCAGGCGACGGCGTTCGACGGCAACCACCAGCAACAGGCAGAGGGCGATGATGCCCAGCGCCAGCACTGCCACCAGCCATTCCGGCAGGTGCAGGGCCAGGGATGCGTCGGAGAGGTCGCTCAGCGCGGCGAGCGCGGCCAGCACCGGCAGCGCGCAGCCCAGCGACAGGCTGGCGAACAGCGTCATCAACGCTACGTCGCCGGCGCCCAGCCCCTGGCGGGCATAGAGGCGATAGCGCACCGAGCCGCCGGAGAGCATCGACAGGCCCACGGCGTTGCCGATGGCGAACGCGGAGAAGCCGCCGGTCAGCAGCGCCGGGACGGGCAGCTTCACGCCGGCGAAGCGGCTGGCCGACCATTCATAGCCGAGCAGAAAGATGAAACCGACCACGGTGGCGGCGAAGGCGCCGAGCAGCGAGGTGGTGGGCACGTCGAGCAGGGCGTCGTGCAGGGAGTAGGCGTCGATGTCGCGCAGCAGGTGATAGCAGGCGATCAATGCGAGGCTGAACAGCACCAGGGTCACGCCCAGGCCGAGTGCCTGGCGGTTGGCGTTCACCCAGTTGAGCCAGGTCGCTCGGCTGGGAGCGTCCTCGGCGGCAGGGGTATCGGGTGTGGCGGGGTTGGCGCTCATCGGGCACCTCAAACGATTTAGCGCGACAGAGTAGGGGCACTGACGCGAATTCCCAAGTCCCCGGAAGAGTATTTTCCTGATCCGTGAGACGCCACCCGTGGGCGATCATTTTTTGCGCACAACGAAAAAAGCCACTCCTAAGAGTGGCTTTCTTCTTGATGTCTGGTTGCGGGAGCAGGATTTGAACCTACGACCTTCGGGTTATGAGCCCGACGAGCTACCAGACTGCTCCATCCCGCGGCGGCAATTCTACGGATATGAAGCTTCGTGTCAAACGATATTTCGTTTTCGATCAATAATTTAAACGCGCGCAAACGAAAAAGGGCCACTCCGAAGAGTGACCCTTTTTCTGTGTCTGGTTGCGGGAGCAGGATTTGAACCTACGACCTTCGGGTTATGAGCCCGACGAGCTACCAGACTGCTCCATCCCGCGGCGGCAATTCTACGGATATGAAGCTTCGTGTCAAACGATATTTCGTTTTCGATCAATAATTTAAACGCGCGCAAACGAAAAAGGGCCACTCCGAAGAGTGACCCTTTTTCTGTGTCTGGTTGCGGGAGCAGGATTTGAACCTACGACCTTCGGGTTATGAGCCCGACGAGCTACCAGACTGCTCCATCCCGCGACGGCCATTCTACGCCGATGGACTGGTGTGTCAACGTAAATCGGGAAAAAGTGATTTTCTTTCAAATATTTAGCCGCGGCGGATAGTGGCAGGGCAGTGGTCCGGGGGCGGAATCTTCCTGGCTGTGGATAACCGAAGGGGCGGCGTTTTGCATTACCATGGATGGGTTTTCCGCCGTCTTTCCGGGCGGCTTCCGATGGTGATGCAGGCGCCTTCTTCGTGACTCGGCAGAGAAAGATCATCCACATCGATTGCGACTGCTTCTATGCCGCCATCGAGATGCGCGACGACCCCAGCCTGGCGGGCAAGCCGCTGGCGGTGGGTGGGTCGCCGGACAAGCGTGGCGTGGTCGCGACCTGCAACTACGAGGCGCGCGCCTACGGGCTGCATTCGGCCATGGCCATGCGCACCGCGGTGAAGCTGTGCCCCGACCTCACCATCGTGCGCCCGCGCATGGATGTCTATAGAGAAGCCTCGCGGGACATCCACGCGATCTTCCGCGACTACACCGACCAGATCGAACCGCTGTCCCTGGACGAGGCCTACCTTGACGTCAGCGACAGCGAGCGCTGCGGTGGCAGCGCCACGCGGATCGCCCGGGAGATTCGCCAGCGCGTCTGGGAAACGCTGCACATCACGGTGTCCGCGGGGGTGGCGCCGAACAAGTTCATCGCCAAGATCGCCAGCGATTGGCGCAAGCCCAACGGCTTGTTTGTGGTCACGCCCGACGAGGTGGACGGCTTCGTTGCCGAACTGCCGGTGAAGAAGCTGCATGGCGTGGGCAAGGTCACCGCCGAGAAGCTGGCGCGTCTGGGTATCCGTACCTGCGCGGACCTGCGCGACTGGTCGCGCATCCAGCTGGCCAAGGAGTTCGGCAGTTTCGGCGAGCGGCTCTGGGGGCTGTCACGGGGCATCGACGAGCGCCCGGTGCAGGTAGATAGCCGCCGCCAGTCGATCAGCGTGGAAAACACCTTCGACCAGGACCTGCCGGACCTGGCGGCCTGCCAGGAGGAATTGCCGTCGTTGCTGGGGGAGCTGGAGCGGCGCATGACGCGCCTGGACACCAGCTACCGGCCGGGCAAGCCGTTCATCAAGCTGAAGTTCCACGACTTCACCCAGACTACCCTGGAGCAGGCAGGCGCCGCGCGGGACCTGGAAAGCTATCGGCTATTGCTGGGGCAGGCCTTTCAGCGCGGCAACAAGGCGGTGCGGCTGATCGGCGTGGGCGTGCGCCTGGTCGATCTGCGCGGCGCCCACGAGCAGCTCACGCTCTTCTAGCCCGGACGAAAAACGCCTCAGCCTTCGGGCCACATGCGCATGGCGCGGCCGGAGACCGGCCACAGGCGCAGCTCGCCTTCTTCGGTGATATCCCAGCGCTGCACTTCGCCAAGCATCTTGAGGAACTGCTGTTCCTGCTCCATCACCAGGTCGGCGCACAGCTTGCGGGTGGCGCCGGGCTGGCCGAAGGTCAGCTGGTCGCCTTCGAGCTTGTAGCTGGCAAACCAGTGGTTGCAGCCGGCGCTGCCGTAGGCGCGGCCGTTGCCGTCCAGGGTCAGGCTGATGTGCGTGTAGTCGATCAACGGGTGCTCACCGACCCATTCCACGCGGTAAGTCTGCTCCGCTTCGGGAACCGGCTTGCTGGCGCAACCGGCCAGGGCCAGCGCGGTGCAGGCGCTGGCGATCAGGGCTTTCATGCAGTCTCCTTGCTCTGGCAATCCGGGCAGAGGTGGCGGTTGCCGGCCTTGACCCATCCGAGTTCGGCGATGCGCTGCTCGGCGGCGGGCTGCTGGGCAGCCTTGCCGAGGGTGGCATCGACGGCGAATTCGAAGTCCAGTGTAGCCTCGCAGCCGTCGCAGTTGACCTTCCACTCGTGGATACCCAGTTCACGGAACGCCGGCCCCTTGGCCACAGCCATCCACTGCCCTGGCGGGTTGATCAGGTGGCGGACCTTTTCCACTTCCAGCGTCATGCTCAGGCTTTTGCTGCCCTTGAGGCTGACCAGCATGGTGTCGCCGGCCTTGATCGAGCCACCGATGCCGGTGACCTGGTAGCGGCCCGGAGTCAGCGCGCGGCACTCGTTGAGGGTGAATTGCGGGTTGAGCAGGGTGTAGCGGAAATCGTGCTGGGCCATGGGTCCTCCGGGAAAGCGCGGCATTCTAGGGCGCGTGGCGTGCGGATGCGAGCGCCTTCTGCTCAGTTTTTCACCAGGTTGACCGGATTGCCGGCCTGCCAGGCGGCGATGTTGGCCAGCGTGGTCTGGGCGATCCCAGCCAGCGCCTCGCGGGTCAGGAAGGCCTGGTGCGCGGTGATGATCACGTTGGGGAAGGTCAGCAGGCGCGCCAGTACGTCGTCCTGCAGCGGCTGGTCGGAGCGGTCGGCGAAGAAGATGTCGGCTTCCTCTTCATAGACGTCCAGGCCGAGGTAGCCGAGCTGGCCGCTTTTCAGTGCCTCGATCAGCGCCGGGGTGTCGACCAGTGCGCCGCGGCCGGTATTGATCAGCATGGCGCCGCGCTTCATGCGCTCCAGGCTGCCGGCGTTGATCAAGTGCTTGGTGGCCTCGTTGAGCGGGCAGTGCAGGCTGATGATGTCGGACTGCGCGAGCAGCTCGTCCAGCTCGACGAAGCGCCCGCCCAGGGTCTCGATGGCGCGGTTGGGGTAGGGGTCGTAGGCCAGGATGTGGCAGCCGAAGCCACTCATGATGCGGGCGAAGACTTCGCCGATCTGCCCGCTGCCGATGATCCCGACAGTGCGCCCGTGCAGGTCGAAGCCAGTCAGGCCGTGCAGGGAGAAATCACCTTCGCGGGTGCGGTTGTAGGCGCGGTGCAGGTGCCGGCACAGTGCCAGGACCAGTCCTACGCCATGTTCGGCCACCGCGTGGGGCGAATAGGCCGGTACGCGCACCACGGCCAGACCCAGCGCATGGGCGGCGGCCAGGTCGACATGGTTGTAGCCGGCCGAGCGCAGGGCGATCAGTTTCGTGCCACCGGCCGCCAGGTGCTCCAGCACCGGGCGCGACAGGTCATCGTTGACGAAGGGGCAGACCACTTCGAAGCCCATGGCCAGGGCGACGGTGTCCTCGCGCAGCTGCGCCTGCTGGAAATGCAGCTCGAAGCCGAGGCCATGGTTGGCGGCGAGGAAGCTGTCGCGATCGTAGGTCTGGTTGCTGAACAGGATGATGCGCATCGATTGAATTCCGTCTTCAGTGCGTCTGGCCGGCTTCGATTTCCAGGAGGCCCTCGGTCGCCTGTGCCAGCTCGGCCATGGCCTTGTCCAGCTCATCCAGCGCAGCGGGGCCGTCCGGATCGTTCTGCTTGAGCAGCGTCTCGGCGCGCTGGCAGGCCGCGCGCAGCATCGGTACGCCGCAGTAGCGGGTGGCACCGTGCAGGCGGTGGATGCGTTCGAGCAGGGTGTTGCGGTCATTGCGCTCGCGGGCCTGGCGGATCACCTGGCGGTCGGCGGACAGCGAGGCGAGCAGCATGCCGAGCATGTCGGCGGCCAGCTCCTGCTTGCCGGCGGCCAGGCGCAGGCCTTCCTCCGGGTCCAGCACGCTGAGGCCTTCCAGAGAGGATTGGGCCTGGCGCGGACGCTCGTCGCGCGGCTCGCCCAGCGCCAGGCCGGTCCACTTGAGGATCACCTGAACCAGCTGACGCTCGTCGATCGGCTTGGTCAGGTAGTCGTCCATGCCGCCCTGCAGCAGGGCGCGCTTCTCGTTGGCCAGGGCATGGGCGGTAAGGGCAATGATCGGTACCGGGCTGACTTCGCGGTCGCCTTCCCAAAGGCGGATCGCCTCGGTGGCCTGGCGGCCGTCCATGATCGGCATCTGCACGTCCATGAACACCAGGTCGAAACGCTCGCGCTGCACCGCCTCGACGGCGGCAAGCCCGCTGTCCACGGCGACCACCTCGGCGCCCATGTCGGTCAGCAGGGTCTTCACCAGCAGCAGGTTGGCCGGGTTGTCGTCGACGCAGAGCAGGCGCGGTGTGCGCTCGAGCTTGCCGTTGACGTTCTTGTCCTTGCGCGCCGGCCGCAGGTGCAGCAATTCATTCAGTGCCTGCTGCAGCTTGCGTGTGCAGGCGGGCTTGCTCTGCACCTGGGCATCGGGCAGCACATCGTTGTAGTGCGCCTGTTCGATGGTCGGGCAGAGCACCAGGCTCTTGCAGCCGTGCTGTTCCAGTTCGCGGATGGATTGGCGCAGCGCCTCGGGCGGATGATCGGCGGCGGTCACGCCGAGCAGCGCCAGGGTGATCGGCGCCTTGTCCGACGGCCCGGCGAGCAGAGTCTTCTCCAGCGTGACGAGGTCAGGGAACTCGGTGACTTCCAGACCGCAGTCTTCCAGTTGGTGGTGCAGCGCGGTGCGCGTCAGTTCGTGGGGCTCGTACAGTGCCACGCGCAGGCCACCGGCGAGGGCGTGCGGCAGGTCGTCGCCGTCGTCGCGGGCCTTGGGCAGGTTGAGGCTGATCCAGAACTCCGAGCCGTCACCGGCGCTGCTTTCCACGCCGATCTCGCCGCCCATCTGCTCGATCAGGCGCTTGGAAATGACCAGCCCCAGGCCGGTGCCGCCGGCCTGACGCGAGAGGGAGTTGTCTGCCTGGCTGAAGGCCTGGAACAGTGCGCGCAGGTCGGCGTCGGTCAGGCCCACGCCGGTGTCCTGCACGCTGATGCGCAGCTGTGCGCGGTCGTCGCTCTCGTCTTCGAGCATGGCGCGCACGGCGATGCTGCCGTCGTGGGTGAACTTGATGGCGTTGCTCACCAGGTTGGTCAGTACCTGCTTCAGGCGCTGCGGGTCGCCCACCAGCTGCAGCGGGGTGTCGCGGTAGATCAGGCTGACCAGCTCCAGGTGCTTCTCGTGGGCGGCGGGGGCGAGGATGGTCAGGGTGTCCTGGATCAGCTCGCGCAGGTTGAACGGAATGTTCTCCAGCACCAGCTTGCCGGCCTCGATCTTCGAGAAGTCGAGGATCTCGTTGATGATCCCCAGCAGGCTTTCGGCGGACTTGTGGATGGTGCCCAGGTAATCCTGCTGGCGGCTGGTCATCTCGCTCTTCTGCAGCAGGTTGGTGAAACCGAGGATGCCGTTGAGCGGGGTGCGGATCTCGTGGCTCATGTTGGCGAGGAACTCGGACTTGATCCGGCTCGCCTCCAGGGCCTCTTTACGGGCGAGGTCCAGCTCGATGTTCTGGATCTCGATGGTCTCCAGGTTCTGCCGCACGTCCTCGGTGGCCTGGTCGATGTTGTGCTGCATCTCTTCCTGGGCGCTCTGCAGCGCCTCCGCCATGCGGTTGATGCCGCCGGCCAGTTCGTCCAGTTCGTGGCTGCCCAGCGCGGGCAGGCGGGTTTCCAGGCGGCCTTCCTTGAGCTGGGCGACGCCCTGGGCGATCTGCCCCAGCGGCGCGTTGATCGCGCGGCTCATGCGCAGGGCGAGGAGGGCGGTGACGGCGAGGCCCGCGCCGATCAGCAGCAGGCTGGTGAACAGGCTGCGGTAGCCGCGCAGCAAGGTGCCGTGGTGCGAGAGTTCCAGTTCGACCCAGCCCAGCAGCTTCTCGGCGTCTTCGTCCGGGTCGCCGGACAGGCTGCGGTGCTTGCCCAGCACCGGCAGGAGAAAGTGGGTGGTGTCCAGGTTGCTCGCCATGCTCAGGTGCGAGCCGTCCCCCGAGGGCATGGGAGTGAGGATGCTGGGGCCTGCGTGGACGAGCTTTTCCCGGTCCGGGTCAAGGAAGGTCACGGCGCGCACGTCGGGCTGGTCCAGCGCTTCGTTGGCGATTCGCGCGAGCAGCTCGTTGTTGTGATTGGCCATGGCCGGAGCGGACAGGGGCGCCAGTTGCTCGGCGATCAGTTGCCCGCGCTCGATCAACTGGGCGTGCATGTCCGACAGCTGCACCCAGGTGAAATAGCCGCCCAGCACCAGCGCCAGCAGGCTGGTGGGCAGCAGGGTGAGCAGCAGTACCCGTCCCTTGATGCCGAGATCCTTGAACACGCGCTTCCTCCGATGCGTTTATCCCTGGCAGTGTAGCGGTTCAGACCTTGGTCGGAAGCCCTTTGCCTTGCCGGGAACGTGCGGAATCGTGAATACTTCACGCAATTGCTAATCACTCTTATTTGATATGAATGCCATCGCATCGTCAGGCCTGCGCCTGCTGACCATCGAGGACGACCCGACCCTGGGCGCCCACCTGTCTTCCCATCTGAGCGAACGCGGCTTCGCGGTGACCTGGTGCCAGGACGGCGACGAGGGCCTGGCCCAGGCGCGCGGCGGCGACTACGACCTGGTGCTGATGGACATCATGTTGCCCGGCACCGGTGGCCTGGACATCCTCCGCACCCTGCGCCGCGAGCGCGCGGTGCCGGTGATCCTGATGTCCGCCCTGGGCGCCGAGCAGGACCGCATTGCTGGCTTCTCCCAGGGCGCAGACGACTACCTGCCCAAGCCCTTCAGCCTCGCCGAACTGAGTGTGCGCGTTGACGCGGTGCTGCGCCGGGTGGCGCTGGAGCGCGGCAGCCAGTCCCTGGCCAGCACTCCCATGCCCACCGGGCTGCAGATGGACCCGCAGAAGGACGACGTCGGCCTCGACGGCCAGTGGGCCGGCCTGACGGGGACCGAGTACCGCCTGCTGGAAACCTTCCTCGGCAGCCAGGGCGAGACCCTGAGCAAACCCTTCCTTTATCAGCACGTGCTGCACCGCGCCTTCACCGCCCATGACCGCAGCCTGGACATGCACGTCAGCCACCTGCGCCGCAAGCTGCAGGCCATCGGCTACGTCCGCCACCAGTTGCACACCGTCTGGGGCAAGGGCTACGTGTTCGCCGAGGCCGAAGACTGACATGCCCGGCCGCCACTCGCTGTTCTGGAAGCTCGCCGTTGCCCTCGTGGTGCTGTGCCTTTCGGTGATCTGGCTGTCCTGGAACTGGGGCAAGCAGATGGAGCGCGACAGCTACTTCCTGTCCGAGGCGGCGCGGCAGGTGCTCGCCGGCTATGCCGACGAGGCCCAGCAAGCCTGGCGCACGGGCGGGACGGCGGGCGTCGATGCCTGGCTGGCGCAGATGCAGCAGCGCGAGCCGGTGTGGATGGTCGTGGTCGATGCCCGCTTGCAGTCGTTGGGCACGCAGCCGCTGCCCATGGAGGACGTGGCGCACCTGACGTTCCAGCGCGGGCTGGACTGGCCGGTAAGCTCGCGCTCGGTGAACCTGCCGTACATCGGCATTCCCTTCCCGGACGACCCGGACGCTGGTCGGCTGGTCGTCCAGTTGCCGCAACGCTACCTGCCCGGCGGCCTGAGCTTCCTGCGCCAGTCCATCAGCCATGCGCTGGTGCCGGCGATCCTTGCCCTGATGCTCTGCGGGCTGATCTATCGCCGACTGGTGCGCCCGCTCGGGCGTCTGCGCGAACACGCCAACGCCTTGCAGGCGGATAACCTCGGTTCGGTCGCCGGCCCGGAACTGATCGCCCGTCGCGACGAACTCGGCGAACTGGGCCGCGCGCTGGACCACATGGCCGAGCGCCTGCGCGGCCACGTCGGCCTGCAGCGCCAGTTGCTGCGCGACCTGTCCCACGAACTGCGCACGCCGCTCAGCCGCCTGCGGGTGGCCGGCGACAGCCCGATCAGCGAAGCCGCATTGCGCCAGCGGGTCGAGCGGGAAGTGGAGGTGATGCAACGCCTGGTCGCCGACACCCTGGAACTGGCTTGGCTGGATACCGAGCGCCCGCGCCTGGAGTTGGAAGAGATCGACCTGCGCTCGCTGTGGGATCTGCTGGTGGACGACGCACGCTTCGAGGCGGGCTGGAGTACCGAGCGCTTTCTTTATCAGGTCCCGGCGGACTGCCGCGTGCGCGGCCATCTCAACGGCCTGGCCCAGGCGCTGGAAAACCTGCTGCGCAACGCCATCCGTCATTCGCCGGAACACGGCCGCATCCGCCTGAGCGGCCGGCGCGAGTCCGGTGGCTGGCACCTGTGGCTGGAAGACGATGGCCCCGGCGTGGCGGAAAGTGACCTGGAACGCATCTTCCTGCCTTTCACCCGGCTCTCCGATGCGCGTACCGGTGAAGGCTTCGGCCTGGGCCTGAGCATCGCCCGCAGCTCGCTGCGCATGCAGGGCGGCGAACTCTGGGCGGACTGCGCCGAGGCGGGGCTGCGCGTGCACCTGCGCCTGCCCGACGCGGCGGCGGCTTGAGGCGGACGCCGGCCCCTGTACACGGCTTGTTAGGAAGTTTCGTATGGCGGGGCGGCTTTTGCCGGTATCATAGGGCGCCCTGTTCCAGATCCGAGTGCTTCCATGACCGTGCAGTACCCGACTATCGCCGATTGCGTCGGCCATACCCCGCTGGTGCGCCTGCAGCGCCTGGCCGGGGAAACCTCCAACACCCTGCTGGTGAAACTCGAGGGTAACAACCCCGCGGGTTCGGTGAAGGATCGCCCGGCGCTGTCGATGATCACCCGTGCCGAACTGCGCGGCGACATCAAGCCCGGCGACACGCTGATCGAAGCCACTTCCGGCAACACCGGCATCGCCCTGGCGATGGCGGCGGCGATCAAGGGCTACCGCATGATCCTGATCATGCCCGACAACTCCACCGCCGAGCGCAAGGCTGCCATGACCGCCTATGGCGCCGAGCTGATCCTGGTGACCAAGGAGCAGGGCATGGAAGGCGCCCGCGACCTCGCCGACCAGATGGCGCGCGAAGGCCAGGGCAAGGTGCTCGACCAGTTCGCCAACGGCGACAACCCGATCGCCCACTACCACTCCACCGGCCCGGAAATCTGGCAGCAGACCGGCGGTGAGATCACCCATTTCGTCAGCTCCATGGGCACCACCGGCACCATCATGGGCGTGTCGCGCTACCTCAAGGAGCAGAATCCCAACGTGCAGATCGTCGGCCTGCAGCCGATGGAAGGCTCGGCCATTCCCGGCATCCGCCGCTGGCCGCAGGAATACCTGCCGAAGATCTTCGATGCCACCCGCGTCGACCGCGTCGTCGACATGCAGCAGAACGAAGCCGAGGACGTGATGCGCCGCCTGGCCCGCGAAGAGGGCATCTTCTGCGGCGTGTCCTCCGGTGGTGCGGTGGCGGCCATGCTGCGCCTGTCGCGCGAACTGGAAAACGCGACCCTGGTGGCGATCATCTGCGACCGTGGCGACCGTTACCTGTCCTCGGGCGTGTTCGACTCCAACTGACATGGCCAAGCAGAGAACCGGCCTGCGCTTCCAGCCCAGCGGCGGAGCGCGCAGCCCTGCGGTACCGGTGGGCAAGAAACAGCGCCTGAGCATCGAGCGCCTGGCCCACGACGGCCGCGGCATCGCCCACATCGACGGGCGCACCTGGTTCGTCGACAACGCCCTGCCGGGCGAGTCGGTGGAAGCCCGCGTGCTGTCCGCCCGCGCGCAGATCGTCGACGCCCGTAGCGAACGTATCTTCACCGCCGCCGCCAACCGCCGCACCGAGCCTTGCCCGGTGGCCGGCACCTGTGGCGGCTGCAGCCTGCAGCACCTGTCCCACGCCGATCAGCTGGCGCTCAAGCAGCGCACCCTGGCGGAGCAGCTGGAGCGCTTCTCTGGCCTGGTCCCGCAAGAGTGGGCCGCACCGCTGGTCGGGCCGGAATTCGGCTACCGCCGCCGCGCCCGCCTCGCCGTGCGCTGGGACGTGAAGGCCAAGCGCCTGGACGTCGGCTTCCGCGCCGCTGCCAGCCAGGCCATCGTCGCCTTCGACGACTGCCTGGTGCTGGTGCCTGAGCTGCAGGTCCTCGCGCGCGAGCTGCCGGAGCTGCTGCGTGGCTTCGCCAAGCCACAGAGCCTCGGCCATGTCGAGCTGTTCCACGGCACTTCCAGTGCGCTGCTGCTGCGGCATATCGAACCTTTGTCCGATAGCGACCGTGCGCGACTGCTGGAATTCTGTTCGGCACGGGATGTGCAGCTTTGGTTGCAGGGCGACGGCGAACCGACGCTTTGCTCCGATGCTGCAGAAAACAGTGGGAACCGCGAGCTCGGCTTCCGGCTCGAAGCCTGGAATCTGACCCTGGCCTACCGTCCCGGCGACTTCGTTCAGGTGAACGAGCCGGTGAACGAGGCGATGGTCGCCCAGGCGCTGGACTGGCTGAAGCCGGGCAGCGACGAGCGCGTGCTGGACCTGTTCTGTGGCCTGGGCAACTTCGCCCTGCCGCTGGCGCGCCAGGTGCGCGAGGTGGTGGGCGTGGAAGGTGTGCAGACCATGGTCGAGCGTGCCGCCGCCAACGCCCGGGCCAACGGCCTGGTCAATACCCGGTTCCATCAGGCGGACCTGACGAAACCGCTTGCCGACGCCCCCTGGGCGGCGGAGGATTTCACCGCCGTGCTGCTCGACCCTCCGCGTGACGGAGCCTTCGAGCCGGCACGGCAGATGCGTTCACTGGGCGCGGAGCGGGTACTCTATGTGTCCTGCAACCCGGCGACCCTGGCGCGTGACGCTGGCGAGCTGGCCCGACAGGGCTATCGTCTGAAGCGCGCCGGCATTCTCGACATGTTCCCGCAGACGGCCCATGTCGAGGCCATGGCTTTGTTCGAGGCAGGCTAGGACGGCCTGCGCAATCCGACCGGCTCAAGCAAGAAAGGCCGGCGCAGTGAGCGGTGTGTTGTGGCGCACCGTGGGGAAGGGTAGACACGATGGTACAGGTGAGAGCGCACCAGCCGGTCAACACTGACGGCAGCATCAATCTCGAGGCCTGGCTGGACCATGTCCAGACCCTGGTCCCGGGACTGGATCGCAAGGTCCTGCTGGAAGCTTGTGAATTCGCCCGCGAGGTGGAGCACAAGGCGGTCAGCACGACGGACAACTCCTGGGCGGACGGTACCTCCAGCTTCCAGACGGGGCTCGAGATCGCCGAAATCCTGGCGGACCTGAAGCTCGACCAGGAATCGCTGGTCGCCGCGGTGATCTACCGTGGCGTGCGCGAGGGCAAGGTCAAGCTCGAGGACGTGGCGCAGCGCTTCGGCCCTGTTGTCGCCAAGCTGATCGAAGGCGTGCTGCGCATGGCGGCGATCAGTACCAGCCTCAGCCCGCGGCAGTCCCTGGTGCTCGGCACCCAGGCGCAGATCGAGAACCTGCGCAAGATGCTGGTGGCCATGGTCGACGACGTGCGCGTCGCGCTGATCAAGCTGGCCGAGCGGACCTGTGCCATTCGCGCGGTGAAGAACGCCGACGAAGAAAAGCGCATGCGCGTCGCCCGCGAAGTCTTCGACATCTACGCCCCGCTGGCCCACCGTCTGGGCATCGGCCACATCAAGTGGGAGCTGGAGGACCTGTCCTTCCGCTACCTCGAGCCCGACCAGTACAAGCAGATCGCCAAGCTGCTGCACGAGCGCCGGCTGGACCGCGAGCAGTACATCGCCACCGTGATGCAGCAGCTCAAGGACGCCCTGGCCGCCACCGGCATCAAGGCGGACCTGTCCGGCCGCGCCAAGCACATCTATTCCATCTGGCGGAAGATGCAGCGCAAGGGCCTGGACTTCAGCCAGATCTACGACGTGCGTGCCGTGCGCGTGCTGGTGCCGGAAATGCGCGACTGCTACACCGCGCTGGGCATCGTGCACACCCTGTGGCGGCACATCCCCAAGGAATTCGACGACTACATCGCCAACCCCAAGGAAAACGGCTACCGCTCGCTGCACACCGCGGTGATCGGCCCCGAGGGCAAGGTGCTGGAAGTGCAGATCCGTACCCACGCCATGCACGAGGAAGCCGAGCTCGGCGTCTGCGCGCACTGGCGCTACAAGGGCACCGACGTCAAGGCCAGCTCCAACCACTACGAAGAGAAGATTTCCTGGCTGCGCCAGGTACTCGAGTGGCACGAGGAACTGGGCGACATCGGCGGCCTGGCCGAACAGTTGCGAGTGGATATCGAGCCCGACCGGGTCTACGTGTTCACCCCCGACGGCCACGCCATCGACCTGCCCAAGGGCTCCACGCCGCTGGACTTCGCCTACCGCGTGCATACCGAGGTCGGGCACAACTGCCGTGGCGCGAAGATCAACGGCCGTATCGTGCCGCTGAACTACAGCCTGCAGACCGGCGAGCAGGTGGAAATCATCACCGGCAAGCAGAGCGGGCCGAGCCGTGACTGGCTGAACCAGAACCTGGGCTACGTCTCCACCTCGCGAGCGCGGGCGAAGATCGTCCACTGGTTCAAGCTGCAGGCGCGCGACCAGAACGTCGCCGCCGGCAAGGCCATGCTCGAACGCGAGCTGGGCCGCCTGGCGCTGCCGCCGGTGGACTTCGAGAAGCTCGCCGAGAAGGCCAACTACAAGACCGGCGAAGACCTCTTCGCGGCCCTGGGCGCCGGCGACCTGCGCCTTGCCCATGTGGTCAACTACGCGCAGCAGCTGGTCGAGCCCGAGCGAGGCACCGAGCAGCTCGAACTCATCCCGCGCAAGCCGAGCAAGATCGGCCACGGCAAGCGCGGCGACATCCAGATCCAGGGTGTCGGCAACCTGCTCACGCAGATGGCCGGCTGCTGCCAGCCGCTGCCGGGCGACCCGATCGTCGGCTACATCACCCTCGGCCGCGGCGTCACCATTCACCGCCAGGACTGCGCCACCGCGCTGCAACTGGCCGGGCGCGAGCCGGAGCGGATCATCCAGGTCAGCTGGGGCCCGGTGCCGGTCAGCACCTATCCGGTGGATATCGTCATCCGTGCCTACGACCGTTCCGGCCTGTTGCGCGACGTCTCGCAGATGCTGCTCAACGAGCGCATCAACGTGCTGGCGGTGAACACCCGTTCGGACAAGGAAGACAACACCGCGATCATGCGCCTGACCATCGAGATCCCCGGTCTCGATTCGCTGGGTCGCCTGCTGGCGCGCATCTCGCAGCTGCCCAACATCATCGAGGCGCGGCGTGACCGCGGTGCGGGTGCCAAGGATGCATAAGCTCGATGACCTGCTGTACCTGATGGCCCGGCTGCGTGACCCGCAGCACGGCTGTCCATGGGACCTGAAGCAGAGCTACGCGACGATCGTTCCGTACACCCTCGAGGAAGCCTACGAGGTCGCCGATGCCATTGAGCGCGGCGACTTCGACCACCTGCGCGAGGAGCTGGGCGACCTGCTCTTCCAGGTCGTCTACTACGCGCAGCTGGCGCGGGAAGAGGGGCGCTTCGAGTTCGACGCGGTGGTGGATGGCATCACCACCAAGCTGATCCGCCGCCACCCCCATGTGTTCCCCGACGGCGACCTGTATGGCGAGTCTGACCCGGCGAAGCTGGCGGAAGCGGCGGTCAAGCAGCGCTGGGAAGAGCTCAAGGCTGAAGAGCGCGCCGCCAAAGCCGCCGAGCCGGTGCAACTGTCCCTGCTGGACGACGTACCCACCGCCCTGCCGGCGCTGAGCCGCGCCGCCAAGCTGCAGAAGCGCGCTTCCCAGGTCGGCTTTGACTGGGCCGACGCCCTGCCGGTGGTGGACAAGGTCCGTGAGGAACTGGACGAGGTGCTCGAGGCCATGGCCGGCGGCGATACCGAGGGCCAGGCGGAGGAAGTGGGCGACCTGCTGTTCGTGGTGGTCAACCTGGCGCGCAAGCTCAAGGTCGACCCGGAAACCGCCCTGCGCGCCGCCAACGCCAAGTTCGAGCGCCGCTTCCGCTACATCGAGACAGCCCTGCGCGACCAGGGGCGCACCCTGGAAGACAGCAACCTGGAAGAGATGGACGAACTGTGGGGCGCTGCCAAGCGCGACGAGAAGAACCCGCTCAGCTGTGGATAAGTTCTTTTGCCCATAAAAAAGCCCCGCGATTGCGGGGCTTTTTGCTTTGGGTCGGAGCGAGCCGGGAATCAGCCAAACAGCCAGCGCAGCACCAGTACCAGCACCAGCACCGCCAGCACCGGGCGGCCGATGCGGTAGGCCTTGGGATAGGCGCGCTTGAACACCTTCACCTTGCTGCCCACGGCATCGCCCAGGCGGATCAGCACCGAGTAGGCCTGGTTGATCCCGCCGACGCGCTCGCCCTCGACGTTCTGCGGCGCCGTGGCGCGCCCGAGGAAAGCGCTGACGCGGCGGTTGATGCGGGTCAGCAGCGGCGACTTGAGCGGCCGTTCGATATCGCAGAAGAGGATCAGGCGCGATTCGTCCGTCTCGTTCTTCACCCAGTGGACGAAGGTCTCGTCGAACATCACATCCTGGCCGTCGCGCCAGGCATAGGGCTGGCCATCGACGAAGATGCGGCACTCGTCGGAGTTCGGCGTGGCCAGGCCCAAGTGATAGCGCAGCGAGCCGCCGTAAGGGTCGCGGTGCTTGTTCAGGTGGCTGCGCGGCGGCAGGCGGGTGAACATCGCGCCCTTGACGTTGGGGATGCTGCTCACCAGCTCCACGGTCTTGGGGCACAGCTGCTGCGCCGAGGGCAGGGGGCCGTCGTACCAGGTCAGGTAGAAACGGGTCCAGCCCTTCTTGAAGAAGGAACCGAAGCCGGCCTCGTTGTTGTTCAGGGCGTCGCGGATGTAGCCCTCGTCGAACAGTTGCTCGGCTTCCTCGCGGATCATCTGCCAGTTGTCGCGCAGCTTGTCGAGTTCGGGGAAGCGCTCGCGGTCCAGGTAGGGTTTGGACGGCACGCTGGAGTTCAGGTACATCAGCGAGTTGTAGGGCGCGAACCAGGCGGAGTGGTTCACGACCTGGCGCAGGAAGGGCAGCCGCACCTTGCCGCGCAGATGCACGTAGAGAATGGCGACGAGAAAGATGGCCAGTACCACGAGAACGATGAGCTTCAGCATGGAGGTTACGAGTCCGCTCCAGATGAGTGATTTCGAGCCAGGCACTTGCGCTGCGCTGGCACAGGCCCGAGGATTATACCCCCTGAGGACGATCCCGCCGCACCTATGCGTTGGTCTGGGATTTGTCCTGCATCACTATGGGCTGTTGGAGAGCCTTGATTCATGAGCATGTCATTGCGTGACCAGTTGCTGAAAGCCGGCCTGGTCAACGAGAAGCAGGCCAAGCAGGCCGGCAAGCAGAAACAGAAGCAGCAGCGCCTGGAGCACAAGAACCAGGTGGCGAAGGACGACAGCCAGCGTCAGGCGGCCCTGCAGGCCCAGGCCGAGAAGCAGGCCCGCGACACCGAGCTGAACCGCCAGCAGCAGGAAAAGGCCGACAAGAAGGCCAAGACCGCACAGATCAAGCAATTGATCGAAGGTACGCGCCTGCCGAAACTGGAGTCGGACGACTACTACAACTTCGTCGACAACAAGAAGGTCAAGCGCATCGCGGTCAACGACATGGTCCGCGACAAGCTCAGCCGTGGCAGCCTAGCCATCGTCAGCTACGACGGCCGCTACGAGATCGTGCCGCGCGATGCCGCGCTGCGCATCCAGGAGCGCGACGAGCGCCGCATCATCGTCCTCAGCGAGCCCACCGGCGAGCCGGACGAGGACGATCCGTACAAGGATTACGTGGTGCCCGACGACCTCATGTGGTGAGGTCGTTGTGGCCGCTCAGCCGGCCGCATCCAGCTCCACCCTTCCGAACAGCGCCTGCGCCGACAAAGGCGTGATGGCGTGCAGGCGGTCCAGCCGGAGCTCCCGGCTGGCGTCGTCCACCCGTACCTCCAAATACTCCTCGGCTGCCCCGTCCGCGCCTTTCCGCGTGTGGGTGGTGAAGGCCTGGGCGTCGAACGCCAGACCGTCACGCAGCTCGATACGCAGCCAGTAGCGGTAGAGGCAGGCGATCTCCAGATAGTCATGAAGATCGCAGTGCAACGGCTGGTAGTCGCTCATACCGCCCGGCCTTACTTCAGGTCGGCCAAGGAGGCGCCGAAGTTCAGGTGCAGCACCTGCCCATCGACCACCAGCGCCGGTACGGATTTCACCCCGGCCGCCTCGGCTTCGGCCACGCGCGGCGACTGCTCGCCCAGGTGCACTACTTCGACTTCGCGGTTCAACAACGGCAGCAGTGCACGCTCGGCTTCGACGCAGACGGGGCAACCAGCGTGGTAGTAAACGGCTTTGCTCATGATTCTTCTCCTGATTGATTAGGTATCGATTCGATACCAGTTCAGTCTGCAGTCGAAAATCACCTTCTGTCAAACTGGTTTTTGATCGATACTATCTATCGGAGGGATCAGCCCATGACCGAGACGACCCTGTACGACCACCTCGAACGCATCGCCAGCCTGATGCGCGCCTGGGCGCGCGAGCAGCCGCTGATGGCCGATCTGCAGCCGATCCAGCTGAGCGCGCTGAACTACCTGGCGCGTTGCAATCGCTATTCGAACACGCCGCTGGGCGTGACGGACTTTCTCGGGCTGACCAAGGGCACGGTTTCCCAGTCGCTCAAGGCGCTGGAGGCCAAGGGGCTGATCGAGAAGCGCCCGGATGCCCAGGACCGCCGCAGTGTGCACCTGGAGCTGACGCAGGAGGGCAGGGGGCTGATCGATGCGTTGGTGCCGCCGGCTTTCCTGCGCCGCGCCGAAGAGGCGCTGGGGGAGCGCAGCGAGTTGCTGGTCGAGCTGCTGCGGGAGCTGCTGACGACGGTGCAACGCCAGGAAAACGTGCCGGGGTTCGGCCTGTGCCGCACCTGTCGCTTCCACCAGAAGCTGGACGACGGCGCGCTTTGCGGGCTGACGGGGGAAAGACTGGAAGCGCGCGAGGGCGAGCTGATCTGCCGCGAGCACGCAGCGACTGACGAGGCGGCCTGAGCCGGCTCGCTCTTACAGAAAGGCCACAGCACAAATCACGGGCATGAAAAAGCCGGGCATATCTGCCCGGCTTTTTCATGCCGCAGAAGCTATCAGAAGCGATAGGTCATCTGCGCGGTCAGGCCGTGGGCGCTGTTGTCGTACTTGGCGCTGTAGGCCGGCTGCAGTTGCAGGCCTGCCAGTTCCTGACCGTCCGGCTGGTTTACGCCGGCGGTGGATTCCCACAGGTAGGCGTAGGCCACGTCGAAGGTCATGTCGGCGTTCGGCGAGTAGCCGGCGCCCAGGGTGAAGATCTTGCGATCGCCCACCGGGATACGCACGGTGCGGTGCTCGTTGGTGGTCGGCGACGGATCGTAGGCGAAGCCGGTACGCAGGACCCACTGGTCGTTGAACTGGTAGGAGGTACCGATCGCGGCGGACCAGGTGTCGTGCCAGCTCAGGTCTTCGCCGATGGTGTCGAACGCGGCCAGCGGGGCGCCGGTGTTCTGCACCTCGATGGACTTCAGACGGCTCCAGCGCGTCCAGGTGGTGCCACCGTAGACGGTCCAGCGGTCATCCAGCTTCTGGGTGATCGACAGGTCCAGGGACTCGGGCAGGGTGATGTCCAGGCTGGCGTCCATGCGCGAGTCGAACAGGCCGGCTGGCGAGTTGGACACGGTGGTGTGACCTTCGAGCTCGTACTTCACCTTGGAGTGGTAGGTGGCGCCGATGGAAGTGCTGTCGGTCGGGGTGATCAGCAGGCCGACGTTGAAGCCGGTGGCAGTGTCGTCGCCCTTGATGCTGATCTTGGTGTCGCCGCCGTTACCACCCAGGGCGCTGTTCAGGCCGCCGGTGTTCAGGTAGTTCTCCAGCTTGCCGTCGATACGGTTGATGGTCGGACCGAAGCCGACGGACACCACGTCGTTGAACTTGTAGCTGATGGTCGGCTGGACGGTGATCACCTGGACCTTGCTGTAGGATCCGTGGGAACGGCCCTGGAAGCCACTTTCGTAGTCGTTGATGATGCCGTACGGCACGTAGATGCCCAGGCCGACGCTGACCTTGTCATCCAGCGGGGTGACGAAGTAGCCGAACGGAACGGCGGCCAGCGGAACGGAGTCGCCTTTGTTGGAGCCGGAGGCAGTGCTGTTCGCGTCGCTGATATCGTCCTTGGCAGAGACAACGGCCAGACCGCCGCTGACTTCAGTACGCTTGAGCTTGGACATGCCGGCAGGGTTGCCGTAGATGGTGCTGGCGTCCAATGCCGAGGAAGCGCGGCCCGCGTAGGCGGTACCGGCGCCGCTGGCGCTCTGCTCGTTGATGGCGATGCCGTTGGCAAGCACCTGAGCGGAGGCAGCGCTGATGGTCAGTGCGAGGGTGGTCTTAAGCCATGTTGTTTTCATTGTAAGAGCAACTCCTGTGTTTATCGGCGCGCAAGCTACCAAGATTCCCGGGTCTTGGGTAGTGGTCGGCAGGCGCTCTACCTTGGGCTTCGGGGCTCAAACGAGCGTTCCATCTGAATGATGTCCGTTCGTCGCTGTATGTAAATAATTTCTGACCGATTGGTCACCATTTGAATGAGAGATATTCAGGCGACTCGACTGTAATTTCCGACGTAGCTGTGCCAGGCGTCGACGAAGTCGTGGAGGCGGCCATGAGGGTGGAAAACCTGGCGCCAGATACGGGCCAGTTCCATGGGGTCGTCCGTCAGTGGCAGGGGCAGGTGCTCCGCCTCCACCAGCATCCAGGCGATGGCAGTGCTGTAGCGCAGATTGACCGTGAGTTCGAGGTGCGGCGCGTCGAGGAAGGCATGCTGGCTGGCCAGCCCTCGCACGCGGCTGGCCAGCTCGGGGTCCAGTGCCAGGAATCCATCCCAGAGCGTCTGGTGCCGTTGTTCACCAATGCGATACAGCCCGTGGCCATGGCTGTCATCGAGGGCGCTCCCCAGCGCCGACTGACAGGCCGCTGCCCCCAGCAGCAGCGATTCGGCCGCGACGCTGTGACGCCCCAGGTAGTGCAGGGTGGGGCGAATCACATACTGGCAAAGATCGTTCGCGGCGATTCCCATGACATCCTCGTCATCAATGACCGGCGGGGCTGGGCGTCTTGGCAGCTTCTGATGATTATCCTCGGCCCCGCCGGAAGCGGACTTAGCCGCTCGATTTGAAGTGTAGTGCGATGAAGATGATGTAAAGGCCTGTTTTTAAACTGTTTCGTCGGCGCAGCTTTCGTTCATATTCCTTCTGGCGATTAGATGCTTGCCGGTAACTCCGGCATTGCAGAGAGCTTTTCCTCGGCCTCTTCGTGGCCCTGGTCTGCCGCCTTCTGGTACCAGGCACGCGCCTGCGCGGGGTTCTTCGCCACGCCGCGCCCCTTGGCGTAGCTTTCGCCCACCTCGTACTCGGCGTCCACATCACCCTGTTCGGCGGACAGCAGATAGAGCGCGAAGGCCTTCTTGTAGCTGCGGGTCACGCCGGTGCCGTTCTCGTACATGATTGCGAGGTTGTACTGGGCATCCTTGTCGCCCTGGTCGACGGCCTTCTGGTACCAGTACACCGCCTTGGTCGAGTCCTGCTCCACGCCGTCGCCATTGTCGTAAGCGTTGCCGAGGTTGTACTGGGCGCAGGCGTGGCCCTGCTTGGCGGCCTTCTCGTACCAGTAGGCGGCTTTCTCATAGTCCTGGTCGTATTCGTCGCTGCCGGAGTCGTACTCCAGGCCGAGGCTGTACTGGGCGCTGGCGTGGCCGGCCTTGGCGGCTTTCACCAGGTCTTCGCCGTAGAGGTCGGACCACTGGTCCTGGATGGCGCAGGGCGTTGCTTCCAGCGCGGCGGCGTAGAGCGGGGTGGCGCTGCACAGGCCGAACAGCAGGCTGGCGAGCAGGGTCTGGCGGATGCGCGAAGGCATGGGATCACTCCTTTGAAGAATGGGCACGAGTCTGACCGATGCCCTGACACCTATCCATAGGAACGGAAGGCGCCGGTGTGAAGCGCCTTCCGTTTTTTCCGCCAGAGCGGGGAGATCAGTCGCCCGTTGCCACCGGGCGGCGAGCATCGGTGATCCATTCGCTCCAGGAGCCGGCATACAGGCGACCCAGCGGGTAGCCCGCCAGGCTCAGGGCGAACAGGTTGTGGCAGGCGGTGACGCCGGAGCCACAGTAGGCCACCAGGTCTTCGGCCGGGCGTCCGCGCAGCAGGCCGGCGAAGCGCTGGTGCAGGTGCTCCGGGCGGAGGAAGCGGCCGTCGTTGCCGAGATTGTCGGTGAAGGCCGCGCACTGGGCGCCGGGAATGTGCCCGGCGACCGGGTCGATGGGTTCGACCTCGCCACGGAAGCGCGGCAGGCCGCGGGCGTCGATCAGCGGGAGTTCGGCTTTGCCGAGTTTCGCGGCCAGTTCGCTGGCGCTGATCAGCAGGCGGTTGTCCGGCTCGCCCTTGAAGTCGCCGGGGCGCAGCGGCGTTTCGGCGGTCGTCAGGCGCAGACCGGCGTTGCGCCAGGCGGTCAGGCCTCCGTCGAGCAGGTACACGCCCTCGCTCTTGCTCAGCCACAGCAGCAGCCACCAGGCGCGGGCGGCGAAGGCACCGGGGCCGTCGTCATACAGCACCACTTCACTGTCGGCGCTCAGCCCCCAGGCACGCAGGTGTTCCTGCAGATGCTGCGGATCGGGCAGCGGATGACGACCGGTGACGCCCGGAATCACCGGGGAGGAAAGGTCCCGGTTGAGGTCGGCGAAGTGCGCGCCGGGGATGTGGTTCTCGTGGTAGCTGCGCGCGCCGTACGCCGGGTCTTCGAGGGCGAAACGGCAGTCGAGCAGGACGAGATTCGGGTCATCGAGGCGGGCGGCCAGTTGCTCGGGCGTGAGCAGGCGGGCTTGGGTCATGGGCGCGTTCCTGTGTCGTGACGGGGCTTGGGCGCATCATAAGGCTTGTACGATGAAAAGTTGGTGGGAGTTGGCGAACATGCACGACCAGCAATCGGCACCGCGCAAGGCGGGCCCGCTGCGCGTCGCCCTGGTGGGACTGGCGACCGTTCTGATCACCCTGGGCTATAGCGTCCGGGTCCTGGCGCTGGGCGCCATCGGCCGGTTGCGCCGCGCCAGGGTCGACGGTTTCACCCGCGACTGGTCCGGCAGCCTGCTGCGCCTGACCGGCGCGCGCATGAGTCGCCATGGTGAGGTGCCGGACTTTGGCGATGGCCGTCGCTACATGATCCTCTGCACCCATTCCAGCTTCTACGACATCCCGGCAATCTTCGTGACCCTGCCCGGTTCGATCCGCATGCTGGCCAAGCGCGAGCTGTTCGCTGTGCCGGTGTGGGGCGCCGCCATGCGCGCGGCGGAGTTTCCGTCCATCGACCGGCACAACCGTCACCAGGCCATGGCGGACCTGGCCAAGGCGCGGGAAATGATGGAGAGCGGCATCGTGCTCTGGGCCGCGCCCGAGGGCACGCGCTCCAAGGATGGCAAGCTGCAGCCGTTCAAGAAAGGCTGCTTCCGCCTGGCCCAGCAGACCGACGCGATCATTGTTCCGGTGGCTATCCGTGGCATCCAGCAACTGCTGCCGGCGGGTGGCCTAAAGCTGAACCTCGGCATGCCGGTGGAGGTGCATGTCGGCGCGCCGATCGACTCCACCCAGTTCACTGAACACGGCGTCGATGCGCTGATGGGGGAGGTGCGCGAGCGCATGCTGGAGCTGCTGGAACCCGCCGCCGCGCCCGCACCGGCGCCTGCCCTGAAGGAGCAGACGCCGGCCTGAAGCGTCCTGGGGACCGGCGCCTTTCAGTGGATCGGCAGCCGGCCGATGCGGTCGTTCTCCAGGCTGCCCAGGTAGAGCACGCCGTTCACCGGTTTGGCCGAGGTCACCATGCGCAGGTGCTGGCCGCTGGTGTCATGCAGGCTGCGCACGATCTCGCCTTTCTCGTTCACCTGGATCACCAGGCCGTAGGGCACCGGCTTGGGTAGCACGGCGCGCGGCAGCTTGGTGAGCTGGCGTTTCAGCCAGGGCATCTGCTGGATCATGTCGGCGTCGGCCTTGCGCGGCGAGGGCAGGGCCACCCAGAAGGTGCCGCTGCGGTCGCTGGCGAGGTTGTCCGGCAGGCCCGGCAGGTTGTCGATGAAGACCTCGTGTTGCCCGGCCTTCTCGCCCTTGAGCCAGTAGCGGGTGATGCGGTAGCGGTAGGTTTCGTTGACCAGCACGAAGTCCTCGTTCTGCGACAGCGCCACGCCATTGGCGAAGTACAGGTCCTTGAGCAGCGTTTCGGTCTTGCCGGTGGCCGGGTCGTAGCGCAACAGGCGGCCGTGGGGGCGGGCTTCGAGCAGGTCGAGGATGTAGTCGGGCTGGTGGAAGCGGCTGGAAGCGTCGCTGAAATAGATGCGCCCGTCGCCGGCGATGTCCAGGTCGTCGGTGAAGGCGAAGGGAACGCCGTCAGCCGAATCGGTCAGCACACGGATCTTGCCCTGCGGGTCGACCTCCAGCAGGCCCTTCCAGGCATCGGCAACGATCAGGTTGCCGCTCTTGTCGAACGCCAGGCCCAGCGGGCGGCCGCCGGTTTCGACGAAGGTTTCGGCCTTGCCGTCGGCGCCGATGCGCACGATGCGCCCGTCATCCAGCCCGGCGAAAACCCGGCCCTGGCTGTCCACTGCGGTGTCTTCGGGGCCGACGATCTGGCCCTGGGCGAGCAGTTCGGCTTTCATCAGTGTGTCGTTGGGTTCCATCACGCCGGTCATCGGTGGCGCCTTGGGCGGCGTCCAGGCCAGCGGGTCGATGGGGCTGGGCGTGAGCGCCAGGTAGACCGCGACGGCTACGGCCAGCAGGACGACCAGTCCGAGAAGCTTTTTCATGCGCAAGCTGCCTTCTTGTTGTTGTGGGCGGGGCAAAGCGTAGAGATTGCCATGCAGTTGTCACAGACCGATGGCCGAGTGGAATGCTCGCACATCATGCATCTCTATATACTGCGCGCACCGAAACGAAGGAGATGTTCGTGACCGTCCTCGACATACAGTGGATTCGCGACGATGCCACCCTGGAGCGCAAGTGCCAGGACTGGAAAGAACTGCCGTACCTCGCGCTCGATACCGAGTTCATGCGTGTCGATACCTTCTACCCGGCCGCCGGGCTGGTGCAGGTGGGCGACGGCAGCGGCGTGTGGCTGATCGACCCGCTGCTGATCCGCGACTGGTCGCCGTTCGCAGCCCTGCTGGAGTCGCCGGTGGTGGTCAAGGTGTTCCACGCCTGCGGCGAGGACCTGGAAGTCTTCCAGCGCCTGACCGGCAGTCTGCCGCAGCCGCTGTTCGACACCCAGTTGGCCGCCGCCTACCTGGGCATGCCGCATTCCATGGGCTACTCCAAGCTGGTACTGGAAATCCTCGGCCTCGACCTGCCCAAGGACGAAACCCGCTCCGACTGGCTGCAGCGCCCGTTGACCGACATGCAGGTGCGCTACGCCGCCGAGGACGTTCAGCACCTGGCCGAGGTCTATGTGAAGCTCGCGCCGCGCCTGAGCGACGAGAAGCTGCAGTGGCTGCTGGCCGACGGCACCGACCTGACCAACAACCAGAGCCGCGTCAGCGACCCGCAGGAGGCTTACCTCGACGTCAAGCTGGCGTGGAAGCTCAATCGCCCGCAACTGGCCGTGCTGCGCGAGCTGTGCGTCTGGCGCGAGGAGCAGGCGCGGTTGCGCAACAAACCGCGCAACCACATTCTGCGTGAACACACCCTGTGGCCGCTGGCGCGCTTCCAGCCGGCCGACAAGGTCGCCCTGGCGCGCATCGACGACATGCACCCGCGCACCGTGCGCCAGGACGGCGACACCCTGATCGCGTTGATGGCCCACGCGGCGAAGCTGCCCGAAGCCGTCTGGCCGCAGACCCTGCCCGAGCCGCTGCCGCGCGAGATCACCCCGGTGCTGAAGAAGCTGCGTGAAGTCGGCCAGAAGGAAGCTGAGCGCCTGGAGATGGCGCCGGAGCTGATGCTGCGCAAGAAGATTCTCGAAGCCCTGCTCAAGACCGGCTGGCCCAACGGCCCCTACCAGCTGCCCGATTCGCTGCAAGGCTGGCGCCGCGAGCTGATGGGGCAGGCCCTGCTGGACAGCCTGGCTGCCCAGACCCCCGAATAACACGGCCCATTACCAAACGCGGCCCACTCCCAACGCGGAAAGTACCGACATGAAACGCATCTGCTCCATCTACAAGAGTCCGCGCAAGAACGAGATGTACCTGTACGTCGACAAGCGCGAAGCCCTCAGCCGTGTGCCCGAGGCGCTGCTGGTTGCGTTCGGCGCGCCGCAGCACACCTTCGACCTGGTGCTGAGCCCCGAGCGGCAGTTGGCCCGGGAGGACATCAACGTGGTGCTGGAAAACATCGAGAAACAAGGTTTCCACCTGCAGATGCCGCCGGCGGAGGAGGAGTACATCGAGCATCTCCCCGAGGAATTGCTGCGGCGGAACGATCCGGTCTGATCCAGACCGCCTCGTCATCCTGTTCAGGCCGCGTATTTGCCCAGTACTGGCACTGTGCAAGTGCGCGGCTTGAGCGCATTATGCGGGAGTAAAAAGGGTTCAACGGAGCGGAACGCTTGGTCTCTGGCTGTGTCTATAGCCGCCTGACTTCCCTAGAACTGACGACGATTTCCCCAGGGAAGCTCCCTTGAAGCGAGTCCAGATGCGCCAGCCGGAAATGCTCCACCGTTCGAAGCGAAAGGCCTGACCATGCGCCTGCTCGTACTCGATCGCGAACACGCCCTCTACGCCGCCCTGCTGATGGCGGCCGAGCCCCGGTTGACGGTGATCTCCGGCAACAACCCCGACACCCTGGTGGAAGCGGCGGCCGAATGCCCCGTGTGGCTCGGCGAGCCGACCCTGGCTGCGCAACTGCTGCGCCAGGGCGTGCACCCGGTATGGATCCAGTCCAGCTGGGCGGGCATCACCCCGCTGCTGGCCGACGACCTCCCCAAGGATTACGCCCTGACCCGCGCCGTCGGCATCTTCGGCCAGGTCATGACCGAATACCTGCTTACCTACATGCTCGCCCACGAACGCCAGTTCCTCGGCCGCCTGGCCAGCCAGGTTGGTGTGCAGTGGGACGACCGCGCGCCCGGCAGCCTGAGTGGCCGGCAGATCCTCATCGTTGGCACCGGCGAGATCGGCCAGGCCGTGGCACACATGCTGGCGCCCTTCGGTGTGGAACTGGTTGGCGTGGCGAAGAACCCGCGTTCGCTGGTGCCCTTCGGGCGCATGGGCGGGCTGGATGACCTGCCGCGCCTGGCCGAGACCGCCGACTACGTGATCAACCTGCTGCCCGACACGCCGGAAACCGCGGATATCTTCAACCTCGCGCTGTTCCAGCGGATGAAGCCCACCGCGCTGTTCCTCAACGCCGGGCGTGGCACTTCGGTAGTGGACGAGGACCTGGTCGCGGCGCTGGAAGCCAACCAACTGGCCGGTGCGGTGATCGATGTCTGCCGCCAGGAGCCGCTGCCGACTTCGCACCCCTTCTGGCACACGCCGCGTCTGCTGCTCACCGGTCATACTGCCGCGCCGACGCTGCCAAGCCTGCTGATCGACCTGTTCCGCGACAACCTCACTCGCTTCTGGGCGGGGCAGGCCATGCGCGGCGAAGTGGATTTCTCCCGCGGTTACTGACCGCTGCGGACATGAAAAAGGCCCCATTCGGGGCCTTTTTCTTTTGGATTTTCTGTAGGAGCGGGCCATGCCCGCGATCACGCGCATGGAGCGCTCCTACAAGGGGTATTGCCCGTCAGAGCGAGAAATCACCCTCGGCCACGATTTCCGCCAGCGGACGGCGGGCATTGGGCACTTCGCGGGCCTGCAGGCTCTCGGAGAGGATCGACTTGTCCCCCAGCTTGCCGATGGCGATCACCGCGTGGATTTCATGGTCCGCCGGGACCTTCAGCTCGGTGCGCGCCAGTTCGCGGTCGAAGCCGGCCATGCCGTGGGTGTGCCAGCCCGCCAGGCTCGCCTGCAAGGCGAGGAAGCCCCAGGCCGAGCCGGTGTCGAAGCTGTGCCACAGGGCGGGTTTCTCTTCGCTGGAGCCGGGCGGGGCGAAGGTGGTCTTGGATAGCACCACCACCAGAGCCGAGGCGTGCTGCGCCCAGCCGCGGTTGAACTCGCCCAGCAGGTTCAGGTAGCGCTGCCAGTTCGGCGTGTCGCGCAGGGCGAAGAGAAAGCGCCAGGGCTGCGAGTTGAAGGAGGACGGCGCCCAGCGCGCGGCTTCGATGAAGCTCAGCAGGGTGGCTTGGGGAATGGCTTCGCCGCTGAAGGCGCGGGGCGACCAGCGATTGATGAACTGCGGGTCGATCGGGTGCTCGGAAACGCGAGGGTTGGCGCTCATGGTGGCTCCTTGAAGGGCGTGGAATCTGCCGATGGTGCCGTGGTCGGCCGGGCATCGCGGTGGGATCGGGCGGCTGGCGGGTCTCGTGCACTGATAGCAGGCACCCGTGGGGCGATCAAACTAACCAGCGCCGCAAGCTCTGGCAAGCGCTGCGCGGTCAATGGTCGCCTGCGCTTGGCCTGCGGGCGCGACAGGCTTAGACTTTGCGCCCCGTGAAATTGCCCCTGTACAAAAAATGGCCGCCAAAGTCGAACCCTTCTGGAAACGCAAGACCCTCGACCAGCTCGATCAGGACGAGTGGGAGTCGCTGTGCGACGGCTGCGGCCTGTGCTGCCTGCAGAAGCTGGAAGACGAGGACGACGGCACCGTCTACTACACGCGCATCGCCTGCAAGCTGCTGGACCTGAAGACCTGCCGCTGCACCGACTACGCCAACCGCCGCGCCAGCGTCCCGGACTGCATCCAGCTCACTCCGGCCCAGGCCGACGAGTTCCAGTGGCTGCCGCCGACCTGCGGCTACCGTCTGGTGTCCGAGGGCAAGGACCTGCCGCTGTGGCACCACCTCGTCTGCGGCGATCCGGATGCGGTGCACCATGAGCGCATCTCCCAGTCCGGGCGCATGCTCGCCGAGGGCTCGGTGCCCGAAGACGACTGGGAAGAGCACCTGATCTTCCGCGCTGGCTGATCCTTCCGTCAGCAGCGGCCCCCGTGGCATGCTGCGCGTCTGCCGTCCCGGAGCCGCGCCATGCCCAGCCTCGAAAGCCTCAGCCTGTTCTTCATCGCCACCCTCGCGCTCAACCTCACGCCCGGGCCGGACATGCTCTACGTCGCCTCGCGTTCGGCCGCCCAGGGCACGCCGGCGGGCCTGATGTCGACCCTCGGGATCGGTGCCGGTTGCGTGGTGCACATGCTGGCGGCGGCGTTCGGCCTGTCGGCGCTGCTGATGATGTCCAGCGTGGCCTTCGGTGTGCTCAAGTGGTTGGGCGCGCTCTACCTGGTCTGGCTCGGCGTGCAGCTGATCCGTGGCGCCTGGCGCGAGCAGAAACGCACAGAGCTCGAGCCCGCGCGCCTGAGCCGGGTGTTCCTGCAGGGCATGATGGTCAACGTGTTCAACCCCAAGGTGGCGCTGTTCTTCCTCGCCTTCCTGCCGCAGTTCGTGCCCGCTGGCAGCCCGAACTTCGTACTGCAGATTCTCTGCCTCGGCCTGCTGTTCAACCTCGGTGGTTGCCTGGTGAACGCCGTGGTCTCGGTGGTCGCCGGGCGGGTCGGCAATCGCGTGGGCAGCAACCCGACCTGGCGGCGCTGGCAGCAGACGGCCTCGGGCGGGCTGATCGTGGCCATGGGCGTCGGCCTGGCTGTCAGCAGCCGACGCTGAGGGCATTCAGGTCGGCGTGCGCAGCCAGTAGCAGGCCTCCTCGCCGGTCAGCGGCGCCTCGTCATCCGGTAGCTCCACGCGCTTTTCCCACAGCGGGAACCAGCGGTCGTCCTTCACGTCATCGATAGTGGCCGGGCGCACCTTGGCGCGGAAGCGCCGTTCGCAGGCGCCCCATTGCACGAAGTTGACCTGCGCTTCGATCAGGCTCACCGCATTGGCGCCACCGCGTGCATCGGGGAAGCACAGCTGCAGGTGATCGTCTTCCCAGAAGCAGATCTCGCAGATTTCGTACGACCCCGGAGGGTCGCCGAAACTGAAGTAGCCGCAGCAGGGGCAGGTGTAGAGCATCAGGCGTTACCTTCGATACCCAGCACCTTGAACAGGAAGGCGTATTCCAGCGCCACGTCCTTCAGGCCCTGGTAGCGGCCGCTCATGCCGCCGTGGCCGGCGCCCAGGTCGGTCTTGAGCAGCAGCAGGTGCTCGTCGGTCTTGCTGACGCGCAGCTTGGCCACCCACTTGGCGGCTTCCCAGTACTGCACGCGGCTGTCGTTGTAGCCGGCGACCACCAGCAGGGCGGGGTAGTCCTGCGCGCTGACGTTCTCGTAGGGCGCGTAGGCGCGGATACGTGCGTAGACCTCAGGCTCCTGCGGGTTGCCCCACTCGTCGTACTCGGTGACGGTCAGCGGCAGGTCAGGGTTGAGCATGCTGTTGAGGACGTCGACGAAGGGCACTTCGGCGATGGCCGCGGCGAACAGCTGCGGGCGCTGGTTGAGCACCGCGCCGATCAGCAGGCCGCCGGCGCTGCCGCCGCTGATCGCCAGCTGTGCCGGAGTGCTGTAGCCGTGGCTGAGCAGGTGTTCGGCACAGGCGATGAAGTCGCTGAAGGTATTCTGCTTGTGCTCCAGCTTGCCGGCGCGGTACCAGGCTTCGCCCAGTTCGCCGCCGCCACGCACGTGGGCGATGGCGAAGACGAAGCCGCGTTCCAGCAGGCTCAGGCGGGCATGGGAGAACCAGGGGTCGAGGCTCTCGCCGTAGGCGCCGTAGCCATAGAGGTAGAGCGGCGCCGGCTTGCCGCGGGCGATGTCTTCCAGCACCTCGCGGCGGCCGACCAGGCTGATCGGTACCTGCACGCCGTCGGCGGCGTCGGCCCAGAGGCGGCGGCTCTCGTAGGCGTCGGCGTCGAACGGGCCTTCCACCGGGGTCTGCTTGAGGACTTTCTGTTCACCGCTGGCGAGGTCCAGCTGGCGAATCTGCGCCGGGCGGTTGAGCGCCTCGTAGCGCAGGCGGATCACCGCGCTGTCGAACTCCAGGCTGTCCTGCACGTAGAGGTTGTAGGCGGCGTCCGGCAAATCGACGCGGTGCGCCGGCTGGCCGTGCGGGTGGACTTCGACGATCGGCAGGCCGCCTTCGCGCAGGCTCAGGGTCAGGGCGCTGGCGCTCAGGGTCAGGCCTTCGAGCATCACGTCGTCGCGGTGCGCCACCAGCTCGATCCAGTGCGCGCGGGTCGGCTGCGCTTCACTGGCATGGTAGAGGGCGAAGTTGATGCCGGTCTGGTTGCTGCGGATCAGCCAGGCCCAGTCACCCTCAAGACGGCCGTGGTCCGGGTAGTACTCGTGGCCTTCCTCGCGCGGCGCCAGGCAGACGAACTCGCCTTCCGGCGTACTGGCGTCCAGCACCCAGGCTTCGCTGGTGGTCTTGCTGTTCAGCAGCAGCACCAGTTGGCGCTCGGAGCTGGCGCGGTAGCAATTGAGGAAGAAGCGCCCGTCGGGCTCTTCGAAGATCAGCTGCGCACCGCTGTCGCCCAGGCGGTGGCGATAGAGCTTGTGCGGGCGGTGGGTGTCGTCCAGTTCGCCGAAGAACAGGGTGCGGTTGTCGTTGGCCCAGGTGAGGCTGCCATCGCAGTCATCGAAGGGCAGGGTGGTGACGCTGCCGTCAGCCAGTTCCTTCACGTAGAGGGTATAGATCTCGTCGCCGCTGGTATCCAGGCTGTAGGCCAGCTTCGAATGATCGGGGCTGATGCTGAACGCGCCGACCGACAGGAAGCCATCGCCAGCCAGCTCGTTCGGGTCCAGCAGCAACTGCTCGGCGCTTTCCTCGACGGTCAGCGAGCCATCAGCCGGGCGCGGGCTGCGGTAATGGCGAGGGTACTCGTCGCCGGCGGTGGTGCGCTGGTAGTAGAGCCAGGGGCCCCAGGGTGTGGGCAGCGACAGGTCGGTCTCGCGGATGCGGCCCTTGATCTCCTGGAACAGGGTTTCGCGCAGTTTTGTCTGAGGAAGAAGTCGATCTTCCAGGTAGGCATTTTCTGCTTTCAGGTAGTCGAGCACGTCCTCGGCATCGCGGTTTTCCAGCCAGGCATAGGGATCGGCGGCGGCTTCGCGGCGGGCGATGGGGGGCTGACGGTCAGTCATGGCGGCTCCTCGGGGACGGCATGGATGACGCCCGGCTGCGCACCCATGGGGAAAAGCAGCTATCATACGCACCCCTCTGTCGACACCGCACGTACGCACGCGCATGAACGAACACGATTACACGCTTGCCTGGGGCGCCTATATCGCCGCCGGCCTTGGCCTGACCCTGGTCTGGTTCCTGATGACCGGCTGGATGTGGCGCTGGCTGCGCGAACCCTTGCGGGTGATCGTCATCGTCCTGCTGTTCACCCCGACCCCGGTGGACCCGGCGAACAACTTGTACGCTCCGGCGATCGCCATCACCGCGCTGGACGTGGTGTTCAAGGTCGGCAACAACGCCTGGCGCGCCGTCTCCGACCTCGCCCTGGTGCTGCTCGCCGCGTTCGGCCTGTACCTGCTGTTCGTGCTGATCCGCTGGCCGCTGGAGCGTTCGCTGAAGAAGCGCCGCCAGGACAAGGAAGCGGAAGACGAACCGACCCTGCGCCAGCTGATGCAGCCTGAGCTGGTCGAGGGTGTGGACTCCCACCCGAGCGAGCGGCGCGACAACCGCGCGCGGATCGAACCGCGCCTGTAGACCGGCCTTGCGTCCTGCACCGCACGCGTCCAGCATGAACTGAACGGCCTTTCGAGGAGTTCCCATGGACTGCGTGTTCTGTGCCATCGCGGCCGGTCGCGTGCCGGCCCGTACCCTCTACGAAGACGACCATTTCATCGTGCTGCTGGACATCTACCCGCTGCGCCCGGCGCACCTGCTGCTGGTGGCCCGCGAGCACGCGACCTTCCTGCACCAGCTATCCGAAGCGGCGCAGCAGGACCTGATCCCGCTGGCCGAGCGCATGGAACGCGTGTTGCGCCGTGCCGGCTACGGGCGGGTCGGTATCAATCTGCTGGTCAACGACGGCCCCGCGGCCAACCAGCACGTCGAACATTTTCATCTGCACCTTATCCCGCGTGAGCTGAACGACCTGCCGGCCCTGCTGCTGCGCCTGCTCACGCGGTTCCTGCCGCTGGGGCGGAAAAGGATGCAGAATCGCCTGGAACGCGAGCTGCATCAGCTGCGCGAGGCACTGATGGAGGAGAACTGATTCATGTGCGAGTTGCTCGGCATGAGCGCCAACGTCCCGACGGACATCGTCTTCAGCTTCACCGGGCTGATGCAGCGCGGCGGCGGCACCGGCCCGCACCGCGACGGCTGGGGCATCGCCTTCTATGAAGGGCGCGGTGTGCGGCTGTTCCAGGACCCGTCCGCAAGCGTCGATTCGGAAGTCGCGCGGCTGGTGCAGCGCTATCCGATCAAGAGCGAGGCGGTGATCGGCCACATCCGCCAGGCCAACGTCGGCAAGGTCTGCCTGTCCAACACCCACCCGTTCGTGCGCGAAATGGGCGGGCGCTACTGGACCTTCGCCCACAATGGCCAGCTCGCCGACTTCCATCCCGAGCCAGGTCTCTACCGCGCGGTGGGCGACACTGACAGCGAAGCAGCCTTCTGCGACCTGCTCAACCGCGTGCGCCGTGCCTTCCCCGAACCCGTGCCGGTGGAAGTGCTGCTACCCACCCTGGTCACCGCCTGCGCCTCCTACCGCGAGAAGGGCGTGTTCAATTGCCTGCTCAGCGACGGCGACTGGCTGTTCACCTTCTGCAGCACCAAGCTGGCCTGGATCACCCGCCGCGCGCCATTTGGCCCGGCACGCCTGCGTGATGCCGACGTGACTGTGGACTTCCAGTCGGAAACCACACCCAACGATGTGGTGACAGTGATCGCCACCGAGCCGCTGACCGACAACGAAAACTGGACCCTGATGCAAGGTGGCGAATGGATGCTCTGGTGGCGTGGCGAGATCGTCACCCAGGGCCGCATCTGATCGGGACGTGAAGCATTCCCGGAATGCCGGTGCGGCAAACGGGAGAATCCGGCGTCGCCTTGCACATCCATAAGAACGAAGGGGAAAAGAATGCTGCGCAGCTACGTACGCATGGTGCTGTTTGCACTGGGACTGATGGTCGCGGTCCAGGTGCCGGGATTCATCAAGGACTACGCGCAACGCGTCGACGCCCATCGCATCGAGGCTACTCAGGCGCTGCAAGGCTTCAAGGACACATCGGGGCAGTTCTTCAAGGGTGACCTGAGTGCCCTGGTGGCGCATTACCGCGGTAGTGCCGACCCGGTATTCCAGCGTGATGCCGACAACATCGAGCGCCTGATGCGCCGTGCCCAGCTGTTCGAGAACGAATGGCAGGCCCTGCAGGGCACCTGGTACCAGCGTGCGCTGCACATGGTGACGGCGCCGAACCACGAACTGCTGCAGGAAACCTACGAGAACTACCGCTACCAGGTGGTGCTGGACCCCGAGGCCATCGGCTGGGCGCTGGCCGGTGGCCTGCTGCTGGCGTGGGTCGCCGAGGTGCTGATGGCTTCGCTGGCTGCCTTGGTGGGGCTGGGAGACAACCGTCGCGCTTCGCGGCGGCACTGGAACTGAGTATCCACCTGTAGGAACGGGCCGCTTTTCAGAAAGGTGTTGTGGGCGCGATTGCGCTCATGGCGCGCTCCGACAGGTCGACAAAGCACTCAGGATCGCCCCCCGACCGCCACCACAGGCTCGCGGGGTCTGGCCAAGACGGCCGGAGGACGATGTTCGCGAAAGGCTCAGCCCTGGCTGGTGCTGCCGCCCCATTCGAGGAAGCGGACCTTGTGGGTCTCGCCGTTGTGATCCTGGTAGACCATGAATGCCGGCACGATGCCGACCTTGCCGGAGTTGTCGGTGCGGTGCAGCACCTTGTCGACGTCCAGGGACATGCCGTAGTGGTATTCGGTAACCGGCAATTCGGCGCCGGGGTTCTTGATTGCGTCCTGGGCAAAAGCCATTGGGGCGAGGCTGGAGATGACAGCCGACACGACAGAGGCAAGCTTCATTCTTTATTCCCTCGATAAAACGCTCGGTGAGGGCCCGCTGGGGCCCTGAATGGGTTTGAAAGCCCCACCGGGGAGCACTGGCATCGATGATGTCTGTCCTGGGGTCCAGACAGGACAGGGGACGATGCTTCAGGCGTCCATCAGGTGGCGGGGCACGGGAGTGATATTCCTCCTCGGGCTGCCCGCCGGGAAATTGATGTGCTTGCTAATGAAAATTGATGGAGGTGATGCGGCGCTCTGTCGCAGGTGCGCGCCCGAGGTGGCGCGCTAGGGCTGCCAGTCGCGCCAGTGCTCGCAGTCGCCCTTGCAGCGTCCGGGGCAGGCGCAGCCGGTGCGGCTGCGCCCCGTGGCTTTCTCCATGCGCTGGGCGGCCTCCTCGTCATCGGCGAAGGGCAGCATGCTGGCCTCCTCGATGCCGCGCTCGCGGTGCGCCCGCAGGCACCAGCCGACGCCGAAGTACAGCGCCAGCAGGCCGACCAGCCCCAGCCAGAGTGTCATCTCAGGCCATCCGCTCGGCGATGCGCAGGGCTTCCGGGCGCGCCTGGCGCACGGTCATCCAGGTGTTCCAGGCCATCAGCAGCATGCCGCCGAGGAACATCATGCCGCCGCTCATGCGTACCACGAAGCCGGGGTGGCTGGCCTGCAGTGCTTCGACGAAGGAGTAGGTGAGCGTGCCGTCGGCGTTCACCGCGCGCCACATCAGGCCCTGGGTGATGCCGTTGACCCACATCGAGGCGATGTAGAGGACTGTGCCGATGGTGGCCAGCCAGAAGTGGGCGTTGATCAGACCGATGCTGTGCATCTGTTCGCGACCGAAGACCTTGGGAATCAGGTGATAGAGCGAGCCGATGGAAATCATCGCCACCCAGCCCAGCGCGCCGGCATGGACGTGGCCGATGGTCCAGTCAGTGTAGTGAGACAGGGCGTTGACAGTCTTGATCGCCATCATCGGACCTTCGAAGGTCGACATGCCGTAGAACGCCAGGGAGACCACCAGGAAGCGCAGGATCGGGTCGGTGCGCAGCTTATGCCAGGCACCCGAGAGGGTCATCATGCCGTTGATCATGCCGCCCCAGCTGGGCGCCAGGAGGATCAGCGACATCACCATGCCGAGGGACTGCGCCCAGTCGGGCAGCGCGGTGTAGTGCAGGTGGTGCGGGCCGGCCCAGATGTACAGGGTGATCAGCGCCCAGAAGTGCACGATGGACAGCCGGTAGGAATACACCGGGCGCCCGGCCTGCTTGGGCACGAAGTAGTACATCATTCCGAGGAAGCCGGTGGTGAGGAAGAAACCCACCGCGTTGTGCCCGTACCACCACTGCACCATGGCGTCGGTGGCGCCGGAGTACACCGGGTAGGACTTGAACCAGTCCACCGGAATGGCCAGGTGGTTGACGATGTGCAGCATCGCCGTCACCAGGATGAAGGCGGCGAAGAACCAGTTACCCACATAGATGTGCGAGGTCTTGCGCTTCATCAGCGTGCCGAAGAACACCACTGCGTAGGCGACCCAGACGATGGCCATCCACACCGCGCCGGTGAATTCGATCTCGGCGTATTCCTTGGTGGTGGTGTAGCCCAGCGGCAGGGTAATCATCATGGTCACGATCAGCGCCTGCCAGCCCCAGAAGGTGAAGGCGGCGAGGCTGTCGGAGAACAGCCGGGTCTGGCAGGTGCGCTGCACCGTGTAGTAGCTGGTGGCGAACAGCGCACAGCCGCCGAAGGCGAAGATCACCAGGCTGGTATGCAGCGGGCGCAGGCGCCCGAAACTGGTCCAGGGCAGGTCCAGGTTCAGTTGCGGCCAGACCAGCTGGGAGGCGATCAGAACCCCCATGGCCATGCCGACCACGCCCCAGACCACCGTCATGATGGCGAACTGGCGGACCACCTTGTAGTTGTACGCCTGCTCCGTGCTTTTCGTGTTCATGCTTGATTCCCGCTTGTGACAGAACGTCCGGGCGCGCCATGGACTGCAAATCCGGCGCGCTTCGGTGAGCGGGCAATCTAGGAAAATGCGCGGGCAGGAAACAGATTCAGATAGGCCGCGCAAATACGGATCAGCGGCCTGCGGTGCGGAATCAGGCGATGTCCAGCCGCCCTGCGAGGAAATGCCGCAGGCGTTCCTGCAGGTAATCCACCGCCTGGTCGTGGGCGAGATATTCGCTGACGCGCATCAGGCGCCAGTACTGGCCTTCATCGCCGAAACGGATGGCCTCGAACTCGGCCTGTTCCAGCCGCGCCACCAGGAACCACGCCCAGGGCGCCGGACCGTGGGTCGCGGGGTAGCGGCGCTGCCATTCGATACGCTGTTCGTCCAGGCGCAGGGCGAACTCTTCCTCCAGTTCGCGCAGGGCGCATTGTGCTGGCGTTTCGCCGCCTTCTCGGCCGCCGCCGGGGAAGTCCCAGCAGCCGGGGTAGGGGATGCCGGGCTTGTCGTCGCGCTTGTAGACCACCAGTTGGCCGGCATGGAACAGCGCTAGCTTGGCGCCGGTGAAGTCGTCTTCGTGGTGCATGGCTTCATTCCTTCTGTAAGTCGACTAGTCTTTCCCGACTGCGGACGGTGCTTTGCCGCCCGCAAGCGCGTATGATGCGCGACCTTTTTTATTCGCTGCATGCCACACCGGGAGGTGCCCAGATGACCGACACGCACGAAAACCTCGAAGAACTTACCCCAGCCCCAGCCGGCGAGAAACTGCAGAAAGTCCTCGCACGCATGGGCGTCGGCTCGCGCCGTGACGTAGAAGCCTGGATCGACGAAGGTCGCGTCAAGGTCAATGGCGCCGTAGCTACCCTCGGCCAGCGCGTGGGCGACCGCGATGCCATCGCCGTCGACGACCGCCTGCTCAAGCGCGAGAAGATCGAAGAGCACGTCCGTCGCGTGCTGATCTACAACAAGCCCGAAGGCGAAGTCTGCACCCGCGATGATCCCGAAGGCCGCCCGACCGTGTTCGACCGCCTGCCGCGCCTGCGCAGCGGCCGCTGGATCAACGTCGGCCGCCTGGACATCAACACCACCGGCCTGCTGATGTTCACCACCGACGGTGAGCTGGCCAACCGCCTGATGCACCCGTCCTACGAGATGGACCGCGAGTACGCCGTGCGCGTGCGTGGCGAAGTCGACGAAGAGATGATCGAACGCCTGAAAGCCGGCGTGATGCTCGAAGACGGCCCGGCCAAGTTCAGCGACATCCAGGAAGCGCCGGGTGGCGAAGGCTTCAACCACTGGTACCACGTGGTGGTGATGGAAGGCCGTAACCGCGAAGTCCGCCGCCTGTGGGAATCCCAGGGCGTGGTGGTCAGCCGCCTGAAGCGCGTGCGCTTCGGACCGGTCTTCCTGACCTCCGAGCTGACCATGGGTCGCTACCGCGAGATGGGCCAGCGCGAGCTGGACATCCTCAGCGAGGAAGTCGGCCTGACGCCGATCGCCCTGCCGGCGGTCTCCACCAAGACCAAGGAAAAGGTCGAGCGCCAGGAGCGCAAGCTCGGCAAGAAGCTGGCGCCCAGCGAGCGTCCGGGTCGTGGCTCGCGTACCCGCACCGAGCGCGCCGAAGGCGAGCGTCCGCAGCGTGCTCCGCGTCCGGCTGCTGGTGAGCGTCCGGCCCGTGCTCCGCGCGATTCCGACGAGCGCCCGGCTCGCGCTCCGCGTGATGCAGGCGACCGTCCGGCGCGCGCCCCGCGCGGTGACTCCGCCGACAGCCGCGCCCCGCGCAAACCGCGTGACGCCGGTGGTGATCGTCCTGCTCGTGCTCCGCGCGACGCGGGTGATCGTCCGGCCCGTGGCCCGCGCAGCGACGCTGGCGAAGGCCGCGCTCCGCGCAAACCGCGTGACGCCGGTGGTGATCGTCCTGCTCGCGCTCCGCGTGACGGCGCTGATCGTCCGGCCCGTGGCCCGCGCAGCGATGCCGGCGAAGGCCGTGCTCCGCGCAAGGCACCGAGCGACCGTCCGGCTCGCGAGAAGGGCGCTCCGCTGGCCGAGCGTCCCGGCAAGCCGGTCGCCCGCAAGCCGCTGGTCAAGCGTCGCCCGCAGGCTGCCGGTGACGGCATGCGTCCGGGCTTCAAGCGCTAAGCGATAGCGGAAAATGAAGAAGGGCTCCTGGGAGCCCTTTTTTATTGCCTGCGATTGGGTGGGAAAGCATTGCGCTGTTGACCCGGCAGCGCTCCTGCAGTCGAGGCAGGCGTCAGCTGGCGCAGGCCAACCGGTTGCGACCGTCGCGCTTGGCTTCGTAGAGGGCGCTGTCGGCGCGGCGCAGCAGGTCGTCCACCGACTCGCCACCATTGAGTGTCGCGCAGCCCAGGCTGATGGACAGCGGCAAGCGCTTGCCGTCGGCGGCCAGGTTCAGCTCCTCCACGGCAGCGCGCAGCCGTTCGCCCACCTGCACGGCGGAGATGCCGGGGGTGTTGGAGAGCAGCACGAGGAACTCTTCGCCGCCGAAGCGGAACACCATGTCGACGTTGCGCAGGCTGTTCTTCAGCGCCGTGGCCACGGCGCGCAGGGCGTCGTCGCCGACGCTGTGGCCGTGCTCGTCGTTGATCTGCTTGAAGTGGTCCAGGTCGAGCATGAGGATCGACAGCGGCAGCAGGTGCCGCCGCGCCACCTCGACCTCGCGGCCCAGGGTCTGGTCCATGGCGATGCGGTTGCCGGTGCCGGTCAGCGCGTCACGCAGCGCCGACTGCACAGCGGCACGGTAGAGCAGGGCGTTGCGCAGCGGGTAGAGCAGGCACGCCATCAGCGATTCCAGCTGCGACAGCTCGGCCTCGGAGAAGCGCCGGGTGCGGCGGAAGCTGATCTCGCCGAGGTATTCGCTGCCATGGGTCAGGCGGTAGTCGGCGCAGTGCCGGGCGACTTCGCCAAACTCCAGGCGCAGGTCGGCGCCGGCGTGGTAATAGGCCATGTATTCCACCGGCAGCATCTGCTGGATCTCGCGGAAGAACACCGCCAGGATGCGCTCGGCCTCCAGGCTCACCTGCAATTGCAGGTTCAGCTGCTGGCGCAATTCCAGCAGGTCCAGCGGACGCCGCGAGAGGGTGCGGGTGTCCTGGCTGGCTGCGCGCTGGAGCTTGGCAGCATCGAAATCGATGGTGTTGGACTGCTTGGGAGGAACCATGGCGGTGACCATTTTTACGGCGTTTGCAGGGACAGAGCGATTTCCGTGCCAGGGCGCGGAAAGGCCTGAAAAGACGCCGTATTGACCGACCGATGGCGGTCAGGGTTCCCGAGGGGCGGAAGGTTTCGCCAGAAGTCTGGCGAAATGGTGGCACTTTGCCGGAGCGTAGCGGGCGGTGGAGCCGGAAAATTGGCGGAAAGCGGCGTGGTTGCTGGGCTGCAGGTCGACGCCGCTGGTACGTCAGTACCGAGTCTTCAGGGGCGGAATCAGTCCTGGGCGTTGAAGGCCTGCCCGTTCACACCCTGGCTGTCCGGGCCCATGAGGTACAGGTAGACCGGCATGATCTCTTCCGGCGCCGGGTTGTTGTACGCATTCTCGCCCGGGTAGGCGTGGGCGCGCATGGCGGTCCGGGTGGCGCCGGGGTTGACGCTGTTGGCGCGCACGCGGGTGATGTCCTCGCACTCGTCCGCCAGCACCTGCATCAGACCTTCGGTGGCGAACTTCGACACCGCGTAGGCGCCCCAGTAGGCCCGACCCTTGCGGCCGACGCTGCTGGAGGTGAAGACCACCGAGGCGTCCTCGGAGAGCTTGAGCAGCGGCAGCAGGGTGTGGGTGAGGCTGAACATGGCGTTGACGTTCACCTGCATGACGCGGGTGAAGTTGTCGGTGGAAATCTGCTCGATGGGTGAACGCAGGCCGAGGATCGAGGCGTTGTGCAGCAGACCGTCGAGCTTGCCGAACTCTTTCTCGATCATCGCCGCCAGTTCGTCGTACTGGTGCGGCAGGGTGGTTTCCAGGTTCAGCGGGATCACCACCGGTTCCGGATGGCCCGCGGCGACGATCAGGTCGTAGACCTCGTTGAGGTAGTCCTCGGTCTTGCCCAGCAACAGCACGGTGGCGCCGTGGGCGGCGAAGGCGAGCGAGGCGGCCCGGCCGATACCGCGGCCGGCGCCGGTCACCAGGATCACGCGGCCCTTGAGCAGGTCGGGGCGGGCGGAATAGTCGAACATGGTTTCTCCTTGGCGGAGCCCGTCAGCGCGACGGGCTCGCGGGGATACGGCTCAGCAGGAGCAGAGGGCGCGATCGAGGACGGCGAGCAGGTCGCGGGGTGCGTCGACGATGACGTCGGCGCCCCAGTGCGCGGGGTTGTCGTCCGGGTGGATATAGCCGTAGCGGACGGCGGCGGTCTTGGTCCCGGCGGCGCGGCCCGACTCGATGTCGCGCAGGTCGTCACCGATGAACAGCACTTCGGACGGGTCGACCTTCAGCTGGCTGCAGGCCAGCAGGAGCATTTCCGGGTCCGGCTTGCTCCTGGTCACGTGGTCCGGGCAGACCAGCACGGCCGAGCGCTCGGCCAGGCCCAGCTGCTCCATGATCGGCGCGGCGAAGCGCACCGGCTTGTTGGTCACTACCCCCCAGATCAGGCGCGACTGCTCGATGCTCTCCAGCAGTTCGGCCATGCCGTCGTAGGGGCGTGTGAAGACGGCGCAATGCTCCTGGTAGCGGTCGAGGAACTCCTGGCGCAGGGCCTCGAAGCCAGGGGCTTCCGGGTCCATGTCGAAGGTCGCGGCAACCATGGCGCGGGCGCCGCCGGAGACGACGTCCTGGATGCGCTGGTCATCGATCGGCGCGCGGCCATGGGCGGCGAGCATCGCCTGGCACACGGCGATGAAGTCCGGCGCGGTATCCAGCAGCGTGCCGTCCATGTCGAAGAGAACCGCTCTGAGCATGCGACTCACTCCTCGCGCAGGGTCTGGATCATGTAGTTGACGTCGACGTCGTTGGCCAGCTTGTAGTGCTTGGTCAGCGGGTTGTAGGTCAGGCCGATGATGTCCTTGACGGCCAGGCCCGCGTCACGCGACCAGGCGCCCAGCTCGGAGGGGCGGATGAACTTCTTGAAGTCGTGGGTACCGCGTGGCAGCAGGCGCATCACGTATTCCGCACCAACGATGGCGAACAGGTAGGCCTTCGGGTTGCGGTTGATGGTGGAGAAGAACACCTGGCCGCCGGGCTTGACCATCCGGTAGCAGGCGCGGATGACCGACGCCGGGTCCGGCACGTGCTCGAGCATTTCCAGGCAGGTCACCACGTCGAACTGCTCGGGCATCTCTTCGGCCAGTTCTTCGGCGGTGATGCGGCGGTATTCCACCGGCACGCCGGATTCCAGCTGGTGCAGGCGGGCGACCGCCAGGGGGGCTTCGCCCATGTCAATGCCGGTGACGGTGGCGCCGCGCTGGGCCATGGCTTCGCTGAGGATGCCGCCGCCGCAGCCGACGTCGAGCACCTTCTTGCCGGCGAGGCTGACGCGCTCGTCGATCCAGTTGACCCGCAGCGGGTTGATGTCGTGCAGGGGCTTGAACTCGCTTTCGCGGTCCCACCAGCGGTGGGCGAGGGCCTCGAATTTGGCGATCTCGGCGTGGTCGACGTTGCTCATGGTGTCCCTATTGATCAAAAAGCTGGAAACGAAGGCTGACTATGATGCCAGCTTCGTTCACTGGATGGGGCGCGGCATGTCAGATTGTCGCAGCGCCAGCCCGAGCCGCCGCTGCGACAGGAAGCTCAGGCGCCAGCGATCTTGCGGCCCCACTCGCCGGCGACGGCGATCAGGCGCTCTTCGTCCAGGCGGGTGAGCTTGCCGTTATCCAGCAGTTGTTTGCCGCCGACCCACACGTGGCGCACGCAGTCGCGGCCGCTGGCGTAGATGACCTGCGAGACCGGCTCGTACACCGGTTGCTGGGCCAGCCCGGAGAGGTCGAAGGCGGTGATGTCGGCGGACTTGCCCAGCTCCAGGCTGCCAGTCTCTTGCTCCATGCCCAGCGCGCGGGCGCCGTTCAGGGTGGCCATGCGCAGCGCGCGGTGTGCGTCCAGTGCGGTGGCCTGGCCGGCCACGGCCTTGGCCAACAGGGCGGCGGTGCGGGTTTCGCCGAGCAGGTCCAGGTCATTGTTGCTGGCCGCGCCATCGGTGCCGATGGCGACGTTGACGCCGGCCTGCCACAGCCGCTCCACCGGGCAGAAGCCGCTGGCCAGCTTGAGGTTGGATTCCGGGCAATGCACCACCGAGCTGTTGGTTTCCACCAGCATGACCAGGTCCTCCTCGCTCACCTGGGTCATGTGCACCGCCTGGAAGCGCGGGCCGAGCAGGCCGAGGCGATGCAGTCGGGCCAGGGGCCGTTCGCCGTGCTTCTCCAGCGCCTGCTGGACCTCGAAGGCAGTCTCGTGGACGTGCATGTGGATGCCAGCGTCCAGCTCCTCGGCGAGCATCAGGATGGTTTCCAGCTTGTCGTCGCTGACCGTGTAGGGCGCATGCGGGCCGAAGGCGACCTTGATCCGCGGGTGGTGCTTGAGGTCGTCGCGCAGCGCCAGGCCCTGGCGGATTGCCTCATCGGCGTCGCGGGCGCCGGGGATCGGGAAGTCCAGCACCGGCACGCTGATCTGCGCGCGCACGCCGGCCTTGTGTACCACTTCGCAGGCGACCTGCGGGAAGAAGTACATGTCCGAGAAACAGGTGGTGCCGCCTTTGAGCTGCTCGGCGATGGCCAGTTCGGTGCCGTCACGGACGAAGTCCTCGCTGACCCACTTGGATTCCGCCGGCCAGATGTGTTCCTGCAACCAGGTCATCAGCGCCAGGTCGTCCGCCAGGCCGCGGAACAGGCTCATCGCCGCGTGGCCGTGGGCGTTAATCAGACCGGGGGAGAGCAGCATGCCCGGCAGCTCGCGGGTTTCCGTGGCCGGATGGCGCAGCGCTTCGGCGCGCGGGGCGAGCAGGGCGATGCGGCCGTCGCGGATACCCAGGCCGTGATCGCGCAGGACGACGCCGGCGGGCTCCACGGGGACGATCCAGGTGGGGAAGAGCAGCAGGTCGAGCGGGACTTTTTCGGTCGGCATGAAGCGCATCCTGGGCGCGTGGATAAAGGCGCCGAGTATAGCCGAGCAGCGGGGCTTCAGGCTCGGTATACTCGGCCGTTTCCCGGTGTTTCCGGGGTGATTTCCGTGGTGCCGGAGCGGCCCGCGATTCCATTGAAATGAAGAGGTGTTCCATGCGTGAGCGACTGTTGGCGGCCGAACGGGTCACGGCCATTGATTGGCGCAAGGGCACACTCCGTCTGCTGGACCAGCGCCTGCTGCCGCTGGAGGAAACCTGGCTGTCGTACGAGACCGCCGAAGGCGTAGCCGACGCTATTCGCCAGATGGTCGTGCGCGGCGCACCGGCGATTGGCATCGCTGCCGCCTATGGCCTGGTGCTGGGCCTGCGTGCCCGTGTGGCCGCTGGTGGCGACTGGCGCGCGGCGCTGGAAGACGACTTCACCGTGCTGGCAGAGTCGCGTCCGACTGCGGTCAACCTGTTCTGGGCGCTGAACCGCATGCGCGACCGCCTGGAGCGCCTGAAGCCGGGCGAAGACCCGCTGCCGCTGCTGGAAGCCGAGGCCGTAGCCATCCACGAAAGCGACCGCGAGGCGAACCTGACCATGGCTCAGCTGGGCGTGGACCTGATCCGCAAGCACCACGGCGGCCCGCAGAAGATCCTCACCCACTGCAACACCGGCGCCCTGGCCACCGGCGGCTTCGGCACTGCGCTGGGTGTGCTGCGCGCGGCGCATCTGGAAGGGCTGATCGAGCGTGTCTACGCCGACGAGACCCGCCCCTGGCTGCAGGGCGCTCGCCTCACCGCCTGGGAGCTGGCCAACGAGGGCGTGCCGGTCACGCTGAACGTTGATGCTGCTGCCGCGCACCTGATGAAGACCGAAAGCATCACCTGGGTCATCGTCGGCGCCGACCGCATCACCGCCAACGGCGACGTCGCCAACAAGATCGGCACTTATCAGCTGGCGGTCACCGCCATGCACCACGGCGTGCGCTTCATGGTGGTGGCGCCCAGTTCGACCATCGACATGGGCCTGGAAAGCGGTGAGGACATCCCGATCGAGGAGCGTGACGGTCGCGAACTCCTGGAAATTGGCGGCAAACGTGTCGCCGCTGACGTCGAAGCCTTCAATCCCGTGTTCGATGTGACCCCGGCCGACCTGATCGATGCCATCGTGACCGAGCGCGGCGTCGTCGAGCGTCCGGACACCGAGCGGATGGCCCAGCTGATGAGCCGCAAGCGCCTGCACTGACGGGGCCTGCGGCAATTCATCGAGGGGCTTGGCCGAGGGTAGGGTTTGACCCTGGCTTGTGGTAAGCTCCGACGGTTCTTGATGGGGCATTTTTTCGGCCCCCACAGCATCGCGGATCAACGGCCAAGTCGTTGATTTGTAGAGAGTCGGTGGCGCTTTGATGGCGCACCGCGCTCCGCCGGGCTCAGGACGGGCTTGGCGGAGTCCCATTTGAAAAAGGAACCAGGCTTCTCATGGGCGAACTGGCCAAAGAAATCCTCCCGGTCAACATCGAAGACGAACTCCGACAGTCCTACCTCGATTACGCCATGAGCGTGATCGTCGGTCGTGCCCTGCCCGATGCGCGCGACGGCTTGAAGCCCGTGCATCGCCGCGTCCTGTACGCCATGAGCGAACTGGGCAACGACTGGAACAAGCCCTACAAGAAGTCCGCCCGTGTGGTCGGCGACGTGATCGGTAAGTACCACCCGCACGGCGACACCGCGGTGTACGACACCATCGTCCGCATGGCCCAGCCTTTCTCGCTGCGCTACATGCTGGTCGACGGCCAGGGCAACTTCGGTTCGGTGGACGGCGACAACGCCGCGGCCATGCGATACACCGAAGTGCGCATGTCCAAGCTCGCCCATGAGCTGCTGGCGGACCTGGACAAGGAAACCGTCGACTGGGTGCCCAACTACGACGGCACCGAGCAGATCCCGGCGGTCATGCCGACCAAGATCCCGAACCTGCTGGTCAACGGCTCCAGCGGTATCGCCGTGGGCATGGCGACCAACATTCCGCCGCACAACCTCACCGAGGTGATCGACGGCTGTCTGGCGCTGATGGACAACCCCGAGCTGTCCATCGATGACCTGATGCAGTACATCCCCGGTCCGGACTTCCCGACCGCAGGCATCATCAACGGCCGTGCGGGCATTATCGAGGCCTATCGCACCGGTCGTGGCCGCGTCTATATCCGTGCCCGCGCGACCATCGAGGACATGGAGAAGGGCGGCAACCGCCAGCAGATCATCATCACCGAGCTGCCCTACCAGCTGAACAAGGCCCGTCTGATCGAGAAGATCGCCGAGCTGGTGAAAGAGAAGAAGATCGAAGGCATCACCGAGCTGCGCGACGAGTCCGACAAGGACGGCATGCGCGTGGTCATCGAGCTGCGCCGCGGCGAAGTGGGCGAGGTCGTGCTGAACAACCTTTACGCCCAGACCCAGCTGCAGAGCGTCTTCGGCATCAACGTGGTGGCCCTGGTCGATGGCCAGCCGCGCACGATGAACCTCAAGGACATGCTCGAGGTCTTCGTCCGCCACCGCCGTGAAGTGGTGACCCGTCGGACCGTCTACGAGCTGCGCAAGGCTCGCGAACGCGGCCACATCCTCGAAGGCCAGGCCGTCGCCCTGTCGAACATCGACCCGGTGATCGAGCTGATCAAGACCTCGCCGACCCCGGCCGAGGCCAAGGAACGCCTGATTTCCACCGGCTGGGAGTCCAGCGCCGTGGAAGCGATGGTCGAGCGCGCCGGCGCCGATGCCTGCCGTCCGGAAGACCTGGACCCGCAGTACGGCCTGCGTGACGGCAAGTACTTCCTGTCGCCGGAACAGGCCCAGGCCATCCTGGAATTGCGCCTGCACCGCCTGACCGGCCTGGAGCACGAGAAGCTCCTGTCCGAGTACCAGGAAATCCTCACCCTGATCGGCGAGCTGATCCGCATCCTGACCAACCCCGAGCGCCTGATGGAAGTCATCCGCGAGGAACTGGAGAAGGTCAAGGCCGAGTTCGGCGACGCCCGCCGCACCGAGATCGTCGCCTCGCAGATGGACCTGACCATCGCCGACCTGATCACTGAAGAAGAGCGCGTGGTGACCATCTCCCACGGCGGCTACGCCAAGTCCCAGCCGCTGGCCGCCTACGAGGCGCAGCGTCGTGGTGGCAAGGGCAAGTCCGCCAGTGGCGTGAAGGACGAGGACTACATCGAGCACCTGCTGGTCGCCAACAGCCACGCCACCCTGCTGCTGTTCTCCAGCAAGGGCAAGGTCTACTGGCTGCGCACCTTCGAGATCCCGGAAGCCTCGCGTACCGCCCGTGGCCGTCCGCTGGTGAACCTGCTGCCGCTGGACGAAGGCGAGCGCATCACCGCGATGCTGCAGATCGACCTGGAAGCCGTGCGCGCCCAGTTCGCCGGTGACGATGGCGATGACGATGACGTGGTTGCCGAGCAGGTTGCCGAAGTGGTGGAAGCCGAAGAGGGCGAAGAGGGCGATGACGCCGACTTCAGCCAGGACGAGCCGACCGGCGCGTACATCTTCATGGCCACCATGAAAGGCACCGTGAAGAAGACCCCGCTGATCCAGTTCACCAAGCCGCGCTCCAACGGCCTGATCGCCCTGAAGCTGGAAGAGGGCGACTCGCTGATCGCCGCCGCCATCACCGACGGTTCAAAGGACGTGATGATGTTCTCCGACGCCGGCAAGGTCATCCGCTTCAAGGAAAGCAAGGTGCGCATCATGGGCCGTAACGCCCGTGGCGTGCGCGGCATGCGCCTGGCCGAAGGCCAGCGCATCATTTCCATGCTGATCCCCGAGTGCCGCGAAGCGCAGATCCTCAGCGCCTCCGAGCGTGGCTACGGCAAGCGCACCCCGCTGGCTGACTACCCGCGTCGCGGTCGTGGTGGCCAGGGCGTGATCGCCATGGTGATCAACGAGCGTAACGGCAACCTGGTAGGCGCCGTGCAGGTGCTGGACGGCGAGGAGATCATGCTGATTTCCGACCAGGGCACCCTGGTGCGTACCCGTGTCGACGAAGTCCGCGGCGCTGGCCGTAACACCCAGGGCGTGATCCTCATCAAGCTGGCCGCCGACGAGACCGTCGTGGGCCTGGAGCGGGTGCAGGAGCCGACCGTGGTGGAAGACGAAGACGACGTCATCGACGGCGAGATCGTCGAGGGCGAAGTGTCGGAAGAGAACCCAGAAGCAGGCGAAGCTGCGGCTGAAGAAGCCCCGCAGGCCAGCGAAGACTGATAGCGAGAGTGGATGTGAGCAAGCGAGCCTTTAACTTCTGCGCCGGTCCTGCGGCGCTTCCCACCGAGGTGCTGGAGCGCGCCCGCGCCGAACTGCTGGATTGGCAGGGCAAGGGCCTGTCGGTCATGGAGATGAGCCACCGTAGCGACGACTACGTGGCCATCGCCGAGAAGGCCGAACAGGACCTGCGCGACCTGATGGGCGTGCCGTCGAACTACAAGGTGCTGTTCCTGCAGGGCGGCGCCAGCCAGCAGTTCGCCGAGATCCCGCTGAACCTGCTGCCCGAAGACGGCGTGGCGGACTACGTGGAAACCGGCATCTGGTCGAAGAAGGCCATCGAAGAGGCTCGCCGCTACGGCAACGTCAACGTGGCTGCCAGTGCATCCAAGTACGACTACTTCGCCATTCCCGGGCAGAACGAGTGGAACCTGTCCAAGGACGCCGCCTACCTGCACTACGCGTCCAACGAGACCATCGGCGGCCTGGAATTCGACTGGATTCCGGAAGTCGGTGACGTCCCGCTGGTGGTGGACATGTCCTCGGACATCCTCTCCCGCCCGACCGACGTGTCGAAGTTCGGCCTGATCTACGCCGGCGCGCAGAAGAACATCGGCCCTTCCGGCCTGGTGGTTGTCATCGTCCGCGAAGACCTGCTGGGCCGCGCCCGCAGCATCTGCCCGACCATGCTCAACTACAAGGTCGCCGCCGATAACGGCTCCATGTACAACACCCCGGCTACCTACTCCTGGTACCTCTCCGGCCTGGTCTTCGAATGGCTGAAGGAGCAGGGCGGGGTCGACGCCATGGAGCAGCGCAACCGCGCCAAGAAGGACATGCTGTACGGCTTCATCGACAACAGCGACTTCTACACCAACCCGATCCAGCCCAGCGCCCGCTCCTGGATGAACGTGCCGTTCCGCCTGGCCGACGAGAAGCTCGACAAGGCCTTCCTCGAAGGCGCCGATGCGCGCGGCCTGCTCAACCTGAAAGGCCACCGTTCGGTGGGTGGCATGCGTGCCTCCATCTATAACGCCCTGGGCCTGGACGCCATCGAAGCCCTGGTCGGCTACATGGCCGAGTTCGAGAAGGAGCACGGCTGATGAGCGACGCTGACCAGCTCAAGGCTTTGCGCGTACGCATCGACAGCCTCGACGAGAAGATCCTCGAGCTGATCAGCGAACGCGCCCGCTGCGCCACCGATGTGGCGCGCGTGAAGATGGCTGCCCTGCCCGAAGGCGAGAAGCCGGTGTTCTACCGGCCCGAACGCGAGGCGTGGGTGCTCAAGCACATCATGGAGCTGAACAAGGGCCCGCTGGACAACGAGGAAGTCGCGCGTCTGTTCCGCGAGATCATGTCCTCCTGCCTGGCCCTGGAGCAGCCGCTGAAAGTGGCCTACCTCGGTCCGGAAGGCACCTTCACCCAGGCCGCGGCGCTCAAGCACTTCGGCCATGCGGTGATCAGCACGCCGATGGCGGCTATTGACGAAGTGTTCCGCGAAGTCGCCGCCGGTGCGGTGAACTTCGGCGTGGTGCCGGTGGAAAACTCCACCGAGGGCGCGGTCAACCACACCCTCGACAGCTTCCTCGAGCACGACATGGTGATCTGCGGCGAGGTCGAGCTGCGCATCCACCACCACCTGCTGGTGGGCGAGAACACCAAGACCAGCAACATCACCCGCATCTATTCCCACGCCCAGTCCCTGGCCCAGTGCCGCAAGTGGCTGGACGCACACTACCCGAACGTCGAGCGCGTAGCGGTTTCGAGCAACGCCGACGCCGCCAAGCGGGTGAAGAGCGAGTGGAACAGCGCGGCGATCGCCGGTGACATGGCGGCCAGCCTGTACGGTCTGGACAAGCTGCACGAAAAGATCGAGGACCGCCCGGACAACTCCACGCGCTTCCTCATGATCGGCAACCAGGAAGTGCCGCCCACTGGCGACGACAAGACCTCCATCATCGTCTCCATGCGCAACAAGCCGGGCGCGCTGCACGAGCTGCTGGTGCCGTTCCACAACAACGGCATCGACCTGACCCGCATCGAGACCCGTCCGTCGCGCAGCGGCAAGTGGACCTACGTGTTCTTCATCGACTTCGTCGGCCACCACAAGGACCCCTTGATCAAGGACGTCCTGGAAAAGATCAACAGCGAAGCCGTTGCCCTGAAGGTGCTGGGCTCTTACCCGAAGGCCGTGCTTTGATGCCTAAGCACCGCAATATTCGTTGGCAGTCGCTGGCGATCAATTGTGATGACCGCTCCCGCATCAAGGGGCAGCGTTCCTGCCTGATATGGCTGACGGGCCTCAGCGGTTCGGGAAAGTCGACGCTGGCCGATGCCCTGGATCATCGACTGCATGCAGCGCAGCGGCATACGTATCTGCTCGACGGCGATAATTTGCGCCACGGACTGAATCGGGACTTGGGCTTCGGTGCTGCTGATCGCAGCGAGAATATCCGTCGGGTCGGGGAAGTTGGTGCGCTCATGGTGGATGCGGGGCTGATCGCCATTGCCGCGTTCATCTCACCGTTCCGTGCCGATCGCGATCTTGTGCGCGCGTTGCTGCCTGGTCGTTTCGTCGAGGTCCATGTCTCCACGCCTTTGAGCGTGTGCGAAGACCGCGATCCCAAGGGGCTTTATCGCAAGGCGCGCGCCGGTGAGCTCAAGCAGTTCACCGGTATCGACTCGCCGTTCGAAGCGCCCGTGGCCGCCGAACTGACCATCGACACTTCCAAGCTATCGGTCGAGGTAGCCGTCGACCGCATCTGCAATTACATGGTGGCCGCCGGCTATATCGACGCCTTCTGAGCGGCCTCACTCGAGAGAGATGCCTCCATGAGCTGTGATTTCCTTGCCCTGGCCCAGCCGGGCGTGCAGAAACTTTCCCCCTATGTGCCCGGCAAGCCGGTCGATGAACTGGCCCGCGAGCTGAAGCTCGACCCCGCCGGCATCGTCAAGCTGGCCAGCAACGAGAACCCGCTGGGCCCGAGCCCGAAGGTCCTCGATGCCATTCGTGCCGAACTGGCCGAACTGACCCGCTATCCCGACGGCAACGGCTTCGAGCTGAAGAGCCGACTGGCCGCCCGTTGCGCCGTCGACACCGCGCAGGTCACCCTGGGCAATGGCTCCAACGATATTCTCGATCTAGTTGCCCGTGCCTACCTGGCTCCCGGCCTGAACGCCGTGTTCAGCCAGTACGCCTTCGCCGTCTACCCGATATCCACCCAGGCCGTCGGCGCTCAGGGCAAGGTCGTGCCGGCGAAAGACTGGGGCCATGATCTGGAAGCCATGCTGGCGGCCATCGACGCCAATACCCGTGTGGTCTTTATCGCCAACCCGAACAACCCCACCGGTACCTGGTTCGGCCCGGACGCGCTGGAGCGCTTCCTGTCGCAGGTTCCGGAGAGCGTCCTGGTGGTGCTCGACGAGGCGTACATCGAGTACGCCGAAGGCGAGGAGCTGCCGGACGGCCTGAAGTACCTGGCCCGCTACCCGAACCTGCTGGTCTCGCGCACCTTCTCCAAGGCCTATGGCCTGGCGTCGCTGCGCGTTGGCTACGCGATCTCGTCGGCGCAGGTTGCCGACGTGCTCAATCGCGTACGCCAGCCGTTCAACGTCAACAGCCTGGCCCTGGCCGCCGCCTGCGCCGCGCTGGATGACGCCCAGTACCTGGCCGAAGGCAAACGCATCAATGACGACGGCATGGCCCAGCTGGAAAGCGGCCTGCGCGCCCTGGGCCTGCAATGGATTCCCTCCAAGGGCAACTTCATTGCCGTGGACCTCAAGCGCGATGCCGGCCCGGTCTACCAGGCCCTGCTCGCCGAGGGCGTTATCGTCCGTCCGGTGGGCGGCTACGGCATGCCTCAGCACCTGCGCATCTCCATCGGCCTGCCGGCCGAGAACGCCCGCTTCCTCGAAGCGCTGGCCAAGGTGCTTGCCCGTGCCTGATGTCCAGCCGCACAAGCTGCGCCGCCTGGTGGTGGTGGGGCTCGGCCTGATCGGCGGCTCCTTCGCCAAAGGTATCCGCGAGAAGGGGCTGTTCGAGGAAGTGGTTGGTGTCGACCGTGACCCGGAAACCCGCCGTCTGGCGGTGGAGCTGGGCGTCGTCGATCGCTGCGAAGAAAGCCTCGCCGCCGGTTGCCGTGACGCCGACGTGATCCAGCTCGCCGTGCCGATCCTGGCCATGGAGAAGGTCCTTGGCGAGCTCGCCACCCTCGACATCGGCAACGCGATCCTCACTGATGTGGGCAGCGCCAAGGGCAACGTGGTGCGCGCCGCGAAAGCGGTATTCGGCGGCATGCCGGCGCGCTTCGTGCCCGGCCATCCCATCGCCGGCTCCGAGCAGAGCGGGGTGGAAGCGGCCAACGCGAAACTGTTCCGCCGTCATAAAGTCATCCTCACGCCGCTGGATAATGCCGACGCGGATGCGATCCAGTGCGTCGAGAGCCTCTGGCGCGAGCTGGGTGCGGATGTCGAGCAGATGGCCGTCGAACACCACGACGAAGTCCTCGCCGCCACCAGCCACCTGCCGCACCTGCTGGCCTTCACGCTGGTCGACTCGCTGGCCAAACGCAGCGAGAATCTGGAAATCTTCCGCTACGCCGCTGGCGGCTTCCGCGACTTCACGCGGATTGCCGGCAGCGACCCGGTGATGTGGCACGACATCTTCCTCGCCAACCGCGAGGCGGTACTGCGCATCCTCGACGTATTCCGTGACGACCTCGATGATCTGCGCGAGGCCGTCGATAAAGGGGACGGGCAACAACTGATGGGCGTCTTCACTCGCGCCCGCGTTGCCCGCGAGCATTTCAGCAAAATCCTGGCCCGTCGGGCCTATGTGGACGCCATGCACAACAATGACCTGATTTTCCTGGCCCAGCCGGGTGGCCGCCTTTCCGGACGTGTTCGCGTACCGGGCGACAAGTCCATTTCCCATCGCTCGATCATGCTCGGCTCCCTCGCCGAAGGCACGACCGAGGTGCAAGGTTTCCTCGAGGGTGAAGACGCCCTCGCCACCATCCAGGCGTTCCGCGACATGGGGGTGGTCATCGAAGGCCCGCACCACGGCCGCGTGACCGTTCACGGCGTTGGCCTGCACGGTCTGAAGACCCCGCCAGGCCCGATCTACCTGGGCAACTCCGGCACTTCGATGCGCCTGCTCAGCGGCCTGCTCGCCGCCCAGCCGTTCGACACCACCCTGACTGGCGACGCCTCGCTGTCCAAGCGCCCGATGAACCGCGTCGCCAAGCCGCTGCGCGAGATGGGTGCAGTGATCGAGACCGGCCCCGAAGGCCGTCCGCCGCTGACCATTCGTGGCGGCCAGAAACTCACCGGCATGCACTACGACATGCCGATGGCCAGCGCCCAGGTGAAATCCTGCCTGTTGCTCGCCGGCCTCTATGCCGCTGGCGAAACCTCCACCACCGAGCCGGCCCCGACCCGCGACCACACCGAACGCATGCTGCGCGGCTTTGGCTACCCGGTCGACGTCGAAGGCGCCACCGCCCGCGTCGAGTCCGGCCACAAGCTCACTGCCACCTCCATCGAAGTTCCCGCCGATATCTCCTCGGCAGCCTTCTTCCTGGTCGCCGCGAGCATTGCGGAAGGTTCCGACCTGACCCTGGAGCACGTCGGCATCAACCCGACCCGTACCGGCGTCATCGACATCCTCAAGCTCATGGGCGCCGACATCACCCTGGAAAACCAGCGTGAAGTGGGCGGCGAGCCGGTTGCCGACATCCGCGTGCGTTCGGCCCAGCTGAAAGGCATCGACATCCCCGAAGACCTGGTGCCGCTGGCGATCGACGAGTTCCCGGTGCTCTTCGTCGCTGCGGCCAACGCCGAGGGCCGTACCGTCCTGCGCGGCGCGGAAGAACTGCGGGTGAAGGAATCCGACCGCATCCAGGTCATGGCCGACGGCCTGCTGGCCCTGGGCGTGAAGTGCGAGCCGACCCCGGACGGCATCATCATCGACGGCGGCAGCTACGGCGGCGGCGAAGTCTGGAGCCATGGTGACCACCGCATCGCCATGTCCTTCAGCGTGGCCTCCCTGCGGGCTGGTGCGCCGATCCGCATCCACGACTGCGCGAACGTTGCGACTTCCTTCCCGAATTTCCTCGGGCTAGCTTCCGGCGCGGGCATCCGCGTCGCCGAGGAGAAGAACTGATGAACGGCGAATGGCCGGTCCTCGCCATCGACGGCCCCAGCGGCTCGGGCAAGGGCACCGTCGCCGGTCTGCTGGCCAAGCGCCTGGGCTGGAATCTGCTGGACTCCGGCGCGCTGTATCGCCTGCTGGCGTTCGCCGCCGGTAACCACGGCATCGACCTGACCAACGAGGAAGCCCTCAAGGTCCTGGCTGCTCACCTGGACGTGCAGTTCACCCACGCCAAGGGCGGTCAGGGCCAGCACATCATCCTCGAAGGTGAAGACGTCACGGACGTGATCCGTACCGAACAGGTCGGCGCCGGTGCCTCGCAGGTTGCCGCACTGCCGGCGGTCCGCGATGCGCTGCTGCAACGCCAGCGCGCCTTCCTCGAAGCGCCGGGCCTGGTGGCTGACGGCCGTGACATGGGCACCGTGGTCTTCCCCAGTGCCCCGCTGAAGATCTTCCTCACCGCTTCCGCCGAGGAGCGCGCCCGTCGCCGCTACCTGCAGCTCAAGGGCAAGGGCATCGACAGCGACCAGGCGCAACTGGCCGAGGAAATCAGCGCCCGCGACGAGCGCGACAGCCAGCGTGCCGTCGCTCCGCTCAAGCCCGCCGAAGGCGCCATCCTGGTGGACTCCACCTCGATGAGCATCGACGACGTGGTGGACAGTATCCTCGCCGAGGTTTCGCGGCTGGGTCTGGCCGACTAGTCGACCGGAAAACGAAAGTCCCCGGCCATGCCGGGGATTTTTCTTTTCGGATGAGGATGCTCGGAGTAGGGATCTGACGGGCGGTTCTCCCAATTTCCGAGGCTGGGCGAAAATAAAGGAATGCAGCTGGAGTCGCGAAGAGCGTTGGAAACCGGGAGCGCCGATTGACGCAATCGAGATCCGTTGCTACCATTCCAGACCTTATATCGGGAGGGTTTCGTTCATATCGAGCGAAACGTTCCCTTAAAATCTGAATGTGGAGCACCCGTTTCGGCGGGTGCAACAGGGGGCCGGCGGGATACCAGTCTTGATCCCGCTGGCTTCTTTTTCATCACTTGACCGTGTCTGCTGGTGGCGCGGAATCGGGCTTACAAGCCTTTGACTACAGGTATAGACATGAGCGAAAGCTTCGCAGAACTCTTTGAAGAAAGTCTTAAATCCCTCGACATGCAGCCGGGTGCAATCATCACCGGCATCGTGGTCGACATCGATGGTGACTGGGTCACCGTCCATGCCGGTCTGAAATCCGAGGGCGTCATCCCGGTCGAGCAGTTCTACAACGAACAGGGCGAGCTGACCATCAATGTGGGTGACGAAGTCCACGTTGCGCTGGACGCGGTAGAAGATGGCTTTGGTGAAACCAAGCTGTCCCGCGAAAAAGCCAAGCGTGCCGAGAGCTGGATCGTTCTGGAAGCTGCTTTCTCTGCCGACGAAGTGGTCAAAGGCGTCATCAACGGCAAGGTCAAGGGTGGCTTCACCGTCGACGTCAACGGCATCCGCGCGTTCCTGCCGGGTTCGCTGGTCGACGTGCGTCCGGTGCGTGACACCACTCACCTGGAAGGCAAAGAGCTCGAGTTCAAGGTCATCAAGCTGGACCAGAAGCGCAATAACGTTGTCGTTTCCCGTCGCAGCGTCCTGGAAGCCGAAAACAGCGCCGAGCGCGAAGCTCTGCTGGAATCGCTGCAGGAAGGCCAGCAGGTCAAAGGTATCGTCAAGAACCTCACCGACTACGGTGCGTTCGTTGACCTGGGCGGCGTCGATGGTCTGCTGCACATCACCGACATGGCCTGGAAGCGTATCAAGCATCCGTCGGAAATCGTCAACGTTGGCGACGAGATCGATGTCAAGGTTCTGAAGTTCGACCGCGAGCGCAACCGCGTATCCCTGGGCCTGAAGCAACTGGGCGAAGACCCATGGGTTGCCATCAAAGCCCGTTACCCGGAAGGCACCCGCGTTACCGCGCGCGTCACCAACCTCACCGACTACGGCTGCTTCGCCGAGCTGGAAGAGGGCGTGGAAGGCCTGGTACACGTCTCCGAAATGGACTGGACCAACAAGAACATCCACCCGTCGAAAGTCGTTCAGGTTGGCGACGAAGTGGAAGTTCAGGTTCTGGACATCGACGAAGAGCGTCGTCGTATCTCCCTGGGCATCAAGCAGTGCAAGTCCAACCCGTGGGAAGACTTCTCTGGCCGCTTCAACAAGGGCGACAAGATCTCCGGCACCATCAAGTCGATCACCGATTTCGGTATCTTCATCGGCCTGGAAGGCGGCATCGACGGTCTGGTTCACCTGTCCGACATCTCCTGGAACGAAGTTGGCGAAGAAGCCGTTCGCCGCTTCAAGAAGGGCGACGAGCTGGAAACCGTCATCCTCTCCGTTGATCCGGAGCGTGAGCGCATCTCCCTGGGCATCAAGCAGCTGGAAGACGATCCGTTCTCCAACTACGCCTCGCTCAACGAGAAAGGCACCATCGTTCGCGGCACCGTGAAAGAAGTCGACGCCAAAGGCGCCGTCATCAGCCTGGGCGGCGAAATCGAAGGCGTTCTGAAAGCCTCCGAAATCAGCCGTGACCGCGTTGAAGACGCTCGCAACGTTCTGAAAGAAGGCGAAGAAGTCGAAGCCAAGATCATCAGCATCGACCGTAAGAGCCGCGTCATCTCCCTCTCCATCAAGTCGAAAGACGTTGATGACGAGAAAGATGCGATGAAAGAACTGCGCACCAAGCAAGACGTAGAAAACACTGGTCCGACCACCATCGGTGATCTGATCCGTGCTCAGATGGAGAACCAGGGCTAATCCCTGATTCACCATCCAAGGAAAAGGGCGACTTCGGTCGCCCTTTTTCGTTTCTGCCTTTCGCAGGGCGCGGGCGCGCAGTGCTTTCTCTAAGCTGAGACTGGCGCTATGTTGCCTGCCCCGTTCCGGTCGCCTTTTCCATGCCTTATCTGCTTTTCGTCACCGTCCTCTGGGCGTTCTCCTTCAGCCTGATCGGCGAATACCTCGCCGGGCAGGTCGACAGCTATTTCGCCGTGCTGACTCGTGTGGTGCTGGCCGGCCTGGTGTTCCTGCCGCTGACCCGCTGGCGCGGCGTCGAGCCGCGCTTCATTGCCGGCGTGATGTTGGCGGGCGCGCTGCAATTCGGCATTACCTACGTCTGCCTGTACCAGAGCTTCCGCGTGCTGACGGTGCCGGAAGTGCTGTTGTTCACCGTGCTGACGCCGCTGCATGTGGCGCTGATCGATGACGCGCTGAATCGCCGCTTCAACGCCTGGGCGCTGCTGGCAGCCGCCGTGGCGGTGCTCGGCGCCGGGATCATTCGCTACGACGGCGTCAGCGGCGACTACATCCAGGGTTTCCTGCTGCTGCAACTGGCCAATGCGACCTTCGCGGCGGGGCAGGTGTTCTACAAGCACCTGGTGCAGCGCTATCCCTCGGATATCCCGCAATACCGTCGCTTCGGCTACTTCTTCGTCGGCGCGCTGCTGATCGCGCTGCCGGGCTGGCTGCTGTTCGGCAACCCGCAGAAGCTGCCAACGACCGACCTGCAATGGGGTGTGCTGGTGTGGATGGGCCTGCTGGCCACCGCGCTGGGGCAGTTCTGGTGGAACAAGGGCGGCACGATGGTGGATGCCGGCACCCTGGCAGTGATGAACAACCTGCACGTACCGGTGGGCCTGCTGATCAACCTGCTGATCTGGAACGAGGCCGCCGACCTGCCGCGCCTGGCGTTGGGTGGTGCGGTGATCGTGGCGTCGCTGGGCGTCAACCGTTTCGGTCTGCGCCGTCAGAAGGAGCGCTTCGCATGAATATCTCCGGACGTGGCGTAGCGCTGTCCCTGGCGTCTTCCGTGCTGTTCGTGACCCTGCCGGGTTACATCCACTCGCTGGAGCCGCTGACCAGCATCCAGGTGATTGCGCACCGAGTGGTCTGGTCGATTCCCATGGTTCTGTTGCTGGTGCTGTTCACCCGCCAGGGCGGCGTGCTGCGCGACGCGGGCCGGCGCCTGCTGCGCGAGCCGTGGCTGCTGGCGTGCTTCCCGCTGACGGCGGCGATGATGCTGATCCAGTGGGGCGTGTTCATCTGGGCGCCCATGGTCGGGCGCACACTGGAGCTGTCGCTGGGCTACTTCTTGCTGCCGCTGACCATGGTGCTGTGCGGCCGGGTGTTCTACGGCGAGCGCCTGACCACGCTGCAGGCCATCGCCGTTGCCTTCGCGCTGGCGGGCGTGCTGCACGAACTCTGGCTGACTCGCGCATTCTCCTGGTTCACCCTGATCACTGCGCTGGGCTATCCGCCGTACTTCATGCTGCGCCGCAAGATGGCGGTGGATTCGCTGTCTGGCTTCGTCTTCGAGATGATCGTGCTGCTGCCGTTCGCCCTGGCGACCCTGTGGATAACCGATAGCGGCCAGGTGCTGGAGGAGGTGCCGCGCCTGTGGGCGCTGCTGCCTCTGCTGGGCCTGATCAGTGCGCTGGCGTTCGGCGCGATGATGGCCGCCAGCCGACTGCTGCCCATGGGGCTGTTCGGGATTCTGAGCTACGTCGAGCCGGTGCTGCTGTTCGCCATCGCCGTGCTGTTCCTGGGCGAGGCGTTCAACCCGGCGCAGATCTGGACCTATGGGCCGATCTGGATCGCCGTGCTGCTGACCGGTTGGGATAGTGCGCGACTGCTGCGCCGACAGGCGCGTCGCGGGCTGTAAGCGAAGAGAGAGGTGAGGAGCAAGCGCTCTCCCGCAAGGGGGGAGCGCTCGGCGTCAGTCGAAGCGACCGCCGACGTCAGCCTTGGCCAGGGTCTCCGGCAGGATGCGGCGGGCAGCGGTGTAGTGCTTCTTCCAGTAGTCGCCGCTGAGGTCGGAGACTCGGACCTTCTGGCCGCGGCGCGGCGCGTGGACGAACTGGTTGTCGCCGACGTAGATGCCAACGTGGTCGACATTGCGGCGGTTGTGGATGCGGAAGAACACCAGGTCGCCGGGCTGCAGGTCATCACGCGCCACTTTCGAGTTGCCGCGCATGCTGAACATCTGCTGCGCGGTACGCGGCAGGTCGACTTCGTCGACGTTCTGGAACACGTAGTTCACCAGGCCGCTGCAATCGAAGCCGCGCTTGGGCGAAGTGCCGCCCCAGCGGTAAGGCGTACCGATCATGCTGTAGGCACGCTGGGTAACCTGGTGCGCCTCGCTCTTGGTCTGCTGGACCGGCTGCTTGGCGTTGAAGGTCAGCAGGGCGCTGCCCTGGACCGGGACGCGGAGATCAACCGGGGCGGGTTGATAGGTGCGCGTGATCTTGTAGGAGGCGGTAGCCTCGGTAGCGACCAAAAAGGTCGCCAAGCCTATGGAAAGGCATGTCAAAAGGGTACTTCGCATTCGGCATGTCTTCTTGCTGGTTGATATCGCCCAGACTCCGCTGGATCGCCATTGTTGTCGGCGTGGTTTCCTTTGGTCCGCTCAAAAATTCCACGCATTCTGAACGACTTTTCATGACAGTTCGTACCGTCTGTCGATTCTGACTTTTCCCTTGTGACTTGCAGGGCGCTGCGTGACATGTGCTCCGACGCATCAGTCACGGCCTGACCTTATAGCCGGAAGCCCTATAAAACGGGGCTTTCCGCCTGGCGGCAGAAAACTGACGGGGTACTAGCCAGAAGCCAGTCGCTTAAGGCTTCTTAAGGAAAAACCCGACGAAATGCAGGTATTTGAGCTGAACGAATCAGCCCAGATGGGCAAGCAGAGCGGGAAGCACCTGCTCGCGCAGCAGCGGGGCGAGGTTGTGCGGGTAGTCACCGGCCGGGTCCAGCCAGGCCAGCTCTTCTAGCTCGGCGGCGGGCTGGACGATGTGGGGCAGGGCGGCGACGTAGACCTGCGCATCGACGCGCATGTCCGGCTCGTTGGCGGCGTTGGCCTGGAAGTGGCCGAGCGGGGTCAGCGCGGAGGTCGCCAGGTGCAGGTCGAGTTCTTCGCCCAGTTCGCGCAGCAGGGCCTGGACCGATGTCTCACCGGGCTCGTGCTTGCCGCCGGGCAGCATGAAGGCCTGGGTGCCACGCTTTCGTACCAGCAGCAGGCGTCCGGCTTTATCCAGCAGGCAGGCGGCGGCGATATGAATGGTCATGGCGAGGGCGTTTCCTTCAGAACCTGGTAGCGCATCTGCACGATGCCGCTGGGGAAGCTGCGCTGCTCCAGCAGCTGCAGGCGTTGCTCGAGGCCGATGCTGAACAGGGGAATGCCAGCGCCGAGCAGGTGCGGAATGATGCTGACGATCACCTCGTCGAGCAAGCCTCCGGCGAGGAAATTGCCCGCCAGGCTGCCGCCGCCCACCAGCCAGATGCGCTCGCAGCCGCGGGCCTCCAGCGAGGCGAGCGCGTCCACGGGCGTGTAGTGCTCCAGTTCCACCTGCGGCGCGGCCTTGGGCAGATGGTTGGAGCGGGTCATGACCAGCGCGGGCTTGTCCGGGTAGGGCCATTCGTCCTGCTTCAGGCAGAACAGGTAGGTCGCGCGGCCCATCAGCAGCCCGTCGATGCTGGCATAGAAGGCGTTGTAGCCGTGGTCGTCGGCTTCGCTGCCGTAGCCTTCGAGCCAGTCCACGCTGCCGTCGGGGCGGGCGATGTAGCCGTCGAGGCTGGCCGCCACGTAATAAATGAGAGTCGATGGCACCTGTATTCTCCTTTTTGTCAGGCCCATCAGAGCATGGCATCGCCTTTGGTCCGGCGCCGGTACGTTTGTCGGGTTATTGACGCTGCGGGGTGCGCACAGGCGCCTTCGGCAATAATTCCAGCGCGCCGGCTCGGCAAACATTAAGCTATGCAGCTATTTGGTCTTTACGTGATATCGAGGTCTGCCTTGTTCTCCCAATTCGCCCTCCACGAACGCCTGCTCAAGGCGCTCGATTCGTTGTCCTTCACCGAGCCGACCCCGGTCCAGGCTGCGGCCATTCCGAAGGCCCTGGAGGGACGCGACCTGCGGGTGACGGCGCAGACCGGCAGCGGCAAGACCGCCGCCTTCCTGCTGCCGCTGCTGCATCGCCTGCTCACCGAGGAGAAGCCCAAGAGCGGCGCCCGCGCGCTGATCCTGCTGCCGACCCGCGAGCTGGCCCAGCAGACCCTCAAGGAAGTCGAGCGCTTCGCCCAGTTCACCTACATCAAGGCCTGCCTGATCACCGGCGGCGAAGACTTCAAGGTGCAGGGTGCGCGTCTGCGCAAGAACCCGGAGATCATCATCGGTACCCCGGGTCGCCTGAACGAGCAGTTCAACGCCGGCAACCTGCCGCTGGGCGACGTTGAAGTGCTGATCCTCGACGAAGCCGACCGCATGCTCGACATGGGCTTCTCCGAGGACGTGCTCAAGCTCGCCGCACAGTGCCCGGCCGAGCGTCAGACCCTGCTGTTCTCCGCCACCAGCGGCAGCGGCCTGCACGAGATGGTCGAGAAGGTCCTGCGCGAGCCTGAGGTCCTGCAGCTCAACCGCGTCAGCGAGCTGAACGAGGACGTCAGCCAGCAGGTGATCCTGACCGACCACGTTGGCCACAAGGAACAGCTGCTGCAGTGGCTGCTGACCAACGAGACCTACGAGAAGGCCATCGTCTTCACCAACACCCGCGTTGCCGCCGACCGCCTGACCGGTCGCCTGATTGCCGCTGGCCACAAGGTCTTCGTGCTGCATGGCGAGAAGGACCAGAAGGATCGCAAGCTGGCCATCGAGCGCCTGAAGCAGGGCGCGGTGAAGATCCTCGTCGCCACCGACGTGGCCGCACGCGGCCTGGACGTCGACGGCCTGGACCTGGTGATCAACTTCGACATCCCGCGTCGCGGCGATGAGTACGTGCACCGCATCGGTCGTACCGGTCGCGCAGGAGCTGCGGGTGCGGCGATCTCGCTGGTGGGCCACGGCGACTGGAACCTGATGTCGAGTATCGAGCGCTACCTCAAGCTGCGCTTCGAGCTGCGTGTCATCAACGAGCTGAAGGCCACCTACAAGGGGCCGAAGAAGGTCAAGGCTTCCGGCAAGGCCGCCGGTACCAAGAAGAAAAAGGACGATGCGAAGAAGACCGGTGGCAAGGCGGCGGCGAAGAAGAAGCCCGCTGCCAAGCGCAAGACTGGCCCGTCCAAGGTCGTGAGCCAGGACGGCCTGGCGCCGCTCAAGCGCAAGAAGCCTGCTGCGGAATAAGTCTTTCGCGTCACCCCAAACGCCTCCCCTGACCGGGAGGCGTTTTTGTTTGTGGGCCGCTAGCCCAGTGTCTCCGGCGGCGCCTCGTAGCTGCCCGACTCGTAGCTCACCCCGTGGCGGATCACCGGCGGCGCGTCGCCCACGTGCAGGCTGGTGACGTTGTCGATGATGGTCTTGTCCTCCAGGGTCAGGCGATCGAGCATGCGCAGGTGGCCGATCCAGTTGTCCACCAGGAACAGTTCCTGCCAGACCTCCGGGTTGCTCACATCGCGGTACAGCGCCCAGCGCTCCGCGCCGTTGCGCAGGCGCAGACGACGCAGGGGTTTGGCGGAGCGGACGAAGTCACGGGTGCGCTCGGCGGGAATCCGGTACTCGATGGAGACCAGCACCGAGCCGCGCTCGGGGTTGAACACGAAGGTCGGCTGTCCCGGCACGCCGCCCGGTGCGCGGGCAATGCTGGTTGAATCCAGCTCCGGCAGCCGGGAGTTGTACAGCAGCGCCACCGAGACCAGCAGCAGGCAGCCGGCGGCGATCAGCGCGCCCTGCACACCCATGGTTTCGGCGAAATGCCCCCAGAGGAAAGAACCTGCGGCCAGGCCGCCGTAGATCGCGGTCTGGTACAGCGCCAGGGCGCGGGCCTTGACCCAGTCGGGCACGAGGATCTGCACGGCGGAGTTGTAGGTGGCCACCGCCGCGATCCAGCAGGCGCCGCCCAGCACCAGCGCGGGGAAGATCACCCAGAGGTTGTCGACCCAGCCGAGGATGAGCATGACCACGGCGAGCGTGGCGGCGGCGAAACTGATCAGCCGGCTGCTGCCCAGCCACTGCCGCGCCTTGCTCACCATGGTGCTGGCGACGATGGCGCCCAGGCCCAGGGCGCCGAGCATGTAGCCGTACACCGAGGCGCTGCCGTCCGGGTTGCGGTGCGCCAGCAGCGGCAGCAACGCCCAGACGGCGCTGGCCGATAGGCCGAACACCGCCGAACGCAGCATCACCAGAC